>CAYTGM010000044.1:0-5389 GCA_964437365.1 uncultured Candidatus Sumerlaeota bacterium | reverse complement strand
GATGAAAGCAACCCAGAACACTCGTTTCATATTAAGTCGATAAGACACTCTGAACTTCAAAGAAATGAGACGATGCCAAACTATCTAAACCCTTCGGGTCGTATAGTTTTTCCCTATTATCCGATTATGGCAATCTTCTTTTTCTTAACATTAATTCCTGCTCTCCTTTTCGGTCTATATTCTACCTCAGCCTATCCATTGATCCGCGATATGGATCTGGTTGAGTACTGGTTTTTGAAGATATTGCCCCTTTCAGTAATTCCTTTGCCTCTCTTGGGTTTGATCCTTTGGAAGTATCCATATTTCGACCAGAGAGTTACAAAAACAAATCCGCTAAGCTTCTTATGCTTCTTCTCCTTTTTTCTTATCTTTACGACTTTCGTTGGCACTGGTTGTGTTTTAAGTTGGGTCAATGGAGCATGGGATACTGGAGAATCTCGTGAACATATCCGTATAGTCAAACGTATAATCGAAACTGAAGATGGCCAGTACCTCGTTGTTGAACCAATCTCTGATGTCCACGATGAATACAGAGTTGATGTCTCTAAGAAGATCTGGGAAAGAGTTGAACCACACAAGACTCAAGTGAAGATCATCACCAAGCCAGGATACTTGGGAATGTCCCATGTCATTTCCGAGGAAGTAACGGAAATTAAAGAGAAAGAATCAGAATCGGTTGATCGTGAAAAAAAAGAAAGGCTTTGATTTCATGGACCCCATTTGCGTCAATGTTTCCATCAGAGTAATACTTTAGATTTCTTATTTACGAACTTCGAGATCTTGTTCTTGAATATCCATTAAAAGATATGTAGCCTAGCCTCCAGCATGGCGTGCTTCTTGATGTTTGGATAAGAAAGTATTTAAGGAGAGTATATGAAACTCACGGTCTTTTCAACCAAGCCTTATGATCGTCGATTTTTTGACGCAGAGAACGATGATGGTTCTGTTGAAATTGTCTATCATGAGGCGCCGCTTCAGAAAGATACTGTTTCCCTCGCAAGCGGATCAGATGCGGTCTGTGTGTTTGTCAACGATAGCGTCGATGCGGATACGATTTCAGGTCTTAAAGAAGAAAGTATACAAGGGGTTGTTTTGCGCTGCGCAGGTTTCAATAATGTCGACCTAAATGCTGCAAAAGATGCTGGCATTCGTGTTTTTCGTGTTCCCGCATATTCTCCTACTGCCGTTGCCGAACACGCTCTTGCTCTTATCCTCTCTCTTAACAGAAAAATATACCGTGCTCATAATAGAGTACGAGAAGGTAACTTCGCTCTCGATGGTCTGCTTGGCTTTGATATACAAGGTAAAACTATAGGTGTAATAGGAACGGGTAAGATAGGCGTCGAGTTTGCCCGCGTCATTAGTGGTTTGGGCGTAACTACCCTCGGCTATGATCCTGTAGAGAACGAAGCGTTTAAGAAGTATGGAGGGTCCTATACAAGTCTCGATAGCCTCTACGAGCGATCAGACATCATCTCGCTTCACTGTCCCTTAATGAAAGAAACCTTCCATCTAATAGATGAGCAAGCTGTGTCAAAAATGAAGTCTGGAGTGATGCTGATAAATACCAGTCGAGGAGCTCTCGTTGATACTGAAGCACTTATTGATGGATTGAAGAAAAGAAAAATCGGATACCTGGGCCTGGATGTCTACGAAGAGGAAGCAGACCTGTTCTTCGAAGACCTCTCAGATCAAATAATTTCTGATGATGTCTTCGCACGACTCCTGACGTTTCCCAACGTGCTGATCACAGGACACCAGGCTTTCTTCACTTCCAATGCGATTGAGCAAATTGCAAAGACGACCTTCGAAAATTTAAGGTGTCTGAAGGAGAAACGAGAGACACCCAACGAGGTCTTTCCCCAATAGTCGACTCCTGGCGAGGATCTGGTCTTCCTCCTCAGTCAGGATCGGAACCATACCAGAATCGAGTGTTTGCCAAATCGGTTGACGAATTCGTACTCGTCTATATGGCATGGATTCACTGGTTGAACGGAATCTTTCGTATAAAATTCCACCATGCGAAAGTTCAGGAATCGACCATCCTTCTGCGAAGACGAATTGACGCCCTCCCTCGGATTTTCTTATTTAATTAGAAAATAAATGAGTAAGATCAGGAGGAATAAAAATGACCATTAAAAACAGTCGAGGAGTATGGCTTCATCCGAATGGTGGTTCCTGTACAAGAGAGGATTGCCACCCCCAGCGTGCACTAAAACTCGCCCTTCTCGGTGCTCCCGGAATTGGTAAGGGGACACAGGCCGAGCTCATTTGTGAAGAGTTTAAGTCCTGTCAGCTATCTACGGGCGATGTCTTCCGGGCTGCGAAAGGCTTAGGAGCGGGCAGGCTTAGCCCCGCGATGCAGGATGCCATCGAGGCCATGAAAAAGGGGCTTCTCGTATCCGATGAAATGGTGGTAGCGCTTGTGGAGGAACGCTCCGCCTGTCTGAATTGTGGGTACGGGTTCATGCTGGACGGGTTCCCACGCACCGTCGACCAGGCTAAGTCTCTCGATCAGATTCTAGACAAGCTGGGCATTCAGCTGGATGCAGTCCTGAACTATACGCTCGATAGAGACGAAGTGATCGAGCGTCTGAGCGGCCGGCGAACCTGTTCAGGGTGCAAAACAACGTACCACCTGACATTCAATCCGCCGAAGTCAGAAGGGTTATGCGACAAATGCGGTGGAGAGCTCTTTCAACGGGACGACGATAAACCTGAGTCCATCAGAGAACGTCTGGAAGTCTACGAAAAGAGCACCCGACCATTGGAAGAGTATTTTGCTGCTAAAGGCTTGCTCGTAAACATTGTCGCTGATGGATCACCGGAAGAGGTTTTTGAGCGCACGCGATCAGCACTCAATGCAATTGTTACTTGATGCAAAAACGAACAACCGTCACTTATCTAATGGACCTGTTGGATACTATCTACCGACAGGCTTTCTTTATACATGAAATTTGATCTATGGCGATCTATGATCTTCCTTCCCCAGCTCCTCGATGATCGGATCAACGGCATTTCGAAGTTCACTGATGAGATCCGGATCCATGTATCCGTATTCATCAGGTATATCAAGGACATAACTCTTTATTGAGATTGTGTGATTACGATATTCTTCGCGCAGTCGAGAAAGATGCTTTTCTTCCATCACGATCAGTAAATCGGCCCACTCTAAATCTCGAAGGCTTACCTTCCGTTTTGAGGAATTTGCAGTCCCTGCTGAGCGGGCATTAACTTGAGGATGTTCCTGGTATATCGTTTCTGCAGTAGGACTACGCCACTGGTTCTTCGAGCAGATGAAGAGGATGTTGATGGGGTGCTCGGCAATTTCATTATTATTCTTGTTCATCTAGATCTCTTGATACTGTGAGTTGCAGATCTTGTCTTTGTCATTTAAACGAATTTAAGAGGTAACTCTTTCTATTCTTGGATGCTTAACCCATTACTCGCTCTTGTAGATCACCACGCCATTGACAATCGTATAGAGCACTTTTGTATCGGGGATTTTCAAGGGAGAAATCGTCAAAATATCCTGATCAACAATGACCATGTCCGCCAGTTTTCCCGGTGTAATGGTCCCTTTGACGTCTTCATCGAAAGCTGCGTAAGCTGACATGTAGGTGTATGCGTATATCGCCTGCTCAATCGTGATCTTCTGTTCGGGAAACCATCCACCAGGGTTTTCTCCATCTATGGTACGACGCGTAACAGCGGCGTCTATGCCCAATAGTGGATTGAGCGGCGCGACAGTCCAGTCGGACCCAAAGCAGTAAAGAACTCCTGCCTGTTCAAACCATTGAAATGCATAAGATGATTTACAGCGCTCATGACCGATACGACCTTCCGCCCAGCGTCCGTCATCGATAGCGTGGTAGGGTTGAACACTCGCGATGGCTCCGATCGCGGCATAGCGCTCGAAGTCCTTCGGGTGAATATGTTGTGCATGCTCTACACGAAACCGTCGATCTCTTTCGCCATTTACTTGAATCGTTTTCTCGAAGATGTCGAGTATGTCAGAGTTCGCTTTGTCTCCGATTGCATGAACGGCGATGTGAAGTCCTGCTCTATCAGCGGCAAGAACCTGCTCTTCCAAGTCTTCAAGGGGAGTGACGTAGACGCCATGAGTACTTGGATCTTGTACATAAGGGTCGAAGAAAAGCGCTGTGCTGGAACCTAAAGAACCATCGACAAAAGCCTTCAGGCCACCAATTTTGATGTGGTTTTCGTTCGAGAAGTTTGCAAGTATTCCCATGCGTTCATAGGTCTGCCACCTGGATAAGGGGATACGCATGTCAATACGTACCGTGAGTTTCCCTTCGTTGTAGAGCTCCTGATAGATACGAAGCCGATCAGGGCTGCCACTCATGTCAGTTAGACTGGTGACTCCAACGCGGTTTGCCTCGTGTATAGCAGCCAGCGCGGCCTGTTTCTCTTCTTCATATGAGGAGTCTGGGATCACGCGTCGGACAAGTCCCTGAGCGGTGTCCTTAAGCACACCGGCGGGTTCCATGGAGTTCTCCTTACGAACAATGACTCCACCCTCGGGGTCTTTAGTGTTGGCGTCTACACCGCCCATTTGGAGTGCAAGGCTGTTTGCGACTCCCATGTGCCCGTCGTATCGGCTGACAAAGACAGGACGATCCGGCACATAGCGATCTATAAGTTCTGCCGTAGGGAGCTCTGCGTCGGGCCAGTTGTCATGATCCCAGGAACCTCCGGTGATCCAGGCGCCCTTTGGAAGTTCTTTCGACTTAGCGGCAAGTCGTTCGCCGAACTCTTCATGTGACTTCGAATCCTTGAGCTGAACTTCCGTGAGAGAAAACCCGCCCGAGATAAAGTGCGTGTGATTATCATTGAATCCGGGAAGGACCAGCATGCCGTTCGCATCGATGACTTCAGTCTTCTCTCCCATGAACAATTCGATCTCCTCATTTTCACCTACGGCGAGAATCCTACCGTTCCATGAGGCAACTGCTTCTGCCTGGGGGAGAGAATCATCCACGGTCCATACCCTGGCATTGTGAATAATCAAGTCGGCTTTGACAGATTCCTCATCGGAGCCACGGGTGAGGCTGGGAGCGCAAAACGCGAGGGTAACAACGATGGCCGACATGATCGAGCGGCAGGGGGTGAATGGGTACATTTTTGACTCCAAAGTGCAAATTTGAGGTGAGAGGATTTCAAGCACATCATGGAGATTGAGTAATTCCGAGGCAACTCGTTTTCGGTCTTCACCTTACCATGGAGGAGTATTCCAATTGGATGAGTGTAGGATTACCTCGATTCTTGTGGAATCGTTCGGACCTTCTGTCACGGACATTCCAAATATTCCACAGAGAGATATGCCCTAAAGTTGTGGATGACATTTGAGAGAGAAGAGTGCACCCGT
>CAYTGM010000043.1:0-7859 GCA_964437365.1 uncultured Candidatus Sumerlaeota bacterium | reverse complement strand
TATTTTGGAATCGATTTCCGTTTCATTCGGAGCAGGTTTCTCAGACTGCCGTCCCTGATCCGCATCAAATGGCACATTTTCGACTGTTGGAAACTCAGAAGGTCCTCGTCTTCTCCGCTGTGGCTTGACAAGAGTTCCCAACTCATTCAGGTAATTTATCGCATCCTGATTCTCACCACGGTAGAGGTCGAAATCAACTTTTCTTTCCCGGAAACTCTTCAGGGCCTGACCCAGCCCCCGAAGTCCTACCTGCCGAGCCCTGCGAGCTCTGTCTAGATCAATTTCAAGCGGAATAACTTCCGGTCCCGTTCCACTTGCGTGTATGACCTCACCATGTGGGCCTACAACGATAGACTCCCCATTCCCGCCGTCACCAAGGCCATTAATATCAAAGAAAAAGCACTGGTTGATTGCAGCGTTCGCAGTCGCAATGCTCAATTCCACTTTTCGGTCAATCGTTGCTGTCAGGGTTGGATGAAGAATCACCTCAGCTCCCATAGATGCGAGCGTTCTGATCGTTTCTGGAAACCACATGTCATAGCAGATCGCCACACCGAACCGGCCTACATCAGGTACGTCAAAAACAAGGAATTCTTTTCCCTGTTCGACTCCTTCTTCATAGGGGTAAAAAGGAAACATCTTACGATAGCGCCCCACAACCTCTCCGTTGGGATTGATGACCGAGGCTGTATTGTAGACTTTGCCCTGATGCAGCTCAAACATAGAGCCGGGGAGGAGCCAGATCCGATGACGGTTTGCCAATTCCTGAAAGCGCTGTTCTGTTTCGTTTGGGAACGGCGCAGCATATTTTGTGAAAGGTCCAAGAGGGGCTAATTCGCTGAACATCACCATTTCAACCCATGGAAAAAGCCTCATAATCACATCAACGCGATCACACATGGCTGGTACGTTGCTGTGAAGTGCTGAGAGATACATTTGTACTCCAGCAATACCGAAAGGTCTCATACAGTTACTATTTCCTAGTCAATAAATTAGATGCTTCATACCATAGGAGTTTGGAGTATCCCGGGGGAGTTGGCAAGACAAGTTTGAACGTTCCCGAGAACTTCACGTCTATACAAATGATGAATGCTCTTTATCGTAAATCATTCGATCCTTACCTACTCTGTCATAGATGATTTCCATTTGTCAAATCAGTACGGTCCAAATTGGCACATTCTCGCCCTTCACTCAAAAACCACTTTTCCCACAAACCTTTAAAGGGTACCTTCTTCCCAATGAAACATTAATCCTATCTCGTTCAGGACTCAACTATGATCAATCCGGTAAATGAAGCTGTGAAACCTCAATTTGATAAAAAGAGAAAATACCTGATACGGTACATAAATCTGAAATTAGCCTCACTGGGACTACCCAATTATAAAAAATATGGTCAGGAATTCCTCGAGCTCTCGGACGGACTCCTACGCAATTATCGGGAAAAAACACGACTTCTGCAGGATAAACTGCCTCCTGTAGATCAAAGAATTCACAACTTTCTTGAATCTTATTTGAAGGAATTTCGCGATCCAGGCACCTCTTTTCTTCCTGAGGAAACGTTCGTTCTCGACAAGAAAGGCCTCGCACGCGAGCTCTCTCTTCCCGTGGAAGGGAACTATTTCGCCAACTCGATTGTTCAGTCCTATCGAGTTACACAGGGAGTGCTTCATAATCCCGTTAATGACCGAAGGACGACAAAAGGCGTTTTCCATGTGGTTGAAGACGGCCTACCCGTCCCTCTCGATAAAAAGCAGGTGCCGCGGCGCGTATTCGCCAATATGCTGAAGATCGCCAGGAAACCTCCCGAGGATCTTCTCCAGCTCCCGTTTCTCTCTGAAGAAAAGAACCCTGCCGGAACCTTTGTCAGTCTTCTGGTCAAGCCGCTCGTTGCCCCGGCTATCTCCGGTTTCAGCGAAGAAAAACGCATGGAAGTACGCTTCTTTGCTCCAGGTAGTCTCGTCAGCAACCTCGACTTTATCGAATCGATCTTCGGAAACGGCGGGGATCCGTTCCTTCCCGAGAATAATTTCGCACTCGACTTCGAAACTTGGACCGGCAACAGCGGAGCCGTGATTCTTGCCCCTCATCTTTTAGGGCTTTCGAAAAAGGATCTTGGTCTCCCCAACAAGAAAGACGCAACAGAGCGGCAAATCAAAGAAGGGATGTGCTGGGAGAAAGAAGATGATGTCTATAACGAAGGTCTCCCTTTCAAGATCACTGCTCGCAATGAAGAGGGAATCACTGTTACTCTCATTGCCGATAACTATTTCGGCTACTGTAAGAAAGAAGTCAAAACTCAGATCAGTTTTGCCTCGAACCTTTTCGGTGGGGTAGAGGAAGAGCATGCAGGCGGAGCCATCGCATTCCCCCGTTACAGTTTAGGCGATACCTTTACCATCGATGCTAAGATTGCCTCGAACCACCAGACTTTCGAAGAAGTCAAGAAAGAGTATGGTGATCTCTTTGACCTTCAGCCCGAGGGGTATGGTATCGATAAGGTCTATAATAATATATATTATGTCCCAGAGGATGTGGAGATTGACCTGCGTAAGCAGACAGTCTCCTGGGGCTTTGCCAAAAAAGAGGTTACCTCTATACCTCTCTCGCCCGATGTGACTTACGTTCACCCATGCGGTTACAAGATTGACATGGAAAAACATCCCGGAGCTCCCTCATGGAGGCTCGTTGGAACCACGGCTAAAGGAACTTTCTGTCACAAGCCCTGTACTGTTTCTGGGGGCGGCAAGTCAGAAATCTCTAAATCACTATCAGACGCGATACATTATGGACCTTTCTTTGTGGCCGACCTTGAGAGCGATCTCGATCGTGTAGAAGAGATTGTGAACAAGAACTATAGTGACCGGTTCCGTGAAAAGATCTCGAAAGATACGCCTTCACGTCCGCTCCTGAGTCCAAAGCGATCGCTGGGATCAGTCATTCGCCTTCTCAATGCTTCTGATTCAGAGTTCACAGATGAATACAACAAATGGCTGCACAGCATACCCACGTATATCATCGCCCTTGTTCTGATCATTAAACGCTTCTATCGTGAAGAGTGGGGTGAGAACTGGCGCGAGCATTTCAGCGCTGACATTATCAATGGAGAACCAGGTCATGAGTTAAAGCTCGACGGACGTGCCCTCGTTGCCTGCTATCTTCGTGTTGGACTTGAAAACGAAGGCAACTGGCGTACTTTCAAGCTCCGTCAGGACTTCGTGCCCGCTGCCAAAGTACAGATGGAAGACGATATTACAGCTTCTATCGTCGTTCCCAAAGAACAGCTTAAGTCCCTGAACCTGCCCTACAAGAACCCATCCCTCAAAATCTCTCAAAACTGCGAAGCTCGTCTCTTTCAGCGACCTGACGAAGCTATTCATCGAGGGTATGATAAACAAACAGAATGGGACCTTGCTCAAGAGGAAAACTTCGTCTCTAACTTTGAGCCAATGCCCGTTTCCAAGGCCCGAGAACTTCTCCAGAATGCTATTGAATTTCACGAATATACAGAGCCCATGCAAGACTTGATCAAGCGTTCTGCACAGCAACCCGACGGCTCTTATTTTACAACATCAGCCCACCCTCGTATCGTCGACGGCAAGCCAACAAAGAACCCTCGTTATCTGCAGATCCGGCCTGACCTCGTTGACCCTCGCGGACGCTACCTCGCCGAAATCTCAACAAAGCTCAGCCGGAGAGTTCCTTGTAAAGACAAAATCCTCTTCCCGGTTAACGCTGTCCTTCCAGGACGGCGTAACAACCCTCCTCAGCCTAAAGAAGGCATTCGCGCCCTCGCTGTCTATAACCCGATTCATTATCAGGAACTGCCCGAGCTCTTCATGGACTTTATCTGCAGCCTCACCGGTAAGTCTCCATCTACCACAGGCGCAGGTTCCGAAGGCGCCCTGACCAAAGGGCCATTCAACTCGATCCATCCAACGGCCGATCTCAATGCATCACTGATCTCATATATATTGACGGGCTATCAGGGATTCACCACGGCTGCGGGCTATGTTGGTCCGAAGTACCGAATGGATCATGATATCAGTCTGCTGATACCCGAACTGTGGAGTCGTCTTTCCGAGTCCGAGCAGGACCCACGCTTCTTAATTAATGAAGGATGTCTTGAGAAACTGAATGACTTTGACCACAACGGAGAAAAGATCCTCGCAAGTCGTCTGGGTTATCGTATCACCAAGACCTTCCTGATACAGTTCTTCGGTCGTGTCTTTGACAGCCCTGCCAGCGTCTTTAACGAAGAAATTCTCAAGCCTGAACTCCAGGACTACGATTCGTATATTGATGGTATCAAGAACATCACCGAAGCTCAGGAACGGGTCGCGAAAACATATTTCGATGATGGAAGTGTTGAAGGGGCCTGTCCTCCGCTCAAAGTTCTTCTGCACGTGATGGCTCATGGTCATTACGAGGGTAAAGGCATCCACGAGCCTGAGCTCCGTGAAATGTTCACACGGGAATATCTCCTTCAGTCTGAATGGTACCATGAATGTCTATCTCGCAAGCAGAAGAAAGATATACGGCACATGGAACGCGGCGTGAAAGAGTTGAAGAGCTTTCTCGAGAATCCGATGCATCACAGAAAGGCTCAGGAAATCGGAGTCGCAGATCGACTTCAAAGAGCTGAAGAACGCCTGAAGTATTATAAGAGCGATGCATATCTCAAGAGTCTTCAGGGAACAATCGGAGCGCCGAATCTGTTTGGCGGAAGCCAGTAATTAGAACCTGTGGAGGGGAGGGTGAGGATCTCTTTCTGGGAGCGCCGGTCGGTGACCGGCTCGGTTTTTGCAATTGTCTTCTTCACTCATCAAGAGTTAGGAGCTGATCTCATACTGAAAAAAACTCCATGGTTTGCGTTTCTGTGGATGAGTTGATCGCGAATCTGGAAGCGTCCTTTTGAACATCGATACAAACAGTCATCCTCACCTAAAAAGAGCCGGCCACCGGCCAGCGCTCCCAGGGACCACGACAACCGCTGACGCTGTCAACGATCACGACTAAAGTTTTACAAAGGTATATCTTCTCGACGCAACGTTCAGCACAATACCGAACAGACCAAACGTTGTCACAAGAAACGATCCGCCATAACTCAGGAACGGCAGCGGAATTCCTGTCACAGGCATCAGGCCCATGGTCATGCCGATATTCATCACCACATGACCGGCGATGACCGCTATCAAGCCCGCTACCACAATCCCTCCGAAGCGGTCTTTTGCTACACTCATGGCAACGACCATTCTCCAGATGATCAAGCCGTATAGCATCAGCACAAAGAGACCTCCAATCAACCCCAACTGCTCGACTAGACTCGCATAGATGAAGTCCGTGTGATGCTCGGGGAGAAAACGAAAGTTCCCCTGGGTTCCTTCACCCCAGCCTCGACCAAAGAATCCCCCGTTTCCAATGGCAACTTTCGATTGGATCACGTTATAGCCGCTCCCTGTGGGGTCGGCTTCAGGATTGATGAACGTGGTCAAACGCGCCTTCTGGTAAGGCTTTAGAAAGGGAAAGGCTGCGGCGACGCCTATACAGGCAGAAATGATAACAAAGATAAGTTTGGGTCGGGATGCGCCGGCCATCAGCATCATCGCCAGGAAGAGAAAAAAGAAGAGGGATGCCGAACCTAAATCCGGTTGTATCAGGATCAATCCGGCAGGAATACCGCATATAAGACCCGGAACGAAAATGCCTTTCCAGGAAGTCATTTCTTCTGGCCGTAGGGCCATCCATTGTGCACAAACAAGAACTGCAGCAACCTTCATGGTTTCGCTCGGCTGCCAATTAACCGGACCGAGAGATATCCACGACCGCGCTCCGTTTATGCGCTCTCCGCCAACAAGAACGGCGACGAGCGCCAGCAGATTAAAGGCATAGAGCGCAAGGGCTCCTCGATTGATCCAGCGATAATCGATCATGGTCGCGACAAGGAGAGCTCCGATAGCGATCCAGAAGAAGAGAAATTGTCTATCAACGGCTCGTTCCAGAAAGGGATTTCCCAGGACAGCACCCTCAAGAATCCAGATCCCGAAGAGTCCCATGAACAGCACCAGCAGCAGGAACGGCAGGTCGAGGTGACGGATAATGTCGAGTCGTTCAACCAGACCATCGAGTGAAAACCAGTTTGTGATTGTCTGAGTCGTCACTTAAGCATCCCTGCAATGCGTGATCTCGAGGGTTGGTTGATGAGGCTACCTGAAGATCCCTTGCTCATGAAAATACCGACGCCTAAACGTATAGCGGTCAGCAGCGCAAAACAGAGCACCGTTACAATGAATGAGAGAACCGGGACGCCTGTACTTGAGGAAACAGGAAGAAAGTATCCCAGTAACCAGGCAAAGGCGATATACGTCGCTCCGAGAATGATTACGTGGGATTCATTTTCGTCTTCGTCCTGATCCTGAATCAGCAGCGAGGCGAGAAATATCGAAGCTCCTGACCAGAGCGCTACATCAGACGCGGCGACTCCTGAGAAAAGAGCAACCGGTAACGCCAGCAGAAGCGCCATGAAGATCCTTTGCGAGAACTGGTAGTGGGGGAGAGCCAATGCTCCCAGCAAGAGCAGGACGTCTATCGACAGGTTGGAAAGAAGCGGTCCGAGGAAAATCACAAGAACCATCAGGAACAACGTCGACCTGATCGGGTGCTTCACCATGCTCACGATCCCGGCATCCCCTTGTCTGAAATTTTCTGGTGGGGAAGAACGAAGAAGGTGCGGATCTCTCGAGGGTCTTGCAGAAGTTTCAGTCGGGCGACCGGCTCGCCTTTCTTGTTCACGGAAATCTCTTCAATCTGTCCGAAGGGAATTCCTCCGGGGGCGATGGAACCGCTCATGCCGGATGAAACAATCAGATCACCCACTTCCATTTCGTGAGCGGTTACCGTAAGATGAAACTCAACCCAGCCGTTGCTGCCGGTACCTTTGAGGAGGCCAAGATCATGAGACTTGTTGGTCTCGGCGCCCCAGGTGCTCTTCTCGTCGGTGACAAGTTCTACCTCGGCGCTGTTTGGAAAGACCCGGACGATTTCTCCTACGATGCCTTTCGAACTGAGAACAATCATGCCCGGCTCGAACCCCGCCTCTTCGCCACCGCCAATCCAGAGAATCTCGCGATCTCCGGTCAGAGGATAAGAAAGTAAGGGAGCAGGAATCAGATCGAAGGCTTCTCTCGGGAGATTCGTCGAAACCTCCTGCATGAGTGAGGCGAGGGCCTCTTCCGAGCGCTTCTTTGATTTCTGAAGCTTCATTTCCATGAGCTCTTCTCGAAGCTGCTCATTTTCCCGCTGAAGAGCGCTTTCTCCACCGATCATCAGCATGCCGTTGCTGACTGCGTTAGAGACCGAAGCTCCGAGTCGCATCACAGGCTGAAAGATCTTTGTGGTATAATAGGAAATGCCGGTCTGATTGTCGGCTCCGAAGATGACTCTCAGGAGCAAAAAGCAAACAGCAAGGCAGAGAATGCCTTTATATATTCGTAATTTACGCTGGTTTGTTTTCCTCAGCGTGGCCATCAGCATGGTCTCAACGGGTAAAATTTAAGCTACAATCACACGCTTACTGAGTCATTCCGTGGATGAGGCGGAACACCGTCAAGATGTTCTTACGGGAAATGCGAGGCATCGTGATCGACACCACCTCATTAAGTTCACCGCTTCGGGAAAAGAAAAATAGGGAAGCTTCGATCAAAAGGCCCGAGTGCTGATCCCGAAACTCGATTCCGGGGTGCCAGGAAGAGTGGTCAGACTCATCTATCGAAGTTTCATTCACTCGCTGGAAGATCTCTTTTCAGGTAGAGATATAACCGATTGTTGTGGATGAGTGGTAAGAGGCACCCATTTGATTAGGC
>CAYTGM010000042.1:0-9959 GCA_964437365.1 uncultured Candidatus Sumerlaeota bacterium | reverse complement strand
TCTTCCTCCTGTCCTGCCAGCTTTCAATGAAGATATTGAATATTACGATTATAACCCTGAAAAAGCGAAGGAACTCCTCAAAGAGGCAGGATACCCGGAAGACTACGTTGCTGACATGTGGACCAGAGAATCCGGCCTTTATAGAAGTGCTGCTGATGCAGCAGTCGGTGATCTAAGAGACCTCGGCATGAATATCAATATGATTACACTGGACAATGGTGTCTATTGGAGCAAGTTTGACGAGTTTCTCACACGTGATGGACGTATGTATCCAACGAAAGACGGAGTCTATGATATCTATGTCGGCGGTTGGGTCGGTGGAGAGAGAGCTCACTTCTTTCTCGAACCTCTGTTCCGTTCTTACTCTTACAGTAACTCATCGTTCTTCATGAACGACGATGTAGATCAAATGATCAAAGACTTTAAGGCAGAAACAGATCCAGAAAAGAGAGATCAGATGCTTAAGGACCTTCAGGCAATCATCGTTGAAGAAGCACCCTGGGTATTCGCCTTTCATGATCAGATGAATGTTGGAGTTCAAAAACGCGTTAAGAACTATACAGTCAACCCTTCCGGGCTTTACTTCTTCGAAGGTGTAAAGGTAGTGGACGAATAAGATGGTAGCGATTCTAAAGAGACTGCTGGAACTCATCCCTACGCTTCTGGGGATTTCAATACTCACGTTCTTCCTGATGCGCACAACTAAAGGTGACCCCGTTAAGATGCGTCTGGGCCCGGAAGCGACTCAGGAAGCTATAGACGCTGAATACGTTAAACTGGGCTTTAAATATTATCGAGGTGGCGATGACGCGACCTTGATTGTCGAAGAGAGCGAAGATACCCTCCGTTTTCTCGTTCCTGAAACCGATATCGGAACGAGTGAGGAGGGTGTGGATATACGCATCCACATTCCCGATCGGAATGTGCCAGTCAAAGTGACATCATCGATCGACGAATCAGGCAGGCTGATCCTTCTCCCTGAGCTTGTCTTCACTGCCGCCGAAACAGGCGAGACAATCGAGGTTCTCGTGGACCGGGAACTGGTAACGCGCTCGCTGATTGTCCAGTATTTTCGATGGCTTGGTGGAATCTTAACTCTCGACTGGGGTAAATCGATTACAACGGAACGACCTGTCTGGGACGAAATCACCTCGAGGCTACTCGCAACGTTTGAGCTGGCTGTTGTGGCCATGTTCTTTGCCACGTTGACAGGAATGATTATTGGCATTCTTTCAGCCGTGTATCCCAGAAGCCTTCTGGATAATGTTTCCCGTATCACCGTCTTTGTTTTTCTCGCGATGCCTAGCTTCTGGCTGGGTCTGGAACTTATCATCATCTTCGCCAGGTATCTTGAGTGGTTCCCGCCTGCCGGTAGACCTGAGGCATTCTCGCTCTCTTACATGTTTCTCCCAGCCTTGACCCTCGGCGTTGGAACCGGAGCATTCCTGAGCAGAATTCTGCGTTCATCGATGCTGGAGGTATTAAGTACGGACTACGTTCGAACTGCCAGAGCGAAGGGCGTTAGCGAGTGGAATGTCATTATTAAACATGCATTTCGCAATGCACTGATTCCCTTCCTGACAGTCTCCGGACTGTCTCTAGGTGCATTACTGGGTGGTTCCGTCATTGTTGAGACAGTCTTCAGCTGGCCTGGCATTGGCAAACTTCTGATCGACTCTATACATGAGAGGAATTTTCCCGTCACGATGGGGGTTGTCCTTGTGCTTGCTACGACTTTCGTCCTTGTCAATCTGCTGGTAGATATTCTGTATGTCGTCATTGACCCCCGAATTCGACTAGACAACGCAGGGAGTAATTAATGAATGAGCTGAATGAATTCTGGCGACGGTTTAAGAGGAACAAGCTTGCCTTGGGAGGCCTGTGCGTTGTCATCCTGCTGGTTCTCACAGCCTTAAGCGCCTCATTCATCGCCCCGTGGGACAAAGTGATCGAGAATAATCTGCCCGAGGCGCTGGAACCTCCAAGCTGGGAGCACCCTTTTGGAACGGACCACCTTGGAAGAGATATACTGCTTCGCATTATATATGCATCAAGGACATCTCTTCTTGTCGGAATCATGGTTGTTCTGATTGGCATGAGCATCGGGACATCGCTTGGACTGCTCGCGGGTTACCTTGGAGGCTGGTGGGATCGACTCATCTCCCGCTTTGTTGATATCATGCTCGCGTTCCCCTTTCTGCTGTTGGCAATTGCTGTGGCAGCTACCGTCGGTCCCTATCTTCTAGAGCAGATGAAAGAATGGAATTTTCCATCGTTCCTGACATTTTCATCACTTCCTGTGATTCTTGCTCTTGGGTTTGCAACTTTCCCTACTTATGCGCGTCTTGTTCGTGGGTCTGTTCTATCACTCAAAGAGGAACAGTTTGTCGATGCGGCGAGAGGTCTGGGCGCAGGCAAGATGCGGATCATGTTTCGTCACATCCTTCCCAACCTGTTTGGGACATTGCTGGTCTATGGTACATTGAGAATATCCATCGCGATTCTCGCAGAGTCTGGCCTCAGCTTCCTTGGGCTTGGTGCTCAACCTCCAGAACCAACCTGGGGGAATATGCTTTCTGATGGTCGCGAGTATATACTCTTCTACAACTGGTTACCGCTGTTTCCCGGACTTGCGATACTGGTAACCGTGCTCGGCTTTAATTTCCTTGGGGATGGCCTGAGAGACTTACTTGATCCGAGGCTGAAAGATTATTAAATCTCTGGATAGTCTTCCGAGATTCTTTGCAGGAGCACTTCAGCCTCGGCTTCAATTTTCGAGAACAGATCGTTCAAGGTGTCTCTTTCGTCTTCTTCACAGGCTCTTTGGGCATCAAGCGTCAGTTCAGAAAATCTTTTCGCACCGATGTGTAGACTATGCCCTTTCAGGGTATGCGCCTCCACACGCGCGCCTGCCATGTCACCTGCGTTCAACTTCCTTTTAAGCTTGGGCACTCTCTGCTTTATATCCGCTTTGATCATGGAGAGTAATTCCAGCATAAACTCCTTATCACCAGAAGCAGAGTTCAGCAAGACCGAATAGTCCAGCCTGCTATGATGCGAGCCCTTCTCGGATTGCGCCTCATCTCCTTTTTCTTCCTTTCTCACTGATACAATTCCCTTGTTGAGTTGAATGACTTCATCAAGTAAAGACTTCAGTCTTTTAGGATCGACAGGCTTCTGAAGATAGGAATCCATTCCTGCCTCCAGGCATCTTTCTTTATCACCCTTCATCGCATAGGCAGTCATTGCTATAATTGGTATATTCTGAAATCGTTTCCCTGATGTACGTATAGCTCTGGTCGCTTCATACCCATCCATTTTCGGCATCATGCAGTCCATCAGCACAACATCGTAACGTTTTCGTTCCAGGTTTACGAGTGCCTCAAACCCATCATTCGCCACTTCAACTCGATGTCCCATTTTCTGCAGAAGTAACAGAGCAACTTTCTGATTTACCACATTATCCTCAACAACCAGCACCTCAAGAGAAGGAAGTTTATCGGCAGATGTATCAGCTTTTGTAGTAGAGACGTTCATGCTCTGCGCCATTGTCTTACCTTCTTCCAATCTTTCCAGAAACAACTGTCGACGAAACGGCTTTGAAAGAACCCGGGCGGTCGTGAATTTCAAATAGTGATCCCTGAGACTTCGTGGATAGTAAGGTAAGAGTAAGGTGATGAAATTGTCAGGCCAGACCTCAAAGACCTTTTCCAGCGGATGCTCAAGAGCCTGACGGACTTTATTTGATGTTGGAACGTCTATCAGCAGTTGATGACCGTCGCGCGCTTTTTCCCGTAAATCTTCTGTGAACGACCCGAGTCCAGCTGCGTCTCCCGCGTCGGGCAGATTGATAATCTCAAGACTTTTCCCGAGAAAACATTTCATCGAGTCATGCATTGTTCCCACACTGGAAATCAGAAAATATTTCTTTTCAGTTTCTAAAGGACAGAAGACTTCACCGCCAGAATTATCCAAAGGCAAACGGATGGTAAATGTCGTGCCACTCCCCCTCTTCGTTTCAATGTCTATATAACCTCCCATGAGTTCTACGAGTCGCTTGACGATGGCCAGACCGAGCCCTGTTCCTTCTGGACGCTCTACACGGTCTCTAATGCCCTGCTTAAATGGATCGAACAGTGTCTTCAAATCCTTTTCCTGAATTCCTTCTCCAGTGTCTATGACTTGAAAACTAAGCCCTCTCCGATCACCTTCAAAGTCTCCCCGAACCACAATGTAGACATATCCTTCATGAGTAAACTTGATAGCATTATTAATCAGATTTAGAAAGATTTGTCTTAACCTCCCCAGGTCACCCATGACGCGGCGTGGAGTTCCCGGACGGAACGAAATATTGATTTCAAGTTCTTTCTCCTGGGCAGACTTAGATAGAGATTCTACCAGTGACATCACCAGGTCATGAACATCAACAATCGAATTCTCAAGCTCAATACCTCTTGCTTCTATACGTGAAAAATCCAGCAGATCATTGATTAGAGAAAGCAGATTCTCGCCTGAAGCATGCGCAATTTTCAAGAACTCATGCTGTTCCTTTGATAATTGCGTTTCATTCAAGACACTGATCATGCCCAGAATACCGTTCAAAGGCGTCCGCAATTCATGACTCATCGTAGCAAGAAACTCTGATTTTGCCTCAGCAGCTTCTTCTGCATTTCGCTTCGCATCCTTAAGAATTTCTTCGCTCATCTTGCTTGCTTGAATATCTTTATGAGTTGCGATCACGCGGGCGGGCTGATCCCTTTCTACCTCAACAATCTTAGCAACAGTTTCAATCCATCGCCACTCACCGGAACTGATCTTAATTCTATACTCGAAACGAACGGTATCGCTCTCCATGGTCAAGAGCGCCCTCAATCTTCTCTCGGCCAGTTCCTGGTCCTGTGGGTGGAGGCTCCCCCGCCATTGATCAATTGTATAGATAAATTCCTTTGTGTTCAGGCCGATCATTTTCATCCAGAACGAATTGAAATAAATCTTATTACTCGAAATATCCCAGTCCCAAAGACCATCCTCACTGGCAGATAGGGCAAGCTGGAGACGCTCTTCACTGATTCGAAGATCTTCCTCGGCTCGTTTGCGCTGAGAAATATCTGTATTGGTTCCCACAAATCGCGTAGGGCTCCCGTCTTCAGCAACCTCAACAATCTTCCCCCTACCTTCAACCCAATGCCAGGTACCATCAGGTCTCTTCATTCTGTGTTCACATGAGTATGTCTGAGTCTTCCCCTCCAGGTGCTCCTTAATCTTTTCGTTCAAGAGATCAATATCTTCAGGATGAACCCGTTCAAAATACCAGTCAGCGTTCCCAGGGAACTCGTCTCTTGTATATCCGATGATTCTCAACCACTGATCTGAAACAACCAACTCACCGGTATTGCATTTCCAGTCCCAAACACCTCCTTCCGTCCCTTCCAGGGCGAGAGCGAGCCGCTCTTCACTCAGGTGCATTCGGTGCTCCGCTTCCTTCGAAGCGGTAATGTCCTCAGCGACACCATAGAGGAGTTTCTCACCTTTTCTGAAAGAGGCAGGGAAGCCTCGGTCCCTTATCCATCTGACTGCGCCATCACTCCGTACGATCTGATAAACGATCTCATGCTTGCGACGAAACCCCGAAGCCAGCGCGTCTTTATATTCCTTTTCATAAACGTTGACGATACAACTGGCCCATCCATCAGACTCACCAAGAAAGCGGTGTGGATCTATACCCCAGTGCCGTGAAAACCCTGGACTTATATACGTATAGCATTTCCTCTCCAGGTCGTAAATCCAGAAAACCTGATCAATGGACTCCGCCATCTGACGAAATCTTTCTTCGCTTTCAATGAGAGCGTGCTCTGCCTCGATCCTTTCAGTAACATCTGAACCAACTCCCTGGAACTCACGGACCTGATTGTTACTGTCGAAAAGTCCACGGTTCGTCCAGGAATGCCACCGCACTCTTCCATCGGGGAGGTATACCTGATGTGTCACTCGAAAGGCAGGAGTTTCCGGAGTTACATTCCCGCTTAAAGCAGATATTCTCTCGCCATCAGCCTTACTGATGAACCCTTCAAATCCTTTTCCAATCAACTCTTCTCGAGACTTTCCGAAATAGCGACAATAGGCTTCGTTAACGAAAGTGAGGATTCCATCTGGCGTATAGCGGCAAATCAACTCGCTCTGGTCTTCGATAATCTTACGGTACTTTTCTTCACGCAGCTCCAGATTCTGTTCTTCCAGTGCCTGAAGTGTGACATCCCTCATAAAGACAAGAATACCGCCGTTCGATAGACAGCGCAGTCTTGTTTCAAGGTACTGTTCGAGAGGAGCTTCTCCCTGATGCAATACAACATCACGTGCTCCTTTGACCTTAGAAATATCCTTAAGAGACCTTTTCATCTCTTGCAGGGCGATGCCAGAAAGAAACTCAAAGATACTCTTGCCTGTAAGTTCGGAAGAGGTCAGCTTTGGATGAGACTTTACAAATGGATTAGATTTCGCATCCAAAATCACACCGTCGCCTGATAGAAGTAAAACATGATCAGGAAAAGCGTTACAGTACTCCTCCATTGCAGCCAGATCCTGAAACTCAGATGTCAGGAAAACAATAGAGAGGAGAACATATGGTATATCCTTTCTGCCCTTCTCCTCGGAAAGCCGCTGTCCCTTCACAATGACATTTTCAAAGTGAAAGCCAATCTCAGATCGGCCACTCTCCATCTCCGAGTTAAGGAGACTCATGAACTGAGCCGATTCGAGTATAGATACAATCTCCTCATCCAGTTTGTTCACTGGTTGAAGACGTGAATCTAATAGAACAATGCAGTTTCTGATGAACTGCTCTGGCTCTCTGAAACCGGATTTTTCTCTATTCTTCCCCAATGACGACACCTGTGGAATTCATCTAACAGACAGTAGTCCATAAGGTATACTTGCATGGATATTACTGCAAGAGTTTATTGGCTGAGCAAATCTCGTTTCTCAATTCGAATTCTGCCAAAAGAGCAATCCCCCTGCGCCATCTTAGGGACTGAGCGGTATGACCTCGCCATCCTTTTCGTAAGACTGAACACAGGCAGTCAGCACCCGAACGTTTCCGTACCCGTTTTCTGATGGCGAGAGGATCTTTCCTTCTGAGACAGAATCACAGAAGTTCTCGACCTCAGCGAGGAAGTGGTCCTTTCCACTAATTTGAAATCGCTCTTTCTTCCCCATGGATTCCAGATAAATCTGAATCCTTTTATCTCTGGAGGTGAATGGGTTTGCCATATAGACAGTTCCGCTTTCGAAGCTGATTCTTACGAACTGCTCCAGGTCATTCGCAAAGCTGCCTTTTGCAAGAGCGGTCCGTTCACCGGAGTATTTCAGCTCGATGATTGTCTCCTCGTCCACTCGGTTACGTCGCAATTGAGCTCGACAGCTGACGGTTTCTGGCTCTTCCCCGTAGAGAAAACGCGAGAGGTTGACGGGATAACAGGTAACGTCGAACAGGGCTCCTCCACCCAGCTTTGTTTCCCAGCGATGATCCTCACTGTCCTTAAAGTTGAATCCAAATTCGGCGTGTATATGCTTGATATTTCCGAGATGACCTCTTTGAATCAATTCAAACACATTATCCCACTTCCGGTGATGACGATACATGAAGGCTTCTATAAGAATCAGATTTTCCTCTTCTGCCCTGCGAACCATAGAATCCGCATCGCTTGTTTCTAAGGCCAGACTCTTTTCACATAGAACGTGCTTCCCTGCGCTCAAAGCTTTCTCAGTCCATTCTCGATGTAGTCCATTGGGCAAACCAATATAGACTGCATCTATTTCAGGCGAATCAAGCAATTCCTCGTAAGAGGAAAATGGTGACGTCGAAAACTCTTCTGCGAGTGCCTTTGCTGTTTCCACCGACCGAGATGCGATACCGCCAAGCACGGCTTTATCTGTCAGGTTTATGGCTGGCATAACAGCGTGCTGCGCAATTTTACCTGCTCCGATCACACCAATATGAATCATTCTGAGTTCTCCCATTCCTGTGGTATAAATCTGTAGCCCTTCTCTGCTGGAACAATCATTCCATAAGGATACTCTGCGTCATGCCCTGGAATAACTCGAACATGATCCTGGGCCAGGCGGGGCAACAAATCACTTCGTGCCTTCATCACCTCCAAAGGCACCAGATCATAACCCATCACCCAGTTAGGCTTCAGATGAAAGCGGGAAGGAATTATATCTCCAAGGTACCAGAGTTCATGTTTGCCGTCTGAGAAACGGAAGACCTGGTGATTCGAAGTATGACCTCCCGTTATGATCGCTTCACAGCCGGGGAACAATTCTCCACTGCCACTTTGACCAATGAGCACCTCTTTCGTAAGAAGAGGCTGAATATCATCCGGACGATAGGAGGCCTTGCTGCGAATGTCCGGGTGCAGTGCAGCATCTATCTCATTCTTCTGCGTATAGGCGACAGCACTGGGAAAGCGCAACGACAGGTTGTTATCATGGTCCTGAATCGTTAAGCCACCGGCATGATCCAGATGTAAATGTGTGAGTAAGATTGTCTTGATATCATCGTGGGTTAATCTGTGAGAAGCAAGAAAAGCCTCCCAGCTGTTCGACTCCAAAGAATAGAATTCTTTCTCATCCTGATTATACTTCGAGCCCATCCCGGTCTCGACGAGAAGCAATTCTTCATTCAAGCGAATCAATAAACAATTACAGGCACATCGTATCCGGTTATACGTGTCTGCCTTGACCTTGCTCTCCCAGACAACCTTAGGGACATGACCAAAAATCGCGCCTCCGTCAAAGGAAGCAAAACACTCTTGAAAAATTGAGAACTCGATAGACCCGTGCTTCATGAATCTTCTTTTATGCTTAAGTGGTGGTTTCATCATGGATGACAGGGTCGCTGATATTGGCGAAGAGTGCAATGAATAAGCGACGCATCTGAAGTCAACTCCGCACGAGAAGCCTCAAATCAGGCATCCTACCCTCTGGCAGATTCGCAGGTAAAAGCTTCGACGATAACACCTCAACTATTTCGCTAGATGGCTCTTGCCAGAGCAGAACGATTGAGATCTATACCAAGTCGACTTCATCCGGGCACTCATGTTATCCCTGTGGTTCCTATCTCATAGCAAATCGAATGCGATAAGAAACTAGAGTATTCTTCAGAAGTGATGTTATGATAAATGGTGAGCGAGAGGCGTGGCTCTTTGAGCTGGGAAGCGCAGCAATAGTGGTTCTATGTCGAGGCATGCATGCTACCGCAGGCTCCTGTCGCAGCCTATCGATAACGGCAAAGAACTTCGAGAGCGTCTCTAAACGGTATCCGATGCTCCTTCGCCGTACCCAGGAATCGTTAAGGTCCAAACTACCTGCATGCAACCTGCTTGCTGGTTGCTTCCAACCTGCATTCTGAAGCAGGTGGCAAACAGGCAGAAATTAGGGGGGAACAAGGTTAATCGTGAGATAGGCCTCATGCAGCAACCGCGTACGATGCCACTCTCCCCCTGCTTAGTGCTCACAGTTGTTCACTCACTCAGGAAGACTTCGTCTTCCTGTTGAACCACGGATGGACGCGGGTGAACACGGATTTGAAAAAGATCCATATAGGGTGAAACTCAAGGTGAAGCGAGGCCTTCACTCATCCTGTTAACCATGCAACTCATGTCTATGCGTTCTGTCCTAAACGAAACCGTTGAAGTATATAAATCTCCCGCAGCGGCGCAGAGACACAGAGAATACATTCACGCGAATCGGGCCTATGAAAAACCTCTCCGAACGGAGCGGGGCTTTGCCGCAGGCCTCATGATTTATCATGAGGTAAATGAATCAAAAACACCCCAGAGAACCGTTTCAACGGTTTGCACATAGACATCGACCGCACGACTAAAAGTTGCTCATTCCCTGGGATCGCTGATCTCCTGAGGCTGTCCCAGAACGAGGTATTTGAAACAATTGTAATGCTG
>CAYTGM010000041.1:0-17079 GCA_964437365.1 uncultured Candidatus Sumerlaeota bacterium | reverse complement strand
CCTAATCAAATGGGTGCCTCTTACCACTCATCCACAACAATCGGTTATATCTCTTATACCTGCCTTGTCCCCGGGGATGGATGCATGATCGAACCATGTTCGATGCATGATGGAACCACTGGAATGGTTCGATAGTGGAAGCAACCTCGTTCGATCTCGGAACGATATCAGGATGGAATCGTTTCAGGATGCTGTATTTTTTACGAAGAAAAATGACGATCGATCTTGAAACGTGAGGCATCCATGGAACGGCTCCTCACTTAAGAGTGAGCAAAGAAGGGGATATGAAACCTGTAAAACGTGATAGGTGTGGCGGGTAGGGAGGGATTCGAACCCTCGATACGGGTATGAACCGTATACACCCTTAGCAGGGGCGCGCCTTCAGCCACTCGGCCACCTACCCAAAACAGGTCGGCATCCTGTTGAGCTCCCCAGCATGAGTCAACGGAAAACCGGGAAAAAATCTGGTGCTTTCAATCTTCTGGCATACTTATCGTACCTCACCCAGGAAAGCCAGAATCTCTACGATTGGACCTTCAAAATTATTCCATGTGCACGATCACGATTTTCAGAAAACAGGATGGCTATCTCCTCACCATGAACCGCGACGAAAGACGCGATCGCGAAGAGGAAATTCCCCCTCAGATGCAGACAACCGATCCTGGCTTGATGATGCCGAAGGACCCAGTCGGCGGGGGCACATGGATTGGAGTAAACGCACATGGAGTTTCCGCCTGCCTGCTGAACGGTTATCACGAGGCCGACTATGATGCAAAGTCGAGAGAGAAGAATTGGGAATCACGAGGCCTCATCATTCCGAAGATTCTGGAAGCACCGCTCGCGAAAGAAGCCGTCGGTATGATTGGCCAGCAGCTCGACCTGACCAGGTACCGGTCCTTTACACTCTTTGTTGTGGATCAGGAGGATGTCTTTCAAATCACCCATTTCATCGATCATCCCCTAACGTCCAAAAGATTGAAAGACCCGGAGCTGTTTTTCAGTTCCTCATCCTGGAAAGCAGATGAAGTGCTCCCCTATCGTGCCGAGCTGTTTCGAAAGTGGCAGGAATCAGGAAGAGAGTTTTTTGATGAGATACCCGCTATCCACCTCTACCAGGCAGAAGGGAAAGAAGAGTGGACCCCGCTGATGAGCCGGGAAAAGAGCTGCACGAAAAGTGTCACGCAAGTTAACTGTACGGAGGGCAAACCCCTCAGGATGAATTATGCGCGAACTGATCAACCCAGCGATAAGCTCCACTTGAAGTCTTATGAAATGGGGTCATCTAGTTAGCCGAAGGCCCGGGAAGACGGAAGGACCGATTCAATCTCTTCTGAGTAGCGATAGAGCGCAGCCATCACAGCCGCAGTTGGCTGCAACTTATCCTTCAACTCATTCTTGATAATCTGGACATGACTGGCAGCTTCTGGAAGGGTATCCCAACTCACGTAACGTCTGATATTCTGGATGTAGATATCAGAGCTGTAATATCCGAGACTCCCAAGGACGATCCGGTCTGGATTGAGTGTATCGGTCAGGAGTGATATCAATTCTCCTGTCTTGCGCGTGGCAAGAGTCACAACTTTGTGCGCGGACTCGTGTCCCTCTTCACTCATCTGAATCAAATCTTTAGCAGTCAGCTTGTCTCCCCAGTCTTCTTCCGGGAATAACCAGCGGGCCAGCTTAACCATCCCTGACCCACTGCAAAAGCTCTCAGAACAAGCCTTTTTGCCAAAGGCCATGGGGCCATCATCTGCAAGTTTCAGATGTCCAATCTCCCCTGCACTATCAGTGCTACCTCTGTATAGTTTTCTATCCAGAATAAAGCCCGCCCCGATGCCTGTTCCCAGCGTGAGGAATATCATATTGTCACAGCCTCGCCCAGCGCCGAAGTAGTATTCAGCGAGTGCCCCGGTATTGCCATCGTGCTCCATGAATGCAGGAACACCGAAGGACTTTTCAAGAATATCCTCAAGAGGAAGACTTTCCCATCCTGGCAAATGGGGAGGGTTGATCAGTCTGCGCTGCTTTAAGGAGAGAGGACCGCCCACTGATGCACCAACAACGTCGGGCCTGAAATCAATCTGCCCCTTTATTGCGTCCTCTCCCAATGATTGGAGGAAGCTGGCAATTTGGCGGTGGGTTAGCGTGCCATGTATTGTTTGACGAGTCTTAATGGAAAGAATCTGTGGAAGCTGATCGCTTCCACAGATATACGTTGCAAGAAGTGCACTGGTCTTTGTTCCGCCAATGTCAAAGGCAAGAACGTTGATGCTCTTACGCGACATTACGCGTTATAGCTCGAGGCAGTGGTCGAGCCACCTTCTCCTGTCCAGTTTGTGTGGAAGTACTCTCCACGAGGTTTGTCAGTACGCTCGTAAGTATGAGCGCCAAAGTAATCGCGTTGAGCCTGTAGCAGGTTCGCGGGCAGACTTTCGGTCCGGAAACTGTCATAGTAGGCAAGCGCACTGGAGATCGCGGGAACCGGAACTCCTGTTGTGACGGCTGCTGCGACAACTTTTCTCCACCCGGGAATGCACTCGGTAATGCGTTTGGTAAACCAGGGATCGAGAAGAAGGTTTGAGAGATCAGGATTGTTGTCGAAGGCGTCGCGTATATTCCCGAGGAATGAAGAACGTATAATACAGCCTGCACGCCACATGAGAGCAATGGCGCCTTTATTCAGCTTCCACGAGTTTTCTTTACCAGCTTCTTCGATCATCTGGAAGCCCTGAGCATAGGAAACCATTTTGCTGGCAAGAACGGCTGAGCGTATAGCTTCGAGCATTTCTTTCTTATCAGCATCGACCTTGGTTCCGTTTGCCTTCAAGACTTTTGAAGCTTCGACGCGATGATCTTTCATCGCAGAAATGTTTCTAGAAAAAACGGCTTCAGCGATAAGCGTGATTGGCTGACCGAGCTCAAGACCATCAACAACAGTCCAGCGACCGGTGCCCTTCTGGCCGGCAACATCCAGAATCATATCGACCATAGGCTTTCCTGTTTCAGGATCTTTGGTCTTGAAAATGTCTCCTGTGATTTCAATGAGGTAACTTTCAAGGTCGCCACTATTCCATTCGCGGAAAGTATCGCCGATCTCATCGGCTTCCATACCGAGAACATCTTTCATCAGATGGTATGCTTCGCAGATAACCTGTATATCACCATACTCAATGCCGTTGTGAACCATTTTCACAAAGTGGCCAGCACCTTCGTCGCCCACCCAGTCGCAGGCAACCTCTTTATCATTTACCTTGGCAGCGATCGCCTGAAAGATTGGCTGTATAGACTTCCACGCGCGCTCGTCTCCGCCGGGCATCATGGAAGGTCCTTTGAGAGCGCCTTCTTCTCCTCCACTCACACCGGTCCCAACAAAGAGAATACCTTTCTCTTTCAGCTCTTTGGTGCGGCGTGTGGAGTCTGGCCAGTAAGAGTTTCCACCATCAATGATGATATCGCCTTCCTCAAGATGAGGGAGCAGTGATTCAATCACCATGTCGACAGGCTTGCCTGCCTTGACAAGAATCATTGCTTTCCGGGGACGCTCCAAAGAGGCTACGAAGTCTTCAATGGAATGGCACCCGATGAAGTTCTTCCCTTTGCCGCGTCCGTTAATGAAATCATCAACTTTCTCTGTGGTTCGATTATAGACGGCTGCTGTGAATCCCTTTGATTCAACATTAAGTACGAGGTTTTCCCCCATTACACCCAACCCGATGAGTCCGAAATCGGCTTTTTTCATGTTTTCAATGGTCCTTTATCATGACTTGTGACAGAATCCTGCCACATCGCTTCCCCGGGGAAAGAGCAAAAACGAATCCGCTCGCCCCACGATTCACTAAGTGGCTTTATGAAATGGTCGCCCCCGGGCCTGAGCTTCGCTTAAAGTGCCTCAGCACAACTGAAAAAACGGGAAAACAGCGCTTTGTCTGATACAGTCCAACCATTTTCAACCCCTGCCCAGTGGCAGACTGCTTACCAGAGAAATGACCCTCGAACTCATGGTTTCTACGCCTCGGCCTGTTATCAATGGCCGGATGATCGAATTTCCGAACCCTTCACCGGTGATGAGATCAATTCGTGGAAAGAGTGGCTGAAGGACCACGGAGCAAGGGACGAGCAGCTCAGGACACTGGACAAGTTGAGTGAAAAAGAAACCCGGGTAGTGATCACTGGACAACAGGCAGGCGCCGGACTTGGGCCTCTCTATGTGCTCTACAAAGCTTTCGCGGCAATCCATTGGGCGCGCTCCTATGAGGAAGAGAAAGGGGTCGCGTGCATTCCACTTTTCTGGGTGGCGTCCGATGACCATGACCTGGAAGAGGTTTCGAGCGTAACCTGGCTCGATGAGAATTCAGAGCTCATGACTCTTCCGCTGGTTGAAGATGATAACGAAGACCATCAATCCGTCTTCGAGCATGAACTTGATACTGCGCAACAAAACCGCCTTTTTGAACTCCTGAATGATTTCGTCCCCGACAAGAGCACACAGAAGGAACTATTTCAACTTATCCAAAAGAGTTTCAATGATACATACCGGAACTTCGAGAGTCACTTTGTCGCGCTCTTCTGTCGGCTGCTGTTACCCTTGGGAATAATCCCCGTCGCTCCTCGACTGAACTTCATGCGCGAAAGATCAAAGCAGGTCATCGCGCGGGAGATAGAACAACCTCTAAAATCTACTGAGTCTGTCTTGCGTGCAGGCGAAAAGATACAGGAGCTCGGCGTGACGCCCCTCCTTCATCGCCATGGGAATGAGATCAACTTCTTCTATCATCTTGGTAAGAAACGATGTAAAGTTGTCTATCAGAACGAAACCTTTGAAGTGATAGATCCTGTTTCGGGTGATGTCGCTCAAGAGTTTACAAAGAAAGAGTTCCTGGAAGAACTCGAAATCAATCCGGAAGCCTTCAGCCCCAATGCGATGCTGCGCCCAATCGTTCAAGATGCAATATTGCCTGCTGTTGCCTACATCGGAGGTCCCGGGGAAATTCTCTATCATGCGCAGTTGGGTGAACTCTATGCACAGTTTGAGGTTCCAAGGCCAGCACTTTTCCCCCGACCCAACCTGATGCTCCTCGATACGCCCGTCGTGAGAAGCATGAAGAAGCTTGATATAGATACAAAGGATTTACTTAAGGGGGGAGTTTCCGGGCTGGATGAACGGCTGGACAACCTTGTAAAGGAACTCGATGTCTATAAAGCATTTGAAGGGAAGAGAACAAACCTTGAAGGATCTCTGGAGGAACTTCGGAAAATGATCGAAGACACGAGCAACGACACAGCGGTCCGTCGAACCCTTGAGAAGTTGTCACGGTACCTCACTCGCGGTGGAGAGATGCTGGAAGGGTATCTCAGATCAGACCTGGCGAATCGAGACGATACCATTCAACGCCATGGAACAAGACTCAAGAACAGCCTTTTCCCCAATGGAACGCCTCAAGAGAGAACGCTGACGTCGGCGCTGTTCCTCCTGCTTGCACATGAGGAGATCTCTTTACGAAGTCTACAGGAGTCCATCGACTATACACACTCAGGTTACCAGGCGATAGAGCTCGCAAGCGGAACGCGTACGACAGTCTAATCCTCATTCGAATCAATAGGAACCCAGCCACCGCCTCGCTGACGTCGTCGGTGTTCCGGAGCGAGCTCCGAGCGTGTATCCGGCTCGAGAAGCCTGCACGCATTAAAGTACTGATAGGTCCGCGCCAGATCGAGAAGTGGAGGCAAGTTCCCTTCGAATTCAGGGTTTTCAGGACATCTCCACTTCCAGAGAGCCCAGCGGTCAGGGATATCGGAAAAACAGAGAATCTCTTTCACCGCACCGTTGCAGTTTGTACTGACAACAAGCACCTTTCCGGGAATATCTTCTGGAGGCTCGGGTATACGAATGACATGATCGTGATGAAACTCGCCCTGCTTCCAGTGATGAAGTGGCTCAGCTTTCCAATTCAACAAATCGGAAAGAACATCGCCAATGTTCAGTTTGTTTGCAAGGGTTTGGAGAGACATTTATCGAAAGCTCCCTGTCATGATAAGATATTCTGTTTCACCGGTTGATGCTGATGTATAGCCGATTGCAAGTAAGCCTGTCTCTTCTTCGGTCTTTGATAATGAAATAGGGAAAACTGTTTCCTTCACCTTGTCAGTAAAACGTGATGTAAGAAGCCCTGATCCTTTCATGATATTACCATTAGACTTCTGGAACTTTATCTTTAGTGATAGAAAAATCCAAAGATTGGCGGGACGTAAACCACCAGAAGGATGATCGATAAGAAATTCTTCAAAGGTATGCATTTCAATCTGCGAAGCCTGCCCTGCTTTCAGAAATTCTCGCCTATCATGGCCAATCTTCACCAGGTTTCTGGCAATCCAATCTTCAATATCTTGAGAATCAAATGTACCCCCCTTGAGTTGCTCTTTCGCTTGCGTGACGTGACTTGCAGAAACCCCGGAGAAATCAAGACTTCTAACTCTTACAATAGCAGTATCATTGGGTAGGTCGAACTTCCTGATAATACTCTGAATGGGTTCTAAATCTGCTCCTTCCCTGTACGTCAGCCGAAGCGTATTGCTTTTGACGTCTATAGCGAAGAGGAAGAAGTCATTTTGTATTTCAGAATCAAACTCTTGATTCAACAATTCGAGTAGTTCTGCAACAGTTTGATGATCTATCGGGTAGAATTTGTTGATCATACCTTTAGGAGCTTCATGATAAATAAATCGTTCGTAATCAACCTTATCAAATACACTCCCTAGCTCTGTCAGGTCCTTCACACCAATTGATGAATTATAGATTTCTTTAATATCAGGAAGAGGATTATAAGGATGATCCTTAACAAATCCTTTAAATGCCCCAAGGAATTTTCTTACCTTCGCATGGTTATCCTGTGTATCTATGACCGTAATACTCTTCGCTTCCATATTCCCAATGAGTTTTCTACCATTCGCGAGTGCTTTTTGTTCTCCACCTTGATTATAAAGCCAATTCTTCAATATTTCCAGTACTTTACTTATATACTCATCCTGTTGAGCCTTGCTGAGGTCATCACCGATACCAGGTATTTCATAGGTAATGGTTTTTAGCTCCTGTTTTCCTTCAACGGTGACTTGCTCAATTACCTGCGCTTGAAGAGTAAGTAGACAGAAACACAAGCAAAGAGTTGTCAAACACGCAATAAGACCGGGGGATTGTCTCGGTTCGAGTAAATCCAGCACTGTGCTCACAGATAGACTGAATTGGTATTGAAACTTCCCTTTCAGACTACTTGAAGCCTGTATCTGATTCGTATGTACATTTAGAAACAGTTGATTGGGCATTCACCGATAACTCCCTTGAATCAGGAGGTACTCTGTCTTTCCTGAAAACGCAGATGTGTATCCGATCTTGATCAAGCCAGTGTCGTCTCTGTTTTCAAATAGAGTAATCGGAAAAAGTGTCTCGACTTCCTTCGTGCCGGAAATGGAGACTATTCTACCCGATGCTTTGATATGCCCAGAGCTAGGCATTTGTGTCGACACTTCAACTCTCAGTCGGTCTTCCAGCTCATTACTTGTTTTCTTCCCTCTGCGTACCTCTATCATTGAGCCCATTCCAAAATGATATTCGGCTGACTCTCCAGCAATGATGGTGATCCGTGGTGACTGAACAATATTTAGATTTTTCTCTTTCTCCCATCTCTTGACACTATCAAAGGTAACTTCACTCTTTCTAAGTTTTTCCCTTATCTCAGCTTCATCTCTTGAACTCATGGTGGTGAGATAAAGAGGGTTCAGTTCTAAGTCCACCGTATAGTTCGGGTGATCATATTCGCTCATGAACTTCTCTACCTTTACGATATCAAAACTAGAGGAATAATTCACCCTCAATCCATTCTGGTCTGTTATCGGGAAGACAAGAAACCGACCTGCCCTCGTATCTTCTCTAAACTGCTTTCTTAGCGTTTGAACCACACTTTCAGCGCCTTGATAGTTCAGGAAATACACTTTCGTCATTCGTTGAACATCGGCAGCGGAACTTAATTTTAACTGGCTTATATACTCTTGAACCTTATCGATGTTATCTTGATAATCTATGATGATCATCTGAAAGGTTGATTCGTTTGCCAGAAGCTTCCTGCCGTTGGCTTCTGCGTTCGCCTTTCCTGATGCGGAGTAGAGAAGCGTCTCAACAACATATTTTACGTTTCGAAAAAATTGCAGCTTCTGTTCTTCACTCAGGTTTTCTTCCTTCGGCAGGACACTGAAAGACGAGACCCCGAGTTGAGTCGGCTCTTGCGATTCTTCATCTACTTCCTGTTCAATCTCAGTTGCCAGCATCACTTCTTCACTGACCTCTTCCTCGACCTCACGCGCTTCAAGAGTGAGGAACAATAAAGAACAGCATAGAATAATCAGACATCCGACCACGCCGGAAGATCTCTTCGTTTCTCCTGGGCTCAGTATAGACTTAAGTCTCTTCGCGCTTCTTCCATCTGCCATGGTACTCATCACAAACCCGATCCTCTCTGTGTGGAAATTCATAACCTTCATCAGTGCCGACGTATAAGTATCTTTGGTTACCCCACGGTCTCTTACTACGAGCTCATCACAGCGACGCTCTCGCTCTTCTCTAATCATTCGGTTCGCCAGCCAGACCAAAGGATGAAAGTAGAAGATCACCGAAATACAGATAACAACCATATTTACCCACTGGTCCATCTTCTTCACATGAATGAGCTCATGATGAAGAACAGCTTCCAATTCTTCCCGGTGAAGACGCTCAAGGAGCTGCTCAGGAATCACCACGACTGGTCTGAAGACGCCGAAAACGAATGGGGAAGTATCGTGTGCAGTCACCTTCAATTGAATCTTAGACTTCAGGCCGTGTTCCCTGCATAGACCCCTGAAGAGCTCTCCCAAGTCATCATGCGGCACTGTGGAAGTCTTCAACACCCGACTAATCTGCATGAACTGTGAAAGAACAATAGACAGGGCAATGAAGACTCCCAGAGCCCAGAGTGATACGATGATCAGATCAAAACTCCACGTAGTTCCTACATTGGCTTGAGCAGCAGAGTAGGTGGCATACTCAACCCCCTGTTCAATGTCAAAGCCGGTGATAGAGATGCCCTCGTCGATAACCTCTGCTGAAGTAGCTTCAGCAAAAAGGGTCTTATAGACTGATTGTGAGATCTCTCCTGCATTGAAGGGAATAGCAACACCGGGTGGAATCATCAACCTGAGCGGGATCAAGAGCCACAGTGTATAGCGAACCCAGGAAGGCATTCCCTTCATGAGAGATGTGATGAGATAGACAACTCCCCCAAGGATCGCGCATTGCCATGAAACAGTCCAGAGCCAGTCGACTACCAATGATGCATGGTCGTTGATTTCCGAAATCATTTCTCTCCTCCTTTTTTCTTCCTGAGCAGCTTCATGATCTCTTTAGATTCATCTTCTGTCAGGTCGTTCTCTTCAACAAGGCAGTTCACAAGCGAACCAAGAGATCCGTCAAAAACCTGTTTGAGGAATCCTCGGGTTGCCTTGGCACGGACCTCTTCTTCCTCAACTTTTGGCGCATATAACCGGCTGTTTCCAGCCTTCTTCGATTCAAGATAGCCTTTATCTTCAAGACGCTCCATCATGGTTTTTACGGTACTGTAGGCCCAGGACTCCTGCTTCTGCACTTCTTCGCAAACCTCGCGAACGTTGGTACGCTGGAGCTCCCAGACCACCTTCATGATGGACCATTCACTGCTGGAAAGGGGAGATCGTTTCTTTGACATACGGCTTTCTCTCTATTGTGACATCTGACCCCCTATCTGCTACAAGTGTCGCAGATGTCAAGAGAGAAAAATTATGTTTTGTTGCACTATCAACCTATTGATCCATAAGGACCGACTGATTTAATATATTAAAGAGAAGATATAGCCTGTAATCTTATTAACCGAATGTCACGGTGCACTCATACCTCATGACAACTTGGTTGACGAAAAGGATTGATAAGTGAAGGTAAAGGAGATACTTAAAATATTAAACGAGGATGGTTGGCAAGGCGTGAGGACACGCGGCAGCCACCGGCAACTCTAGCATTCAACCAAACCCGGGCTTGTGACAGTAGCTGGTAAACCGAGTATAGACATTCCGACAGGAACTTTGAAGAGCATCCTGAAACAGGCAGGAATTGAAGAATGAGATATACCATTATCATTGAAAAAGGTGAATCCGGGTATGGTGCGTATGTACCCGACCTACCTGGTTGCGTCGCGGTCGCGGAAACAAGAGAGGAGACAGCTAAGCTCATCAAAGAGGCGATTGAATTCCATCTTGAAGGTTTGGCAGAAGAAGGACTGCCCGTTCCTGAAGCGACCTCGGAAGTTGAGTATTTCGAGATACAGTCAGCATGATTACCATCAAAACGCTTCTTGAACTCTCTGCTCTTCAGGCAAGAACCAGAACTCAATTCTTCGAGAGAGTTGAATAAACTCTAATTCATCACCCTCCCAGTTGTGTCCTCAATTGCCGGAGGCGTTGATCCTCCGGAACTCCGAGCTCAACCAAACGGTCAACGATAGCTCCGGCACTTTCCTTTGTAAACTTGATGCCCGACACGTTCATGTACATCAAAGATGACAGATCTATTTGCTGGGGCTCCAGAACGCCCTTGAAATCCAGAGAGTATGCCTGATCGAGGCACTGTATAGACTTGTCGCCTTGATCCATAAATGCATATGCAACACCTTTAAGCGCCATACCCTGATGACGGTAAACAGGTTCAGCTTCTTCCTCCGTTTTTTCAAGTAGCTCCATTGCAGTTCGTGGCGACTGACCAAAGGTAAGGTAATAACGAGCGAGGCTGACCCTGGACCAACTGGCACCCTGATCCTCTTCGAGTGACTTCACATAGAACTCTTCTACATAGGAAAAGGCGCTTGTTGCTTTCTCCGTCTCTCCCTGCGAGAGAGCATTCGTCGCCTTTGACATGTAGATATTCCCAAGCCAGTAATACGCACGAGAACGATCCTGAGCAGACTTCAGTTTTGGCATTACCTCCTGAAGACTTTTAATGGCACTCTGAAAGTTATCCGCGGTCTGCAGCTTTTCTGTGAGTTCCTGTTCAAAGTAATCCTGAAACTTCATGATGCTTCCTTTTCCAATTCTTCGCCGCGTTTTTTTGTGGCTATAATGCAATTCTTCAGCACTTTGTGAAAGTCGTCATTCTCCAGTGACTCAATCCCTTTTGCGGTCAGACCACCGGGCGATGTCACCATCCGACGCAACTCTGCTGGTGAATGCTCCGACGTGCGAGCCAGCGAGGCGGCTCCGAAAACCATCTGAAGCACCATCTCTTTGGACTGTTCCTCGGAGAACCCTTCCTCCAGAGCACACTTGACGAGCCCCTCGATGAAATAGAAGAGAAAGGCAGGACCACTTCCCGTCACGGCTGTCAGTCCGTTCATTTCAGCTTCTGTAATGATAACCGCCGAGCCCACAGCGTCGAAAATCTTCTTCGCGATTTGTATATCTGCATCGGAGGCATAGGTGCCGCCTGCTATACCGGCCATTCCTTCACCGATAAGTGCGGGAGTGTTTGGCATGATTCGAACGACGCGCGGCTTCTCATTATCATCATTCTTGAGACCATTCTCGATGGTACTCGCCAGCGTGCCTGCGCAAATGCTTAGAAAGACCTGCTCTCCGCGGCAGAAGGGATTCACTTCCGCCATGACCTCGCTCATGTTCTGAGGCTTCACAGCAAAGAGAACCCCCTCACTATTCTTGAGCAGCTCCTCATTTGAATCCAGAACGACGATGCCCAGATCCTCTTTCAGGAACTGACGTCGTTCTTCCGAGCGATCGGTCACAAGAACCTTCTCCTTTGAATACAGCCCGCTCTTGAGTATTCCTTTAATAATGGCGTAGGCCATGTTACCGCCGCCAAGAAAACCAATGTTATTCATAGATATCCTGCCTGAAATGGTTTGTTCGCACCAAGGTCTCTGTGGTAGACCTTCATTCGTCGGTTTGCCGGAGGCCAACCTTTTTCCCATGTCCCTGCCTCGAGTTCTCGAAGCAATCATTCACTCGCAAGTTATCATGGCGCTTTCCGCCGTGGCTTTGCTGTGGAGCTGCGCCGCTTTGATGGGACTCTCCCTCCCCCGGCCGATCTTCCTCTCCGGTTTTCTTGTGGTCTGGTCGATCTATCTGGGGGACAGCGGATTAGGGATCAGTCAAGAGGACAAGATCAGCCACCCGGAAAGAGTTCAATTCTACGAGGAACGACCCTGGCTCGTGTGGCTCCTCATGCCGCTGACCTTCGTCGTCGGGTGTTTACTCCTTCTCCCCTTTATCTTTCACCTTCAGAGTATCCTGCTTGCTGGAGTCCTGGGGTTCATGGCTCTCGCATATATCCTTCCGATCATTCCTGAAAAAGGACTTCGAGGATTTCAACGGATGAAAGATATACGCGGAGCCAAGACCCATGCCGTCGCAGTGGTCTGGACCTTTGGCTCGATCGGTGTTCCTCTCGCCTTCTCCAGGGAAACAACGAGTATTGATTCTCCCCATTTCATCATGCTGACACTGGTAGTCTATCTGCTTCTCTTCTTTGATACACTGATGCTGGATTGGATAGACATCGAGGGAGATGAGATACGGGCGATCAGGACAGAGGCGGTGTTGCTTGGTGATTTGACCAGCCCCGTCCTGAAATGGAGTGCCTCGATGATTCTGATCGTCTCTATTTTCTATACGACCCTTCGTTCAGACGACCTGGCGTTTGCCCTGCCGATTCTTGCGATGAGTTTGATCTGGTGGTGTGCCGTGATAATGAGAACGAGAGTCTGGCTGCCCGACTGGATATCTGCGCTGCTCATTTGTAGTTGGAGGTTCTTTGGAGCTGCTATACTGATGCTGCTAAATTAATGCGGTCTTCCAGATTAGACTGTAGGAAGCGAGTATAACTATCCATGGACAAGAACCCAACTGTTTCACCAGGTTCTCACCTTTGAAAACCATTGAAACGGTTATTCTGTGTAGAGATATCTGCCAACCTCGGGTTGAAACCCGAGGCTTGGCTAAAGTCTCGCTCCGCTCGGATTAAGAGAAGTAATATCCCTAAAGTCTCATGTCTTTATGGACGTTCAGCGAAGGTACCGTTCGAGAATCAACATGTGCCAGGACGAGACATTACTTTTCATCCTTCATACCTCATCCTTCATACCTCATCCTTCATCCTTTTATTTCATCCTTCATCCTTGTCCTATTTTCCCCACTCTTCTACTTCAACGCGTTTGAGGGTGAGGGCGATGGTTGGATCATCGGCGTCGGGTGTGTCTTTTTCTACGTATAGATAGTCAAAGGAGAGGTTCAGGTAATTGCCATCTACCGCCTCCGGGCAAAGAAACCAGAGGTCGTAGGTAACGTCTTGCCCTGCAAGAGGGATGTTGGTCTCGGCGTTAACCGAATCGATGTTAACGACATGACCCATCATGAAGGAGGAGTCGCTAGCTCGTAGACGAAACGTGGGAACAAAGGCACGCTCGGCTTCGGTGGCGTCGCTCGCGACTGTATAGCGCGCACGGTAGATTTTTCCAGCTAAGAGGGGAAGATCTGTCTGTGTATTCCAGTAACCGAACTGAAGCAGCTCGTAAAAGGGAACGCGTTCGCTGGATGGAACGACTCCGCGTATGAGAAGACCGTTCTGATCAGTAAACTCTTCCGGGGCGGGGAAGGTATTGGAGAAGTCGCTGTAAGATTCCCAGCCAAAGGAAGCTCCCGTGGCGGTTTCAAAATTATGATCGAGAACCACCTGGCTGTTGCCCAATCGACTTTGAGCTAACTGATCGATTTGCAGGTAGTGCAGGGAGACGGAGCCTTCTGCGGCGTCGGTGGGATCAACGTTGAGCATTTCAAAGCTGAACCGGTAATCCTGAGGTGCCAGAGGCTGGATTGAATACTGCGTATAGTCGGTGTCGTAATATCGGGGTGAAAAGATACCGGGGCCCGCAGACGTGGCGACGAGCAGATCACTCCGCGAGAAATCCTCGGTGGAAGTTCTGAGACGAATGGTGGGGACATAGCGTGGTGGGTCGATGCTGCTGGATAGACGCCACCGCGTGCGGAGCACGGAAGCTTCTTCGGCCGGGTCGATGGAGACCGATGGCGATTCCCAGAGGCCGTATAGACTGTCGTTTGTAATAGTCTTGATGAGCAATGACTCTTCGTCTTCATCATGGGAGAAATCAGGAGAAACTAAAGAATCTACGAATGCCGACTCCCAACCCTGCTCACTTCTCAGGGCGAAGATGGATCCGATGTTTTCGTACCACGCAATCTTATCATCATCTGCGGACGCCGAGAGCACGTCCGCATCTCCGTCACCGTCCAGATCCATCGCAAATACAGAATTAGCACCATCCGCATCTGTTGTGATGACCTGCTGGGGGCCGAAGTCAGCTTCAGACTCTGCAAGCCGGTTTTCGTACCATGCAATCTCTTCACCCCTTCTTGATGCCGAGAGCACGTCCGCATCCCCATCACCGTCCACATCGATCGCAAAGACAGATGCAGCCCAATCCACATCGGTACTGATGACCTGCTGGGGGCCAAAGTCCCCTTCTGCTTCCGACAACCGGTTTTCGTACCACGCGATCTTATCAATCGGGAGAAATAAAAGATCGTGCGGGGAGTAAAAATAGACTGAAGCAGAGAGCACATCCGCATCCCCGTCACCGTCCAGATCGATCGCGAAGACAGACTCAGCCCCATCCACATCGGTACTGATGACCTGCTGGGGGCCAAAGTCCCCTTCTGCCTCCGACAACCGGTTTTCATACCACGCGATCTTATCATCATTAGTTGAAGCCGAGAGCACGTCCGCATCCCCATCACCGTCAAGATCCATCGCGAAGACAGAGCTGGCCCCATCCGCATTGGTCGTTATGACTTGCTGGGATCCAAAGTTACCTTCTACCTCCGTCAGCCGGTTTTCATACCAAGCAATCTTTGAATCAGCGGAGGACGCCGAGAGCACCTCCGCATCACCGTCACCGTCCAGATCCATCGCGAAGACAGAGAGTACCTCATTCGCATCTGTTGTGATAACCTGCTGGGGTCCGAAATCACCTTCTGCCTCTGACAGCCGGTTTTCGTACCACGCTATCTTATCATCGCTGGATGACGACGAGAGAACGTCCGCATCCCCGTCACCGTCCAGATCCATCGCAAATACAGAATAAGCACCCTCCGCATCTGTTGTGATGACTTGTCGGGTGCCTAAGTCCCCTTCTGCCTCCAACAGCCGGTTTTCATACCACGCGATCTTGTCATCACCCTTAAATGCCGAGAGCACGTCCGCGTCGCCATCACCGTCCAGGTCCACCGCGAAGACAGAAGTAGCCCCATCCGCATCTGTCGTGATAACCTGCTGGGGGCCGAAGTCACCTTCTGCCTCTGTCAGCCGGTTCTCGTACCATGCAATCTTATTGTCCCTAGAAGACGCCGAGAGCACTTCCGCATCCCCGTCACCGTCCACATCGGTCGCGAAGACAGACCAAGCCCCATCCGCATCTGTCGTGATGACTTGTTCGGGGCCAAAGTCACCTTCTGCCTCCGACAGCCGGTTTTCGTACCATGCGATCTTATCATCATACAAAGATGCGGATAGCACGTCTGCATCCCCATCACCGTCCAGATCGATCGCGAAGACAGAAGCAGCCCCATCCGCATCTGTTGTGATGACTTGTTCGGGGCCAAAGTCCCCTTCTGCCTCCGACAGCCGGTTTTCATACCACGCGATCTTATCATCATCAGTTGAAGCCGAGAGCACATCCGCATCCCCATCACCGTCCACATCGATCGCGAAGACAGATTTAGCCCAATCCGCCTTGGCCGTGATGACTTGTTGGGGGCCGAAGTCACCTTCTGCCTCTGTCAGCCGGTTCTCGTACCACGTGATCTTACTATCATAATCGGACGCCGAGAGCACGTCCGCATCCCCGTCACCGTCGAGATCGGTCGCGAAGACAGACTCAGCCCTATCCACATCGGTACTGATGACTTGTTGGGGGCCGAAGTCACGTTCTGCTTCTGTCAGCCGGTTTTCGTACCACGCGATCTTATCATCGTTGTATGAAGCCGAGAGCACATCTGCATCCCCGTCGCCGTCCAGGTCGATTGCGAAGACAAACTTAGCCCCATCCGCATCAGTTGTGATGACTTGCTTAGGGCCAAAGTCAGCTTCTGTATCTCTCAGCCGGTTTTCATACCACGCGATCTTATCATCACTGTATGAAGCCGAGAGCACGTCTGCGTCCCCGTCCCCATCCAGATCCACCGCGAAGACAGATTTAGCCCAACCGGCATCGGTACTGATGACCTGCTGGGGTCCGAAGTCACCTTCTGGCTCTGTCAGCCGGTTTTCGTACCACGCAATCTTATCATCATATCTGGACGCAGAGAGCACGTCTGCGTCTCCGTCCCCATCCAGATCCATCGCGAAGACCGATTCAGGGCCGTTAGTGCTATCCGAGGTCAACTCCTGCTGTGGCCCAAAGCGATCGAGCTGGGCCGTAGCCGGAGCAGTGAGGGAAACAGCCCAAACACAAACGATCAGGATAAACCACATGCGTGAATAATCACGTGGGTTTGCCCTCCACATCGTTACTTTTTTGAACATGCCACTCTTGATCATCTCCCACTCCCATACTTCAATTTCTTGAAGAAGCTAATTCTTTATATCTTTTAGCGTAAGAAAAATATGGATCAGAAGTCCGATCATGTCAACGGATTGGCCTGATGAGGATTCTTCTCAAGAGCATTCACTGGCTGAGAGTTAAAAGAGGAGAATCGTCATATTTGTCATCGGAGGGTCAGGGTTCTCTACCCTTCTTGCTGGCCAAAGATCCCCCGACCTCAGACCATGCTCGCTCGATGCTCGGACCATGCTCAGACCATCGCGATGGTCTGAACCTCCTTTCAACATCGTCCGAAGATGGAGCGAGGCGGCATCACGGTGCGGGTGGAACGTATAGTGATCTACCTGAAAGAGATATGCCCTAAAGTTGTGGATGACATTTGAGAGAGAAGAGTGCACCCGTT
>CAYTGM010000040.1:0-20581 GCA_964437365.1 uncultured Candidatus Sumerlaeota bacterium | reverse complement strand
TCAACGGGTGCACTCTTCTCTCTCAAATGTCATCCACAACTTTAGGGCATATCTCGCCAGCCCTGATCTCAGACCATGCTCGGACCATGTTGAGACCATGCTCGGACCATAGAGATGGACTGACGTTGGTCCGTAACTCCTCTCTAATAGGTCTGAACATGGGTGAAGCCTCTCAATCATCCTTGTAGTCTTTTGGCCTCTACTTGACGGCTAAAGCAAAGCTCCTCTTTATAAGTCGGTCGCTAATGACTGAATTCTCACTGTCAGGATCTGATTATGGAGCACGCAGGTGCCATAAGTCTCATGCCGGCGTTGGCCACCCTATTCTTCGCACTGGTTTTCAGGCGAACCTTTGAGGCGCTACTGGGTGGTGTTGCGATCGGATTTATTCTCCTGCAGTTTACAAACGACCCGAGTGAGGATGGACGCTTCTTCCTTTTTCAGGCCTTTGATGATTTCGTCGGAACTCTATACGAAGTCATTGGTGATCCTGTCACGGTCTGGCTTATCCTTGTGGTTGGACTTTTCGGGAGTCTCCTCGCGCTCTTGATTAAGTCTGGTGGTGCACTCGCTTTCGGAATGCATTTGAGCGAGCGTGTGAAATCTCGCAAAGGGGCTCTCTTTACGGCCTCGTTGCTTGGGTTCGTGATTTTCATCGATGACTACCTGAATGCCCTGGCTGTGAGCACCGCCATGAAGCGAGTGACGGATAAGTATAAGGTTTCCCGCGAATACCTGGCCTATGTTGTTGATTCAACGGCGGCACCGGTTTGTGTCCTTTTTCCACTTTCGACCTGGGCCGTCTATACATCTGGTCTGCTTGTAGAAAATGGACTGGCTGAGGACGGCATGGGTATCCAGGCCTTCCTCTATACAATCCCCTTTAATCTCTACGCGATTTTTTCTCTCGCGGTGGTGCTTCTGACAATTGCCGGTGTGATCCCGATGATTGGACCGATGAAAAAGGCTCAGGAAAGAGTGGAAGGCGGGGGAGAGCTGGCACCGCCAAACTCAGAGACGATTTCTTCCATGATGGATTCGACAAAAAGTATCGTGGAAGCCGAAAAGGCAAAAGCCTTCAATTTCTTCGTACCTATTCTAGCCCTTATCTTTTTCAGCTGGTTTCTTGGTGCAGATTTCAGTGAAGGAGGATCGATTATCGGCGAGGTGAAGACCCTTGAGGGTGTGATGTTGGCCATTCTTGTTACATCGGTGTTGTATATCGTTCAACGCATCTGTTCGATAGAAGAATTCTCAAAAACCTTTTTTGCGGGTTTTCAGGGGATGCTGTATCCAACGGCGATCGTTGTTATGTCTTTCGTCCTTGTAAATATTAATGACAAGCTGGGATTAACTAATTTCGTGATCGAGAATGTTAAACCGATCATGGCTCCCATGTTTCTACCTGTCGTTGTTTTTCTCTCGATGAGCTTTATCGCCTTTTCAACAGGATCTTTCTGGGGGATGTATGCGATTACGATTCCTATCGTCGCACCGCTCGCCATCGAGTTGGATGTAAATGTATGGCTGGCCATGGGGGCAGTGATCTCAGCTGGTGCATTTGGAAGTCACATGTGCCCTTTTGGTGATTCCACCGTTCTCTCATCAGCCGGTTCGGGTTGCAATAACATCGCTCACGTTTACACGCAGGCGCCCTATGGCATTATCAGCTGTGTTGCGGCATCGATCATGTATATCATACTCGGAGCAGTACTTTAATTGATGATGGAAGAATTTAAATATCCTCTAAAAGTTGATATCGGTCATAACTTGATTCTGCAGAACTCGGAGGGAAAACATGCCTCAGGTCTTGAAATGCTTCAGGACATTGTCTTTCCTCTCCTAAGTGATTCAGAGAAGTTTCGTGCTCCTCACTATCTAAAGCATATAGATCTCTTTCCGGAAGGCCAGTTCTGTGTGACGGATGGCGATCTTGTGGTTGGCATGACCACTACGATTAGAATGACCTTTGACTTCAATCATTGTCAGCATCGGTTTGAGGATGTCATCGATGGTGGTTACTTGACTTCCCATCAGCCTGACGGCGAATGGCTCTACGGCATGGACGTTGGTACACACCCGGATTATAGACGCCGGGGAATTGCGAAGGCTCTTTACAGGGCGCGTCAGGCGCTTGCAAAGTCTTTAGGGCTGAAAGGGCAGGTTACTGTTGGTATGATGAATGGTTATGGAGAAAAAAAGCATCAGTATTCTCCAGAGGAATATTTTGAAAAAATCAAATCTGGCGAAGAATATGACCCTACCGTTTCTACTCAAATGAAACTCGGGTTCAAACCAATGCAGCTCATACCTGACTACCTGGACGATCCTACTTGTGATAATTTTGGTGTTCTAATCGCACTCGATGTGGAGAAAGATTTCTAAAGGAATTGCTTCGAACCCTTATCCATTTCCTTGAGTCGCTTGGGCAGAATTCCTTCTCAAAACTATACATGAGAAAAAAAGAGAGGATTTCTCTGGAAATCTGATAGCACTAGCGGTACGAGGCTTTCCAACAGACGGCGAGAGGTCGAAAATCAGGGTAAGACCTTCGCTTTACAATGAAACATTCCTGATTGTTAGAAGCAGCAGGAGAGAGACCTGCTCGAAATTACCAGAAGAGATAAGGAACAAAAGATGGGATTCATCGACATCAAGACTCCAATTCCTGGCCCTAAGGCACAGGAAATACTCAAGAGAAGAGAAAATGCGGTTACGAACTCGGTTGCAAAAGCAACGCGCGTTGTTGCCGACACCGCTGAAGGGGCTCTTGTCAAAGATGTTGATGGAAATACATTGATCGATCTCGCAGGAGGGATCGGCATGCTTGCGGCTGGGCACTGTCCTCCAGAAGTTGTTCAGGCGATGAAGGATCAGGCAGACAAACTGCTCCACCTTTGTTTAATCGTTGGAACATACGAACCTTATGTCGAACTCGCAGAGCTTTTGAACGAAGTTGCTCCTATTGAAGGTCCGCTTAAAACCATCCTGGCGAATAGTGGTTCGGAGGCGGTTGAGAACGCTGTGAAGATCGCACGCTGTTATACCAAGCGACAGGGTGTCATTGTTTTTGAGGGGGCTTATCATGGTCGCACCCTGCTTACTCTTTCGATGACCAGTAAGTACGGGCTTTTCAAGAAAGGTTTTGGTCCTTATGCCTCAGAAATATATCGCATACCTACACCAAACATGTATCGTCGACACGACAATTTTTCTGAAGAAGAGTATATACAGAGTTGCTGTGATCACCTTGACCAAGCTTTTATCTCACAGGTAGATCCACAAGCCTGTGCAGCGATCGTGATTGAACCCGTCCAGGGTGAGGCTGGATTCGTGCCGATTCCTAAGGAGTATTTACAGCACATCAGAAAACGTTGTGATGAACACGGTATCGTAATGATCGCCGATGAAATACAATGTGGCATGGGTAGAACCGGTAAGCTTTGGGCAATCGAGCATGCAGAAGTTTCTCCCGATTTAATCATTAGCGGTAAATCGCTTGGTTCTGGGATGCCTATCGCATCGGTTACTGGAAAAGCTGAAATGATGGATTCACCTCATCCAGGTGGTGCCGGGGGGACTTATGGAGGAGCGCCTCTCGCTTGTGTTGCCGCCAGAGAATCGATCAAGCTGATTAATACACCTTCGTTCTTGAAGAAAGTAAATCAGGTAGGAGATCAGCTGCGTTCTCGACTTAATTCATGGAAAGAAAGGTTTGAGTTAGTTGGTGACGTAAGAGGACTGGGTGCGATGATGCTTGTCGAATTCGTCTCTGATCGAAAGAAAAAGACCCCTGCTCCTGATCAAACGCTGGAAATAATCCGGCGCGCTTCAGAAAAAGGTCTGATTCTCATTCGCGCAGGTCTGTATAGTAACGGTATTCGTTTTCTACCACCACTCGTCATCACTGAAGAGCAACTGGATGAAGCACTCGATGTGCTGGAACAGGCCCTCGAAGAAGTTAATCGGGAAACTTTTCCAGAAAAGGCTACCGTCTCAACCTGATGAGAGATGGTATAGACAACAAGGACAACTCCTCCCCGCTACTGATCTGTGGCGGGGATATCCTTTCTCTCGATGAGCGTTTTTCCGATGCAGATTCGGTTCTCATTTCTGAGGGAAGAGTGATGGCTGTGGGCAGAAGGAGTCAGTTGGAACAATCTTTACCGGAGGGGACAAGAGAGTACTCTCTCAATGGTCTAACACTCACTCCAGGATTTAACGACGCACATATTCATACCTGGAAAGTTGGCCACATGAACACCTCGATGATGGATGTTCGTGGCATTGGCAGCATTGAAGAAATGCTGGAGGCCATGAGAGAGTTTGCACGAACCCCATCGAAGAATGGCTGGTTTCAGGGCCGCGGATACAACGAAGCAAACCTGAAAGAGCAGCGTCATCTGAATAGACATGATCTTGATCAGATTTTTCCGAATAAACCTGCCTTCCTTATCCGTACTTGCGCACACATCGCGATTGCCAACTCGAAAGCCCTTGAACTTGCTGGAGTTGGAGGGAAGACGGTTTCTCCACCGGGCGGAGAGATCGAGGTGGGAGATGACGGAGAGCCAACAGGGCTCTTGAAAGAAACCGCGATGGGGCTCGTGGCTAATTATATTCCTGCACCCACGCTCGAGGACTATCAGGAGTATATTCTTGAAGGCCAACGACTCCAGTTGCAAAATGGCATTACTTCTGCAACGGATCCGGCAGTCACGCCGCAACTCATCGATGCTTATAAAAAACTGCATGCTCAGGGGCGGAATCTCAATCGACATAATCTTATGTCTATACGACGACCCGACGGAGGTATTGAAACCCTCCCTCTCCCAGACATCATTGATACCGATACCTTACGCCTTGATACGATCAAGCTGTTTTCCGACGGAGGATTGAGCGGTGCAACAGCTGCTCTTAAGCGTCGTTACAAGGGACTCAGTCACCGGGGAGTTCTGCGCCTGCAGAAAAATGAAATCATTCAATTGGCGGAGGACGCGGTTAACAGAGGGTTTCGTGTTGGTACTCACGCAATAGGCGACGACGCGATTGATCATGTCGTTGAGGCCTATATTGAGCTTTGCGGAATTGATTTCAGCAGGCGTCATCGGATCGAGCACCTTGGTCTGCCAACCCAAAATCACCTTGAGCAGATGAACAAGTATCATATTTTCGCTGTTCCTCAACCCACATTTATCCGTGAACTCGGAGGGAACTTCAGCAAGTACCTCGATTCAGATTATCTTGCATCTGTCTATCCCATAAAAAGAATGCTTGAAGCAGGCGTTTCAGTCGCTCTTTCTTCAGATGCTCCTGTTGTTAAGGATTTCACTCCGATGAAGTCCATCCACGCTGCCGTGACGAGAGAGTCCATTTCTGGTGAAGTGATCGCGCCTGGTGAAGAAATCACTGTTGAAGAGGCTCTCTATGGCTACACGATGGGTGGGGCTGAAGCGAGCGGCGATGAAGCCAACCGGGGGAGTATTACTCCCGGCAAGTGGGCTGACTTTACAATTCTCAGTGACAATCCCACGAAAGTGCAAGAAGGTCGGCTTAAGGATATAGAAGTAGTCGAAACGTGGGTGAGTGGAAGAAAAATGTATGACAACTCTGGCATAAGACGCTAAGAGTATTTCATATGCGGAGAAGAGTCTCATGACCTTTAAGTTTAAACAGTATATAGGCGGTGAGTGGGTCGATGCATCGAATGGTAAAACCTGGGATGTCATCAATCCAGGCACAGAAGAAGTCGTCGAGACGGTTCCCTTTGGGAATGGTGACGACTGCAAAGCTGCAATAGACGCAGCAAGCAAAGCTTTTCCGGAGTGGTCTCATAAGACTGCTTACGAAAGAGCTGAGGTACTCATGAAGACTTCAAACCTCATTAAAGAACGCCTTGATGAAATGTTCCCCTATAATATCGCAGAAAGCGGAAAGCCGATCGCGGACGCAAAAGGTGATCTGATCGCGGCGGCCCTGCTCTTCGAGTGGTTTGCGGAAGAAGGGAAGAGAGCCTACGGTCGGACCATTCCCTCACGGAAACCAGGTAAGAGGTTGATGGTTCTCAAACAGCCTCTGGGGGTTGTGGGTACAATCACAGCCTGGAACTTTCCTGCATATAATACCTCCAGAGCCTGGGCGGCTGCTCTCGCTGCGGGATGCACTGTTGTTGCACGACCCTCAGAGTATACACCTCTTTCGGCGATGATGCTGGTCAATCTGATGGAAGAAGCGGGAATGCCTGCTGGCGTGATGAATCTTGTAAACGGCGAGCCAGGGCCCATGGGACAGGAAATGCTGAACCATAAGGAATGCCGAAAGGTTCACTTTACCGGAAGCACGCGGGTAGGTCGTTTATTGATGGATGGAGCGTCGAAAACGATGACTCGTCTGTCACTTGAGTGCGGCGGGAATGCTCCTGTTTTGATTTTCCCTGATGCAGACATGAAACTCGTGACGGAGAACCTTGCGATGGCGAAATGTCGAAACGTTGGTCAGGTTTGTATATCGCCCCAGCGATTTCTCCTGCATGAGAAGGTTAGAGATCAGTTTCTGGAGACTGTTGTACCCCAGATGCAGAACCTGAAAGTTGGTCTTGGGTCGGATCCAGAGACTCAGGTTGGACCATTGATTAATGCTATACAGAGAGACCGCGTCGAGGAGCTTGTAAAGACTTCAGCCGGTCAGGGAGGAAAAGTTGAGACTGGTGGTTCAAGGCCAAAGGATTTGCAAAAGGGATACTTCTATGAACCTACAGTGGTTAGTGGCGTGAAGCCAGACAACTCTCTTTACCGTGAGGAAATCTTCGGTCCGGTTATGCCTGTTACAGACTTTGCAGATGTGGATGAGGTTTTAAGCTACGCGAATGACACCGAGTACGGACTCGCAGCTTATGTCTTTACAAAGGATATGAAGACGGCGATTAGAGCCTATGAAGGCCTTGAGTTCGGAATGATCGCCGTGAATGACTGGTCGATTTCTACGATAGAAGGTCCGTTCCCGGGTTGGAAGCAAAGCGGAATTGGAGCAGAGTGTGGCCAGGAAGGCCTGGAAGAATATCTCGAACCGAAGCTTGTCGGTATTGGCGGGCTTTAATCAGGAAATCTTAGCAAAGGCAGCCTCGAACTTGCTGATCAGTTCCTGGCTGCTTTCCAATCCTATGGATATACGCATCAGATATCTGGAAACTCCCTGCTCTTCAGCCCAGTCTAATTCATCGTAGTGCGCCAGAAGCGTATAGGGGCATGCGAGCGTAAAGTTCGTACCCAGGCTCGGTCCTTTAGCGACATCAAGTGCATCGAAGAAAGGTTCGGAATTGTTCTCTGGATCCTTTAGAACGATGGACATCAGACCGCCGAAGCCACCACCTTCCTGTCTATACTCCACATAGGAATCTGTACAAATAAACTTAGGATAGTAAATGCTCTCGACGAGAGGGTGTTCTGAAAGGAAATCTGCTACAGCCTCGGCGTTCGCATTTACCTGAAGTATCCGCTCTTCAAAATCCTCAGAGTTTTTCAGTAGAACGGCTGCATCCTCATGATAGAGTTTCGTGTCGTGAAATGCAGTCAGCTTTTCCAGCATCTCTTCGACGCGTACTGAATCAGGGTTGGCTATCAAAGCACCTCCCATCACTTCTCCTGTTCCAGAGAAGTATTTCGTGAGGCTGTTTACGATGAAATCACAGGAGTCCAGTAGCCTTGCATTAACGCAGGTGGAAAGGGTGTCATCGACAATGAGCGCGACCTTATTCTCGCGACAAATTGGGTAAAGCTCATGCAGGGGAATTGTTGTGAGCAGAGGATTCGTAGGGAACTCTGTAAAGATTGCCGATAGCTGGCCGCTCTTTATGAGCTCCAGAAGCTCCTCATACTGTATATCCGAGCTCTTACTAAAGGCATGGAAGCGATTTCCGAAGGTTTCCTGGATTTTGACGGTGTCCACATAGGCAAAGCCGAACTGAGCGGTCGCTCGAGTCTTGTCTATGTTCAAGAGGGTTCTGTGGATATGATAGAGCGAAGCCATACCACTCGGGTGAAGAAAGACTTTGTTTTTCTCTGTTTTGTATAGATCTGCGATTCTGATTTGTAATTGTTCGAGGGAGTGTTCGCTTCCTGTACTGCTCTCTGGTTTGAGAAGGCGGGAGGCTAATCGAGACGAGACGATCTCGCCGGTATGCTGCCAGTACTTCCGTGCCCGCTGATCCTTCTCTATTGGGTATTCAAGGTAGTACGCTTCACCCGAAGGATGCTCAGAGATAGTGATACCTGCTCTTCCTGTCATTTCCTGGGCAATGAACTCAGAGCAGCGTCGGGCTGCACTTGCGGAGGGGAAGACCATCACAGCGCGATCATCTCGGGCCAGGTTCTCTCTTATCTGTTTAATAACCTTTTCAACGATCGGTGGAACAACAAACCGAGGGTAACCAGCTTTCAATGCGTCTATAACTCGTGGGTCCTTCTCCTCATAACCAACCACATCTCTCCATTGGGGCAATGATACCGAACATGCATGAGGTGAATCAGGGATCGGCGAGCCTAGAGGTAACGAGTGATTGAGTGTTGAAGACATCGGTTTGTGAGTATGCATTTCAGTCGTGATTTGGTCTGTCTCTGGACTGCGCTCTCAGAGTTGGACAACAGCCTCAGACGTTCTTCTTTTCATCTTATAAGGAGTCAACCCAGAGGTTAATCTTTTTGCCAACCATGCTTCTTGATGACAGCGTGAACACCTTCATGACTGAGTCCTTCATCGACCATTTCACGATAAAGAGAAATGAACCGCTCGGCCGTTGGGAGTGAGACATTCACTTTGTTCATGGCTTCCTCTACCAAACGGTAGTCTTTAGACATGAGTTCGATCGAAAAGCCGGGGGCGAAGTTGTCATCGAGGACACGAGGACCATAATTTTGAAGTGACCAGCTTCCAGCGGCACCATTACCGACAACCTGAACGACTTTCTCCACATCCATTCCGTTCGCTTTGGCAAAGACCATCATCTCAGACATCGAAGCTAGTGTTCCTGCGACGGCGATCTGGTTGGCGAGTTTCGTCAGTTGTCCTGAACCGGAGGGGCCCATCAACATGAAGTTCTTTCCGACGATCTTGAAGACGGTTGAGGCTCGGTCAAAATCAGCCTGACTCCCCCCAACCATGATGGATAGCGTTCCTTCCCGGGCACCGATGTCACCACCACTGACTGGTGCATCAAGCCAGGCTGCTTCCTTCTCATCAACGAGTTTGGAAAATCGTCGTGTTTCCTCTGCAGATATCGTGGAGAAATCAATGACCAGTGAACCCTTTTGAAGTCCTTGAAGAAGGCCTCGTTCAGAAGTGAGAACCGACTCGACATCGGGCGTATCAGAAACGCAGATACATATCATTGAACACTTTTTTGCAAGCTCTTCCGGCGAGTCGCATTGTATAGCGCCTTCTGCAACAAGCTCTTCGCACTTTGACGCAGTCCTGTTCCAGATGTAAAGCTGGCCGGTTTCTTTAAGAATATTCCGCGCCATAGAATAACCCATCACACCAAGACCGATGAAACCGATGGTGTCATTCATGTAGCATTGACCTGATCAAGAGTAATGATGCTTTTCTGTATTTCCACCAAACTTTTTACTCCTGTATATGCAAGAGAAAGCATTTCCTGAAGCTCGTCAGCAGAGAAGGGGTCCTGTTCTGCGGTTCCTTGAATTTCTACATATTTTCCGCCAGCTGTCATAACTACATTCATGTCAGTCTCGGCTGTTGAGTCTTCCAGGTAATTAAGGTCCAGGACAGGTTTGCCCTCAACAACTCCAACACTCACTGCGGCAAGATAGTCCTTAATGAGGACAGCCTTCTGCGCAACCTGCTGCTCTTCTCTCATTCTCTTCAGCGCGAGAAGTAGTGCTACAAAGGAGCCCGTTATCGAAGCTGTTCGAGTTCCGCCGTCTGATTCAATAACATCGCAGTCAATGAGGATTGTTCTTTCTCCCAGAGCTTTCAAATCGACAATAGAACGAAGTGAGCGACCAATGAGTCGTGATATTTCAATACCACGGCTGTTTGGTTTGCCTTTCTTGCTGTCGCGTTGAATGCGCTGTTTTGCGCTGCGGGGGAGCATGGCATATTCTGCGGTGACCCAACCCTGTCCTGAACCGATCAGGTAGGGAGGGACTTTTTGCTCAACAGTTGCGGCACAAAGGATTTTGTTTTTGCCCCATTCTATCAGAACACTACCTTCTGCAAATCGAAGGTAGTCTGGGGTGATGGTTACTTTACGGAGGTCTTCAGGGTTACGATTGTCTATACGCATTAATATCTAATTTTCCAGTGTTTGATTTAAAGGAGTTTGCTGCTGAGTATTCGGTCGATTTTGTATACTGCAAGATCATTGTTTCTGGACTTGCATCGTCCAAGAAGTCGTTCTCGCTCAACTTTTTCTGGCGAGACGATTTCGCTGACTTCATCTCGCTTACGATTAACATAAAGAATCTCGACTTCGAACTCATGCTCAACAGCGAACTCGAGCATGTTCTCGATGTCGTCAATCTCTTCAGCGGGGTTGGGTCCATCGAAGTTGTGTTTCGACACGCCTCTTGGGATTGCTGTTGATACAATCTTTTTGATTTGTGTTTCGTAGTTTGCATTAACTTTCTCAAGTTCTTGTGCAACGGTTTGCTGCGTGGTTTTAAGCCATGTATTGACGAGGGGGTCGGCAAGATCATTAAGGACCGCAAAAGTTCTTGGGTCTGGCTTGAGTCTTTCCAATAGAGGAACAAGGCGTTCTTCCGATACTGAATGGCCTTTACTATCCTTACATTCAAGAGAATAGCGGACAGCAGCAATAAGTGTATACATGTCCTCTCTTGTAAGAGAGAGGTGAAAAAGTTCATCATCTTTCTGATGGACATGCTCACTGCCTAGCCTCGGCATAAAGCCAATTTTCTGTAGTTCTCGGGCGAGTCGTTTGACATCGACATCGGCGTTCAACAGCACAAGCCTATTGTCGATGATATCTTTGATATTGTTGGCGATCTTCTTGTTCGCCTTAACCTGCTCGAGTAGTGCTTCGTCATCAATGACAATATAGCCACCGGCAAAGCCCATGTTCACTTCACCGTGCTTGTCTGCGCAATCTTTGATAAGTTGCTCCAAAGAGTTGGGCAGAGGAGTTTGAGACCCCTTTTGCAGGAAATCGAGAATCTCTTCACCCCGGAGGCCGTGATCAAGACCCTCGCGAATACTTGAACGAGTGATCGTCAGTATAGACATCACATCAATGGACTTGATTTCTGCAACTTCATTGAGATGATAGAAGGTTCTCAAATTAAGGTCAGGAGGAACGATCACCTCGTGGGTCGGCTGGATGATACATTGTTCAGCATCGCACTTCATTGGCGGGACTGAATCCTCAGCGTCCTGCTTGAAGAGTTCTTTCCAGTGCTCAGGATGGCGTTCGAAGACATATCGCCCGAGATCTGTAAAACGAAATGTAAACTTAACCTCGGGTTGTTTGCGGGGTCGGCCTCGGCTTCCCCCTCTTGCCTTCATCACCTTTCCGTCGCCAACGCGTTGGCCGATATACTCGGCTTCTTTCTCCGATTTCAATCCTATGGCGAAAATGCCAAGCCATTGCAGGCACTCAGCAACAATTGATTCGACCACAAGGTAATTCGCTCTTGTATTCTTATCGTAGCTGAGAGGTTCACTCCTGTTCGGAATTTCCTGTTCGATTTTTGGCAGCGTTTCCTCGAGGAACGTATCGAAGTTGCACCATTGGTTTCTTGGCATTTCGTTGAGGGTTTCAAGCACCGTTCTTCTGAAAGAGGCGATGGCGGTTAAGCCTGTTGGTGTCGGGTCCGTGTGGAGAAGGTTCCCTTCGATGAATTCTTCGTGCCAGTCGGTTGTCTTAAGCCACCAGCTCAGTATATCGCTATATGCTTCATGTGAGTCTTCAAGCCATTTGAGGAAAGCATGGGAGACGCGATAAGACTCGCCCGTTGAGACAAGGAACTTTCTCTTGAGGACGAAGAGACAGATGAACTCCGCATACTTGATGGACTTGAACCGGCTGAGTTCAGGAAGGACCTTTTTCAGGTCATTCTTACCAATTCCTCCATTGGATAAGACTTTGACAGGATGACGATCCATGTAATTACAGAATACAACGATATCCCTTAACAGGGTATTGCTGTTATCCATAACAACGGAGGGGGCGTCTTCTTTCTTGATTAATGTGAGTGAATCCAGCTCAGAAAAAGTACGAGCATCTGCTTTGAAATGATTCTGAAGTATATAGGTGATATCTCTCGGAATCATTAGCAGATTGTTATATTTGTTTCCGCCTGCGCTTGCAACGAACAGTAAACCACTGGATGCAAGTAACCATTGAATAGCATCACCCCGTGAATGGTCGTATCTTTTCTGAACGTTAAGTTCGAGAAGGTCACGATAGACGCAGATTCCTTTTCGGTCGAGAAGAATATCTATAACCTGATCTGAGCCCGGAGCTAGCCGTTCCAGATATGCTCTCAGAAACTTTGGATCAAGAAGGTTCTTTCTGATCAGCCAGATGAGATAGTTCTTATTGGCTGACTCAGGTGTTACCTTTAGTCCCTGAGTCGCTATATGCTTGAGTTCATTGTTACTTTTCTCTTTGAGGAAGTTTCCAAGGTATCCTTCCCAGAAGGAAGGCAGGTCTATATACCGGAGAAAGGGTTCCGGGATTCCAGCGAGGATCAATTCTTCTGATATATCGGGTACTGAGTCATAGAAAACGATTCCAACTTTAGAAAGTCTCTCAACCATTTCGTCGAGAGCTTTTTCGTCACCATCCATAAACCTGATAGCGAGTTCTCGTCTTTCGAGGTCACCGCCATGGATGGCAAGAAAGTTGACAAGGTTCATCTCGTCTTGACTGAGCTGACTTGTAACGGTCTCCCACAGTCCTCTATTTTGAAGGCGCTGATACAGATTCGATACAAGGATATCTTGTTTTTCTTCTTCCGTGTCAGCACTTGATATATCCGCTGGTGTAATTCCCCAATGCTGTTCAAGGTTTGAAAGGGCATTGGATGACTGCATCTTCAGGATACTTTTTAATTTCATTGGTTATGTTCCATAGGTCCTTGATTACTTTTGTTTGACAGGCTCTTCTGTTTCTTCAGCAGGTTTGCTGTTCGCTTCCCACATCCGCTGAATGATTTCCCATCCTTCAGCAGCTCGTTTTTCTGCCTTCTCGTCTATATCATGGAATTCGATCTTGAAAGAGTAACCTTGTTCCGTGAGGAAACGCTGGCGTTTGTTGGCAAACTCCTGCTCTGTCGTTTCTCTGGTTGTGAGAGAATAGAAATGAGCTATATTCTCAATCCCTTCACCTTTAGGGCGAAGAACACGACCCAGTCGTTGTGCCTCTTCCTGTCTTGATCCGAATGTACCGCTTACCTGGATAGCCACATTCGCGTCAGGCAGATCGATCGCAAAGTTCGCCACCTTTGAAACAATAATTACCTTGTATTCTTTCTCTTTGAACTTCCGGTAGATCTCTTCGCGCTCTTTGTTAGGTGTTTTACCTGTGATGATCGGAGCATTGAATCTATCCGACAACATACCAAGCTGACTTAAATACTGGCCGATAATGAGGATATTCGCATCTTTGTGTTGCTCGATCAGTTTTTCGATCACATCAAATTTCACGGGATTCTCTGACGCCATTCTGAACTGCTCGCGTTGATCGCCTGTGGCATAATCCATCTTCATACAACTGGGGAGCGGAACGCGTATTTCTATGCAGTCAGCTTTTGCAATCCAGCCCTGATCTTCCAGATTCTTCCAGGGAACATCGAATTTCTTAGGTCCGATCAGAGAAAATACATCATCTTCGAGCCCATCTTCACGTACAAGAGTCGCTGTGAGTCCCAGTCTTCTACGAGCCTGGATATTCGCAACAGTACGGAAAATAGGCGCCGGCAGCATATGCACCTCATCGTATATAATGAGACCCCAGTTTTCTGCATTGAAGAGGTCCATGTGGACAAACTCGTCGGTCTTGCTTTTACGGAAAGTCAGCAGCTGGTAGGTTGTGATGGTGACAGGACGTATCTCTTTAACTTCACCTGAGTACTCACCGATCATATCTTCAGTCAACGTCGTCTTATCGATGACTTCTGCTTTCCACTGCCGAAGTGCGGTAATGTTGGTGGTTAGAATTAATGTCTTCTGTTTAACCAGCGACATTGAACCAATGCCAATGACTGTTTTCCCAGCACCGCAAGGAAGTACGAGAACACCGGAACCACCTTTAACGCCTCCGGATGCATAGAAAATCTCTGCGGCATCCTTCTGGTAGTTGCGAAGGTTAAAGTCACGGTTGCCAAGGGTCTTTTCTCTCAAGTCAACATCGAGTTTTTCACCGTCAGTATATCCTGCAAGGTCCTCCACAGGAAACTCAACTTTGATGAGTGCCTGCTTGAGTGCTCCACGATCATTCTCATCTATCTGGAATCTGGTATCATCAATTTGTTCTTTGAGAAATGGTTTCACACCTTTGAAGCGTTGAACCTGCACCATGGTTTCCTTGTTTGGTCCAACAAGAATAAGATCTCCATCTTCTTTGATGAGCTTCAGCTGACCATAGCGCCCCGCCTGTTCCTTGACGCGAATCATCACGTTTTCTGGTACAGGGTATTTTGCAAAGGCCAGTAATGCCTCTGAGATTTCGTCTGTGGTCATACCACTGGATGCCGCATTCCAGAGACTCAGCGGAGTAATGCGATAGGTGTGAATATAATCAGGACTTTTCTCAAGTTCAGCAAACCGAGCCAGTTGATCACGGGCCTCAATATATTTTTCGTTGTTTGTTTCCAGAAGAACGCTCATATCACTTTGAACGATCATTGGGTTTTGCGGGTTAAAGCCTGTCATTTTATGAGTTATATTGTCTTTCTTCAGTATTAACGTTTGGAAGTCTATGAATTGCAGATCAAAACTGCATCCCTTCCATTTAATCAAATGCGTGGACTTGACACAAGGCTAAAGCCAGAGAGCACTCACCTCATTGAATAAATTACTTTCTAAACTGAGTTGACAGAAATGTGACAAACTCGAGCTTTAGCAGCGCACCAACACAAGGAGCCAAGGAGGCTACTTCGCGTCTTTGCTCGATACAAGAAGAATGCGCCCGTTTTGTGATATTTATTGGCCAGGAAAAGTTGAACGAATGGGTCGGGATCGAATGTTATCAGGTATTCCATGAGATTTTTCGATCATCAAGGAAGTTTACCAACCCATTTCCCATAGCTCTACTGAATTAATCTTCAAATCTGGAAAAAGGGTTACTTCCTGCCTTCTAATTCCACGATAATCTGGATAATAAATGCGTTCCATGTGGAGGTCCAACGTATTAAGTCCAACTTTAAGCATCTCAGGTGGTATCTCGATTTCGAACTCCTGGTCAAACTGACGGTACCTGATCACTCGCGATGACACTAATTCGTCCTTCTTGAAATAAAAGCGGTATCCCCAGATGATGTCGAACTGCCCTTCCTCCATTTTTGCCCTGAATTTAACTCTCGGGTTCTTACCCACACCTTGAACAGGGATGGTCATCGCGGCTATAGACCGAGTTACCTGTCGGTGATTTTCGTACTTCCCATCTAAGTCATCCCCGTATTCGAAACCACGATGCCAGAACAATGCGTACTCTTCATCAATCGGAAGAAATCTGGAGTTTCGTTTCGAGAACCAGTTGATAACATCTCGTTCGAACGTTCGTTCTCTTTTCTCGATGATATCCATAGCATGTCCGGAGCTCTGCGTTTCCTGGTAGAGCCACGCATGGTAAATCTCCAGAGCGTCGGGCATCAGGCTTCCGCGATGGGACAAAGAGAGCCTGAACTTTGTCCTGTTCTCAAATGCTTCTGCAGGTATCGGGATCGATACTTCCTGAAATCGTTCTCTGTTGGATTTGATCGAAACATTTTCTCTGAAATCACTGACTGCCAGGCGAAGCGCAACATCTGTCGCCGTATAGCATCTCAGAATAAGTGTGCCGGGAACTCCAGGTTTTGAGTTCAGTTCAAAAGATTCCTCGTTAGACAACAATCGACCTGCATCCGTGACAAGATAATTAGAATCATCAGAAACAGACAGGCGCCTCAAGGGTGCCATGGTTGAGAGCATCAATCTGTTTCTCGAGATGGGGGCAAAGCCATGGATCTCTTCGCTCTCAAGGTCTCCGTAGTTGAGTGCATCGACCAGCTTCAGGTTCTCCACCTCTTTCAGAATTGAAGGATCCTTCGGCAAGAGATGAAGAGTCATATAATACCTGGGAAAGCCGTATATATTTAAAGGTTCACCTGCGGACCATTGCGCGTTAGGATAAGGGAATCTTGCGACTGGAGAGGTTCTCAGTGCTGGGTCGAGCCACGAAGGAAAACTGGCTGCATGGGTTGGCAGCCTCGAAAAATCTTCCTTTGAGAGAACTTCGTATATCCCGCCTGGTATACTGGAAGAAATGTTGAAGAATTCCGGTGAGGTGAGTCCATTCAAGTCTATTGTGCGGCGCTCTGACAACGCTGAAATAATACCCGCGTCGTGAACCGCAATCACCGAATTTTCATCGAGCTCTTCTTCGATATACTTGCTGGCTTCCACATGCATATTGTACATCTCAGCAGCACTTTGACTGAATAGCTTTGCAGATGAAAAAAGAGAGGTCACCACCGTAATCACGCCAAGAAAGCAAATGCCCAACTCGACTATATCCCTCTTTCTCTCGCTCATCAGATTTACCAGTCCGAATGCTCCCACTCCCCAGAAAAAGAAGAGAACTGGTATATAGGGTTGAAAATACCTGCCATCATTCAGGACTGGATTCACAGAAAGAAGCGATACGCTCAGGGGAAGGAGAAGAAGTAGTCCCAACAGTCGCGATCTGCTGCCAGTAGTGACTACTCCGAATGAAAACAGTAACATGAAAAGGGAAGGGACAATTAAGAGAGAGGGTAACTCTCTCCGAAAGAGATCGTCAGCTGTCCCCAGGTATGTCAGCACCAGACTTGAGGCGTTTTGATAACGGTGAGCTGTCAGCATCTTCGAGCTCGCGGTAGAGGTTGTAAATTCTCCGGAGGCCACGAATACCAAAGACAGGTAGAGAGCCATTGGAACCATCGCGAGAAGTGCTACTTTGGCGTATATAAAATAACTCTTTCGAAAAAGTACGCAGATGAGAAAGAGGGCAGCGGGTATAAGGACCGACTCAGGTCTGGCCATCGTTGCAAGAGAGAGGGAAATGACTGATGCAAAGAAGTCTCTGCGTGTTTTCGTTTCTCCCAAACTTAAAGAGTAAAATAAAAAAGCCATCAGAGAGATTGAAAACAGGCCTGTCTCCATTCCATTCAATACTGCATAGGTAAAGGGGCCTGAAAGGCACACCATGATACCGGCTGTCATAGAGACAGGGGTGTTTTTTGACTGTAATCTTACTGCTTTGTATAGAAACCAGGCTGTTCCACTTTTCCAGACAAGAGAAAAGAGAAAGGTCACCCAGGGGAGCGCTTCTGTTTTTGTGAAAAATGTGAAAGGCGCAATAAGCAACGGGTAGAGTGGGCTCGTTGATCCAGTTGAAAACCCTTCTCCATTTTGAAAGGTGAAGGGCTGTAAGTCCGCGAGCCGCTCCGCATAACGGAAATAGATGAAAGGATCATCGAGCGGCAGGAACCATTTTCCTGCGATGCCCAGTGTCGAGAAAAGAAAGAAAAGGTGAGTGAGCAGAGTCAGAAAGAAGAATACTTGAAACGTATTTCGTTCATTGATTTTCAAATCTCAGAAGGCCTTTTACCGTTGTAGTTATTGAATCATCATATGACATGAAACTCCCCCTCAGGCTTTCAACCGGAGGGGGAGGAATTTACTCAAAAGTGATATTTCATTCAAGAAGCTTGTCTTCATCGATCGGTGGAGAAAGTGGGGGAGCCTGATTCTCTTCACTCTCGGCACTCTGTTCTTCGGAAGCAGGTTCAGGAGTTTCGGGCTCGTCCGTCGGAAATTCCTCCGGCGCTTCTTGAAGATGTGAGTCGTCAGCCTGTCCATCCTGGGGCATTGCCTCAGCTTCAGGCAGGCTTCCCATCGATGGCGCCGAGTCTTCAAAGTTGATCACTTCTTCTTCTCCGGTTTCTAACTCATCAGGAACGAAGTTATCTTCATCTTCGCGCTGTTTCTGTGCCTGAGAAATAAGAGCGAGCGATTTTCTGACAGATTCCATTTCGGCTTTAATGGAGGCTTCTGTCTCTGGGATCGTATGCTTGCTGACTTCTTCAAACGTTGTCATTCCGAGACAGATCTTTAACCAGCCATCCTGACGCATGGTCATCATGCCTTCGTGAACAGCAAGAGCGTGGATGTCGTCAGTGGTGGCTCTTTGTAAGATCAGCTCGTTGATAGACTCGGTGACTTCCATGATTTCGTAGAGACCCTGTCTGCCTTTATAGCCGCTATAGTTACAGTCATCGCAACCACGACCCTGGAAGAAGTCGATTTCACTGACCTCGTCTCTTTCGACACCAAACTCTTCGAGCTCTTCATCGGTTGGTATATACGGAACACGGCACGAGGGGCAGATGGTACGAATCAGCCTCTGGCCAACTACTGCCTCAAGCGTAGATGTAAGGAGGAAAGGCTCAACACCCATATCTACCAGACGAGTAATCGTCGCTGCAGCAGAGTTTGTATGGAGAGTACTCAATACCAAGTGACCCGTGAGCGCAGCCTGAATAGAGATCTGTGCCGTTTCAACGTCACGGATTTCACCAACCAGAATAACATCCGGATCCTGTCGCAGGATACTTCTCAGGCAGGCGGCGAAGGTCAGGCCAACCTTTGCATTGATATTCACCTGAACGATACCAGGAAGCTCATATTCCACCGGGTCTTCCGTTGTAATAAACTTCATTCCCGGTTCATAAATTTCCCTCAGTGTCGCATAGAGTGTCGTGGTTTTTCCTGAACCGGTTGGTCCTGTAACCAGAACAATTCCGTTCGGCTTACGGCAACGTTTGAGATAACCTTCCATCACCTCTGCCGGAATCCCCAACTGCTGGACACCGATCATCATCGATGATTTATCAAGAACACGCATCACAATCGACTCGCCGTGAACGGTTGGAACGCAGGCAACACGAAGGTCAATTTCTCGCCCTTCAACGTTCAGTCGGATACGTCCGTCCTGAGGTCTTCGGGTTTCATCGATTCTCAGCTTCGCCATAACCTTAATACGAGACATCAGCCCAAGCTGAAGATTTTTCGGAGGAGATGGAATCTCGCGAAGCACACCATCTATACGGTAACGAATTCTGAGCTGTCCTGCGAAAGGTTCGATATGGAGGTCAGATGCGCGGTCCTTTACTGCCTGGATCAGAAGTAAACTAACCAGCTTGATAACGGATGGCTGATTTGCGAGGTCTTCAACGTTGATCTCAACCTCACCCTCGCGACCGACCACCATGTCATCCCCGCCAGCCTCCTGGTTCAAGACGTCGATAACATCATCGAGTCCTTCTTCACCAACCCCATAGGCATTATCAATGGCGTCGACAATATCCTCTTCTTTACAGACAACGGGATAAATGTCGTGCTCAGGAAGCATCAGCCTGAGATCATCTACCAGTCGGATATCCATCGGGTCAGCGATGGCAATTGTGAGTAGTGGCCGACCATTCTTCACTTCCTGCTCATCAACAGGCATCACGCGGCGTTCCCTCGCAGTGATAGAAGTGATATAGGAGGTCAATCGGTCGATTTTCTTTTCATCTTTTAGATCGAATTCGCCAATGTCGCGGTATTCCAAGCCTGCTTTTTCAGCGAGATCTTTCATCATCTCGCCCTGAGAAGGCATCAAATCGGCACCGATATCGAAATCCTCATCGCTGAGATCGCCGGTTCCATAGGCACCGCTCTGCCCACTGGGTGCGGAGGCACCAAGTCTGGAAGCCTCTTCACCTTTGATATTATCTTTAACCTGGCTGCGTTGCCGCTTCTGCTGTTCTTTTTTCTGGCGTTCTATTTCATGATAGGAAACGCCCCCCTCAACTTTTAAGAGAGTTTCCATCTCTTTTTTCGCAGCTTTATATGGATCTCCAGCCATACATGTGTCCCCAATTCTGTTGATTAGCTAAGAAGAGCGTTCACTCTTCAAGACGATTCATCAACCTTAAATGCATCAATCTGGCGTTGGAAAGCTAAATTCTGCGGTCTGAACGAATTGGAGACGATTGCCAGGGGCATGAGGTCAGTCCCTTAGGAGACAATTATCCCCTAAAAGTGTTCGGAAATGAACAGGTTCTATTTCAATTTCCCTGTTATTCGCACTCAATGCAACGCTTCGGTCAATTTTAAAGGGACTCAATAAGGGATCGGTCCAGTATACAATGACTCTCAAAGCAGGATCGAACCACTCCAATGGTTCGACAATGCATCGAACATGCATCGATCATGCATGCATCCCCTGGTTAAGATCCCTGAGAAACGCTATTAAATTGAGAAAGAGAGATATGCCCTAAAGTTGTGGATGACATTTGAGAGAGAAGAGTGCACCCGT
>CAYTGM010000039.1:0-22053 GCA_964437365.1 uncultured Candidatus Sumerlaeota bacterium | reverse complement strand
AAAGTCGTACTATAAGTATGTGATGTATTTGAGGAGGGAACAAACCCAATCAACCCAAAACTAAACCAACACATCCACCACATCAATGGCCTCATCCTTAGCAAACCGTAGATAATGCATCTCTGTCGTCTGCACGCTGGCATGACCCATCAATTTACTGATCTGATACAACGGCACTCCAGCTCGGCAGAGATTAACCGCAAATGTATGACGCAGAACATGAAGTCCAATCTTCCGCTTAATGCCCGCCAGCTCAACAGCTCGCTCAAAGCCACTATCAACATTCTCCAGCACTTTGGGGCTGCCGTCTTTATTAAATACTTTCAAAGAAGGAAACACAAGCCGCTCTGGCATGGGACGTAATCGCTCAAGCATGTCTAGACGACGATGCCCACGCTCATTCCTTTGCCTGCCATTAAGCGTCAATAATCGCTCAGCTCGTTCCTTCTCATCAACAAACCACTGCTTCCACTGCAATAGAGCTTCTATCGCCTTCTTATTCAGACCGATGACGCGATCCTTGCCCGACTTCGTCTGAAAGCCATCATCATTACACACATACAGCCTTTTGGCATCTATATCCACATGACGCCAGCGTAAGTGGAACAGCTCTCCCCGTCGGATGCCCGTATTTAGACACAGGACGATCATCACAGGCAAATAAGGTGTGTGTGCCAATGAACGAGCTGGGAGCGTCTGAGCGGCCTGTATGAGAGCTGCTTGCTCGCCAGACTCCAGGAATACGACCTGCCTTTCCGTCTGCTTCACCTTCTTCACTTTGCTGACGGGATTGTCCGGCAATAGATCGTAATTTACAGCGGCAGAGAATAAGCCCCTTATCACCTCCAGGTCACGATTAACGGTGGCAGGCTTACAGGTTTCCAGTCGCATGGCCTTAAACTCTTCAATACGTTGCACTGTTATGCCATCTATACGGACTTTGCCCTTTCTGCCGATAAAGTCTTGGAACTGTCGTAAGGTGAGTAGAGTGCGGGTGCGCGTCTTGGGTTTGCGGTCTGCGAGCTGTTGTTGGTCGTAAGTATTAATAAATTTGGCTAGGGTTGGAATCTCCTTTGGCTTCTGGGTAAGCTTTCCCACATGTGAAGTAGATCTAATGTTTCACAATTTTGCTTGACGGGTATCCAAAGTGACGCTTTAATTTTATATAAAGATAAGTTATATACAAAAACCTAATGTCATTTCAGAATCTTGAGAGGACTAGTAGATGAATCGGTTAATACCCCTTTGCGGATTGCTTCTCATCACTGTAGCCCTATGCTCATGTGCCAAAATTGGTTACTATCAAGATATGAGAACAGTAGAAAAAGGACCTGAATATGGAGCTTTTTCAGCTTCTAATTTCGAAAGTGGAGAATACCTCTGTATAGAAGACTTTCGGATAAGTAAATCTGCGGGCGGAATCTTCAGGAAGGGTATTTGGCCGACGTGGCTTGCAGTAAAATGGGCGGGCGGCAAACCTAGCGAAGTCAACGAGTACACTCTCTTTTTCGTTATGGTTGAGTACGGAAATGAAGAAGACTTTGATCAAATACAAGCGGTTTTTAGAGACCCACTCAAACTGGATATGGGGCAATGGGAGGAAGGAAAGCCAAACGCTTTTTCTCTGAACTTTAACCCAGAAAACCTACCTGCTGATGTAAACTATTCCTGCTGGTTTGGCTATACGGAATCTCAGATAGTGCCAGAAGTTGATTGGGATAAAATTGATGCTGAAGGCGCCGAGCTACCGATACGTGAAATCTCATCTAAGGTAGGTTCTCAAAGTAACGGAAAGTATCTTTGGCCAATTTCAATTCAGAAACCAGGAAGTAACATATATTTAAAAGTTATGGTTTTAGAAGAGAATGCGTTCAGGAACCTCAGAAAATTACAAAAGAAAATTGGCAAGGAGGGTGACTTTGAATTAAAGGACCTCGAATTGCTTGTCGATATTGTAGAGCTAAGCGACGGTACAGTTGATGCGCTACTAACACTCGCTAAGAAAGGCGCTGCAATGTCAGCGAAGAAAAAAATCGATGAGATAATTGAAGGGGCAGGGCCTTTCGACATCGAATACTTCTATGAAACTGCAGATTCCCATGCCGAAGTCCCATTGGTGCATGAACGCCTATACGATGGCAATACAGTGTTTCGGTTAGAGTTCAAACCCTACTCAAATGAGGATGTCTGGGAGAAATCGAAGATGATCCCTGAAGAAAATGCGCTCAGCCGCCCAACGCACAACTAGACGGGCATGAACCTATTCGCAGTTAACTCCTGCTTTAACCCCAAAATCGAATTCTAAGGTGCTTCGTCTGTTGATTCGACCCCTCTTGAGTTGACTGAAATCTATCAGGAATGACAAGCAGAGCGCTTGGAGATCAGTTTATTTGAAGTTCTTTACTTTGTTTTAGGATATACGTGAATCATCCAATGGCAGGAATAATACGGACGCTTCAAGTGCTCCGATCAGGGATTTCATTCCCACCTTTACTTCTTGAAGAAGGAATGAGTTCATATTTATCTTCAATCAAATTAGATAGGCGAAAGAGCTCCTCCAGGTTTTCCGCAGTCGGAGCATCAGCAATGAGCTCAAGTTCAACTTCATAGTCCCGGACGATCATTCCCGTTACCAGATTTTCTGAAATCAGGTGGTCCATGCTGAGTTCTAAAATTGCCTCACCATCAATCCTGAACTCTACACGGTAGCGGAAATCTGTCACGGTCAGGTATGGTTTTAGAGTTGATCTATCTATGCTTGGATGATCAGCTATCATCATGGACAAGGCTTCGTGTTCAATGTCAGGACTTGTGATGATCTCTAATGCATATGCAGAACTGATGCCTGCGCACAAATCTTCGCTGTCTTCGTCGTATATCTTACAATCTCCAACCTCTTTTCGAAACCAGATGGCCCCCTGTCTTATAGGCGTGCTTTTGTATTGTATCCGCTCCCAGTCCTTTTTCCAAGTGCAGTTCAGGAGAGTGGATAGATTCCTAGAATCAGTCCGTGGTGCGGATGTTAGTCGAGTTCGATGACGCAGTGCGTGTGATGATTCCATCAACTCTCCCTGCTCTGTATCATAGTAATGATCAATGAACTTCCTCGGAATTCCTCCCCAACGGACATTCATTTCGTACCCAAAATGAGAACTGTCATCGGAAAGGTCCTCGATGATTTTATCAAATGAAATTCTGGTAGAGGTCCACTTGGCTTCAATCTCCATCTCTTCCCAATTTTCAGGCAAATTCAAGTCAGCAATTAGTGCTGTTGGTGCAATGGTCATTAAGAAGACCAATAGGTATCCGATCGGATTACACTTCATGGTGTTTCCTTTCTTATTTTGAGCCATCATGCTCTGATTTTCCAATGATGCCAGATTCCGATTAAATTACTGCAAGGCAATCAAAAAATGCATCTGCTGTTGGGAGGAATATCTGCGAATTTCAGAGCCTTGATTGATCGTTGACTTTGTTGCGTCTCGACAGACCATCATCCGACTTACTGCACAAAACTGTGAACCTCATAGGGCTTCGTCGTTGCGCGACGAAGTTGTTGAGATACACAGGTGCGATCATCGGTTCAAAGTAAGTGTCATTTCATGACTATCTGGTAGTTGTTCACGTTTAGTCAAGGTGTTGTCGATCTCCGGTGTTTTCTAATCCTTCTCTGGGCATGATAACGTTGGCAAAAAGTAAAGGCGCCGAGTTCTGACTCAAACAGTTTCACGCCATACACTACACCTTTAAGATATCCTTATATACACAGGAATGGTCGGTGTTTATCTGTGTGAATCAGTAATGTTTTAGTAGACAATGGGTTTCCCTTTAACTGCAGCGATCATCGATCGGCGTTCCCAGGGGGGCTTCCGAAGGAGCTATCCACGATTTTCCATGTACTGTCAGGACCTCTGGCTTTATCATTCATGATTTGGCATTGCATATCAATGCCCATGCATAGCACGGTCAAGAAAGAGGTGGTTTGCCAGCAACTTGCCGTAAAGGAAGTCAGGGGTGATAAATCTCCCGCAGCGGCGCAGTGGCGCAGAGAGAAGTTTAGTCAGGTAATGAAATCTTCCAGCCATCAATACAGACGTGTGTGCTTTGGCCACAGTTCTTCATGGCTAGACCCTAAATTCATTTTGGGCTCAGGGTTCGGACAGGGCAATTGATCTGTATTTATCGTTGCGAATCAGTGGTTTCAACTTTGAAGTTTCGAGTATTATATATACAGACCGATCAGGAGATCGAGCGATCTCAGGTATGTCACTACGCTGGGATAATCTATAGTGGTGCCGTCGTCCGGGGTTTGGGTGAAAAGGAACGAGCGGGCTCGGGAGAAAGTGGTTCCTTCTGGCGTTTGCTCTGGTCATTTAATCAGTGTTCATCGGTGTGAATCTGTGGTTTAATACATGAAGTTAGGAGCTGATATTATATACAAGCCGATCAGGAGATCGAGCGGTCCCAGGGGTGCTGCCCCGCTGAGGAGAATTGTAGCGGTGTCATTGTCTCAGGTTTGAGTGAAGAGCCTCGCAGAGCTCGGGAGATAGTGGTTCCTTCTGACGTTTGCTCTGATCATTTAATCAGTGTTCATCCGTAACTAAGTGGTGAATGTCAATGTACGTAGAGATTATATGTTTATATAAGGTGAAGGGCTTCCAGTACGAAGTGAGTCTCATTTGAATGACCCATAGTATTGCAAGGTTCACCACTGAGATACGGAGGCACGGAGTGTGAGTTCAATTATTCAGAAGCCGTCGAAGAAGATTATCGGTTTCACGACTTAGATCAATTCAGGTTGGACTCCTCATCAACTTTAAAGTTCCTGTTCTCAAAGATGGGATTGTCCGTCGTGTCTTATGATGAAGAGGTTCTCATTTCCTCTGTGTCTCCGTGTCTTGTCCGTGGTTCGATAAATGAAGTTAGGTGATAATATTATATACAGGCCGATCAGGAGATCGAGCGATCCCAGGTATGTCACTACGCTGGGATAATCTATAGTGGTGCCGTCGTCCAGGGTTTGGGTGAAAAGGGACGAGCGGGGCTCGGGAGAAAGTGACGTCTTATGCGAGTTGCAGTGACTCACTCTACCCGTGTCTATCTGTTTGGGTCTGTGGTTTAAGATTCTTTCTTAAGCAAGCTCGTTTGTCTTCCCATCTATTGTATAGCCCCACTTATGGTCGGGGATGAATGAGAATCACTTCGTTACTCAATTCGTCTTCATCATCGGCTTTGCAAGGGATGGATTCCTTTAACGCTTCTGCTGCGCGCTTGACTGGTTTGATCAGAGCATCTGCTCGGTTATTTGTACGCAACTCGGCTTGTGCAAGGTCACGGAGCTCTCCAGCAAACTCTGGCCCCGTCACTTTTTGCACACCTTCATCCGTCAGTACATACAGACGTCGTTCAAAGAGCGAAAGATAGAGAAGGACACCTCCTCCCTCTTCTGTCCGAGAGAGACCCTTGCTGCGAAAGATATAGGAGGCTGCTCGTTCGACCTCTTGATCCATCTCGGTTGCGGATGTAAAGAATCGACGAATGGAGTGGATATAACTGGCTTTAATGTTTCCTGCGATAAAGCCGAAAACAACCGCTGCGATCTGCCAGCCTATAGGAGCTGCCGTGATTTCCCAGCCGCCATTTTGAACAGATATCTGATAGACAATCCAGTGTAAGACTCCAAGAGAAATGACACTGCCGAGCAAACCACAATAAGCCTCCGCACGATCATAGCGTCCGGACTCTGTCGCGACTGCACAGACGATCTCTGCAGAGGTCAGCTTCTCCGCCTCGGCGATTGCCTGTTCGACAGACTTCTTATCAGATTCATTGAGAAATTGTAATGCGTTATTCATAGAGAGACCCTTTCTTACCAACTACCAGATGCACCGCCACCACCAGAGAAACCACCGCTGAAACCTCCGCCTGAGGAAAAGCCTCCGCTTCCGAAGCCAGAGGACCCTCCATCTTTACGACCCAGAATAATGGCGATGATAACGAGAATTACCCAGGTGAGTAATGCCAATGCGATGAGAGCGAAACCTGCGATCAATAGATACTTGCGCTGATTGGGGAAGAATATCGAAAGGACGATCAGTCCAACTCCTGCCAGTAACATGATTATAGCGAAGCTTGCAGGAATTAACGATGCCGGAGTCAGAGGTTCGTTAGATGACACGCGATGTGTTAATTGTTCCATCGCCGTTGGAGTTGGCGGGACACTTTCCGGACCAAGCGAGGCCATTTGCGATAGCTGCTCCACACCAGCTGCGATGCCACCGGAGAAATTCCCTTGCTTGAATTGAGGGATAATCTGTCTATCCATGATATGCTGGCAGTACGGATCCCATTTGCGACCCCAGTCAGCTCCTAATTCAATTCTTGCTTTCCGGTCGCCCACACTGACAAGGAGGAGTATACCTTTGTTGGCGCCATCCTGATCTCGATTGAGTGTGCCGATCTTCCATTTGTTAAACCATTGCATGGCAAAACCTTCAATGGAAGTGTCTGTATAGCCATAGGCAGCCATACTGGGGATCGTGACGACAATAATCGGCGTGTTATGTTGCTCATAGGCTGTCTGCTGAGCTTGTCCAATTCTATTGTATTCAGATTGATGAACAATTCCCCCATAGTCGTTTAGAAACGAAGCGTCAGGAGGAACATCAGGGATTTGCGCCGTAAGATAAACAGGTAGAAGTATCGTGAAAATCGTGAGGAAGTGCCAAAGACTCACCTTTTCTGTCGTGGGATGAAGAAATCTCACAGAAGAATCCTTTCTTTAGGGGGGTAGCCGTATCTTATACCCTCTGAGGACGTTAATATTCAAAAAAAGATGATGAGTCCAGCTTGAATTTTGAATTTTCGACTGCTCTGAGAATAACATGATGAATTTATCGTGATTCACGAGGCGTAAACAATATCACACTCATAGTCTCGCATATACGTGAGCACTTCATCGAAGTCAGATAGACCACGGCAACTGATGGAAGCGTAGTCTGCGGAGTCAATTTCTACAACGATATCTCGATAGCCATAAAATGATGAGGATGTTAACCCCTCAATCGTGAGTGGTAGTTGAGGAAAGCTCTGTCGCAGTTGTTTCACGAGTTCTTTTGAACAGTGGCCAATAATGTGTTTCGTCTTTGGATTCCACTTCAGGCAGTACAGAAACCAGGCAAGTAGAAACATAGAAAGCTCCTCGGCTTCGATGCTCTCATGATCACCACCAAGATAGACAGGCGGATCATTGGAGGCAAATTCCTCCACGCTGATGTACCACCAGACTACCCCCTGATTCTCCTGGATAAAGACAAGTTTGTCATCCTTGATGAGTAGCTCGGTAGGACTAAGCAGGTGGTCCTGCTGATTCCAGATAGATGAGGCCTTGCCAGCTATCCTATAGAATTCGAAAAAGACTATTGGCAGGTTGTGGCCAAGCCGCTCTTCAAGAGCTGAGAGGGTTTCCTTTTCATAACGATCCTCAGGATTCAGTGGACCCGTCCATCGTTCAATTTCCAATTTGAGCAACTCTAACCTGTGCTGGTGCATTGCGGGTATAGAAAGATAGGGGGAAAGTTCCTGGTTCATCTTATAATTGATATCCGAATAGAGTGCTCTGGATTTCAGAATGTCCGTTAGCCATGCTCAAGAGAGTCTGGCAGGGTTTCTTATCGATTCAACCCTTTCTGGCCTTCATCACGCTATTCTTCATCAAGCTGGACCTTTATAGATTCTACAAACCCCTCTCATCAAACAATAAACAGTACCCCTGTTTCTTCATGATTGACAGCCCAAAGCATGAATATGTTTTTATTCGATATTCTTCCACCAGGCGTTTGTTGATGACATGTTTTAAACCTTCGTTTTCTCCTTACTTGTTGGCAATTTATTCTTTGATTTTGATTATATCGAGAGCTCACTCGGCCACATTTCTTGTCAGCAATGAAATCCAATTGATTCAAACGATCAATACTGCTAACAGTAATGGTGAGGCTGATACTATTATACTTGATACGGAGATTATTACGCTCACGCAAAGTTTGCCCTCGATAGTTCCTGATGGCGGAAATTCTCTAACGATCACAGGGAACGGAGACACGCCCAATGATCGGGTTGTTTCTGCTGGAAACTTGCCCGAGGAACTGGGAGGAACAGGTACCCATAATCGTCGTGTCTTTACCGTGGATGGTGGAGATCTAAACTCGTCGAATCTACGGCTCGAGCATGGGCGGTATATGCAAGGGGAGAGTGAAACCGAAGGAGGAGGTAACATTAAAGTTATCAATGGAGGCAAACTGGCAATTCAAAATGCAATTATTGAAAAAGGGGTGGTTTATCACACAAACAGTCTTTCTGGCCGTTCCTACGGAGGCGGAATCTTTGTTCGCGAAGGCGAGCTGAGAATCACAAATTCCACAGTTTCAGATAATCTGGCAATTGGCAAGAATTCAATAGATCAGTTTTTCACACTGATCTGCTACGGTGGTGGTATATATTCCTACGATTCTACCGTAGTCATTAGAGACTCAACTATACGAGCCAATAGAGTTTCTGGAGGTGTAAATACTGTATCTGACGGAGGTGGAATTTATGGCACAGGCAGCAGCGGAGATAACAGTGGTAGTATCTTTCTTCTGCGAACAACAATTTCCGATAATGAAGCACTTGGTGATTCGCTACCTGAAGGGGGGGTGGTGTCCTGTTCACGGACATGATGATGGTCCAGCTATGCACGGTGAGCGGAAACTCCGCAGAGAACGGTTCAGGGCTTGTCGTGAGTAAAGGCACCATCGAGAGTTCAACAATTACTAACAATACGGCGCTTGGTATAGGTGGAGGCATCGCCTATTCAATCGAAGCAAATACTGGTTCCACCAGGCTCAAGAATAATATAGTCGCGAAGAATAATTCACCGAGCCAACCAGATCTTGGATCTCACTATGACGATCTATTCGAGAGCGAAGGCTTCAATCTTATCGGGCTCGATCCAGACAGTTTGCTCACTTCACTTGAAACAACTGATCAAGTAGGGGCTGAAGCCCCCGGGATAGATCCAATTATCGGAACGCTCTCTGACAATGGCGGAGACACAGAAACTCATGCTCTTCTCACGGGTAGCCCTGCCATCAATGCTGGCTCAGAAGTCCTGATTGGGGGCGGCACTTTAGACAGTGATCAGCGAGGAGAGGCACGACCATTCGGTATCAGTTCGGATATTGGCGCATACGAGTCAGATATTAATGGGTTCTTTGAAGAAGAGTCATGGAAGATTTATTAAGATCATTCCTTGTGTTGAGATGGCAAACTTGATTTCTGTCATCTGGGGTTAGTCCTCAATGTGTAAAATCTCTAGTCCGGTTTAGCGAACATACTAAACTCTTCACATTGACCTTTCATCACCTTTGAATAGATCTGCTACCTGCGAGTATTAAGTTTAGTTTCGGCGGTTCGGACAACGAGCACCAATGCAGACAGAATTCCTTCAGGATGAGTGTATATGAGTTTGTTCGATCTCCTATTCCCAGATCAGTCCACTGCCATGCAGTCGCGTCGCGCCGCCGACGAACTTGAGGAACAGACAAGACTGATGCAGAAAGGTACTGATCGTCAGTTCTCAACCGAGCTGAAAATCAGGGCTTTGCAAAACACTGTAAATCGCCAGCAAGCAGATCTTGACGTCATGAGTCTGGTTGTCATGGCACTCTTCAAAAAGCTTTGCGAGGTCTCTGATCTGAGCGCCGTTGAAGTTCAGGAACTCATGAAGAAGGTTGATGAGTCTGATGGCATTAAAGACGGTAAGATCGACTTTCAGGAGATTCGAAGTGTCTTCGGCTTCCCTGATCTCAGAGACGATGAAGGGCATGCTAAAGGTGCAAGACCAGATCCGAAATGCCAGAGTTGTGGCAGGCCAATCCGGAACCAGATTCCAAAATGTCTATATTGCGGAGGGGTTCCACAATAAAGCATCTTCCTATCTACTCGAATCTATTCCGCACTGCATTATCAAGGTTCTTCTCTATTCACTTGAATAAGTATCTCAGTGGTTTCTTTACCGTGTCATCCATCCATCAAACGTGAGAGAATTTCCGTCAAGACCAATGATATACGTTCCAACAATGCGTTGAATCTGGGTTCCTTCTTCATCAATAGCGGTTACAGTAACCGTCCATGTTTCACCAGGATCGAATGCAGAATTTTCATCGCCATCTGAGAGAATGTCGAAAGGTCTCGTGGTGGGGCCTCTTTCGATAGCAGTGTCCCCTCCATCGCTTTCCCATAAATAGAGGTATCTGACAATTCCTCCGCCGGGGTTTGATGCGGGAGGGTTTATCTGCGCCAGGAGCGACAGCATGAGCTGACCGGTAGCAACTCTAGCACATGAGGTGTTTCTCAGGAGCGAGACGTCGTTGCCATTATAGTTTGCTGTCAGTAGAGCAGGAGCTCCATTGGGCTTAGGAGTGAGGGTAATAATATCTTCAGGGCGCCCACCGACTTCAAAATCATCTATTTTTATGAAAGTTCCATCGCCCAGACCCCGAAGGATGGATATATCATTACTGAGTTCGTTTGTTACGGCCAGATCAGGAATGGTGTCTCGATCAATATCTACCGCGACAAGACGTGTAGGCTTATTTCCCGCCAGATAGCTGACGGGCGGTTTGAAGCTTCCGTCACCATTTCCGATAAGAATGTTTACATCGCTGCTCCCGTCATTGGCGCATGCAAGGTCTATGATTTCGTCTTTATTGAAATCTGATGCATAGACAGCTTCTGGTCCTGTTCCAGCATTGTAGTTGACTGCTGAATTGAATGTACCATCGCCCTTACCGAGGAGGATCGAGACGCTGTTGGCTTGATTGACAGTGACAAGATCGGTCTTCTGGTCGTTATTGAGGTCTGCAGAAATGGTCTGTCTCGGTCCATTGTCAACTGTATAGAAGACTGGGGCCTGAAAGCCTCCGTTCCCATCTGCGAGAAGAACCGCAACCTGATCGCCATCATAAACAGTTCCAGCAAGGTCGAGGTTATCATCAGAGTCAGAGTTTAGATTGGCGACAGCGACACTGTTGAGAGATTCGGCTACAGGGATATGGGAAACTGGGTCAAAGCTTCCATCTCCTTTCCCCTTGAGAATCGAAAAGTCGCCTGATGTATTGTTTGCTGTAATAATATCCAGATTCATATCGCCATCAAGGTCAGTGACAGAAACGTCGCGAGGTTCATCTCCGACAAGTATACTTCCCCCAGAGATAAAAACATCAAATGGATCTCCATAGAGAATACTTATTGAATCAGCACTCTCGTTTGCCGTGACGATATCAGGGATATTGTCTTCATTTAAATCGCCAGTGTCCAATGTTCCCGGGTTGGTCCCTGCCGAAAATGTGTTATCAAAGAAAAAGCTAATGCAATTGTCGGAGTACAACGGTTGGGTATACGACAAAAAAGCGATCGCAAATATAGATAGAATAATACTCTGATGTTCAAACTCATTCTTCATAAATACTCCCATATATTCTTACGTATTCTACCATGGAAAAAAATAAATTAGTGAGGAATGCTGCCAGATGCAAATTAGTCTGATACACTGATTCGAGTCAATTGCAGTATCAGGTTTGCACCAAGTCCAATGGAATCTTTTAGCTTCCTTGCTGTTTCAACACTGGTCTTTCAATTGTTTTAGACCTCTATTCCACGATAAACTGATCCAGCTCGACAGGAAGTGAGGTACTCGTGGCAAAAAGGATGTCGTCGTCTGTACCGATGCTACCCAGGTCTACTTCAGATCTCCAGATTGTCATCCAGAAGCCGCCGTTACTGGCAGCTGATGCAGGATGAGAATCGACACTTGTATCACTGGCTGCATAGTCATTAACATAATCAAGGGTTTCCCATGTCGCTCCGCCATCGGTAGAGCGGGATCCGAATATGTCTAGATCAATTCCAATCGTTGAGCTCAAAGAATCAAACGAAGACCAGGTAACAAAAAACTCTCCACCTCCATAAGCAATATGCGGCTGGATGTCTCCAAGCGTTCCAGCGAAATTACTGTTGAGCGCCGCAGGTGAGGACCAGCTTGTGCCGTTGTTTGTAGAGCGGGTAAAAAGTATGTCAAAATCGGTGCCTATCGTACTAACTAGGCTGTCAGAAGAGGTCCAAACAACTATCCAGTTTCCCGACTTGTCAGTTGCAAAAGTTGGTTCACTGTCATTACCCGAGTCTGAAGCTGCGTTTGTATTGAGAATGGCCTCCGTACTCCAATCGCCGCCATTGTTTGTGGATAGCGAAAAGAGAAGGTCGTCATCAGAGCCGATCGTACTAGTCAAGGTATCATCTGATTCCCATACGACAATCCAGTTGCCGCTATCATCGGTCTGAATTTTTACATCACTATCAATTCCCGAATCACTCGCAGCATTCGATGCAAGTGCCTCCGGCGCACTCCAGGTAACCCCGTGGTTATCGGATGTGGAAAAAAGTATATCAGAGTCTGCTCCGATTGTAGAACTAAGAGTGTCAGTAGATGACCACACAGCGATATAATTCCCGTTTCCATCGGTGGCCAGACGAGGCGAAGTATCATTCCCTGAGTCCGTATCAGCATTACTATTCAGAGGAGCAGCAGTACTCCAGCTGGACCCATTGTTTGTAGAGCGGGCGAAGAGAATATCAACGTCGTTGCCGATGGTAGATGAGAGATCATCTCCCGACTGCCAGACAGCCACCCAGATACCATTTCCATCTGTTACGATATCCGGCCCCGAATCGCTCTCAGTATCGCTTGTTGCATTGGAATTGAGCGTTGCCGCCGCGCTCCAGTTCGCGCCGTTGTCATCCGAAGTTGCATAGACAATGTCGAAGTCTGTACCGGTCGTTCCTCCAATATTCTCCTCTGATCTCCAGTAAGCGATCCAGTTACCTGTGCCATCCGTAACAAGCCGAGGCTCGAATTCATCAACAGAGTCGCTGGTTGCATAGTCGTTGAGCACAGAGGCAGATGTGAAATTAAACCCCTGCGAGTAAACCGTTCCGCAGGAAATTGTGAATATACTCATCGCGAATAAATTGGACGAAAATCGTTTGGTCCCCTGAAACTTTAAATTCTTCGACATTCAATGCATCTCCATTAGGCTAATTCTCCCTTAGCTGTTTCGGAATAGAAATAGTGTTGCAATAAGAATCCTGTGTGTTTTCCAAGATTCATCTACAGGTGAGCAAGAAGGTGTGCTTTCCTGTATAATGAGAGACGATAAAGAAAACAGATGTTCGCAAATATCCTTGTTCTCCAGCATTTATATGAATTCTTCCGACTCTTAGACGCGAAAATCCTCGACTAGAAACCATTGATAATAATAAACATTTGCCGCACAAATTATAACTGAGGACTTGATCTATGAAGAAGCTATTTCTCTTCGTTTTTCTCATGAGCGCGCTCTCCCTGAACCATCAGGCCTTTGCTCAGCCAGCACCCCCAGCGTCTGCTGGTCAGCCAGTCCTGGACGAGCAATTAATCGAGCAGGCGGAAAATATCCTTTTGCAGGTTACCGATCAGGATCGCCGAGAACTGCTCGGATCTCTTGCGGCCTATCCTGATGACGTTCTAGACGCAGTTTTCAGCGCCTCAAGGTATACACCCTTACTTCTCATTAAACAGGCGCATCCTGACGATCAGAACTTCAATTCAGCTGCGGCATATATCTATGGTGAATATCCAGAGCTTTTTCAGACTCTCACAGAAAATCCATTAGCAACTCAGGTCACAGGTTTATATGCCGAGAAAGATCCGGCAGGCACGTATCAGATTATCGACGAGTATCGAAAGAATCAAAATCTCGTTCCCACAGATCTGAGGCCTCAGCAATACATGTCTACACATGGAAAGGATCATTCTGCGAAAGCTTCCCCTCCTTCTCTCCCTCAGCCTCAGGTAAAGGTCGAATCCGAATCTGTTGAAAAGATGAGTCAGTCGGCTGGTGAACTTAGCCAAACAGTGAATGAATATACAGAGCAGCTCGATGATTTGAATCAGAACATAGAAGACTATAATAAAAATATCAGCGAACTGAACGATAACATTGATGAGGTTCAGAATTCTGCGAACGAGGCTCAGGAAGCTCTTGAGAGTGGCGAAGTGGCTAAGGATGCCAGGAAATATTCAGCCGGTGCACAACTCGGAGCCATGGGAGCTCCCCAACAGGGAGCCTCTTCAGCAATGCCTTTCGGGGCTGTCAGTAAGTCAGGGAGTGGCGGTGGCTTTGGCTTCGGCAGACAGAAATCGATGGGTTCATCAGGGATGGCATGGAACTCTAATCAGCTTCCCATCAATCGTCTTCAGAAGCAGATGAGCCTGGGAAACAAGCGCCTTGGGTCGGGCTTCGGAATGAAGCAACAGCGCTTCATGAAAATGGGAGGCGGACCCAGCATCGGTGGTCCCGGGAAGATGGGTGGAGGAAAAGTGGGACCTTCGGTGGGCAGAGGTCCCGGTGGGCCTGGCGGACCAGGGCCTCGCAGGCCAGGGCCGCCTTAACAACACCTCATCATTCCCTCGGGTAGATCCCTCAAATCAGAGAGTGTGGTGCCAACCACTCCCTTTAGTACTCACCGCTTCACGCCCCTCAGCCGACCATCATGAGTCGGGGTCATTCGCCTATGCACTTGGTGGAATATCAGGAAAACCAGGTGTTTGGCTAGGGATAACCCTGAATAAAGGCTGGAAAAAACCCTTGGATTATCTATTATCTAAACGATCAAGTACTTATTCAAAATTATTAACATTGATTTAGAAATTGTGAACGTGGTCTTTAGCCATCCTAGGGTTATACCTTTAAGTTTTGCTTATTTGCCACATTCGCTCGATCTGCACGGGGTAGAGCACGCGGCGATATCTCAAGAAAAGGTAAATCCCAGACTATATAATGATAAGGAAGGTGGCATGAAGAACCATTTAATGACATTCCGGAAAGGAAGCGCCGCAAGCACCGGTTTATTTCTCAGCCTGATGTTCGCGCCGCTTGGAGTGCAGGGAGACACAATTTATCCTCTTTCTAACCCCAGTTTTGAATCACCAGGACTATCAGTCAGTAACGACTGGTACGCTGGTGTCGATGGCTGGGGTACTGCCGGAGCAGGAGCCGGTAGTCTTGGCACGACGTACGACCTCAGCGGATTGGAAACTTATCCCACGACCGACGGGAATCAGACCTTCTGGGGAGCTACCGATGATTTCCATATCTTTCAACAGACGGGAACCGTTGCACCAGATACCCGCTACCTCTTCAAGGTAGATGTCTATCCTCTCACGACGGGGACGAGTCGCGCCTCGCTCTTTATCGAAGAAACCGACACCTGGACAGCGCCATTCGCTGAAAAGAATTACCATCCAACGTGGAATGAATCTCTTGAAGACTTCGATCTGCCAGCAGGTGAATGGACGACGGTCACTATTGGATTCAACAGCTCAGATTTTGCCTCTTTCAACGGATTCAATTTTCGTGTTCGACTTCATGGCTATCACGTCGCTTTGGACAACGCCCAACTCGTTTCAACCAATACGATAAATAATTATTACATCAGCTCAAGTACCGGGGATGACAATAACGACGGAACCAGTCCTTCAACTCCCTGGGCATCCTTTGTCAAACTCAGTGATCGTGAAATCTTACCCGGTGAAAGTATTAACCTGGCCCGCGGAGATACGTTCACGGATGAAATGAACGTCCGCGGAAAGGGTACCGCTCAAGATCCGATCCTCGTTACTCCGTACGGGACAGGAGACCGACCTAAGTGGATTCGAGGCGACAAGGAGTTTGGCCGTTGTATCGTTTGGAATAATCCCAGCCATGTTCACTTCGATTCCCTGGATATGCAAACGTCGAAAGTGGGTATCTTTCTGAGGTATGAATGGACGGATCCTCTCGGAAACTTTGATGTCCGCATAGACAATTGCCATTTCGAAGACATGGATGATGTAACCATTGATCCTTCGAAACATAATTACGAGATGGCCTACTCCTCCGGTGTATTTATGGGTGGTCAGGCCTGGAATAGTAGCGAGATGGTTACCTTTCTTGACGGTTTGACCATAACGAACTGTACAGCGATTCGAGCAGGTCATATTTTTTCTCAGGGATACTGGTACCCTCAGCTTTATAAGAGCCGGCTGAAGAATCTGATTATCGAAGACAGCTTTGCCGGAAGCTGTATGTACGGTGCCTTTACGCTTCTGAACGTTGATGGCGGTCACGCAAGACGCGTTCGTGCTGTAGGTAGTGGCGGAATCGATGTCTGGTCGGGCCTCAGTCTTGGAATGATTCAGGCCTCTAAGAACTTTACCATTGAAGACTGTGAGTTCTCCTATGCCGACCGTGCTCAGTCAGCAGACGGTGTTGGCTTTGACTTCGAGGGCTCGACAGACAACTGTATATTTCGCAACAACACGATCCATAACAATGATGGCGCGGGACTGCTCATTCTGAATACTCAGGGTGATCACACCAACCTCACCGTCACTGGAAACACCTTTTACAATAACAGCCGTGACCCATGGATTGATAACGGCAACGCTGTTGTTCAGGGGCATTATGGAAATTCTACCGGTACGATTACTGACAACGTGATGTATCGCGGAACCACCGAGATCGATGTTCCCATTCCCTTCTTCTCAAACGGGGACTGGAGCAATTTCACCATGTCCAACAACACTCAAGCTGAGTTCGAAACTGTTAATGAAAAGCGCTGGTGGGACTTTGAAACAAACGGCGACTTCGAAGGATGGAGCAACTTTGTCGACTGGTTTAATGCGGCAGTTACTGGAGGCAACCTCGTTGGTGATTCCGGTGCCGATGCCTTTGCTCATTCAGACTCAACCTGGGTAAACACAAATCTATACCCATATGCATGGGTTCGCATGAGTCAGACCGTTGGGAACTTTGCACAACTCTACTTCATTACCGCTACAGATTCCGTTTGGGATCAGACAAAGTCTGTTACGTTCCCAATTACCTCTGACGGATCGATGCAGGACTACTTTGTTGATCTAGACGCACTGAGTACAACCAATGGTGTGATTACCAAGGTACGTCTCGACCCAGCAGATGCCAGCGGTTCTTCCATCGCAGTCGATCACGTTCGTATGACTGACAGCACAGACCCAGCTCAGTCGGCGCCGCTTCCTCCCTATGAATGGGGAGAGCAGATTATCCTGAACTCCGTTGCCTCAGAAGACGGCTATGTAACGGAGAGCGGAAATGATACTGGAGTTGGTGGATCTGCTAACAGCACGGGAACCTCTCTGCGTATCGGTGATAGCATTCAGAACCAGGCTCACCGCGCGATTCTTTCCTTTGATACATCTGTTCTACCCGATGACGCTGTCATAACGCGCGCTCAAATCGGTATTTCCCGTACTCAATATGTAGGTGATAATATACCGATAGGCGTGGCTGATCCATGGACTGGGTTCCAGAAAGTCGACGTTGCTTCCGGGTATTTTGGCACCAGTCCAGCCCTTGAAGCTTCTGACTTTGAAGCACCGGGAACAGCTGAAGATGTTGCTCAAATTGCCTGGCCTGCCTATGGTGATGGCTATACAGCTTACGCTCGTCTTGAAGAGGCAGACCTCGGCCTCATTAACCTGACCGGAAAGACTCAGTTCCGTGTCCATTATCCCCTGGCAACGGATGACAACGATGATTCCTCAGATGATTATGTTGCTTACGCAACCGCTGAGCATGGCACACCTTCATGGCGTCCGCAACTCATTATACGCTATGTAGGCGGTGCAATTGAAACACCACCAAGCCTTGCGACGGCTGACTTCTCCAGCAACGCCTCATCAACGAATGGTTCTTATGTTGATACGCATATATCAGACAATGTGGCCGAAGTGCTCACGGAGTCCGTCAGCGGTGGTGGTCCTCCATCAAATCGCTTCAGTCAACTGGATCATGTGTGGACCTTCGATGTTCCTGCTGGAACTTCTCATGCCTTCCATCTGGAAGCATGGCGAGATGCTAACAGTGAAGGTGATGATTTTACTTTTTCATGGTCGTCAGATAACAGCAGTTACACACCAATGCTGACTGTTAACAAGTCATCTGATGATAATGTTATAGACAGTTATCTATTCCCTGGAAGTATTTCTGGTACGATCTACGTCAAGGTCTCAGATACGGATCAATCAGGTGGAAATCAGTCTCTTGATTCTGTCTATGTTGACTATATGGCAATTACATCTGAAGGTGGTTCCGGTGGTGACACAACTCCTCCCGCATCGCCAACAAACCTGGTTGCTACAGGTGGTGATGGTGAAGTCGCTCTTGACTGGGATGACAATTCCGAACCTGACCTGGCAAGCTACAATGTTTATCGTTCTTTAACCAGTGGGTCCGGCTATGGATTACTTGCACAAAGTGTGACTCTCAGCGCCTATACAGATACCACCGTGACCAATGGTACGACTTATTACTACGCGGTTGCTGCTGTTGATACTTCTCAAAACGAAGGGTTGATCGGCAACGAAGCATCAGCCACTCCTGAATCTGGACCAGATACAACGCCACCTTCGATTGTAACGGGTGTGGTCGCGACAGGTGGAGATGGAGAAGTTGTTCTTGATTGGGCCGATAACCCCGAATCAGATATTGCCAGCTACAAGGTCTATCGATCACTCACCAGTACGAACGGCTACACATTGCTTGCAAGTGGTATCGTTCCCAGTAACTACACCGATACAAACGTGACGAATGGTACAACTTACTATTATCGTATATCTGCTGTCGACACATCCTCGAACGAAGGCATTGCTTCCGATGAGGAATTTGCCACACCTCAAAGCAGTGGGGCAGCAACAACGATGTCTGTCAGCTCCATTGTCCCAAGTCTCGTTGACGCAGGGCAGGGCAAGAAGCGTGGCCGAGCCACCATCACAGTGCTCGATAACAATGGCGCACCTGTGAACGGCGTAACCGTGACGGCAACTTTCTCGGGTACCTACAGTGAGACGGTTGTCCAGACAACAAACAGCAGTGGAGTTGCGGTCCTTGATACCTCTGCGACGGCGAAGGGAGGTATTTCCTTTACTGTCTGTGTGGATAGTGTCACGGGCGGTTCATTGACTTACGACTCAGCGTCAAATACAGAGACCTGCGATAGTAACTGATCTCGAATAAACCCTTAACTAAGTAGTGAAGCCGGGACTTGATTCAAGTCCCGGCTTTTTATTCCTGCCTACATGTCCATATAGGGCATTACCGGAGTCTTGCCAAGGAGGCGAATATAGACCATCAGTGAGCCACGATGATGGGCACAGTGGTCGGCAAGACTGAACCCAATCCCTGCTTTGGGTCCTTCAATGATAGAACCTTCAGGATAATGCTCCCACAGTTCTTCCTCGGTTTTTGCACTGAGTTCTTCTTTAAACTTTTCAATCTCTTCCGTAAAACGTTTCTTGGCTGCTTCCAGCGATGTACAGGCTTTCGCCTGTCGATCGTGTTCCTCAAAATCCATGGTGAATCCAGATCCAAACGCACCCTCCCGAAACCAATCAACGGTGAGGGCGATATGCATCACCTGGGCAGCGACAGAGTAAGATTCTTCCGTCGGTTTAAAGTTGGAATCAGCCTCTTCCAGTGGGCGCAAGGCGCGCATCATGAACTCGTGAACAAAATCTACCTCTGACAGCATAAGATCTTTCATCGGATTATCCCCTGATATGATTTTCGCTAATATTTCGCCTCCTCATCGAGGGGAGTCAAGAGAGATTATTATCTGCCTCAGGACGAACTCCTTCTCTGGTTCCAGAGAAATGCGGGGGGTTGATGACACCGATCGCAATCGATGACATGATAAAGCCACCTACCGCCACAGCACTAAAGCTATCGAACGTCGCTTCTTCAAACCTGATGATTGTATAGAAGAAAGCACTAAAGACACCGATCAGCAGGCACAGCCGAAAGTACGATCCGGCAAAGCTCTCTCTGCGAAGAGAGAAGACAAAAGCGGTGAGTGTCAGTAGAATGAATGTTCCAAACATCAGAGTTATCCTTTCATGGATATCTACAGAAAAGAGGTTCATGATATTCAAGAAAATCGGAACGCCCGATGAAGAAACCTCTTTTCTCTCTGTCTCCTCATTTCAAGGTGGACTCCAAATCACCTCTCAGGCTAACTCTTCGATCATCACCATTCATGTAAAAGGCGGTATGCGATGAAGGCAGTTGGCTATAAACAGACAGGACCCATCGATGCTCCGGACGCGCTCATCGATTTTGAGACGGAAGCCCCAACCCCCGGACCGAGAGATCTTCTTGTCGAGATCCGCGGCATTTCCGTCAACCCCGTGGACACAAAAGTACGGACCAGGATGGCACCGGAAAGTGGCACAAAGATTATTGGCTACGACGCTGCAGGTATCGTGAAAGAGGTTGGTTCTGAGGTCACTCTCTTCAAACCGGGCGATGAGGTCTTCTATGCGGGCGATATCACACGACCCGGAACGAATGCCGAGCTGCACGTTGTGGATGAGCGAATCGTTGGGAAGAAGCCCACTTCTCTTGGTTTCGCGGAAGCAGCGGCTCTCCCGCTAACGTCTATAACGGCCTGGGAGCTCCTCTTTGATTGTCTGCGCGTTCATGCCTATGAACTTTCCTCAGACAGCATCCTCATTATTGGAGGAGCCGGCGGAGTTGGATCTATACTCATCCAGCTGGCGAAGCAACTGACCGGCCTCACGGTCATCGCTACGGCATCACGACCCGAAACTGTCGAGTGGGTTCAAAAGATGGGGGCTGATCACGTCATCAATCATCACGAATCACTTGTCGATCAATTAAAGGGTCTTGGGCATCAGCCGAAATATGTCGCCTCCCTTACAGGCACGGATCAGCATCTTTCTGCGATCTTCGAACTCACAAAACCTCGTGGTCATGTGGCCTTTATAGACGATCCCGAGACTCTTGATATCAAGCCCGGTAAACCAAAGGCTCTCAGCTTCAGTTGGGAATACATGTTCGCACGCCCCATGCATCACCTTGAGGATATGGACGAGCAGCACAAGCTCTTGAACAAGGTTTCTGAAATGATAGACAAAGGTGAGCTGATCTCCAACATGAATCAGAACCTGGGAAAGATAAGCGCTGAGACATTAATCAAAGCTCATAAGCTTCAGGAAAGTGGCAAGGTGATCGGAAAGAACGTGCTGGAGGGGTATGATCAATGAGATGGGGCAGACACATGGGAAAGCCACAAGAACAGGCACAGAATGATGAAGAGCTTCCGGCGGAGTTTAAGCTCGTACGGTCTCGCATCATGTATATCGAAGACAAGTCAGAGGGGTTGGAAGGTGATGCCAGAATCGGCCGTGTTTATTTTTCAAAGACTGGCAAGACGGTCTACTATCGAGGCAAGAGATTCAAAAGTCTCAAGGGAACCGGGTTTAAGGCAAACTATTTCGAAGTGGAATCAGGAGATCGTTATTGGATCTCGGGGCCTCGAAAAGATTTAAATGACCGACTCTACGGAGGTAATCGAGACGTGGAAATCGATGACGATGTATATGATGAGTATATGAAATATATTCATGAGGTAAACTAGGTTCATCATTCAACTCGGTGTAGAACAGTCGAGGAAGATGGAATACTCAATCTGTCTTATTTAGAAAGCTTTAAAACAGATTTTCTTGCATCTCTATAGATTCATTGAAGATCAAAGAAATGTAATTGTTGCTCGAGGCGAAGCTTGAGCTTGGACTCTAACAAAGCCTGGCAACTCTTTTTCAATTGCGCCGTAACCTGCACCTTCGCTCCTATGGCCTTGAGTATTTATTTGGGAAATAAAAGTATGACCTCAACCAATCAGGATATACAAGATGCTGCAATGTTTCATCGAAAGTCGATGATTATGATTGCTGTATATCTAGTGATGGTTTTTGCAAGTATGTGTTTCGGGTATATTGGTTCATCTCTTGAAGCAAATAATGCTAGTTCCCTGATTGTCCAATGTTTTTCCATTCTCTCTATCGCGGTACTTGTAATTATCAGTATTCTGTATACG
>CAYTGM010000038.1:0-25230 GCA_964437365.1 uncultured Candidatus Sumerlaeota bacterium | reverse complement strand
CAACGGGTGCACTCTTCTCTCTCAAATGTCATCCACAACTTTAGGGCATATCTCCAGGTATAAAAGGATGACTGCAGAAGGGTGAAGGAGGGATTAAAAGTGTCTCGTCCTCGCATATTTCAACTCTTGAACGGAACCTTCGCTAAACGTTCATAAGGACATGAGACTTTAGGGGTATTACTTCTCCTAGTCCGAGCGGAGCGAGACTTTAGCCGAGCCTCGGGTTTCAACCCGAGGTTGGCAGATATCATTATGCAGAATAACCGTTTCAACGGTTTTCAACAGAGGCAAACTGTTGAAACAGTTGTAGGGGTGTGTGTGAGGTTCGTTGACCTCGCACTGAAGTACGAGGCTCGACTAAAGCCTCGCTTCGCTCGTAGGAAGTACAGTATTCAGGTGGGAATTCAACTGCTCCCGCAGTTGGTAAAGTGAGTTAGAGAATCCGGGATTTGATCAACGAAGAAATAAAGGCATGGTGGAGGAAGCTATAAAGAGTCAACTTTAGAGCCGGTCCCGAATCCTTTCGGTGGCAGGTAAACGGTAGGCTGAAGTGAGGTGTTGAATCTACGTCGTTTGCCTTCCAGGCTGCTTCCCAGCATGCGCCTTACAATCACTTGGTATGCAGTGCGGTGGCCCTGACAGCGCTTTCAACCGAGCTGGCCCTGACAGCTCGGCCGAGACAAGGAAGTTTGTTTACTGGTTGGTAAGCTTATAGCCGTATTGTCAAAGCAGGGTTGGCCAGAACGAAGAGTTTCGGAAGTTTCAACGTTCCTCTCAATTTTCTCGCTGTTCCCCGAGTCTGACATTAACCGCACCGATCACCGATCAGCCCTCCCAGGGGGAACCTTGGCGCATTAGGGTAAACCGTTGAAAAGGGTTTTAATGTATATGATGTTCATCATATCCTCAGGCCGAGGCCTGCGGTAATGCCTCGCTTCGCTCGGGTGGGGAAAGAGGTTTCGGTCAGACCCAGCGTGTTTATGTCTAATTCCACGAGGTTGAACGATATATACTCGCGCAGAGGCGCCAAGGCGCAGAGGGATAGACGCAATATTCACGAGAGCATCACACGTCTCTTTCGAACTCGACCATGTTATGGGAATGCTTCTATAACCTTGCTTCCATCTACTTTTGAAGATCACTCTATTTCTGAAGATCACTCAAGGATATATGTTTCCATGTTGTCTTTGTAGACTATTTTCTCTGCGCCTCAGCGCCTCTGCGCGAGATCATTGAGCTTTGATGTTTTGTGAAAGACTATGTATATAGACAAGATTTACATGATAATCAGGATGGTGAAGGAATTGTCATAGCCGCTGTTTAGAAGATGCTGGTATTGTATTTACCTTGCCATTCAGCTGCGGTCTTTGTCTTACGCACTATAAACTGGTTCTGTTTACTTCGGTGTACATCGGAGATAATCGGTGGTTTTCAAGATAGCTTAAAGCAATCAGGTCACTTATCCCACCAGACAATCGGTAAGATCAGAGCACAGTCATTCGTTCCGGCTCGTATCAAACTCTTGGATTAATCTGTTTAAGTCTCGCTTAGTTTGAGGGTCTTCTCGAGAAAGTCCCAGGCGGCGTTGATGCGTCGAGTCTTGAACTCTGCCATTTCCTGGAAGTCGGGATCGTCGTGGAATTTGTCGGGATGATAGCGCTTGAGAAGTGCGCGGTATTTCTTCCGTGCGTCTTCGAATTCTGTTTCCCGTTTAATGCCGAGCACGTCGAAGGCGAGATCTTCCGTCATCTTAATATCGGCTTTTTTCTCCGCCTCTTTTTTCTCTTTTGCTTTTTGCTGGCGGGCTTCTTCGGCGCGTTCACGCGCTTCCTTCCGAGCTTTCTGCTTCTTCTTGTCAGCGGCTCCAGGGATCAGGTGCCAGACTCCGTCTTTATCCATTCGGATGAGAGAGTGGAGGTCTTGTCGAAGCAGCTCTTCCAGTTCGAGCGAGGATAGTTCATGACCCTGCATCTTGAGTGTTTCTTGTAGATACGAGGAAGTTTGAGGTTCAAAGGCTCGTTCAATGAGGTCAAAGATCAGGTTTGCGAGGAAGTGGCGTTTTTCAGGGTCGAGCGTTGATTCTGTTGCTCTTGGTCCAGCTCCTCCAGAACCTGGTTTATACATTTTCGGGAGCGTTTTGGCGCCAAAATATTCAGGGCAGACGCCTGGGTCTTCCAGCGTTCTAACAAGTCTACCTGCTGCGGCGGAGAGATGGGCATAAAGCATCCGATAAGCGTTCATCGTGTCGGAAGCCGGCGGCTCAAAGTCTCCTCGTTTCGTATCCAGGTCGACCCCTTCGGTAAATAACACAACTTTTTGAGCGAGTGTCTTCCCGACTTTCTTCTTAGTATCTTCTGTCAGTTCTTTGGTCATACAGAAGATAATATCGGCCCCATCAGCCAATTGAGGAGAAAGATTCTTTGAACGGTGGTTAGTCAGGTTCACCTTTTCATTTTTCATGAAAACGATGGTCCCGGGCGTTGCATTTGAGCCATTTGCCGCGTCCAGGCCTGCTGAGTCGAAAACTGTATCGAACAGATCCGCTTTTCGGGCGAGTTTTGTCGCGATAGCGCGAGCCATGGGCCCCCGGCATTGATCAGTTCTACTCAAGAAGAGAATTCGCATGTGAAAAGGTGTTTTCCGCCGACAGTATTTCGTAACCTCTGCGCAAGAAGAGAGCGGATTTCATTCCTCGCGTCAATGTCGCTCTTTATCCCGGATTTCATACAAGGCATATTTAGACCAAAAAGAATCTCCTCGGTTTTCAGGGGTTTGCTTGCTCTTTGGGTTTGGTGTATCTTGTCCCGCCTTTGTTCGACTCAGTTCACAGGACTCTGGATCTCCCCGGAGCCTGGTTCCTCGCCTGAACCATTCAAGAAACATGGGTTGAATTTATTTTCATGGTTTACCCTCGAAATTCATTGTGCTTCTCTGAAAGTTCGTTGGCAGCTACAAGGAGAACGTGCTTGCCATGGGCATAGCGATTCCCTTTAACTATGAAGTGTCATAAGCTATAAACTTGCTGGAGATTATTCGTTGGCATCACAGGTAGACTTAGGAAGCTTCCTCATCTCTCTTGAACAACAAGGGTTGAAAATCATCCGTAAGGGTCTCCCTACGGAGCAGGTAGCTGCGCCTTTGCTGACGTTTCGAATGACTGAAGCGGAGCGTCCTCCCGCGATCTTTACCATTCAGCGCATTAATGCGAATGGACATGGGCGAGCGTCCTTTCATGGGTCCGTGACACAGCGAATTGCTCTCGATGGAGAAATCGTCTATCGCCGTGATCTTGATGGGCTCGAGGTCAACTTCAGAGTCGAGAACGCCTCTGATGATATGCAGGTCAGGTTTTCCGTTCACTTGGATGCAACCGGCGAGGCCGATCCGCGCTGGTTAATTCCTGGGTTCATGTATAACAAGAATCGCCCTGAAAATGTTGAGGGCATCTTTCCTGGCTTTTCGGAATTCGGTAAAGATATACGTCAGCTTGTCAGCAATGAGTGGGCAGTTCGCTCAGATCGAACTGCACTGCCTGTTGTCTGCTGCTGGACTCACAATCTTTTTTCCTATATTTATTCACCGCCATCCTTCGGAGAATCAGAAGAGACTCCCGATGGTATTGGAATGAGCGGTCTGTATTTCAGTACGGATACGGGGCATCCCGTTTCTGGTGTTGAGTTTCCCTATAGAGAGTATCCCGCCAAGTTTTCTTTCTGTCACGATGATGATACCGATCCAGAAGAAACTTTTATCTACCTTCCATCGAAAACTCCTATCCGAGCATCTGTTGTCTTCGGTGCAGGTGCGCCAGATTTGAACGCTTATCGGCGTGTGGTTCGGAGTCTATATAATCAGCTGAAGGAAAAGTACATGATTTCCCCTCGGCTTACAGCTCCCGAGGAGCTTGAGGGAATCGCTTTCGATGGGCTGCTCAAGTATCATTATGACCACCGGCAATCAGCTGTTTACGAGACCGCCTGTTTCGACCGTCATTTCGCAGGGGACAGCAGCTATGTAGAGCGACCGCACATGCATGCGGGATGGTTGAGTGGCGGGTTGCCTGCCTATACGATGCTCTGGGCGGGACGAGAAGGAAACAATGGTGAAGCTATCCATGCGGGAGCTTCAGTCTTTGACAAGTTCAGTTCTGAACTCTCACCCTGCGGAACAATCTTCCCCGTATGGACAGAGGAGTATGGATGGTCATGTAGTTTCGGCCCTGAAGAGGGAACTGGGCACTCTAGAACCATTGCCGAAGCCATCTATTTCATGCTTAAGGCAACAGGTCTTGAGCTGAAACATAACCAGGTGCATCTTTCCTGGGCTGAGGCGATTCTCTCCTCATTGAATTACGCAATGGGAGCGCAGCGTGATGATGGATGTTTCCCTGTTTACTTCGATCTGACGACTGGAAGACCGACAGATTTTTCTGGCTCTGGCGGGATGGCATGGATTGCTGCTTTGGCCCTTGGTGCATCAGTTCTGCAGCGGGAGCACTTTAAGGAAGTTGCGTGTCGTGCCGGCGAGTATTATTCATCGATGCTCCATCAGTGGGAACTGAATGGTTCCCTGGAAGATCAATACTGTGTACCTTCTGCAGATGATTATCGCTGGGCGTTGATCTCGTATATGGCATTATACGAAATTGATCGAGATACGAAATGGTTGAGGCTTGCCAGAAAAGCGGCTGACCTGTGCATGACCTGGCGATTTGCCTATAATGTAGATTTCCCTTATCAGACGATGGCCGGCGCCTATCGTGTTGAGACACGCGGTGGTGACATTTCCTCTGTGGCGTCTCCAACCACCGGGCCATCTGGATTGTTGATATACGGCGATTTAGTGAAGCTCGCTTCATACCTTGGTGATGATTACTACTTTGATCGCGCAGAAGACTCACGCTTTTTTTCAATGCAGCTCGTTGCCGAAGTTGACGGACAATTCAACGCTCGTGAAGGAATGGTTGGCGGTCAGATCTTTCATACGGACTGGTGGCAGCCGAAAGGCATCGTTCTCTCTGTCAGTGATGTCATGGCTTCGGCTCTGATAAAATACGCCGCACTTCAGATGCGAAGCCTTGAAATCAACAGGGATACCGTACTTGCCTCGAAAGAACTTGAAGAGCCGATTGCCGATGATGGAGTACTTTATCGGAACGCCGTGCAGCCAAAGAACGTGACTCGGGAGTCCAAGATAAGAGGACCTGAGGGCGTTGTTGGTGCTGATGCCCCCGGTGTTCAGGAAAAACCCAAGGATAATTTTGTACCACGCGGACCTGCTCCCAAGGATGGTTCATTAACCGGCAACATGATGCATCTCCTGGGAATCAAAGAGAGGGCGCCAAGCAGTCGCGACTCTCAGGTCTCGGATATTTTCGTTCCACCCAGATTTGAACTGGATGCCGATCAACGGCGTCAGCAGGAACAGTCCCAGGCTCAGCCACCCCAGCCAAACCTTCCTCCGATTGAGCCTGAAGAGCCAAAGGGTTCAATGCTTCCGAAGAAAGTTGAACTGCCCGATGATGAGGAAGTTGCTCCTCCTGCTCCGCCTCAGGCGGCAGCAAGAAACGGTGGGAAGCCTTCGCCCTTCACGAATTTTTCCGTTTCCAAAGATGAAGAACCTGCTGAAGAGAAGCCAGCGGACAGTTCGAGGGACAGTGAAGACGAAGTCGAGATTAAGTACAAAATCTTCTAGTCCTGTTTCAAGATTTTGAGTCAGAGTGGCGCATCCTGTCCGTTTTGGGTGTTGAGTGTCGATGACGGCCCTGACCTGAATTTCAGGAATATCAATCATTCGAGCAAACATCCTGAAGAACTGGCTGGTCACAATATCTCGGTGGATTCTGCTCGTTCCACGAAACGCTAATAAAATAGGCGTATAAGACCAAAACATATCGCTTGTCAGCTATCTCACATCTTTTACTCTACAAGGTATAAAGATTGTTTCGGTTCATCTTCCAGCCGTTCGGATGACCCGGTACATAAACAGGGAGTTTCTTAAATGGACATTGTCCCTCACCATAAATTATTCAAAGCGATTCTCATTGGACTTTCACTAGTGGCAGTGAGTTGGTCGAAGCCTGTGTCTGCTCAATCAGCCGTCAGGCAGCTCGATGCAAATGTTTACATTGATGTTTCAAGGCTTGTTCTGCCTTCGGTTGTAAACATTTCCATCGAACCGAAAGATGGTTCAGATGAGGAGGAGGATGAGCAGAGCCCACTAACAGCTCAGCCAGGACCCGACTTCAGAATTGATGGGCCCTTTCAGGACTCCGTCTCTGGTTCAGGTGTCCTGATCAGGCGCGAAGACAATATTGGCTATGTTTTGACGAATCACCATGTCATTCAGCCCTTGAACGACAGGACTGAACTCAAGCTGACTTTTCATGAGTTGGAAGAAGATTCGACTGAGTTTTCCAAGACGACGATTCTGCGCGGTGAAGGTCTGCGAGTGATCGGACGTGACAGGCTGAGCGACCTCGCAGTAATCGAATTCCTTATGCCAGAGGATCTTCAAGTTGAGCCTGTGAAGTTCGCGGATTCAGATAAAGTTGCCATTGGCGAATTCGTGCTCGCCCTTGGTAACCCCTTGAATTTCAACCACACGATCACAAAAGGAATTGTTTCCGGCAAATCACGCTATCTTGGAAGCAATATATCTCTCGAAAGACTTCTCCAGACCGACGCGGTGATTCAGCCAGGAAACAGTGGGGGACCGTTGGTTAACCTCGATGGAGATATCGTCGGAATCAACAATGCCATCATCAGCAACACAGGTTACTGGCAGGGGATGAGCTTTGCCATACCGAGTAATGATGCTAAACGCATCTCTAATCAATTGATCGACCTCGGCCGGGTACGTCGTGGATATCTAGGGGTGCGCATGAGCAATCTCGCACGGCGCCCTCAGCTGATGGATATCTATGGAATCAGCATTCCAATGGGTGTTATCATTGAAAACGTTGAGCAAAACAGTCCAGCGGAAGTGGCCGGGTTACAGCAATATGACCTTGTCACGGAGATAGAAGGGGAGCAGATTTCAAGCTCTGATCATATGCTTAAGGTCATCACTTCGAACGCCGTCAATTCAGCTGTTGAGATTAGTGTGATCCGCATCAACGAAGATAGACAACCAGTTGAAGTTGATGTGGTGGCGAATCTTGCCGAAAGACCAGATGAACGAATTCTCGATGATATGCGACAGGAACGCCAGGTAGGTTCACTTCAGGATGTCGAAGAGGATCCTACCTTGGAAGAAGACAAAGCTGATCCCTACCTTGGTCTTGAGTTGTTTGAAGTCCCTCCGACGGCGTCTATCAATCGAGGGCTGATCATCATGGATATACCTGAAGACTCGCCACTCGAGCAAACCGCTTTGAAGGACGGCGATATTATCGTGAGGGTAGATGGTGCTCTTGTCGAAAATCATGACGATTTTGCTGCAGCGTTGAAAGAAGTTGATCGTACCATGCCCTTCATTATTACTGTAAAACGCGATGATGTGGAAGTGAATATAGAGATCGAAAAGTTACAGACAACTAATCAATAATAAAGGATAGATCACTCTTATGAGTGCGACACTCGAAGAATTAACCAGTGAAGTTGAACAGCACAGCTCTTTCGTTGAAGAGCTCTCCGGAGAAATCTCCAAGGTCGTTGTAGGCCAGAAATACATGGTCGACCGACTGATCATCGGCCTTCTATCTAACAGTCACGTCCTGCTGGAAGGGGTTCCTGGTCTTGCCAAGACTTTGACCTGTAAGACGCTTGCCAAAGCAGTGAACGCGGATTTCTCAAGGATCCAGTTTACCCCCGACCTGCTGCCGGCGGACTTGATTGGAACGCTGATATACAACCAGAAAGAACAGAACTTTGAGCCAAAGCTTGGGCCACTGTTCGCCAATATCGTCCTTGCCGATGAAATTAACCGCGCCCCGGCGAAAGTTCAGGCAGCTCTGCTGGAAGCAATGCAGGAGCGTCAGGTTACTATTGGAGACACAACCTATAAGCTCGAGAATCCATTTATGGTTCTCGCTACTCAGAACCCATTGGAGCAGGAAGGTACCTACCCTCTTCCCGAAGCACAGGTTGACCGTTTTCTCTTTAAACTCAGGATAGACTATCCAAAACGAGACGAAGAGAAGAATATTCTCGACTCGATGACCTCCGTATCAAACCCTGGCGGCGCCTTCGCCGATTTACCAAAGGTTTCACCAATTATTGAGCCAGCTAGAATTCAGGAAGCTCGTGCAGTCATCGATAAGATCTATATAGACGATAAGGTTAAGAATTATGTTCTAGATCTGGTTGGTGCGACTCGAAATCCAAGTGAATATAATATCCACTTTCGCTCGCATGAAGGAAGAGCGCTTGAAGAAGTGATTTCTGTAGGAGGCAGCCCTCGTGCTTCAATTGCATTGATCGTGGCTGCTAAGACTCATGCCTTCTTAAAGAAACGCGCTCATGTGACTCCTGACGACGTAAAAGCTATCGGCCCAGATGTACTGCGCCATCGTCTGGCAATCACTTTCGAAGCCGAGGCAGAAGAACTGACCACAGATGATGTCGTGAAGCAGATTTTCGATCAAGTGGAGGTTCCATGACCCGCTTGAAGCGTAATTATATCCGCTCAACGATCTGGTCCATCACCTCCTGTATATCGACAGGGAGTTGAGCCATGCCTATACCTGAAGTATTAGAAGATGCGGGAGACGTACGCCGTCTTGAAATCATGACGCGGCGCATGGTCAATAACGTTATGGCTGGTGAATACCACTCCGCCTTCAAAGGGCAGGGGATGGAGTTCAACGAAGTACGAGAGTATCACGCTGGCGATGATATCCGCTTCATCGACTGGAATGTCACGGCTCGCACAGGAGACCCTCACGTTAAGCGCTATGTAGAAGAGCGTGAGTTAACTGTTTTCTTTGCCGTCGATATATCTGCATCGAATGTTTTTGGTTCTGTCAAAAGAAGGAAACGATCACTGGCAGCAATCGTAACTGCACTTCTGGCTTTTTCGGCAATTCGCAATAATGATCGCGTTGGGCTCATGTTGTTTTCGGACGAAGTAGAGCTTTTTCTACCGCCCAAAAAAGGACGTCAGCACGGACTTCGCGTGATACGAGAAGTTATCCGTGATGCTCACCACAAAAAAACTAATATCGCGAGTGCTCTGGAAACCTTGAATAAGCTGCAGAAGAAAAAGTCTATTGTCTTCCTCATTTCCGATTTTCAGGATCAGGATATACGTCGCTCCCTTGCTGTTACTTCACAGAGGCACGATCTTATTGCGATATCTATTACCGATCCAAAAGAGATTAAACTTCCCAATGTTGGGCTTTTGACTATTGAGGATGCGGAAACAGGTGAGGTTGGCGTGATCGACACTTCCAGCAAAAAGGTCCGTGAAGAGGCTGAGAAGATTTTCGCACGGAAGCGTTCTAACCTGAATCGCTTGCTCAGTTCCCTCAAAATAGATCATATTTCTTTGAGAACAGACAGAGACTTTGCACCTCCGCTTATCAATTTCTTTACTCAGCGCATACACAGGTTGGGGGGATAATATGAAGTTTCAATTCCATGGGTTCCCTACATCTGTTCTCCTGCTGATCTTCCTTCTGACTAGTATGATCCAAATCAATACGTATGCAGAAGACACTAGCGTTCCTTTGCCAACGAAGCCTGATGAAACAGAAGGTATTAACCTTGAATTTTCACCAAAGGTCGCTGAAGTAGGAGCTCCGATCGAGCTGCTGGTTCAGCTGCCAGCGCAGCTGCGCTGGGAAAACATCGAAGTTGAATTCCCCGAAGACCAAAAGCGCTTATTCTTTGTCAGCAAAGCTGTCATGGATGAGCCCGGTCGCGTTGAGCTTACTGTCAGAGGACTCAAACCTGGCGAATATGAAGTTGGTCCTGCCCAGTTATCAGGAACGGTAGGCAATGACGGCCAAAAGCAAACAATACGCATTCCTTTCTTTAAGGTTGAAATTACTGGTCCTACCGGTGAAGCGAATCTTGAGAATCTCAAGGGAACAACGAATCCTTTGGGGATTCCATTCGACTATACATGGAAGTATTTAATTATAGGCACGATTGTTCTTGTTGTCCTGTTAATCCTTACCATTCTGATTATTCTTCTGATTCTACGTCGTGCGAAAGCAACCGGCGTCGCTGTTGAGGCAAATATCGTTCTGTTGCCTCCTGTTGATGAAGCACTCTCAGATCTTGATGCGCTTTCGACACTCAATGTCTATCGAACTAAAGGGGCGAATCTCCATTATACAGGTCTGTCAGGAATCGTTCGTCGGTATTTTGAACGCCAATATACCTTCAACGCGATGGAGCTGACTGATGATGAACTGTCGGAAGAACTTGTCCATGGTAAATTATCCAACGTAGAGGACTCTGAGGTCCTGCCTGAGATTCTAAATCGCACGGTCATGGCGAAGTTTGCGAATCAGCCTGTAACAGAAGATCTTGCATCGAAAGATTGCGAAACTATACGTCGATTTCTGAAGCAGGAAAAGGTGAGACTCGACAATATACCAGCTCAGGGAAGTCAGTCTTCTTCTGGGCAGAATACAAACGAGGGGGCTGCCTGATAAAATGGAGTTTGTTTATCGCTTTTTCCACCCCTGGTTTCTGGTATTATTGCCGATTCCTTTTATTCTTCTCGCTATTCAGCTTCGTGGAGAGAAAAAGAAAACCCCTTCCGTTGTGTACAGTGACAGTTCTTTTGTAGGTCAACTTCCCAAGACTCTGAAGGTTCGCGCGCTCCGTTTCCTTCCCTGGGTTCGCTGCCTTGCTCTTTGTCTTGGAGTCATCGCTCTTGCAAGGCCTCAATATGGATTCGTCGAGTATACAACCAGTGCTTTGGGGATTGATATTGCTCTCGTGCTGGATGTTTCGGGGTCGATGCAGGAAACTGATTTTCTTCCGAATAGACTGGAAGCCGCAAAAGAGGCTGCCATCGAGTTCGTTGATAACAGGAAGACAGATCGCGTCAGTGTTGTTCTCTTCGGTGAGTCAGCAGCGGTCTTGTGCCCTCCAACTCTGGATATGGAAACAGCAAAGCTGTTTCTCTCATCGGTGCAGGACAAGATTATCAGCAATCAACGAACAGCCATTGGTGAAGGCCTTGCCCTCGCTGTTAAGCAAATGGAGCAGCAGGAAGAGAAAACCGATATTGCACGTTCTCGTGTCGCGATTCTACTGACCGATGGCGAGAATAATGCTGGAAAGATCAATCCGATGCAGGCAGCAGAGATTGCCAAAGCTCTTAACGTCCGCGTCTATACGATTGGTGTTGGTGGTGGCATGAGAGCACGAGGTCGGACTTTCAACTTCAGAGCTCCCGCAAGCTTTGACGCTGAAGCTTTGAAAGAAATATCAGAGATGACAGACGGACAGTATTTTCATGCGACTGATGAAAAGTCTCTGAACCAGATTTATGCGGAAATCGATCAGCTTGAAAAAACAGAAATCGAAACGGACGAAACGGCAGACTTTAATGAGAAGTTTATGTTTGCGTGGTTTCCCGCCCTGCTTTTGCTGGGACTTGAGTTCTTTCTGCGGGCTTTCTGGTTAAGGAGGATCCCCTGATGGGCTTTATATATCCTAAGATCCTTCTCCTGTTCCCTGTGCTCCTGTTGTTGATTGCTCTTTGGTCAATCATGAAGAGGAAAACAGAGACCAGACTTTCACAGTTTATCGTGAAAGATAACTGGGCAGATCTAAGTGCCAGTCTTTCCAGGCGAGGACGCTTTCATAAAGGGGTACTCATCCTACTCGCGCTGGTGTTCTCACTGGTCGCAGCAGCCCGTCCATATTGGGGTGAAAGAGAACGAGAAGTTTCGCGCAAGGGAACTAACATTATCTTCGCCATTGACGTGAGTGATTCCATGCGAGCAGCCGATGTGCTTCCTTCGCGACTTGAGTATGCAAAGACCCTGGTCAGGCAGATTCTGGCAGAAATACCCGGAAATCGCGTTGGGATTATGCCTTTCTCGGGCGAAGCGTTCCTGCAATGCCCTCTTACGACCGATGCTTCATTGATGCAGGACGTGCTAAGACAGATGGATTATTCCACAGTTACTTATCCGGGAACAAATATTCCTCAGGTTATAGATACGTCGCTGGAAGCATTTGACAGGGTTAAAGGTGGACAGAATGCGATCGTTATTATTACTGATGGTGAGGACCATTCTTCTGCTATATTACAGGCTGCCAACAAAGCAGCTGAGCAGGATGTCCCTATCTATGCGATTGGAATTGGAACGACAGATGGGTCGACGATCAGAATGCCTGATGGTACTTTGAAAGAAGATGCTTCTGGTCAAAAGGTCCTGAGCCAACTCAATAGAGATATACTTCGCGATTTGGCGAATATCACTGATGGTCGGGCTTATGTCCCTGGCCAGTCTGGCCGACTCGACACAGGTCCCATCGTAGGTGATTTGCAAAACCTCGAAGCCTACGAGCTTGGGGCAGAAAAGAGAATTGTTAGAGAAGAACGCTATCAATGGCCTCTCGGCCTTGCGCTTCTTTGTCTCTTTGCTGAGGCACTGATTGGCGAGAGAAGAAGAAAGAGTGCTGTTAAGAAAAAGGAGGCTGTCGCCTGATGAAAACGAGTATCCTATTCAAATCTCTGGTTGTCAGTACGCTCGTTTTTCTAGTCGTCGACTATACAGACGCTCAAGAATCTGAAGACCTGGGATTTACCTGGTGGAATGATGTGCCGGAACTTGTTAAGCGAGGCAATGACGCCTACAAGAAATCCGTTGAATCTGGAGAAAAAGAGTCAGCTGATGGCGAATCAACCCTGAGCGGTATTGAGGAGTCGGAAAAGTATTATCGCGATGCACTCTTTGAGGATCCCAGTCAGGCCGTCGCTGCGTTCAACCTTGGACTGGCAAAAGCCAAAAAGGGAGAGCATGATTCAGCGGTAAGCTTCTACGAAGAAGCCATGTCCCTGGCCGGAGCCGATGCAGACCTCCGAAGTAAAGCTATCTATAATACAGGAGTGTCACGTCTCGAACAGGCTCTAGAGGCGTTTGACAATGATGAGAGGGAATCAGGAATCAGACAGGCCATTGATGCCTTGGACGCTTTCGAGAAGACCCTCGATCTTGATCCGAGCAACGACAATGCACGCATTAATCGGGAAGAAATTCAGAAGGTTCTTCAGAAATATACACAGACACCTCCTCCCCAGCAACAGCAGCAACAGCAACAACAGGGTGATTCAGAATCCGATCAGCAACAGCAACAGCAGCAACAGGACCAGCAGGATCAACAACAGCAACAGCAGCAAGAACAGGAACAAGAACAGGAAGAGCAGGAGCAGGAACAACAACAAGATCAGCAAGAGCAGGAACAGAACGAGTCAGAACAACAGCAGGAACAGGAAAATCAGGAGCAACAGGAAGGACAACAGCCCCAGGATCAGCAGCAGGAGGGCAACCCACAGGACCAGGAAAATCAGCAGCAGGGTCAGGGATCACAAGCCCAGGAAGCTGAGGAACTGACCGAAGAGGAAGCCAGAGAATTGCTGAATATGCTTGGAGATCTTGAGAATATTATCCTGCAGAAACGTCACAATAGAATCTCTCAGCCAGACCCGGAAAAGGATTGGTAATGATAGACACCACGACTCAAAAGTTTCTTTGGCAAAAGGCGAATATGAAGGGGAGTAAGGTTTCCAGCCTTCTTTTTCTTTCCATTTTTTCGCTGATGATGCTGATTGCAGCTCCTCTCAGTGCTGCACTTCCCAAGCGTCCTCTTCCCGCAGGAGTCACGATCAGTGCCGAAGTGGATCTTGAGCGGATCGTTGTAGAAGATCTCTTCAGGTACTCGATTATTGTATCTGGTCCAATCGCTGCAGAAAAGGTCAAGAACCCCAGTTTCTCTGGTATAGACGGCATCAGTTTCGTTTCCGGCCCGACGATGCAGAGAGAAAGCAGTATGGTTCAAGACTCTAATGGAAAGATGAGTTGGGAGCAGAAAGTTTCTCAAGTCTTTACGCTGAAGGCCACAAAGACAGGTGAAGTCACTATTCCACCAGCGCGCGTAACGATTAATGGGAGTGACTATCTGACAAATGAAGTTAATTTACAGATCATCGATGTTCCGAACATGTCTGATGCATTCGAAGGAATCATCTCTGCTCGAACCAACAGCGCTCAGAACAATAAAGTTCTTGAGGGACGCTATTTCGCCTACGCTGAAATTCCTGATGAAGTGTATCGTGGTCAGGCGGTTCCCGTCGATATATATGTCTACCGTGACCCAAGCCTTCAGGCATTTACTCGCTGGCAGGTTGTTCAGAATATCAGCGGAAACGATTTCATCGTACCTGATGCGGCAAAGAATCAAAACCTCAGGAACCAGATGTCTTGGGAAAGTGTAATGGTCAAAGGGAAAAAATTTCTTCGTAGTCGCGTGATGACAGCCTATGTGGTTCCTACGCGCTCTGGCGAACTCAGACTTGTTCCTCCGGTTCTGAGGATAGACATTCCCGCTGAGCCTCCACGGAGAAATGATCTGGGCAGCATGTTCCAATGGCGCACCATGTCCACTGTGGCTGCGGATCTGCAAATGCGCGCTCAGGAAGTATCAGTTAAATCCCCTCCGGAAAAAATGCCGGGAACTCTTGAACAGATCGTTGGCAATCCTGTCTTTATGGAAGTGACTGTTGATAGAAACGAGTTGCCTCAGCGTGAGTTGATCAGCCTCAAAGTCAGCTTTACGGGACAGGGATTTTTTGACTTTATTTCTCAGCCTGAGTTACCCGACTTTGCGAGTCTCTCAAGGGTTGACCAAAGCGTAGATTCGCGCTCTGAGATCAGCCGAGGAAATCTACTCTCCCAGAAAGATTTTGAATATGTCTATCAGGCTATCAGTCCCGGAGAGATTGAAATCCCCGAATTGAAGTTCAGTCTGTTTGATCCGCGCTCGGGAAAGCAGGAGGTTATCTCCAGCGAGGCTATCTCTGTCAAGATTACCCCGGATAACGCATCAACACAGCAAATCGCTGGTGCTTCTGGCTCGGGAAGCGGGCGTAGCCTTCTCCCAGCAAGTGGAGACAGGGCGGACGCCAAGGAACTCGGGCAGGACGTGGCCTATATTGTTACTTCTCCTCTGACCGCAGGAGTCGCGTCGACTGGATCAGCCTTCTATACACGTCCCTGGTTCTGGGGGCTCCAATTGCTTCCTTTTCTAGCATCGATTCTATATGGCTTTGTTCTTCTGGCCAAAAAGAACAGCGACAGCAACTCACCCAAGCGTCGGATGCGCGAAGCTGTTAAAGAGTCGAGGAAAGCGCATGGTGAAGCGCTCGCCAATAAAGGCTCAGGCAACAAAGACGTGGTACTTGTCTCATTGACTTCATCCGTTCTTGTCATTGTCTCAGCAGTCACCGGTAAATCAGAAAAAGGCATGACGGTTGACAGCGCCGCTGAAGAGCTACGAGAAAACGGTATCTCTTCTGGAACGATAGAACTGTTTAAGGAATTCATGCAGCAGCTGGATAATGCCCGCTATGCACCTGGTGATTTGTCTGACAACAAAATCGATGAGCTGGTTAATAAATCTCTGGATCTCTCAGAGGCTCTCCAGACGGAGTCTAAGCTATGATTAAGAGTTTTCAACTCTTTGTCTATATAACAGTACTTACTCTTATTGCACTTTTGCCTGCGGGTCTACCTGCCCAATCGGATGATGAGTTTCCTGAAGCTGTGGGTACTCTGACCACGGCGAATCTTCGTTGGGAGGAAGCTCACCTGGCCTACCAGCGTGGTGACACGCGAAAAGCCATGGAGCTCTATCTCCTGATCAGTAAGTCACCTTATGCCACAGCAGATACCTGGACGAACGCGGGGACAGCGGCATATCGAAGCGGAGAAGTTGGAAAAGCCGTTCTCTTCTATTTACGCGCTCTCAAGCTTGACCCCTCCGATAACCTCGCACGCCAGAGTCTTGAAGTCATTGAGCCCGCAACAAATGAAGGCGGAGAGGCTTTTGCTGAAGCACTCTTGAGTGAGGTCTTCAAGCGCGTGCCAACGGTTGTCTGGGTTCTTGTGGCTCAGCTCCTGTATCTTGTTCTGTGTTATGGGTTTGTGAGAATTATTGCGTCACGCTCCAGAGATGATCGTGGACATTGGATCGCCATTTTCTGCTGGGTTGGAGTCTTCTTTGTCTTTACAGGTGCGATGGCCTGGGCTTCTTTGAGCCCCGGTCGATCCGACGCGGATGCCGTGGTCATTGAAGATCGTGCGATTACCCGGTCAGAACCCTCTGATGAATCTGCAGCCAAACTAGAATTACCTGCTGGAACTGTACTTGAGCTTCTTGAGGAGCCAAGGAGTGGCTTTATCAGAGTACAATTGAGAGATGGAAGGTCGGGGTATATCTCCACCGAAAATATTGAAAAGATTTGAGTCACTGGTTCAGGTATATATATCGTGTCAGCAACAACTGAAAAAGAAACGAGTCAGGTTCAGGCGCCTGAATCCAAAGAAGACGACTCAAACAAGAAAACTGAATACTCAACTGCCTTGCTCTATCCTTCTCTGGCAGTCGCTATCATTGGGCTTGCTCTGGATCACCTGACCAAGTTCTGGGCTATTAAAGCGCTCAAGCCGGATTGGTATGGTGTCTATCGTCCGACCTTTGAAATGCTTGAATTGCAGGAAAAGATTACGATTATTCCCGGTTGTCTTCAGTTCATCTATGCCGAAAACCGCGGTGCTGCTTTCTCCATGCTTTATGGAAAAACAGGGCTGTTGAGTGTCATTAGTTTCGTTGCCTCCATCGGGATCATCTGGTTCTGGCTTTCGCTGCCCAAAACAGAGAAGTGGGGGAGAATTGCTCTCGCCATGCTCTTGGGGGGAGCGATCGGGAACCTCATCGATCGCTATTTCCGAGGCTATGTCGTTGATTTCATCGATGCATACATCGGTGAAAGCCATTGGCCGACCTTTAATATCGCTGATTCTCTCATTTGTGTTGGAGCGACCATTCTTGCCATTCGCTTTCTGAAAGGGAAGATTTAGAGCTATGGGGACCGGTCTCGAGGGGATTGGAAAGTTCACCATGCTGGCTGGAGGGATGTTACTCCTTTTCGGAGCCATCATGTATTTTCTCGGAAAAGCCGGCTTTTCGGGCCTTCCTGGCGATATTAAGGTCCAGAAAGAGGGTTTCTCCGTTTATTTTCCCATCGTGACCTGTCTTGTCTTGAGTCTACTCCTCACCCTGATTCTCAATCTCTTCACAAAACGCTGACTTAGAAAGTAATCTTAAACAACTTATGGAACCAGTTTTTCTTCTATCATTCAACATCATGGGTCTCAATCTTCTCGAGATCATTATCGGGATCCTTGGCTTCGTTACGGCTTTCGGACTTGCCGTTTTTATTCACGAGCTCGGCCACTTCCTGGCCGCTAAGGCTTTCAAGGTCCCTGTCGAAAGATTCGTCATCGGCTTTGATAAAGAAGCCATGGGCTTTTTGCCCCGTTGTATCTGGGAAAAGAAGTGGGGCGAGACCGTTTATGGACTCTCTATCGTGCCTCTCGGTGGCTACGTGAAAATGAGCGGAGTTGTTCATCCAGACATTGAAGAGTATATCGAAGGCAGTTCTGAAGCAGATAAGTCCAAGGAATCAGAGCAGAGTGACGAAGCGGACAATGAAAAAGGACCTTCGCTTCAGGAACAGGCCATTGAGGATATGGCAGCTCTATACAAAAAGCCCTTCTGGCAAAAAGTCATCATCTATGCAGCCGGCGTGACTATGAACCTTCTCCTGGCCGTCGTTGTTGTTGCTATCATGTACGCGCGCGGTGTTGAGGAAGATGCGCCATACGATGCAAAGGTCGCCTGGATTGCTCCTACAAGTGGCTTCGCCAACACCGAACTCCAGTCAGGTGACGAGATACTTTCCGTTGGTGATATACCCGTTGAAACCGATCAGGAAATTGGAAACGCAATGGCGACACTGCTCAACGGGCAGATGATCGGAGAAGACATCGAATCCTTTGATTTCGAGTTTCTCCTTCAAAGTGATTCTGGTGAAGAGTACAGCTATACGGTCACCTTAACCTCAGAACCTGAAATGCAGAGAGATTTCTTTAAGACCTTCTTCCGGAAAGACGCCTATATCGATTTCGTGAACCTCAATACTCCAGCTGAGAAAGGTGGACTCGAAAAAGGTGATGTCGTACTGCGTATCGGAGATGAGGACATTGATGACTGGGCCGAGTTTACCTACATCATCGAAAAGTCAGCGGACAAGGAACTGGAGTTTCTTGTGGACCGAAATGGTGAGGAAATTGCACTCAAAATTACTCCCTGGGCGAATGACGAGAATCCTGACCTTGGTCAAATAGGAATCATCGGTGGAAACGCCCGTAAGGTTCTTGTTAAAGAGCCAATTACAGTCGCTCTGATGAATGCGCCCGTTCGTATCAAGAACTTCGTAGTGCGCTACGTCCAACAGCTTGGCAATCTTGGAAAGAAAGCCGCCACCGGCAATGTAACAGCGGTCAGCAGAAACCTGAGCGGACCGGCTGGTATTGCCCAGGCAGCCTATAAGATGTCGACCATGGGCTTTGACTATTGGATGAGATTCGTGCTGCTCCTGAACGTCGCGCTCGCCGTGATGAACCTGCTTCCACTGCCGGTTCTGGATGGAGGCCACATCTGCTTTGCCATTTTCGAGGCCATATTCCGCCGTCCCGTGCCCCCGCAGGTCCTGATTCCGCTCCTGAATGGTGCCGTCTTTTTCCTCCTGTTCTTCTTTGTTATTGTAACGCTCAACGATTTCTGGAAAATCTTCTTCTAACGCAACTTTCTAAGATCTGGAGAATTTAAACCTCATTATGAATGCAGGCTCTGACCCCCCGGAACCTCGATCGACCATCGCTGATTCTCAGATGAAAGAAGGCCAAAAATGCTGGCGATAGTCATCGTCGTCGTTCTTTCCGCCGGAATCAGCTTCATGTGCAGTCTGATGGAAGCAGCTCTCTATGCTGTTCCCATGAGCAAAATCGAGGGTATGGTGGCCAATGGTGTTCGCGGCTCCCGGAGACTGCGCGCGCTTCGTGAAAAAGTCGACCTTCCTATATCGGCGATCCTTACCTTTAACACCATCGGCAACACGGTCGGCGGGATGATCCTCGGGGTGATGGTTGGTCGACAGTTTGGTGATGACCCGTTCTATACGCTGTTCGTCTTCCCGACAGGCTTCACTCTTATTATTCTCGTGTTTTCCGAGATTATACCAAAAACGCTTGGAGTCGTCTTTGCGGAGACAATTGCGCCGAAGTCAGCACTTCTAATTCAAATTTTGATCGCGGTTCTTTACCCGTTTGTTCTCATGAGTCAATATATCACGGCAAAGATCCGGACAGCAGGGGCGGAGCAGGCCACCGTTAAGGAAGAAGATATTATTACCCTTTCTCAGATCGGTGCCGATGAAGGATCACTTCTTCCAAAAGAAGCCCAGTGGGTTCAAAACGCCTTGAAGCTGAACGATAAGACCGCGCATGACATCATGACTCCAAGAACAGTTGTCTATACATTGCCGGCAGAATTACGACTCACTGATGTGAAAGCGCATTCCAAGCACTGGACCCATAGTCGACTCCCCATTTGCGAAGACAACAACCCTGATAAGATTGTTGGTCTTGTCTATCGACGTGATGTCTTTGATACACTGCTGCAGAAGCAGCGCGAGGAACTGGGCGACATGACTTTGAGAGATCTCATGCTCCCCGTTGAAATGATTCCGGAAAGCCTCAATGCTCACTCTATCCTTCAACGATTTCTTGAAAAACGTCAGCACCTGTTCGTTGTTACCGACGAGCATGGAGGCCTGGAGGGCGTACTGACCCTTGAGGATGTGATCGAGGAAATGCTGGGAGAAGAAATCGTCGATCACCACGACCTTCACGAAGATATGCAGGCCTACGCCAGGCTTCTTGCTCAACAGAGAAAGAGCGGTATATCGCCCACACAGGACAGCAATTCAACGGCAACACCGTGATCAAACTGACCACGTTTTGAGTCGCTCCTTGTTCGCAGAATTTTCATTTTTTTGCCGACTTCTTGCGGAGTTCTTGCGTATTTGGGTTCAAACCCACCTTGTACCGAGCAAGTCTTACTTGCTCGGCTGTGATCTATTTTGCTGTTATCAACATTGTATATATAGTTTATTTTGCCCGAGCGATGCGAGGCATTACCGTGGGCCGCAGGTTTTTAACCTGCGGTAGAGAAGCCTAAGATCGCTATAACCGTTTCAACGGTTTGAAAATGGGAAACCGTTGAAACGACGGTTACAGTGGTTGGGTGGGATCTGTACCTCACACTAAAGTACCAGGCTCGACTAAAGCCTCGCAAAGCTCGGTTGAAAGTTGGTGCTAAAGCCGAGATTGAATCTGATAGGATTCAAGAGGAAGAAACACCAGGATGGGTCTCTAATTTCTTACTGGAAGAAGTACTTCCTTTCGCCGGTCAGGAGATCAGCGATCTCAGGCGGCAATTCTCTTGTGGAATGCTGATTAAGATGCAGCTCATGTGAAGAGTAATAAGAACGCTCCCCGAATAGCGCGAGCATTCGGGGAGCTGTTCAATGATGAAACATCTACTTAGGGGTTTGAAAATGAAACCTGACGCCAGGAACCATCTATATAGAGAAGTTCTAATATTGCACCTGCAGGCTGGTAGAGAGTAGGTGTTTCGAGTCTCAGTTTTGCAGACTCATACCAATTGAGACCTTGTCCATCCATGTATATTGTTAGTCTCTGCCCAGTAACTCCGTCGGGTAGTTTCTTCGCATAGGGAGAATCAGATCCACCAGCTGAAAGTGGAGCGTCGTTGATATCCAGCCATAGCAATGCACGGTCTATTGGAAAGTTGACATAGCCTCTTGGGCCTATTTCCACGACGTTTAACGGGTCTTCAATGTGTTCACCCGCAACTTCCAGTGACGCCTCTGTTCTCACGCCAGCGTACTCTGTCTGAACCAGTGACGGCTTGAGGGCCAGAGCCTCTCCTGCGGCAGGTGTTGCTGCTGATTCGACAATCACACCATACGATTTCTGATCATAATCATCCATAGCGTAGCTATCGAAGAATGACTCACTGAACCTTTCTGGATGCTGAACACGGAGGCCTTGAAAACTCCTGTGCTGTGCGTAATCTCCGGCGGCACCAAAGCCTGTCTCCATTTTGATATCGATACCGACTGCATCCTTGGCTTTGACACCCAATGCTCCTGATGAAGACACCCCGTTTTGAATGATAATGTCGAGACCTGTAGAATCGCCACTAACGTTATCGATCGTCGTGTTTGAGTGAGCATCAAGTTCCACTGCTATACTTGAGCCGACCATTGTACTCAGAATTCCTGAATAGAATGTCCCTGGGATCGTAGAGTCTGAATGATCTCTCAGCCCAACGTAAGATGAACTTCCTATGAGGGCTTGCCTTGGTGAGTTTTCCGTGTGAGTCGCAGCCATTGAACTTGGTTGTGCAGAAATTGCCGCAGCAGTTGCACCGATCGTTGTCACCGGTTTGTACTCATCAACAACGACGAAACTGTTAAAGCTACCGCCCACGTTAACGTAATTGGGTGTTCCATTAACAACTGCCGAGCGGTCATCAACGTGGAAAAACTCGAGTCCTGTAAAGTATTCTCCGCTACAGCCCCTCTGTGATGTGTCCAGGTTTGTTATCGTCTCAGCAGTGAAATTAATACTTCTGCGTCGACTGTTGTAAATCAGGTAGTCTACTCCAAAGGGAGCTGAATTCCAAAACCGATCTCCCCCATCCCACTGATTGTCTGATGCAGCGGGAGCAATGCTTCCTGACGCGAGAATTCCCGCTAGTAATAGTACAGTTCTACTGATTTGGTTCTTTTTCATAACCAATAACCTTTCTTCTGATAATTTTATATACGCATAGACATGCGTATATTAACAATAAATCTCTTCTCGCCTCTCCTCCTTTCTGATGAGCATGTCGAGGTGTCTCGTTCTGCTATTTGACTACTATGGCCAGACCCATCCGTCCGACAGGTAGGGGCTGTCAATACAAAACGGTGTGTATTTTATTTTCCAAATGGTGTAAATAGATATATACAAGAGGATGCGTTGAAAGCGCTTGCATGTATCTGTGTTTGTGCCCTGTGAGTCGCATGGAAAAATCAATTCAATGCTTGTTATACAGACTTCCGTAAGGGTTTCTGTGTAGAGATGTGAGGGGTTTAACAGGAGTGGGTTGCGACAAGATAATATATTGCGAGGGAGAAGGTTATTATCATTGAGTTTTTCTTCAAGTTCTGAATGTGTACCATCAATCTGATGAGTCTTCTGAAAGCGCTTTCCCAAAACTTCTTCGAATGCTTGTGACAACTTGGGTTTGGCTACCTGAATAGCATTATTCCAGTTAAAGGAATGTCCGTAAGCGCATTCATTACCATGATCTATATTCTGGCCTGATTTTTTTTGATATTTTCATTTAAAAAGGACGCGTCTTCCAGAGATTGTCATGTTTTGCTCGGATCAGACTGATGATTTACTCGCTACCTATTCAGTTTTTCAGTCATCAGAAATTCGAAAAACCAGAAAAGGCTTCAGGTGACAGGCCATAACCTCTCGACTTCGTGATTACCCTCAGTCCGGAGTTATCTACTCCCTTGGGGCGAAGGTAACCAAAACACCATCGGTTGCCAAATTCCTGGCAGCCTTATTCTTAATCATTTTAAAAAGAAGGTCTAATTTATCCTCACAAAGTTTTCTTGAAAAACGTCAGCACCTGATCGTTGTTGCTGACGAGTGTGGAGGCCTGGAGGGCGTACTGACACTTGAGGATGTAATCGAGGAAATGCTGGGATAAGAAAGCGCCGATCACCACGATCTGCATGAGGATATGCAGGCCTACGCCAGACTTCTTGCTCAACAGAGAAAGAGCGGTATATCGCCTACCCAGGACAGCAATTCAACGGCAATTCCGTAACGTCTTGATCATGGTCCCATCCCTCCCGATATTTGGAGTAGGGCTTGAAGACTAGCGTCGCTCCCTTAAGGTATCGCTCCTGACCTTGGAGTCGCCAGTCATCCTTATCCATCATCATCTTCCCCCACAGAACGCCGGCGCTCAAATGTCCCTTTGGAGCGCCTTTGTTAGGGATCTTTTGCCTCTATTGTGATTTTACTGAGTTCGGTAGCAATAAACTCATAGTGAACAGTGTATTTATCATAGAAATAATTTATCCAATCTCTCTCTTCGCCTAAAAATTCTGCTGTCCCTTCCTGGTAGTATAAATCATGTTCATTTGCGAATTTCAGCGCTTCAGGCTTGGTACTGAAAATATTCAACTCCTCTAGACCAGATGAGAAAGGATTAAATCCTTCCGGCGAGAAATTAGAGATGAAGAGTGTAGAGAGCAATTGTTCTTCATTAAATATGAATTCCATTCCTAGTTCATCAATTTGTGCAGAATATGAATCAGGTAGATTTTCATATGTTCGATCATAATAATATATGACATCGACATCATATGTTTCAAACAGATCGTTGAAACATTCGTCTTTTAGATTACTTCCAATAATTTCAGAAAATTTCATCTAGATGCCTAACGTCCCACATGACAGCGTGGTTATGTGTTTTTCTATACATTGTAAGATAGCGCCAAAACAGGTTGTTCACCAACCTCTATTAACCTCCAATTAACAAATGCAGTACATTCTACTAAAGCTTCGAATTGGTCTGGGCACGTTTCTTTAAATTTCGCTGCATTTTCTATTTGGATTGTAATTACTTTTCCTTTCTCACAATGTATCGAAGTCATTTGATCATCTGGCTCATTCAGCGATGACATACAATCGATCCAACCATTCATGTTTCTACCAAAAAAATCAGGAAATCCAAACTTTTCCTTAAACTCCAAATAGAAGGAATCCCAATTCGTTAGATTTTTTCCTTCAATTCTTACAATGGAATTCATGCAAAAGTTCCCTGCAACTTGGCGACACATAACGCTGGAAATCACCCGTCCGCGGGTGCATTGAGTTGTTACTGTCGCTCTTTTGAGAGCCACATCGATATCACAATCCCAATCGACAAAGCCTTTCGCTTTACCGTTCCTCTCAGCCGTTCCCCCAAAAATGATATACGGCCATTCTCTCTCCGTCTGTGCTAAGAAGAATATACCCATACGAGGTGCTCATTTCATTTGTCCCCGGATCCTCACGAAGCCAGCCAGAGTCAAAGGTGAGAAGGATGCACTTACCTAGGATATGCCGAGGTAGTCTGGCTAAATCAGAAGAATCTGAGTCGCTGGTAGCGTATAGTGGAAAAATGGGATTCGAATCATCAAACCACCCACTCATCGAGTCTTCATTATGAGTTGTCCGGGTTAGGAGCTTCCAGCCGTTCTGTTTGGCGAATGAGAGGGCTTCCTCTTCTGAGAAGGCGTGCTGTTGTTTTGATGCCCATTGGATCCACCTCAAGCCGCCCCATGGACCTTGGTCGCTGTATTGCTCAGCGATGAGGGACTTGTGATAGTTCTTCCAGAAGCCGCTTGGAGTGGCGCCAGAGCACCCAACAAGCAGAAGGCAATAAACTGAGATGATTGTGGAAAACATTATACTGATTCGCAGGATTCCGGTCGGGCTCAAGCCAGCAGGCATACTCAATACTCCGCATGCTATTGTTCAGTTGCTACACTAACAAATTATTCAATGGTCTCTTTTGTTTCTGCTTCCTTCCTCGGCAGTCAACCTGATTCTCCGCAGACCATATGAAGTTAATAACCGTTGTTTCTTCCTGGAAAGAGGAAAGGCGGTTTCTTCTGTTCATGCGTTCGCTTTCTTCCCAGGTGACAGAGTTCTATACTCAGCTTCAGGAGATGCTCGGAAACAGCGACATTCGTACAACAATGGTCTATACGCATGTGGTAAAATCAAAGTCGCTTAGAGCCCTTCTCGAAATTCTTTGCCGTTATCGGTAGGCTGCGACAGGCACCTACAGCTCCATGTAAGCCTCAAGGTAGCATTACTATGACTTCGTCTATCTGAAGCCGAATGCACTTATCTCGCTCAACCGATAGTTGGCCAATCCTTCCGAGAACGGCGCCAATTTCTCTTGGGAAGTAGAACTTCCTTTTGCCGATCAGGAGAGGCTGTCCCAGAACGAGGTATTTGAAACAATTGTAATGCTGCCTTTTTGTTAC
>CAYTGM010000037.1:0-29740 GCA_964437365.1 uncultured Candidatus Sumerlaeota bacterium | reverse complement strand
AGCAGCGGCGCGCTAAACACCTCAGGAGCACCGCCCACGTCAACCCCTAAAATCACAAATAACAGAAAAAAAGAACAACACACCCCAAACAAAACAAAAACAACCAACAGAACAGCCGAAAACAGCGAACCGCGACCCTTGTGACCACCTAGATCGCCTTCGAGATCGAGCCTCCCAATCGACAAGCACCAACCGCCGACAACGGCAACGACTATCGACGGCGAGGCAAAAAAATGAAAGAAATCCCCATGTCTCATTCCGATTTCATCCCTCATCCTTCAGAATTCATCCATCTTAAGTCACCTTCCCCCGATTATGCCTGTTCTCGCCCCAATGCCGGCCCTGTGGTGGCATGATCACCATCAACCCGCCATCATCCCTCCATTATGTCAGCATCATCCCTATTCAGGTTTTGAGAGGTGATGATTCAATTTAAGGTAGAAGCAGACACGGCACAGAACTCTGAGTAGATGCTGAATCCCTTTCGCTTCGCCTACTCCCCCACTCGAAATCAGCATCGACCATTAAAGCCAAGAGTTAAATCGTGATGAAAACAGTGTCTCCAGCATTTAGAGTGATCTTCAGAAGTCCTGATCCTTATATTCTGGCAGCGAGCAGTAGCCCTGAGCGCCTGAAAACCTCGAAATAGCACTACTCTTACTGCGTTTCAAGGCACACAGATCCGCCCATCTCGCTCTACATCATATCTGACCATGACCTCCGAAGGTCACTCTAATTACATGACGGAGGAGTTAAGAATCAGTAAAAGACACCGATGATTCAAGCAATGCCTTTCAAGGCTGAAAATTATATCTGAATTGCAATATAAGCCTCGAATTAAGATCTCAGATAAAGAACCGAAGACCACCGCCTTCAACATTGCGGGAAACTGGCTTGCAGATCACTGATATTAAGACATTTAGGCCACACAATAGAAAGCGAATCCGAATCTTCAACAGGTCTTACATCCGACAACAGTAAATTCTGTAGTCATTCCTGTTATTTCTTCCGTTGACAAGAGAGGGCTGATCAACGCTGATACCTACAATGAGGAAAACTCGTGATTTCTGCATGAAGCGGAAGTGACGATACCATCCTCGTTGCGAGCATTCCTCGCCCCCCATTTTTAGGAAGGAGAGTAATTCATGAAAATGAAATTTACTCCTATTGCAGCGGCTGCTGCGGTCCTCGCCGCTTCAACCGCACAGGCGCAAATCTTCAGTGATTCTTTTGATTCGGACACTGAAGCAAACTATTCTATCGTCACCGGTGATTCAGACACTGCTGGCGGCAACCCAATTGTAAACCTTTTCGGTTACAATTACACTAACACCTCTAACATCACCAACGTTCTCGGTGCAGCAATTCCCGAAGCACCTAACAGCCCCGGATCAGACGGCCTTGGTCTTTTGACTCAGTGTAATGCTGTTGATGGTGGATATGAAGGTGGCTTTTCTGGTGACGTCGGCAACTTCGGTACACAGGCAATTTACCCTGATCTTGGTTCTGCCATTTCTGGCGATCACCAAATCACTGTCGATGCATATTATCGCGTCACAACAGCGAGTGGTTCAACCGAGCAGATCATGCTTGGAGTTCTTGTTCCCGACAAGACAACACTAAACAATCTGTTTCAGGATGGTTCAGGTTCAGGTGCAACCGTCAACACTGGCGGCTACTTTTTCCAGATTGCTGGTGAGTATGGTTTCGGGTCATTTGACGTTTCTTTTTACGAAGGCGCGACAGGTGCAGCTGATCCTCAGCTAAACACCAATGACGTTGACTCATCAGGTTTCAACTGGGGAGACAACCGTACAGGCTCTGATTCTATTCAAGGTGGCGATGGTGATGCCTTCTTTGACGGTTTCTGGCCATCACCATTCGGTGATCAGTCCGGTTTACCAGGTCCAACTGATGCCTGGGCGACTTACAGAATGAAAGTGGAAGGTGGCGTTGTCAGTGTAGAGATCGACAACGGACTGGGTGGTGGCTTTGCTACCCTGCTTACTTATGACGATCCTGATGACACATACACATCAGGCTTCCCACACATTGGACATGAAGATTCATTCAACTCATCAAACAGTGATGGTGCAATTATTTGGGACAACCTTGTTGTTGAAGCAATTGGTGGCACCAGCGTGAATGACTGGTCTGTATTCCACTGATCTAACCAGTGAAGAATAATTCAACCCTAAGGTGATTTGCCTTGAGGCAAATCACCTTTCTCTGCAAAAGAACCATGGCTTAAGGTGCCAGAAAAACTATTTACCAAGGAGAAAGATGAAGTTGAAAAAGAGAGCATTTACACTCATTGAACTGCTGATTGTTGTCGCGATTATTGCAATCCTTGCAGCCATCGCAGTCCCCAACTTTTTAGAAGCACAAACCCGATCAAAAGTTTCTCGTGTTAAAGCAGACCAGAGAACACTTTTAACGGCGATCGAGTCCTATGCCGTTGACAACAATGTTCCCCCACCTGCTGCAGGTGAAGTAAGTGGACTTGCACGCCCGGGATTTGTTGGTGATCTTGTTAACATTAATGGACAGAATGCCAGTGGTGTTATGGGATGGTGGATTTCTACACCGATCGCCTACATCACAACAGCGTGGCTACCAGACCCATTCGTAACCGGCAAGACATCTGATATCGAGACTTTCACATATCAGACTTATGTATGGCGCTGGCCAAAAAACCAGCCCAACTCTGTTAACGATAGTGTAGCAGAAAGCGTTAACGAAAGAATGACGGGCGCTGCATTCCAAGAGCTTTATGGATTTTACCGTCTAATTTCTGTTGGTCCTGACCAGGACTTCAACAACGACCTCGTTGCTCCTTTCAATGCGGGTGGTCCACTTGTTGGAGTTCCCTATGATCCAACGAACGGAACGATTTCTGCCGGAAATATTATCCGCTCACAAAAAGGTGAACCACAGACATACTGGACGAATGGTGCTATTCAATAAGACCTTTCCTTAAAAGAAACAAAGTATCATCGAATCGACCTTGCACTGTACTGCAAGGTCGATTTTTCTTTTTCCAGAGAGACTCAGGAATCAGCAAATATTCTTGCAATGTATAGAGCCAATTCCAGAATCCATTCTCGCTACCAAAAACTGAAACAGGCACCTTCGGAGTATACGCGGGTCTCGATGCAGCACCACGATGACCGCGTTTGACCGAAGTCGAAATCAGCTGATTCGCTCAGCGGTTATTCAGCAAACTATTCCGAGCAGAGCTCTGGACAAAGTTTATCTGCCGTTTTTGCCTGCTGGCTTTCCTTAGAAAGGTATAGTTGTTATGAGATCTATCACTTCGATCATGCTGATTTTGTGTTGGACCTTCGTTCCCATATTAGCAACTGGAGATGAAGCAACAGATTCAATGCCACCTAGAATATCAAGTTGGACACCTGAATTGACAAGGAATGCGGACAGCTCCAACCAGGACAGGGTTGAGTCTGACAATTTGAAACTTTCTCTGCTGGATCTGACCTACCTCAATGATATCCGAAAGTTATATGGTTATCGTGGTCCAGGCATAAAAGTCCGCCATCTGCCTCCTCCCGACCTCATCACCCTGACAAAGCACCTGCTCTCATGGGATTTAGTCGCCAAGGAGGCCAAGGCAGACGGATATACAATTTCAGAACAGGAAGCAAGCAATACCATTGCTGGAATTAACAGCCATGAAGGCTATTCTGTTGCTGCCAGGTATATAGCACCGTTTGAAACAACAGCGACAAATGAAGAGCTTCGGTTATTGTATGAAGAATTCAAGGACCCCCTTCTCAAGCAAGAAGAGTCGCTTGAAATGGGTCTTCTTACATTCCCTAACTTTTACTTGTATAAAGTAAAGAGCGATTCGACCTTAGAGGAGCTTATATTGCAGGAAGGTCTCGACACCTTTCAGGCTTCAGGGCTGAAGGAGATTAAAGAAAACGAAACAATGGTCATGGGAGAAGCAGAAGGCAGCACATTGATTGGGAAGGGGACTCATCTCCTTATTCCTTTTCCTGAAGAAAGACGTGCCACAAACGCAGCAAGAGCCGAGGAAGCTTCGCTTGATTTAGTAAATGGAAAAAAATGGGAAGATGTTACTGAGGAATTCAAATTAGAAACAGAACCCGTAAGAATCGCCGTCTATAAGCCAAGCCAAATGAAACGCGAGATGAACCCACGTATACGGGAAGCATTTCTCAATCTTGAGGATGGGGATTTTTCCAAACCCATTGAGACTGAGAATGGGTATCACATTGTCTATCGTGTGAACTATACTCCTGATGGTTATTTAACCCTGAAGGAGTCAGAAGCCCGGTTAAGAAATATATACAAGGGAAGACAACGCGAAAAGCTGTATATGAAATTAATTCTCGATGTATTTGAGAAGTCTGAGGGAGCAGTATTTTATGAGGACCGCATTTTTTCGCCTGAGACAGAAGGAAGCGAAATTGTTCTTAAATTAATGGAACAGGAAATGACCTATGATGAATTAGATGGGTTTATGGAAGGGGAACTTCGACGAGGCGAAGCAGAACATATCGATGATGTGCTTCAGTATCTCGTCCGCCTGCCATCATTTCTTGGCCTTATGAGAAGAGCGATCCTGACTGAATATGATCCAGAGCTTGGCAAAAAACTGACAGAGATTCGACGTATGACACTGGATACCGTGATTGCAGAAAAGTATCTTGAAGAGAAATCAGAGCAACTCTGGGGGGAACGTGGCGGAGCAGAAGGAGATATAGACAGGGGCAGAAAAATCCGCGAGCTACAAATGATCAAAGCGGAAATCCTTGATCCATATTTTGACGAGGTGAATGTGTCGCTGATCAATTAAGGAACACAACACTCGTGTTGTTTGAAATGGAACCTCCATGAACGTTTATGGGATTCTGAATTGATCGATAAGTGAGGAAGCTGTACGTTCAGGGGGCAAGTGTTCAGGGAGGAACAATCATGAAAAAGCATGCTTTTTCACTCATCGAGCTATGGGTGGTCCTCGCGGTTATTGCTATACTGATCGCGAACACAGCTATAAGTTACAGTCGAGCGAGTTTGAGATCGAAGCTTTCGCGGATTGATAGCGACCTTCGTATATTGTCGAAAGCCGCGGAGGCATACCGGGTTGATCATGAATATCTGCCTCCAGCTGCGGGGGAAATCACGAGTTTGACAACCCAGAAAGTTGGAGCCAGGGTAATTATAGATGGCCAAGTTGCCGCTGGCGTTTCTGGCTGGTGGTTATCTACACCGACTGCATACATTCAAGATGCCTGGATCAAGGGCCCTTTAGTCGAGGGGCCATATTTCACTTCCGATATACAGGTCTATCCCTATCACACTTACACTTGGAGATGGCCTCTTCGAGTCAACGGAGGATCCAGACCCGATTCTCAACAGGAGAACTTTAACGAGGGAATGACTGGTTTTGCCTTCAAAGAACTCTATGGAACGTATCGTTTCTTTTCGGTTAGTCCTGATCAGGATTATAACAATGATGAGCAGCAACCGTAGAACAGCGCTGGACCTCTGGTGGGCCTGCCCTGTGACCCTACGAACGGGACAATCTCGAGAGGTAATATTTTCCGGGGTGAGAAAGGGGCACCACAAACCTATTGGTTGAATGGAAAAATTCAGTAGGTGCTTTGCCTCTTGCCTTGACGTGGGGAGCGGTTTGGAAGATCACTCGCGGCCCTCTGCTCTGATAGTGTCTGAATATTGCGTAGATTTTGGAGTAGAGGTAGTAGCTCATGTGTTTCGTTCTGTGGGGGCGATCGGTTTCGACAGATGGAATTTGAGTGATGACTGCAGGCCGAGCAGGTTACGTACATCTCGTTAAACTGACGTGGCACCGCCTTAATTAACTGGCGAAGATAACTACGCACTCGCTGCCTAATTAGGTAGCGCGTCCCTTCCGGGTTGGGCCCGTGGTCTGGAAAGTGGACGTCATCCAACGGGCTTGGTCTTCGAGGGCTCCGCCAGGTGCGCTCGGGGCGACTTTAATCCTGGCTGGCTCAGAGACGGTTTGGGGACCTGCCATACCTCTGAGTGAGATTCTAATCGGTCTCTAAGCCTGTAGACGTTATCATGAGGATCCGTTTGGACGCGGGTTCAATTCCCGCCGCCTCCACCATTTTCAATTCTTTTTGAGTTGAGTTTAGAGAGACTTTCTTAATTCAAGTGAAATCAGCATTTTACGTGATGGCAGATAATCTGTCATGGCGGGATATAGCTTTTACTTTCAGCAGGGGTTTGCCCAGTGATGGTGATTGCTGAGACTGCAACACCTGATTGAAAAACGCGACCTTGGTATGCTGGATGTTCAGGATTTGTGGTCGGCGAAGAAAATTCTTTGTGAATGGAGTTCAACAAATTGCTTAAACTCCCTTGATTATCAGGAAAAAAACAGTGTTTCCTGTATTCCAGGCAGCTCAGGAAAAAACAAGTATTTATGCTCGTTACCTCTTGACAACTCACACGCTGAGAGTCTTAATCGCATCGGCCTCAAGTAAGGCAACCAATTACACAAATGGAGAACAACATGACAAAGAAAATGATTTTAAGCATGCTCGCTCTGGGCACAGCAAGTCTTGCAGGCGCTCAAGCATCTGTGACATATGACTTCGATACAGATCAGAGTGGAAGTTTCGTTACACAGGAATTCGGCGGACCTGACTCTACGGTTAATTTCCAGTACGATTACTCAACTCACACACAGATTGCTCCTGCCGAGGACATCCCAATAGTTGCAGCTCCTAATTCAGCTTCTACGACGACTGGTGTTCGCATCGACGTTAATGAGACACTTGGTGCCGCAAACTCAATCACTCTCTATCCCGACGTCAGCAGCCTTGATCTTTCAAATGGATGGATTCTTACATTTGACGTATGGGCAAACTATAACGGTGACGACGGTGGTCTTGCTGGTTCAACAGAATTCTGGGGCTTCGGTGCTCAGGCTGATACGTCAGGACCTGGAATCGGATCTGATGGAGCAGACGGCTTCAACTACATCATTACTGGTGACAGTGGATCTGGTAACGACGTACGCTATTCTTCCGGTAGCCCAATGGTCAACGACAACGACATTCCAAACTGGTTTGGCGCTGGCACAACCAACAACAACACAAACTTTGATCAGGACTGGCTTGATTTCTTCCCAGAAGTTGGTACTGCACCTGCTGCTGGCGCAGGCGATTCAGGAAAACGTTGGATCACAGTTCAGCTTCGTGTAACTAACAGTGGAGCAACAAGAGTTGTTCGTCTCAAGAAGGCTTCTGATGCAGAATTCACAACCGTTTCAACAATTGGAAGTGGTGACGGATCAGGCGCTCTTCCATGCATCGGTTACGCTGACTTTTTCAGTTCTCTTGCTGTCCCTGCAGCTGACAACTTCGTCGTTTTCGATAACGTAACAGTTGAAGAAATTCCTCCAACTCTCGACGCTTCAAGCTGGGAACTGTATAACTAATTCCTGGTAGTACTTTAGCTTAACAAAGCCCCTGAGAATTCATTTTCTCAGGGGCTTTTTTTGTCCAAGTAATTGGGAGGAATAGCATCGAGCCTTCCTCTCTGATCCTTTCCTGAAATTAATTTGAACTAAGCTGCAGTGTTAGTTGTCCAGTAACCACAACGCGAGGATCCAACGATGATCCAGGGAGGTTAGAGCATTTTGCCGGACAGTCGCATGATGGATCCTATATCCAGGTTTCTCAGATCCGGTCGATTATGCAAGAAAGTTCCCCCAAATCACCCGCGGTAGTCCGGCAAAACCGAGGCGCTTTACATTCAGATTCCAGAATTAAACAAACTCGTAAATACGATATCTCGAGAAAGTTGACTTTACATGAGCATCGAAGTGATCGCGTTACCAGTTGGTCCAATCCAAGCCAACTGCTACCTCATTAGGAATTCAGATACAAACGAAGGACTTATCGTTGATCCTGGCGATGAGGGCAGACGAATTGTTAAGGAAATTGATTCAAGGGGAATCACTGCTCAGGCAATATGGCTGACACACGCTCATTTCGATCACGTTTGTGGGTGTGAGCAGGTCAAGAGCTCGCTCAACCTTTCGGTGAGTATTCATCAGAAAGAGAGTAAATGGCTAGAGGATGGGACATTGAACGGAGCGACCCTTTTCGGTCTTCCCTTTACTCCATCCAGAGCTGATCACCTGTGGAACGGCGAAGAGAAACTTCATGCCCTGGGATATGAATGGGAGATTAAGCATGCCCCAGGTCACTCCCCCGGCAGCTGTTGCCTACTTTGTTCCTCGGAGAAAATTGTCATCGGCGGAGATGTATTATTCAAGGGCAGTGTGGGTCGTACTGATTTACCAGGAGGAAGCTGGGATATACTGGCGGGTACTCTGAGGAAGCTTGTTACCGATTGGACGGAAGATGACTGGCGCGTTTATCCAGGGCATGGTGCGCCAACGACAATTGGTGAAGAAAAGAAATCAAACCCCTTTGTTCTTGAGGCTTTGAACAGCTAATCCTTTTTTCTCCTCTCTGTGGATTTCAGCTCGACCCAACCCATATGAAGAGGATATGGATTCGCTGAATATCGATAACTGCCAAGAGTGGACAAACTACATTGAAGTCTATTGAGAAGCGCCTTGCTGCAAGACTGTTAAAGGCTGGCGACCTGACAGACAGTGATCTTGAGAAAGCGCTGAAACTATATAAAAAACCCCAGCCCTTTGAGGAGCTGCTGCTTGAGGAGAAGATGGTTACGCCTCAAGCCATCACGAAGGCGTTCGCCGAAATAAACGGTTTCGACTTTGTAGATCTTCGTAAAGTAAACCCTGCAAATGACGCCCTAGATCGCCTTAAGCCTTCGGATGCGTGGAAACTGGAGGCGCTGCCTCTTGAATTTGAAGGGGACTCACTGGTTGTCTTGATGAGTGACTGCACGAATGTATTTGCTCACGATGAATTGAAGATTCTGACGGGGTCACATATAACACTCAAGATCGCTGAAAAGCAGGAACTGCAAAAGGTAATTCGTGCGCACTACGGGCCTCACCCTGATCCCAATCAGGACCCAGGAGATCCAACCACCAGCGACTATACGACGATCCATGACGATTCCGAGATCTCTGCCCCTTCAAACGCAGACCTTCATCGGAGTCATCAGCGCCGAATGAGAGAAGCGAGAGAGAATGATCCGGATCTTGGTATCTCACAGATGGAAACCCGCCTTGATCAACGTGAATCAAGAACACAAAATACATCTACCGCACGGGATATCTCCACAGCGATTCCTTCTCAATCTAAAGGTCCTGAGCACAGAAGGAAGAAAGATAAGATTGAATCCGATGTTCTGGATTTTGTTCTTGAAAATGCGATGCTGCTTCGGGCCGAACAGATGGAACTACGACCGGACGAAAAGTCTGTAGAAGTTCGTTTCCGAGTTGGACCTTCCTGGCGTCCAGAAAAGCCTTACAGTATAGACAAGCATGCCGAAGTTATCAAAGACCTTAAGAAACTTGCGGGCCTGCGAGAAGATGAAATACCCACTTCTGACCTCCAATACACACTGAAAACGTCTCGAGGCGAAGCACCCTGCCGGCTGAGTATTCAAGAGAGCATTAATGGGACGCGCGTTCTCGTTCATTTTCCTGAGAACACTCCTTTACTCAGCAACCCCCTGGTCAAAGTTGGGCTTCCTTCGGAACTTTCGGAACGCATCGTGGGAAGACTTAGAAAGAAAGGTGGCGGCCTGCTTTTCATCAGTTCTCCAGATGTGCGATCTCTACAACATCTATATTACAGTTTGATCGCGATGCTCTCTCAAGCAGGAAACAAAGATGTAATGTCCATCGAGTCTCTGCAGGAACGACGGATTCCGAACGTGATGACAGCCCATTGCCCTGATGAAGAATCGATGATGATGGACCTGGAGAACGTTGCTCAAATGCCTCCGGACATCCTTGGCGTTTTCATGGTGGAGACAACTCAGGTATTGAAGAGAGTGACTCATCTTTCTGATCGCGGCACCACGTGTATAGCTGCGATGGTTGCCCCGGACTCAGAGAGTTCCCTGGAGTGCTTTCAGACCGCGAATATCGAGAAGATGAATCTCATCCGCGGTGTCATCGGTGCGCTTCATGTCGAGGAAGCTCCGCGGCAAAATCCGAAGAAAATTGAAGAAATCACCGACAGCATTACGCTTCCGAAGTGGGCAAAGGAAATGGGTGTTCCGTTCTACCAGTCTTTGCCAGATGACCCTGACCCTTACGAGGGGATTGTCTATCTGGCTGAGTTTTTCCAGCCGAACAAAGGTGAAGACCATCGGCTTTTCGAAACTCTTCTGGACCGCGAGCAGGCCATCGTGTCGGCATGCCTTGCTGGTGAACTCGACCCAAGGGAGTATTCATTCTGATGATCGTTGAGGAGGAGAGGAAAATGATTGAAATGGGCGAGGAACTTCGCCGGTTTCTATTATCCCTCAATCCCGAATTGCATCTTCACCTCAAACAGGCAGTAAGCAGAGATATATCAGATACTCTTCCCAGTGAAAGGGTTACAGTGGTGATGGCGATCCTTGAGAAAAAGGACCCGTCCTCACCTCAGGTCAGAAGAGATGTTCGAGAAAAATATATATCAATTGTCTCATCCCATGATTCCGATGGAGAGGAGACGAGCCTTGTTGCGAAGAACATCAGGTCTCTAAAGGATGGTTTGGATTGGTTGAAGTCCTCTTCTTTTCTTCAGGAGATAAATGACTGCTCAGGGCCTGAGTGCGCCATCAAGCTGACTAGAAAAAAACTGGGATTTCTCAATCGTGATCAATCGGCTTTTATGTTGAAAACACTCGGCTATCCGCTTGTCTTTCCAGATACGAGCAAAGCCCGCTGGGCAAATAGAGTTGGCCTTCTGAAAAACTATCCACTTCAGAGAAACGACCATTACTTTGAAGCGGTTCGGGTTTTCGCGAATCTCTCGCGGGAGATGGATATGCACCCTCTGGAGCTCGACCTTCTTCTTGGCGTGTTTGCAGGAAGTCGGGGTCAGGCAATCCCCAAGAGTTCTACGGTTTGTGGCCCGTCTCCGCAATGTCAGCAATGTCCTATAAAGAAACACTGTGATTATTATTCTTTTGTCTCTCAACACGGGGTTGATCAAACCGGGAAGGCTTCAAATTCTTTAAAGCATGCGCTTTCCGCAGAAGAACTGCCGAGAGAAAAGCTCATCAATAGCGGGGCTGAACACCTGTCTGATGCCGAGCTGATTGGTATCATCTTAAGAACGGGTGGAGGTGGAAAGAGTGTCCTGGATCTATCCAGAGCTATCCTTCAAGAGGGTAACGGAAAGATATCAGGTGTTGAAGAGATGAGTTTAAAAGAACTAGCATCTATACGCGGCATGGGACAGGTGAAGGCTGTGACACTTCAAGCAGCTTTTGAATTAGGAAAGAGGCTTCTTCGCTCGGCAGGCGATAAGTCTCCAAGCATTACAGGGGCTCAGTCTGTCTATAATTACTTGCATGCAAAGATGATGAGACTCAAGAAAGAGCAATTTATTGCGCTGCTTCTTGATACCAAGAATCGGGTATTTCGAGAGATCAAGGTGAGTGAAGGGACATTGAACCAGTCACTCGTTCACCCGCGAGAGGCTTTTCGAGATGCGATCAAGGACTCTGCGTCGGCGGTGATCTTTGTACACAACCACCCGAGTGGAGATTCGACACCGTCAAGAGCCGACCACACAATTACGCGCAGGTTGATCGAGGCAGGTGACGTGATCGGCATTCGAGTCCTTGACCATGTAATCATCGGACACCACGAGTATTACAGTTTTGCGGATGAGGGTACCTTAAAGTAAAAGCCCCACCCGTTAGAGTGAGGCTTGAGGTCTTTTTCCTGGCTATATAAACGATGAATCAGTAGAAGAGCCAACTGCTATCATCTGCTTCAAGACTCATAATCCACTCTGTGATGATATCAACGGCGTTCTCATCAACTCGAGTAGTCCCGAGTGGCGGCATGCGATGCTGAGGGTCCAGAGTCTTCATGCGCTCTAACAGCACTGAGCTTTCGGGTTTTCCAGGATTGATGAGTTTTGCATCAACAAGGCCCAGATCTCCCGAGCCAGCAGGCTGATTAATGATTCCTGTCTCGCTGTTCGTCGCTTCCCACCGAAGATCAATACTGGTTCTGGGACCTCCGCCAGGACGGTGGCAGAAAGAACAATTTGCGGCTAGATAAGCGCGAGCGCGAGCACCGATATTCTTATCTGTATCATCATAATCAGGAGCCTTCGCAGGGTTGGGATCGACGACATCAATATCCTGAGTAAAGAGGCTGATATAGTTCATCGTTTCCAACTGGTTAGCGGTAATATTTGTATCGGGATACTCAATCTCATGATTAAAGTATTTTGTGGATGGGCCAAGGACATGGTTAGCCGCTGGTGTATGGCACCTGACACAATCAGTTCTGCCGGGATAGAGCCATTCATACTCAAGAGGGTCACCATCATCCTCGATAATTTCAAACGGGCGAAACTTTCGAATTGGGAGAAGCTGAGCATCTGTTTCTTCTTCATTCCATTCGTAGGAATACCCGGACCATTCATCGTCTTTGAGATACAGAAGGCGTGTCTCTACTCTTTTCAGAGTATTCTGTGGGTCTCGATCATCAAGAGGAAGAAGGAAGTTTTTGATGATCACGGTTTCATCAGGAAATTCCCAACCATTGTCTGATACATAAGTGACTTGTTCAGTGCCAGGTATAGCCATATAGCGTTCCTTTTCGGAAGCATCAGTCCATAGCTTTGCACTTGGTTCATAATAAATAACGCCCGGTACATCATGTCCCTCGCCAAGCCCTGCTTTAAGTAGGGCGGGCAATTGACTCAAGCGTGTTGGAAATGTATTGATCGGACCATTTGCCTGTTCAAATTTGTAAATACGGTCTGAAGCAGCATCGAGGAGATAGACTTCCCCGTCGTTATCCTGTCCAAAGCTACTTATATTCAATCCTGGCTGATCATGAAGTTGCACTGGATCATTCGCCGAGATGCCTCCATTATACTCCATGGCATATACTTTACCTGATACATAGTCGGCAAAAAGATACTTGCCATAAAGTTCAGGCGTTTCGGTGCCATAATAAACGTAACCGCCAGTGATAGCTCTTCCTACTGTGTTTGTATAGAAATGTACTGGCCTGATAAGGCCTGATTGATCACAACCGGTCGTACCGATGGGAAAGCAGGCTGGTCCCTCCATAATACTCCATCCGTAATTTCCACCTGCTTCAACAATATTGACCTCTTCGATATTCGTTGTTGATGGGCTGCCCTGACCGACGTCTCCCAGGTAGAGAAAATCATTCAGCTTGTCCCATGAGAATCTCCAGGGATTTCGAAAGCCATAAGCATAAATTTCTTTTCGGGTGGAAGGACCGCCCGGACCTTCTGCAACCACGAAGGGGTTGTCATCAGGGATAGCGTATTCCAGTCCGGGGTCAGGCGGCGAAGTCACATCGATTCGCAGGATACTGCCATGAAGAACAGTCGTATTCTGACCGTAACCAAGAGGGTCATTGGCACTTCCACCATCTCCGAAGCTGATATACAACATACCGTCAGGACCAAACTCAATCATACCACCATTGTGGTTTGTGAATGGTTGGGTCTCCGTCAGAATAATTTCTTCTGTGGCGGCGGAGACTGTGTTGCCGGAGGGGACTGCGTTTGTATAGCGAGCAACAACGGTCTCTCCACTGGCACCATCATCCCTCGTATAATTAACATAAAACTCACCAGATGTAGCATAGTCTGGAGCAAACGCGAAACCCAGCAGGCCTTGCTCATTCCCAGATGATTCAACTTTCGAGGCAATGTCGAGAAAGACGTCGACATCACCGGGAGCAGGATCTTCCGTTTTTGGGAACGTATAGATAATACCATTCTGAGAAACCACGAAGAGACGATTCGAATCATCCGGTGCTTCTGTGAGAAAGGTCATCCGGTCGAATGTCAGCTGAGGAAAGACATTAACAAGATTGTGGTCACCGACCTGATCCGGTGGAAGCTCTGTGATCAGCAAATCCGTATTTGCTTCTCTTTCAGGTAGTCCAAAAGGCTGGGCCAGCAGAGCAGCTGGAATCATGAGAGCAAGCGCAGTGGCTGCTTTTTTCATCAAGATCATCGTGAGCGGAATTCTCCAGTAGCGGGAATTTTAATGTGAGCCATCACTTATTCGGAATATAACGCCGAAGCTTGAAGTCAGGCTTTAGAAGAACCAATCAGGCTCCACCTACCTGATCAATAGAAGAGTCCACAACATCAGGCTTTTTCTTCATAAATTTTGATCGGCATGGAAATGTTCATTAATCATGAGACAAATTATAGAACGCATTTGATCCCGCAACACACCGAAATTTCCTGCCTCATGAGTTTAATTCGCCTTCGGAGCGGGCGAGAAACAACGACCCCAAAGCATCGCCACTCACATTCACCATAGTCCTCAGGTGATCCAGCGGACGATCAACCACGATAATCAGGGCCATCAGCTCGAGCGGTATCCCCAGCGATTTAAAGACAATCACCATTGTGACCAGCCCTGCCTGGGGAATTCCCGCCGCACCCACCGCAGCTAGCGTCGCTGTAAAGAAAACCAGAATCTGCTCGAATAGACCCAGCTCCACCCCCGGCAGCATCTGCGCGATAAACATGGCAGCAACGGCTTCGTAGAGAGCCGTACCATCCATATTGATGGTAGCCCCCATGGGGAGAACAAAATTAGCCGACTTCTTATCCACTCCCAGATTGTCTTCAACCACTCTCATGGTTACCGGCAGCGTCGCAGCAGATGATGCTGTAGAGACAGCCAGCAGCATCGCCTCTTTAATCCCATTGAAGAACTTGAGGGGATTGTAGCGACAAATGAAGATCATAATCAGCGGATAGACAATGAAAAGCTGAGTTAGAAGCGCCAAAGTAACAGTCACGAAGTACATGATCAGTGGCTTGATGATTTCGGGTCCAAGAACCGATAAGAGATTCGCAGTCAAAGCGAATACTCCAATAGGAGCCACCCAGATAATGATCTGTACCATTTTCATTAAGGCTTCATTCATCGAGTTGAAGAACTCTCGAGCCGGTCGCCCAACCTCGCCGATGGATAAAATCATAAATCCAAGAAAGAGGCCGAAAACCACAACGCCGATCAGGTTGGTCTCAGCAAGAGATTTGAAGGGGTTCATAAAGATATTGTTCATCTGAATTTTGAGAAACTCAGAAACTGACTGAGGTGCGGACTGAGCAACGCTCCCCTGCTTTCCCTTTGCTTCGTCCAGCACATCCGGTGGCAGCTGCAACATTAAGGCTTCAGCATCTCCACCGCTTCCTGGCGCGATCACATTCGTGTAGATAATTCCGATGAAAACGGCTAGAAAACTGGTGCAGATGAAATAGAGAAGAGTCTTCCCTATCTTTCGACCGACTTCGCCTCCACCAGCCAGATTGGCGACGCCACTGGTCACCGAAAACAGAACAAGTGGCACAACAATCCACTTCAGCATGGACAAAAAGAGGTCACCGAAGATTTTAATGCCTTCGATGAATGAGAGCAAAGCCGGGCTCTCTGAGCTTTGTCCAATCAGCCCTAGTACGACTCCCCCGACGATTCCCGCTACGAGCGCTAAGGTTAGGTAGAATTCTGACTTTTTTTGCATGAAGCAGGGCTCCTGGCAGGGGGGATTTTCATTTACACACAGCGAGTTTCCGGACGCTCATGTGATATCGTCATGCTGCTTGCTTAACTCAAAGTAGGACGAGTAATATTTTTTCCGTTGAAAGCAACTTGATCCATGGTTTGTTTCCCCGAGAAACTGAGGCAACTCAAAAACTTTTCAAGAACCCTGTCGCTGCTGCTTTGCGCAACGGTTCTGGCAACGTCATGCAAACCAGCTGATGACTCCGGCAGGAGGCGAGATCGCTCCAACGAAAGCCTCGAAGAAAAAGAATCAAAAGTTTACCTGACCCCTGTATCCGCCATTGCTCTTGAAAGAACTGACGTAAAGTCGACCGTGGCAACAACCGGTGATGTTGTGCCTGTTCGCAGCAGTCTCTTAAGAACAGAAGAAGCCGGGCGACTGATGTTTGCTCAACGATGGACTGAGGGCGATTTCGTTGAAAAAGGGACTGTGATTGCCACCGTGCAATCAGACACTCTTGAAAGCGAAATACAGAATGCTCGCGCTGAAGTTGCTCTTCAGGAACAGAACGTGGCTATCGGAAGAAAATCGATGGAGTCATCTGTTCAGGAATACCAGACGATTCAGGATCTATACAGTAGAGGAATTGCTCCGCTCAAGGATGTCGACTCGGCGAAGTTAAGTCGAGATCGTACTGTCAACTCTCACAGGCAGAACCTTATTAACCTTGAGAAGGCAAAAGCCAGCTTGCAAAGCAAACTGGATCGACTGGAGCGCATAGAAGTTGTTGCTCCCTTTTCCGGCCTGATCGTTTCCAGAAATACCCTTGAAGGCTCAAAACCTTTCTCTGCCTCTTTCGGAACTGAAACAATTACCGACTACAACGACCGCATGGTTTCCAGCGACTTAGCCATCTGTGGTGTTATAGATACCTCACAAGTCTATCTGAGGTGTGACGTAACCAGTCGCGAGATCGATCTGATTCGCCCAGGTCAGACAGCACTGGCGAAGGTATACGCAAGAGAGGACATTGAAGTCGAAGGCGAAGTCGTCGATATCAGCAGCTCCGTCAGCCAGGACACCCGTGCCTTTAAAGTAGATATTCTTGTTGAGAATAAAGAGCGTACCCTCAAACCGGGGATGTTTGCCCGTGTAGACATTGTCACTGAAGTTCACCAGGAGACGATCTCCATTCCCAAAGAAATCATCACGAGACGAAATAATAGAGACGTTGTCTATGTAGCAGTGCCCGGTGAAGAAGTCGAGTACCATATCGCCAAAGAAGTTCCCCTCGAATTTGGTCTCGAAGGCAAAGACGAAATCGAAGTTACCTGGGGGCTCAATGAAGGTGATCTTCTTGTGGTTCGAGGCTACGACGTCCTTCAGGATCGCACAGCACTTGAAGTTCTGCGTCTCGATCAACCGAATGTGATGAAGGAAGAGGTTGATGAGGAGGAGGAAGAAGAGGCTTCCGGCGAGAACGAAGAAACGATTAAAGCGGAAGCTTCGACACCTGGTAAGACTACTTAAAGAGGGATGATTGCCTCGCTAAGCGGGGCGTCAGATACGCCAGCAGACGGCCCTCATCCTTCTCGATTTCCTCTGGCCATTGAATGATAGCTGCTGCACCCTTCTTCATTGGCATACTCGTATAGTTGGGAATTGTGGCTTCCTCCACAAACTCACTGCAGCAGGGTTCATGACCAGTGGCCAGGACAATGGAATCACTGTTCAGTCCCTTAAGCTCTAAGACTTCCTGAACGAACTCTGCCCAGCTTCCGGAAAAGTCCAGAGTCGCTGTTTCCTTGATTCTTACATCCAAAGATAAGGTAGAAGCAACAACTTGAGCTGTTTCCAGGGCTCGCACACGAGGACTGGAAAGTATATGCGTTGGCTCGAAACCAAGTCTGCTGATCATCTTTGCAACCTGTTGTACGCGTTTCTGTCCTTTACGGGTCAGCTTGCGCTCGGCATCACTCTTTATGTGCTCGGCCTCGATGTCTTCCGCAATTCCATGGCGCATCATAATCAGGTACATAGCTGGGTCCTCTTATTCTGAAGGATTAAAGTTTCTGAAGGGCTTGAGCATCGCCCTGGTGTCACGTCCTCTTGGGAGAATCATCCTTTTTTTGAAGGCAACCTTCAGTAAACTCAAAGACTGAATGAACGCCGTCGTAAAGATTCGTTCCTGGCGAGGTTTCCGTATATCCCGGGATAAGCCCTGAGCGATCCGCAAGATCCACTCACCAATAAAGCGCAATCCCCGGAGATGAATCAGCTCAAAGAGCAAATGATTCCTGGCTTTCATGACCCGTACTCCCCTGGAGCCATAACGACGAGTCATGGAACCTCCCCCGTGGTGGAGTGCGAAAGATTCTGGATCGTAGAGCTGTGTATATCCAAGTGAAGCCGCCATCCATGAAAGCTCATAGTCCTCCCAGTAACCTGGCTTGAACAACTCTGACAGACCGCCGAGCTTCAGATATGTTTCACGATGATAGGCCGCAGCACCTGCCTGAACGAATAGACAGGGAGCAGCTTTTCTTGGCCTCAACCATGCCGGAGTAATCCGCCCGCCCTGCCATACGGCTCCCATACACACCTGATTAGGCTCACCAGTGTACCAGGAAACGGTCTTGGCACTGACAGCAAAGAGCGGCGTTCCAGCCTTACGACGAAATTCCTCTTCGAAAAACCAGCGGGAGATATTCTTTACAAAGTTTTCTTTCACAACCAGATCGTTGTTTGCCAGAATGACAACCTGCCCTCGAGCCAGCTCAACACCCCGGTTCACAGTCTTCGCAAAACCAACGTTATGTTCGTTCCTGACAAGGATGCAGGAAGGAAACTCCTCTTCGATGATAACACAGCTTTGATCTTTACTCGCATCATCGACCACAATGATTTCAAAGGAATAGGAACTCCTGCGTGCGGATATCTGGAGAGCAGAGAGGCATTTCCTGATCAGGTTTTCTCCTTCCCAGTTTGCAACAACGATGGAGACCGAAGGTCTATCTGGACCAGTTGGTTTTCTATCTTTCTGCTTCGGCATTACTTTTCCTTCGATCTTAATCCTGAATGAAGAGTGAGTTTCTCTGTGCGGTCTGTGAGGGCAAGTGAGGATCGTCAGAACTTTTTTTTCTAAACGCTTCTTTTTTCTTGTCGGTGTAGATATGAAGGCGTTGGGGTGTCTAACAAACCTTGTGCAAATCAGATATTGTTCACCGCACAGGAAAAAGATCCCGTTCCAAGCTGCAAGGAGTTATTGTTATGCGCGTCCGTAGAATTGTTCCAACCCTTCTCGTCGCTGCTGGTCTGTCCATCACACTCAGTGGGTGCTCAGGCAAGCCCGAGAACAGCCCTGCGATCCGTAAGAAGTTCGCTGAATTTGATAAACAATACGAAAAAGTTGAAGAGCTGAATAGTGTAGTTCAGCTGATGGGCGAAGAGATTCGCCGACTTTCAGAAGAGAACAGCGAACTGCGTGCTCTTCTCCCCGAAGGCGAAGCCGTCTCAGCACTTCAGAAAATTGAAACACTTGAATCTCGTCTCACAAAGCTCGAAGGTGTTAATGCTGACCGCGTTGTCGCACAGTTGACAAACAACAAGCCCAAGTCACAGGAATCTGCTTCCGCAAGTAACCCTGATGACAAGAAACAAACAACGACTCAGGCCAGTGCACCCAAAGAAGAAAAGAAAAGCACGGCAACTGTTGCCGCTCAGCAGCAGGTTACTCAGCAGAAGACCCAAAGTCAGGCAAGCTCCTTCAAGCAGATGACGAACAAGACATCTTCCAGCCCTGCTCAGAAGTCTTCAGCAAAGAAATCTGCTTCTCGTGGAACCTACCACGTGATCAAGAGCGGTGAAACCATGGCAACGATCGCCCAACAGTATAACATGTCAGCAAGTGACCTGCAGAAGGCTAACCGTCTCCCAAGTGGAGCCCGGCTCGCTCGCGGCCAGCGTCTCTTCATCCCTGGCAAGTAAGACACGGTTAAACAACCATGGGATCTATAGCAGAACTCCTTGCAAGGAGAGTAGGCGTGATCTTTCTCGAAGCTTACCTCCTCACCTCGCTGGCTTACTGGACTCTCGTCCTTCAGTATCTGAATCTTGGAGGATTTACCTGGGTTCCCAAGCTGGCTCGTAAACGTCGGGATTGAGGAGAAAGAGACTTTTCAATTCTCACGTTGCTCTTATAGAATAAGTAAGCCCCGTCGCTTGAAAAACGACGGGGCTTCTTTTTTCAGTACCTCTGATCTATTATGTCTTACTCAGTGTCTTCCGATGAATCTTCGTTTGCGAGAGCTGCTTCGAGAATCGTCACGTCAACCGTTTCAGCAACATCAGCGATATAGCGATCCCTGTACGCTCGGGATTTAACAGCCTTATAAGATTCAACGACATCCTCGCGAATCTCATCAAGGGATGGAACTCTTTCTTCAAAGTACTCCTCAGCCCAGTAGACAACAGCTTTGGAAGGTGTTCTGAGGAAAGGCTCCGTCATTCCAGGAACTTCTACTTTCTCAAGTTCATCAATGACTGATTGGGTCAATGTACTTGTTGGGATCGTTCCCACAAGACCTTGTGCTTTGACTGTTGGGCGTTCCAACTCTTTGTTGATTGTATCCGCAATCTCCTGGAATTCCGCAAGAGACTGGACACTTCTTGTTTCTTCCGCAAGTCTCTCTAACGCTTCTTCAGCATTGCGGTCCCCATCTTCATCGCTCTTTACATCTATCTCAGCAACATAGAGTGTATAGCGTTCAGGCTGTCTTCTGCTGTCCTTGGTTTCCTCATAGTGTTTCTCAATCTCTTCTTCAGAAGGATTACCGAAAAGACGCTCCATCTCCTGATCCATAAAGTTGACTGTGAGTAAGGTGTTCTCAATATAGCGTTCCATCATCTTGACCACAGGATCAGCATTGAGGTTGGACTCTTTCGAATAGACATCGATAATAGCGCGCTGTATATCGGCCAGCTCAGTCAAACGCTCGACAACGCGATCCTCACCATTTTCTGCGAGCTCGAGGAGACTGCCCTCTTTGACCTTATTATTGAGAGCCTCTCTAGTGAACTCCTTCTCTCCAATCTTAACCAGGACATCATCTTCGCTGGCATCTTCCCCATCCTCAAGCATGCCCTCAAGATCAATGGAAGTAGCCTCGGAGTCTTTCATAACCGAAGCGAAGAAGTCCTTCACCAGCTGTTCGCGTTGTTGTGATATATAGATGTCGTTCAGAGCGCCTTTAACTTCGTCCATAGGAGTTGGACCACCGGGCTCGTACGATTCACGATAGACAATCTGAAAACCATGCTTGGTGCGAAGAGGCTCTGAATACTCACCGTCTTCCAAAGCAAGAAACGCATCTTGAAGCTCAGACATAATCTGGCGCTCTTCATCCTCTGGTCGAATTACCCAAAGCCTTCCAGGGCGCTCATTTTCAGAGTACTCTTTAGCGACCTCTTCGAAAGTCTTCCCTTCTTCAAGAGCAGCGACCGCTTCGTTGATCTTCGCTTCTGCCTTCTCGACGATTTCACCACTTGAAGGGACCATCAGGATTTCACCTTCCAGAAGCGCACGCGGTTCAAGCTCGATCTTCTCTCCCTCATCCGTTATATACTCAGTTACTTCATGACGAGGCTTCTTGAACTTCTGCGACATGATGCGATCTGCCATCTCAGCATCACCGGATATTTCGCTGGCAATGCTTTCAAGGCTATCACCTTCTTTCACCTCGTACTCTTCATAAGTAGAAACAAAAATATGACGCATTTTCATTTCTTCTTTTTTGGTGAAGCGTGTATCTTTATATTCTTCGTAAACTTCTTCGAGCTTTTCATCTGTTGCTTCTTCAAGCTTTTCTGTTACGACAATCTGATAGAGACGCGCATCGCGAGTACCTTTTATCTGATTCTCCAAAACTTCTTTGCTCTCCTCATTCAGCTCGACTCCCTTTTCTTTTGCGTCCTGGCCGATGATGTCCCACGCGCCTAGAAACTTGGAGACGTACTCCAGGTCCTCACCCCTGAGTCTCGGCAACATCTGTACAGGAGCAAACTGCCTCCACAGGTGATCCATTCTACGGAGCCGGGCGATCATCACCAGCTGCTGCAGAGTGAGGTCGTCCCCATTTATGGAAACCACCTCAGCTAAAGGATCAAGAGGCTCATCGGCTAACTTCGTGGGCTGGAAGTCTTCAACGCGTTCCCTTTCGGCAATCTGTTGAGTGGTTAATTCCTGGGCCTGCAAAGGAACCGTCGGAATTGTAAAAAGTGACGCGCCAAGAAGCGCTACGGTCATCTTTTTCAGATAATGTTTTTTCATCGTGCATCTGCCCTTTTTGAAGTGTTGGAATGCTGGCGGGATTCAGCGTCCCGCCGCGAATTGGGTCAAGAATCATTTCCCGCCCCGGATATGGTGAGCCCCGCTTGTCGAAAGAGAGAAGCGGGGCTAATTCAATGACTCTTCGTGAACGAGAGGAGTTTGGTGATCAGTCTCTGCTCATCGCCAGGAGAAAAAGAATCTGTCTAAAGAGAATTATAAAATCTACAGAAAGAGCAAGTGCAGCAGGTACAACCATATCAGTCGCATAGTGGTGCAGGATGCGAGACGTGTCATAAAGGACGTATCCCGAGAAGAGAAGAACAACGAAGATAGAAATTGCAACCTGTACGAAGGTCGGCATTTGAACCCCTAAAAGATTCAGGATCCCCAGCATAATGATGGTTCCAAGGATTAGAAAGAGGCCGACAGTTAAAAACCCGCCCATGAAGCTGAAATCTTTCCTGGTGATTAAGACATATCCGGTCAGTCCCCCGAATACAAAGGTTGTCAGACCCGCCGCCTGAAAAATAATGGCCAAGCCTCCTACGCCAAGTGCATAGATAACTAGAGGAACCGTAAGAATAGACCACAGGCCGATGAAACCGAAGTACCCGACAAGGTTGACTCCTTTCACCATAGATACTTTATGCACGAGAAAAGAAGATCCAATGATGAGAGCGAGTGGAATGAAGAAACTCTGACCAAGCCACATGGAGAGATAAAAGAGCTCCGTGAAAAGTGGAATGTAGAGGCTATCGACTTGTCCCATAGCTTCCAGACCACCAGCAACGGTCAGACTGATTGTAATCGCGAAAAAGAGAATTCCGACGAAGGTCAGACCATATACCTTCTTAAGATAGGTCAGACGTTCATCTGTGGAGGCCTGTGCGGCCGTGTACTGGGCAACCCCATCGGGGCGTAGAGCAGAATAGCTCATTTGATGTAAACTCCCAAAAGTTAACGTTTTGCGTGATGGATGAATATTATCATCACCTGTCATTTCTGATCGTGAATATGGGCAAAAAGTTAGCCAAGGCAAGCAAAACAGGTCGTGATACAGGGAATCTTAAACCTTTTTACCATCCGCAATCGCTTACAAATGGACAAAGAGGACAGAAAGCCCTGTTGAAATCATGACAACAACCTGACGACACGACTCCACACCGCACCACCCAGGTCATGTCGACCACTGCCCGACGTCTGACGGACGTCTCAAGTCATAGGTAAGACGTAGATAAGACGTCGGACAGACGTACGTCACCCGGAGGTGATGCCTAACCTTACCGACCTCCCGAGGACGCTGAACGCCGATTCGGCACCGTTGTGATATACCTCAAAATGAGTAAAGAAGTGTTTCAGGCTTCCTTGAAAACATAAAATCCTGTCAATGGCAACACCTGGACTGGGCCGATGGGGAGGGGCTATCCCAAGGATGGAGATTTTGGACTGCTGCGGCCTTGACGCAGCCTTCACCCGAGCCGGTCTTAACGGCTCGACAGTCAATCTATTCATCAAGTCCTATCGTTTTTGGTCCCGGCGGAACCTCAGAGTGATGCCCGGTCTACTCGCATTTCTTCTTCAGGAACCAGAGTTCATCTAACCATCCATCAAATCCACTCAGCGTTTCATAGGAAGTTGATACTACTTCGAGTCAGGGCCTCGAAGCTTAAAGCGGCGTCAAGGCCGCCGCAGTCCAAAGTGAGAACGTCGCATTTCGGAGAGCCTCAGAACACCGGCGATCCCAGGAAAAACATTCTTATCTGCCCTTCCTTACACTTCGTCCCATATACCACTGCCCCACTCGCTTACCGTCTATAAGAGCGATCTCCGGTAAATGTCCCCACTCCTTGAAACCAAAACGCTCCAGCAAATGACGACTTCGAACGTTCGCGTCCAGGATGATAGCAAACAGATGGTCAATTTCCAACTCGGGACAACGATCGATCGCATGCTTGATCAGCTCTGTCCCAATGCCACGACCTCGCGCTCGTATAGATACATAATAACTGATCTCGGCGGTATGGTAAAGGGCTCGCCGACCTTGACGGTATGGACTCAGGCTACACCACCCAACCACCTCTTCCTCTTCCACTTTCACAAAGATGGGATAGTGTGAGGGGTCATGCTCGCGGAACCATTCAAGCTTTGATCCTACGGAAAGAGGTTCAAGATCAGCCGTTGCGTATTTCTGCTGAACGGCTTCATTGTAGATGGAAACAATCACGGATAGATCATCATGTTCTGCGATTCGAATCATTTTATCTCTCCTGTTCGGGAGTTTCTTCTTCACCAAAGAGCAGCACGTTGTCCCATGCTTTCTCTATATCCTGTGACAGCCGCCAACACCAGTAGAATTTCAAACTCCAACCCGCAATTACCAGATAAAGCGACACTGGGAAAAGAATGGACAACAACTGAACGGTGGTAAACTGAATCATCATGATGGCTGACATTTGCAAGTTCGTGCCGCTCAAGCCAATAAGTGAGAGATCAATAAGATACAGACCGATGAAAATACAGCCAGCAAGAGCGCAGAGAAACATGGAGAGGGGCACACCTTTCCAGGAAACCAATTTCCCTTTTCGGATGAACTTTACGCAGTACCAGACCAGATAGACTCCAAAGGCAACCATGAAGCCCAGCACAATCGGTCGGTCCATGACACCAGTGGAATTCAACACAACATTAATTATAACACGAGATCCGTATATAACACAGAGCGAGCTCAAAGCCAGAAGATAGAGTTGCATTGCAACTGTGTAGAGAGTCCTAAACCAGACACCTTCCAGCTTCTCCTTCTTTTCCTGATGTTGCAACACACTGCGCAATGACAGTAGACCGCAAACAGCCGCTGAAGGGAAAACGGCAAGTGCCAGCACGGGAAAGTAAAGCCAGAGTGCATAGAAGACGTCGATCTCACCAATAAAGCTGATCGCCTTGAGTTTCGATTCTATATACGATCGATTGACAAAAAGCTCCAAAACTACGACAGGGAGGATAATCACTGCGGCAAGAGCTGAACATTGAACCACGACGGCCTGAGTTATATCTTTTCCCTTCAGCCTCGTTATGGCCAATTGCGTCACATCACCTCTTTTTCTCCATTTATTCCATCCAGAGAAAACATGGTCGGCAACCATCCAGGTAATGATGAACTCCAACCCCACCCATGTTACGATCATTAACTCAACCAGTTCCACCCTTCCGACAGCAAAGAAGTATCTCAGACCAGCCATCAGACCGATCAAAATCAAATAGATGAGAACCAGTGGAAGGTGCTTTGGCTCATAATCTTTTTTGAGGAAATAGACAAGAAGAGGATTCTTTTTCAATGTTTGAAAACGAAACATGCAACTCTTCCTGAAGGTGGACCCAGCAGATTCTATGGTGATGCGTTACTGGCTTTTTTCTCCAGCTTGATGAGGTCTTCGGAGAGTTCGTGAAACTGTTCTTCAAACCTTTTCTCGGTGATCACCGGAGGCTCAACACGCAGATTTCTTTTCTCGATGAGAGCGGTCACATAACTGATCGGGACAAGCCGTGTATCCGTCTCTACCGCCGCCTCAGCATAGCCAGACAGCTGCTTATCTATACCGATCATATTGTGGGATTTCCAGAGCGCATTTGCCAGATAAGGGTTCCTCATGAGAAAAGGAGGCGTTCCAACCGCCAGCTCTCCTTCCTCACTCCAGGTTGATTCCTCTGGTATCATCTGTTTATAGTCGAAAGGAAACTCTTCACAGGATTCTGGTAGATTGCGAAGCAGCTTCTCGAGGCTCTCAAGATTCCAGACGGCATTCACGGGAACCAGGGTTCCCAGCTCGATCTCCTGTTCTCTCTGAAATTTTGAACTGATCCAGGTCTCACTGATGGGAATAAGCGTCTTAGCACCACGACGAAGTGCTATACGAGCTGCCACATAAGCGGCCTTGCTTGCCTCAGGAACCGTAAAGATGCGCGCTTCCGTATCGCCTATATCAGAAATGAGCACGCGGAAAGGTCCATCCACCGTGCGCATGGTCTCACCGAATGAGTTAGCCATATAGATGGCACGTCGATAGTCCTGAACGAAGAAGGCAATCATTGGGTTCTCTCGTTGCTTTTCTGAAATTGAGCAAAGATTTCGCTGGCTCGCTCGGCGTCTTTTGTTCCTTTTCTTAAATCACCTATCTTTGAATAGACAACGGCACGGATACGAAGATTGCGCCAGGCATTCGGCTCAAGAATCACCGCATAGTTCGCGGCATCGAGAGCTTCGTCAAAGCGACCCTGCTGTAACAACACGATGGCGTGTGTTCTCCAGGCAAAGGCCAGCTCGGGATACTCTTCCAGGCTTTTTTCGGTTAATTCCAGTGCTTCTGTTTCGCGACCAATATCAAGAAAGTATCGAGCGCGAATAATATTTACAATAGGATCGTCCTGAATGACTTTATCGATCTGAGTAAAGAGGTAAGACTTTTCTTCAGAATCCATGGCAGTAAAGAGCGCCATAATAAGAGGATGAGAGTTCCCTGGAAGCTTCTGAGTCAGTTGAACGATATACTTCTTTACGATCTCGTAGTTATCCTGAGTGAGCGGAGCGACAGGAAGATTGGCGAGCATATTGTCTTTATCTTCTACCGTGTATACCTGAGAGATCGGCTGAATTCCCTCTGCCATTGCTGTCAGTAGATACTCCCCCGGTACCAGCTTCTTGTTAAAAGGTGTAATGCCGGCCCGATCCCCGTTGAGCCAGACATCGACCTGAAGATCACCCATGGCGCGAAACTTCACAACGCGCGGCGTTGGACTTGTCGAGGTGTCGGTCGAAGTCGTCGATCCCTGCGCATAGAGGAGTTCCGGTGCGGCGAGGAAACAAAGGAGAAGAGGCAAAGTCAGTAGAAGGTTTAGTGTCTTAGTCATAGAGAGTATCCATAACGAGATGGACGAGGACGTCCACGGAAAAGTGTGCGGACGGAAAAAGGAACGCGGACCTTCATTAGAAAGCCCGCGATCGAGATGTGCTTCTTGTCGTTCAATGACGGCCTTATGCTTTCGCTTCCGCTTTTAATTCAGGAACAGCGGGGAAGTCGATATCGGTTTCGGCGAGGTGGTTGAAATAGTTGGTAAAGACCGACTGCATCACATTATTGAAAATCTCAATAATTTCGGCGTCGGAGAAACCTGCATCGCGGACGGCATTCAGCTCGTCATCGCCGATATGACCACGATTCTTCACAATAAAGCGGGCAAAGGTGACAGCCTCGCGGACCTTTGGATCTTCATCATCCCCTTTGCGAGCACTCGTTACTTCTTCATCGCTGAGACCTGCTGATTTGCCGATCGCCGTGTGGGCAGCCAGGCAATAGCCGCAGTTGTTTTCCTCGCTGACGGCAAGGGCGATTTTCTCACGTGTTTTAGCGTCAAGAGTTCCGCCTTTGTTAGCTCCGCTGATGGCGAGGTACGACTGAAGCGTGGCTGGCGACTGTGCCATGGTGGCGAGGATATTGGGGACTTTTCCGGTCTTTTTCTTCACCTCTTCCAGCATCTCTTTTGATTTTTCCGGGGTATTTTTATCGGTGACGGGTTGAATTCTAGCCATGATTGTCTCCTTTTCAGTGAATTACGAATGATGATCGCTTAGTGTCTTACAGGGATAAGTAAGCGAAAGGTCATGCCACATGGTGGGATTTTGCGATATTTTCTTCTTTAAGGAGAACTTTGCCTTGCGTTAGCGGGTTCTGGTGGTAAGTGGTTTGCCTCTGTTGTGTCGGGGTGTAGCGCAGCCTGGTAGCGCACTCGTCTGGGGGGCGAGTGGTCGCTGGTTCAAATCCAGTCACCCCGACCATTTATAATACTGATATTACTAGACTTATGCACAAAAAGTTGGCCTGGCCATCGGGTTAATCTCTTTCGATTTATCCAATCATTGCTCGCTATTAATAAATAGTTCGGATCGGATCAATGGCCAGAGTATTACTATGACTCTCCAGCATTTTGCTGATTATGATCCCATTCCTCTAATTTCTCATTATGATCAGAGCCTCATTCAGCTTCTTATCGTCCATATTGTCTGCTATAGATGGCGGCAATGCTTCGAGAAGACTTAGAATCCTTTGGCCTTGCTTATTATCTACCCGATGTGCCCTCACCAAGGCATTCAAACTGTTTTCGATGATTTTCGCTTTTTGCTCGGACTTCAGTGGATCACTTTCATTCTCTTTCGATAGCCAACTCAAATACCCAACCATGACTTCTCTAGCTTCAGCTCGACTGTAATACGACGAAAATCGATTAATCGCCATCAGGTTTTCATCTCTTCCGGGATAGAACGATGAAGAGGCCTTTAGTAACTCCACGCTGGCAGTCGTTGCGCCATCACGCATCCTGATAACAGCCGCCCTTTGAGCAGCTCTCACTCCATATACTTCAATGGTATTGGCCCTCTTCTGGTCCGGTATTCCTGATTCTGCTAATTCCCGTGACGTATAGAATACTTTCTCAAAACCATCTGCAGCCGCTTTACCATGATTCATTCGCTCATCGATTTGTGCTATATTGAAGAGTGATCTTAAGGCATAGACTTTATCTGTTGAGTTCTCAGAGAGGGACTCAAAACCAGATCGAACCGACACTAATTCTTGATCAAGGAGCGCTTCGTTCCATAGTTCGCTCAACTCTTTATATCTCTCAACGATGTTTGAGTCTGGCGAAGTTGCATGCAATTGATTCGGTTGCAGATGAAGAGCTGTTATCATTGCAACGTAGAGAAAGACTATCTTCAAATACATTCTATTGAACCTTTTGTTTCGTGTTTGGTCTGGCTTTGCTTAGTAAATACAGCAAACCTCTAAGAAATCAATCTGTAATCGCCGGAGCCTGTCAACGATCTGACTCGAGGCCAAGCTGCAGCTATATCTCAGAAAGTTACGATTGATTTCGCACACAATCCACGGTTCTTAAGTTGGTTGAATTGCCGAAAGGAAGACTAATCTGAGGATCTCAAAATGATTATTGAAGACCTGCCAATTGGGTTACGATTGAGAGAGAATTCGACTGCCGTTCCAATAGGAAATGGTTTTATGCTCAATGCATATTCTATCAAGTCTGATAAGCTTGTTATAGTCTTCTATCCTGAGCGAGGTAAGGTGAAATCGACTCTTGAGGTATCTGGAGATAGTCGAAAATTCTGGAAGCTCCTCCCTATCAATGAAGAGCAGGCTCTAGTTTCCTTTGTTGATGAAACCTTTCCATCATTATCAATTCGGGTTCTTAAGGATGAATTATATTTAGATAATGATTTATATAAGAGTATCTCTTCAATAACTGGAATCAGTCAAGTGAGTGATTTCTATCGATTTGAGAAATTCACGTTCATAAGCGGAATACCTTGTGGATCGGAGGGGCACAGGGGCTGCGTAATTGATGAGAATTCTAAGGTGGTATGGAGTGAAACAGCAGATGAAAGAAATGGCCTTCGGGCAGATAAAGTTAATTCGTCTCAATTATTAATCTCAACCAATCACTGGGAACAGGATAACATTATATATAGTTTTCACTTTAATGGTACAGGTGACTTCAATTTCAGGAAAAAAGTATTCACTATGCAAACGGCTTCGTATGTTGGAAGAAAAGAATCTCAACTTGTATTCTTCGTACGCAGCTTTTTGAATTCTAAAAAAGGTTCCATCAATCCTGTTATAGATGAAAATCATCAGATTACAGAATTGGATTACACAACACTTGATGATAAAGCT
>CAYTGM010000036.1:0-31618 GCA_964437365.1 uncultured Candidatus Sumerlaeota bacterium | reverse complement strand
CAGCATTACAATTGTTTCAAATACCTCGTTCTGGGACAGCCTCAGGAGATCAGCGGTCCCAGGCGGGACATCCTTGGTCCGGCGTGCGGCGTTCCCGGGGGGCATCCACCATTCCCTACATTTCTTCATACCAGAGCCTTTTCTTTTTGGTCTCGCTTGAGTACGGATAAAAGCGATGCCGCGGCGTTCCCGGAGCGATGTCGGTCCGATGCCCATCGCTCCTGCATCGCACCGACATCGCTCCGGCATCGTCCCTGGAGGGGGGCGCATGCGAATTTTTACCGTCCGATAATCGACCGCACCGGAAATTAGACCGTGAGAATATTTGAATAATTCCTCCGACACCCAGTACGAGATCAAACACCTCAGGAGCCATGATGATGGAAATCATCCTCTTTAACCCTGCTGTCAGTGCCATAAACTTCTACCAGCGCTTTCTTTCTCCTTACAAAGGATTCTCCTGCGCTCACCGAATCATCAGGGGCGGGCTTTCCTGCTCAGAATTCGCCAAGCGTCGCATACAGGAAAAAGGACTCTTTATGTCTCTTGCGGATATACGTGGTCGTCTTCGTGACTGCCGTATGACATACCTCAAGGCTATGGAGGAACGAAAACAGGAGAAAGCAGAACAGGCAAACAATAAGAACAACGACTGCGATCCAGGCTGTGATATACTCGAGCTTGGCAGCTGTGATTTCCTTCCAGGGCTTTCGGGGAAGCTCACATCTTCAATGGTAGATATCGGTTCTTGTGATGGTATATCTGCTCCCGATATCGGAGGCTGCGATGGCGGCTGTGATATTGGCGGGTGCTAGGGCTTTTGAAAAACAGAGATTTACAGACTATCTTCCTCTTCCCGCATATACTTCTTTCGATGTGAAGGTGCTGACCCCTCTTCCCGATCCAGCTTCCTCAATAACCATCGCCGGTAGAGTTTTCCCAAATGCCGGACAGATTCTTTCCATGTCAATAAACTAAGAACCAGGAGAACCATGACAGCCGATCCCATAAGGATAAGATTGAAGTTATAGACGTTCTCGATCCGGCTCAGTAGCCCTGCTCCCCCGTATGCCATGAGGGCACCGGCTATACCATTGGCAAACGCCGCGAAGAATCTGGAGGGTCCTTCGAAAATAAAATAAGTCAGTACAGTCAGTCTTAATGACCACTCGAGAACCATCAGTAGCAGAATAACGAATACCAGGTACGCCGGCAAGGATGTGTAGACCAGCGCTGCGTCAAAGAAATGGAGAAATATCAGGTAAAAGAAGAGCTGTATCAGGTAAAAGAAGGTTCTTGGCAACAGCAGTCCACCGACGATGGCATCTTCGTGCAGGTTCGAAAGGTGGAATTCTTCAGGTAGCGTTGAGTCGGAAAACCGATCAAGGGACCTCAGCAGGAAGATACAACAGAGGATAAAGAAGGGGAACATCAGCCAGAGCACAACTTCGTCCAGCATGACTGCAGCCGGCAGGGTAGAAAAGAGCGCTGAAGTTGCGAGCGCTAGAATAACTGAAAAGAGACAACGAACTCCGGTCCTCTCTGCTATTTGACGAGGAGTCCAAAGTCGGAAATAGCGGATTAGTAGAGGGTTGTTGGATAGATCTGCCATAGCCCCTCCACTATAGAGAGCGTTCGCTGAGGAGTACTGTCGGATGTTTTCTCAGGATGGGAATGGTGAAGAAGAGTGTGGGCACTATCGCGAAAAAGAACAGGAAACCAATGATGGCTGCGATCGATACAAGGTTTAATTCCAGTGGGTTCCCGGGGATCAGAGAAAACTCACTTAACGAATCGATAAACCTCTGCATGGTGATGGATGCAGCCTGACAGACGATGAGGCATAGAATAAAGGATGGAACGATGGCCACGCAAATATTGGTTAAGGAGAGAATTAATACCTGGAGTCGCGTCATACCCGTTGCCCGATGAAGCCCCCAGACGGGTCGTCGTTCTCTGATGGAACCTGCAACAGTCGTAAAGACGCCGGTCGCTCCCAGCAACAAGACCATGAAGAGAGCACTGATCAGTAAGTATTCAACGGTGGTCAGAATGCGCAGATAGCGCTCTAGGGTTTCTTTCTGAGCAATGAATTCGAGTCGCCTCTCTTTTGCAAGCTCTTCAACAGCTGGCAGCCCTTCAGGCGACTCAACGTCTATATGCAGCATGGCATATCTCGGGGGAACCGAAGAGAACTTTCGGTTAAACTCCCTCATGGTCTCGATGGGTATGATCACGCCGAAGAGATTCGGATCAGAGGTCAATCCAATCACTCTTGATCTGAACGTTCCTGTGTCCTTACCACCCGCTGACAAACCTGTCACTGATTCTCCGGCCAGAATGTCAAACTCGACTCCCAGGAAAGCAGAGCGACTGAGTTTGGGAAGTTCCGTGCCTTCTGCGAGGCCAAGGTTATAGGCATCGAGAAAGTATTCCGAGACAAGTGCAGGGACAGGCTCGCCCAATGGGTCAATGCCGGGAAAGTCTCTTCCTGGAACGAGGTCATCCTCGACCATCTTCTTATCAATACCAAAGAGGATGACGTCCGTGTCAAAACCGAGGCCAAGGGTCTCCATTTGAAAGCTTGCAGAAGCAGGGAAGAGTGCTGGCATCTGTGCATAGACATTTTCAACATCCGGAAGAGCTTTAAAATCTGCGACTGTTGAGTCGTTGATCTTCGGCCCCTCCAGCTTCAGAAAAAAGATGTCTGTGCTGCCGCCCTTGATGATGGCGCGGTTTTCCGGGAAGAGTTCTCGTAGCATCGGCCTCATTTCTGTCCGCAGAAAGTAGACAGACATGAATGTGAGACCAAAGAAGATGCTGCTGAGGGCCAGGCAGGTGATCAGAATCGTGAGGCGCATCTTCTGTGAAAAGACGTCACGAATGATCAACCATACCCAGCTCTGCGGCTTCATATAGATCGCTTTCAGTTAAGACGACTTGATATTTTGGGAGTTCTTACAGGACTGAAGTGTATTGGAAAGTAGCATGGCGATTGTTAATGGCCCAACGCCTCCAGGCACAGGAGTGATTGCTCCCGCTACTCTCGAGGCGGCCTCGAAATCCACATCACCTACAAGACGGTACCCACGTTCTCTCGAAGAGTCATCAACGCGATTGATGCCGACGTCTATCACCGTAGCGCCTTCCTTGATCATGTCTGAAGTCACAAATTCGGCACGGCCAATGGCTGCGACAAGAATATCTGCCTGCCTGCAGACTTCTTTCAGGTTTTGGGTTCTGCTGTGAGCAATGGTAACCGTTGCATCTCCGCCAGGTCCTTTTCGAGAGAGAAGCATCGCCATGGGTTTACCGACAATATTGCTACGTCCCAGAACCACTGCATGCTTGCCGCTGGTTTCGATTCCGGAACGAATGATCAGTTCGCGTATTCCCCAGGGTGTACAGGGGACAAAACCGGGAAGCCCGATAGACAGGCGACCTGCATTGACTGGGTGAAAACCATCGACGTCTTTGTCAGGGTCAATGGTCTTGATGATGATCTGTTCGTCGATGTGTTTCGGCAATGGAAGTTGAACAAGGATACCATGAATTTTCGGATCGTTGTTCTGTTTTTGGACCTCTTGAATCAGGTCCTCCTGAGAGACGTCTTCAGGGAGGTCGATCTGCCTGGAGTAAAGCCCCGCTGTTTCGCAGGCTTTCGTCTTCGACTTCACATAGGATTGTGATGCGGGGTTATGGCCCACTAGAATAACGGCGAGGCCCGGAGGCTCGTGACCGCTTGAGGTGAGCTTCTTTATTTCGTCAGCAATTTCTTCGCGAATCTCTGCTGCCAGTTTTTTTCCGTCCAGAATTTCAGCGTTACTCAAGGTTTTCGTTCCTTTTCGACATGAATGTTGAGGGGAAGCTAAGGGAGAGGGAGAAGGCTGCGCAAAGGAAGTTTGAAGAGATTTCGCTCGAGTTGTCCGAAATTTACCACTACTAAATCAATGCACGAGGATCGAAAGCCTTTCATGACCACCTATCGAGCCATGACCAACCCTTCCCATGCCCCCATGGTGAAGTCTCCGCTGAGGGGACCACTGAGGCTTGGTGCGGGTATGCTAAGTGGAGATCTGTGGGGCTTTGATCTTAAGTATAATCCCCTCATGTACTATTACTCGCGAGGGTTGCCAGCCTTCTTTTCGGATATGGTTGGGTTCCTGCCGTGGCTGACACTTTGCGGGTTTAATCTGGCGCTGGCCTATCAGATCATTGCCTTCAGTCTTCCGCCAGATCTGTACTTCGTTTACATGCTGGGCGAGGTGATTCTTCTTTTCTTATTTTCCCCCATATGGTTTTCATTAGCGATCATGGTGAGTTTTCGTCGGGCAAGTGTGAGGCTTCCTATGGAACAGCTGCTTCTGACTCGGCTGAAGCCGATCGAGATTGTTCATGGCCTGACAATTCGTGCAGCTGCGGTTCAGTCACTGGGCATCATCTGTTTCAGTTTGTTTTCTATACTTGGTTCTCTGTTTCTCTTTGATCAACTTCAGGGGGGGATCCTTGTCATTTGTTTATTGTCAGCCTTATGTTTCTACCACCTGGGACGCCAACTGGAGCTGGATCTCGCAATGACGTTAAGAGCGAACCTCTTTATTAAAGACAAGGTTCGCTCCTTTCTCAGGGTAATTGTGGATATGTACATACGTGAGCCCTATCCTGTTCTCTATACAATACTGTTTGTACTGATCTTCGGTCTTGCCGGGTTCATGGACCTGCACTGTATCCTCTGGATAGGAATTATTGTTTGGCTTATTATAGACGATAACTTGAATGAAAAGCGTGCGGGTACTGTGATTACCCAGTCGTCAACTTCACACGAGCTGTGGTGGCAGCGGGGGATAGCTGCCGAGGAGGATAAAAGCATCTCCGGGCTTCTGATTTCATGGCCGAGATTGCTCAAAAGGATGAGGGATCAGGCTCAGTGAAAATTCTATCATCTGTATTCGGGAAGGGTGAGGAGAAAGATTTACTGTACGAAGCGGAGACTCCACGAGCCTTTTCAGATAAAGAGCGAAAGCTCATTCCGCTTCTTGCAAACGAAGGAACAAACGGCCTGTTCGAAGCTTTTCAAAGAAGAAGAAAGCTTCATTGCAAGACAACGCTGAAGATGATTCGGACGAATATGAAGGCAAACTCGAATGCTTCTATTACTGTAAGTGGAAGCATCATTGAGAGGCTTCTACTCTTTTCGTGTATCATGATATTGTCTATGGCTCTCGGGGGGCTTTTCGTATCCTCTATTTATCTTTTCTGGCCCGCTTTGATTCTTGTTCATGCGGTTGTTGTCATCTTTGCGCCATTATTTGGTGTTTTATCAACCTCGTTGATGCTGGCAGTACAGAAAGCTGATCTGCAGATCATGCCCATCTGGCTTTCATCATTGATGCTCGGTCCCCCGAATTCAAAGCCTGCACGGGATCTCTATCTCGTTGGTACAACTGGCGAGGAGTTGGTCGAAGCTTTGTATATGGAGAACCTGATTCAGGGGCGAAGTATCATGCGCGCGGAGTTTATTGCTCTCTATATTATCGGTATAGCTCTCCTCCTGTATAATTATCAGAATGTTGAAGTCTCTGTCATCATCACCTGCTTAACCGTTTTGCCTGCCGGTTTATATATGATGGTGCCTTACTTTTCACTCGGTTTTGCCGGAGGTGTGCTGAATCTGATCACGCTTAACTGGGAAACGGTCGAAGTCAGGTCGCCGACTCGAAAGCTTATATACTTTATCACAAAGAACTTAAATGCTTATCTTAGCGGAGTTGTCGGAGGATTGATCGTCCATCTTTGTCCCTGGATTTTAGCAGTAGGCTCTCTATACTGGTTTTCATCACACTCCATTTTGCAGAAGGAATTTCTTCTGGAGCTGCTGCCAGTCTATATATTCTGGTTTGGAGTGATGAGTCGTCTCATGCTTAAGAGAAGAGTCAACGTTCAGATGATTGTGCTGGATCGTTTTCGAGAGAATGCAGATGAATTGAAGCGGAAGAGAGATGAATTCTTCCTTGATAGTTTATCTGAAGGACTTTCCTCATCGTGAGCTGCAGTGATAAGAGCCCCCGAAATGCATCAATGATGAAGTCTGTAGCGAAGAAGTTTCGAGTCTGGTTGAAGGGGAGCGAAAATGACTATACAGAGGAAACTCCAAGAGCCTTCTCTGAGAGACAGCGAAAGTGTAATCGACTCTTAGTATTGGAAGATTCAAATGCCATCTTTGAGGCCTTTCAACGCAGGCGTTCTGTGCATGCTCAATCACTCAAGAGTCGCACAAAGAGTGGTACGAAGAAGGATCTATCTTCGTCGATTACAGGACCGGTGAATTTTGCTGAACGGATCATTGTAGCCTCTTTAATGGTGATTCTCTTGATATCTTTCCCGGTATCTCTACTCGTCGTATTTTTCTCATACCCAACGGCAGCATATATCTTGTTGATGCTCTATATCGCGCTGGCACCCGTTCTTCTTCTTCTTTTAACTGTTTTGACGTTCCCATTGAGCCACTCGATAGGTCGCAAGCTGATTCCTCAGCTTCTCACGAGTATTGAGGTGGTTGGTTCTACGGGTCCAGTTGCTCGGGATATATACTTAATCCCGACATCAGGTCGAGATCATGCGGAAGCACTCTATCTGGAGTCTATTCTCATTGGCTTCAGCATCTTCAAGTATATGTCTGTATGCTTCATGGCAATTATAGCATTTTATTCAATTGAAGGGTGGTTTGCCGGTGTCTTGGGTATTTCATCATTTCTTATTTCAGAAAGTGTACTTCTTGCTGGCCTTATTTTATTGAAACCCTACGCTGAGACAAGTCTATCCGACGGGATAATGATGTACTTCCAATGCAAGTGGGAGACTTCAGGGATAAGTTCGCCAACTTTGAAGGTGATCGTCTTTTTAAAGGCACATTTATTAGACTACATCAAAGTTATTATAAGCCCCGTTATTATTCATTCGCTAGTAATTCTTATCATTATGTTCAACAGCGAAGACCTTTCAATCATTGGGCAAGCCTACGAAATTGAATGGGCTCTAATTTGGGTTTTGCTTTTCGCCGTCTCGTCTAGAGGCGCTGTGCATATCAGGAGAAAGCTTCAGATATCCAGAATGAAAAAGTTCTTTTCCGAAGCAGATGAACTAAAGAAAAAGAGAGACTTCGATCTATTGAAATCACTCGAAAATGCAAAGCATCCCGCTTGATAGTGACTACTTCATTTCTTGAGGTTCGTAACCCCAGCTTGGCTGTTCTTGAACAGTTCCCTGATTCTGGTAGGAGTTCAAAGCTCTTGCGTTTTCTGCAAGCCACAAATCGCGCCACTCCCGCAATAATTCATCGGTTGTGGATGTGCTTCGCGAGTTCGCAACCTGGCTCATGATCCGTATAGCATCGGTGTGAAGAGCGTCTTCGGGGTGACTCGAGCTATCCTGCAGAGTCTGCATCACTTCCCAGCGCCAGATCTGTCTATCGGTTGCCGGGATAACCTGAGAGAGCAATTCCGCAGAGTCCTGAGCGCGAGCATTCTGTAATCTTCCAAGTAGATTCGCGATAGCGGTGGCATCGGGGTAATGCTTGAGGATTTCATTTAGCCGAGCTTCCTGCATGGTCGCCAACGCACGCAAATGTTCCGACGATACCTGGGAGGCCTGATATTTCCTGTTCGCTAACTCTCGACCCGCATAGAGACCCAGAGCAACTCCCACACAAAGCGCCATGATCGGGATAATGGTTTTCTTTTGCTTCTTGATGACCGTAAACAGTCCTGCTTGTGATCTTACAGTATAAGAAAGATATGCGCGATCAAGCTCTTGTTTGAACGTTGCAATATCCCAGGGACGTTTCGCCTGCTTGGCCGAGAGGCACTTCATAACAAGTTTCGCGACTTCTTTGTTCAGCTTGGGAAGATGATCAGTAATGGAAATGACCTTTCCCTCGCGAACATTCGAAATCTGTTTCCGGATATCTTTACTTGCCAGAACCGGTGCCTTACCTGTCAGCATATAGTAAAGAGTGGCGCCGAGGCTGTATAGATCACTATGCTTAGTTGCTGCTTCGCCTCGAGCCTGTTCCGGCGACATAAACTTTGGAGTCCCTGCGATGGAACTCTTCTTCACAGATTCCTCTGAGATCATATCTTGAGTTCTCGAAATTCCAAAGTCTGTGATCTTCACACGCCCATCACGCGCGATGAGGATATTCTGGGGCTTGATGTCACGGTGGATAATACCAGCTTCGTGGAGGGCCTGGAGCCCATTAGCAGCTTCGGCGGTAATTCTCAGAGCCTCGACAACGGGAAGAGACTTTCTGCGCTTTACGATCTGGTCGAGAGCTTCGCCCTCCACAAGCTCCATGGCAAAGAAGGGGATATTGTCGACCTCGTGCCAGCTCAGGATATGGACGACGTTCTCGTTTTGTATTCGGCTTGCCATTTCAGCTTCGCGTCGAAGGTTCGTGGCGTTTTCGGGATCAGAAATCACTTCAGGGGAGAGAAACTTGAGTGCAACCGTCCGTTTGAGCTTAAGATCTGTTGCTTTGACAACGGCTCCCATGCCCCCGACCCCAAGAATACTCTGAATCTCGAACCCCTGCTTCTTTGCGAGGTCTCGAACAATTCTTTCCAGGTCTTTCTCATCGGCGGCATTGGTAATGGGGTCGGCGAGAGCAACTTCTTCCTGTTCTTTTTCCAACTGTGCCTGCAGCTCGCTGAAAGTATCGGCAAACATTTGACTGATCGTTTGTTGGTCGGTCTTTGGCACCAGGACTCCTTTAGCTTCAGATTGTTTACAAAAAGGACGCCGAATCAATCCATTATCTTGCATCAAATGCAAGCATACTCCTGACCAACCGAGGAAAAAGTTTCAGAGGTTCATTAAAAGTTCATCCAGAGCATCTCAGGAACTCCACATTAATGATTGCTGACCTTCCCCAAATGCCCAGAAAATGGTCTGAGTCGTGATCGAAAAGGCAGCAAATGGGAATACAGGAAGATTATCAGAAAACCACCAAAGGACTTGGGGCACTCTTCATCATTGCTCTTGTTATGCTGGTCATCTTTGTCTTTGCCTCCAGCTATTGCCGCGGAACCGAACCCGTAGAAAGCAGTTCACTTCCTGTAGAAAAGTCGGGTGATCTGCATCGCGCGCACAGATGTTCCGAGATGCTCAGGATGTTACCCTGTTGAGTACAAACCAGCAAAAGTTAAATGCATCAATCTGGAAGAGCCGCCGCCTGTCGATCATCCTCCTGATGGCAGATATCGTGGGTTATGGACTTTGCTGGAAGCTGGCCTACTTCATCCGGGAAATGCTGAACCCATGGATGGGGCCAATCAATGTTTCAACGCCCTATATGAAGATCTTCCCTCTGGTTGTCGCCGTGGCGATCGCCAATTGTGCCATTTTTGGATTATACATTCACCGCAAGCGACTTTCTTCGCTGAACCGCCCGAGCCTTATCCTGCGCGTCAGCTATCACTGGCTCCTTTATATTATCGTTATCGGTTTCTTTTTTAAGGAGCTCGACCTTGGACGCTCTGTGATTCTTATCGCCTCGTTGTTGGGGTGTCTGTACATCAGCTTCTCCAGGACGCTGCTCAAATATCTCAAGCAACAGGCGATCAATCGTGGTCAGGGTGCTGTTAAGTGTATTGTCATAGGAGAGGGTAAACTTGCTGAGCAGGTGCGTCTGACTCTCGAGAAGCACCCGGAAATCGGGTACGACCTCCTTGGGTATGTGAACCCCTCGAGCCGCTCGAACGTTCCGACAGACTGGAATGGGCTATCATGCCTTGGAGATGCTGTTGATATACGGAGAATTCTCAGAAGACATAACGTAGAAGAGGTCTTTCTGGCGATTGCCGAGCTTGATCAAGAGGAGCAGCTCGAGTTACTTGACCTTGCCGAGTACCCTGGACTTCGCGTTCACGTGGTTTCAGATATCTTTGATGTGATCACGGAAAAAGCAAAAGGGGTCGAGATCGCAAACTTCCCTGTCATCACATTGAATGATGGCCACCTTCCTTTGCACCAGGCGATTTTGAAGGAAATGCTCGACTATACAGCAGCTGTTGCAGGTGTTATCATCTGGATGCTTTTCTTCCACTGGTGGATTGCACTGGTGATTAGGATGGATTCAAAAGGACCGATTTTCTTCCGTCAGGTCAGAGTGGGACGCGACGGGAAAAAGTTTCAGATTCTGAAGTATCGAACCATGAGAATTGATGCCGATAAATATGCGGTAGCTCCAACCGCCGAGGACGATCCCCGCGTTACTAAATTCGGCCGATGGCTTCGAAAAACCAGCCTTGATGAGCTTCCTCAATTATGGAACGTGCTCTGTGGTGAGATGAGCATGGTTGGTCCTCGACCCGAAATGCCTTTTATCGTCAAGAAGTACCAGATCTGGGAGCAACGCCGACTCGACGTTAAGCCGGGTGTGACAGGCCTCTGGCAGGTGATCGGCAGAAAGAATCTGCCGTTGTCCCTCAATATGCAATATGATCTCTATTACATCAAGAACCAGAGCTTTCTTCTGGATATCGAGATTTTACTCAAAACGATTCCCGCTGTACTGAAAGGTAAAGGTGCATTTTGAGAATTATCGTGGTCGGTGCCGGCACCGTCGGCAGTAACATTGCCAAGTTTCTGACTCGTGAAAATCACGAGGTTATTATTGTTGATAAGGAGCCTCAAAAGCTCGCACAGGTTGAGGATGAACTGGATGTTCAGACACTCGTTGGTGATGCCTGCGATCCGGTAACCCTGAAGAGCATTGAGATCGAGTCGGCAGATCTATGCATTGCCGTTACTGAAAAAGATGAGGTTAACCTCATCTGTGCCTTCGCAGCGAAGAGGATGAAAGCAGGTCGTGTGATTGCCCGCGTACGATCGCAGTATTTCTACGATAAAGAAGAAGTCAATTTCCAGAACCCTCTCGATATAGACCTGCTTATTTCGCCGGAGATTCTTGGAGCTTACGAGCTGGCGCAGTTTATCGGGACTCCCGGTGCTTTGCTTCAGGTAAGTCTTGCGAGAGGTCAGGTCCAGCTTCGTACACTTAAACTGGCGGAGAAGAGTACATACGTCGGTCATCAGGTCAAAGATCTGAATATACCTGAAGGAGTTCTGATCGCCGGGATACGCCGTGGCGATGAGGTGATGATCGCTCGGGGCGATACGCGCCTCGAAGCGGATGACCGCGTCACTCTTATAGGTCTTCCAAATGTGTTGGACCGGGCAAGCCAGCCCATTACACTTGTTGAAGGTGGTGAACGCGTTGCATCTGTTGCCATAGCTGGCGCAGGAGAGACTGGTATATACCTGGCCCAACTGCTTGAGCGCCGAGGTCAGAAAGTGACGCTTCTGGAAATTTCCCGCGAACGCGCAGAGCTGGCCGGTGAAATCCTTCAAGGAGTTCGTGTGCTTCACGTTGATGCCACAGATCTGAATATCCTGCGCGAAGAGGGCATCGGCCTGGTGGACTATTACATCGCAACCATGGGTGATGATGAGAACAATGTGATGTCCTCGCTGCTTGCAAAGGAACTTGGGGTTCCAAAGACAGCCTGCCTCATTGATCGACCTGACTATACGCGAATCGTCGAGAAGATCGGAATCGACATTGCCATCTCTCCAAGAATCGTTGTCGCAAACCGTGTTCTGCGTATGGTTAAGCGTGGTCGAATCCGAAGTGTGACTCTTCTGGAAGAAGGCGAATTAGAAATTAACGAATATCAGGCACTTTCGCAGTCGGCGATCGTCGGCCATCCGCTGATGGAGATTGCTCCACAGGGTGTATTGATCGGCGCAATTGTTCAGGGAGGAGAAGCACGCATCCCTCGCGGAAACGACATTATCAGGCCTGGCACGATCGTGATCGGTCTTGCCAAGGCGGATGATGCAGAGAAGCTTGACAATTTATTCGCCCCGGTTGTTGAAGAATGAACTTTGCCCTGATTTCAAGGCTCCTCGGAACAATCTTATTCTTTTTCTCGCTCTCCATGGCGACGATGTTCCCTTTTGCATTCTGGTATCATCGAGAGCACAACATCCTGCATATATTCGAGAGTATGGCGATCGGGGTTCTAATCTCTGGAATCCTTTTTTTCCTTGGACGTAAAGCAAAAGGTCAACTCTATCGAAGAGAGTCACTTGCCGTTGTCGCCCTCAGCTGGATTCTCGTATCGGCTTTTGGAGCTATACCGTTCCTTTTGGGAGGGTTGGCTGATACATACACTGACGCTTATTTCGAAGCGATCTCTGGACTAACAACGACCGGTGCCTCCATCCTGACAGATATAGAAGCTCAGCCGCATGCACTCCTGTTCTGGCGTTCTTATTTACATTTTCTCGGAGGATTAGGGATCATTGTTTTCTTCGTGGCAATCCTACCGATCCTTGGCGTGGGAGGAAAGTCGCTGTATAAGCAAGAAGTTCCTGGTCCAGTACCCGAAGGGTTGACACCTCGTATCAAAGATACAGCCATTAAACTGATCAAGGTCTATATCGCCCTCAATATAATCGAGACTATTATCCTGCTTTTTTGCGGCATGGATTTCTTCCAGGCGATCAACCATGCGCTCGCAACCATGGCGACCGGTGGTTACTCAACACAAGGAAACAGCATCGCCGCTTTTACTCCCATTGTTGAATGGGTAATTATTATTTTCATGTTTCTGGCGGGAACGAACTTCGCCCTCCATCTCCGGTTTGTCGAGGGCGACTATAAGGTTTACTGGAAGAGCACAGAGTTTCGATGCTACATTGGTGTTGTCGCTTTCTTTGCTCTCGGCTTCATGGGCGTCCTATATCTGGCAGAAAATCAATCTGTCAGCGAACCGGGAAAGCTGAATTTCCGCGATAGCCTTTTCACAACACTCACCATCATTACGACCACAGGCTTTGGTACCGTCGACTTTAATGCGTGGCCTCCTGTTTGTCGGGCGATGATCATTCTTCTCATGTTTCTCGGTGGTATGGCGGGTTCCACAGCCGGTGGAATCAAGGTCATTCGGTGGATGATTCTCATGAAAAGTGGTGTTCATCAGATTGCTGGTGAGGCAGCACCACGCCGCGTCAGACGGCTGAAGATCGACGGCCGTGTCCTGGATCAGGCCACTCAAACCAGCACACTTTCCTTCTTCTTTGTCTACTGTACCATTTTCATATTCGGATCGATCATCGTGACGCTGCTTATGCCTCAGCAGGATATTGTGACCTCCGTGACCGCAGTGATTGCCTGCTTAAACAATATTGGTCCTGGTCTCGAAGCGGTCGGTCCCACTGCAAACTATGCGACTCAATCGGACCTGTGCAAATGGGTGCTGTCATTTCTCATGCTGCTGGGCCGACTTGAACTTTATGCAGTTTTAGTGGTGCTCGCCCCCGGATTCTGGTTTCGCCGCTTCTAAGCCCCTGCCATTACAACGTCAAAATCACTCTGTCGGAGGTCTCCCGAACACACCATGATTGATCGTTATTCACGCAGTCCTATGAAGGACATCTGGACAAAAGAAGCTCAATTCTACAGCTGGCTGGAAGTTGAACTGGCCGTTTGCGAATACTATGCTGAGGAGGGAACCATCCCTCAGCGAGATATGCAGACCATCAGAAAAAAGGCCTCCATTGATGTCGCCCGCATCGATGAAATTGAAAAAGTTACACGCCACGATGTAATTGCTTTCACAACACAGCTTGCTGAGGTGATTGGCCCTTCATCAAGATTTATCCACCTCGGTTTAACAAGTAGTGATGTTGTTGATACCTCCATGGCGCTGCGCATGTCTCGTGCTTCTGACTTGATTATGGAAGGTTTGAAGAAGGTTCGCACAGCCCTTGGAAAACTGTCTAAGAAGCATGCCTATACAATCATGATGGGGCGTACTCATGGCATGCACGCCGAGCCCACGACATTCGGTCTTAAAGCACTAATCTGGTATGAAGAGTTTGGACGTCATCTCGAACGATTCAAGGCTGCAGCGGAGAGCGTCAGTTACGGCAAGATCAGCGGAGCTGTTGGAACCATGGCTCACACAGGACCTAAGCTTGAAAAGGTTGTATGCAAGAAACTTGGTCTGAAGCCAGCTCCTGTCAGTACACAGGTCTTGCAGCGTGATAGACATGCAGAGTTCATGAACACTCTCGCCTTGATTGCCTGCAGCATTGAGAAGATTTCCACCGAAGTTCGCCACCTTCAGCGCCCGGAAATTCGCGAGCTTGAAGAACCTTTTGGAAAAGGTCAGAAGGGGAGCAGCGCCATGCCTCATAAGCGTAACCCTGTTTCCGCAGAACAGATGACCGGTCTCTCGCGCATTGTTCGTTCGAATGCGCTTGCAGCGATGGAGAATGTGGCTCTCTGGAGTGAGCGTGACATCAGCCACAGTAGTGTAGAACGCGTTATCATTCCTGACTCGTGCATGCTGGTCGACTATCTTCTTGGCAAGCTTCTTTGGATGGTCGATGGATTAACAGTGAACAAAGATCGCCTTGAGCAGAACATCTGGGTGACGCGCGGTCTGGTCTTTTCCCAGAAGGTTTTGCTGGAGCTGGTGCGTGAAGGTCTCACCCGAGAGGAAGCTTACGCGGCAGTTCAGAACGCGGCGATGCGTTGCTGGCACGGTGAGCGTGAATTCGTTGATGAACTGCTCGACGAGCCTACTGTCGCTAATCTTTACGAAAGAGAATCATTATTGGAGATCATGAACCCGGTCGCTTACCTGGATCATGTTGAGGCCATTTATAAGAGATGCGGACTCAAGCCTCCAAAGCGACCCAAGAAGATGCAGAAGGTTCGCAAGAAACGAAAATAATCAGTTAGTTTCGTGATAAGAGAAATTGCCTGGCTTTCCAGATTGGAAAGCCAGGTTTGCTTTTATTTACCGTAAACGTGGAACTTCGTATTTACATAAAGTCCGAGTACGTTGAGCACTTCGTAGTCAGCGTAATAGATTTCATCGATATCGGCATTCTGTTGAGCTTGCTCAATCATTTCATGTCCGAAAGCTACACTGAGTGGACGGTAAAAGAGTTGAATGTAATGGGTTTGACTGGTTCCCTGCTTTAAGTCACTGCCGTTGTAAGTTGGCTCTCCCTTATTGGAGAAATCATAATCAAGAGGAGCCTTATAGATTGTGACTAGTGCCCCGGGGGGCGGAACGACAGGTGCTTTTGGGAAGTTACCTGCACCACTTAAAGGTCCTACACAGGAAGCCAGAAGGGACAAGCCGGCTAGACATGTCAACGTCTTAAGTGACCTCGACACGAAAGCAGGCAATCGATCATTCGTTGTCTTCTTCCGGTTTTTCATAGACATCGCTCCCGCTTATTCGCCGTGAACGATTGTTGTATATCTCTGATACACGCCCACGACGTTGAAGTATTGATAGTCAGCTCCGTAGATTTCTGAAATTCCACCGTTCTGAGCCGCTGTATTGATTGATGCGTCGCCAAGGGCAACAAGACCAAGAATAGAGATTGTTTCCGCCATGCCCTGCTTAGAGCCGACTTCACTGCTTTCCTGATCGAAATCAAGTGGTGCCTGGTAATCTGTGAAAATAACACCAACGGGTGGCATGACAGGTGCCACGAGGCAACCAGACAGCATTGTGCAAAGTGTAAGAGTTGAGGCTAAGCCCAAGAAGATTTTCTTCATCCTCAATGTTCTCCTTTAGAGAGTATTTGGGTTAAACTAAGTTTCATTCTCTGAAGAATTTGTGGTGGAGCGCAATGAAGAAATGCTCTGAAACACGATACTCAGCACAAATAACTACTTCACACCACTTCGATACGGGAAAGTGATCAATTGATGATGCATCACCTTCGTGAATGAACTCCTCAACTCAGACTTACAAAAACGTCATCTGAATCTCTGACAACATAGAGTTTGTACGAAAAGTTCTGGTAACGGAAGGAGCACCTCTCATGGAGAAAAGCTGTCACGACCAACCTTATCGAAGAGCAATTCTCATGTTTTCTCTGAATACTCCAAAAAAATCGAGCTCCAGCTGAAATATAAGCCTGATTTTTGAAATCAGGGCACCTGAAATCACACGCACCGTATCAGAGGATGCTACCAGTATGGATGCATGTTCGATGCATGATCGAACCATTGAACTGGTTCGAACCTCGATCGAAACAGGATGAAATGTTCTCCGACTTCCTCATGCTCCTCTTCCGGCTGGGAAAAGGTTCTCTCAAGTCTGACCTTGAAAAGAGAGAAAGGATCTTCAAATCCAACCACTCAGAACAGCGACATACCTTTTGACCTTCACGCGCCAAAGCACCCACAGTTCGCCCATAAGTAAATCTGATCAATAATCTCAAACTTTATGAAATATAACTCCCTAAATCTTCTCGGCTCCACCGGTTCCATCGGCACTCAAACTCTGGACGTCCTCAGGATGTTCAAAAACCAGATCAAGCTGGTGGGTATCAGCGCCGCAGGGAACAACCTTGAGCTGTTGATCCAGCAGGTTCGCGAGTTTCAGCCTTCCTACGTTCATATTCATCAGCTGGAAAAAGCCAATGAATTTCGGCGCAAAGTAGAATCGTTCTGGAACGGACATCTGCTTTGGGGAGATGAAGGGCTTGTTGAGCTGGCTAAGGATGCACCTGCTGATCTGGTCATGGTCGCAACGGTAGGGTGGACCGGACTTGCTCCTACGATTGCTGCAATCCGCTCTGGAAAAGATATCGCTCTGGCCAACAAGGAAGTTCTCGTCTGTGGCGGACATCTTGTCATGAGCGAAGTGCGGGAACACGGAACCAATCTCATCCCCGTCGATAGCGAGCATAATGCTATCCATCAGTGTCTTTCTGCTTCACCGGACTCTCCTGTCCGCCGTCTTCTGCTGACATGTAGTGGCGGCCCGTTTCTCAAGTCAAGTTATCAGGCTATACAGGAGGCAACGGCCGAGCAAACCCTTGATCACCCGACCTGGGACATGGGAGCGAAGATTACGGTCGATTCCTCAACCCTTATGAACAAGGGCTTTGAAGTGATCGAGGCTCATCACCTTTTTCAGATTCCCTACGAAAAAATTCAAGTGGTCATTCATCCACAATCGACCATTCATTCCATGGCAGAGTTCGTCGATGGGTCTATACTGGCTCAGTTAGGACAAACAGATATGCGCCTTCCGATCCAGTATGCGCTAACCTGGCCGCGACGCTATCCAACGACAACGAAGCCTTTAGATTTCGCGAAGCTGCGCTGTCTTGATTTCGAGGAGCCAGACCTCGAGCGCTTTCCTTGTCTGGGTCTTGCCTATGAAGCAGGCCAGGCGGGTGGCAGTGTTCCCTGTGCCTTAAATGCCGCGAACGAGGTTGCCGTTGCTGCTCATCTCGACGGGCGAATAAGGAACGGTTCTATATACAAAGTGCTACAGGAGGTGCTCAAGAAGCATGAGAAAATCACCTCCCCGACACTGCATCAACTGGAAGAGGTTGACTCGTCAACCCGCCAAGAAGCCGAAAAAGTGCTTTCGAAAGTTTCTGTCTGACCACCCTGCGCACAGGCTTTTAGGCTATTCGGATAGAAGTGATATCCGGTAAACGCGAACGTCAAGGATCGTGCTGAAGTCACGTGCTCCCGGGATGTCGACTTTAACATAAGAAGGATCTGCAATACTGGCTCTGGTTGCGATATAGAATTCAGCTGCCCCTTCCTGTTTCATTCGTTCTCTAATCGTTGCAAACTTACCCCAATCATCCACGTAAAGCAAATGATGTTGATCGTATAGAAAAGGGTGCATTTCTGTAAACCAGTATACATCAGAGAATATATACCGCGGTTCTTTGCCCTGGAAATAGGCAGAGACTGCCTGGTTATTCGATTTCTGCTCTCTGATCAGTTTCCACCAGAATCCATTCTGTAAGAGTCCCGTAAAAAGTAAGAGGCAGTACAACGCGAATATCATCTTGCGGCTGGTGCTGACAGATTTCTGTTTCCAGGCCGTGTTCAGTATTCGAGCTGATACAAGTATAAGTGGAATCATCATGGGCAGAAGTATACGAGGTCCAAAGTGCATACCAGAACTTGTAGTGGGAGGACAAAGTAGAATCATTATTACACTGAAAATGAGAGAGGTCCAGAGTAAGAGTGAGGTAATTCGGTCTGTTCTCTTTGTAAGCAATAAATTAAAAACGATTAGCAGGACAGGTGTTATAGATGCCATACTCCCGTTGTCGAGATTCGATAGAAAAGGGTTTGCAGATGTCCACAGATAAATTCGATTCGTCAGATAGATGAGTGCTATAATACTCAGGCAAACAAGTCGTATTCTCCCTCCGAGAGCACGCTTGGGAACGAAACAAAGAAGAAGAAGGATTGCGTTCAAGCACAGCAGAAAAATCTGACTCGTCATACCAGTTGTTAGGTTTAGGAAAACTTCTATTCTTGATATAGAGGCTGGGTCTGTTGGATCGATCACGTGACCAGCATGAAGACCAAGAGGGGAACCCCAGAATGTTGTATTCAGATAGAGAATGGACAGAAACGTTACCAACCCGGGAATGGAGAGATAGGCTGATCGCAAATAAGATCTGGAGGTTACAAGTGTTGCAATCGTTACAGCAAAGATGTATACGGCCATCTCAAGACGGAAAGGAATACATAGAGCCAGGGCAATCCCAGCAGCCAGGCATTCAATGTCTGTTTGCTTCGTATATGCACGAATAAGAAACCAGAGGCTGATCGCTATTAGAAGAAAAATCAGTGTGTGTTCCCAGTAAACCCAATGGTAAGGTAACAACGGTGTACAGAGAGCGATTAACGGTACCCACATCGAAGCCTTCTTCAGGTAGCCTGTGGCAGCGGTTAAGATAGTCGTTGCTAAGATCCCACAGATGAGAGGAAAGAGCGAGAAAGCAAGTACACCGAATATTTTATAAAATGGGGCAAGAAGGCTGGCAAAGGAGTAAGGATAGACAAGGTAGAATTCTCCGCCCACTTCCTTTAAGACCGTATCTGGAAATGGTTTCAGCCCGCCCGAGTCTTCGAGAGGAATTTTGAGATCCAAATGGAACGAAGAGCTTTCCGCCAGGCAAAGGACCTGAAGAATCTTAAGGCCCTGATCGTTAACCCAGACCCCCTTCGATGGCAACAGAATGGCGAGAATAACAGTGACAGCAATACAAAGAGATAAAGAGGTAAGGGAATTCTTGGTATAGCACTTAAACAAAGTAACGAACTCTTGGCTGGCCTGGCAGCTGAGCCAATTCCTTCAACATATCGTCTGACAAGGTGACTTTCATTTGTCCGTTGAAGCGAAACTCCAGTTCTCCTGCGGTTTCATGCATCAGTCGAAGGCGAAGTGAATGCTTGCCTCCGAAACGTCTACACACTTCCTTCAGGGTGCGCAAGCTGTCCTCGCTCAATGAGTTGCAGGGGTATTCGAGCTCAACTCCAGAAGCGGTTTCACGAAGCTCTTCTGCTGGTCGACATTGAAAGGCGTCGAAGGAGGCTCGGCCTTCCCAGTTTTTGAGACGACCTTTAACCTGCAGGACGCGGTCGACTTCCAATACATCTCGATTACGTTCAAAGGACTTGGCAAAAAACTTTGCTTCAAAGGTTCCCTCCAGATCTTCAAAGACAACGATGGCCCAGGAACGCCCCTGTCTATCCTGACGAATCATGACATTTGTAATACATCCAAACATCATGATGTCACGGGAGTCGTCGCCGACCAGGTTCTCAGCAATCTCTGATATCTGGCTGCTGCGCGTATGGTTGAAACTATTCATCTCCACGTGATACTTGTTAAGCGGGTGCTCTGTGAGGTAAAAGCCTAGAAATTCCTTTTCATAGTTCGCGCGCGCCTTATCATCCCAATCGTCACATTCTGGTATAGGCATCTCATCAAAGAGGGGATCTGCTTCGTCTCCCATTTCGAATAAATCAGGACCGCTGGAAGCATCCTTTGTGTGAGCCATTTCAATAAGAGATGGAAGGATCTGCATCAGTGCCGCGCGATTCGGATGAAGAGAGTCAAAGCCACCAACCTTAATGAGTGCTTCAATCATGCGGCTGTTCAAAACGTTGCTGGGCACGCGCATGATGAAATCCTGAAAGGAAACAAAAGGCCCGTTTTCTTCTCTTTCCGTAATGATCGCCTGCACAAGGTTGTCACCAACCGTCTTTACGGCACCCATGGCGTACCAGATGGTTTCCCCATCTGGGTTGAAATAGTTCAAAGACTTGTTCACATCGACCTGTTCAACTGCGATCCCGATCTCGCGGGAGTTCGTCACGTACTTGGCTATATTGTCAGTTGAACCGCCGATTTCGTTCGTGAGGAGTGCGGCCTGAAAGAACGTAGGGAAATTCGCTCGAAGATAAGCGGTCTCGAAGGTGATGACCGCATATGCCGCCGAGTGAGACTTATTGAAGCCGTAGCCCGCAAATGTCTCAATCTGATTCCATATATGCGTTGAAAGAGATTCGTCGACATCATGTTTCTTTTTCGCACCTTCGATGAACTTACCCTTCATCTTGTTCATCACATCGACTTTTTTCTTACCCATTGCTTTACGAAGAACGTCCGCTTCGCCACCAGTGAAGCCGCAGAGTTCAATCGCAACGCGCATCACCTGTTCCTGATAGAGGAAAATTCCATAGCTTTCGCCTAGAATGGGCTCCAGTACCGGATGATCATAAACGGTCTCTTCCTTCCCATGCTTCCTGTTCACATACACCATGTGCATGTTGGCTTTCAAGGGGCCGGGTCGATAGAGAGCAATCAGAGCCGTTAAATCAGAGAACTCAGAGGGCTTCAGTGCTTTTACAAGAGCAGTCATTCCCGAGGATTCCAGCTGGAAGACGCCCGCCGTTTGTCCCTTGTGAAGGTTATCGTAGGTCGGTTTGTCGATATAGTTGATCTTCTTCCAGTCAACCTCGATATTCTCACGTTCTTTAAGCCAGCGCTCGCACCGTTGAATAATTGAAAGGTTTTTAATCCCGAGGAAATCCATCTTGAGCAGACCGATTTCCTCAACCTCTGTCATGTTGAATTGTGTTAGAGGCAGTTTTTCACGCGGTGTCTTGTAAAGAGGGATATACTCGGTGAGATCCTTATCGGCAATTACGACTCCTGCAGCATGGGTTGAAGCATGCCTTGTCATGCCTTCTATACGACTGGCGTAGTCCCAGAGCTCTTTGGCTTCGCTGTCTGCATCAAGGAGCTGCTTTATTTCCGGAGATTCACTGGGAGCCGATTTGAGTGATGTCTTCGGTCCATCGGGAATCATCTTGGCAATCTTGTCGACTTTTTTGAGTTCTATGCCGAGGACACGACCTACATCGCGAATGGCCGCCTTTGCTTTCATCGTACCAAAGGTGACAATCTGTGCAACACAATCGTCTCCATATTTCTCGCGTACATATTCAATCACTTCTGCACGACGCTCATCAGAAAAGTCGATGTCTATATCTGGCATCGATAAACGGTCGGGGTTCAGGAAGCGCTCGAAGAGCAAGCCATGCTGGAGAGGACAAAGCTGAGTGATCCCCGTGCAGTAGGCAACCACGGACCCCGCAGCCGATCCACGACCAGGGCCAACAGGGATGCCTTGAGATCTCGCATGATCGATAAAGTCAGCTACGATCAGAAAGTAGGCAGAAAAACCCATGTTGCGGATCACGCCAAGCTCATACTTGATGCGTTCTCGCAGAGTATTGTCATTCTCGGTGCGGTCGCCGTAGCGCTCTTTCGCGCCATTCCAGACCTTGTGCTCGAGAAACTGATTGGAATCCATTCCGTCGGGGCAGGGGAAGATCGGAAGATGATATTCCTGCTCGGGCATCTTCAGGTTGCACATCTCTGCGACTAGACGCGTGTTTGTAATGCTTTCCGGATGATCGCGAAAGAGATAGGCCATCTCCTCAGGTGTCTTTACGTAGAACTCATTGCCATCAAACTTGAAGCGTGTCTGGTCGGCTCTGATACATCCTGTCTGGACGCAGAGAAGAACATCATGCATATCTGCATCTTCTCGTTTCAGGTAGTGACAATCGTTTGTTGCGATCAGTTTCAGGTCCTGCTCGTGAGCAATCTTGATCAGGTCGGCATTGGCAACGTGTTGATCAGGAATACCGTGGTCCTGAATCTCGATGAAGTAATTTTCTTTACCGAAAAGGTCAACGAACTGACCGGTGTAGTCGCGAGCCTTTTCGGGATTTTTCTGGATGATCGCCTGGGGAATGAGTCCAGCCAGGCATGAAGATGTGGCAACAAGCCCATCCTTGTATTTTTCAAGAGTTTCGAAATCGACTCTCGGCTTGTAATAATACCCCTCAGTATGCCCGATGGTGGAGAGCTTCATCAGGTTCTTGTAGCCGTTCAGGTCTTTTGCCAGGAGAAGAAGGTGGTGTGTATTCCTTTGCTCGTTTGCTCCGCGCTTCGTGCGGTGAGATGAGGTTATATATACCTCGCAGCCAACGATAGGCTTGATGTCTTTTGCAACTGCTGTCTCGTAGAACTGCTTCACGCCGAACATCACACCATGGTCCGTCAGCGCGACCGACTCCATCCCGAGTTCCTTCACATAGTCGATCATTGGCCCGATGCGGTTTGCACCGTCGAGGAGTGAGAACTCTGAATGAACATGAAGATGAACGAAGTCTTTAGGCGAAAGGGGCATGAACAGGTAACCAGAAGAATTTAAAGTGCTCTTAAGACGTAGCTTCATAAAGGGCTCTGGAGTGCTCGTCTAGAGAAACCTTTTCTGCAATTTTCTCTTGAAAAGGGAATCGATAACGCTGCAGCGGATTTCTTTGGATTTTGCCTTTGCACACTTTTCTTCAGTCGCTAGTGACTTCTCAGGCGAGGCGGGCGGAGAATCATTGAAAGTCAAATAAAAGTGAGAGCGTGAACAAAATGGCAGGCGCAGAAGTTAAGACAGATTGCTGGATGAACGAATATATTTCTCCGTACGAGGTAATGCAGCGAGGCGTGAAAAAGATCCTCGTTCATAAAACAACGGAGTTTCAGGAAATGTTTATCCTCGAGGCAGGCGTCTTTGGGAAGTCTCTCGTTCTGGATGGTAAGTTTCAGTCAACTCAACTTGATGACTTTATCTACCATGAGGCTCTGGTTCATCCAGCGATGATTCTTCATGGACAGCCAAAGAAGGCTCTCATCATCGGTGGGGGAGAAGGGGCGACGCTCCGTGAAGTCCTGAAGTGGAAGACCATTGAAAAGGCCGTCATGGTGGATATTGATGGTGAAGTTGTTGAGGCTTGTAAAGAGCACATGGAGGAATTTCACCAGGGGGCCTTCGATGACCCTCGAAGCACGTTTCTCGCGGCGGATGCGTTGGAATATCTGGATGAGGTGGAGGAGAAGTTTGATGTGGTGATCTCGGATCTCTGTGATCCACTTGAGACGGGTCCCGCGTTTCAACTCTTCACAAAGGAATTCTATGAAAAGGTAAAGGGGGTGATGGCTCCGGGTGGCATCATGTGTCTTCAGGCGGGAGCGATCAACCCTCAGGATCTGGGCATTCACGCAAAGGTTCATCGGACATTGACAAAGGTTTTCAGCTCCGTGAAGACAATTCATACCTTCATTCCGACTTATCTTTCCGATTGGGGATTTACATTGGCGTCGGAGCATGAGCTGCCTGGGACTTCACATAAAGAGAAGGTCGATGCGGCGATCGAGAACCAGATATCTGGGGCACTCCAGTTTATGGATGGTGAGACCCTTCATGGAATGTTCTATTTGCCGAAACATGTCCGTCAGGCAATTGCGAACGAGAAAAGCTTCTACAGTAAAGAGAACCCTCCGGAAGCTTTTGGTTCCGGGATTTTAAACGAGCGGGCTCTTTGAGAAATATAAGGTTTGCATCCTTAAACCTTTTTCGCTAAGTGATTGTTAGACATCGGGAGTGATGTCCGAACATTTTATGGAGGAGGTTACTGATCATGAAATCAGTACCAGGACCGTGCGAGGTCTCTATAGTCACAGGTATGTTAGCTGTATTAGGAATCCTGGCTTCATCAAGCTATGACAAAGCTGAAAAGCAGGCGAATTACTCTCAATTACAGACAAACTTTCAGGAACTAGCCACCGGAATCGCTGCCTACGAGGTCGATAACAGTGCTTTCCCAAGTATGGAAAGTAATACGCTCTCCAATATGGCAGATCCTGAAGCTCTGAAAACGCTTCTTGTACTTACAACACCGATCGCCTATATTGCTGACCTTGACTCTGCTTCAGATCCGTTCCTTGAAACAGATGACCTGATTACCGTTGGTCCCGGGTTGCCGGGTGCAGGAATCACCTATAATTCAAAATCTCTGCAATACATGAACTATCAAGAAATGAACAGATTCTATACGAACACCAATTATGATGGCTGGGCATTGGTGAGCCATGGACCCGATCGAGTTGAACAACAAATGGAATGGGTAGTCTACAATTACGCGGAAGGAAACCTTGTGACCTATGCCGATGTTATCAATGCTACCTATGATCCAACAAACGGTACCAACAGCTCTGGCGATGTCTTATTTCAATTTGGCGAGCCTGTGATCTCTGCACCTTCAGTTTTAACTGACTGGCAATCCTACTGATCATCTTCATCTCTTTCTGCAAGATGATAGTAATCAACAAGTGATTGAATGATCGCACGCCCGACGGCATGATGATGGTCTATAGTCAGAAAATGTTCTCGATGTTCACCGTGGTTAACTCGACTATAACCTGACTCAAATGTATATGAAATAACTCCATATTCAAAGCGTTGTCGTTGGGCGGCGAGCTGTTGGTTATCTGAGGAAGAAGCTCCGCGGTAGGGGTCGAAATGAGGAGCATATTTTTCTACGAGCTTTAAATACAGTTTTCCATCTTCAGAATATCTATCCGGGTATTTGTACTTTTCAGGTATCTGATCAAAATCTGCGTGAAAAGCAAAGTGAGGGCTGTTGCCGGAAGTAGAATGGAGGTCCGCAAAGAAGGTGTATGGCTGTCCCGAATCTACCCATGCCTCAATTTCACGCGCTATACTGAGGATTTCCGGTGCATCTTCTTCGTTGGCGGTACCATCCCAAACCCGGTTCAGGTTTACACCTTTGATGTTGTCACGATAGTTTCCAGCTATTACACCATCAGGATTTGCCATAGGAACGATATTTACCGTCGCATATTTGCGCACTAACTGAGCATCTTTGTCTTCTGACAGCAGGAAATCAATGAGGCCCTCGGCATTATAGCTTCCGGTGACTTCTGCTGAGTGCTGTCTCGCAACGAACCAGAATCCCAGGTCCTGATCTTCACCTTCCCGTATGGTCAAGAGAGTTATAGGACGCCCTTCAACGCTTTCTCCAATTGATCTCGAATTTACAAAAGGACTTTCCTGCCATCTAGCCAGGTCTTCTTGTATATCCGAGTATGTGTAGGGGTAGTGAAACGCCAGGCGCTCACTGTCCGTAGTGAATCTATGAGTAAAGATATATGTTGTCTCATCTCGCGATGCAGGTTCAGTAGTACGTTGCCAGGTTTTTCCCTTATCGGTCGAATAGACGGGTCGAGCCTCTCTCCAGTGACTGTTAACGTTTGTCTTATCAACGTCCAGTATTCTGAAAGTGATTGTTTGGTCTTTCGCATTGTTTACTTCGAAGTAATACCACTGCGTATCATCAGAGTTCGTGTCATTTTCGATTTGGAATTCGTAAAGGCTTGTTTCCACCTCTCTGAATTTATGAGCGTTTCCTGACTCAAAGTCTGTATTGAACTCAATCTCCGCTGATAAATGCTGTGTAAGTCCACAAACAGCGATGAGCGAGAAGGAGAAGGTGCGGCTTCTTAATAAATGAGTCATGACTTAACCTTAACTGATTTGTGTAACAGTGATGAACTTCCGACGAGTAACAGACTCAGGAAGGTTCTGACGCAAGGAAGTTTTTGATTGTAACATAGAGCAAATCCGGCAGTGTTGACGGGCTGTAACAATGTTTCTTCGACTTTGAACCCTGCTATACTTAATCAACATGGCTGATCTACAAATTCACAGAGATAATGAGATTACCATCTTCACAGTTCATGGAAAGTTGAGCAGCCAGGAAATCATTGCCCTGCTCCATAAGTATTATTCCCCCGTTACAAAGCAGGTTCTCTGGGATTTAAGAGATGCTTCCATTTCGGAAATTACCCATAAAGAATTTCAAAAGATCGCTAAAACATCGAAAAGTATTTCTGGAGATAGTATCCGTCGAAAAACAGTCTTCATTGGATCGACCCCGGTTTGTATCGGCCTCACGAATATGTACACAACGATAGCGCAGATGAGCCAGCTCCCGAGCGAGTATCTTGTCACCCAACATGAGGAAGAAGCGATTCAATGGCTTCTCGGTCAAAGTTCTGAGAATTACGAATATCCGGCGCTTGTGGAAGAAATCCTCAATCCTGAGGGAGGTTAGTAACTATATATTCCTGTGGAGCCAGCTTTTGGACTGATATTTCCAGAGAAAAAGAATCGCAACGAAAGAGAGTTGAATTGCCATAGCATATATACACCCATATGCACCCGCTTCACAGGGGATGGCCAGAAACCACGCCAGCGGTAGAAAGAGAAGCCACTGAGCTCCAACTGAAACAACCATCACAAAGAACGTTGAACCTGCCCCCTGGAGTGCCTTTCCAACAATCGAATTAAAGGCCTCGAAGATCTGATATAACGCGATTACAATAAGCATCATGCCAGCCATTTCCTGAATCTTCAAATAGTTGGAAGCGCCCGCTCCTGTGGTTGTTGCTGATTCGGCACTAAAGAAGAGTCTCACCAGCTGTTGGGGAAAGAGGATGAAAAGCAGGGCAACGGTAACCATGAAGAGAGCTCCAATCATCCAGCATATATACCCTCCTTCTCTCGCTTTTGCTTTCTCTCCTGCCCCAAGAAGTTGGCCGACCACTGTGCCTGCAGCGATACCGAAACCAAGGCCCGGGAGATAGGTCAAATATCCAATTTGTCTGCTGATCGTCGCTGCAGAGAGAGAAACACCACCATCGGGTACATAAGAGTTAATGAGGATAAAAAGGTACATCCCAAGGTTGCCAAAAAACTGTTGAACAAAGACAGGCCATGAAAGCTTTCCAAGACCCAACATTATCTTCCAGTCTAAAGCCTTCCAGAAATCTGAGCGAATATACGTCTCTTTGATCTTTCCGGATAAGAGGATAAATGTAAAAACAACGAAGCCAAGGGTGATAGAAATGGTCTGGGCGAGGGCCGCTCCCTTGATCCCGAGTTCCGGGGCACCATAGTAGCCTCCCACCAGGCAAAAACAGAGGACGACATTTACAACCAAAATACCTGCATAGATAAACATGGGGACCGTTGGTTTTGAAATCGCATTAAAAAATCCAATCATGACGAGGCTTCCGATCAGGAAAGGAATCCCGGGAAGCCTCCACGTAAAGTATTCAATGGCTAGATTCGCTATCACAGGTTTGTCCGGATTCCAGAAAAGAGTGCTGGAGACAAAATACAGCCCAATTGTCAAAGGTACTCCGAAAACAAAGGCGATAAACAAAGAATTGAGAAGAACATCTCCGGCAGCTGTCAGGTTCTTCTCACCGAAACGGCGAGCTGCAATTGCCTGAGTCGCGATCTCAAGAGCATGAAAGGAGAGAACCAGAACAAGTGCCAGGGTTCCCGCCAGTCCCACTGCTGCAAGCCCCTCACCGCCCATTTCTCGACCGACAATGAGAAACTCGGACACGAGGCCAAGAAAGATGATAACATAAGCGGCAGCTACGGGAACTGCCAGCTTTAAACTTCGGAGAACAAGAGAACGCGAGAGTGGTTTCAGAGGGGAAAGCAAGAAATCTCTACTTCAGGATACAAGGTGTGATTCAGACCGGCACCACTGGAGAAAGTGTAGGCTGAAGGGTCAACCACAAGCCTGAAAGGATTTATTCTCATGCTGAATTTAGTGCTCTATTTCTGGTTGTGCCGGTGCTTGTCGGTCAACAGCATCACCCGTCCTGCACCAGCGAAGGATAGAATGACCCCTCAGAATAAGATGGAGCTTTTCAATCGATGAATGTTTGTGTAATCGGAACCGGCTATGTTGGCCTGGTTACAGGTGCGATCTTCGCCGAACTCGGAAACGATGTAATCTGCGTTGATAATAATGAAGAAAAAGTAAAGAAACTGAAGCAGAATATCATGCCGATTTACGAGCCTGGACTCGAAGAAATCGTGCGGCACACTTCCGAAGATGGGCGCCTTTCCTTCACAACAAGCGTCAAAGATGGTGTTCAGAAGTCCGATGTGATTTTCATCGCCGTTGGAACCCCTCCCGCAGAGGACGGCTCCACTGATATGAGGTTTGTCGAGGCAGTCGCGAAAGAGATTGCTGAATCACTCGACTCTTACAAAATTATTGTCAACAAGTCGACTGTTCCTCCAGGTACTGGAGATCTTGTTCGCAGTATCGTCACCAAACATCGTAAGTCTGAGGTAGATTTTGACGTTGTTTCAAACCCCGAGTTTCTAAAAGAGGGGTCAGCGATTCAGGATAGTCTTGAGCCTGACCGTATTGTCATCGGAGCTCCAACCCAGACTGTTGCCATGGCTCTTCTCGAGCTCTATTCACCCCTTGAAGCTCCCATGCTGGTCACCGACGTCACTTCGGCAGAAATGATCAAGTACGCTTCCAATGCTTTTCTCGCGACTAAAATCAGTTTCATCAACTCCGTTGCAAATATTTGTGAATCTGTTGGGGCCGATGTCACTCTCGTTGCAAAAGGCATGGGATCTGACAAACGTATAGGCAAAGAATTTCTTATGGCAGGCCTTGGATACGGTGGTTCCTGCTTTCCGAAAGACACTCTTTCTCTGATTCATACAGCCAAGAAATTTGGCGAAACTTTTGAACTACTCGATATGGTTGTGAAGGTGAATGAAGAGCGTACTCCAAGGTTCATCAACCGCATCAAAGAGGCTGCTGGAGAGCTGAAGGGCAAGAAGTTCGGTATTCTGGGACTCGCCTTTAAACCAGACACCGATGACATGCGTGACGCGAAGTCTGTTGAAGTCATGAATGCGCTCGCCAAAGAAGGTGTTTCCTTTGTGGCTTACGATCCCATCGCCACAGAAAATGCCAAGCCGATGCTTCCTTCAGACGTTGAGTATGTGGAAAACCCATACGATGCAGCAAAAGGTGTGGATGCACTGATCGTGATGACTGAGTGGAAAGAGTTTAAGGGACTGAAGCTCGAGCAGATTCGCGACAGTATGAAGCGCCCTCTCCTTTTTGATGGAAGGAATATGTACGATCTCGACAAGATGGAGCGTCTTGGCTTTGAGTATGTTTCCATTGGGCGTCGCCCGCTTGTTGCCGCTGCTCAATAATCTCAGCAAAATACCTGAACTTGAGCCGGATCACGCCATGTGATTCGGCTTTTTTCATTTCTGCCATCTGAATGCCGTTGACGGGAGCGTCTCTGGACTTTAGGTCATTGGTCCTTAACATCAAATCAATTGGATGAGAGACTATGCGGTTTGAGCGTTTGAGAGACAATCGGGCTTTTCGCCCCGAAGCATCCACATTAGAAACAGTCGTTCGCTTCACTAACGACTACCACCTTCTCAGGCATTTCGTCCATCTTCATCATGCCTGGATCGTCCGTGCCGAATACATCGATATCAAAACCCTGCTGGGAATTCATGTTTATGAGGACGCCCGATTCGTTGAGCAGCTCGGATTGCGATTGAGAGAGCTTTCACCAACGGCGGACGTTCCCTATATCCCTTCTTCAGCGGTTCTGGATATTCTTGAATTTCTGGACTCCCTTGAAACCTGGACGGAATACGTCGCCGTTCTTTACAGCGTCTTCAAGCCGGGGTTGATCGATACCTGGGAACAGCACTTCACCACAACTGACCCGGTACTCGATGAACCTTCGACACGTCTGATTGCTGAACTCATGCACGTGACTTCTCAGCATATCAGTGGCGGAATGGTTGTTGTGGAATCAATCCATCAGAAAATGAAGGGCCACAGCGAAGCTGTTACAATCGCGGTCAATGAAGCGCGAAAGCTTTGGGCGAAACTGGTTCCTGGTCATCGAGACCAGCACCCCGAGCCCAGCTATCTTCCAAAGTTCCTCGTCAAAGAATCCGTTACTATCCCCGCTAGAGGTACATCTATACGAGTTGAAGAGCGTATCGATACCGTTGAACTGGCTGAAGCCGCCAAAGAACTTGCTTCGCTGCCAGAGTCTGACGTCAGTGGGTTTACCAGTCGTGTGCTCCACACATGGATGAGCGAAGAATTGCAGCGAGCCGAACTCTTTGCTGAACTCTCTCATTCAAATCCTGCCTACCCTGAAGAGTTTCATACGCAGATGGCCAGGCTTGTCTGGGATCGTGTTCGTCATGTTCGTGCCCTCGAGAAAATTCTCGAGACACAAGGTCATGGGTGGGGGCATCGTCCCATCGATTTGCTCTTATTTGGAGAGTGCCCGCTGAAGCGTACAATGAACGCAATCACCTATATACGAAAAGGAATTCAGCTTCCAGACATGGAAGCTTTCTACACCAACCTGTCCCTGCTCAGAAAAACTGGGTACGATCAACTTGCGTTGCTGATGGATTACATGAGGCAGGATAACGAATATATGCAGGAAGCCTGCGACAGTCTCTTTGCAACGCTGAATCAAGCAAGCGCATCTAAGACCGGTTAAATCAACAGTATAGGCTTAGTCTATGGACAGTCCACCATCCACTCGGATGGTGGACCCGCATAGATGGTCATTCTCAAGAATTGAAACCAGAGCTTTGGCAACGGCATCCGCATTGTCCCAGTTTCCTACCGGCAAACGTTTCAAAACATTCTTTCGGTGATCTTCGCTAACTCCCGGAGGCTCAAGGACTGGCCCAGGTGCGAGGGCGTTAACAAGAATTTCCGGAGCCAGCTCTCTCGCAAGCGATTCCGTCATCGCCTGCAGTCCTCCTTTGGACGCCATGTAATGACTTCGGTTTTTGAAGGGACGGTTCAATGAGGCATCTGTAATATTCACAACTCTGCCAGGTTTACTTTGTCTTAGGAGAGGCAGCGCCTCTCTGATTAACAGGAAGGGTCCAATAAGGTTGCTTTCAAGAACCTTGAGAAAATCATCCCTTGAAATCTTCTCGATGGGTGCTTCGGGAAAAGCCGCGGCGGAATTGACAAGGCTGTTGAGTCTGCCGTGCCTATCCTTAACAGAATCAATGATCTTGCGAACGTCGGCTTCATCCGTCAGATCACCCTGAACCACGAGTGGGGATACGCCGAAGGCAGAAATCTCCTCGGCCGTTTCTTCGGCTTCCTTCTTCGAGGAATTATAATGAACAATGACGTGAGCACCTTCATGGGCACAACGGAGGGCCAGGACTTTTCCAAGTCTTTTGGCGGAACCGGTGATCAGGATGATTTGATTTTCGAGTCGCATCGTTTTTAGCTAGAAGATTTCCGTCTTTGTGAAGAGAGATGATGATACACGGGTGGCTATGCTGGTCGAGTCGGAAATAAGGTTTCTTTGGGAATTCGAGGATGGGTGCATAATGTTGATCTGGGAGGGAGATATGCCCTAAAGTTGTGGATGACATTTGAGAGAGAAGAGTGCACCCGTTG
>CAYTGM010000035.1:0-42404 GCA_964437365.1 uncultured Candidatus Sumerlaeota bacterium | reverse complement strand
ACGGGTGCACTCTTCTCTCTCAAATGTCATCCACAACTTTAGGGCATATCTCTCTCCATCCTTCTCCACTCATCCTTTCCCACCATGCTACCAGTATCGATGCATGTTCGATGCATGATGGAACCATTGGAATGCATCGAACCTGCTTCGAAATCCGATCCAGCCTGGACCCATCCTTCGTGAGAAAGCAGGTGGAAGGTCAGCATGGAAGGATTCAGGTCCTGCCATGATTCTCATTATTCTCCCGGAGAATCGACCATCATTCCGTCCTGATTCACGCAAGAACACCCCACTTGACCTGCTTCTTTTCCGGCTTATCAAGCTTGCGTTACAAACATTTCATGTGGGAAAAGCGTCTGACTTTCAGGAGGACATAGAATAGATGATCGAAATTCATGGTGTAACCAAGGTTTATAAGGATCTGACAGCTGTTAATAACCTGTCGCTGAAGATCGACCAGGGTGATATTTTCGGCTTTATCGGACCAAACGGGGCCGGCAAGACAACAACAATTAAGATTCTGGCAACTCTCCTCAAGCCAACCCAGGGCTATGCCATGGTGGCCGGATACAATGTATTGACTCAAGCTGACGACGTTAAACGCGTGATGGGCTACATGCCCGACAGCTTCGGTGTTTATGATGACATGAAAGTCTGGGAGTATCTCGACTTCTTTGCCGCTGCCTATAAAATCGAAAAGTCGCGAAGGAAACAGATTATCGATGATGTGCTCGCGCTCACCGACCTCAGTCATAAGAAGACCGATATGGTTGATGCGCTCTCGCGAGGCATGAAGCAGCGTCTCTGCCTTGCGAAGACTCTTGTTCACGATCCTCAGGTCCTATTGCTTGATGAGCCAGCGTCCGGATTGGACCCACGGGCTCGTATCGAACTCCGCGAGCTTCTCAAAGAGCTCCGGAATATGGGCAAAACGATCCTCATCAGTTCACATATTCTAACTGAGCTTGCTGATTTCTGTAATACGATCGGTATCATCGAACAGGGAAACCTTCTATACGCAGGCGATATCAAGAAGATCACAGAACAGCTCCGTGGTGGTCTGGCTGTTGAAGTTAAAGTTCGTGAAGGCTTTGAGCAGCAGGCCGAAGAGGTTCTTCTCAATCACGAAGCCATCGAATCGGTTGACCGTGAAGGTCTTGTACTGACAGTCAGCCTTCCCATCGACACAGAAAACACCGATATTGTCACGGACATCCTCATCGACAATGGGATCAAGTTCAGCTCTGTGCGTGAACTGGATATCGACCTTGAAGATGTCTTCATGCAGGTAACCAAAGGTATCGTTCAGTAATCGATGGGTATTCGCCACATCCTTACCACACACACAGCGATTAGAATATTTTATACGCTGGAACATTCAACCACGGGTGGAGTCCTGAAGGAATAACCTGAACGATTCCATGGACTCCAAACCCCAAAAACCTCGCTCTCGCTTTCCACTCTCTCTTCCCGAGAACATGATTACTCTGCTGTTGGCAGCCGGTATAGGGGTTGTTGCTGCCCTCGGAGCCTTGCTTTTCCGCACCATGATCCTGGGTGTCGAGACGGTCTTCTGGGGAACACCTCATTTAACATTTGAATTTTTCCAGACTGTTCCCTGGTACACAAAGCTCGCAGTTCCAATGATCGGGGCACTCCTGTTGGCTCCCATCGTTGTTCGCTGGGCCCCTCAGGCACGGGGAAGCGGTATTCCCGAAGTGATCGAAGCCGTCGCACTAAAAGGAGGAGCAGTTCCCAGGCGAATTGTTCCCTTTAAGATGATCGCAGCTGCACTTTGTATAGGCAGCGGAGGAAGTGCGGGCCGCGAAGGTCCGATTGTTCATGTTGGTGCTGCAGTAGGTTCCTGGATAGGACGCTCCTTTCACTCAACAGCAGCACAGGCGAAGACATACGTGGGCTGTGGAGCCGCCGGTGGCATAGCGGCAACCTTCAATACGCCTTTCGCAGGAGCCCTGTTTGCCGTTGAAGTAGTTCTGGGGGACTTCGGTGCGGTAAGAATTGCACCCATCGTTATCGCTTCAATCGTTGCTACAGTGGTGAGTCGACACTTTGCAGGCGACTTTCCTCACATTGAGGCGCCTGTTGTCGAGGAAACCCTGACACTTGTTTCCATTGTACCTTTTATCTGGCTCGGAATCGCGGCGTCTATATGCTCGGCCATGTTTATCAAGATGATGAAAACGGGGTGGGAGCTGTCGGATAAATGGAAGTTTTCTCCCTATCTTCTTCCCATGGTGGGCGCCTTCATCGTTGGCTCGATCGGGATCTTCTTTCCGCAGGTTTTTGGAGTTGGTTATGATACTTTGAACAAAGCTCTCGTTGGTGAGCTGAGTCTTCATTTACTGTTTATTATCTTGATCGTGAAGATGGTCGCCACTTCGGCCACGCTGACGACTGGAGGATCTGGAGGCGTGTTCGCACCTTCTTTACTCCTCGGTGCTGTCCTTGGCAGCCTCGTGGGAAAGCTGGTCGAGCATTTTACTCCGGGTCTATACCAGTCACCGCACATTTTCCCTCTCGTTGGCATGGGCGCCATGGTTGCCGGCACCACTCGAGCACCGATATCAGCGATTCTTGTCATCTTCGAGCTCACCTATCAACCGGCGATTATCCTCCCTTTGATGACCGCGTGTATACCAAGTGTCCTGATCTCTTCTTACCTGCATTCTGATTCTATCTATCATGCCAAGCTGAAACATCGTGGAGTCGAAATCGAGAAACAGGGCGAGCTCAATCTGCTCAAAGGAAAACCGGTAAGTGGTGTAATGAAGTCGCGCGTAGGCTCTATTTCTCCCCAAACATCTCTCATGGAACTTGTTGATCGCTTCCTTGAATCCTCATGGCCGGTCATCTGGATGGTCGATAGTAACGGAAAGCTCACGGGTTTTTTGGAATCTCAAAACCTGAAGCTGGCAATGCATGAAAAGGAATCACTGCTATCTCTGGTTCTGGCGGAAGATATCGCGGCTCCGGTTCCTCTTTCCTTAAAACCAGACGATGACTTGTCCTTCGCAATGAAACTGTTCAGCGAATATCAATATGATATCCTTCCTGTTGTGGACCCTGAAACAGGACAGGTTGTTGGGGACCTGATGAGAAATGACATTATCTATACCTATACACAAGAGCTGGCACAACGGGATACTATTGGCCTGGCGGTAGACGCGATTGGTGTCGCAGACCGTCTTGGGGGCGTAGACCTTGGTGGAGGTTACGCAATTGTTGAATACGAGGTTCCAGCGCACTTGATCGGGGCGAACTTCAAGGATCTTGATTTAAGGCGGAAATTCGGATTTCAGGCGCTCCTTGTTAAACGGGAGAAGGAACATATCGTTCCCGGGCCGGATACAAACCTGCAGCCGGGAGATGTGATTCTCTTTGCAGGGCTGAAGGAAGACCTCGAGACAAAACTCTCACACCTCTGACACCAGAGTGTTAAGGTCAGTCGTGCACAGCCTCTGCCGTGAAATCATAGGTATCTGCTTCAATGATACGACCTTTCACGAAGTCGCCAATCTGATGTTCTTCCTCGCTATATAGACGTACGACGCCATCGATGTCTGCAGCTTCGCTGTGACTGCGCCCGACATACCAGGGGCTGCCCGGAGCAACACGACCTTCGATAAGAATAGACTTCTCTGTTTCCAACTGACTTGCAACCCAGTCAAAGCTGATCTGTGACTGTTTCTTCATCAGCTTTTCTTTTCGGCGCATCTTGACTTTTTCCGTAATCTGGTTCGGCAGATCCGAAGCAGGGGTTCCTTCTTCTCTCGAATAGGTAAAGACCCCCATGCGTTCAAACTTGATCTCTTCAACCCCCTTAACAAGCGTTTCGAATTCTTTCTTCGACTCGCCCGGAAATCCAACGATGAAGGTTGTCCTCAAAGTAACATCAGGAAGAGTACGTCGTATAGAACGAAGCATATCCATGGTACGTTCTCTGTCATGAGGTCGCTTCATTCTCTTGAGAACACCCTGATCCAGGTGCTGGAGAGGGATGTCAAGATAGCGGGCGATCTTTGGAACCTCTTCCATAACGGCCATCAGGTCTTTTGTGACGGTGCTTGGATAGAGATAGAAAAGCCGGATCCAGAACTCCCCATCGAGTTCGCCAAGATCCTTGAGAAGCTCTGGCAATGCCATCTTCTTCTCAGTGTCTAATCCATACTTGGTAATATCCTGAGCGACGATATTGATTTCGCGCACTCCCGTTTCGATCATGCGCTTGGCTTCTTCAAGCAGCACATTTCGAGGCACGCTCGTATAGACACCCTTCATGAGGGGGATACTGCAGAAAGTGCAGGTATGATTACAACCGTCGCTGATCTTGAGAAATCCGTGGGGTCGCTTATCAAGCCTCTGTCTGGGCAGGGTCCGTGGAATAAGAACTTTTGGCGCAGATGAACTGAACGCGCGATCATCGAACTCGACCTCTGACTCAGGTGCAGCCTTGGTGGTTTTCTGAGTGCCAATAGAAGCGCTCTGCTGTTTCAGGTCCCAGGCTTCCCCATTAGCATTGGTAATGAACTTGGATTTGTTCTCGCCTGCAACGAGGAGAGCAACGCGTTCGAAGTCACCCACCCCTGCCAGAAAATCGATTTCAGGAAATTCTTTGAGGAGTTCCTCACCGTTTCTTTGAGCGAGGCAACCGATGACTCCAAGCCTGGTGCCTGAAGTTTCTCTAATTTCAGCCCAACGCTTAATCTGATCACGAGACTGAATCTTCGCGGCTTCCAGGAAGCCACAGGTCGTAATCACAACAACATCAGGTGGATTTGTTTCATCAGCTACCTCAACAGTCATCCGCTGATCCGTGAGGATTCCTGCCAAGTATTCATTGTCTACTGTGTTTTTATCACACCCGAGGGTGACCATACCAACGCGCATACTTCTTACTCCAAGTTCTCTTCCCAGCCCTCTGAGAGGAGGGAGAAGTAGGCTTTTCCCAGGCTCACGTCAAGGGGAGGCTGAGAGCTGCAGGCTTTGCTTCCTTTTTCTTGTAAATGCGAGGCTTCCAAGGCAGAAAAGAACCATGAGAGAAAAGGAACTCACCAGGAATCCTATTCGATAAGTAAAGGGCTGGTAAGAAAGCTGCCAGACAAGTCCACCATCTGCTTCTGAAGCCAGCTCTGCGCGTAGAGAGACATGTATAGGCGTGATCCACGTCGCAGGTTCGTTTCCGTTGATGACCCATCCGTCTGACTGCGCGATCGAAAGGACAGCATTGGACCTGAAACTTTCGGGAGCACGAACCTCAATGGTGTTGGGTCCACGGACAGAAACAGAAAAGGGGTCGTCAAAGCTTCCAAGGTATGGTAGCTCATCACCAAGTATGACGGCTTTGTCATTGCGCATGAAACGGGAAGGCGAGTCCTCAGAAACAGAATTGAGTACACTGATCGCTTCATCTGTGAGGAGGCTTTGAGGGAATGCCAAGCCAGTATAGAAGGGGTTCTTGAACGTAGCACTTTCTGGTGTGACAAAATCCTCGAACTTGTAAGCGTTCTGATCTATGGGAGCTTCTGTATAGATTGTTTCTACCCCCATCAGAGTGAGCAAATATGGGTCTGGCGTAAACTGCCGTAAGTTCCTGTTGAAATACATCAGGAAGGCTTTGTGCCGAGCAGACGGCAATAGACCTTCCTCATAGCCATCCAGGATCGGTTGACGTAAAAGCACGTTCATGTGCGGCTGGTACGATTGAAGTCGTGCCATGATAGAAAGCTCGGGCTCAGGTGACTGATACTCCATTCTTTCTGCCATTAAACGTGCATCATCATTCAGAGCCAGACGAAACATTCGACCTTTCAGCTCTGCACTTGAACTTTCCTCAAGCTGAATAAGACTCTTTGCATCAGTGGTGGGAACAGGAAAGCGAAACCGCTCTCCAAGACTCTCATAGTATAGATGGGGATACGACACGACCAGCGCTAAGGTTACAGGCCAATGAGATTCGAAAAGATTCTTCTCGACGTAGTTCAGTCCCTCTCCAGAGAGCAGTGCGAGGAAAAGCAGAGCAACCATCAAGGCTCGAGAGGGAGCTCTAAAGCCATCGGCAAATGGAAAGATCAACTCGACAACACAGTGAAGTGAAATCCCGATGTTGGGATCATCACTGAAAGAAATGGAGGAAGTCCCTGCAATAGCTGCATTATTCCCAAGCGCATAGACGATAAAGAATAGAAATCCAAATGAGAAATAAAACACGAAGAAACTGTTTACTCGTTGTCGAGATTTGAAGAGCAGAAAAACTGCGATCAAGGCAAAGAGGAGTACAGGGTACCCGATAAAGAGACCAAACTCTCCATGAGCTCGCGTATCGGCGTGCAGGTCAAACAAGGGAGCTGCTGCATACTCACCACTGCTGTCTTTATGGAAATAGACATCACGATAGTTCCCGTATGGTTGAGCAATGACGAACCCTTGTAAATATTCTGGTGGAAGACTGAATGAGGAGCTATAACTATCAGTGTCAAACTGCCTGATCGACTCATTCGACAATTCTAGAGTTGGAAGCAATTGAACAGCTGCGATACCGACCATGAGAGCAACGCCCAGACCATACTTCAAGACCATTCCCTGAATGCTTTTGAATGGAGGTCGCTGCCAGATATAATACAGCAGACCACTAACAACGATTGCCAGGTGCGAATAGAAGACTTCCTGTGGATGTCCTGCTAGAAGTTGTATAGACCCAACAGCGACAAACCCACACCAATAGCCAGAAGACCCTGCAGTGGCTATGGCACGAATGAGGAAATAAAGCAGCCAGGGAAGCCAGGCTGATGCGGCAATCTGGTTTATGTGCTCCATATGCCCCCAGAACCATGCACAACATGTATAGCTGACTGTCACAAAGACAGAAACCGTGATACTCCAGTCGGTAAGTCTCAAGATTCCGTAGTAAATGCCAGCTGCAAGAATCAGCAGATGCAAGACAACCGAGACACCAAGTCCGTAGCTTGCAGGAAAAACCAAATACACAAGCCAGTCCGGTGGATAAAAGACTCCGTGCTGAAGGGATGCGGCGAGCGGTGAGCCCAAAAAGGAATAATGATTCCAGAGCGCTACGCTCCCACTGCCCCATCCGACACTATATATGTAGTCTTTGACTGGCCAGAAGAGGTTTGCCGCATCGCCTCCTGCCTGAATATGACCGGGAATGAGCAAAGGATAGTAAAAGAGAACCACCATGAGCACAACAACGAGAAAACCTACGAGCTCGATTGCCAGGGGTTGCCTATTTTGATCTCTCTCAATCATTCATACCTCATTGCGAGAAGAAATAAAAGTGCCGCCCGAGGAAGGGCGGCAAGTATATATCACAGTGTCCTTACTGGAGAAGCACGGATGGATATTCAGTCATTATCATCCTGTTGACGCTGTGCTTCTTTCAAGGCTTCCCCAAACGTCATGCCTCCATGAGTATCTGAGGTCTTCTTCATGTAAGATTTAATGCTTTCTTTCTCTGCCTGTTTGATGGCTTCTTTACGAGAAAGAGAGATCTTCTGCTTCTTGCGATCATAGCTTAGAATCTTCACCTTGATGACTTCATCGTTCTTCAAAACATGCTCTGGAAGCTCGACACGTTTATCGTCTATATGGGAAATGTGTACAAGACCTTCAACACCTTCAGCCACTTCAACGAAGACACCAAAAGGAGCAAACCGAGTCACTTTGCCTTCAACCACTGAATTTACTTTGTGGTCTTTCATAAAGGCATCGAATGGAGAGTCCTTGAGCTGTTTGATACCAAGACTGATTCGGCGCTGATTGCGATCTGTTTTCAGTACGATCACTTCAACTTCATCGCCAACATCGAGAACTTCCTTTGGATGATTGATGCGTTTTTCCCAGGACATGTCGCTGACATGAACCATACCTTCAATATAGTCATCAAGCTTCACGAAGGCACCGTAATTGGTTAGGGAAGTCACTTCACCTTTATGCTTTGTCTTTGGAGCAAAGCGCTCTTCAACATCACCCCATGGGTCTCTTGTCAGCTGTTTCAGTCCGAGCGAAAGACGCTTCTTCTTACGGTCGATTTCAACAACCTGACTCGTAACTTTATCACCAACTCGAACATAATCTTCGGGCTTCTTGTTTCCGGTCGCCCAGGACATATCACTGGCGTGAATCATCCCCGTGATACCTTCTTCAACGTGAACGAAAGCGCCATATCCCTGAATAGCGACCACTTCACCCGTTACTGTTGAGCCGACAGGGAATCGGTCGTCTATATTCTCCCAGGGATTATCTGAGAGTCGCTTGCGACTCAGTGTGATCTTGCCTGAATCGGGAGAGACATTCATGAGCTTCAGCTCGATTTCATCACCGACCTTGAGAACTTCTGTGGGGGCCTTGCCGCGATCCCAGGAGAGCTCTTCTCTTGGAACAAATCCGTCAACCAGTCCAAGCTCAACGAACACACCAAAATCAAGACAGCTCTTCACCTTGCCTGTAACAATCTCGCCCGGATTCATATCTTTCAGGAAATCTTTTTTCTCTGACTCGCGACGTTCGTATAGAAGTTGCCTGCGAGAAAGAACAGCACGGCTGCGTCGCGGGTCGAACTCGAGTACATAGGCCTCGATTTCGTCGCCTATAAGCTGGCTCAAGTCAGGAATTTTGAAGAGGTCAACTTGACTGGCGGGCATGAATGCTTCCAGCCCAACGTCAACCATCAACCCGCCTTTAACCACGCGGGTAACAGTGCCGCGTATAGGCACTTTGTTATCGGCAGCATCTTTAACATTCTTGCGAGCCTGCCGTGCACGCGCCTGACGGTGACTGACTCGTGGCGAGCCATCCTGATTTCTTCCCACCTGAACGACGGGAATCGTATCACCAACAGAAACCTTTCTTTCTCCATTGATCAGGGGAAATTCATCGAGGGAGATCGAGGCTTCTGCTTTGCCGCCCATGTCAACGAGAACAGAATCGTCACGTACAGCAACTACCTGCAGCTCGAGCAATTCTCCACGGGATGAATTGACGTCCTCGGGAAGATGCTGGTCGAGGAGCTCTGCGAACTCTTTTTCAAGCGCGGCTTCCTCTTCATCAACGGGTTCGTCCGGTATATCGGGCGAATGCTCTGCAGCTTTTACTTCTTCAGGTGAAGTGTCTTTTGATTCTTCTGACTTCTGGTTTTCCGGTTCGGGCGTCATCGCCAGTGGCTCCTTGAAACGTTCTAGTGTTTAGTCGTTCCACTCTCGTGGTGGTTTTTCTTCCAAGCAGCAGCGTTTGTTTTTAATTCTCGCTGTCTGCATTGCTGTTGAAGATTCGTGACATTGTTTCTTTGCCCAGTTCATGGTACAACTGCTTTTTTACACTGGGGAGATCATTCAGGTCTTCAAGCCGAAAAGGCTTCCTGATGGAAACCCTGATTTTCGTTGGTTTGGGAAACTTTCGCCCGGCTCCAAAGGCCTGAAAGCCTCCCTCGATGTGAACCGGGACGATTTGCGCCTCGGGAACCAGGTTCAAGAGCATTCCAAGCCCTGATTTTGGGTCCTGTGGCTCTCCATCTGGAGAACGGGTGCCTTCAGGAAACATGACGAGAGCGTTGTTATTCTTCAAGATCGTCGAGGAAGCCTTGAGTGCGGCTCGATCCCCAGCCCCTCTTTTGATAGGAAATGCCCCGAGCGAATTAATGTACCATCCAAAAAAAGCGTTCTTAAAAAGCTCAGATTTTGCCAGAAAGTAAATGCGACGAAAGCAAATGAAGGCAAGAATAGGAGGGTCCAGATGACTCGTGTGATTGGAGGCCAGGATCACGGGCCCAGATTTGGGGACATTCTCAGAGCCGGTGATGCTCATTCGAAAGTAGAGATGAAAGAAAATCTTTCCGAGCGACCATGTCAAAAAATAGATCAAATGCTCAAGAGGACCCGGCTTCTGCCCGCGCTCTACCAACCGTTCAAGACGCTTGTTAAACTTCTCTTCCTGAGGGTTTGTTTTTTCATCATGTGCCATAGGTTCTAGCTCACGACTGCCTTTAGCTGACTTCGTTCTTCTTTGGCCAGAGCACAAATGAGATCAACAACATGGTCCTGATCCATACAGGAAGTGTCGATCAGGATAGCATCTTCTGCGATTTTGAGCGCTCCCCAGGGACGATTCTGGTCGTTGCGGTCTCTTGCAGCGAGGGCTTCGCTGACCTCTTCAAACGAAGCTGCTTTGCCCATTTTCTCAAGCTGCAGAACTCGCCTCTTTGCCCTTACTTCAGGCGAGGCATCGAGGTAGATTTTGAGGAAGGCATCAGGAAAGACAACCGTTCCGATATCACGCCCTTCAAGCACAGAGGGGGCTTTTTGCCCGAGACTTCGCTGCTGAGCGACCAGTGCTTCGCGTACAGTTTGGTGGTCGGCGATTTTACTGACAAGTCGGCTGATTTTTTCATCCCGGATGTCACTGGTCACATCCTGACCATCGGCGAAGATGGAGCCATCGGCGCGAATTTCCATTTCCGTGTTCTGGGCGATTTCGCCCAGTTTTTCGGGATTCGTTTTCTGGTTTTCTGGGAGGCTGGTGGATTTCAGGGCGACAATGCGGTACATGGCCCCTGTATCGAGATGTCGGTAGCCGAGGGAGGTAGCCACCGCCCGTGCAACCGAGGACTTTCCGACAGCAACCGGACCATCGATCGCAACAACTTCCACCATGGGATAAACTACTCCTGATTGAATCAGTTTGATCACGCCAAACGCCGGAAGAGCGTTGGACAGAGAACTCTCAGCCTTCAATCAGAAAGTCGTTCGGGGTCGCCGAAAGATCAACAACCCCAAACACTATGCGCTATACCGGCGAATAAGACCTATCACAAGCCCCTGAATGGAAACATCTTTCTTCATGGCATAGATGGGTTCCATCGAGCTGTTTGCTGGTTGAAGGCGGATTTTTTCACCCTCATCAAAGAAACGCTTCACGGTTGTTTCAAAACCATTTACGAGAGCCACAACAACCTGTCCATTACGTGCCTTTTCCGATTGTTCAACCAGGATCATGTCCCCTTCATGGATTCCATCCTCGATCATGGAATCACCCCGAACCTTCAGGATAAAGGACTTCTCTGCATCACGCACCAGTTCACTGGGAATTGGAAACGAATCAAAATCTGATTCCACCGCTTCGATGGGATTACCGGCGATCACAGTCCCCTTAATGGGCATCTTATAAGCCGCATCGAGCTCCATATCCGGCATGTTCGGCGTATGCAGATCACTGACAATTTCGATCCCTCGACCGCGATTCCAATGACGTTTGATTAACCCCTTCTTGGCAAGGTTCGTGAGATGTTTGTGTACCGTCGCAAGAGATGAGAGTTCCATCCCTTGAGCAATTTCCTCCAGCGAAGGAGAATAATTATGCTCGTGGATGAACTCCTTGATGAAATCAAAAACTTCCCGCTGCCGCCGTGTTAGATACATACGGTCACTCCTTTAAGAGGCCTTTCGCCATAAGTTCGCCCATTTAACAGGCGAAAAATTAACGAAGTCAACGTAAAAGCGAATAAACGACGAAACAAAATCGTACGAAAAAAACAAGCCCCTCCGCCTCACATGCGACAAGATTGAGCAAATCTACAAAGACAATACACCCAGCATACCCCTCTCCTTGCGCTCCCATTCCCTTCGTGACCCTGCACATCAGTCACAAAAACCCCGTATTTCCAGACTTCGACTCTCACACTCACCCACTTGATTCATATGGCCGTGAACTTGCCTCTGCACGAACACGCCTATGCATTAGAATTTCAAAACAACAGGAGTATAGATTATGAGTTATGATATCAGTGGAAAGACAGTCCTTATTACCGGCGCCAACCGAGGCATAGGAAAGGAACTCCTCGAGACAGTGCTGAAACACGGCGCAGCAAAAGTCTATGCAGCGGTCCGTAATCTGGACAGTGCCAAGCCTCTTGTCGAATCCCACGGAGAAAAAGTCGTCCCGATAGAAATCGATGTCACTAAACCCGATACAATTAAAGCAGCAGCTAAGAAAGCCAGCGACGTCGAGGTTGTCATCAATAATGCCGGCGTTTTGAAAGTTGCCTCTCCCCTGTCTGAGGATGCTTTTGACTGCCTTGATTTCGAAATGAAGGTAAATGTGCATGGACTCATGCATATGGCTCAGGCTTTTGCCCCGGTTCTCAAAGCGAATGGCGGAGGCGTGTTTGCCAACCTTAACTCCGTCGCTTCCCTGAAAAGCTTCGCCGACTTTGCAACGTACGCAGCTTCAAAGGCCGCCGCTTATTCCATCACCCAGGGGCTGAAGGACAAACTTTCCGAACAGGGAACGCATGTGGTGAGTATACACCCAGGACCGATTGCCACTGACATGGCGCACAGCGCTGGCCTCGACGAGGTTGCCGAACCACCTTCCATCGTCGCGGAAACCTTTATAGACGCGTTGAAAAAAGGGGAGTTCCACGTTTTTCCAGACACCATGGCGAAGCAATTCTGGGAAGCCTACAAAGGGTTCGCAAAGAACATCGTCGAAGCCAATCTCATGGGAGATTAATAGTACAATCTGCACGGTCGTATAGCGCGAAGTGCCGGAGCCACCTTCTCACGAGGGTGGCTCTACCTTTATCTCTGGCCCGAAATACCAGGAGAGAAAGAATCGCGACTCGCCCGACGCAAATAAATTCTCCTTGCGGATTCAGTAAGTCAGTCAGAAGGGTGACAAACTTCCAATCCTCGAGGAGCTATGCATGTTTTTTCGAATTTCGTTCTATGTACTAACCCTTGGCTGCATCCTGACCTCACTTTCCTGCTCCTCTTCCAAACCAAAGGCCGACCCAACAGCGGGTTGGCTCTGGGAAATCCGCTCTCCTCCTGCCCCAACGATGGCGTGGGTTCCTGCCGGTCCTTTTCGCTCCAGTGATCGAACGAAAAACGACGTTACCGCCATCGTCATTCATACCACGGAAGGTCGTTATCTTGAAGAACAAACCTTCCCTGAAAACCAGAATCGTAACTTTGCAGGTGTTGTAAACTATTTCAAGGACAACAACCGCAATGTGAGCTCTCATTATGTACTAGGCCCCAACGGCGAAATCTGCGTGATGGTAAACGAAAAAGACGTAGCGCATACACAAACCTATTACAACGGACGTGCCTTCGGCATCGAATGCGCCGGGTGGAGTCGTAACCCGGAAACCTGGACACCCGAACTGATGGAATCGCTCGTCAATCTATGCGCTTATCTTTGTGTCAAATGGGAGATCCCCGCCTATCATCCAGAGGGCACGGCTTACGAAGGTCCATGGAGTCTTGTTATAGACGAAGAGACGAAACGGTTCACAGGACCCGGCCTTGTCGGACACTTTCAGGTGCAACCCTGGAACAAGAGCGACCCCGGGGAACACTTCCCCTGGGAAGAGTTCAGTAAGCGCGTTCGCGAGCGGATTCGTTCCTATGGCGTTGAACCTATTGCTCTTCCTGAACCGGGCAGCTCCAAAGAGGTTGTCGTTAATGCAAAAATCAAGGAAGAGAACGTCTATGCAAATGAACCCTTTACATGGATACTGACCGTAATCGGGGAGGATGTAGAACAACTCTCTGTTGATGATATCATCTTTCCTGATATAGATAAAATAGAAACCATCGAGATCGTTGAAGAAGCAAAACGTGTCGACTCCACCGAGGACCGTGCTGTCTTCGAGATGAAACTCAAATCGACATCAGAAGAGCGTTCGAACCTGCATGCTGGACGCGTCAACCTGAACGGTGTGTGGCATGACTCTCCGACAGTCCGTGTTCGACCAACAGAAAAATCAGAGGAAAAGGAGTAAGTTCCTGTAAACGGAGACAGGGTGCTATCTATCTCGCATACGCGAGGTGGATACCTCTATTCCCAATTGTAAATGAGATACAAAACCAGAACAGCTCGAACACTCCAGAAGAGAACGCGCCACCAGTTAGACCTGACAAGAATCTCAATGGCTTTGTCATTTTTTCCCTCCGCGAGTTTTCCGTGCATCGGTGCAGCAACCAGAAAAGTCTGCAGCCAGATGGCAAGTACAAGGATGAATCCCGTCAGGTGCCAGAGCCATCTCTCCTGGTTCCATCCGTGATAGACAAGAGCAGAACTCACAAAAAGCTCGATTAACATAAAAGGAACAACGAGGTAGGAAATCCTCTTCTGATGTTCCTGCTCGTATTCCTTAAAGACCTCAGCAGGTATCTTTCTGAACAGAGGGTAGTGGACAACTTGGACCGTCCAGATCAAACCGGTCAGCAGGAGAGTCACGAAAACCTGGGTGAACAAGAGTGCGAGCATCGATTTGAATATCCTTTTCGATCGTCTGTAGAGTAAGGACAACACGGCGCAGTTATTGCAATTTTCCCACCTTACCAATCAGCTCTCGGAGGAAAAAGTATGGACCAGCTTCTTCTCGTGCTCAGCCTGCTTCTGGTGATCGGGTTACTCATAGGTTTGTTTATATCCGGAATCACGCTTATTATTTCCCTCTACTCGGTCTTTATTTATCAGACATCCGTTCGAGCCGGGGAAGAGCCATACGATAAACAGCATGAGAAAGACTTGCTTAAGGGAGCACGGAAATCCCTTGTTTATGTCCTTATCTTCGGATTCCCCACTGCTCTCATCTACATGTATTTGATGTAGTTTGGAAAGATTCATCTCGGAAAGCCTTCATTCCCGACTGCTCATACCGACATCATCCTAAGGCCTTAACATTAGTAAGCACGGAGGGTCGGTGGTAGACTGATAAACAAGAGTCTCAAGTCCCACGAACACGATCACCGGCGATGCCTGACCACAAATTACGAAACATTTCAATGAGAGGTCTCTACACCGGGTGACGGACGTCTGTCCGACGTCTTATCTACGTCTTACCTACGACTTGAGACGTCCGTCAGACATGGGGATGACATCGACAAGAGGTCGTTGGTCCTGTTTGACCCATTTTTTTCGCCCCTGACGATTCTCACGATTTTCTTGAATATGGGATCTCAGATGACAGTAGGGAACTTAATTGAATCGAACTTCTCGGTTCGAAAGTAGCCTGTCAGCTTCTCTTCGGGGGTGATCACAAATGACCGTTCTTCTTGATGCACTTGTCTGCCTGCTGAACGTTTGTATGATTGTGTCGCTGGTCGCCGCTGTCATTGTCAGCCTGTTGGCTCTTCTTGAATTCTGGCAGGTGCGATACATCCGAAACAGACGCGACCCGGATTACACGCGCACCCCCGGGAGAGACCTCGCAGGAAAACTGGCACCCGCCTGGTGCAGCTTCGCCTTCTTCTCAATCTGCTTCGTTGTCGCTTCACATATATAGAGCGTTTAAGATTAAGCGATCCTCGGTCTCAGCATATGTCACGCTACACAATAGAACGTCTTCCCCTCTGTATAGCCCAGGCTGGAGAGAAACTTCCGACCTTCGTCTCGTGCTTCTGGTTTTCCCAAAGCCAGCAGCAATACCGGTAGGCCTTCTTTCCACTTCGGAACATCATGAGCATCCCTGACCGGAATCTGATGAATGACCTGCTCCGTTCGAGATGACTTCACATCATAGAAACATTCAATGACAACTCCTTGCTCTTTAAGGAACAGCGCCATCTGCTTTCCGATCGGACCTGCACCCGCGATGCATACTCCCCGTTCTGCAACGTCTTCGACTTTCGACAGGTAGTATGCTTTCGCTCGAAGAAAGTTTTCTTCCGAATAGCGATTGTCTGTACGGGTCAGCCGCTCTATAGAATCGCACCAGGTGAGAAGAACTTCAGGAATCTTTTCTATACGATAACCAGACTGAAGCGCTCGCAGCCATAGATCATAGTCCTCGGCCCAACCGTTCTCCTGATACCCTCTAAGTTCCTGTAACACTTTGCGCCGAATCATCACGGACGGATGAACAACGGGACTCTCAATGAAGCGCTCGCGATATATCTCTTCGTGATCTATGAGGCGGTTAATCCATGACTCATAACGCTTAAACCCATCACGAACGGTTTCTCCTGTTATTTTAACGAGGGAACTTGATACGGAGACTTCTGGATTTCCTTCGAGGTGATTCACCTGCTTCTGGAGTCGACCAGGATGCATGATATCATCAGCATCCATCCGGGCGATCAAGGAGCCCTGAGATTCTACGATTCCCAGGTTCAGGGCCTTGATGAGTCCTCCTTCTCCTTGAGTATTCATAACACGGACGCGTTGATCTCGACCCGCGTAGCTGTGGAGAATATCCGATGTATGGTCTGTTGAGTGGTCATTGACGATAAGGATTTCAAAGTGCGTATAGCTCTGTCGCAGGCAACTCTCGATCGCTTCAGAAACTGTTCCTTCACCATTTCGTACCGGCATCAGAATTGTCACGAGCGGGGAAGTCACTTAAAGCTGAACCTCAGGATTGATCTTCATTCCGTTTTTCGGCGCGTGCATGATCCCAGGCGTTCAGCTTTTCCCGAATCTTTGCTTCAATTCCCTGGTCGGTTGGTTCGTAGAATTTTCTGGCTGCGATCTTATCAGGAAGACCCTGTTTTGGCGCGAAGTGTCCGTCGAAATCATGATCGTAGGTATATCCGTCAGAGTACCCACTCTCTTTCATGAGCTTTGTCGGGGCATTTCTCAGGTGCATCGGTACAGGCAAACTGCCGGAAGCCTGAACCTCTGCCATCGCCTCGCTATAAGCTTTATAGACGGCATTGGATTTAGGGGAAGTTGCAAGATAAACGGTCGCTTGGGCCAGTGCGAGTTCACCCTCCGGCGATCCAAGAAGCTGATAGGTTCTCAGGGCCTCCATACACTGTGTCAGTGCGTGAGGGTTGGCCAGACCGATATCTTCGCTGGCCATACGGACAAGACGTCGCGCGATAAACAAAGGCTCTTCGCCTGCTGTCAACATTCTGGCAAGCCAGTAGAGAGCTCCATGGGGATCGGATGAGCGTACACACTTATGAAGGGCACTGATGAGATTATAATGTTCTTCGCCAGATTTGTCGTATATCAGGTGACGCTGCGCAACATCGGCGATATTCTGAACTGTAATGGTTCCTTTATCCTTTGAAGCCATCTTCACAGAACAGGAAATTTCCAGAATTCCCAGAGCTCGACGGGCATCTCCGTCCGATAGTTTCGTTATATGGAAGAGCGCCTCCTCGTCCGCCTCAAGCTCTCTTCCCTTCTCTTTGTTCTCGCTATTGAGCTTTTCCAGCCCTTTTCTAAGAAGTGACACCATGGCCTCTTCCTCAAGGGCATTGAGTGTAAAGACACGGCAACGAGAAAGCAGCGGAGCGATGACTGAAAAACTGGGATTCTCCGTTGTTGCTCCAATAAGAGTCACAATGCCTGACTCGACGTGTGGGAGAAAAGCGTCCTGCTGGGACTTATTGAAGCGATGGATCTCATCTATAAAGAGAATAGTCTTTCTGCCGAACTTAAGGTTCGTCTTTGCGACATCGATGGTATTTCTCACATCACGAATGGAAGAGGTCACAGCGCTTAGCGTGATGAAGTCAGCACTGACGTGACGGGCGACCAGATTCGCCAACGTGGTTTTCCCGCTGCCGGGAGGACCCCAGAGAATCATGGAAGGGATTTTGTCCGCTTCGATCAGCTTGCGAAGAGGAGTGTCTTCTCCGATGAGCTCATCCTGTCCAAGATAGTTGTCGAAGGAAATGGGCCGGAGGCGATCAGCAAGGGGGCGATGCTCCGTATCTTCTCCCATTTGGTCAGAAAAAGAATCTTGTAGCTTCGCTTGCATCGATAGCTGTTTTGGCTTTTCGTTTGGTTCGGGTGATTCTTCTCCGAATAAATCTTTCATGGCAGATCAACAGGCTCCTCAATTACTCGGTGTGTTCTATCAACGTCTTCTCGGTTGGGTCGATGACAAATCGCCATTTCTTTTCCCAACGGTGCTGGTGTTGATTTTAGTTCAATTCGCACAGGCATACATTCTATCTGGGGATTATCCCGTTTCCACAACACCTCCCTTTGAAGCCAGACCCGCTTTCACCTGGTTCCTGTGGGGACTTTTGCCTCTTCAAAGTCTATTGTGGATCGTGATTGCCCGGTGGATGTTTTTCTGGGAAGCACCTCTCCCCTGGCAGAAGGAAGTTGGAGAATCGCGTTCGATTTGGGAAAGACTTTTGCCACTACTTATTCTCGTGGGAGGACTTTCTGTCTGTACGCTCCATGCATTCATGGTGGCGCCGGTCTTTTCTGATGATCTCTACCGCTATCTGTGGGAAGGAAAAGTTATTCTTTCGGGAAGTAACCCATATGTTTTTCCTCCTTCCTCGCCTTTTCTTGAAGAGCTTGCAGCATCTTCACAGGCTCATCCCTATGTGAATAATCCGGATATATCAGCGATCTACCCGCCGCTTGCCCAGTACGTCTTTGTCTGGACTGTGAACTTGTTCGGGGAGAGTGTTCAATTCATCAGATTTATTTTCGTCGTTCTTCTGTATCTTTACTTTCTTCCCTTTGCACTCCACTGGGCGAAAGGTCGATTCCCCACAGGGCGTGTGTATAGCTTATTGCTTTTGCCTCTCATTCCGATTGAGCTGGGAGTTTCTGGTCATCTGGACATACTGGTTGCTTGTGGCCTGGCTCTTTATCTCAGCCAGTTTGATCGGATGAAAAAGGGGAACCCTGATGCGATACTGTTGTGCGCGCTTGGATTTGCCATCACCGTTGTCTCCAAGATCGTTCCTCTGGTTTTAGTCATCCATGCTATGCGAAATTTGTCGGGATGGAAAACCTGGTTTTCTTTCGCACTGACGACCCTCTTCATCATTCTGACATTCCATATTCAATTCTGGAGAGCCGGCAGCGACTTGTTTCATGCCTTGGGTATTTACAATAAAGTTTGGGAACACAACGGATTCATTTACCCCCTGATCCTGGACGGACTGAGCAAGATAGACCCGGAAGGAAAACTATGGGGAGGCCTGCTCAATATCGTTGGGAAAATAGTTGGCGATGAGTCGTTTCGTGAACGTGTTCTTGCCGTTGAAGGCTTTTATCCGCAGCACCCAAATCAGTTTGGAGCGCGCATGATGGGAGCTGTCCTCTTTGGAATCCTTTGGCTGTATACACTGATTAAGGGTTATCGATTTGAGAGCTGCTGGGTAGTATTGGTGGGATTGGGTCTACTGGTGTCCCCCGTAGTACATCCGTGGTACCTGATCGTCCTGATGCCCGCAACTCTTGTAGATAGCAGATGGGCTCTGCCCTTTTTCTGGTGGGCGCTGACAATCCCCTTTACCTATGCAATGCTTCCTCAATGGTGGTCTGAAGAAAAATGGGAGGAGGTTAGTTGGGTTTGGTGGGTGCAGTATGGTGGACTGGTGGCTATACTGGCGTGGCAAGGATGGAAGATAAATGGGAGAAAAGATTAGCTAAGCAGATATTGATATTTTAGTCCTCCCTTTATTAACATTCGGAGCGTGATTTGGTTTTTTGTGCTTGCATGTCGTGGCGGTGTGGTTTTGTGGTTATCTTGTAAATTAAATGACTCGTCAGATTTTTTATGTCTCAACCTGCCATTAGCGATCCACTTCATTATAATTATCAAAGCCATTCTCCAACAAGAACATTGTTCTTCCTGTTGGATCAGAAGCTCTGGTATTATTCTGTCGTCTATATCATTTTCATTCTGAAACACAGCCCGGCATGGCTTCTACCGTTCGTCATCGCTCTAATGATTGATACATTGAACGAACCCGCCGAGCATCATCTTCAGACGCTGATCATTCTTGGATCGATTCATGTGATCCTCCTCTTCACCAATATCCCGCTTCAAGTCAGATTCTCAATGATGATGAGTCGGGTTATCAGAAGACTGGAAACCCGCCTTCGTTACGCGCTGATAACAAGACTCCACCACTTGTCGTTCTCATTTCTGGATGAAGCGAAATCAGGTAAGCTGGAGGCAAAGATCCTTCGCGACGTTGAACAGGTTCAGTTCATGTGCTGGCATGTCGGTCAGTTTGCACCAATGGCAGTCTCCAATGTTCTGATCGCAGTGATCTATACGGCTATCAAAGAACCGATGATGCTCATTTTCTTCGCGGTGCAGGTGCCGATCAGTATCGCTCTGCTTCGATTCTTTCGCGGATCGATGAAAGAGAAGAATGCCGCTTTCCGTGTCGAAGTCGAAAACATGAACTCGGACGTTTCCGAGAGTATTGATATGATTCCGGTCAGCCGTGCCCACGCTGTTGAGAAAGCGACTGAAGAAAGCCTGGAAAAGAAATTCCGAAGTGTGGAGCAGCAGGGAATAGAGCTCGATCGCTTCAATGCGCTGTTCGGTTCATCCAGCTGGGTCACGTTTCAAGCTTCGATCATCATCGCTCTGCTGGTTTCCTTCTACCTCGCCTGGCACGGCTATATATCTGTGGGAGATGTAGTCCTTTACCAGGGTCTCTTCGCCATGATCGTGCATAGTATTGAGTCTATCACAAACTCATTCCCGATCGTTGCCCGGGGAATTGAATCGGTACGCTCCATCGGCGAAGTCATTGAATGTCCCGACCTCGAAATGAATGAAGGCAAGAAAGAGATCGATTCAATCGACGGGGAAGTTGAATTTGACAATATTGAGTTTGCCTATACACCCGACGCAGATCCTGCCCTCAGAGGCTTTTCTCTCCATGTTCAGCCTGGTGAAACGGTGGCTCTCGTTGGTCATTCCGGCTCGGGTAAGACCACGCTCATGGGCTTGCTGATTGGGTTTCGCCGGGCGCGCAAAGGTCGGATCCTGCTCGATGGAGTTGATATGGAAGAGATCGATATGCGTTCCTGGCGCAGATTTATCTCGGTTGTGCCACAACAACCTCTTCTTATTTCAGGAACGATTCGTGAAAATATTGCTTACGGCATGACAGACATTTCCGATGAAGAAATTCTCGATGCTATTAAGAATGCCAATTTGAAGGAGTTTGTCGATTCGCTCCCTGAAGGCATCTATACGAAAATCGGAGAAGGGGGTGCTTCGCTCTCAGGTGGGCAAAGGCAACGCGTGGCTATTGCACGGGCCTTTGTTCGTAACCCAAAGCTGATTATTCTGGATGAGGCGACCTCAGCTCTTGATGTGGTTTCAGAGAGGGAAGTCCAAGAAGCCATCAAGAGGCTTTCTGAAGGACGAACAACTTTCATCATCGCCCACCGTCTCTCAACAATCAGGGATGCTGGTAGAATCGTGGTTCTCAGTAAGGGCGAAATCGTTGAGATGGGCCCACCGGACGAACTCATGGAAAAACAGGGCGCCTTCTATGAGATGTCGACGCTGCAGGCATAGAGCCACTCTCATTCTCAAAAAAACATTTAGCAGAAATTCCTCTTTGCCATCCTGACTCGAGTAGCCATTACTCAAAAGGAGGTCGACTTCGCACGTTTGCCGAGTCGCTGCTACCGAGATGAAAAACAAACCCATTTCACAAGAAGAGTTTGAAGAGGTTTACAAAACCTCTCGAGATTATGTTTTCACCATCTGTTTTCGCATCCTGAGGTGCCGACGGGAGGAAGCAGAGGAGGCATTCCAATCGACTTATTTACGGTTCCTGAAAGAAGGGACTTCTCCCCATTCCGATGACATGGAGCACATGAAAAAAGTGCTCGGAAAACTTGCAGCTAAAGAAGCGGACGCGCTCCGCCACCGCCTGTCACGTCGTGCGAAGAAGGAGAGTTCCATGGAGCCGTTTGAAGAGGAAATCAAGAATCAGAGTAGTCATACAGAAGAACTCTATGCGTCGAAAGACCTTCAGGAAAGATTGCGCAAGCTGATCGAAGATCTCCCCGGAGAAAATGCAACCCCCTTGCTGCTTCATTACTTTGATGGGTTGACGCACGAAGAAATAGCGGAGGTTCTGGAAATTCCCCGCTCGACCATTTCCTATCGCCTGAAGAAGGGGCTGGAGCTGCTGGCTCCGAAAGTACGCAAACTGGGTATAGACGACCTCAGTAAAGCCCTCGGAGTCATTGCTGCAGGCGCAATGCTTTTGAAGGCGCCAGCTCATGTAAGCGCAGCCTCTTTGTGGTCGACATCCTTGCAGGCAGGCACTACAGCAAGTTCAGGCATCGCTGTTTCGCAGCTGCTATCAATAAAGGGAGCTGCTGTGTTTCTCTCAGCTCTTGTGATTGTCGTGACGATCGGCGCTTTGACTCTGCGGAAGGATCCATATCCTCCTGCAAATACGACGGAGTCCAAGGAGAGCTCTACAACTGCGAACGTTGAGCGAAAGATGGCTAAAGAACCAGATCTGCCTGAACCAAAGAAAGCTGTCTATAACGGGTTATCCGAAGAGAATGCCGCGTCGGAAGTAGAAGACCTTTCGTCGTCTGATGAAACGGATTCCGATCGTCCTGTCAAAGTGCGCGGTACGGTCAAGGATGCAGAAGGCAATGAACTCACTGATTACACGGTAACTGTTAAGTATTTACATATCAAAGATCGAAGCGGTGCAGGTGTTAGCCGAGGAGAACTTCAATCAGTGGTACGACTGGATAATCGTATGACGAACATTGGATTTCATACCAACGCAAATGCAATGTTCGAATCAGTAGAGATAGAAGAGGGAGGAACCTTCACATTTTCCGAATCAAATTACTCGCTTGATACAAAACTGGAAGCGGTAACCCGACTTATCATCAACAAAGAAGGGTACGCACCCGCCTCGGAGATGATCTTTCAAATCTCACACTTTCAAGAAGAAGAAAATGTCAGTTTCTTCAATCATGCATTCAATATTGATGCCGTACTTAAGGACGAATCATTTCTTGATGTGAATGTCCGCTCGATCACGGGAAGTACTCTACCGGACTCTACAATCTCTTACAGGCAGCTTGATTCCATGGGCGTCAGTGAGTCAAGATTCCTTCCCAAAACGTCCTGGAGCCATAATTCTGGGAATCATCATGGAAGTCTGTCTATAGCCTACGACGCATCTTCCAGAATCCAGGTTGTCGTTAATGCGCCGGGCTTTGAGAGAGAAGTGAAGACCGTTGAGGAGACAATAACTTCGCTCTCATTTGACCTTGAACCATCAGGGCATCGGGTAGAAGGAACTCTGACATACTTCAATACAGAGAGTCCGGTTGGTTCCGAGACGATTCTACTCTTCCAGAAGAATATCGATGACTTCGATTTGGATGCTCTTCCCATTAAAGCGAAAACAGATTTGAGCGGACGCTTCGTCTTTCAAAACATTGCTGAAGGTGAGTATAGAGCACACATCAAGAGTTTAGACAAGAGAATCTATCAGGAACCTGGTCACTGGGGAGTCGACTTTGTTGTAGACCAGGATATAGATCTCTCTCTTCAGGCATTCGAAGGCTTTACCGTTCGCGGTACTGTGAAGGACCGGGCAACAGGTGAACCCGTTGAAAATGCAATTGTTCGTGTCCCCTACTCTCGCTTTGCTCTTGCCGAACCTGTAGAAGATTACACAACTGAAAGAGGCTTGTTTTTTCTATCCCCTGTCTTTGGAAAAATCACTCGTTCTGAGCCGGGAGATCAAGGTATGCAGCAGCCAGTCTCTCTCAACCTGACGATTGACCACGGAAATTATATATCATGGGAATTTGAAGGAACGCCGATCAAGCTGGATATGCTTGATCCCGAGATAACTGCGACAGTGCACATGTTTACCCCTTTTCAGGTTTCTGGCAGGATCGTTGACCCCCTTGGAAAACCTGAAAAGGATGTATTGGTCGCCTGGAATACCATTCCTCGTCGTTCTATTTCCGCAAAGCATTTCACAAGGACAGATGAAACCGGCCAATTTACTTTAGATGTAGACCCCGACACGGAAGTATACATTGGCTATTCTAAAGATATGCATTCGATGCACTATTCACCATTGCGAAACTCATCTGTGCTATCAGGCGAGGATATTGAGCTTACCTTGTATCCTGCCAGAGTAGAAACCGTGGAGCTCGAAGGTATTGATTTTGAGCATCTGGAAAAAGCGTTTAAAGCCTCTCTCAATGTATCGAGAGTATTCGATAACAACTACAGCGAAGGAAGCACGACTAAAGAAACTATCGCAAGCAATGAAACCTTCATGCTAACTGGCCTGCCTTCAAAAGAACAACCCCTGCCGTCATTTATCACCTCTGAGAACTATACCTTATACATCAGTCACCCGGATTATAATCAGCTCATCTTTGACGATGTGCAAAGTCATATCGAAGAATACGGTAAAATTATCGGAAGACCTGTGAAGAGGGGCGAAGGAAGCACCTTGTCCATGGAGATATACGACACCGATGGGACTTCGGTCGACGGAGTGAAAGTCAGAGCCAGGAATCGCTACGGTACAAAGCTAAGTGCCCTTACTGATACTGAAGGAAAAGCCAGAATTTCTGATTTGCCTGATGGAGAACTGGTCATCTCAGCAAGCATAGATGAGGTGGACCTGTTCACGAAGACATTGGACCTTAAAGAAACCTCAACGGACACCATGGTTTACGAGATCGGGACGGGGTTCATAGAATGAGATTCTGACAAAAAAAAACGTCGACTCAAGTTAGCGAAACACCAATTGAGGCATCCCCTTAGGGTAGATCATACCTGAAGGGGATTTTTTCATGGAAATGAGCCAGATAAAGCCAAGAGTCATGAAATCAGAAGAACAATCAGTAGAATCAGAGTTCCAGGCCATCTTTGACCAAACAAAGGATCATGTCTTCACCATTTGCATGCGTATGCTTCGCGGCAGGCAGGAAGATGCAGAAGATGCTTTTCAACTCACGTATCTTCGACTTCTCAAGGAGGGGTTAGGAAGCCAGAATAAGGAATACTATCTGATAGTTGGGCAGTTAGCTGTGAGAGAGGCCGATGCTCTCCGCCATCGACTGAGCAGGCGTATGAAAAGGGAGAAGACCATGGATAAGGTTGAGGATCGCGAAAACTATCATGGGGAGACCTCCAGTGAGATGCTGGCAGACAAGGAACGGCGCGAGATACTGCTTTCGTTGATTCAGGATTTATCAGAGGATCACTCAAGACCACTGCTTCTGCATTATTTTGACGGCTACACACACGACGAGATCTCAACGCTTCTGGAGATTCCGCGCTCGACGATCAGCTATAGACTGAAAAAGGGTCTGGAGCTGCTGGCCCCTAAAGTACGCAAGCTGGGTATAGACGACCTCAGTAAAGCCCTCGGAGTCGTTGCTGCAGGCGCAATGCTGTTGAAGGCGCCGGCTCACTTAAGTGCGCAAACAATTCTGCAAGCTTCCGCCGGAGGTGTGGCAGTCGGAGCAACGGCCCCATGGTATGCGTCTCTCAGTATTTCCAAAGTTGCAGTGACGCTTCTCGCAGTGGTCGTGTTAACAACAACGATTATTGTTCTAACAAAGTCATCGCCATCAGCTTTCACGGGAGCTCAACGGTCGGTCGCATCAGTTGTCGATGTTCCCGAGGAAGCTTCTAAGAATATACAACAAGAGGGAACTGAAAAAGGAAAGACAATCACAGATGAGAAATCGGGCGTCTCTACGACTGAGAAAACGATGCCGTTGCCCGCGTCTATACCCCCGGGCCCAGGTGAGATCATCATCCAGGGAAATATTGTTAGCGAGGGCGGCGAATCCGTAAGAGACGTGGAGATTGTACTCTCTCACGTAGTGCCGATAGATCGAGTCGGTGTCGGCATGGAAATGAACACAGTCCAGGACATTGAATTTAAGGAAGTTGCTCGCATCTCCAGTCCAGATGGATCATTCACCATACGAGCTGAGGACTTCCCCGTTTTATCACTGGGTGCTGTGAAGGATGGATATGCAGCTCCTTTTGAACTCTTAATCAACCCGACTTCCATTCAGATGGGAGCCCATCAATTTGTGACGGCAGGACGCTCTCTCTATCGCCAGATCGTGGTGGCTGAGAGTACCTCGTATTCTGGCAAAGTAACGGACAGGAAAAATCGGCCAGTTCAGAACGCTCGTGTATACTATCGTTCAAACTATCCTCGTATTCCACTGGAACCATGGAAAGAGATCATCGCAAACGATTCAGGCGAGTTTGAATTCAAAGGCCTGATAACGGACAGCGTCCAGGTGTGTGTTGACCAGGACGGCTATTTACGGAGGATGCAGACGGTCGACCTTTCAGCTGATAGAATGAATATTCTGACCCTCGACTCAGCAGATCAGGGGTATCATGTAGAAGGTCAGTTGGTTGATGCGATTGAAGGCTTTCCTGTCTCCAATGTGCTTCTCCATCTTGTTCGTGTCGATCAACCTGAATTCATTCTAGACCCCATACCTTATTCAGCAACGACTTCGGGGACAGGGAGTTTCCGGTTTGAAGAACTCTCCAAAGGCACTTACCTTGCCTATACACCGGAAGATACTTACAGAGTTCTCAGGGATGGAGAGAATATGTACTGTGCAAAGTTTGAAGTCGATTCTGATATTGTTGATGTCGTCGTCAAAGCCACCTCGGGAATTACTGCTCGAGGAATCGTACGCGATAAAGAGACCGGCGAAGCTGTAGAGAATGCCCAGGTTGTCGTACCCTTTAGTGACCTGCTGGAGGGTAAAGTGAAGGAGGACTATACGGACAAAGAGGGACGCTATTATATTAAAGGCGTCTTCCCTCAGATCACCAAACAGGGAAATAATGCGAAGATCTTCAAGCTGGACTTAGAGGTCAACCACCCCGACTATGCAATCTGGAAGTTCGATGGTGGCGGGATCGTTGATCTTTTTCAGCCTGAGATAATCAAAGACATTGAGTTAAAGATGGGGGTTCCCGTGACCGGAAAGGTTTTGAACCCTGACGGAACTCCTGCCCAGGACGCCTGGGTTTCGTTAGCGAATAGTCGCTCAGTGGGTAAGACGTCTAAAGCTGATTCGACTGACTCCAATGGAAACTTTACCGTCTATGCAAGTCAACCAGGTGAGCACCAGGTCGTAATCATGAAAACAGGACAGCCTGTCTTTTACAGTGAACCACTTGAGATTCATGAAAACGGTAGTACTGAACTACTGTATACACTGGAACCAAGTGATCCAATGAAGCTCTATGTCAAGGATGCTCTAACTGGGCAACCCATTGCTAATGCCAGTGTCAACCTGATGAGCATCTTTACAGGCGAAGGCATTAGTTCCAGCAATTCAAACTTTATTGGAAACACAGGCATCAATGGGAGGCTCAATGTCGACGACCAGCGTTTCTTCTGGACGAGAGGACCCGCTCATGCTCAAGAGATCCAGCAGAGGATTGTTGTCAGCCACCCAGGATATGAGTTTCTCATTTTCAACGAGTTTAAAAAATATGAGGACGGCCAAATACACCTGGAAGGGAAAATGGTTCCTGAAGGAAGTGGAGAAAAAGTTGAAATAATTCTGAAAGACGAAGAGCAACAACCTTTGGCTGGAACAAAGGTCACTCTGTCTAATCCGTTTGGTTATCTTCAATCAGGATATACAGATGGCGACGGTTCAGTCTTTTTTGAGGGTGTCTACCAGGATGCATATCAACTTCAGATTGAGGACAACTCGAAGATGCTCACGAGACCTCTTGAAATATCCCCTTCAAACCTGAAGCAGGAAATCGTTCTCACTGGAGAATAGCCTGAGAACTACTTTTCTTCGACACTCTCGACGATCTTTTTCAATTGATCGATTGTGAAGGGTTTTGCCAGGAAACCCTTCACAATCGAAGCCCCCTCCGCATCCTTTTCAATCTCTTCTTCGCTGTAGCCACTCATCAGAATAACAGGTATATCACATCCTGAATCGACAAGACCCTTAAGGGTTTCCTTCCCTGATAGATTTGGCATGGACTTATCAAGGAGGATGAGATCGAACTGCTCTCGATTCTCTACAATCCGCTCGAGAGCTGCATTTCCGTTTTTCACCACAGTTGTTTTGTAACCGAGCCTGTCAAAGAGCTTTGTAGTAACCTTACGAACAACCTCTTCGTCATCCACGATCAGGACGTGCTTTTTCTCAGAGTCAGATTCATGATCGACGTTCCGCTCGGAAGCTTCTCGTAGAGGACCTTCCGAGGCGATTGGGAATCCAATGGTAACCGCCGTGCTTTCTCCATCTCTTGTCTTTACATCAATAAACGCATTATGGCTCTGAACAATTCCCATCACAGCAGCAAGACCCAAACCTCTGCCCGTTCCTTTACTTGAGTAGAACGGATCGAAAATGAACTCACGCGTCTCTTTGTTCATTCCTCCTCCCGTATCTCTGATCGTCATACAAATATACTCATCTACTTTGACAGACTGATCGGGTTCCAAGGCAGCGATCTCTTCCGTCCCTATATACTTTTTCCGCGCCTCAATAATGATTTCCCCTTCATCTTCACCAATCGCTTCACGGGAATTAATGACAAGATTCATAATAACCTGGCGCAATTGTGTAACATCAACGAGTATCGAAGGAAGGTGTATATCTAAATCCATCAATAGATTGATTTTCTTGCCCACGATTGATTTCAGAAGAACTTCCATCTCCTGAACAATGACACTGAGATTGGCGGTCTCTACCAGGAATTTTCCTCGACCTGAATACGCAAGCATTTGCTTTGTTAGATCGGCTGCTCTCTGTGATGAATCAACAATGGTTTCAACAGAATGTCTGTACGTAGAGTTTTGTGGAAGCTCGGTGAGGAGCAAATCAGCTGCCCCAAGAATTCCTACCAGCAGATTATTGAAATCATGGGCAATGCCGCCGGCCATAATCTGCAGACTCTCGACCTTCTTCGCTTTCGCAACCTGCTGGTTGATCTGATTGACAGCGTTTTCATGTTCCACAACTGCCGTGACATCGGTCGCTATCAAGACATATCCGCTTCTTTCCAGGTCTTCAGCTTGTTGCAGGAAAGCATACCCTAAGTTGAAATATCGCAGATCATCACCTTCTCCAAGTTTCACCCGAGATGAATAGGAAACACCGGATTTGGCAGCTTCGTTCAGACGAGAGAAAAGTTCCTCTTTCTCTAATCCCATTTGTGCGGCAAATTCTGTAATCTTTCCCTGAAGAGTTGTTTGACCAAATACCTCCTCCCACTTCTGGTTTGTGTGCCGTATATTCTGTTCCTGGTCCAATATCGCTATTCCGCAGGTCGCCCAATCGAATGCTTCATAGACTCTAACGAGATCTCTTTCTAATAGAATCGAACGCAGCTCAAAGTACTCGGTGACAACTGAACGTGCCAAAGCGGAAACAGTTTTTGCCGAGACAAGATCCTCATCTTCCCATTTCTCGCAAATCCCCTTCACATCTTCCTTCCAGGATTCGAAGGAATTTCGAGGAAGAAGGATGATCTCTTCATCTTCTTCCTGCATAATTTTTCCGGGCTCACCGGCCCAGTTCCGTGTTGCCGCTTTTTCTTTTCTCCACCAGCATAACCATGTACCATTGTCTCTCGCAAGCGCAACAGCAAGAGCCCCACTGATTGTATGAGGCCAATCTATATCACCATATCCAGCACTCTTGAGTGAAACTATACTCTGTAATGAGTTTTCCGTATCATGTGCTAGACGATCAATGAAGCGGGAAACCATCGGTATATCCGGGCAGATCCCAAAACTCCGAACAGAGCCCTTGCTGATAAGGCTGATCCCATCGGAAGGAATCATTTCCATCAATTTGTCTGGTTGTGCGAACAGCAGATCCTCGAGTGAATCAGCGGTCTCGACTTTGCCGAAGAGTTCAATAGAATGGCGACTGGCCCTGTCGCTGGAACGCAACTGCTCGCGCTGCCTCAAGACCTCGACTCCCCCCGAGGCGATCTCGGACAAATGACGTAAGAATCGAACCTGGCGCAGATCAACAGGCTTAACAGTATGATGGTGACATGAAATCAATCCCCAAAGATCATTGTCCACAATGAGAGAAGCGACAAGAGTCGACCTGACGCCCATGTTGCGATAGAACATGCGGCAGGTTTCATGCTGAGTCCTGAAACAGCTGAAAGTTAAACTCAATGGACTGTCTGATTTAGAATCACATGGTGGGTATAGACTGACCTGCTGACCGTCGCTGTCCGAAAGCATGGTGACACGGTTTATTTTAAACAAATCCCTAACTGGCTTCGAAAGATCACCAGCAGGAAAGCTCAGATTGAGGTAAGAGTCTATATCATGCCTCGATCGCGACTCGGCAATGACTGTCCCATCCAGTTCAGAGTCAAGTTGATAGGCCATGACTCTATCGTACCCTGTGATGACGCTTACTGCTTTGACAATCCTGGCAAGGTAGTCCTTCGCAGAGTTGGCATTCTGGAGTTCATTATATATATAACTGAGCTCTAAGTCGATTTGGGCAGGCTCTTTGACCTGAGACCGAACTTCCTTTGAAACCTCCAACACATAGTGCGTATCAGAGCGATGGATAATCGAAGATTTTGAATCGATTTCTGAAATCTTTGAAGATGGCAGGTGAAGGGGTATTGATGTTCCCGGTGTTAACTCCAGCAGGTACTTCAGCACTTCCGATTCCTGCAATTCCGGAAGAAGATCAAAGAGATGACATCCGATAATTTCTTCTACGTCAAGGTTCTCACTCGCATACTCGGCAATCCATTCAAGGGGATGAAAGGCAATCAGATACCCGCATTCCTGAATTTGTCCCGGAGCCTCAATCGGCAACACCTCACACTGCTGTAGGACGCTTTTGGGAATGCTTTCAAGGTTTGTGAACGGCAAAAGAGATTTATCCTGACTAATGAAATTGCACCTTAAACATTACAATCATCTATGTTCTTGGGTTGCGAGGGAATTCTAGAGCAGGAGAAAGATCCTCCAGCAATATCCTTGGGTTTTGAGCACCCAGCTGCGCTCTTGAAGGAAAATAGCCAAAAGTCGTCTTACTGGGCTTGACATGGCCACCAATCCTGAGTTTCCTCCTCCTCCGTTTTTGAGCACGAGGATGAAAAACTATGAAGCGTACATTTCAACCAAATAACCGTAAGCGTCGTAAGAAGCACGGATTCCGCACACGTATGGCGACCAAGAATGGCCGCAAGGTCATCGCAAGTCGTCGTGCTAAAGGGCGTCATCGCCTGACAGTATCTCACTGAGATTAGTGGCCTTACACTTGTGAAGAAGCCCGAAGAGACCTCTGTGAGTGAGAGGTTCTCCAAAGAAAGGCGAATTCTCAAGAGACCACAGTTCCAGAAAGTATTTGATGAGGGACGAAAGTTTATTCGTCCCTCTCTTGTTGTTTTTATCCTCCACCGTAAAGATGAGCAATCTGCCCGCCTTGGACTCGCAGTTTCTCGCAAAGTCGGAAACGCTGTTGTCCGGAACAGAATAAAGCGGCGTCTTAGAGAACTTTTCCGCCGAGGTTTCGGGAAAGAGCTCTACTCATTGGATATTGTTATCATTGCGAGGCATTCTGCCTCAATTAAGAGCATCGACGACTTAACATCTCAACTCGACTCCATCCCTTTTCACAAGTCATCCCAGAATGGCTGATTGAAGCCAATTCGTCTCTTTTTTCTCGTTATTTCATAAACTCATTACTGAAAATAACGAAACTTTTGAATATGTTCCCATGGGTAAGCATTGACCAAACACCCTTGAAAACCAATGCTTTGTGCAGGGAGTGGCTTTCTACAACCACCCGACAGAAGGGCATATGTCAAGATCACTGAAACAGGTCCTTTCGAGACTTGAACGTCTCGAGGTCCTCTACCGAATATCAAATATTGTTAACACAACTCTCGAACCTCGAGAGATCCTCAGCCTGTTGCTTGAGGAAGTTGTTAAGATCACCGACGCGACAAGTGGCTCCATCGCCATGGTGGACCACAAGAAGGGCATCCTCGTCATTGAAACCGCGATCAACATCCCCAAGAGGATCTGGCGAGGCTTCGCTCTTGAGCTTGGGGTTGGTGTGACCGGGTACTCTGCCTGGACCGGAAAGCCGATCCGCATCAATGACGTCTCTCGCGATCCACGCTATGTTCGTCTTAAGTCGGACATCCGAAGCGAGATGGCGCTCCCGATGATTCTTGAAGACAAGGTCATTGGCGTTATCAACGTTGATTCAACCCGAGCCGATGCTTTCAGTCAGGAAGATGAAGAACTCTGCATGGCGGTTGCCAACCAGAGCGCAAAAGTCATCGAAACCGCCCGACTTCACGACAAGGTGAAGAAGCATGCGGAGCAAATCGAGGCTCTCTTCACAGTGGGACGAAACCTCATTATGGCTGGCCCGGTTGAACAGATTCTTGCGCGTATTGTTCAGGAAGGTCAGCATCTCCTCAATGCTCGGGTCTGTACGCTTGTTGAAGTAGAAGAAAACGGGATGCTGGTAACGAAAGCAATTTCGGGAGCGAGCCAGAAGTGGAGGGAAAAGCCACCGATCCGAGTTGAGAATTCTGTCATGGGACAGGTTGTGAAGAAAGCGGCTCCGATCCGTGTTCCTCAGTTGAAGAAGAATAAACGCTTTCAATACAAGGAACTGTCGGAAGAGGAAGGGCTAGTTTCATTGCTGGCTGTTCCTGTCGCCTATCAGGATCGAGTTCTCGCTGTCCTCGCTGTTTATACAAATGAGCAGCATCGCTTTCGTGAATCGGAAGTACGCCTTTTGCAGCTCCTTGCAAACCAGGGAGCTATGGCCATTGAAAACGCACGCCGTACAGAACGACTGACACAACTCGAAGAGTCTGTCCGTCAGTCCGAGAAGTTTTCTCTTCTGGGAACCCTCGCGGCAGAGATCGCCCACGAAATTCGCAACCCGATTACGATCATCAACCTTCTCATGCACAGCATTCAGGAAAACGCAGGTCATACAGATCAAACTCGAGAAGACCTTCGCATTGTTACGGAAAAACTTGATCGTATTAATCACATTGTCGAGCAAACACTCGACCTCGCAAAGACAAAGGAATCCAACTTTGCCAAAGAAGATATCAACCGGCTTGTGGAGGAACTTCTTCTCTTTTTGAATCACCGTCTGGATAAGATGGGGATTAAGGTTGTCCATAAACTCGACCAGAAAATACCTGCCATCGACATGGATCGAGGCCAGATTCAGCAAGTCCTTTTGAATCTGATGGTCAATGCCCTTGAAGCGATGGAGCCAGAAGGCGAGCTCATCATCCGCACACGTCTGGGGAAAGATCGTAAGATCGGACCCTGCGTGCGATTCTCTATCCAGGATTCAGGAAAAGGAATTCCTGCGGATATCCAGAAAAAGCTTTTCGATCCTTTCTATACAACAAGAGAGAATGGAACAGGTCTTGGGCTTTTCATTTCAAACAAACTTGTCAAGCGCCACAATGGTACGATCAAAGTAAAATCTAAAGTTGGCGAGGGAAGCTCATTCACAGTCACACTCCCCCAAATACAGGTGTCTGAAGAATCATGAAGAAGCAGAAAATACTCGTTGTAGACGACGAAAGAGATGTGATTACAGGCTTCAGAAGAGTCTTCGATAAAGACAATGTAGATATCATCTCAGCGTATAGCGGACATGAAGCGATTCAGATCCTGAAGGATCAGACACCCGATCTCGTTGTCATGGATCTTCGCATGCCAGGACTCGATGGACTGGCAACATTGAAACAACTTCGCGAGATCAACCCAAAGCTACTCGTCATCTTGATGACCGCCTTTTCCACCTCAGCCAATGTGATTGAAGCCATGAAGAATGGCGCCTATGACTACCTGGTGAAACCGTTCAGTGTCACGAAGCTGAGAGAGGTTATCTTCGAAGCCCTCAAGCTTTCCGAAGATATGAAAACTGCTGTCAATTATGAGCCCCGCCTTGGTGAAGAAGAGATGGGCGACCTGATCATCGGCAAATCAGAAGCGATGCAGGGCGTCTATAAGATGATCGGTCAGGTTGCCACCAGCAATGCCACGGTCCTGATCACAGGAGAAAGCGGCACCGGGAAAGAGCTGGCAGCTCGCGCCGTCTTCAGCCACAGTGAACGCTCCCGCAAACCCTTTGTTGCCGTCAATTGTGCTGCAATTCCTGAGTCACTACTGGAGAGTGAACTCTTCGGTCACGAAAAGGGGGCCTTTACGAGCGCCGCGTCGCGTCGAATCGGTAAATTCGAAATGGCGAATGAAGGAACGCTTTTTCTTGATGAAATCGGAGACATGTCTCTCGCGACTCAGACAAAGATTTTGCGTGTCCTGCAGAGCGGAGAGTTCGAACGCATCGGTGGGTCAGAAACAATCCGTGTAGACGTCCGTATTATTGCAGCAACAAACAGAAATCTTGAACAGATGATGGAAGAAGGTAAATTCCGACCTGACCTCTTCTACCGACTCAACGTTGTCAGGCTCGAGCTTCCTGCCCTCCGTGATCGACGAGAAGATATACCTCTTCTGATCGAACACTTCCTTCATCGTGAGCTCTCAGGCCGCGAGGATCGGAAACTCAACATCAGCGCATCCGCGATGGATAAACTGACTGTGTATAGCTGGCCTGGAAACGTTCGAGAACTTGAGAATACCATTCGAAATGCCGTCTTAACAGCAAAAAGTGACACGATCCTTGCCTCTGATATACGCCTTAAGGAGGACAGCAAGGAAAGCCTCCCCAGGCCAGGCACGAGGACTGAACTGTCATCTCCTCCAGCGCTTGACAACACCTCCGATGGACTCTTTAAGGAAGAGGACCCTGAAACCCAGGCAGAGAATCAGAAGCTTGGTGATCTCGAACATTTACTCGGCCCCATCTTCGACCACCTGATGGACGCCCGTGAGCGAGGGCATGAGTTTTCCTTCTTCGATATCGTCGAACGTACATTCATGATTCTAGCCTTGCGCCATACAAGAGGCAACCAGATGCGAGCGGCAAGAATCCTCGGCATTACGCGCTCAACACTCCGCAAGAGAATGGAACGCTACGAAATCAACCTCGATAATATACTTAAAGGACGACCAAAGTCACGATGATCAAGGTTTTGTTCTTTTCACAAACCCGAGAGGCGGTCGGTAAGAATAGCATCGAAATCACTGATATACAGACACCCTGTACTGTCAGTCAGCTTAGAGATCTTCTTCTCAGAGAATACCCTGCCCTCGATAGGTTTTCGGGAGCACTGCTGTACTCGATCAATCAGGAATGGGCCGAAGACAGCGACGTAATCAACGAAGGCGATGAGATTGGCGTCTTGCCACCCGTCAGTGGCGGCTGAATCCTGGAAACTTCACGTCTTTTGATTTTTTGACTTAAATCGACCAACCCCGAAGGTTCTTTTATTCAAGTGCTTTGTCTTTCTGCCGGTGACACGCCTTCTCCACAGACGGAACGACGATGGCTTCAAATTGCTACGCATCAGCTTGATGACATCCTTCTCTTTCAAGCCAAACTGCAGCTCGATGGCATCGAAGGGCGTTCGGTCTTCCCATGCCATCTGAATAATCCGGTCTTTATCTCTTTGGTCCATCGGAACAATCTTTCCAAACAAGCCAATCAGAAGGTCTCATAGTCAGTTATTTAAGGCTTGTTTTGCGCGGTTGAGGCTTGAAGGACATAATAAACAGCAGCTCATGAAACTTTTGGCTTTTCGTTGCCTCGACTACTTGCCATGATTTCCACGTTGCAAGACCAAGACCGACCGAAAGTGATCAACGATGCGCTTCAGCAGATTCTTCCTATTGCTTCTTTTTGTCAGCTCCTCCGCAGCAGTCTATGCTGCCTCTCCTCCTGGACAGTGGTCCGCGGAGGATTATCCAGCTGAGCCCACTCGCTGGTATTCGGTGGAAGTGGCCCGCTTTCCCTCACCACTCCTTGCCAATGCCGTTGCTGAAGCACTGAAAGAGGAAGGCTGGGCGCCAGTCTTCATTCTGGATTCACCATCAAACAACTCTCTCTCTGTCATGATCGGTCACTTTAATACACCATCCACTGGCCACTTCGCGGAGATGGAGATCAGAAACCAGGACCTTTCAGACACGAAGCTGTTGGAAATTGAACGACCCGAGGAAGTGATCGAGTTCGCAGGTCCCCTCAGCAAACCTTATGATATCGGTCTGGAGCGCTGGGAAGACGGCCAGGTTGCAAAAGCGGACAAGTACATCAAGCAACTCAAGGATCGCGTTGTAGAATCCCCACCCATGCCACGGGGAATTCAGACTTCTGTGCGCGAGCTGACCAAGGGCTGGCTCGAAGAAGATATCAAAGACCCAAATGTTCAGATGATAGACGGTGCGCTGGATGCCATCCGGTTTTTGTGGGACGTTCAAGACAGCCCCGACCTTCTCCTGTTCCTTTCGACCCAAGTTGCATCTGGCCACTGGCTCGCGGATGCAAGTCAGGCATCTGGTAGAGAAAAAGCAGAAGAAGTCGCCTTCCAGATGATATACGGTCATATGAAAGACTGGCACAGAGCCTGGCTCATCACGACTTCTGAGATTAATGCTCCCGACAGTGACGAAAAACGCAAAGCACTGAACCTTCTGCGTCAGGCCGGCTTGATGATTCAACTGATTCAAGATCGCCGTACGCCCCGCCCGACCATTCCAGATGTTCGAGCCCGCCTCCGTCAGGCTTATGAAATATGCCCAGAGGAAGAAACAGAATTACTTGCTCGCATTGAGCTGTTCTATCTTCAATCCTTTGCCTGGGAGGGCCGTTGGGATCGCGTCGAGGAGATTGGACGCGCCATGGTCTATCGCTTGAAGGATAACCCAGCAGCAATCGCCTATACAAAAGTATGGCTCGCGCGATCACTCATGCGCTACAACGACCCTGAGCCCGTTAAAGAACTTCTGACAAGCATCGAGGAGCTGGACATCTCACGTGATGACTTTCTTCGCTATGGGTTCAAAGAACTCGACCCTTACAAACTCGCCGAATCCGCCATGGAAGAAATTCCTGAATCCTCAGAAGATTCTTCAGAACCTGAAGTCGAACTTTCCGAATCACCCTCAGAAGAAGATGATTCTGATTCAGAGAGCTGATGATACCTCTTTCTCTCCATCTCATGAAGGAAACCGATGAACCTGTCGACTGTCATCCTGATCCGTATCAGCCTTTTTTGTTTCCTGATTGCAGGAGTCACGGTGAAGGGTTATGGGCAGCAGATTCTCACTCCTCCAGAACGACAGCATGCGGAACGTCTGGCCAGACTCTTCACTGAGGGGAATTACTCAGAGCTCACCAAATCATTTTCGGAATCGCTGAAAGAAAACCTTTCTCCCCAGCAGCTTTCTTCTAATCTCACAACCCTCAGAAACCGTGGTGGGGAGATTGAGTATATACAGGCCGCAAGGTACAATAACACCTTTCAATCACCAGCCATGCGGTCGGCGATTGTTCCCCTGGAATTTACCAACAGCCTTGTTGAACTTGTTCTTTCCTGGCGCACCGATGACCCTCAAGGCCTGCTTCAACAATTCGTCATTCGACCCGCTTCAAGAGAAACAAAGAAGCAGACTTCCTCCAGAACATACAGTTATGTCCCTCCAGCCTACGCCGACTCCGATGCCTATACAGAGAAGCGCGATCTTCTCAATGCCGGCGGAACTCAGCTGCCAGTGACGTCCTTCATTCCAGAATCGGACTACGATCGAAATTATCCCTGCGTTATTTTTCTTACCGACCGAGGACATACCTTTACTGAAGGGCCCTCCGCAACAAACAAACCTTATCGCGATATAGCTGTTGGACTCGCCACAAACCGCATCGCTGTCTTTGCTCCTGATTTACGTTACGAACAAAGCACGAAAGAGCAGGTCATCCCACTATTGGATGCATTCCTTAGAAGACTCGCTCTCGATCCAAAGGTCGATAAGAAGCGTGTCTATATTTTAGGATTTGGTTCCGGAGGACTAATTGCGACCAAAGTTGCAGAGCAGTTTCCGAGGCTTTCGGGAGTCATTCTTGTCTCCACTCCTGCGGAATACGATATTTCCTTCTATCTTGCTCAGCAGGAACGCGAAGGTCTCTTTCAAATCCCTCAAGGCACCGAAGAATACACCGAGTTCATGGGGAACCTCGGTCTCTACCATGGAAACTATCTCGCGGGAAGCGCCCGCCTCTATGATGCCCCTGCTGGCACATGGAAAGAGCTCAAACAGATCGACGGAAAGCGCATTCTCACTTCCTATAAGGGAAAGGTTCTCTTTGTTGTGGGGGGACATGATTACATGCTTGAAGAGTCGAATTACACAAGCTGGGGGCCTCTTCGCAAGAAACCTAACATCAGTGCTCTCAGTTATCCAGAGCTGGGACGATGGCTTTTGCCGGTCGAGTCCGCAGATGCCCAGACAGAGCTCTCTCTCATCGCTCACGTGCCCGAAAAAGTTATCCGGGATCTCACGCGATTTATCTCCTTTGCCCGTTAAGGAAGAAATCCCTCGCATTTGAGCCTTGCCATGAAAGCACCCTGCTGGCACAAGCTCTCCTCCCCCGTAACGTGCGAATCATGGGGGCCAACCCTCTTCCACTAGAGTGAATGTTTTGTCAGAGAAGAAAAAAGCCATCGTCCTACTGAGCGGAGGACTCGACTCCGCCACCTGCGTTGCTCTTGCAAGAGCAAACGGGTACGACGTGTCTGCCATCACCTTCGATTACCAGCAGCGCCATGTTGTTGAGCTCGAAGCCTGCAAACAGCTTATTAAATTCTTCAATATTAAGAACCACGTGGATGTGAAGATCGACCTGCGTTCCTTTGGAGCTTCCGCGCTCACCGATAATATCGACGTTCCCAAACATGAATCAGTCGACGATATCGGAGACGAAATTCCCATCACCTACGTTCCCGCACGAAACACCATTTTTCTTTCTTACGCACTTGCCTTTGCCGAAGTTCAGAACGCATCAGCCATCTATATCGGAGTCAACGCGCTCGACTACAGCGGCTACCCCGACTGCCGACCTGAATATATTCACGCCTTTGAGAAGATGGCGAACCTGGCAACGAAAGCAGGTGTCGAAGGAACAGCACCGATCGAGATTGTGACACCTCTCATCAATCTCACCAAGGCTCAGATTATTCAGCGTGGTATAGACCTGGGTGTTGATTATTCCCTCACGCACTCCTGTTACGACCCGGCACCCGATGGAAGTGCTTGCGGCAAGTGTGATTCCTGTCTTCTTCGTAAGAAGGGCTTTGAAGAAGCGGGCATCCAGGATCCTACCCGGTATATATAGCAAAGATTTCTCATGAGTTACGGCGTTAAGACCATCTATTACACCATTCAAGGCGAGGGAGCCCAGGCCGGCCGGCCCGCTGTCTTCCTGCGCTTCACCGGCTGTAACTTGTGGTCGGGAAGAGAAGAAGATCGCGCCAAAGCCATCTGCCAGTTCTGTGATACAGATTTCCTGCGTACCGATGGTCCGCTCGGAGGGAACTACGCCTGCGCCAAAGAGCTCGCAGAAGTCGTCAAGAACTGCTGGCTTGACAGTACGGACACCGACGAGAATCCCTATGTTGTCTGCACAGGAGGCGAGCCTTTACTTCAGCTCAACCCACGACTCATCGACGCTCTACATGATGAAGGGTTTGAGATTGCCGTCGAGACGAACGGGACGCGCCGCGCGCCAGAAGGAATCGACTGGATCTGCGTCAGCCCGAAAGCACGAGCGGAACAAAACCTCCTCTCTGGCAACGAGCTCAAGCTCGTCTATCCACAAGAGGATCTTGATCCTGCCGTCTATCTTGAGCAAGACTTTGACCACTACTACCTCCAGCCGCTGGATGGTGACAACGCCCAGGAAAACATTGAGAAAGTTCTGGACTATACGAAGAAACATCCCCAATGGCGCGTCAGTATCCAAATGCATAAAGTACTGGGGATTGACTAAGGGATCGGTCTATTTATTGGTTAAAAGGGGTTTACTTCTTTGAAAAACGACCGTATAGAACCCACCGTATTCATCCAGCGCCCGAAAGCGCTCAACAAAACCAGCCTGCTGTAATCTCCTCGCATTGCTGTTTATCATGGGATCAAAATTGTTCTGTGGAAGTCGTTGAACAAACCAGTCTGCCTCTGACAAGAGCAAAAGACCATGCCAGTTGCCTTCTGCAAGAAGTGGAAGTGCCTCAGGGGTTACAATACCTTGAAAGTCAAAAATCGTTCCGCGTGAATAATACCCCAGGGTTCCAACTTCATGACTTCCGATCACATAGTCCCCACTCTGATCTGTATCTTCAATAAACTCTACACACTCTTTAAATCCATGAGGATCTCTTCGAACGGTTGGCCACTCCTGACTATTGAAAAGTGTTAGCGTTAAGCAGGCTCTCAATTGAGGCATCAGAAGAAAGAGAAGCAGAACTAGATGTAAAGATCGGGCATAGGACCCTTGCTTTTCATAGGGTTTACCAGTAAGAAATTTACTTATTATGTATCTCGAAAGAAGAGAGAGAGCAACAGCTCCAGACACAACAGTCGGAATAATCAAGGGTGTCAGGTACCAGAAGAAGTTCGGAGCAGAGCCAGCTGCCATAAAGGCTGTATAGAGGACAACAAACGCAGCCACTGGCAAGACCTCCCTTTTTGTAACCATCAGTACCAGGAAGCACAGGCCTGTAATGACTACAAGGTTTGGAAACTGATAGAAGTCTAGAAGAAACAGGTACAACCCTCCAATGAAAAGCTCATCGAACGTATAAACGGGAGAAAGGATCGACTTGGCAATCATCGAATGGGGAATCAATTGTCCACTCAACGAATAGACAAGAAGTGCATAGAGCGGAAAAAGAAGAATGGGAGAGAAAGTCAGTAAAGAAAGACATTTTCTATTTCTGAACCAGAGATAGACAACGGCGATCCCCGCCAGCATGAAGGTCACAAGACCATCTGGACGAATAATCGCCGCCAGAACAGCAAAGAGCATCATGAAGAATGTCTTTCTCCTGTCCTCTAATCCGGGTTGCAGTGAAAGCGACATGAAGTATAAACTCGAGAAGATACAGCACATATACAGACCGGTTTCCATCCCTGCTACCGGCAAGACCTGTCCGGCGAGTATCAGCAATACCACATGAATGGCAGGAAAATAGCTCTGTAGATCAAAGAATTTCAAGTACCTGTATATGATCAGTGAAATGATCGATAGAAAGACAACGTCCCAGGCCAACACCCAGGCCCAGGGTTGAACACCAACCAGCATTCCGACAAAGACAAACAGGGCAAAGATCGGAGTGGTCGTAGACAGGACGTCGTTTCCCGGCTGGAAGACAAACCCATGCCCCTCCGCCAGATTTTTTGCGTAGGCAAAGGTAATATAGGCATCATCGGTAATCGAACTGTAGGCAAACCGCACGAAGCACCAGCTCAAGATGACCAGGAACCCTGTAAAGAACGCTATTTTCTGTGATTTCGAAAGGGTCATAGGCTTAACGACCGTACAATTCCCTGGGTAATTTTTCTAATGCGGGCGTATGAAGCTTATTAATCCCACTGGACTGTTTAGAAACCCAAGAGAAGAATCATTCAGTCCGATTTTGAGTGGCAACGAAGATCGCAGACGCCGGCCTGTTCGGAGCCCTCCTGGGAACGCTGGTCGATGACCGGCTCAGTTTACCTGAGAGTGTCGACGCGGTAAAGTATAGAGGGAATCAGCCCCTGGGAACGTTGATGCCCCATCAACGTCGTCTCCTCCTGGGAACGCTGGTCGATGACCGGCTCAGTTTACCTGAGAGTGTCGACGCGGTAAAGTATCGAGAGAACCACCCCGCCCCGACCATTCCTCGCAATCGTTTACACCTCGCCGTTTCCGCCTCATCTCCTCACAGGAAGAGTCCAACGCCCCAGTCCCTCCCGATCAATATTCACCAATGTTATTCCACTTTCGCTGTGTATATTGATCTTTCCGAATGGAACATCGACCTTCTCGCGCCCGCAGGAATCTGAATACACCTGCTTCCTACTTGCTTGCTACCTGCTTAAAACCTGCATTCGAAAGCAACTAACAAGCAACGTACATGAAAGTTGAAACAGGAATGATTCGGTGAGAGGCTTCAATCTGCAACCGCTTACGACGTCGCATTCATCAGGCATCACAGCAGCACATCCCTGCGCACACAGGAAACTCTGATCTTTATTTTAAACCACGGATGGACGCGGATGAACACGGATTTAGAAGGAACACCTGAAGGATGAAACTCAAGAAAAAGCGACGAATCCTCGCTTCTTCTTCATCATGTAAATCATGTCTATGCGTTTTGTCCTCTACGAAACCGTTGAAGTATATAACTCTCCCGCAGCGGCGCAGCGACGCAGAGAGGACCTTCACGCAAATCAGTCAAAGGATCAACCCATCCGAGCGGAGCGAGGCTTTACCGTAGGCCTCAAGATTTATCTTGAGGTGCATGAATTGAAAATATACGAGAAAACCGTTTCAACGGTTTGCTCATAGACATCAACCCCATGACCAAAGGTTGCTCATTCCCTGGGATCGCCGAACGCCGGAGGCTGTCCCAGAACGAGGTATTTGAAACAATTGTAATGCTGCCTTTTTGTTAC
>CAYTGM010000034.1:0-46669 GCA_964437365.1 uncultured Candidatus Sumerlaeota bacterium | reverse complement strand
GCCTAATCAAATGGGTGCCTCTTACCACTCATCCACAACAATCGGTTATATCTCTGGTAGCGACGGCTGATGAACGAGGAGTTTTTCCCCTGGGAGAACCGAGCTGTGCCCGGGCGCCTTTACCTTGGACATTCCGCATCCTTGGTCCTCTGGTTCGGGTCTCTCAGAGCTGAGATCCCAGTAAGTCTGAAGGTGTTTCTTCAACGCTTTCTGAGGTGAATGCCGTTACCTTAACAGCGCCGATCACCGATCAGCGTTCCCAGGGGGGCATGTTATCTCACATCAGGATTAAAGAGGTTGATTAGGCGAAGAACCTGTTCAGTTAGGCTTGTTCCCTGCCTCCAGCGACGGTAGGCGTTAAATATTTGCTGTGATGAGACCGTGACCCTTGACGTACGGAGGGTCTGTGGTCATCACTCCTGCGGCCTTGCGAAGGCCGTGATTCTAGAGCGACTCAATCAGGTATCATTATGGAAAAAGTTTCGATGAAAAAGGCACAGCTCGTCCTGGAGGATGGAACCTCCTTTGAAGGACTTTCCTTCGGTCATGAGGCCTCTTCTTCGGGAGAGGTCGTTTTTAATACTGGGATGGTTGGTTATCCCGAAACAATGACCGATCCTTCTTACCGCGGGCAGATTCTGACACTGACTTATCCCCTTGTCGGAAACTACGGTATCCCAGATGTACTCAAAGAAAACCCTCTTGGGCTTCCCTTTGAGTCGAATGAAATTCAGATCCGGGGTTTAATCGTCAGTGAGTACTCTCAGAGATACAGCCACTGGAATGCTCATGAGTCGCTCTCCGAATGGATGAAGCGTTTCAAAGTGCCAGGTCTGACCGGGATAGATACCAGAAGCCTGACGATGAAGCTTCGCGAAAGCGGCACCATGCTTGGCAAGATCGTCTTCGATGGCAAGGCGGCAGAAGATTACGATCCGAATAAAGTGAACCTGATGCCTGAGGTCAGCATCTCGGAAACGAAGACATACGGTTCAGGTGACAAGAGAGTCGTCGTGATTGATTGCGGCGGTAAGAATAACATTATCAATCACCTCGCTAACCGCGGAGTGGAAGTGCTGCGCGTCCCCTGGGATTACGACCTGAGCCAGGAAAAGTTCGACGGCGTGATGGTGACCAATGGTCCCGGCGATCCAAAGCAATGCTCACAGACGATTCATCAGATCCGGCGTCTTGTACAAAAGCAAATCCCCATCTTCGGGATTTGTCTGGGGCATCAGCTCCTTTCACTCGCTATCGGAGCGAATACCTACAAGCTCAAGTACGGACACCGCAGTCAGAACCAGCCGGTGATCGAGTCGAATACAAAGAAGTGTTTCATTACCTCTCAGAACCACGGGTTTGCTGTGGATCCAGACAGTTTGCCAGAAGGTTGGAAGGTTTGGTTCACCAATCTGAACGATGACACAAACGAAGGAATATCACACGAGACTCTTCCCATCAGAAGTTGCCAGTTCCACCCCGAGGCAGCACCTGGACCAGTCGATACTGAATACCTTTTTGATGAATTCATCGATATGGTAAAGAAGAGCTGAGTAAAGTATCAATATCAACCTCGACCGAAACGAAGGATATTAAAGAAGCATGGCAGAGATCGAAAACGTAAAGAAAGTCATCATTCTTGGAAGTTCAGCCCTGAAGATTGGTGAAGCTGGAGAGTTCGATTATTCAGGCAGTCAGGCCATCAAGGCTCTCAAAGAAGAGGGCATCTATACGATTCTCATTAATCCAAATATCGCAACGATTCAAACCTCGGAAGAGCTCGCGGATAAGGTCTATTTCCTGCCCGTGACGCCAGAGTTCGTTGAGAAGATTATTGCAAAAGAAAAGCCTGATGGAATTCTTCTCAGCTTCGGAGGTCAGACTGCTCTTAACTGCGGCTTGAAGCTTCATCAATCGGGAATCCTGGAAAAGCACTCGGTTCGTGTTCTTGGTACACCAGTAAAAGCCATCCTGGAAACAGAAGATCGCGAGCTGTTCGTTGAACGTTTGAATGAGGTTAATGCTGATTCGCCCAAGAGCAAAGCTGCCGCCACGGTCGATGAGGCATTGGCCATTGCTGATAATATTGGGTATCCTGTCATGATGCGTATCGCGTACGCTCTTGGTGGACTTGGCTCAGGGATATGTCGCAACAAAGAAGAATTAGAAGACAAAGCGCGGAAGGCTCTCTCCTATACCAGCCAGATTTTGATCGAAGAGTATCTTAAAGGCTGGAAAGAGGTTGAGTACGAAGTTGTTCGCGACAAGTACGACAACTGTATCACTGTCTGTAATATGGAAAACTTCGACCCGCTTGGTATACACACCGGCGAGTCTATCGTTGTTGCGCCCAGCCAGACTTTGACGAACCGCGAGTACCACAAGCTTCGTGAAATAGCCATTCGGGTAATCCGTCACATAGGGATCGTTGGTGAGTGTAACATTCAGTATGCTCTGGATCCTGTCTCAGAAGATTATAGAATCATCGAAGTTAATGCGCGGCTTTCTCGAAGCTCTGCTCTTGCTTCAAAAGCAACGGGCTATCCGCTCGCGTTCGTCGCGACCAAGTTGGCGCTTGGCTATGGCCTGCATGAGCTTCCGAACTCTGTCACGAAGGTTACCAAGGCCTTTTACGAACCTTCACTCGATTATTGTGTAGTCAAGATTCCTCGCTGGGATTTGAAGAAATTCCAGAAGGTGCGCCGAAACATTGGCTCAGCCATGAAGTCGGTTGGAGAAGTCATGTCTATCGGCAGGAGTTTCGAAGAGGCTCTTCAGAAGGCACTGCGTATGCTCGAGATTGGGGCTAAAGGCCTCGTCGCAAATACTGGCTATCAGTTTGACGATCTTGAGCTGGAACTTAGCTCGCCCACAGACGAGCGTGTTTTCGCCATCGTTGAAGCGATGAAGGCGGGTATGTCTGTCGACCGCATATACGAACTTTCACATATCGATAAGTGGTTTCTTTACAAGGTACAGAATGTTGTAGAAATCAGGAACGAGATTCATAAGAGGGGTCTCAAAAAGATCGATCGCGACCTGATGCTTTGTGCAAAACAGGCAGGCTTCTCTGATGATCAGATTGGTGTTCTCACTGATACAACTGAAGATGAAGCAAGGAAGCATCGTCGTTCTCTGGATGTGGTCCCCTACGTCAGACAGATCGATACACTTGGTGCTGAGTATCCTGCGCAGACAAATTATCTCTATCTCAGCTACCATGCAGATTCTGATGATATTGAATTTCCTGAAATCAACTCGGTCATGGTGCTTGGATCAGGAACGTATCGTATCGGTAGTTCTGTGGAGTTCGACTGGTGCTGCGTTAATACGGTGAGGACACTGAGAGAGCTCGGTTTCAGTACCCTGATGCTAAACTATAACCCGGAAACAGTCTCAACTGATTACGATGAATCAGACAAGCTTTTCTTCGATGAAATTACTCTGGAAACTGTGATCGAGATATACGAGAAGACAAATCCTCTTGGTTTGATTATATCAGTCGGTGGGCAGGTTCCTAACAACCTGGCGACGAAGTTAGCCAAGAATGGTCTAAAGGTTCTTGGGACACATCCAAAGAATATCGACAACGCTGAAGATCGCCGCAAGTTCTCAAGTATGCTGGACGAACTCAATATAGACCAGCCGGAATGGAAGCTTTTAAGTACCATCGATGATGCTCTCTCCTTCGCGAATAAGGTTGGGTATCCCGTTCTTGTCCGTCCCTCCTATGTATTGAGTGGCGCTGCCATGGCAGTTGCGACAAAGGATTCAGAGCTGAAGGAATTTCTGCAGAAAGCTGCTGATGTATCACAGGACCACCCGGTCGTCCTTAGTAAGTTCCTGGAAAATGCCAAAGAGATCGAATTTGATGCCGTCGCTCGCGATGGTGAGGTTGTCGTTCATGCCATCAGTGAGCATGTGGAAAACGCAGGTGTCCACAGTGGCGATGCAACTCTTGTGCTGCCTCCTCAAAGAACTTATCTGGAAACAATCCGTCAAATTCGCACTATCTCACAGAAGATAGCACGTCGTTTAAAGATTAATGGTCCCTTCAATATTCAGTTTATTGCTAAGAATAATGCTGTGAAGGTGATCGAGTGTAACTTGAGAGCTTCGAGAAGTTTCCCCTTCGTTTCGAAGATCATGCGACACAATTTTATCGATACGGCAACACGCGTTGTTGTTGGGAAAAAAGTTAAGCCGGTCGAGAATCAGTTATTCGAATTGGATTACGTGGGGGTCAAAGCTCCTCAGTTTTCCTTCACACGTCTTGAAGGTGCGGATCCTACGGTTGGTGTTGAAATGGCCTCTACAGGAGAGGTCGCCTGCCTTGGCGATGACTTTGAAGAAGCTTACCTGAAAGCTCTGATCTCTGTCGGTTATAAGTTTCCTGTGAAATCAGTCCTGGTTTCTTCAGGCCGTCTTGAGTCAAAGGTGGAGCTGCTTGATAGTATGCTGACACTCCAGGAAATGGGAGTTGAGATCTATGCAACTCATGGCACAGCGAAGTTCTTGAAAGAGAATAACATTGAATGCACAGAGCTTAACTGGCCTCTCGAAAAGAAAGAACCTTCAACTGTCAGCTGTATCAAAGAAGGTAAAGTGCAACTCGTTATCAACCTTCCGAAGAACTTCCAGGAAGAAGAACTGACCAACGATTATTTAATACGACGAACCGCGGTTGATTTCAACGTTCCTCTGATTACGAACAGACAAATCGCCATGCGTTTTGTTGAATCCCTGAGCCGTGTTTCCATCGATGATCTCCAGATCAAGAGCTGGGATGAATACAAGTAAGGGCGAATAATTGCCTTGTCGTTGAGCAGTAATCTGGAGTTCCTTCGGTGATCAGCCATTTTGTCGGTGTGATGTGATTCCATGGATCTTCAGTTCGTTCTTCTTGTAACAGGTATTACTGTTCTTCTCTTTTTTGGGCTTCTTGGTGTTGTCTTCAAGTTACTGCCAGGATCTTATGCTGAGAGAATTGCCATATCCGGGTGCTGTATGTTCGCTCTCGCGGTTCTCGAAGTATATGCGCTTGGCCTGTTCTGGAATCATTACACAAAGATATGGATCCTCGCCCTTGAGTTGATCTTGCTTCTGCTTCTCTATGGGTTTTTGTGGGAAGATATTAAGAATGCGGTTCGCGATTTATCCAACCTTTTTCTCCTTGAGATCATCAACCGACGTTCAGCGCTTGTTCTTGTAACATGGTTATGTGTTCTTCCAATCTGGGCTATTACCCTTCTATATACATTCAAGTCACCGGTACCCGGGGTAGACGCCGTTAGTTATCATTTGCCGATTGCAGTCTATATCAAGCAGGAGAAAGGACTGGAAAGGTTTGAGACACGTAGCGGACATGTGAATGAGTTTCCCAAGAACGCTCAGATGACTTTTGCGCGGGTCATTACACTGCTTGAGGATGAGCGCCCAGTTCGTTTAGTCCAATGGCTGTCGGGTTTTATTGCTGTCTTTGCAATCTATGGCTGGATGAGAAACTGGGGGTGTTCGCGAGAACTATCAGGATCTCTTGCTGCCCTATTCCTATTGATGCCAGCTGTTCTGGCTCAGCCGATGGTCTTATGGGGAACGATCGATCTCGTTTTTCATACTTTTCTTATCTGTGCCTATACGCTGATGTCTCGAGTTCCACAAGACAGTTCTCTGGCCGTTCGGCGCGGTATATGGGTTGCAGCGATTTCGGGACTTGCCATTGGTAGCAAAGGTCAGGGGCTGGTGCTCGGGGGGATGGCACTCTTTCTCTATACGCTGTTTCTGGTGTTTGAAGATGCCAAGCGCCCAGTCTTGCATTGGTTCCGCTTCTTCTTGTTCGGTGGTGCCTTTCTTCTTCTCTTTGGTTCGTATACCTACATACAGAATTATCTATGGTTTGGAAATCCGTTTCAGCCGATTACACTGAAATTTGGAGAGACGGTACTCTTTGAAGGTGCTTATGATCACATTAGAGACCTTGTTGGTACGAAGGAGCACACGGGGACCCGGAACAACAGGAAGGCTTTGTTCAGATCAATGGAGATTGTCTGGGCGAATGATTGGGTTTACAAGGATATGAGAATGGGCGGGTGGGGTCCTGTCTGGCTTTTCTTTCTTTTTCCCGGGCTCGTTGTTACGATGTTCTGGGCTTTCCTGAAAGGACGTTGGAAGGTCGCCTTTACAGGCGTCATTTTCGCATTCCTGCTCTTCAATCTGGAGGGGAGTTGGTGGTCACGATTTACCCTGTATATATTTGGGATGGGGCTTGTCTACCTGGCGCTTTTTCTTGAATGGCTGCCAAAGCTCTGGGTCAGAAAACTGCTTTCCTGGGCCTTGCTTGTTCTCGCTCTATTTGCCGCCTCTGAATCTTTGATCGCCTACTGGAAGCACAATATTCCGGAGGGGCTTGAAGCAGAGCCAGGACACTATCTGCATTCTCTTGATACTTACCGTGTTCGGTATTTCTGGGAGGATAAAGATGACCGGAATGCCTATCTTTTCGCACGAAACAATTTGCCTTCAGAGGCAACACTGGTCTATTTTCATCCCTATTGGGCCGGTATATACCCCTATTACTTTTACCGCCATGACTATAATAATCGAACATATGCTTTCGCGGATGCAGAGACTCCAGAAGAGTTTGAACGGATTCTTGAAGAGTACGGTGCAACACACTTCATGACGCAGTTCTATCTGAAGATGGATGGCTGGGCGGATCAGTACGGCACGAAGATTTATGAGGAAGGCAAGTTCGCTATCTGGCGATATACGGGAAAAGAGAAATAAGGTGAGTGGTTTCTATCATCAGGTAGGTTAAAGTCTACCGCCTCCCTTTAGCTTGAAAATATTCGATATCAAATCACGTGCTCTGAAAGGTTTCGCCAGAAACCCGGAAATCTTCAAGCCGCTACTCCCCTTCATTGCTTCGTGATGGCTATACCCACTCATGAGTAAAACCGGTATCTCAGAGTTCAGGTCACGGATATGCTTAAGAGTCTCTATACCATCCATTCCTGGCATGGTGATATCAAGTAGAATGAAACGGAACTCGTCCTGTTGTTCCCGAAAAATCTCTAAAGCCTCAATGCCATCAGAGGCTTCAACGATTTTGAAACCAAGGCGTTCAAGTGAATTCCTGATCACCGTTCTAACCGTTGTTTCATCATCCACCACGAGTATGGAGCCTTCTCCTCGAAAAGCGATCATCGGTGCTGTTCCGGAGGAAGTTCTCTGGTCTTTCCCTTTTGCGGAGGGAAGAAAAATTTCGAAATGAGTTCCCACATTGAGCTCAGATTCTATGCGCATAAACCCACGGTGGGATCGGACAATTCCCTGTACAGCGGCCAGACCCAGACCTCTCCCGGTAAACTTGGTTGAGAAGAATGGATCAAAAATGCGTTTTCTCGTCTCTTCGGTCATTCCAATGCCTGTATCCTTGACAGAGATTACAGCAAAGGTTCCCGGCGCTATATCCTCTTTCCAGGGGACATCTGCAATCTCATCTTTGGATAGAACTTTGACATCTGTTCGGAGGATGATTTCACCTCCTGTGTCCTCGAGTGCGTCAGATGCATTCGTAATTAAATTCATGACTATCTGTCTAAGCTGAGTTACATCGCCATCAACCTGAACTCCTTGTGTAGACAATTCCAATTGAAAGTGTGCCTTCTTGTTGATGGAAACTCGGAGAAGTTCGCTCATTTCCTGGACAACCTGATTGAGGTCAAACTTTTCAACTTCGAATTTGCCTTTGCCTGAATAGGCAAGCATTTGACGCGTGAGGTCCGCCATTCTCAATGCCGTTGTTTCAATTTGTTTGATAGGCGGTTTCACGGGAGAGTCTGATGGTAAATCCATCAGGGCAAGGCCGGCATTCCCGAGCACTCCGGAAAGAAGGTTGTTGAAATCGTGAGCTATCCCTCCAGCAAGAATACCCAGACTTTCCAGTTTTTGACCATGTTGTATTTGAGCTTCCAGCTTCTGCCTTTCTTCTTCAGCTTCAACACGTTCAGTAATATCCCGACAAATCATGACAACTTCATCGGGGCTGCTGGGTGCAACTCGTGCCTCGAAACGCCTGGTTCCCGCCGGTACATCCAACTCGTATTCAAAACTGCAGATGGAGTTCGTTTCAAGCGCCTTCGCGACATGCTCCTGATTCTGTCTGATAACCTCCGGCGGCAATGGCAGGTCTGATATTTTCTTACCGAGAAACTCGGAAGCAGGTAGAGCCAAACGATCACCAGAGATTTGATTGCAGTCCAGAAATGTACCGTCACGGTGCTGCCTGAATAAAAGGTCTGGGATGGCGTTTGCAAAAGCTCGATATCGAGTTTCGCTAAGCTTTAATTCTTCTTGCGCGGAAGCACGAGCTAAGGCGGCAACCCCGTAATCGGCCAGAAGTTCCAGAGTCTTAAGGCTTTCTTTGCTGTAGAATTCCTTCGTATAGCTCTGAATGGACAGAACACCAATATTCTGTCCGCGACGAGACTTCAAAGGAACAAAGAGCATGGACTCGGAATTACGGGACTCATCTCCAAAAAAACCAAGATTCTTCGTTTGGGGTTTCGTGGTTTCGTCTATGAGTTTTCCACCATCCTTAACAAGATTTTTGTATTTCTCGCTAGGAAAGGTTACACCACTCAAGTCTCCAATGATTGTACGCTGACCATTGATCTCATCGGCTGCATATATAAACCTGATCTCCTCAGACTCGTCATCAAAGATAGCAACGTAGGAAGCATCCCAGCCTATCAATTCATCGGCGAACTCAACCACAACTCTTGCAGCTTCAACGGGTGTAATCGTTGAGTTGAGTTTTTCCCCGAGATTCGTTAATTGCGTCTTCAGAAGTTCTTCCCGTTTTCGTGAGGAAAGGTCCTCTACAAGTGAAAGGACTTTCGGCTTCTCTCCAAATGGAAGCAATTTTCGAAGTGATATAGACAGGGAATGAGAACTGCTTGGACGATTAATCACGATCGTCTCTTTGTGATGGGACAACTGTCCCGAAAGAAAGCTCTCGTATGTTGATCGTAATTTCTTTTTAATACCCTCAGGAAACGCTTCCCACCATTTTTCGTTTTCGATGGTAGAGATATTTCTGCCGATGAGCTGCGAAAACTGCTCATTTACAAGTTGTATTTGGCCCTTCTCGTCCGAGATCGTCAGAGCTACAGGAACAGAATAGAAAAGCAGTGAGAGGACTGTCTGACTTTCCTGCATGGCTAGAACTGCATTCTGTCTGTCTGTCACATCATTGCAAAGGAAGACAACGCGATCAATTCTTGAAGAATTGCTTCGGATAGGAACGATATAGATCTCGAGCCATGTTACTTGCCCTTGAGAAGTTTCGAGATCCTTCAATACACGGACGGTTTTATTCTCTGCAATTGCACTCTCAACGGATGATAATAATCTGTTCGTTCGATTCAGAAGAGGATTTCTAGCACCGACGGTTACCGTCCCCTGGAAAATAGACTGAATAGACTCATTCGCATAGATGGTCTTGAGGTGCTTATCAGTTGCGTCTGAAATAAGAATACCGGAACCAGAGGCATCAAAGGCATTCTTGAAGACTTTGAGCTCGGACTGATAATCCAATTGTGCTGTTATATCCAGAACAGAAAAAACCGCTCCATTGAGATCTCCTTCGGAGTCAAAAAGAGGGGCGCCGTTGATCGAAAGAGATTTCCTTTCACCGTTCGGCCAGACAATGGAATGGCGTATATCGTAGACCGGCGCTTCTGTCTTCATGACGCGTGTATACGGCATCTCTTCATCTGGGAATTCTCCTCCATCAAGGGCTTCATGTCGCCAGGCAGGCGAGTTGTAAGACCTCTTTGAGACTTCGGACGGATCCAGGCCAAGAATGTGTTTCGCCGCTTCATTCGCGTAGGTGATATTTCCGCTTTTATCAAGAGTAGTAACTGCAGCGACAGAGGTCGACATGATTGCTTTCATGAGTCGATGTTCTTCTACAAGCTTCTTCTCTGCCTCGTAGTTCCTGGTGATATCTGTTAAGTTGACAATATAGACATAATCAACACCATGGGGATGACGGTTGTTGATTGTGCCGGTAAACCACCTCGGACCTGTTCCCTGGCGATGTACCTTAAGGGGTCCCGTTTCCAAGACAGTATTGGGTAAGTCTTTCAGGTGATTGAATTTGTTGAGAAAACTCTCACTGCATTCATGTGTGAAGTATGTCCAAAGTGGTCTACCCGTGAGCCTGTCTTGATCTTCTTGAAAGGCATAGGAAACGGAAGGACTGGTGTAAGTAATGTTCCCTTCAAAGTCCAAAACAATGATAAGGTCTTTTGCTTCCTCCACCAGATCCCGAAAGAAAGACTCCTGCTCCTTCTCCCTCGCCTGGGACTCGATCAACTCAGTGATGTCGTGATAAACGCAGACCTCAACTATATCATCTTTATTGTGAGGGTAAATAGTCTTTGTGAACGCCCTGGAGGTTCCATCTCGCGTCTCAATCTGACAGGCTGTGCAGCGATCACGGTCTACAGACTTCTCACCTGAAGCTTCTTTCCAGAGTTCCTGTGGGCAGCTGCCTATGGCTTCGGAACGGGAAACGCCAGTCAGGCTTTCCATGCCATCATTGAACAGAACAATCCGACCTGATTGATCGGTTCCAACGATACCGTCTCGGGTACCTTGAAGGATCGTTTCGATAATATCGACTGGGATTTCCCTCTGATTGTGCATACCGATGATCGATCCAAATACTCTATACCTGGGATTGGAGTGGGATATGGTTCCCCATCGGAATGGTGTTATCGGGAATACTTGCCGGGATCAACCTCTTTTCGAAGTGGAGACAGTTTGCCTATGGGATAAGGTCAGCAGCATCAATAATCAAATCCCCATTGGTATCACCCGCCTGTGAGGATGGTTCCAGTCCGAGGAGAATATTCAGCACATTGACTGTCGGCGTTTCCGTTGGCGTTGGACTCATCGTAGGAGTTGGGCCCGAGGTAGGGGAAGGCGTAGGCGTTACCGTAGCCGTAGCGGTAGGTGAAGGAGTTGGTGTTTGAGTTACCGTAGGCGTCAGTGTTGGTGAAGCAGTCACTGACGGGCTTGGCGTAGGTGTCGGTGTCGCTGAAGGCGTACTGGTAGGTGTCGCCGTAGCAGTTGGAGTTGGAGTGGCAGTTTCTGTTGGAGCAACTGTTGCCGTTGGAGTTGGAGTTGCTGTCTCCGTTGGTGTCGGTGTTGGCGTCGGAGTTGGAGTCGCCGTCGGTGTTGGAGAAGGTGTAGGTGATGGCGAGGGACTCGGGGTCGGCGTTGACTGCGGTGGCAGGTTTGGATCGAAGGGGTCTGCTCCCGCTGTGACCATTTCATCGTCATCGGAAATGCCGTCTCCATCATAGTCACCGGTTGGAGATGCAAAGAATCCAATCTTGTCGACTTGAGAGCCAACCTGTGATGAGCACAAGACACCATTCAGGTCACTCAAGGCAGCTGTTTTAAAGGGTATATCCTGGAGATAAGGCTCGTTATTGACGGCGATGTCATAACTCTTAACGCCGTTGGTATAATCGAGGCTGATAATAATCTTATGGAAATCTGTGTTGGAAAAAAGTGGAGCCGCAATTCCTCTGGCAGTATTTTCTGGTTCAACATATTCCATGAGATTTTCATCCCATGCGCCAATTGTGAACGTACTGCCGTCAACTCGGCGAAAGGTAAGAGCTGCAGCGATCGGGTCTGCTGCAGGTGGTGGAACGGGAGTATCAACCCCTTCTCCACGATAGTATCCACGAAAGAGAATACGACTTTCGCTGCTTGAAACGGCTCTTTGAATAGAGGTGTTCTGGCTCAGGTCAACAACCTGCGGCCCGGAAGAATCGGCAGGAGCTCCCTGATTATCGACAACTTCAGCAGATCCAGCTATGACACTCCAGCTGTCCTGACTATCAAGGGTTCCCGTTGAATAAGAATTTCCTGAAGGATCATTGGAATTCTCGAAATCAGACTCATAAATGACACTCTGAGACATCAGCGGTGATGCCAAAGATATCATAACTCCCGTCATCCAGACAGCTCTATTCATTGTTATTCTTTCTACTAAGTTTATTTATAGTAGTAAGGGGACAATAGCCCCGAATCGGCAAGTGAATTTTCTGTCATTCGAGTCCGAATGGGTCTTCAGAGCGAACAAAAGATGGCAAGACGGTGATTTTTTCACTCTGAACACCCTTGTTCCTTGACCCCTTCCCGCTCTATCAATTTGATCATCGAGAATTTTGCGACAAAGTAGGCTTCATAGAAAATCGTCCTTTCCACTACCATCGAGAGCGCTCAGCCCGATGTCTTTGATCTCTTCGGGATATCAGACCTGAGTAACACCGACTCGGTATCCTCATTGGAGCGGAAAAGGAATGAACGTTGATTCCATCAGTCGCACACACGCAAAAACGGAGTATGTTTCAATGTCAGAAAAGACAGGAACCGTCAAATGGTTCAATGACAGCAAAGGCTACGGCTTTATCGAATCTGATAGTGGTGAGGGAGATCTCTTTGTTCATCACACAGCCATTCAGGTGAACGGGTTCAGAACCCTGCAAGAAGGACAACGCGTTTCATTTGAGGTAGGAACAGGACCTAAGGGACCTAAGGCTGAGAACGTTTCACCGCTTCAGTAATACTTGTCCAGGATGCTTCATCTTGGGTTTTAAGTGAAGTGCCCCGCATCAAATACAGATGCGGGGCACTCTAACTCGATCGATCCGGTTTGAATCAATGATCGTTAGCTGATATTCTTCTGGTAAATTTCGGCTCCCGCTTCGCGAAATTCCCTGGATTTCTGATTCATCGCTTCTTCAACGGATTCAACATCCATCAACCCCTCCGCTTCGGCGTAATCTCTGATCTGCTGTGTAATTTCCATCGAGCAAAACTTCGGTCCGCACATACTGCAAAAGTGGGCGACTTTTGCCCCCTCCGCAGGAAGAGTCTCGTCATGATAGTTTCTGGCTGTTTCGGGATCCAGTGACAGGTTGAATTGATCTTCCCAGCGAAATTCGAAACGAGCTTTTGAAAGCTGGTCGTCGCGCCATTGAGCTCCCGGATGCCCCTTCGCCAGATCAGCGGCGTGAGCCGCAACCTTGTATGTAATAACACCCTCTTTGACGTCATCTTTATTCGGAAGTCCCAGGTGTTCTTTCGGCGTCACGTAGCAGAGCATGGCACATCCATACCAACCGATCATCGCCGCACCGATTCCTGAAGTAATATGGTCATAGCCAGGAGCAATATCTGTCGTCAGAGGTCCCAGTGTATAGAAGGGGGCTTCATGACACCACTCGATTTGTCGCTGCATGTTTTCATGAATCATATGCATAGGAACATGGCCTGGTCCCTCATTCATCACCTGCACATCATATTCCCAGGCAATTTTGGTCAGTTCGCCCTGCACATACAGCTCTGCCAGCTGAGCTTCATCGTTCGCATCGGCGATGGAACCAGGTCGGAGTCCGTCACCAATTGAAAAGCTGACGTCATAGGCCGCCATGATCTCACAAATCTCTCGCCAGTGTGTATAAAGGAAATTTTCTTTATGATGGGCCAGGCACCATTTGGCAACAATTGAACCACCGCGTGAAACAATACCTGTCAACCGTTCAGCAGTCTTGGGAATAAACCGCAGCAGGACGCCGGCGTGAATCGTAAAATAATCTACTCCCTGCTCTGCCTGCTCGATCAAAGTATCTCTGTATATTTCCCACGTCAGCTCTTCCGGACGCCCACCTACTTTCTCAAGTGCCTGATAAATAGGAACTGTACCAATCGGCACCGGTGAATTTCGAAGAATCCACTCACGTGTTTCGTGTATATTCTGACCCGTTGACAAATCCATGACCGTGTCTGCTCCCCAGCGGGTGGCCCAAACCATCTTTTCTACTTCTTCTTCGATGGAGGATGTCACTGCCGAGTTACCAATGTTGGCATTGATTTTAACGAGAAAGTTCCTTCCGATGGCCATGGGTTCAAGTTCAGGGTGGTTGATATTGCAGGGAATAATGGCACGTCCGCTCGCCACCTCATCTCTAACCCATTCTGGTGTAATAACATCTGGGATGCGAGCTCCCCATGGGTTGCCAGGGTGCTGGCCGGGGAAGGTCCCAGCTTTTGAACGCTCACGAAGTCTCTGGTCTACTTTCTGGTATATATCGCCCTCCGGGCTTTCAGGCCCATCTTTGTAGCCATTGCCATCGTAGGAACCGATCTGCCCTGTTCCTGGTCGCCTGTAATCGCCTTTCCACTCCCCATTGCTCTGAGACCAGGCTTCACGAGCTTTCTCAAGAAGCTGATTCTCCCTGATTGCAATATACTCCATCTCCGGCGTGACAATACCCTTTTTGGCGTAATGCATTTGTGTGACCCGTTTTCCGGGTTTTGCTCTAAGAGGTTTTCTCAGGTGCTCAAAGCGGAGGTGGTCGAGGCCCTTGTCCGCAAGTCGCATCTGACCGTAGGTTGAGGAAAGACGATCCATTTCCTCAACGTCGTTTCGATCTTTGATCCACTGAAGTCGAACCGGTTCCAGACCTTTTCGGATGTCTATATCGATCTTCTCGTCAGAGTACGGTCCCGACGTGTCGTACACGATCACTGGAGGATTAGATTCAGCCTTCTCCTGATCTGTTCCTCTATTTGAAATAGTATCATGCAGCTGGATTTCCCTCATGGGGACTTGGATGTTGGTATGTGTCTTACCTGGGACGTATATTTTTCTGGAATTCGGCAGGGAGCCGCGAGAGATCATCTCTGCTGCAAAATTCTCTTTGGGGTTGTTTTTTTGTGAGTTTTCAGCAATAGACATAGTAATAGGGGTTTCCTGTAAGTTGTATTTCGCGGAATTAGATATCGGGGAAAGGAAACTCTCGGCCAAGCGATGATAGATTGGATTGGCCTGAATAGAAAGTGCTTCCCTACGCCGGTATAATCCGGATCAGGTTCAAGGGCTACCATGGCATATCCGATGTCAGGAATCCATGTCTCAGAAGCTGTTTGGCTCCGCACCCAGCAAAGAAGTCAGATCACAGGCAGACGTCTGTTGTAAAGGGATATCCTCTGGAGATCTTGCCACACGTCTCTCGCGCAGGACGTCGCGGAGGGGGAAAGTTGGATGATCTTCACGGGTTTATGCAATGAGTCTGAAGGCTTCGTACCGTAACATATCAAGGTCGAAGGGCAAGGAACCTGTGGAAATTTGCAGCAATAGTATGTGCCGTGCTCATAGCAAGAGGCTAAGCAGGCGCCGGCGTTAGCTCTTTGGCCGAAAACCAAGTTGTTCCAGACTGTCTTCCAGGCTTTCTTTGTTTGCGCGGTCTGTTCTCAAGTCCGTGAGGAGAGAATTCAGCCCCGAACGTAGTTCAAAGCGATAAAAATCGAGCAGGGAATCAACCTCGTTGAGGAATCTCCTCAATGTTTCGATATCAGTATAAAACATATCGCTGAGATTGGTGGCGTTACTGAAGAAGCCTTCACGGTAATGTATATATGCCTGGCTTCGCCCCTCTGTCCCCAGTGTTCCCTGAAGCTTGTACTTTCCTGACATTTGATTGAAGATACTGGAACTTCCCTGGACCCGAAAATAGAGGGCTACGTCGCCGCACCTGTTATCGCTCCCCTTTAAGAGCCGGAATTCAACATTCTTGAGGGGTGTAGGAATTTTTGCAGACGAGTCCACAAGTAGCTGCATGTATCGTTCGATTATTTCCGACTTATTAGCCCCTTTTGAATGAAGAAGAATCTCCTCCCTGGCTTCACGAAGAAGTGTATAGACCTGATTCTCAAACAGGCTGTCGACAGGGGTCTTTTTTCGATTCTTATCAAGTTTCATGGAGAATCTTCTGAGTTTTGGCCTAGGTTTCGTCTCTGACGATCATCATAACAGGTACAATTCGTTCATTACCACCAGCATCCGAAGGAATATTCACAACCCCATGAGGACAGTTTTCCAACAGCATCTGGTCATGGCTTGCACCCTCGACTGCCAGGACTGATGAACCACCACCGTCGAGATTGATGGCTGTCTCACAGCCAACGTGTTGCAGAAGCTCGGCAAGCCCTGATAGAGCAAGGCCGCAACTATGCTCTCCTGGTTTTCTACCATCCACGACAACGATCTTCAGACCGCCAGAAGGAAGAACACCAAACGCTGTTCGCGGCGCCTGGGTCTTGTCTGTGTCGAAAGGAAAACGTGTTGGTGGAGGACCATCTGAGGCAAACTCTCCCGCATACTTTGAAGAAAGGATCTCTTCGCGGTTCAGCACTTGGGAGTCTCGGACAAGAAAAGGGCCAGCACTCACCAGCCATTCAGGCTCTCTACCATCGATGTCTTTCAGTTTAAGGCTGACGAGTGAACTGTTCTTTTCTTTCAAGACTGCTTCAGCTGCTTCGCCCTCAAGAAAAACAACGGCACCACCAAGAAGTGGTTTCTTGACATTCGATGCAGTGTCTATACTGACCAGGACGTTTCCTGACCAGCTGAGAGCTGCTGTGGTTTCTGATTTGAATTCTGGTTTTTCCTCATGGCTTCGCCAGACGCAGCCGTGAAGACTTTCCTGGTGATCGGGTTTCAGAGTCTGCAACGGTATTGGATCAAAACCGTCTAGATGAACTTCCATATTTTCAGGGCCAAAAAGAGCAGAAGAAGGGTTGCCACTCCTAAACCCGACGATCCCTGGTCGTGTTATCCAACAGGGAACGACCAGTCTTCCATCAACGAGATGACCTCCAACGGGCTGATGCAGACAGGAGACGCCGTCGTCATACTCCTCTGGAAAATTCAGGAAGTAGCCTGCATTCGTTGCTGCGAGGATGTTCTCACTTGATTGAACCAGTCGACTCACTGGAAAGGCAGGTAAATATCGGGAAACGCCAAAACCGTCGCCCTCTTGTTCGATCAATGAACAATCGAAATACTCTTTTAAGTTTAATGCAGCTTCTTTATTCGCAGGATCCACTTCCTTGAGAAGGGCGAGCATCTCTTTGGGGTTTGTTTCCGAATTCGTATAGAAAAGATTCTGAAGATTGCAGAAAAGCCGCGTTTCCTTAACACCTTTATCGGAGCGCAATGCGCCTGAGGCAAAGGTTGTTGCCCAGTAAGCATTCTCGATCTCTTTCATATCAACAAGATGGGGATAATCCGCTGCGATGGCAGGGCAAATACTTGCCGAGCTATGAGAATCAAGCGTGACCTCGTTGATGCATAAGGCCTCGGGGCGTGGGTCTTTCTGGTCTTTGTCATCGACAAGAAAATGAAACCGACGTCGTCGCCACGTTACTCCTTTGCCAAGGTCTGTCGATATATCTTCTTCAAGTTTAAAATCCTTCTTAAGTACTCGCTCACCGCAGACTCGTGACATCACACCTGCGTTAATAATATTATGACCCACAAAATGACTCCTGAAAAAACCTTGACGGGATATTTTTGCTATCAGTTTGAACATACCCTGCTCACTCACCCTTCTCGTGTGAAGTGTCTCTCTGCTGATCCTGATGGATGTCGTCAACGATAGCCATGATCAATTCGTTGATGGGTGCTCTCTCAAGCGAGAAGACAGAGGCAGCAAGCCCCGGAGCTGCACCATAGAGGACTCTGTCGCCCGGGCCAGCGCCGACATAGTCGATCGCCATCGTCGCTCTGCCTGTAAATTCGCCATCAGGACTGACTGGCTTCACAAGTAGAAGCTTGCGAGATTCGAACTCTTCTAACTTCCAGGAACTTGTGAGGTGCCCAACAACTTTTCCTATCTTCAACGGCTCTCTCTCTTCTCGGTGGTTATCTTGACGTCATCAATTAACCCTGCAATCGCGCAATCCACAGGGATCAATGTTGTTCCTCGATTGGCAGCCATGGCATCGCCACTTCTTACGATATAGACAAGGTCACCGTTCTGTCGGTTCAGAGGGTCCAGGGCGACAACCGGGGACCCCTCTTCTTTCATATTCTCGTCAACAGGTTGAACGATTGCCAGGTGATAGCTTTCCAAAGCAGCATCTCGCTGTTCTGCCACCACCGTTCCTATGACCTTTGCCATATCCATCGGTTCACTTAAACTTTCTTATCGTCTTCGCCAATTTCGTTGATACTGTCAGCAAGGTAACCCGCGCCAAAACCGTTATCGATGTTTACAACGCCAACACCCGGAGAGCAACCATTTATCATTGTAAGCAATGCAGAGATTCCACCGAGATTCGCACCATAGCCAACACTCGTTGGGACAGCGATCACGGGACGACGAACCAGCCCGCTGACCACACTGGGAAGTGCCCCTTCCATGCCGGCAACAACCACAAGAACACGTGCTTTCACCATAAGCTCGGATCGTTGGAAAAGTCGATGTATACCAGCAACTCCAACGTCGAAGGCCCTCTCAACGGTCGACCCCAGAGCCTCGGCGGTAAATGCTGCTTCTTCAGCAACCGGCAGGTCACTTGTCCCAGCGGCAAAAACTCCAACGACTCCTTCCTTTGGATGGGCAATTTCCTTCTGCCGGATATGAGCCATTCTTGCCATCTCATTGATCTCCAGAGCGTCTCCTTTGAATTCCTGCTGGATGGCCTCCATGTGGTCCTGATTAAGTCGAGTCATCAAAACATTCTGGCCGCTTTCCATCATCTTTTTCGAAATCTGAATCAGTTGATGTGTCAGCTTGCCTTCGGCATAAATCACTTCCGGACGGCCACGCCGTCTTTGTCGATGGAGATCAATCGTTGCGAACTCCATCTCTGCAATTTCCCTGCGGGCAATCAGTGCTTCTGCCTCATCGATCGTTTTTTCTCCCGACGCAACTTCTTCGAGCAGCTTTCGAAGAGAATTTTCCTGACTCATTTAAAGGTCTCCATTAATCGAATAGATCGCTATTCTCGGTCTGATGCACAAGCCAGTATCTGAGCGCTGTCCGTCGCTCACTCTCGGTTCCCGTTTTGATAGCTTTCATCAAAGCACGCTTGCTGGAAAGGATAACAACAAGTTTCTTGCCACGTGTTACCGCAGTATAGATCAGATTTCGCTTCAACATGATAAAATGACTCATGGTCATGATGATCAGCGCTGCACCGTATTCACTTCCCTGGCTCTTATGAATCGTTATCGCATAGGCAAGCTCAAGCTGGTCCAGCTGATCAGGGGGATAGTGCCGCCTTCGTTTCCCAAACTCGATGATGGTTTCACGTGTCTCAGGGTGAGTCCCAATGATTCGCCCCACATCACCATTATAGACATCCAGATCGTAATTGTTTACATTTTGAATAACCTTGTCGCCCTGACGTAATCCAAGGTGCGCAGAGATCACCTGGCCGGATGGATTGAGTTCATTCTGAAGGATACGGTTTAGTTCAGTGACGCCTAACGGGCCTTTGCGCATCGGGGTGAGAATCTGGGTATCTTCGATGGGATTGCCATTTATCTTTTTGGGAATCCGCTCACGAACAAGGGTGAGCATTGATTGATGAATCTCCTCCGGTTCCTCGCGCTCCACGAAAAAGAAATCACTTTCAGGGCTGTTCTTTGTGTCAATCATCCGACCTTCGTTAATGCGATGAGAATTGCGGATAATCGCAGAAGCTTCTGCCTGGCGAAAGATCACTTCAAGCCGGACTGTGTTGATACGTCCAGAATCTATCAGGTCACGCAGGAACATGCCTGGTCCAACACTTGGTAACTGGTCGACATCCCCAACGAATACAACAGTGCTTTCTGCGCGGACCGCCCTGAGTAGACTGTAAGCCAGTGGTATATCCAGCATAGATGACTCATCTACGATATACAGGTCGTACTCCATCGGCTCCGTCTCATCATGATGAAACCGTCCTTTTTCACTGTTCCACTTCAGCAGGCGATGAACGGTGGTGGCTTCGCGGTTGGTTGTTTCTGCCAGTCTTTGAGCAGCGCGGCCGGTAGGGGAGCAGAGAGCACATTTGACTCCTGTCTTGCGCAGGGTCGACAGCACAGCGCGAACAAGTGTTGTTTTTCCCGTACCCGGACCACCGGTAATAACAACAACTCCACCACGGGAAATCATCCGTACCGCATCTGCCTGTTGTGGCGCCAGACTGAACCGATAATACTTTTCAAACCTGTCTATACGTGCATCGACATCTTCAATAGGCAAAGGTTTCTTGTCTCGGTTCAGTCGGATCAGTTTCTTTGCAACTTCAACTTCGCAATGATAGAGTGACTTCATGAAGTAGCAGTCAGCGAAGTCCCCAACAGATGTTCTCTTGATAAATCCCTCATTTACCGCTTCTTCAAGACATTGCTTCAGCAGGTCAACATCCAGTTCGAGCATCTCCTGCGCGCGTTCGATCAGTTCTTCATAAAGAAGAAAAGTATGTCCTTCGTCGGTTGCTTTGTCCAGCAAATGTACATACGCCGCTTTGACGCGCTTTGGAGAGTCAGATACAATGCCAAGCTTCTGTGCAATTTCATCAGCCTTTTGAAATCCCACACGGGAAACCTCAAGACCAACCTGATAGGGATTCTCTCGAAGTATTCCAACCACGCTGTCGCCGTAATGTTTGATGAGGCGAACTGACAGGGCGTTGGTGAGTCCGTGTTCCTTCAGAAAGAGCATGGTCTCTCGTTCACCACGGTGCTTCTGCCACTCTGCGGCAATCTTTCTTGCTGTCTTATGTCCCATGCCGGGGACTGTCTCCAGCAATTCCGGTGTTTCGTCGAGAATCTCGAGAGTCTTCTCTCCGAATCGTTCCACAATCATTTCTGCTTTTTTGGGGCCGATTCCCTTGATCAACCCACTCCCGAGATAAGCAAGCACGCCTTCCTCTGTTCTTACCTGGATGACTTTATAGTTTTCCGCTGAAAACGTCCAGCCATACTTATCGTTTTCCTGCCACTTGCCGGTGATTTCAAGTCGTTCACCTGGTTCGGTTCCGTATAGATTACCCTTTACCTTGATCTCTCTCTGGTCATCGAGGCAGAAAGTGACAACTTTGAACGCCCCGTCCTCGCTCTCAAAGGTCACACGGCGGTAGCATCCCTCAAATTGTGATTTCTGAAGTAGGTCTTTGTCGGGCTTCTTGCGCTTGTATTTAAAGGGCCGCGCCATGATTCCTTTCCTTGCTGATCAGCGACAAGGTTAGCCCGAGAGGTACTATTCAGGATCCAGGACCTGTTAACCTTTGTTGCCGAGTTGTTCACTCACCTGAAGTAATACCTTTTTATAGACATTCTCAGTTCCCGCAACCATTTTCCCGACCGTGAAGTTCTCCTGAACATGCCTTTGGCCAGACTCGATGTAACTTGCCATTCTGTCTGGATCTTTCCAAAGCTTGAGAATGGCCTCTGAAAGTTCCGTCACCGCGAGAGGCATCACTAAATCTCCCGTCTTACCATGAACTAGAACGTCCGGAATTCCACCCGTCTTGCTTCCAATTGAAGGTACACCTGCAGCCAGTGCATCAATCAGGGCTGTGCACAACCCTTCTAGTCTGGAGGGCATGACAAACAGATCCAGAGCTGCGTAACAATCCGCGATGTCATCTCTCCATCCCGCAAGGACGACCAGGTCGGGATGCTTTGCCTGCAACTTTTCCAGCCTGTCCCGCTCTTCACCGTCACCGATATAGACAACTTTTCCTGAGCCCAGTTGCTCTCGCACTTTGACCATTGCTTCTGCAAGTATCCACGGGGCCTTGTGATCAACCAGGGCGCCGACGAACCCCACAAGAGGGCCTTGATCGTCTTGGGTCCATTGCTCCCTCAACTCTTCGCCCTGTCCTCCTGTTACGCGGTCTGTATTAATGCCGCTATAGACAATGTCGATGCGGTTCGCAGGAACTCCGCCCTCTACCAGGACCTGTTTGACACCACTTGAAATAGCGATGTAGTGGACGCTTTTGGAAAGGTATTTGCGGCGAGAAAGAGGGTTCTTCCGCAATGAAAAGTCAACCCGACGCGTGACAACGATAGGAATTCGTCCACCGAATGCTTTGACAGCCAGAGTGTGTGAATTCGCTGTATGTGCATGAATAATGTCGGGTGAGAAGCTCTTCACCAGACTGCGAAGTTTCAACCCTGCTCCCCAGTTACGGTGATTCAAACGCCAGGCGAGACAAGGGATCCCATCTTTTTCAAGAGCCCGGTGTAATTCATCATTCTCCCGACAAAGAACAAGTTGCTCGTGTCCCAGGTTACGAAGCCCCTGGGTCAATAATTGCACCTGTCTTTCGCCTCCGCGAAATCCACTCTCTAGATTTATATGCAGAATACGCAGTTTCATGAGCCTCTAATCATTAACCGTAAATGATCTGGTCTGGCAATCGCCGTTCAACCCGCCAATGATGGGTTTCCCTGAGGGTATTACCGGTAAGTGGTTTCTCTGCTTGGTACAATGACAGGAGCGCTACTGTTTGGCGGAGGCTGAACCTGAATGGGTTCACGCTGATTGGGAATCTGATTTGAGGGAGGACGACCACTCGGGCCTCTTCCCGTTTCGCCTGTTCGGTTGCCTCGATTCAGAGTGGCAGATCCTGAGCCAATAGATGGGACGTAATTCCCCATCTCGCTGGAATCCTGAGCTTCCTGAGTACGACGGCGACGGGCCTCCTCAATCTGGCGCAGAAGGTCTTCTTCCATCTCAGAATCACCCGATAGCAGGTCTTCCATCAGTTCCGGAGCACTTAATGGATCTTCTCCTGTATTGTTCTCGTCATCTACCCGGTCCTCTTCCAGACCAAGATCAAACTCACCAGGGACGCGCTCGTAGTCTGTAACAAGACGACCACGACGACCGTCTTCTGAGGTGGGCCGAGGCAGGTTGTCCTCAACAACAGAAGGAGTCAGGAAAATCATCAGGTTTGAAGAACGATCTGTGGAAGAACGGAAACCAAAGAGAGGCCCGATAATCGGAAGACTTGAAAGAAAGGGAACGCCGCTGTTACCATCTGAATTATCATTCGTAATCAAACCACCGATCATGCGCGTTTGACCGCTGGGAACCTGCAGGATCGTTTCCACCTGCTGCCGTTCACGACCAACCACTCTTTGTACGTTGTCACCCTGCCCTGTTGGGATGTCCTCTGGTACCGCTTTGTCGTTGTCTATACTCAGGTCCAGTTCAACAAGATAACTGTTTGATATCGAAACCGTAACTTCGAAAGTCAAACCAGAGGTAACGGTAGACTGGCTTGTTGTACGGCGATTATTTCCGTTTGTGGAATCGTCAAAGAACGTCGTCAGGAAGGGTTCTTCTTCACCCACGAAAATTCGTGAAGTTTCCTGGTTCTTGACTAAGAGTCTTGGCTGCAGTAAAACCCGCGTTGAGGTGTCGCTGTATACAGACTGGAACTGCATCAGGGCATTCTGAGTCAACTGATTCGCTGTGAGTGTGCTCCCAACGAGTGAAAAACTGGGGAATATATCTTCCAGATCTACAAAGTTGCTCAGGTCGGGAAGGTTACCACCTGAGCCATCCCCGCCTCCGAAACCAAAATTGGGGCCGACGGCGCTCTGTCTTGAGGCCTCGAACAAATCATCGGCGATCGCAAACTGCTTCAGGCCAATATCGAACTGCCTGTTAAAGCTTGTGGTAAGGATCTCACCCTGCAGGAGAACCTGTTTCACAGGCTGGTCAAAACCTTCAAGCAACTGCTCGACGCGCTCGTGTACTTCAGGAACGTCCTCCAGAATGAAGACGCCCTGATCCTGGTTTACTTCGAAAAGGAGTGTTTCGTCCTCTGTCTTAATTGATTCGATGATGCTTTGGAGAGCCTCGAGCTGCTCGCCCTCGATACCGATGTTGTTCACGTCGTAAATGACAATCTCAGGACCGACGTCGAGAATATCGATCAACAGCTCCATCTTTTTGATATTGGACAATTGATCGGTAACGATAATCTGGTGAGTCTTTGTATCGATCTCAATCGTTCCTGGTTCTGACTTATAATTCTCGATCTTCTGGGCAATTTCTTCCACGTTCGCATGACGGATATAGAAAACACGAATGATGTTTTGAACGTCTATCTGACGGATGAATTCCTCAATCTTCGTGAGAATTTGAGGCAGATCGTTCACGATCAGTTTATTGGTACGCTCATCAGCGATGGAACTCCCCACGTTGGGTGTTAGAAGATTCTGGATCGCCTCGTTCAAATCACCCGCCTTGATATTATTGGGACGGAAAACCCGCTCAACAACGCGTTTGGGGAGAATATTCTGCTCGAAGTACTGACGGTCAGAAATTCCATAGTCACCGTTTTCTTCCCACCAGGTCAGCCCGTTCGGGTTACAGATCATCCCGAGAACAGTCTCAATCGGCTGATCTTCCGCAAGGACTGTCACGCGAAGTCCGGCCGCCTTGCCGTAAATGTTGACTGTACCGTCGATCGAAGCGGAGAGAACCGCCGCGGCTGACTCGATGGCGCCCCCATTCATACCGATCGTAACCAGATTGGAACCTCCTGATTCTCCCCCATCTTCATCCTGAGCATTCAAGGGCGCATAGGTCGACACAGCAAGAACGGTCATAAAAATAAGTAGTAGAGATTTGAAAGCTCGAAAAGGGTTCGTTCGGTTTGGTGAGGCAGCGAAATCTATGGTCATTCAATCAGGTCCCGAAAGTATTAACAGTTCAATTAATTCTGTAGCGCGGGGCTATGTGCGGAAAGACTCCTGCGAACAGGGAAAAGTTTAGCCAAAGGCCGATAAACTTGGTTTGTCTCTGTCTATGAGTGCAAGAGAGGAGTGCTCGAATCCCAAAGGTTTTCTCAGGCCTTTCAAATTCGAAGAATTCAGCAATACACACTTCTCCTGACGCCGGAAAGGTAGACGCAAGGAACGGACACCAAATAGAACAAATGAGAAGAACGGGAAAATACTCTTTTTGGCCTTATCAGCAGCGATAAATCTGCAATTATCCAACTTGAATTGGATACCCCAGAAACAACTCTTTTCGATTTAAAACCGCAACATCTCGAAACAGCTCCTTGAAAACCTCGGTTTTAAATCCCCTCTTCTGGAGCCCATCGAAACGAGACCCGGAAACCCCGATGCATAGTTCCCTCGATAATGTTGAATATAAGACGATCTTAGCCATCCAGCTAGCGACTATTGACCAATCGCTCACCGGGTCAGCGCTTTTTATCTAAAAAGAACTTGCACACATTCCTGTTATCGCGATATGGGAATAGTTGAAAATGAGAGAGGGAAGTTTCTCCTCATTTTTGATTTTTTCCAGGGAGTCCCCATCATGGGCCTTACACCAGCCATCCAGTCCATCGACCAACTTCTGTTCGGAACCGCCCCCAAACCCCTTAAATGCGGTCATGGAATCGAGATCGGAGCGGGGATCGTTTATCCGGAAATCAATTTCACGCTCCCTTCCATGGACATGAAGAAACCAACCGCACGGCAGGATGCATCAAATCACTATCAGGAAATGATCGAAGGAGTCTGCCAGCGTTCTGTCGAACTGAAGGCCCCAGGTTTGATCGTTGAGCTAGAACTGCTACCGCCGATGACGCTGGACCCTGAATGGGGAGCCGAAATCACGGCGATCCTTCGCAAGACCATGGATAAGTATCATGATGGAGATGGACTCGCCTCTGCATTGCGAGTCACTCCCGTTGATATACGAGACAACGAGCGGCCAATCCTGATGCGAAGCGGTCATCTGGCTGAGAAGATGTTTCGTTCTTTCGAACTTTGCAGTGAAGCAGGCGCCGACCTTCTCTCGATCGAGTCAACAGGTGGAAAAGAGCTTCATGATGAGGCTCTTCTCAACGGCGATCTACCAGGAATTGTCTATGCGCTCTCTGTTCTTGGGGTTCGGGATATGTCTTTTCTCTGGAAGCGAATCAAAGAGATTGCTGATCGAACTGGATCCATTGCAGCAGGAGATACGGCCTGCGGCTTTGGCAATACGGCAATGGTTCTTGCCGATAAAGGAATGATTCCTCGCGTGCTGGCGTCTGTTGTCAGAGTGATGACTGTTGTGAGAAGTTTAGAGGCTTACAGGCAGGGTGCTCAGGGTCCGAGTAAAGATTGTGCCTATGAGGGACCGTTTCTGAAAGTTCTGGAAGGCATTCCGATCGCGATGGAAGGCAAGTCCAGTTCCTGTGCCCACTTGAGTGTCGTTGGAAACGTCTCTGCTGCCTGCTGCGATATGTGGAGCAACGAGTCGGTTCAGAATATACGACTTCTGAGCGGTCCGGCTCCTGTCGCTTCAGTTGAGCAGCTGATATACGATTGCCGCCTCATGAATGAAGCCGCGGGTGAAGGCGTTGAATCGATCCAGAAGCTGCAGGACTGGTTCTCAAAGAGTGATATCTATCATGACCCTCAGGCATATATACTTGATCCTGCGAATGTGTTGAGGATCAGCCATGCACTGGCGAAAGCGGATTCGCCATTGGAAATGGCCACGATCGCGATTGATGAGACGTTAAGCGTGATCAAAGAGGCGGTCGATGAAGATAAACTTCATCTTTCTGAAACGGAATCCCGTTGGCTGGGCATGATTGAAATGCAGCGCGAGACACTTCCAGATACGGAAGAAGAGCTATTGATGACAGTTTCCATGACGCATCCTGAACTGCCCTTTGTTCCGGAGGAGTACGGTCTTGAACCTTTGAACGTGTAGGCATTCTGTTTAACCAGAATGAATTTGAATACTACCAGTCAGGTACCCAGGAGTATAGACAATGAGTATAATTGAAGAAATCCGTGAGATGGTGATCAGAGGACACATTGATGAGAATGCCAAGTTTCCTCCTGACTTGAAGGGGCAACCGGGCGTTAAGGAGCTGGTTCAGAAAGCAATCGATGCGGGGGAAGATCCGAGTCAGGTGCTGAAGAAGGGTTTGATTTCAGGAATGGACGTGGTCGGTCAGAAGTTCAGCGATGGCGAATACTTTGTTCCCGAGATGCTGATGTGCGCCAAAGCGATGAAAGGCGGGCTTGAACTGCTGCGTCCTTTCCTCACGGATCAGGCTTCTACAACAGTGGGCAAAGTGATCATCGGAACAGTCAAAGGCGATATGCACGACATCGGTAAGAACCTGGTCGTCATGATGCTGGAAGGCGCTGGCTTTGAAGTGATTGATATAGGCATCAATACGCCTCCGGAGAAATTTGTCGAAACAGCAAAGGCAAACCCCGATGCATTGGTTGGGCTCTCGGCATTGTTGACCGTTACCATGGAAGAGATGCGTACAACGATCGAAGTCCTTCGAAATGCTGGGCTACAGAACAAGGTGATGATTGGCGGTGCCCCCGTATCGCAGCAGTATGCTGAAGAAATAGGGGCTGATGGTTACGCATCCGATGCCGCGAAGGCTGTATCACTGGCTAAGCAACTAACAGGTGTAACCAGCTAAACTACGGCTGCAAGGACCACTGAGACATGGAGTGGGGCCCCGGGAGAATACCGATAAGGATGAATGGAGGAGGTAGAAGTTCTTTAGGAATCAAGTAACAATAGCACCTGGGCAGGATCGGTAACGAGAGGCGTGTTAAAGGGAACACGCCTCTCACTTCATCTAGATCACATTCTTGAGTATTAAGCCTTCTATTTTACTGTATATCATCAGGATAACATGTTGTTGGAATTATCTTTCTTAGAAATGCAGATCATGATTTCGCTCCGAAAGGCTGCCTACCTTTAGCGCACCGGAAAACCTTCATTTTTCTGCTTCGATCACGCTTGAGAAAATAAAATCTCTACTAATATCGCCACTCCCTACATGCAGAATGTCTCTTGCATACTTAGTAGATTTAAGGTTTTGAAGTGTTGGCTCCGCATCGCCCAAAACAACGATTTCATAGTCACCCAATTCTACGTTTCTCAGGAGGAAGAACCCCTCTTCACTGGTTTGAACAAGGCGGCAAGGTCGTATATGCTCAGATAGAATCATTACCAGAGCAACGTTTTCCCTGGATAGAGGCTCAGCCCCTATAATAATCCTGCCTTCAACTTCAGGGAGTGTTTCCTCACCAAGATTTACAACCTCTGTCTTTCCTGCCCGTACCTCAACAAACCGTCCAGCTGATGGTCCACGCCCATGTTGATTTGAGTTCACGCAGACGATATACGGGCCCGGTGGGAGACTTTCGAAAGCAAAGTTAGTCGATCCATAATCGTACGCTTTGATGATACCGCCTTCCTCTTTTCCGAGTGTTACACCAAGGCTTTGCGGGTAGATACTGGAGTTCAAGGTTCCTTTGATCGCTCCACCCTCAACGACAGTGATTACTAGATTTCCCTTTTCCTCATTCGATAGCGAATCAAGTTCGAGATGAGCTCTTCCTATCATGTTTCCCGTTACGGCAAGATCGATGAGGTTTTCGATCTTTTCTAACCGGAAAGAGAAAGCGCCCTTGCTATCAGTACGTACCAGTTCATAATCCCTGGTTGCGCCTCTGTAACTGGCATCAGTGACCATAGACCAGTGGAATGAAGGAGATCGTGTTCTATCCGTATAGTCAGATACCAGTAGGTGGACATTTGCATCCTGAACCAGGCTCCCATCTTCTCGTTTGACCTGCCCGGCAATTATCATCCATTCGGGTGGTGTCATCTCGAAAACTATCTCTTCTTCTTCACCCGCCTTCCTTGCAAATATTCGTGAGATAGATTTAATGCCATATCCTTCAGCCGAACACTCAAGATCATGAGGTGCATCAAGTATTAATTCATTCAGGAGAAAAGTTCCGTCATCACTATCAAAGTCTGCTCCTCTTCGTGATCGCGAAACTTCGACTTCGGCAAATCGTTCTCCATCTCGAGTGTCTCGAGCGTGTCGGATTTTAATATTGAATCGTTCGATCGGTTCTTGTGATTCTTTGTCTATAACCTTTCCAATGATCTGGGCAAGTGGATCCAACTCAAAAACGTTGTCGTTGCTGTTCATATTCGGAGAAGATTCTCTCTTGCGAGAATGCTTTGGGGAATAGAATTCAAGCTCAGTGTTCGCTGGAAGTCCTTGTAATTTGAATTTACCCTCTGAATCTGTCTTCATTCTGATACCAGGGATGTAGCCTTGAAGATCTGCATATCTTGCAGAAACAATGACTTCCGGAAGGGCTCTTCCCGCGGTGTCAGTAACTGTTCCGCCCACCCACTGACCAGGATGAAGCTGAAACCGGTTGTGATTGGGGGAAGAAGAAGCGCCCCTCTTGAGACCGTCGAATCTCTGAGCAGCATAACCATCTGCTGAAATATTCACAGAATCGAACCAGCTCTCACTCGATAATGAATCTAGTCGAAACTCACCATTAAACCCTGTCCTGGTTTTGAGCTCATGGTGCGTGTTATACCCGTATATAATCTTTGCATTTTGAATCGGCTGGCCATTCATGTCGACAACAAGACCTTCTGCAAAGTCACCTTGAGACATAATGATATCAAGTTGCACTTCACCGGTATCAGAAGGAATATGAAATGCAGGTGATGAGGTCGTAGGAAACTCAGGGTGTTTAAAGGTAATGTCTCTCAAGCTGTCTCCCAGAGGAAGATAGTCGACTCGATATGATCCATCTGGTTTTGTCCGCTCAAAATGGATAAAGAAGCCAGGACCCGAAGCATAGACGCCGTAAGTTGCATCTGAAATGGGAGCGCCGTTGTTGTCGGTCACATATCCATACACAGTTCCACCTGGTTTGAGATGTGCCTCGATGATTCCTCCCTCATCCTCAACGAGATTAGCTGTCTTTTTCATTTCAGCAAATCCTTCAGCAAGGATCTGAACCTGCCATTCGCCGGGCATTAATCCTCCAAAATGAATAACTCCTTCTGTATTCGTTCTCCCTTCACTTCCGTCTTCGAGAATTACCCGGGCGCCTGAAACAGGCTCGAGGGTCTCCTCTGAAAGCACTGCAACACTCAGAAGGTGGCCATCCTGCATAACAATATCAAAGGGACCATTCCGCTCACCACTCTTGAGGTTCAGAATCCTTGGTTTCTCGCGATCGAAGGCACGGTAGAGCACAGAGCTCGCTGCAAGAAAAGCCGTGCTCGTTTTCAAATCGCGGATCTCCCAACTGCCGTCCGATGATGAAGTTGTTGTCAAATCCCCAAAGCTCTCTTCACCGAAAAAAATAAGTCGGACTTCAGCGCCTTCGAATGGGGTAGTACCGTCTGGGTAATAGACCGTTCCATAGGCAACGGACGTCCCCGGAGTAATCTTCTCGTCGGTGCGAACTTCAAGTTGTTCGCTCTCATTCACTTGGGAAGTCATTTCCCGATCCCGCCCTTCGGTATCATGCCCATGTGTAGATTCAGATTCTCCAGGTGTAACCGGGTCCACCTCTTCCTGCACTGTGTTCTCGATAATCAACTCGGTCGATTCATTGGAAGCGGACGCTTCCTTCGCCAACGTATTCGAAACGATTGGAATCGCTATAGCTAGAATCACTGCAGCTGTGGCAGCGATATGAAGAACGGCAAGCTTGCTCTTCTCAGCCATCAAGAGAGTCACACCCAGGCCGTTATATTCGGAAACCGATTTGCTGGCTAATGTGTACACACTTTCCGCAGAGCTTACTGCTGCTGGAACCGGTGTAGATATATAAGAGTGCCCAAGTAATGCCAGTACCGGGGTAACCTCGCCGAGTCCCGCTTTTTTCATCAATTTCGACAGCTTCTTGACACCGCGAGAAACCTGCGTGCCAATGGTACGAGCAGGACGCCCCAAGGCTTCACCGATCTCACGATGCGAAAGACCGTTGAAATAATACATCAGAAGAGGTATGCGATACTTTTCTGGTAATGTCTGAATGAGCGTTTCGATCTTAGTTATCAGTTCTCGCTCTGCAGCTTGAGTATCTGGACGCGCACCTCCATCTGGAACATGGGGAATCTCCTCTACTAAGATCTCCTTCTTGTTTCTTCTGGAACGTCTTTTTCTCAATCTGTCGGCCTCAAGTATGGAGAGTTTTCGCATTGTTTCCACCATGCCAGCTTTCTGGAGGTGTACGCGTTGTTCCCTGGAAGCAGCGAGAAGACGCGCCCAGACCCGCTGGTACGCATCCTCGGCCTCCTCTGGTGACCGGAGGATTCGAATGCAAATACTCCAGACAATTTCATGGGACTTCTCGAAGACCGGCTGAAATGATTGCTCTTCAGGTTCCTCAAGAAATCGCTCCCATGCCTCATCTATTGAATTATTCATATATATGCTCCAGATAGGTTTTTCTACCTACTATAAGGACATGAACATGAAGGAAGGATTCAGAAAATTACAGATTCTTACCTTTCTTCCATAACCAAGAGGGTCTTCATCTTCACTGCCCTCAGTAAGACTACGCATACAACCGAAGATGATGTTTTAACCGAAAGTAAACATAGGTTGTGACCCTACGTTTTGTATATCATTGCACAGAAACGATGCATTGCTCACGGGGCTCATATGTGGGAGGGGCTTTGGGCTCTAAAACATTGATTTTTCTTCATTTATTAACTGGCTGGCTATTTGCCATGACAGTACAACTCTTCAGAGAGACGAAGGGTGTAGTGAGCCGGTTTTCTTGGGGGAAGCACGGCTCACTACACATGAGATTTTGCGGAGCATTCTTCCATGAAAAAAGTGATGAGAGCGATCCTTGCAGCATGTTGTACGGCTGCGATAGCCGGTACAGCTGAGGCTGAACCTGAGATGCGGGCAGGATGGGTGAGTCGATTTGAGTGGAAACTGTCTACTCGAAGTCAGACCGAGGCCAAGATCCGCGAGATCATGGAAACCTATGCTCAAAACAATTTCAACGCCGTTCTGTTTCAGGTGAGAGGCGGATGTGAAACCTATTATCCCAACCCTTACGAGCCCTGGGCACCTGCTTACAATTATCAGGATCCTGGCTATGATCCACTTGCCTATGCGATCGAGCAGGCTCATTTGAACGGACTTGAGTTTCATGCGTATATCAACACGCACTTGATGGCAGGATCGGCTCCTCCTTCTACTACCACTCCCCAGCATGTCTATAATCTTCATGGTCCGGGCTCTTCTGAAGACTGGACCATCTGGGCAAATACCTCATCTGCAGCAGGCCAGGTTGATGGGCACTACTGGCTGAGCCCTGGTGTTCCCCAGGCTTCCGCCTGGACAAGACAGGCAATCATGTACGTCGTAGAAAATTACGATATAGACGGTGTTCATTTTGATCGTTTCCGTACTCCTTCCTCTTCCTATTCTCGCGATCCGATATCAGAGGCCCGCTATAATGGGTCGGGAAACCCGGGCAATGAGTCTTTCGGCGATTTCATGCGAAACGCCATTATTCGCGATTTTCGCAAGATATACGGACAGATCGCTTCCGTGAAGCCCGAAGTGAAACTGTCTGGTGCTCCCTTTGGGATTTGTCGGAAGGTTTCAGGTGGCTTCCAGGGTCCGGGCACTCAGAGTTATTTTGATGTTTACCAGGACTCCTGGGGAATGTTGGAGCATGGCGTACTGGACGCGATCTTTCCTCAGATATACTGGGAGATTGGCTCTGCTCAGGATTTCAGCCAGCTGTTGACCGATCATCTGAACAATGCAAGCGGTCGTCACATCTATGCGGGGATCAACAACCGTAATAACGAAGTTGCTCAAATTAATGAACTTCGATCACAGGGGGCACCGGGAAGCGCGCTGTGGTCGTACCCGAGCACAGCATTCAGCAGTTTGGGCACTGTCTATGCCGACTCTGTCTCGACGCCGGAAATGCCCTGGAAAAGCAATCCTTCAACCGGTATCCTCATCGGAACAATTCGTGACCAATCAAGCGAAGCAAATCTGGATGCTCAGATAACAATTTCCTCCGACAATGAAACCTATTTATCAGCCTATGATGGTTTCTATTCAATATTGAAGATCCCCACAGGCACACATACAGTAACCGTCGACCAGCAAGGTTTTGATCCTGTAACGTATAGCTTGACGATTTCTGCAGGAGATGTAGTGCAAGTCGACTTCGTTCTCGGACAGGGTGCGTTCCCCGTATCTGGAGATGATATTATCGTGGATAACGCTGATCCAGAGTTCAGCACAACCGGATCATGGGGAACTTCTACAGGCTCTGGGTTCTATAGAACGGACTCTCTTTACGCTTTGACTGGAGGAGGAACAGACACAGCGACCTGGGCGCCGATATTAGAAGAATCTGGAACTTACGATGTCTATGCATGGTGGGTGGCATCTTCCAACCGTTCAACGGATACATCTTACCAGATTGAGCACCTGAACGGAACAGATCAAGTGAGTGTTGATCAAACTGCCGATGGCGGACAATGGAATCTGTTAGGGACTTATGATTTTCGCGAGGATATGCAGTCCTCTGTTTCTATTACAGATGTTGCATCGGGAGCTGTCGTCTCTGCTGACGCGATTAAGTTTTCCCGCAAGTCACCGCTGGAGAAGGTTATCGACAACACTGACCTCGAATTTGAGACAACGGGTTCATGGGGAACTTCTACAGGTAGTGGATTCTATGGTACCAATTCACTCTTCGCAAATACCGGCAGCCCGATTGATCTGGCGCGTTGGAACCTTGATCTTCCAACTCCGGGTCGCTACAAAGTCTATGCATGGTGGGTTGCCTCGACAAATCGAGCAACCAACGCACAATATCTTGTCAATCACTCTGGAGGCCAGGATGTCATTGTGGTCGACCAGACTGCCAGTGGAGGCAAATGGAACGAGCTTGGGACATTCCGGTTCCATGCAGATGGAACTGAGTCGGTTGAGCTTATGGACACAGGCGACAACAGCGTTGTTTCTGCAGACGCAGTGCGTGTTGTTTATGAAGCTCCGTTAGAGTATATCGTTGACAACCTGGACAGTACATACAGCGAAGAAGGTTCATGGGGGAGCTCAACAACACAGGGTTACTTCAATTCTGATTCCCGCTGGGCTGTATCCAGTTCCAGCAATAAGGCAATCTTCTCCTTCAGTCCAGCACTGAGTCGTCAGTACCAGGTTTATGGCTGGTTTGTCGCCGGTGGAAACCGGACGGATGAAGCTAACTATGTTGTCTATCACGATGAAGGTGTGACGACCAGTACTCTCGACCAGTCCTCAAACGGAAGTCAGTGGGTTGACCTGGGTGTCTATAATATGAGCGACCCTGCGCGAGTTGAGGTCCTCGCCAATGATCCTGGAACGGTAGTTTCTGCAGACGCGATCCGCTTCATTGAGCGTGGATTTAACACATCGGCACCGACCCCCACTCCTACTCCAACCCCCACGCCTAGTCCGACACCAAGCCCAACGGCGACACCAACGCCAACGCCGACGCCGAGTCCCTCGCCTTCGCCTTCTCCTTCACCGACTCCGAGTCCGTCTCCAACTCCATCACCATCACCGAGCCCGACCCCATCACCGACGCCAGTACAGTCGACGGAAATCATCATCGATAATGGGTCGACAGGATATACAGAGTCTGGCAGCTGGGGGACCTCTTCGGGAAGCGGATTCTACGGAACAAACTCTCGCTATGCCTTTATTGGCGGACCAGCAGAGACTGCCGAGTGGGATCCGGGGATCTTCACCGCAAGAAGTTTTGAGGTCTATGCATGGTGGGTATCCGGTGGTAACCGCTCTTCAGCTGCCCCCTATGACATCTACCATGATGGGGGAGTAACTACCGTTACCGTGGATCAAACAACTAGTGGCGGAAGCTGGAACCTTCTCGGTACATTCTCTATGAGTCCGGGAAGCTCACCCCGGGTCATTCTAAGATCAGAGGGAACAAACGACGTGGTTTCTGCTGATGCCATCCGTTTCCTTGATGTCGGAGCAGTCTCAACGCCCTCCCCTTCACCATCACCCTCCCCTTCACCGACGCCATCTCCATCACCATCTCCAAGTCCAACGGCCACCCCAACACCAACCCCAACACCAACCCCAACGCCGACTCCCACGCCTACACCCATACCGACGCCTGAACCAACTCCCGTTGAAGAGTACGTCGACTTTAATACATTAACGATATCCAGCTACGCGGGACAGGATGTTGATTCTTCCAGTTTCAGCATTCAGGACGGAGGAACAACACTTCATCTATACGGAAATACCTGGAAGAGAGTTCCTCTGGCCGACGCCGTAAGCTCAACAACGATCGTAGACTTCGAATATCGAGGAACTTCCACAGAAATGGAGATCGCCGGAATTGCCATTGATGATGACGATGCGCTTTCTTCAACTCAAACATGGAAGGTTTATGGATCACAGAATTATGGTGTCACAACCTATGACGATTACGCACCATCAAACTGGAAATCTTACAGTATACCTGTTGGTCAAACGGTAACAGGAGCAAATCTTAATCTTGGGTTGATCAATGACGATGATGGAAATTCCGGAGGAGAATCCTGGTATAGAAATATTCTCGTTTATGAGAATGAGTATATCATCGATAACAATGATGCCACAGGATACACCGCCACAGCCGGCTGGAGTGCTTCAGGAAGTACTGCCTACAATGGAACCTCTTACGACTTCGCATCTGCCGGAAGTAATGAAGAAGCAACATGGAGCTTTGATGTACCCAAATCGGGTAATTGGATCGTCGAAGTTTACTATCGAGGAGGAAGTAACCGCGCGACTTCTGCGAGCTATACTATCGACACAGGTCTTTCCATGGAATCGAGCACAATCGATCAATCATCCAACTCTCTCACATGGGTTGAACTTGGCACCTTCAATTTCAGTGCAGGACAGGCAACCATCACGCTTAATGCAGCTGCATCAAGTGGCGGATCAGTTGTTATCGCTGATGCAGTGCGACTGAGAAAGGCGCCCTGATAAGTAACAGAGGAGAGGGAGGGTCTTTATTTTTTTCGTCCAATACCGAGGTCTTCCAGTAAGGAAAGGTCCTCTTTCTTGCCACGATGACGAACGAGTGACTTCTGCCGAGGCACGATCAAATCACCCGGTTTGAACACGTCAAGATGCAGTGTCAGTTGATCTTCTGTCAGGTCCTCTCTTTCGATCTGAAGAGTGCTACCATCAGCGATTTCATGGATGGGCATTTCGAGAGAAAGGTCACCAGCAAGGATTGATACGAGATCTATACGATGACCCGACTTATTTTCAAGGATAAGCTCTCCCTGGTTGTAGGTGATCTTCACTCCAGAGATTTCTTCGATAACTCTGCTTTCATCCTGGGCGATATTAACGGAGTTCTTTTCGGGCCATGATGCACGAAGCAGTACAAGAAAATCTGCAGAATATTCCTTCAGAAAGCCATGGATTTCGCGCCATTCGTCATTGTCTTTCACCTCGATCACAACAGCCTGGCCAAAGAGAGATTCAAGAATGGGGTCGTTCATCAGGCTCACTGATCCTATGACTGTACTCCCGATGTTGGTGATGTGTGCGCTTTGAGTTTCAATGAGAGATCCGACAGTACCTGTACCCACCGATTTCGCCTTCCCGATTATAAGACTGAATACCTGTACAATCGCGTCTCTTAGAATACTGATTTGAATTAATAGGAAACGTTTAGATCGACGATAAAATGTTGGATGGATATATCTCAGAAGCTCCTTTTTTCTGCGTCTCTTCTCACCTGGCGACAGAACATCGATGGGTCTGACAAGTGAACGGATTACTGAAAACTCTGCCTGGTGAAGGAAAAAGGACTCCTCTACGTGGCCACCCTTGTCGTCCTTACGCTCTTTATAGACAATCTCAATTCCATTGGGATAGACTCTCAATCCTCCCCAGACTTTCTTACCATCTGCCAGTTCAAGTTCTACGGGAAAGTCTTCGAATTCTTTTAAGACACGATCTCGCTTTCTATTTTTGATCACGGCACTGATAATTGCCGAGAGAAGAAGAAAGATAATCGTGATACCCAGCACATTGTCAGAAACAAGCTGCCACCAACCGTTGCTTACGGTTTCTGCATCTGTCGTTTCCTGTGCGAGTGCATAGACAGGAACTCCAGAAATACCTGAAAGAAGAATCGTTATGACAGGTGAAGATATGTATCTCATCGTGTTTCTCCAATGATTCGGTAGCGGTACTTTTAATTAGGACGAGGAGACCGACCAGTCAATCCCCAGAATAGCTCCCCCTAAAAGATAGAGGACAAGAATCGTGACCAGGACTCCAATGAGATTAAGGATGACTCCCGTTCCGGCCATCGTCGAAATTTTCAGTTTTCCCGTACCAAACACGATCGCATTGGGTGGCGTTGAAACAGGAAGCATGAAGGCAAAGCTACAACTCAGAGCAGCAGGAACCATTAGAACCAGAGGGTCTATACCAAGTGCTTGCGCATTGCCTGCAAAAACCGGAAGCAAAACAGTCGCCGTCGCTGTGTTTGATGTCACCTCCGTCAAGAATGTCACAAGAAGGCAGATCATTCCCATGAGCAAGAGAGGATGGAGGTCGGTAATGCCCTCAAGTCGAGATCCCAGCCAGAGTGAAAGACCAGTTTCTTTAAAGCCTGCGGCGAGTGCAAGCCCGCCTCCGAATAGGAGAAGAACATCCCAGGGAACCTTACGAAAAGCCGTCGAATCCAGCAGACCTTGACCTTCGCTGTTTCTTGCGGGGAGAAGAAACAGTAGAATAGCCATCGCAATCGCTACTGTGCCATCGGTGAGGAAGCCTGGATTGCCAAAGAGGTTTTTCCATCCGGGAATCTGAAAATCACCCGCTGATATACCACTGCGTGTTATCCAGAGAAAGGCGGTTAGAATGAAAACCCCTGCAACCAGCCTTTCATTTCTCGTCATGACTCCCAGCTTTTTCACTTCATTTCTGAAAAAATCCCGATGAATGTCTTTGCCTTTGAGAGAGTTACGGGCGACGAAACAGAGCAGAAAGAACGCAATGCTCAGAAGTATGGCTGAGAGAGGCACTCCGAGCAACATCCATTGGCCAAAGCCAATCTGTTCGTGATCTGAAAACTGCTGCTCATAGACGGCAGCGAAGACAACGTTCGGCGGGGTGCCGATATACGTCGCGACACCACCGATACTGGCCGCATACGCCACGCCCAAAAGCAAGGCACTCTCGTAAGACTTGAAGGACTCATCAGTCCCGTCACTGATCTGACTCAAGACCGCAGTAACCAGGGGAATCATCATCATCGCTGTCGCAGTATTTGAGATCCACATGGAAAGGATCGCCGTACTCAGCATGAACCCAAGAAGGATCATGGACCTCTTTGTTCCGGTCTTCGACAGTGCAACAAGCGCAAAGCGCTTGTGCAGGCGCCACTGCTCCAGGGCTATGGCAATCAGGAAACCGCCAAGGAAAAGAAGTATCAGGTCATGAAAGTATTTCGAGGCCACCTCTTTGCCGGACATGATTCCACAAACAGGGAAGAGGACGACCGGAAGAAGTGAAGTCACTGGAAGGGGGACTGCTTCTGTAATCCACCAGATGGAAACCCATGCCGCAACGGCAGCCATCGACGTTACTTCAGGGCTTTCTGGAGCGAGATCCAGCAAGCTGAGAATCGCAAAGAAAGTTATGGGGCCAAGCAGCAGACCTAAGCGCCGAACCCACTGACCTGTCGTTTCAGATGTCTGTACTTCCCTTGATTCAATCAAGAGTTAGGTTCTCCAGAATAATCGGAATCCTGCATTCGATAATCATACAAGCCCGTTATAAATCTGGAGGGCAAGAACTAGAGTGTTTGAGAAAGTCTTTCAGCTGCAGAAGTTCTGATTCGATTAATCAGCTTGCTGTAGAAAAGCATCAGCCGCATCGATAATACCATCTGCATTGAGGTCCTCAGAGGAAACATCGCTATCCTTGACGGAAAGAAGCGCTTTCACGACCTCTGAATCGATCTGGCACTCAATCAGGTTGAAAGCTACTGTATAGTTTCCAGAGTCTTTCACAGGACCCGATGCATTCGTAACCACAGCATAATAAGTCCCGGGAGGTAATGATTCGCCACAGATAACGTATTCAAAGGAACTTGTTTCGTTTGTTCTTATTGAATCAACAAAAACAAAGTCTTCATTTAACAGACGGACTCTAAGAGGCACCTCGGCGCCTTCAAAGGAGAGGGAAAACCCTTGTCGATAGGGTAGCGTGAACTGGAAAATGTCCACATCAGCATAGGTCTCCCGCACAATTGAAAAGTCACGCGCGCTCAACTGTGCCCCGAATGATAACTGATTATTGAAGATGGGTATTCCGTCCTCGAGTGCGGTCGCTTCCTTAGGTCGATTATTGGGTTCCTGTGGATCTGAGTCAGGTACATCGCCTGGCGTTATAATGGCCGCGGAGGACTTTGCACTGACGCCCTGTGAATTGTAGGCTTCCACCGCAACACGATAGGGATAGCTTGTTACCAGTCCCGAAATCTCTATGGCTGTTGAACTTCCAACATCTGAGCCACTCATGATGCTTCCTGGTTCTTCAACCGTATAGCCAAAGGCAATTCCTGCTACATCAGAATAATGTATTCTGTATCCGTCGGCTCCCTCTACTGGTGACCAGAATGCATAAAATCCTGTGGGTGTCGGAACCGCATAGAAGGCTTCCGGAGGGTTAGGAGTCTTTAAGAGAGGGTTTGACGGTGGCCCGGAGCTGGCCACAAGTCGATAAAACTGCTCCCGAGATGCCGATGATGAAGTTGTATAGACTCGAATGAAGTACTCCTCTGCCTCCGCTGAACGATTAACAACTTCTGCAATGCTTGGACTCGTATTACTCTTCCCTTCTGCGATGCGTACCCCATCGGAATCGTACAGTTCCACGGGAATTTTGAAGAGCGTGTTGTTTGCTTCAATGGAAACACATAAACTCTCTCCCGGTGGTACTGTTATTCTGTACCAGTCTTCATCAGTTGCTCTAAGAGAGAGAAAATCAAAGTCTCCCTCGCCGATAAAAGACGCCTGCTCCATGGTTCCATTGGGTTCGTAGATATCGTTGCCAACTTTGGGTGATAGGACAAACCTGAAGCCAGGATAGAAAGTTCCCTGGTGTGTCTGAACGATCGTTGTCAGCTCCCGAAAAGAATTGTTGTCAGAGCGTCGGGTATTAGGAGAAAGATAGACCCTGAGTGGTTCCTTGATATGAACGGTTTCAAACGGACCAATAGTCCCCAGTTCAACAAAGCCTGCAGATGTCACACCCATGACCGTTTTCAGAAGATCATAGCACCAGATTGAAACAGCAGCGTTGGTATAGACTTCGTCGCCGATGTTCGTGATACTGAACGTTAAGTCAGCTACCTCTCCCGGCCCCGGCGGTCTTCCTGTGCTCCATTGAACAGATTCCGGGTTCAATACAAGCCCTTTCGGATCCAGCGACAGTTCATGAAGAACTTCCAGGTCGCGGAAATGCAGCCCTGCCTTGACCCCCTTATAAGCACTCGACATGACAGAGTTTGACTCAATAGAGGTGTGGTTGCGTATATTCATTGCATGACCAAATTCATGTAGACTTACCGTATAGGCATCGATCAATGTTGCCCCGGGCGGTCTATCCAGTGGGGTTTGATTGACGGGCTTGTATCGCCAGACTTCCGCAGCATCTAGAAGGACAGTTGGGTTTTCCGGTGTGATCGCGTAGCCCAGGAATCCACCGGGACCATCTGAAACCAGGATTTCACCGAGCGGCGGTTCAACACGATAGTCAACACGACAGGTCAGATCGTCCAGCGAAGGGACTGTGACAACTTTAGACTCCAGTTCTGTGACTCTTTTCCACTCTTCCACAGCTTCAAGAAAGATTTCCTGCTCAAGGTTACCAGGAATCTGATCCGTACCTCTCTGGAACAAGACATCCATTTTCATCGGCGCAACTTCAGGCTCGGGATCAACAACCTGCTTACCGCTTGTTCCATATAAAAGGTATTGGGGCCAGAAACCATGCTTTAACTTTACCCCTGGGCAGAAGTGAAGGTCTTGTAGCTCTTCTGCCGTTAAGGATACATTCTCAATATAGACAATAGACTCGTGTTGAGCAAGATTGACCATCTCAGCCTTATTGCCGTGAAGGAGGGAAAGGTTTACTGGCAACCGAGCAGGCTCTAATGAGAGATCGTAACTCCTGGCTAATCTTTCTCTTTCACTTTCAGGTATTTCGGGAAGAAACTCTACGACCCAGTTTTGATCTCCTCCATGCAGCTTGGCAGGATCGTTGGCAAACTTGGCTTCTGTAGGAACAGGGCCAGCCCACACCAGGTCTTCCAGTTTTTCAAGTTCGACACCAGGGGGGATCGTAACACCCAGGATCCCTTTCTCACCATCGTGATGAAAGACGATGTTATTTTCACGCATAAACTGAAGCGACTCAGGAGAAATCTGGCCGTTACGAAATGCTAGAACCCAATGCCGGGTTCTTTCGCTCTGATCTTTCAAGAGTGTATCAGGGAGCCGTTCGGAAATGCCGACCTGACCGGATCTCCAGGGAATCACTAACCCTTCAGAATAGAGGAATGTGTGACTGAACAGCAGGAAAGCTGCACACACGAAATGTAGCTGGGGGAATTTCATTCTGGAATTACTTTGGGAAGAACAGGGCGAGTTTGCGTCGCCAGCGTGAGAAGGTATCGGCGGTAGACATCACGTCTGACCTGAATTTGGTATGGAACTCCGCTCCCTATCCCGTCAACAACAAGAAGCCCACCTATTCGAGAAAGGTGAATTCCTTTTTATAAGGTTATGTCAGAGACGTTTACAGTGACTTCAATCAAGGTGAACCTACCTACCCACCTTTTTCATGGTTTGCCCTGAGATTGTGACATGGAGAACCCTTGTATAGACAAGTTTCAGCAGAAGTGGGAGACTATTCCCGATTGGGAATAAGGTAAACAATTTTGGCAAGGGGCTTGAGAGAAGCGGGGGTCAAAAAACAAATACTTACGCAAATAACCTCTGTCCCATTAAGGACCTTTTACCGATGGCCTGGACGTTGCACACTGATTACTCATCAAAACTCTCAGGAGAAAGAAATATGCAAGACACAAAAACATGGCCCGACCTCGCAAATGGACTATACGACAAACTTACGGGACGCGGTGCAGAAATTACTTATGCCTTCGATGATTTCGAGGTTGAAGTACCCAGCAGCACGTCAAACAAGGCCGAGCACGCACTCTGGAAAATGAACGGCACTCTCAGAATTACAACAACGGACAATGCAAACGGCAACGGCAAATCATGAAAGCCCTGACTATACAGTCAGCGAACCTTGACATAACAGTTAAAGGCAGGCGCTTTAAAATCAGGGGAAAGCCACGGCACATTGCTGTGTTTTTCCCCAGCGTCTCCAGTATCTTCACTGTATGGTGGAATACTCCACACGTTATGACAGGAAAATTTTCTGCTTTGAGAATGCTCAAGAAAATTTCTTATCAAACACGCTCGAAAATTTCGATCTATATCAGAAAACGAAGAATCTATACATTTTATCCGTGAAATCTTCATCACTTTCCAGCTGGTATTCACTCTGAAGATCACTCTAAACCTAATTAAGATTCTGCTTGTGGTATTTACCTTCGTAGAAAGTTTTGAAGAGACTGTCCCTTAGTGGATGGTTGATCAATTCTCCACTCTCATCAGGCTCAAGGTTTGACTCCGCGACATATGTTGTGTGTGTCGCGTTATGCACAAGTACATGATACCAGGGTTGATCACGATCTGGCTGCGTCTGGTTTCCCTCGTACCAATCATCATCGGCTTTGCACGATGCATCTCTTTCAAATATAACACCACGATAACCATACCGTTTATGGTGAACAAGGTCACCTACGGTAAACTTAAAGTGTTGAGGATCAGGCGGGTGATTCTCCATCGCCATTGGAGAGCTCCCTTTTGATGCGCGTTATTGAAAGAGCTTCACCCGATGTCGCGTCGACTTCCATCAGCACGGCGTTAAGACTGACTTCACGCGGCTCGGCGACATCAAATCGACGCAATCGCTGTGTGATCATCGCTTCCAGAATCAAATCCTTGTTTCCACCGATGATAGAATCATAGGGGCCCGTCATGCCAACATCGGTGATGTAGGCCGTCCCCTTGTGAAGGATTCGTTCGTCCGCCGTGGGAATATGCGTGTGAGTTCCCAGAACCGCCGTAACGCGTCCATCGAGATACCACCCCATTGCCACTTTTTCAGACGTTGTCTCGGCGTGAAAATCAACGAAGATAAGCGGAGTCTCTTCTCGAAGTTCTTCAATGGCCTCATCGATACCTCGGAAAGGATCGTCGAAATGAGGACCCATAAACGATCGACCGCAGGCGTTGATCACTCCCACGACAGGACCAGCTTCTGAGTGATGCACCGTCCATCCACGACCCGGCGCCCCGGGCGGATAATTCAGGGGGCGGACCAGGCGTTCTTCCTGATCAATGAAATCCAGACTGTCTCGCTGGTGAAAAATGTGATTCCCACCGGTCAGAATATCAGATCCAGCCCGAAAGAGCTCTTTCGCAATCTTCTCGGTGATGCCTTTTCCGCCGGCTGCGTTCTCACAATTCGTGATCACATAGTCGATCTCCAGTTCCTTCCGCAGATCCGGAAGGATCTTCTTTATCGCCTGTCTTCCAGGACGACCGAAGATGTCTCCAATAAACAAAACTCTCATGGGCAGAAGTTTGATAAAGCTGAGGGGGCAGGGAAAGGAAAAACGCGATGCGCCCACTTATGCCTCATGATCTCCACTGTCTTAAGCACGCATTTAGCCCCAATGAGCCGTCTTTATGGGCTTCTGACCAGCTTCTGAGGGTCGCTCTTAATCGATGTCGTGTCATTCCTTCCTGTGCGGTTCGACGGGTCTCTCTTGTTCCCGGTCTGTGCAGCCGCTGCTCTTATAGAGTTGATGCCGCGGCGATCCCGGACCTATCTCGGTTCGATGCCCATCGCTCCTGGATCGCTCCGGCATCGCTCCGGCATCGAACCTTGTGGAGTTTGGAAGCGAGTTTTTATCAAGGTCCTCTTACAGCAAGCGCGAAATTATGGGAGTGCGGATCTCCTGATCCGTCGCACTAGAGTTATCTTCAAAATAAAGGCTTAGATAGATGGTGAACGAAAGTGGTGGATATGGATGGATCAAAACGCAGGAATAGTGGTGCAATTTCAAGATTTTCGGGATCGGGATCGGGTCTCCTCATCGAAACTCAAATGACTCTTCACAATTGGCCACAGGGGCCGACTGTCTTGAGCGACCCCAAGCACCAAAGGTGCGTCTCTATACCAGCCCAGTCTGAAGCCCAGCGTAGCGAGCGCAGGCTGGGTACAGGGGTCAATGAATCATAGAGGGCTGAAGGCCCGATCTATCACATGAAGTCATGTATCGGGCTTACAGCCCTCCGGATCCTCTTATCCAAGTAACCCAGCCCTTCGTCGGCTTCGCTCGACTACGAGCTGGGCTGGTATGGTGACGGACCTTCGGCCCTGGTTTCCTGCGAGAGAACGAGATCGTTCTGCAATCTCAAGAAGGGAGCAGTTCGAGTGGCTTCGCGTCTTCATATCGGAACTCAAACAATCCATATCTCGTATGCTCAGGGACTCCTAAGAGTCGATTGCGATCGCGATAGCCGCTCTCGCTGATACCGATATCGAGAAAAGGAATCCTTGGTGTGAGCCCGGCGCTCTAATCCCCGTCGTAAAGAACCGAAATGCCCCTCAGCCCAAGACCCAGAACACGCTCATCGTTCTCGAACCGATAGCCGTGAAACATTTCAATCTCGCAGATCATCGTCGCGGCAGAATTCCCTTCAGGAATAGGGACGAGTATTCTGTCAGAGGAGGTTTCGAAAGGCTCCCAGGCATGCCCGTCAACCCTCGCACGACCCAGATTTAAGGTCCCTACGGGCAGTTCAGGAAAGATCTCCAACACCAAAAACCGAGCACCCTCTCCCGCAATCAATTTCAGCGTCCCCTTGTCGCTCATCCAGCAGTATAGATTTCCCTGCTGATCTCTCTCAACATGGTGGAAGCCTTTGAGCAGGCTTTTCTCTGTACAAAAGTCTGAGGCCGGCACTCGTGTATAGTGCGTGTACGACCGGTCGAAAGCTTCTGGGTCGCCGCCGTTGATCCCGAAGCTGTAGGGGCATCGCTGGCACATTTTCGGAGGGTTGTGAGAGTGAATGCTCTTGCGCAGAATTTCATAACGTTCGCACTGCCAGATTTCTTTAAAGCCTGACTGATTCAAATCTCCCATATCTATACGAGCATAGCAGGGGTTAACGGACCCGTTAATGGTGAGAACGAATGATTCCCAGGGCCACCGACAGGTTTTTCCGGTGGAAGGGGATGATGTATTGCTGTTTCCTTCTGTCAGGACCTCGATGTTTGTTGTGGCAATGCGTGGCGAGCCTGAGGCGGCCTTCTCTTTTCGCGGGACGTAAAACGTCGGAGGATCACTGTTACGATCACTGACGAGCATTTCTTTGTCAGGGACAAAAGACTCCAGGGGCTTTTCAGCAACAGAACCCTGGTTCTCAAAATAGATTTTCTTATAGACATCAGGGATGTCCAGGGCGACGCCCAGCTTTTCTGCGCGCTTCATGGCATCTCTGATCGCTGCCGTGGTCAGCTCAGGATAATGCCACAGCTCGTGCCCTCGAACGTCGGGATAATCCTCCGCGCTCATGATGTTCAGCGTTACCTGCTGCGCGTGGTATTTTGATGCCATTGATACAATGTCGGGCAGCTCGTGTATATTCCGAACCATCCCAAGAACATAGAACTGCAATCGATATTGAGTCTCAGAGCCTGTTTTCTCGGCTGACTCTTTCAGGAGATTCAACGTGCGCAAAAGCTTTTCAAATTTCAAACGAGGTCGAACCCACTCAAAGGTTTCTTGCGTCGCTCCGTCAATCGATAGACTCAGCACAAGGTTGAAACGGACAATCTCCTCGGCGATTGCTTGAGTCATCACCGTTCCGTTCGACGTTGTATCAAGGGTACACCCTGCCTGATGAAATCTTCGGAAAAGGGGGAGAAGCTGAGGGGAAAGAAACGGTTCTCCCAGGCCGCACAGCTCGACTGTCTGTACAGACTTCAAATCGACCTTTTCCAGCTGCTCGAGTATACCTACATCAAGATCGTCTCCGAAGGCTTCATAGCTGTGAGGACACATGCGACACTCCGCGTTGCATCGCGTGGTGAGTTCGATCGCGAGGTGCTTCGGGTGGTTCGATGTATAGATAAGACTTGTTCCCACGGTCCAGGACGTCCTCGGTTTCGCCAGACAAGCGCTGAAGAATAATGGTGAAGAGCTGAAAGATGCTCAGATCATGTCAATGTCCTCAATGAATATTCAACGGAGAGCGAAAGAGAAGCTGGCTGGCAGAAAAGAGGCTTGTTGATGTTTCGCATGTTAATCGTCAGAGATAGCTCGGGTGTCTTCCTTCTACAATCCTGGATGCCGAAGATCACTCATGATTTCTTATTCCAGGAACCTGCGTCCGGTCGAATATGTTCCTCTTTCATGCTGATCTAAGGACTTTTGAAGATGGCTCCAACTGGGCGAGGATGGTGCTGATTAAACTCTATGTCCTTGACATCCGAGGAGGTCTTTTCTTGTATCGCGTTTCTCCGGTGCCGATGTAGCTCAGCTGGTAGAGCAACGCATTCGTAATGCGTAGGTCAGCGGTTCAAATCCGCTCATCGGCTCCATTCTAAAGTTAGCAGTGTCAATGTTCTAAAAGGTTTCTCTCCTCCTCCTTTATCCTTCAAAATTCATCCTTATCGGCTATCTTGTCACTATCGTGTCACTGCCCATGTAAAGCAT
>CAYTGM010000033.1:0-51148 GCA_964437365.1 uncultured Candidatus Sumerlaeota bacterium | reverse complement strand
GCCTAATCAAATGGGTGCCTCTTACCACTCATCCACAACAATCGGTTATATCTCCCATGTTTAATGAAGGTTGAAAGACTGTTAATCTGGATAGAGAGCTTTGTATGCGGTTGCGGGGAAAGAATGTCAGGGATCGTCGGTCTCAGAATATGCCAACTTCAAAGATCACTTATACTTGTTCAGATCAACACCCAGCTTTTCAATCTTGTCGTAGAAATTACGACGGCTCATCTTTGCGCGTTTGGCTGCCTCAGATACGTTACCTTCGGTAGATTCCAGCACTTTCTCGATATACTTTTTCTCAAAGATGTCGCGAGCCTGGCGAAAGTCCACGATGCTTGATGAGTCCGCATCATCCACAGGCGTCGGCATATCTGGCATCTCCTTCAATGAGCGAGAAACATTAGAATCGAACACGGCCACTTCCTGCAGATTTTCAACGGTAATTTCGTCCCCATCGGTCATCACCGATAGACGTTCGATAAAATTTCTCAGTTCGCGAACGTTTCCTGGCCAGTCCTGCTGGACAATATAACTCATCACCTGGGGAGAAATCTTAAGCACAGGGAGACCAGATTCCTTTGCATAGATCTTGAGGAAAAAGTGAACCAGCTCAGGAATATCGCTCTTTCTCTCTCTGAGAGCAGGAAGCTTAACCTTCAAGACGTTGAGTCGATAATAGAGATCCTGGCGAAACCGACCTTCACGAACTTCGTCTTCAAGGTTTCTGTTCGTTGCTGCAACAACTCGTATATCAACCTTGACGGAATCGATCGAGCCAACACGTGAGATCTCTTTTTCCTGAAGAGCGCGGAGAAGCTTGGCCTGGAGTTCCAGTGGGAGCTCGCCGATCTCATCAAGGAAAAGCGTGCCACCGTGGGCTGCCTCAATTAAACCGGTCCTCTTGTCAATGGCCCCTGTAAAGGCCCCTTTTTCATGACCAAACAGTTCCCCTTCCATGAGTGAAGCTGGAATCGAGGCACAGTTGATGGCAACAAACCGGTTGGCACCTCTGTTTGAGCGGTCATGAAGGCTTTGCGCAACAAGCTCTTTCCCAGTTCCGCTCTCACCGTAAATCAATATAGACGTATTTGTGGGAGCAATCCGATCGATCAGCTCCTTCACTTTATTCATCTCACTGGAGTGGCCAATAAGCTGAACTTTTCCGTCGGAGGCGTGTGCCGTTTCTTCCTCGGCCGTTTCTGTAGCCTCTTTAGGTTGGGGCGATTGACCGGAATCAGCTCCACTCGATTTAGAGGCTTCCATCGCCTCTTTCACAAGCTTGATCAGGTTCTTTGTATCAAAGGGCTTGGTGATATAGTCGAATGCGCCCATCTTGACACAATTCATTGCACTTTCAACGGTGCCGTAGGCTGTCATGATGATGACCTCACCCTTGAAGCCTTTGTTCTTTAATTCGCTGAGAACTTCTTCACCAGATTTCGATGGCATTCTCAAATCGCTGAGAAAGACATTTACGTTCTGGGACAGAGCTTTCTGGATAGCCGTATCGGGATCATCAGTGTTTATTGAATCAATGCCCTCGAGGGTGAATACCTTGTGGAGGACTTTCCCCATGTTGACTTCATCATCGAGTATAATGACCGACATGATCTAAACGTTATATCTCCCCAGGAGATGATTCGATTTCGTCTGTTTCTTTCAGAAGATAATCATTAACTGTTGGGACGTGCTTCAAGGGCAAGTCTACAATCATATACACGCCATCATATTGATATTTGCACTCTTTTACGACACCTTCACGGTGCACGAATGAAACAAGATCATGCCGCTCAGAAGGAATCCGCAGGTGCATGGTTTCGAGATCAGTGGTAACCAGCTTAGACAAATAGTTTCGTAAGTCTTCAATTCCTTCACCAGACTTCACACTAGTTATGACGTAGGGCTCGCACACGGATGTAAATTCCGAAAGCCGTAGAGGGTCGGTAACCAGGTCCACTTTGTTCAGTACATACAGACACGGACGATTATCGAGTTTCAGCTCTGCGAGAACCTGATGAGTGGCCTCAAGATGCTCTTTTGCTGCAGCATGGCTGACATCGAGCACATGAATCAGGAAATCCGCCACTTGAGCCTCTTCGAGCGTCGCTTTGAATGCTTCCACAAGATTGTGCGGCAGCTTGCGTATGAATCCCACTGTGTCTGAGAGAAGAAGTGGCTGATTATGCGGGAGCTCGATACGACGGGTGGTTGGATCCAGTGTCGCAAAGAGCTTGTCCTCAGCCAACACGCTTGCTCCTGTCAATTTGTTGAGGATTGATGATTTACCAGAGTTCGTATAGCCAACGAGTGCGGCGGTTGGCGTGGGTCTTTGTTTACGGCTCTTTCGCTGCGTTGCCCGTTGTTTACGGACTTGCTCAAGCTCTACCTTTGTCTGGGCTATTCTGTCTCGGACAATACGTCTATCCACCTCGATCTGAGCCTCACCAGCGCCGCCGATGAACCCTCGACCACCACGCTGACGTTCGAGGTGTGTCCAGGCACGTTTCAGACGTGGCAGTGAATACTGCATGCGCGCGAGGTCAACCTGGAGGCGAGCTTCTTTCGTCTGAGCGCGTTGAGCGAATATATCGAGGATGATCTCGCGGCGGTCGATGACGGCCAGCTTGGATGCCCGTTCCCAGTTACGTTGCTGAGCAGGGGAGAGATCATCATCAATGATGATCATTTCTGCATTTTCTGCCTTTGCTCGCTCGATGATTTCTTCTGCTTTGCCGGAACCAAGGAGAAATTTGGCGTTAGGTACATTCAGATTGGCCATCTCTTGTCCAATTATTGGTGCTCCGAGAGTTTCGACCAGCGAAACAAGTTCTTCAAGATGCTCATCTGCGATCTGACGGGTCTGGTCCTTTCGTTGGATACCAACGAGGTAAGAGGACATAAACTCCGATTGTTGTTTTTCTTCATCCAGCAAGTGAAAGGCTCCTATGTGTCTGGGGGGAATATCGTTATAATCGATGTCCACCTGCAAACGAAAAAGAAAGCTCCCTCCGGAGAGGGAGCTTGGTGTCAGGTGGTTTCATGAGGCTTACAGGTGGGATTGTTTATTGGTGGGATTACTACTGGTGGGATAAGTCCCAATTAAGGGCGGTGGGATTGATTCGGTGGGAATGCCCCTATGTTTACCATAAGGGAGACAAGCCTCATTGTCATATTTAATCCACCACGACTGAGCAAATCTATGTATGTTTCTAGCTGTATTCCTTTCTATCTGGTCTTACTTATCAGACAGTTGGTTTAACTGATTTGTTTGTTCTACTTGTTGTCTTGAGTTGTATCCTATGCTTGTTTTGTGCCAGCACACACTTTGTGAACATAAGTTTTTTCTCTATCACTGATTTTCAAAAAGTTAGCGCTTTTTCATGAAAGGGAAAACACCTCTCAAGAAAACAAAAGGAAGGCAAAAGTCCCCTTTTTCTTAGCAGAATGAGCGACGACAACCCGTTTGAAACTCCCAACTAAAGACGAAAGAATTTCTACGCTTTTTCTGAGTTGCAAAGCACAATAAAATGGGCTCGAGGAATCCTTGATTCCAGAACGTGAAATATAATTCATAAGTCTCAATATGGAGTCTCTAAATGAGACTCATTTTGATACTGTGGCAAAATGAACTGCGAAAAAATGGGACGGACTCAGTAAGAATCGACGCGCTGAGTTAAATAATCACCAGAGTTCAACAGGCGGTCTTCAGACGCTCGGTCGCGCTGCAAATAGCGCTGACGATAGTCCTGCTTCGTCAGGACACGCCAGTTGTAACCCGTCTCGGGTAAGGCGCTGTCGTTTGATTCCAAGGTGCCAATCAAACTGCCAGTTTCGTCATCTAAGCAAACCAGCATATACTCCTCAGAAATACGGAAGGGAGCTCGCTTCTCCACATCTGACTTCGTTCCCCACAGTTCAGTCATATAGTCCGCCCAGATCGGACCTGCTGCCTTACTGCCCGTTCGTCCAGGCCCAAGAGGAATGTTTTGATCGAATCCAACCCAGACAACGACGACATCATGGGGAGTAAACCCAGCGAACCATGCGTCTCGATTGTCGTTGGTGGTACCTGATTTACCTGCGACACGATGACGCAAACTTAACGGCATCCCTTCAATGAGAGAATGCCCTGTGCCATTATGCATCACACCAGTCAACATCTGTAGCATATATGCAGCCGTTGCAGAATCTGTAATCTGTAATGGGTCTGTCGATTCTATACGCACAGATTCCCGATTATCACTGTTCCGAACTGAATCAAGCAGCGATGCCCCTGTGGATAGACCGGCGTTTGCGAAGGGCTGGTAAGCAACTGCTAACTCAAAAGGCGTAACACCCGTCGAACCCAGCACAACAGGCCATTCAAGCGGTAAGTCCCAACTCTGTTCACCGTCTGTGCGATTGAATAGATGCACATATTCGATGGCGTCTTTCAGCCCTGTTTCCCGCACAAGAGCAATCGTCGGCACGTTTCTGCTCTTCTCAAGTGCACGCTGCATTGTCACAGGGCCCACATAACGATTATCATAGTTTCTCGGCGTATAGCCATCGTTAAAGATAATCTTTGTATCCATCAGTATCTTCGTTGGCCGTATACCATGAGCCAGAGCAGAAGCAAAAAAGAACGGCTTAATCGTGGATCCAGCCTGACGTCGTGCCATCAAAGCACGATGAAAGAATCCGTTGTTTTCTCTGTCGTAGTAGTCTCTTCCTCCAACGAGAGCACGCACCTCTCCCGATTGGCTATCCAGACAGACAAGGGCGCCCTGGAGTCTTGTTTCCGGTAAAAGTTTACCTTTGAAAATAATACTGTTCTCATTCGTCTCCTCGACAAGTATATCCACACCCTCTCCAACGTTCAGGCTGACACCCTTCTCGAAGAAATGAGCAGACCCCTCGGGAATGGTCAGGTCTGCTCGATGACCCGAAGGTAGCTGTACAACAATCGAGTTCTCGTAGAAGCGAATAACTTTGCCCATACAGATTTCGCCATTCTGCGGCGGATCAAATGCTCCGGGCTTCGACAACTCTGATCGATATCGTTCATTTCTCAGCGCCAGCCATTCGTTCTCTTCGCGCGCGAGGCCACTCTTCAGCACTTCTTCTGCGATTGCCTGTGCGAGAGGATTGATCGTCGCCTGAATTTCCCAACCGGCACGCTGAAGACGGTCGCCTCCAAGTTCCGGGTGATCGGCGAGCTCTCTACGAATCGCATCCATAAAGTAAGGAGCCGCGGATCGAGAAACCTTCTCAGGGTTCAAGGCGATCTCCTCTGTCACGGCATCGGCGTACTCACGATCGGTGATCACGCCATTCTCCAGCATCTTGAAGAGGACCTGGTCGCGACGTCGTTTCGCCTTATCCATATTATTAAGTGGAGAGTACCGTTCAGGCAGCTGGGGGAGTCCTGCCATCAGGGCAACTTCAGGGAGCTCGAGGTCGTTCACTGATTTGCCGAAGTAGGTCCTCGATGCGGCCTCGACACCATAGCTGCCACTACCCAGGTAAATCTGATTCAGATAGACTTCGAGGATCTGGTCCTTCGAGTAAAGGTGTTCCATGCGAAACGCCGTCAGCATCTCGCGCAACTTGCGCGAGGCAGTTTTCTCCGACCCGATATCAGTCAGCAGGTTCCTGGCTGTCTGTTGTGTAATTGTAGAGGCTCCCTGAGATAAACGACCTCGCACAATGTTCATGATCGCTGCGCGGGCGATCCCACGGAAATCCACGCCAAAGTGCTGGAAGTAACGCTCATCCTCGATGGAAACGAAAGCCATCGGCATCAGGGCAGGAAAGTCTTCGTATTTACTTACATAACGACGCTGCTCATATAGCGCGGCTAAATGCCTGCCTGTGTTGTCTTTAATGAGCGTTGCTTCAGGTGGATTATAAGCTTCGAACTCCACCATTGATTCATGACTGTGTATCCAGGCGGCAACGAGCCCGACAGGAGCTCCCATTAACGCAAAGACAGGAATGATAGCAGCAATAGCAGTCCAGGTCAGAACTTTACCCGGGCGATAGCCCTGACTGCTCTTTCGCGAACGAGAGGCAGACGGTTTGGCCACCTTCGTTGCGCGACTCTTCAAGGGAGCTTTTGTCGCCTTCTTCTTGGGAGCAGCTGCTTTCTTGGGCGTGGTCTTCTGGAAAGCTTTAGGGTTATCCTTCATACGCTTTTCAGCCGACCGGCGAAATGAGGCCATTTCTTCAGAGTTTCCTCGTTAAGTCTACAAACTCCAGACCGCTAGCGAACGAGCGGAAACAATGGCAAGAAAAGAATGCAGGGGGAGAGGGGGGAAGCTCAAGGCGAAGCGATAAGATTGAAGGAATTCAAAGGAAAGAGGGAATGAGTGATATGTATCTTGCATCACATGTCGATTGAAGAGCATAATCAAATGTGCTCACTTTTTCGACCTCAAAGGATATAAGGCTGCTCTTCCGATTGGCACCAAAGTGACTATATTATTGTCTGGCTACTGTTGAACTCATTGACAACGGTTTAGGATAGAGCAGGCTCAACCTAGAGTACATTTCAATGGAGGTTCAGCTTGGTTCCTTGAATTTCGAATCATGGGCTGGTGCCAGAAAGAAATAGGAAGAGTATGAAACGCAAGGTATCGTTTGTCGGACAGTACAATGGGCGTGACGCAGGTAGAACCATAAAGCCTCGAATTGAACTCTTGGAGGAGTCTACTTCTGCTGTTTCTCCAGTCGGCCTCCCTTACAAGTGTTTACTTATAGCAGTGAGAGCAGACGGTCAATATGGCGGATTTGGCTTTTCAGGCCTAAAATATCCTGAATTCGACCAGGAAGTGGGAGAATTCGGCGTAGACATTGGCATTCAGACGTCAGATTGGGAAAGTATAGACAATAAGCTGCATGAATGGCTCCTGAGCATTCCCGCTTATGCGACAACTTTTCTATCACAAGAAAACATTAGTTGTGACCCTCAGGCCTCGAAAAAGCTTGAGCAAGAATTAGAAGCAGCAATGCATAAGTACAAAGCGTTAGTCGCGAAGGGGTTACCTGTTGATGAAGATTATGAAGCTGCACTCAAGCTTGTCGATGAACTAGACAAAAAGCTTTAAATGGTGATCGTCTCTAAGGGCTTGATTATATGCAGATGCGAGGGTTTTTCAACAGGTCTGCTCAAACTGTGACACATAGGCAAGTCTGTAGTAGAATGGATCAACCCATTCCCCAATAGGCTTGGTCGACGGGAAACCGTCTATCCGTTAAAGAAGTAGAGGTAAGAGGATTAGCTACAACTAAAAAGTATTCTTCGAAAATACGATCTGTAAGGTTGTGGTGAAAATAAAAGGGGCGCGAACTTGATGATTTAATGTAAGCGTTCATTTCGTTACCATTCGGTAGTTGCTGACGATTGGTCAGGGTGTTGTCTATCTCCGGAGTTTTCTATTCTTTCCCTGGAGATGATAACGATGGCAATAAGAAACGACGCTTGCATTCAGTCAATAAGCTAGATAGATTTAAACCATACATGATAACAAATGTTAGGGGGATTATATGAAAATTACAGAGGATGATTCGGAAGATATAGGATTCGTTGTTGTAGCTCTTATGAGTCAGGCTATATCAACTTCTGAGTTGCGTGAATGGGCTACACGGATCGTTCAGAACGAATCTGACTTCCCTACTTACATCTTGGATTTAATGGATTTCGATCGTGACCTTTGCGACGTATATAAAATAATTGGGTTTGTTCCAATCTTCAGTCGAACTCTTGTCGAGGAGAAGGCTCTCTTCGGAATCGCGTCCCTAAGAGGATTTGATGTTCATGAGAATATAGACAAGCGTGAAGCTTTGGATGCTCTTTCCCAATCATCGCGTATCAGGAAAAAGTTTAACGAATTATTCCCTTTCATAGAAGGAGGTCCTTAACATTCATTTCCTTGCCCTCCGTTAGTTGTTTATATACAATAATGCTTCAGTCTATCTCTGGTTCTTTCTGAACCTTCTCTGGAGATGATAACGATGGCCAACAGAAGTAAAGGCGCTTAGCTCTGGAAGGGTATGTTCCCGGGAATGAATCGTCCGCGAATAACACGAAGCAATGCGAAATGTGGAGAACATTAAAGTCCTCTCGATCTCCTTTCACTGCATTTGTTGATATTATATAGACATGACGAACAGGATGTACAAGATGGGGGATCACTAAAAGTCGTGCTCTGCGACCTTACGCCTCAGCACGAGATATTTGATTTGAAATTGTAGATTGTATATCAAGGTCAGGTAGGGGAGGCCACCATGAGGCATGGGGGTGCCTTAGATCGGCGGCAGATATGATAGTCTATATCACGTGATTTCCCCGGCATCTGGGGAGATCCATCATCTCGTGGGAATGGATACATCTTTGCCGGTAATAACCCATGGTCGATGATGGACCCTTATGGCCCGCTCGGGGATCGCTCGTTTGACACGTATCTTTGTACCATAGAAATTCCGTTTAACGCTCTTGATCAGTGGCTAAACCCCGGTCTTTTTTCACTTAATCCTCCTACTCCTCTTCAAGATTTTGAAACAACACATCTTCTACTGAATATTAGGTCAGATGCTGGTCTGACAACCACTGGTTGGTTGAGAGATTTTGGAGCGAAGTCGGGTCATGCATCCGTCAAGGGGGGGGACTCTTCGGGGCCGTGTTTATCGAAGTCGCCCAGTCAGTCCTCTTTATCGCCGATGTCGTCGCACTTAAACGCGTAGGAGGTATGGCGCTAGCAGGAACTTCTGGAGTATCATTTAACGTTTCAAGTATATCAGCAAGTACTTCGCGGAGAGGAAGTGTTTCCTTTCCTTTGCCGAATCTTGATAAATCGAAAAGTACCAGCAGGACAGCTCCAATACAGAATCATCATAAGATTCCCGATGAGAACAAAACTTACAATCATCAAAACCACCCTTTGGTGAAGGAGGCTAATGTGGATTTGTATTCTGATCCTGCGAATCAAATGGATTTGGGAAATCACATTGGTAGGCATACTCCGGAGTATCATCAATCGATTCGCGACCGTTTGGATTCGGCATATGAAGACATAGCTGGACAGGGTCAAGAACCTGCTAGACGTGCGTTGAAAGAAGTTTATGATGGGATTGAGAAGGATATAGGCAGTGGTGCACTAAGGCCTTACCGTAGTAAAGATGTATGGGTTCCCTAGGAGCAAATTATGAATTATCACCGAATGCTTTTTGATTCCGAGCGTAGCGATCTAAGTGTCATAAGAGATTATGAAATGAATGGATATAACTTAACATCGTTGTGGAAGGGCGATCTTGCTCAGCTCTTTCCTGATGGACTCAAGCTGTATCTTGATGACTCAGATAGGGCTCAGTTGGGAGATCTGATTGGAAATCCAATTTCGTGGTTTGTATGTTCGGCGAAATTACTGAACCTTCTCCAACTGTTTGAAACAGCCGAGGGTGTCCAGCTTCTTCCAGCTCCCGTTTATAGAGAATCCGATGAGAGTCTGGTTGACGGCTATTACGTTCTCAACCCAACGATTAAAATAGACTGCTTGAACCATGAAAGATCTATCCTTAGTCGATCAGCAAGTGGGAAGATTCGTTCCTTGGAAAAAAGCGTGCTGATCTCATCAGCAATCCCAAACGGATTGCCTGTATTTCGGTTAGCCAATTTTCCCAATGCCATTTTTGTCCGAGAGGATATGGCAAAAGGTCTGACCAATAAGGGTGTTACTGGAGTTGCATTTGTTCGCTGTGAATCCTTTTAGACTCATGCAACATGGCCAGTGGATAGGATAACGATGGCCGCCATAAGTTTATACACCTAGTTCTGGCGCGAGCAGTTTCACCTCATCCAGCTGGAGGAAGACCTTGTATAGTCAAACCGTTTAAACGGTTCTGCGGCTGTTCGGGAATCCAGTGAGCTTGCACTGAAGTACAAGCCTCGACTAAAGCCTCTCTGCGCTCGGATGAGGAGAAGGGGAGTGGTGGCAACTCCGCCCCTATCGGTGTGAATCAGTGTACATCGGTGATTCTCACATCAACAACCCGCACGCTACCGTTCCCCTGGGATTCCTAGCCTTGGAAGGGAATGTCTCCGGGATTGAATCGTCCGCGAATAACACGAAGCAATGCGAAATGTGGAGAACATTAAAGCCCTCTCGATCTCCTTTCACTGCATTTGTTGATATTATATAGAAATGATAAATAGGGTTTACAAGATGGGGTCGTAAGTAGCTGTCCTCCTCTGCGCCCCCGCGCCTCGGCGCGAGATAATAGATTTGAAATTGTAGATTGTATATCAAGCTCAGGTAGGGGAGCGTGCCATGAGGCATGGCGGTTCCTTAGGTCGGCGGCAGATATGATGATCTATATCACGTGATCTCCCCGGCATCTGGGGAGATTCATCTTCTCGTGGAAGTGGATACATCTTTGCCGGTAATAACCCATGGTCAAACATCGATCCGCTTGGGCTTCAGGCGACACCCGGGGCATACTTAGCTGGCGGCGTAGATTCTCTGAATTCTTCATGGGATAGCCGTGTTGATAGCCTCACAACTTACGCACCAGCGCTTGAATTCCATCCAGCTGTACTTTCGCACAGGGTTGGGCAGACCTATCTTAACGACCTCGGAAACGAACTAAACAACTTTGGATCACGCACCGCGAGAGCCTTTTACAGCGTTGGTTGGGGAGGACCCGAAGCTTTTCTAAGTAGCTCGTGGCTAATTGCTCAGGACGGAATCACTTTGGTGGGTGCCGTTTCGGGCGGTGGCATGGTGGTCAAGTTCGCTGGAAGCCGGGCGAAAGGTTTTGCAAGGTCACGGTTAGACAATGCATTACCCCAAACTGGTTCTGGAAACTTCAGTGGCAATGGAGATGACCTTTACGATGCGATCAGAGCTTCAAATACCGATGTGAGAAGCATCGCCAATAATACTGGTTATAAGCCAGCAAATATCCAGAAAGTGAAAGATCATGTATTCTACCAGAGGCACTTGTTAGACCGTTTTGTAGACAAAGGATATCCAGCCAGATTCAAGCGATTCGATAGCGATCTAGGCCAAGCCAAGGCGTGGCTGCGACTAGAAAATGGATCTCATACGGATGATGATTTGAGATTTCTCTTTCACGAGACCGCCGAAGCTTGGTACATGAGAAATCATGGGCCAAGTTACAATGCAGCACATAATGCCGCAAGTCGCAGATTCCCGACGCCACCACTGCCCTGATTCCAACTGGAAAGTGTAAAAATGAGAGTAATAAGCCAAGATGGGGCATATGTTGTTACCAAGGTAACCGGACCTTATCACAACTACCTTGCAATTGTACTCAGGAAGGAAGAAGAGACTTCGAACGAACAAATCGTAATCGATCTTAATAATTGTGAGAATGGAAATTTAGATCCGGATCTTGTCAGGAATTTTACAAACATCGGCATAGCAAATGCCAATCAGGATTTTGGTGTCTCTTATAATGCTCGAGAAATCCGCTTCATTAGTGATGATTCTCCTCCAGAGGATAGGTATGCAGAGTTGGCATATAGAATAATTGAAGTATTGCACATGGACGATTATCTACTGTGACTGAATATCTAATTATTTGCAAAACTTCTATTCTATCGTTGGCAAAGTTTTCAGCTTGAAAGTTTCGGGCGATAAAGTGGAAGTGATTTCTAAATGCTTGTACATTGCAGTTTCTACAATCTCGGTGACATCAGAGTAATAATAGCCTGATCGTATGGCAATAAATCTGAGTTAACTTGGCTATAGTTCACTTATACAGCGGTCCGAATTGTTCGCAGGCTCTGAAGTCGGCTCCTTCGGGGTTGTCGGTTCCGTAAGACGCCCAGGCTTTTGGTCGGAAGACGCGGTCCTCAGGCACGTTATGCATATGCACAGGGATTCTCAGCAGCGCTGCCAATGAAATCAGGTCGGCTCCGATATGACCATAGCTCATGACGCAGTGGTTTGACCCCCAGTTATTCATGACCGTATAGACGCTCTCGAAAGCTCCGCCATTGCCGATGTAGGGAACGAACCAGGTTGTCGGCCACGTGGGGTTCGTCCGACCGTCCAGCGTGTCGTGAACCTCGTCCGGTAGCTCAATGGTCTCGCCTTCGGCAATTTGAAGTACGGGGCCCAGCTTGTGCACCAGGTTAATCCGGAACATGGTCGCAGGCATTCCCCCCTTAGTCTTGAATCGAGTCGACCAGCCGCCACCTCGAAAATACTCCAGCATGCCGCAATGCCAGGTGGTCGCTTTCAGACAGGCCTCGGCATCCTTCTCGGTGACGTCCCAGTGAGGCTTGACGGCCGGCTTGCCGCTCTCTGTCATTTCACCGGTGCAGTCGAGCGCTGCCGGTCCTGAATTAATCAGATGCAGAATGCCGTCGGCTGCACGACCTTCCAGCGTATAGTTCGTCACGCGTTTCACGGCGTCAGGACTCCAGTAGGTCCTGAGATCGGCGAACAGCTGTGCTGTTCCCGTCAGTAAATGACCCATCAGCATACAGACGCCATTCAAGGCATCGTTCTCCGTTGCAACGATATACGGCTGGCGCACACCATTCCAGTCGAAGGAGCTGTTAAGGATCGCCTCCATGAAATCACCGTTCGGGAAGTGGTCGGTCCACTGACGTTGCCCCTGAAATCCAGCGGCGATGGCATTACGGCCGAGCGCCTCTTCTCCGTATCCGATATCCTCCAGCTTCTTATTTCCAACCATGAGGTCGCGGGTAATGAGCGCCATCTTGATAGAGATTTCCCAGTCATCGTCCTTTTCTTCGCGAGAGAGCTGATTCTCGGGAGGGTTATAATCCTGACCCTCGGTACAGTTTGCCTTCACCCAGGCAACTGCTTTCGTCAATTCTTTCTCATCATATATACCGCGCTCCAGACGTCGCGTGACTTCGCTCATGTCCACCGCTTCTACACGCATGCCGAGATAGGCCTCGAAGAACTCATGGTCAACAAGCGACCCAACGATGCCCATAGAGATGCCGCCGAGGGAGAGGTAGCTCTTGCCGCGCATCGTCGCAACGGCGAGCCCGGCTCTGATAAATCTCAGGATCTTTTCTTCCACATCCTCGGGAATAGAAAGGTCGCCTGCATCCATGACATCTTTTCCGTATATGCCGAAAGCAGGTACACCCTTGGAAGCATGGGCTGCAAGAACCGCTGCGAGATAGACAGCACCGGGTCGTTCCGTTCCGTTAAATCCCCAGACCGCTTTGGGCGTGTGAGGATCCATGTCCATGGTTTCCGCGCCATAGCACCAGCAGGGAGAAACAGTGAGGGAGAGGCCCACCTGTTCTTTGGCAAAAAGCTCGGCGGTCTTAGCCGACTCAGCGATCCCTCCGATGCAGAATTCTGGTATGACGCATTCGACGGCGGCTCCATTTGCGTGGCGGACTTTCTTTTCGATCAGCGTTGCGACGGACTTCGCGAGGTCGAGCGTTGTCTGTTCAAGAGATTCGCGCACGCCTCCGAGTCGTCCATCGATGGCGGGTCGGATACCGATTTTTGGCAAAGAGCCGATGAGTCTATTTTCAATCATGGAAAAATCTCCAGGAAGAATCGTTGAAATGAAGTCGTAGGAACCATGGCAGGAGGATTGGGTATGGTCAAATGGAAGATGAGGCAGGGTGGAGCCACAGATGGATGAGGATGGATGGGATGGGGAGAGTTGGTTAAACATTCATTTAACGAACCAATAAGGTCGGGCGGTAAATTTAAATTTAACGAATGTTCTCTTGGGCAGAATTCCTCATCCCCTGGGAACGCTGGACGGTGTCCGGCGCGGTTTCCGACTGTCTTACTACACTCTCAAGGAAGAGTGAATTCAAATGACGCTTCAGTGTGGTCCTTCTGCAAACTAATGGGCTGTTTTTTTTTGGAACACTGAGCCGAGCACCGCTCGGCGCTCCCAGGAAAGTGATCCACTCAACAAAGGAGAATTCCCTGACTAAAGCCTCGCTGCGCTCGTGGGAAAACAGAGGCTCAAGGACCCGTGAAGAATTTCTGGTTCGCATGATTTGCGAAAAAGGTTCAAGAATTCTTATGGTCTATACCGCGGGAGCGGTTAGAGGTCATAGCCCATGTTTGCCGATCTTTAGCGAAGGCTACCATGGGTAGGGATAGAAATATAACACAACCCCGGGAGGGGTTGGACATTTACTGGTTCTATTCTGCAGCAGAGTCCATATACGCCCTCAACCCGTCACACAATGCAGACGTCAATCTTCCCAAATCCTCGTCACTGATAATAAAAGGAGGCATGAGATAGACAAGGCGTCCGAAAGGTCGGATCCAGGCGCCGCGGGCGATAAACTCTTTCTGAATCCTCTGCACGTCTACTGGCTCGTGACATTCGACGACGCCGATGGCGCCGAGGGTTCTCACATCCTTGACTTCTTTCATGTCACGGCAAGGTGTGAGACCTTTTTCCAGACTATCGTGAATATGGTCGATCTTCTGCTTCCAGTCTGAATCAAGCAGTGTGTCTATACTGGCGTTCGCCACGGCACAAGCGAGCGGATTGCCCATAAAGGTGGGACCATGCATGAAGACTCCTCCTTCTGAGGAGATTCCTTCAGCGACCTTCTGCGTCGTGAGTGTTGCGGACAGAGTCATATAGCCACCAGTCAGCGCTTTTCCGAGGCACATAATGTCCGGCGTAATCTCTGGGTGCTCGCAGGCGAACAGCTTGCCGGTCCGACCAAACCCCGTTGCAATTTCATCAAGAATCAAGAGGACGTTGTACCGTTCGCATAAAGCCTTAGCCTCTTTCAGCCATCTCGGATGATAGAACCGCATACCGCCTGCGCCCTGGACGACTGGTTCGACAATCATCGCTGCGATTTCTTTGTGGTGCACTTCTAGTGCTTCTTTGAGAACATTGAGCGACTCAGGATCCCAGTCATCATGAAAACGTATATCGGGAGAATCGAGAAATATCTGCTGGGGGAGGATTCCACGAAACAGGGAATGCATGCCCGTAACCGGATCACAAACGGACATGGCGCCAAGCGTATCGCCATGATATCCATAGCGAATGGTCAGAAGCTTTGTCTTCTCGGGAGATCCTGTTGCCTGGTGGTACTGTATAGCCATCTTGATCGCCACTTCTACGCTGACGGAACCGGAGTCAGCAAAGAAGACATGCTGCAGATGTTCCGGAGTGATCTCGATGAGTTTCCGCGCGAGCTCAATCGCAGGCGCATGCGTCAGACCTCCGAACATTACATGGGACATGGAGTCCAGCTGAGTCTTGATCGCCTCATTGAGAGCAGGATGATTGTAACCGTGAATGGTACACCACCACGACGACATACCGTCGATGAGCGCCTCGCCACTGCTCAGATGGATTCGTACCCCTTCGCATCGCTCAACTCCGTATGCCGTCAATGGTTCCAGCATCGACGTGTAGGGATGCCAGATATGCTGACGATCAAACTCGAGATCTTGTTGTGTGAGGGTTTTGTTGAGGTGGTCGATCATGCGGAAATAGAACTCTCAAAAGGAATGCCTGAGCCCTAGCTCCCAAATACGTGTGGAGCCAAGGGAAGATTGACCTTCTATTCCTCGGAGGCTCCGCCGGGGCTGTAATGGCGAAGGTGGGCATCGGGCATTCCTGTATAGGCGACCTCATCGATAATTTGTGGGGGAGCGTGGGAAAGGCCTCCCTGCCGGGTTTGACGAAATGATCTTTCCACCAGATCTCTATTCGTCTCCACGGTTAAAATTTCAAAGTTCTTCGCGACGTGACCTTCACCTTCATCCACATCAGACGCCAGAACAGCTTTACCGTCCGTGAGATTGAAATCACTGAAAGTGATATGGCGAAACTCAGGATTTTCTTTTGTCTTCCAGTGGATGGCTTTTTCCTGGATATCAAAGACGACACTCCATTGAGTCCGTTCCGGGTGGGCGACCTGATCGAGCGCCTCGAAAGCGACCTCTCTACTTGCGGCAGGACTAGCTTCCTTAAGCTCGTGGACGGCGAGAGCAAACCGATTCAAGGAGTCGCGTTTCTTCACATCCTCCGGTTTATAGACAGTGCCAGTAACCGACTCGTAAAAGCTTTGAGATTTGTCGTACGTATGATTGGTGAGGGCCGGGTAGGGGAGAGACTCACCCCGGCGAATGACCGGTTCACCGTATAGAAACTCGATGGCTGCGCTGTCTCCTGTGGCATCGGAGATAAAGTAATGAAGATTGATCCCGGGAGCATAGAGTCCAACGCGAACCTCCTCGAGACTGTCTATCACCTCTTCTACGGTGGCAGACATATCCAATTGATATTGAATCCATTGGAGAATGTTTAGTTCTTTTCGTTCATCCTTGGGCGGATACTCGCTTTCCGTGAGCCAGAGCGTGGCAATGGTGACTCCTTTCTCGTTCATGCCCGAGATGGGAAATCCGGATCCGTACTGATTAAAAGTGATACTGGCGAGTTTCGACTTCCACTGCCAGGGTTGTTCCTTTTGCAGAGCGATTCGTGTAATTCCCATGGGATTGGTCATCACCATGCCATCTCCAAAATCCCAGTCGTAATTTTGGGCATAAAGGGGCGCCTGATTCTCTCGATTAAAGCAGAGGGTGCTGCAGGCGTTTGCGTATTCAATGGTGAGCAAAATGAGAGCAGTTAGAAGAAACTTGATGGAGAAGGACATAGAGGGCTCGTTCAATTTGATGAGGATCATGATGAGTGAAGTGGAGTGGCAAGGGTGATATTTGTCAACTGCACTTGTAATTGGGGTGTGGTGCCAGGCGATTAGGCCTAATGTTGCCCCAATGGCGACCCAACGTAGGCATGATCGCGATCATCCCTCCATCATCCCTCCATTGAGCCACCATCATCGCAACCCCGGGTTTCAGGCGTGAAGTTGGTTCGGGATGTATGAACCGCGGTGAGAGCGAAACACAAAGATTGAGCGTGATTATTCCTCCTGAATGAATTCAGGGTCTAACCAGTTTGATGTCGGCTGAAGCCGACATTTTGGAGTTTTGGCGTCGGAGTTCTCTGAAATTGCATGCATCATTTAATTCCTCTGTCCGTTGCAGCTGACTAATGAAACTCATACCGCGGCAGCGGTTAGAGGTCATAGCCCATAGTTGCCCCTGCAAGGGGCTACTATGGGTTCTGATGTCATTCAGTGTGAACCCTGGTAAGGGTTCGACAAATAGCAGGTAGTCCAACCCGCTGCCGGGGTTGTTTCTTTATTTGTCTAATACCCACAGTAGCCTTAGCGTTGCTTCGGCAACTGTGGGCTATGCCCTCTAACCGCTGCCGCGGTATTATATAGATATATCGGTTCTGAAGATAGCTCTATTATTGGATAAAGACAGGAGTTGTGTCGTGATCTCTCGCCGGCGTTCATCCTCTCCGCAGAAGGTCTTGAGTAATCCCTGATTGTTCGAATGTTGTAAGGCATAGTGAGGCTATCTGAAAAGTATATATTTTCTAAGACCTGAGAATGCACCTCATTTAATTCCTCTGCCCGTTGCAGCTGACTAATGAAACTCATACCGCGGCAGCGGTTAGAGGTCATAGTTGCCCCTGCAAGGGGCTACTATGGGTTCAGAATGTCGTTCAGTATGAACCCTGGTAAGGGTTCGACAAACAGCAGGTAGTCCAATCCGCTGCCGGGGTTGTGCCTTTATTTGTCTAGTACCCACAGTAGCCTTCGCGTTGCTTCGGCAACTGTGGGCTCTGACCTCTAATCGCTACCGCGGTATATAGCGATTCGATTCCTGAAGCGTTAATGAACCTCTCTGCGCCGCTGAATCTCTGCGGGATGATATTTCTTTTCAGTAGAAATCCATTCACCCGACCTGACTTTGCGCCAACCTCGTATCGTAGCGTCCAGCCCGTTGCGCAGGAAAGATGGCTGTGATCAGAATTGCGGCGAAGACTACTATCATGATCTGAGCGATCAATGGAAGCGGCAGACCAAACTCGATGGTCCAGCCAAAGCTCTCCAGCATGATCTTTTTCGTGAGGATCCACGAGAGGACGATCCCCAGGATAGCACCAAGCACAAGACCCACCGTACCGATGAGCGTTGTCTCGAGAAGAAATATACGAACAACACGACGAGGTGTCGCTCCCAGAAACTTTAGGGTCACGATCTCTTCTTTGCGGTCCATGACCTGAGAAAGTAACGTCGTTGTTACTCCCAGGATGGAGACAACGATAGCGATGATCTGGAGGAGGTAGGTGATCGCAAATGTGCGGTCGAAGGCAGCCAGTGCGAAGGCTTTCAGATCACTGTGTGCCTGTGTTGCCAGCGGAGGAACATCCACCCGCGAATTTGCTATAGCATTGATCTCGTCTCTAAGTCTCGAGAGATCAACACCTTCTTGTGTATAGACAGCGATAGAGCTAATCTGAGGATCATCGAAATAGCTGAGATAGAGATCGCGATCAATAATGAGATACCCCCTCTCTGAACTGTAATCATAATAGAGGGCTTCTATCTTGACGGTCAAATCGCCCTTGGGGGTCGGGATCGTCACCTCATCGCCTCTTTCGAGTCCCATCGTTCGCGCGAATGCTTCGCTGGTTATCGCCGTGTCATTTGCTTTTGCTGATCGAAGAACCTCATTCATGGGTCGTCCATCGAGGCTTTCGTTGGCAAATTCAACAACACCTAGTGCACCAGCTCCCAGGAACCCCTGTTCTCCATTAATAAGCACGGGTCTCACACTGAACGGGTCGATTGCTTCCACTCCATCGAGTTTGGCTATGTCCTCTGCGAAAGAAGCAGGAATAGGTTCCGGACGAACCGAAGGGCTGGGTGTCAAAGGGGAGATATACAAATCAGCCAGAAGCACCTGGTCCATCCATGTGACAACCGTTGTGCGAAAGCTGGCGATCATAATGCTGACGGATATTGCCATTCCAAGACTGATCACCAGCCCTGAAGTAGCGACGGTCGCTCGACCGAGGCTTGCTTTTGTCGAGGAGATAGAGAGTAAGCCTTCGGCTCGGAAGATTTTGACAAAGAGTGGCTTTAAAAGGATTGTGGTCAGCAGAAGGACCGGGTTTGCAAGAATAACAGCCGCGGCAACAATCAGGAGCGCCGCCGAGTATCCTTTCACGGGAAGGCCCCGCTCAGCTGGTAGAAGTAAGACCAGATATCCAAGAAACGCAATGACAAGCGCCGCGGTCACAAAGAAGAAGGGCGAACTACCTTTATTTTCCCACGTTCCCTTCTTCATCGTATTTGCAGGAGGCGTTGATGCGGCTTCGTTTGCTGGTGCTAAAGCGGCAATGACTGAACCCAGTGAACCAACAGCGAAGGCGATGATATACGACCAGGTATCCCAGCGAAGGCTTTCAGAGTTTGCCTGAAAGAAGTTGATAGAAATGGCCTCTTCCACTGTACTGAGGGAAAGTTGTCCGATGATTGTGCCAAGAATTAACCCAAGGAGGGATCCTGTACCACCAATTAAGAGAGCCTCGAAAAGGAAAGCGCTCCTGACCTGAGTCTGCGAAATACCGAGCGCTCTCACCGTGCCGATGGCGGTTCTTCTTCGTCGGACAGCGATACTCATGGAGTTATAGACAAGAAAGGCTCCGACCAATACGGAAATATATCCGAGAGCCTTTAAGTTGAACTTAAAGGCAGCAATCATGTTGTCGACGCGGTCCTGACGACGCTCAGGTCGTTCAACAAGAAGAGTTTCAGGGAGTATCTTGCGCAATGATGCCAGGGATTCTTCAACTGATTCTCCTTCAGCCAGAACGAGGTCAATACGATCGAGGGTTCCATTGCGCCGCAGGAGATAGTCCGATGCACCTATATCAGTGATAGAGACGTTGCCACCCATGGTGTCCAGCAGTGACCCTTCTCCGATAACGCCCGCGATGAGAAATTCACGATCGATGCCAGCAACCTGGAGTTGAATCTGGTCACCTGCCTCTTTCCCGATACGTTCGAGCAGAGTCTCTGTCAGAATCAGATAGTCCCAGCGAGTGAGAAACTGCGTGAGTTCGATATCATCAGCCAGGGTAAAGGAAATATCACGGACTTCAACATCCGGGGTCTCTGTTGAACGGAGGAGGTCGACACCGAGGAAGAGGAGATTCTCGGTGCCATCATTTGAGGAGTAGGTCATCAGACCTTCGTTAAGGGGAGATAGAGAAGCAACCTCCTCCCGCTGATAGAGCTGAGCAACGATTCGCGGGTCTATACCTTCCGTGTTCCTTTGGATCGTGATCTGCGCTTCACCAGAAACATCAGAAACGGTGTTCTTGAAACTTTGAATGGCCGACTGATTGGTTAAGCTGATGGCGATCAGTACGGAAACGCCAAGAGCAATGCCCAGGACCGTGAGGAAGGTTCGCCCCTTCTCATGATAGAGGTAGGGAAAAACAAGGGCCTTCAGAACAGCGATGAATCTCACCCTGCCTCGCCCTCCGCTACGATCTGACCATCCTTCATACGGACCATTTGATCGCAGACTGATGCAGCCTTGGGGTCGTGGGTTGCCATAAGCACCGTTGTGTTGTGGCGCTTTGTTGTTTCCTTGATCAGGTCGAGAATTTTCACTCCTGTGACAGAGTCAAGGTTGCCCGTGGGTTCATCAGCGAGGAGGACTTTAGGTCGGTGAGCGAGAGCTCGCGCGAGGCCAACGCGTTGCAGTTCTCCACCCGAAAGCTGGTGAACAATCCGATCTGTTTTGCCTTTAAGGCCGACCTCATCTGCATATTCCAGTGCCCTCTCCCGAGCTTCTTTCTCTTTCATATTTTGAAAGTAGAGAGGAATCTCGATGTTTTCGAGAACGGAAAGGTTGGGAAGAAGGTTGAAGAACTGAAAGACAAACCCAATGTTATGAAGCCTGAAATTGGATCTCCGGGCTTCATTCATTTGGAAGATCGGTTCGCTGCAAACATTGATTTCACCTTCATCGGGAACATCGAGACCACCGATGAGGTTGAGCAAGGTGGTTTTTCCTGAACCGGATGAGCCGACGAGCCCAATGAATTGCCCTTCCTCAATATCGATACTGACACCTCGTAGAACTTGCTGAGAGGTTGGTCCGTAGGATTTCTGAACATTCGAAACGGTAATGATAGGTGACGGCATGGGAGGGTTTGAGGGGTCCTTAAGGAAAGGTGACTTCGGTTCAAGAGGGCGAACGGTGTGCCAATTAATGAACCTTATAAGCTCTATTTAATCAGTCCTTTATAGGCTTTTGAGCTCTGGGGAGAGGGCATGCTTGACATCCCGAAACAAGGTCGACGACTCTTTCAGGCCTTCCGTGGGGCACAATGCACTTGGAAGGCATTCCGTGAACATTCAAGGCAGGGCTTTAGCATGTCGATGCTGCTGACAGATTCCATTAAACCTTCTCCCGGTGTTGCCGGGGTAAAGGCGTATTCTGTCCCTGCTCATGGTGCGCCCATTGATCTTAAGCTGGATGCGAACGAGGGGGAATCGCCCGACGCCAGGATCATCGAAAGTCTCTTCGAGACCGGGGGAGAAGTGATGCGCCGGTACCCCTCGATCAAAGAGCTGCAACAAATTCTGGCCGACCATGTGAAAGTTCCTTTCGAAAACCTTGTCGTTACTGCTGGAGCTGACGATGCACTTGATCGCTTATGTCGAGCGATCCTTCAGCCAGGAAAACGACTTCTTCTGACAAACCCATCTTTCGAGATGCTTCCACGCTATGCACGTATTATGGGAGCCGAGATAGACGAGGTTTCCTGGTGGGATGGACCGTTCCCTGTCGAAGATTTTGTCGCTCAGATTAAGGACAATACGGCGATCGTGGCGGTCGTTTCTCCGAATAATCCTACCGGAACCGTTGCGACGCTGGACGAGTTAAAGGCGATCTCTGCTGCGGCACCGAATGCTGTTTTTCTTCTCGACCATGCTTATGTAGAATTCGCCGATGAAGATCTGACGCACGAAGCTCTGAAGCTCCCTAACATGATCGTCGTTCGCACATTATCTAAAGCGTGGGGACTGGCTGGTTTGAGGACTGGCTATGCAATCGCAAATACTGAGCTGTTGAACTGGATGCGCGCTTCGGGTGGTCCCTATGCCGTTTCACGTCCGTCTATCGCATTGGCGGTTGCTCGACTGAAGCAGGACAAAGATAGTGCCGAAAAGTTTCTGAAGCAAGTGAAGTCGGATCGCAAAAGATTGCACGATCTCTTCAATCGGTACAATGTTGAACATACAGATTCTAACGGCAACTTCGCGTTCGTGACTTCTGATAAAGCTATTTGGTTAAGGGATGCGCTTGCGTCTGTTGGTATTGCTATACGCGCCTATCCCGGGCACCCAGAACTTGGCAGGTCCTTGAGGATAACATGTCCTGGCGATCAACAGGAAGCAGATCGACTTGTGAACGCGTTGCATAATGCTCTCGATCCAACACATGTCATTGTTGATGAAACATGTCTGAGTGACGAAGAGAAAAAGGCTTTCGTTGAACTCGAGGTGGAAATGAAGGATAAGAGAACGCTATTGCTGGGTGGTCATCCCGCCGTCGACGAGCCTCTCTCCGAGCGCCATCAGAGTGACCGGATCTGGTATGTAACAAGTCGGATTGAAGATATCGAGAAGTATAGAAAAGAGCGGGTCATTTGTTTGGGCTACAACGATGACGGTAAGAAGGGCACGAAGACATTTTGCGAGGCTGGAGCAGCGAGGATGATTGAATCTATTCAGGAATTGAAAGAAATCTTAACATGAGCAAACGCACAGCTAAAAGGGAAAGAAAGACCTCTGAAACCAGAATTTCAGTCGAAGTAAACCTTGATGGGACCGGCAAGTCTGATATCTCAACAGGGCTTGGTTTCCTTGATCACATGGTGACGGCTCTTTCAAAGCATAGTCGTATAGATATAACTCTGAAGTGCAAAGGTGATCTCCACATTGATGATCACCACACAGCAGAAGATTGTGCGCTTGCTCTTGGACAGGCTCTCGACGAGGCGCTCGGTGAGCGCAAAGGTATTACGCGTTTTGCCTCAGCCTATGCTCCTTTGGATGAAGCGCTGGCACGTGCTGTTGTTGATCTGTCTTCCCGTCCTTATTCCGTTGTTGAGCTCGGCTTGAAGCGAGACATGGTTGGCGACATTGCCTGTGAGAATATTACTCACTTCTTTCAATCGCTGGCGGTGATGCTTCGCGCGACACTTCACGTTGATGTGATCAGAGGTGATAATGATCACCACCGTGCCGAGGCAGCATTCAAGGCACTGGCATTGGCGATGCGCGTAGCCGTCTCCAAAGACGACACAGCTGGTGTACCCAGTACAAAAGGTGTGCTTTAATGGGTGATAAGACTCACGTCTATATTGTTAGAACAGGGTTAGCGAACCTGGCTTCTGTCTGTGCTGGGTTTAAGCGCGTCGGCGCTGAGCCTCACATCACCGAAGACCCTGCAGATATTGAAAAGGCAACTCATGTCATGTTGCCAGGAGTTGGTAATTTCGGGCCTGCGATGGAACAGCTGAATGAGTGTGGACTCTCCGAGGTTCTCACCAGTCGCATGAAAGCCGGACGCCCCACCATGTGTATTTGTGTTGGATTACAGGTGCTTTGCGAAACGTCAGACGAGTCGCCGAAGGCAAAGGGGCTGTCCATTCTACCGGTTCATGTGGAGCGAATTCCCTCTACGGTTCGAGTTCCTCAATTAGGTTGGAACAAGGTAGAAGCTTCAAGTGATTGCAAGATGCTTCAAAGCGGCTACGCCTACTTTGCCAACTCTTATTGTCTCCCAGAAGCTCCTGAGGGCTGGAACGCTGCCTATACAGAACACGGTAAGAAATTTGTAGCTGCTGTTGAAAAGGGAGCTGTTCTGGGAACTCAGTTCCACCCAGAACTGAGCAGTGACCTCGGCAAAGAGCTACTGAAACGCTGGTTGGCGAACGAAGATAAGGGAGCTGCCTGATTATGTTAACACGAAGAATTATTCCCTGTCTCGATTGTTCCAATGGACGCGTGGTTAAAGGGATCAAGTTTCAAGGGTTGAGGGATGCAGGTGATCCTGTGGAGTTGGCTCGCTCTTATGAAGAGCAGGGAGCTGATGAGCTTGTATTGCTCGATGTTTCTGCCACACCTGAAGGGCGAGGCAATCACCTGGAAACAGTCGCTTTAGTTCGTCAGGAACTGTCTATACCTTTAACTGTCGGCGGGGGAGTCAGGACTGCAGAGAATGCGAGAGCTCTTCTCGAAGCTGGTGCCGACAAGGTGGGTGTAAATACTGCCGGCGTAACGAACCCTGAAATCATTAGAGATATTGCGCATAACTTTGGAAGCCAGTGCTCTGTTGTAGCTATTGATGCAGCCATGTACGAGGATGGGCGCGACGGCTGGGAAATTGTCATCATGTCAGGGAAGAAGCGTACCGGTATTGATGCCATTGAATGGGCCCAGAAAGTTGTGCACGAATACGAAGCCGGCGAGATTCTTCTGACTTCCTGGGATCGCGATGGTACGCGGTCTGGATACGACCTGAAACTTCTCAAGGCAGTTAGCGGTGTCGTTAATGTTCCGGTTATCGCTTCTGGCGGTGCTGCTTCTCCTGAACACCTGATTGAAGCTATCGACGCCGGAGCTGACGCAGTTCTTGCCGCATCTATTTTCCATGACGGCGAATATACCGTACAAAGTTTGAAAGATTTACTACTAGATAAGGGAGTTGCAGTTCGACCATGATCGTTCCCTCAATCGATTTAATGGATGGTCAATCCGTTCAACTAATTGGAGGAAAGGAAGAGAGCCGCTCTGAAGAGAGAACCTACGGCGATCCCATTCCTCTTGCCGAGAAATTCCGACTCGCCGGTGAGATTGCTGTTATAGACCTCGACCGTGCCCTTGGTAAAGGTTCCAACGAAGAAACCATCAAGGGACTGCTTCGCGTAGCTCGCTGCCGTGTAGGCGGTGGCATCCGAGACGTGGAAACGGCGAAAGCTCTGCTCGATGCCGGAGCAGAGAAGATCATTCTTGGTACCGCTGCCAAACCAGAGATCCTTTCACAGCTTCCTAAGGAGCGCACCATCGCTGCTCTTGATGCGTACGAGAACGATGTCGTTGTAGAGGGTTGGACCAAGAAGACTGGCGTTACAATTCTAGACAGAATGAAAGAGCTCAATGGGCTCGTGGGTGGTTACCTGGTAACCTTTGTTGAGAAGGAAGGTCGACTTCAGGGCACTGATATGGAGCTCGCAAAGAAGATCGTGGATGCTGCGGGCGACGCGAAAGTCACCTTTGCAGGCGGAATCACAACGACAGAAGAAATAGCGGAGCTCCACAAGATGGGAGCCGATGCTCAAGTGGGTATGGCAATCTATACGGGTCAGATGCATCTGGGCGACGCAATAGCAGCTCCCCTGAAAAGTGATCGCCCTGATGGCCTCTTCCCAACGGTTGCTGCAGATGAGTGTGGTCGTGTGCTCGGGCTCGCCTATTCAAACTACGAGTCATTGCGTACTGCTGTGGATCGTCAGTTGGGTGTCTATCACTCGAGGAAGCGCGGCATCTGGATTAAAGGGCTAACGTCTGGAGCAACTCAGGAATTGCGAGAAATCTCCCTCGACTGTGACTCTGATACCATCCTCTTTCGCATTAAGCAGAATGGTCGCGGGTTCTGTCACCTTGACCGTTGGAACTGTTTCTATGATGCTCGTGGACTGACAAAGTTAGAGCAGACCGTGAACAAAGCGAAAGATGATCATCAAGCGAGCCCGGAAACTGCTAAGCTTCTTAAGGATGAGTCAGCACTCATATCATCTCTGGAAGAAAAAGCTGAACTTCTTTCCAAGTCTTCTTCCAGTGAAGAGGCTGTTGAAAACGCGGCTGAAATGCTGAAACTGACTTTTACGGCCATGGCGAAAGCAGGGGTTACTCTGGAACAGGTCGAGCGAGAGTTGGATCTGAAGGCACTGAAGCTGAACTCGTAGATTTCTTTTCTGATAATAGAGGCACAATTTTGAGTATTCTGAAAACCATCAAAGCAATTGAGGTTAAAGCTCATCTTGAAGAGCCAGTCGATGCGGAAACACTTCGCGCGACCAACGAGATTGTTGAAAATGTAAAGAACGGCGGTGAGGATTCTCTTCGGTCTTATGCTGAAAGATTCTCAGAGCTCGCCCCTGGTGAATCGCTCTTCTATACACGCGATGAACTGAAAGAAGCATTCCATGGTCTTCCAGAAAATGATCAGGAACTTCTCAAAAGAACAGCCGAGCGCATCAGTGTCTTTGCAGAAGCTCAAAGAAATGCTTTAAAAGAAGTCACGATTGATATTCCGGGTGGTCAGGCGGGTCACTATGTAGATCCAGTCGAGACTGCAGGTTGCTACGCTCCTGGTGGAGGTTTCCCACTCCCTTCATCAGTTATGATGACAGCTATTACGGCACGAGTAGCTGGTGTTGAAAACGTGATAGTGGCAAGTCCGAAACCCACAGAGATCACAATGGCAGCGGCGTATATCAGTGATGCCGATCTGCTTTTGAAGGTTGGTGGAGCCCACGCTGTCGCTGCCATGGCTTATGGGGTTGGTGGATGTAAAGCGTGCGACGTTATCGTTGGTCCAGGCAGTAAATGGGTGACGGCCGCCAAGAAGGTTGTCTTCGGAAGAGTTGCGATCGATATGCTGGCTGGTCCGTCAGAGCTGGTTGTTCTTGCAGACGATTCTGCTGACCCTGCTGTGGTGGCTGCAGACCTTATCGCTCAAGCAGAACATGGTTTCGATTCTCTTCCAATCCTTGTGACGACATCTTCCGAGCTTATAGACAGAACCAATGATGAGCTTTCTAAGCAGCTACAGGATTTACCCACAGCAGAAACGGCAAAGTCATCCCTCGAGAAAGGTTACGCTGTTCTTTGCGAAAACCTTGAATCGGCAATCATCGCCACTGACCAGATTGCTCCCGAGCACCTCGAGGTTATCATGGATAATTCTGATGAGGTTTCCAAGCGTCTGAAGCATTACGGCGGATTGTTTATCGGTGCTGGCACCGCTGAGGTGATGGGCGATTATGGTGCAGGCCCAAATCACACTCTTCCAACTGGCGGAACAGCCAGATATACAGGTGGTTTATCTGTCTTTAACTTTCTTCGAATTAGAACCTGGATGAAGGTGGATGACTTAAGTCAGGCCAAAGAGATTGCCGAAGACGCTCGTGATCTTGCGCGGCACGAAAAGCTTGAAGGACACGCAAGGTCAGCTGAAAAACGCCTCGTCAAAGACTAATCCTGTCTTAAACAATCGGGTCTACATCATCATCGCTTTGTTCCAGGCTGTTCGTCTTAACCTGTTCAATTCTCTTTAAGAGTTTGTCGTGAATAAGGTTGAGATGGACCCTGAGTGAATAAGCTTCATAAGCATATGACAAAGGAACTTTGATCCGTGAAATACGACGGTCAATATCTCTGAGTTGCTTGGAAAGATCTTGAAGTGCTTCAGCACCGTCCGTATCGATCGCCTCTTTTTCAATTTCATCAATTTGCGCATACCACTTGTATATCTTTGATCGGATTTTCCAGCGATAGGTTGGGGGAAAAATCTTAAAAAGAGGGATTAGTATTGTCAGGAAGGGGATGATCATGACCTTCAGGCGATCGAGCAGGTTCGCTACCCAGAAAGGCATAAACCGCTGGAAAAAGGGCGGTCCATTCTTAAAATAGCGATCCGCTTCCGAGCTCAGTTCAAAGCTCATATATCTAGGCGAAGGAAACTCATCTTTCTCCTGCAAAAGCCCTCCTTCTTCATGGACTTCCTGAAAAACCTGCATGAGAAGGTCGATGAGCGCAGGGTGCAGTTCTTCTCTCGTGACGATCGTCGCCGTTGTGGCCAGTAGATGCTTATCTTCTTTCGGGCGATTATTCTGCAGGTCTATAAGTCCCTCACTGATCAAAACATGAGAGAGGTAGGTATGTCGTCTTGTATAGGCGTGGTAGCGATCAAATTCCATGAATGTGAGACTGTCATTCTGGAGGATCTTTTCCACGAGTTGAGAGGTCGGAGAGGAGACAAGAAATGCTGCATCTGTTTCTCCAGCAAGAATATCCTCGACTGCTTCCGCAGCGCCAACCAGCAGCAGGTCTGTGTTGTCTTCATTCACACCGTTGTCCAGTAGAAGAGCTCTGGCAGCTGCCTGCGTCCCAGAACCTTCACCTCCGATGGCAATGCGTTTGCCCTGTAGCTCAGTCAGACGACTTATCGTAGTGTCCTGCCGATGAAAGACCCAGATCGGTTCGTAGGCCACACTCGCAAGTCCAAGAAGCTGGTTCTCTTCAGTTGTTTCACCGATACCGCTTTGAATGAATCCAAGATCGATCTTTTGGTCTCGGTCCTGAAGTCTTTCATAGTTTTCAGAAGAACCATTAGATTCAATGAGCGTAAGCTCGATATCATCCTCGGCAAGCAGACGTTTATATTCCTGTGCAAATTCCCAATACTTCCCCTGGGTACTGCCTACGATCATGGTTATTTTACTGGGTGGGGGAGGACCGACAAACTGATAGGCGACATAGAATGCAAAGACCACGAGAAGGATCGTCGGGAGCATCACTTTAAAGAAATCCCAGTGGCGAAAGTTTAATTTCATGGTGGGGTCCGTTCTTGGGCGGGAATTGCGTTATTCAATCAAATTTGATGGTAGCAACAGACAACCTGAGATCAAGGCAAACTGAGATTGGAGTGATCTTCAGAAGTAATGGTTAGATAGATGGTGAGCGGGAGAGCTAGAGCTGTGTGCCTGGAAACGCAGTAATAGTGTTGCTAATTCGACGCTTTCAGGCGCTCAAAGCTACTGCTTACAGCCAGCATATATTGAGCAGGCCTTCTAGAGATCACTCTAAATCAATGAGTCATGAATTCAAATGAACCATTGTTGACTCGGTAATCATCATAAGCTTTTTTCCCATCAAGGGAAAGAACATGAAACGCGTAAACTTAAGAAAACAGAACCAACCCCCAACAGATGGTGATAAGAAGACGACTCTGGAAAGAGAAGAGCGCATCCGTTCTGTGCTTGAAAAACGACAGCCAACTTTAAGAGTCGTTCTGGAGAATATTCATGATCCTCATAACCTGAACGCCATCTTGAGGTCCTGTGATGCGACGGGTGTTCTCAACGTCGACCTTCTTTATACCTATGAAGATTTTCCAGACCTGATCAAGCATGGGAAGCAATCCAGCTCTGGAGCCAGGAAATGGATAAGAAGAGCTGAGTACTCATCGGAGAAAGAGTGTCTATCTTCATTGAAGAAGAAGGGGTTCAAAGTCTATGCCTCTGCCCTCAATGAAAAGGCCATTCCATTGCATGATATCAATTTAACTGAGAAGGTAGCATTAGTCTTCAGCAATGAACATAAAGGAGCCTCAGAAGAGCTCTTGGAGCTGGCCGACGCACCTTTCTATATTCCCATGGTCGGCATGACTCAGAGTTTGAACGTATCTGTTGCAGCTGCAGTCAGTCTATACGAAGCATTCCGGCAACGAAAAGAAGCCGGCTTCTACGAGAACACGCAATTGAGTGAAGATGAGTTTGAGTCCATTGTTCATGAGTGGTCTGTTATGAAAAAGAGAGTTCGACCTGTTAAAGATCCCTGATTATTTGAATCCCGGGCCAAAGACAAACTTGCCAGGTCGGGCACCAGTAATTTCATCATTTTCAACGATCACTTCTCCGTTTACGATTACAGCTCTGAAGCCTGTGCTATACTGATGAGGTTCTTCAAACGTTGCATTGTCCGTAATCGTGTCAGGGTCAAAAACAACAAGATCAGCGGCGAAGCCTTCACGTATTAGCCCTCTATCCTTCAGGCGGAAAGCAGTCGCAGGCATGGAAGTCATTTTCCTGATCGCTTCTTCAAGAGTAAGTACTTTTCTTTCACGTACATACTCTCCGAGAACACGTGCATTGGCACCGTAACCACGAGGATGGGGATTACCCTCACCGAATTTTCGAACCCCGCTGTCAGAACATACCGAAACCAGCGGTGATTTCATGATCGTTTCGACGGCTGTTTCGTTCATGGTATGATAGACCATACTGGCGCCACCCTTCATATAGATATCAATAATGGTATCGTATTGCTCATCCATCGTGACGTCTTTATCTGTTGATCCCACCTCTTCCTTTTTCATTGTGGCCACTTCTTTAATACTTTTCCCGGCAAGATCAGGATAGGCATCACTGGAGGCGATTTTCGCAAAATCAAAGTCTTTTCTTAAACGATTGGTTTCGTGATGCTCGGCCATGTCGGCTTTAACTTTCACAACCTTTTCCGGATCGGATAGAGTTGTCTTTGCTTCGTCAGAGCCAGCTTCCAGAAGCCAGTCAGGAAACAGAACAGAAATACCGGTACTTGAGGCTGTGTAGGGATACTGGTCGATCCACACTTCCATTCCCTCTTCGCGAGCCTGATAGACAAGGTCGAGAGTGGCTTGCGGACTGCCGAGTCTTTGTTCCATATCCCTTGGTAGTTTGAAGTGTGAAATCTGGACTCTGGAACCAGACTCTCTGCCAATCCTCAGGGCTTCTGCAATTGCATCTTTGATTTCCAGACTCTCGCTCCGCATATGAGTGGCATAGATTCCCCCATATTCAGCGGCCACCCGCTGCATTTCAATAATCTCCTCGATTGGGCTATAGGTTCCTGGCGTATAGATGAGACCCGTGGACATACCAACGGCGCCGTCTTCCATCGCCTTCTTAACCATGTCACGTGCCTGCTGAAGCTGCTCCTCGTTAAGCTCTCCCGCCACGTTACCTTTTACGTTTCTCAATACCGTGTTGTGTCCGATCAACGTGGCGACATTGAGCGCTGTCGGTGACTCAGCAAGTTTCTCAGAGTACTCTTTGATATCCTTAACGCTGTAACCACAATTTCCCGTGATAATGGTGGTGACGCCGTTACGAATGAAGTTTTCAGCAAGAGGTTTCTCATAGAGCGTTGAATCTGCGTGAGTATGAACATCCACGAATCCTGGGGCCACGGCCAGTCCTTCCGCATCAATAACAAGTTCAGCATCAACCGCCAGGTCTTCATTTGGAAGGATAATATGAGTGATACGATCATCTGCGATAACGAGATCCCCATAATACCAGGAGTTCCCTGTTCCATCATAGATTCGACCATTCTCGATGAGCAGGTCTGCAGTAATGACGTCCGTATAGACGACAGAGTGTTTGATTGATAGTAGGAAAACTCCCAGAATGATGGGAAGGGGATTGAACCTCATGGGCGGTCTCACTTCAATTTAAGTATCTCGCTTCTTCTGTGAGAAGCGAAGTGTGAAGTAGACCATGGGAAACTGCCCGATATGGTCAAGTTAACTTTGACCAGAACTGTTCCACCTGTTTGAAAACCTGTTTACTTCTTCAGTTTCTTAAAGGGGGACTCATCCTCAAACGGATTGTGATCTGGGTCGTCAGCAACAGTTACTTTCTCGTCATAACGCTGTTGATCTTGAGAACCGGGACCCATTCCCGCTGTGTAGACTCGAAACCCGCCAAAGTTTCCCTGGGAAGAAAATCCACGCTGCATCTTGCCTTTAAATGACTCTTGCAGGTATTTTCTCCAGAGGGCTCTAAGTGGAGGGATGAGTGTAGAAAAACCAACCAGATCAGTGAGAACACCTGGCGTAACCAGAAGCGCCCCACCCATGAGAATGATGATTCCATCAATCAGCTGATTTGCGGGAAACTGGCCCTGCTGCATTTGCTGCTGAGCGCGAAACCAGACTGTCAGTCCCTGTTCTTTGGCCATTGTTGCTCCAACAAGCCCAGAAATGATCACAAGGCCGATCGTGAAGAGAAAACTCGTTACCTGTGAAAGCCAGATGAGAAGGATGAGCTCTACTAAAGGTACGACAGTGAACAGGAATAAAAGCTTTATTCCTAAAGGTATTTTGACGGTCGTTGACACAATTAACTCCAGGAGAACGTTTGAAAACTAAAGGAGAGCAAGTCGTGGTCCTGATCCCATTGAAGTAGACAGGTGGATGGAACAACCGAGAAGCGAGGCCTCCCAGCAGATCCTGGGTTGAGAAACCACACACCTCGATACGCATCCAGGTACTGCTGATGGCTATGGCCAAATAGAATCACCCGGACGTCTGCCTCCTGGAAGGTATTGTAGAGTGCCTGAACCCTTTCCGTCTTTTCGGTAGGGAAGAGGTGACCATGAGCCATCCCTACATTTCCAAATGGCAATTCAACCACTCGAACACCTGGAAGACGAGCCGAAGTCATATCAACGTTCCCCGCAATGGCGTAGACTTCCGGGCAGATCACTTCGAGTTCCGTCAAGACGTCGTCCGACCCCACATCCCCAACATGAAGAATCGCCTCTACATGTTCGAAGTGTTCATAAACCTTTTTGTGCAAAACTCCATGAGTGTCACTAACTATGCCATACCGGAGCATCGGGTGGTCCTTCCAGATAATTGTTTTGAGGGGTATTATTTGAACTCTGTTCTATCATTACATAATTCCCGCCAAAGCGATTCATGAAGAAGAGAGGTAGAAGTTCAAGAAACAGGATGAACGGAAGTGCCGGGATCATGTTGATGACAGGTATATACACCCCAAGGCAACAGGTCGACACGCAGAAAATCATCGTGGTAATGATGATGCACAGCCCACAGACAATACTGAGACCAAACTTGTAAAGCATAAAGACGATCACATCTGCAGTGTTCTCCTTAATCAGACGAGAAATGGCAGAAATCCCTTCACCGAGACTGGCCCTGTTCTTGACTATATAGGGGATCGTAAAATCAGCCATCAGGTATTTGAAAATCCAGAAAACAAAAACAATGATGAAATAGAAGATGCTGAAGGGGACCGCCATCATGGCGAGTTCCCCAGCGTAATCCTCAAACAGTATTTCGTTATTCACGTTCTGATAGACCTGATAACCGAGGACAAAGATAAAACCAAGCATCATCGTCAGCAAACTGAAGTCAATCAGCAGAAAGAGCAGGAAAAACTGATTTCCCTGTTTGGAATATTCCCGCCAGGGGAGAGCAATCTCCGTTTCACCCGTAATCAGACTGTAACTAAGAAGAAACTTTCCTCGTGTTCCAAGCCAGAGAAACAGAATAAAGAACCCATAGATGACTCCCAGAACGACTGTTCCTATGGTAACAAAGAAGCTCCAGTTCTGTTGAATCCAACTGACGGTCTCCCGAAGAACCTCATCGAAGTCCTGACCAGGAGGAACGTTTCCACCCGGGTTGAAGTTGCTTCCAAAGCCAGCACCTCCGCCACCGGACAGACTTGCCAGCCAAACGATAAAGAGGATGCAGATGAACCTCTTAAAATCAAAAGGAGAAAAGAAAGATACTGTCCGCGATACAGCAGCCGACCCTATTTCTCCGTATGTCCACTGAGATGTCTGACTCATGTTGAAGACACTGCCTTTCTGGGCCTGATCTAACTAAAGTGAAGAACACTTTCCTACTAATTGTCTGGTTTCTGTATTCAATCTTTCAGAGAAAAGATTTGGGCACAAGTCCCAATAAGAAGGACGAGCTACCGGGGGAGTATGAAGGGGTGAGGAGCTTTCCATGATGATTCCTCTAGATAGGCTGCAAGAATGAATATCCGAATAGATGGTGAGCGGGAGTGGACCACTTAGCATTCTCAAAACATTAGGAATGTTGCTGCTATTTCGAAGATTTCGGACTGTTCAAGGGACTGCTCGCAGCCAGCTGGTATCTGACAGGAATTTTGACAGACGCTCTATACCTACAAGAAAAATCATGCAGAGATGAACAGCATCTTATAGCGACATGGGTCATTGTTCAAATCACGATGCAACCATCCTGGATGCATTCCAGTGGTTCGATGATGCATCGAACATGCATCGATACTGGTAGCATCCCTTGCATGAGTGCGTGTGTTAGAGTCACTCTCAAAATTCTTTATTGCTACCCGCAGGCAGGCTGCAAGAGGCAGCTTTCGAGCACACGCAGGCCTCCACACAGTACCACTATGCCTATGCTTGATTGGAGCCGGGGCCATCTGTTTCGTTCAGTGTTCATTCGACATCTGATTCCGAGAGTGGATCCGATAGAGAAATTCCTTGCGACATTGGGAGTGGGGAGAGCATTGTCCTGAATGATACTTAAATGATTAAGCACTCCTCGTAGAAATGACACAACATGGCACTCTTAGACTGGATTATCGTACTACTTGTATTTTGTGTTCTCGGATTCATTGCTTACAAAACAAAGCAATATGTGAAAGGTGTTGATGATTTCCTGGCAGCCAACCGCTGCGCCGGACGATACCTTCTGACCCTCGCCGATGGAATGGCAGGCCTTGGGGCCATCGGCATTATCGCGACCTTTCAGCAGTACTATGGATCAGGTTTTGGTGGGGCCTGGTGGTCGAACATAATGGCTCCCATTATGCTGATTCTCCCACTTACCGGATTTATCATTTACCGATTCCGCGAGTCTAGGGTGATGACCATTGCGGAATTCTATGAGAAACGATACAGTCGTCGATTTCGAATCTTTGCTGGTATCCTCGCATTTATCGCTGGAATCATCAATTATGGCGTTTTCCCTCAAGTAACAGCCCGGTTCTTTATCTACTTTTGTGGAATCCCGGAAATCACCTTTAATATCGGAGAATTTACTGTGAACGTGACGCTGGGCTTTGTCATGGCGGTACTTCTTTGTACTGCACTCGTCATTACGTTTAGAGGTGGTCAGATTGCGATTATGGTGACGGACTTTCTCCAGGCTCAATATGTAAATATTGTATTCCTGATGTTGCTCTTCATTCTTCTCTGGAAGTTCGGAATCTCAGATCTATTCGAATCGATGAAAGTGGCGAATGCCGACGGCGGGCAGTCGATGTTGAACCCATTTGATCAAGATAAATTGCCTGACTTTACTCTCGGTTTCTTTTTAATCATGGCCTTTAATGCTATATATAGCTATATGGCATGGCAGGGTAATCAAGGATATAATTGTTCCGCGAGATCTCCCCATGAGGCCAAAATGGCTCGTATTCTTGGTGCCTGGCGCCAGACAGGGACGTGGGCGGTTATCGCGCTTATTCCTATGTTCGCCTATATGATCATGAACAGTTCGAATTATGAAGCGGAGGCAGCGATTGCCCAGGCTGCTATCGAGAACCTCGGTGATGAAGGACTCCAGCGCCAGCTGGAAGTTCCAATCATCATGAGCAAGATGCTGCCGATCGGAATGACGGGCCTCTTCGTTGCCGCCATGCTGGCCGCCGCCATATCTACCGATGATACTTACTTACACTCGTGGGGGAGTATCTTTATTCAGGATGTCTATCTACCCCTGACGAATCAGAATGAGCTCGCGCCAGAGCAGCATCTGGGACTTCTAAAAAAATCGATTTTCGGTGTTGCTGTCTTCGTCTGGGTCTTCGGAATGATCTTTCCTCTCTATGAATATATATTCATGTATTGGGCTATCACCGGGGCAATTTACATTGGGGGTGCGGGGAGTGTCATTATCGGTGGCTTCTACTGGAAACGCGCTACCAAGCAGGGTGCCTGGGCGGGGATGATTACAGGTTCGTTGCTGGCTGTCACCGGTGTTCTTCTTAATAACATTTTCTACCCGATCATTCTCCCGAAACTTCAGGATATGTATCCCGGTTCAACCTTTGTTGATTTCTTCGGAGATTCATTCATGTGGGATGGAGCTGAGTGTATGTTCTTCGCCTCTATTACAGCAGTGACGATGTTCATATTGTTCTCATTATTATCCAAACCTGAACCGGATTTTAATATGGACAAGCTTCTGAATCGTGGGAAGTACCGCGTGAAGCAGGACCATGAACTTGACCAGGAAGTGGAGGAGCGTCTTGAAGATCGTCCTATCTGGCAAAAGGCAATGGGTATAGATAAAGAGTATACGACCTTCGATAAGTTCATTGCTTATTCTATTCTTGCCTGGATGCTTTTCTGGTTCGTAATATTCATTGTTGGTACATTGCTAGGGTTGATTCATCGCAATGATGAAGGGTCTGTGATTCATGCTTGGATTCCCGATTTTTTGAGAGATTTAACAGTAATGGTCTATACAGGTACTGATGATGGGTGGGCGAAGTATTGGATTTTTCAGCAGGGTGTCACGATTGCCGTTGGGTGTGTCACCGTCGTCTGGTTTCTATGGGGTGGTTTTCGTGATCTGCGTGAACTCCTGAAGACATTGAAGAGAGTCAAAACGGAGGGACCTCCTGAGACTCCTGGTTGAAGATTCCGCATCAGAGTCTAAAGAACCCGTCTTGACAGGATCAGAAAGTTAGTCAACGAGCACTTTTCACATGCATGTTCTTAGACATTGAAAATGAATTCTGTTGCCTTTCTATGTGATGATCAAAAGCTTGGACAAATCAAGCTTATGCTCCCGCAATTCTGGAGCTCATCACAGATCGTGAAAGGCAGCAGGTAAGTTTCTATGCGAATTCTCATTTTCCTTTATTGTGTGGTTCCTGTCCTCCTGATGACTTCTTGTGTCAGCAAAGTGTCTCCGGAGAGGTTTGAAAGATCATATAACCTGGTGGTCGATGCAGCTGAGCAGCATCTCGAAAACAATGAAAACACTGAAGCTTATGCCCTCTCACTTGTTCTATTGGACGTGAATCCAGTTGATGAGACCGCCTTCGATCTAAAGAAAAGAGCCATCGAGGCAAATGGTGATCTGATCCGGTTTGAAGAACGCCCCATGCTGGGATCCAACTATGCATTGAGGGAAAGCAGGAATGCTGGTGCCTTCACCAAAGTCCTGTTATGGCCTGTCAATTTTGTGACCGACTTCCTCGATATATTTACTATCGAGGTGGGAGTCTGTATCGGGGCTGGGGCTAAGGTGCAAATAACGGAAGCGCTGAGCGCAGGTGCGCAGTTCTCTGCTGGAAATACCATGATCGGCTTTCGAAATCGTCATATCGGGACAAAGCTTGCCATTGAAGACTTTATCGACTTCCTGCCCGTTCAAATGCGGGTGCTGCTTCAGACGACGGTCAATACGGGTGGTTTGAATTCCTATAGTTATGGTGGTGTGGGCCTCAAGAAGCCAAGTTCGTTGCCTTTCCAAAGAGACAAAGACTATTGGGCCGTTGGCGCTGAAGCTCAAGCCGGGCTGATTTCCGCCAATGTCAAAGTTCATCCTTTTCAGCTTTGGGACTGGTTCGCAGGATTGCTTTTCATCGATACATTGAATGATAACATCGGCAGCACGCGCGGGCTTCATTTCGAAGATGATGTGATCGAAGCTGTTAAGTTGCTCAGGCGTGCCGATTAACTTTTTAGAGCCTGCAGAAACTTTGATAAGTACAAATGCATTGACTGGCTGGGTCTGCTTTGTGTGTTAATCGTTCACGCAGGCCTGAACGATATCCTTTGCCTGTCCAGGAACTAGGAATGATCTTCGAGGGCGGTTTCCTCAAAACACTCAGAAAACCCGCGTGCATTATCACGGCACTTGCGGCTTTCCTCTTTGTTTTCCACCCGCTTGTTCATCTTGATGAACATGAAGAATGTCAGGAATGTCTTGTTTGTCATTATTTGGCTGACCCAGAGGGAATCGAAGTCAGCTATGAATTCCCACAGCAGTTTATTCTGGTCTCTAATCAGCTTCTCACCTATGTTGAGAATGATACTTCACCAATCATCTTAGAGTGTCCTGATCAGCGCGGACCACCTGTCGCATAACTTTAATCAAACATCTGTCTATATGATTAGTCGTTGATGGAACTGATGTGTGCTCAAGTCATTCCTGGGTGTGCATCAAATGCATTCATCAATGTTCGTCGAATAATGGCAGAGCTGTCAGTATTCTTTCTCTTTTATTAAATACAGAAAGCTGATGGACCTCTACCATATTCCAACCTCTCTTCAGTTATGCTGCACCTGCGAGCATGACGAGAAAGGAATACTAAAATGAAAAGAGCATTCACTCTTATAGAGCTCCTGATCGTTGTTGCCATTATTGCCATCCTGGCGGCGATTGCTGTACCGAATTTCCTCGAGGCTCAAACGCGCGCGAAGGTAAGTCGAGCGAAAGCTGATATGCGCTCCATGGCAACGGCCATTGAGTCGTATTACGTCGATAACAACCGATATCCACTGGTGGCAGATGAAGAAGGTGACCCGATTCTTCCTTATCCTCGTTCTGGGACTTCCTCTGGTCCGCCTGAGATATTTGAAACCCGTATCAGTACAAAGATCACCACACCGATCGCCTATATCACAAGTCTTTTTCCTGAACCATTTCCAGCTCAAGGAAATGAGAATGATCAGTATCACTATTCCACGAAAGCCTATGCATTTGCTCTCGAAAAAGACGAGGGTGTCGAAGAGTTCGAAGAATATATCTTCGACATTTCAGCCAGACCCGGTTCGGCAATTCAATATCTTCTTTTGAGCCACGGTCCTGACCTCGATCACGACGAGGGTGAGGGGCATGATCACTCTGCAAAAGAAGGTGATGATGAAGAAGGCGCAGCGCTATACGATCCGACTAATGGAACGATTTCGAGTGGCGACATTGTCTATTTCGGACCGTCTATGGGTTTTGTAAACTAAGTTTCTTTCTACCCAGAGAAATACAAAGAGTCCGCCTGACATCAACTCTTTCAGGCGGGCTTCTTTTTGTCAGGACGCCTTAGCGTTCTCAAGTTTTCTGTTCAGTATTTTTCCTGCACGGTTCAGCCAGCGTCGATAAATAGAAAGGGACATTCTCAAGACCATCGCGATCATCGCCAGAACAAGTAGAGGCCATAAGAGATGTCTCAGGGGGGATTCCTCGCTTCCCCAGATAGAGTAGCTCCAGGCAACGATCCCCAGAAGCAAGAGCAAAGAAACAAATCTGTTCACGACAAGTCCGATGCTTACCCAAAAGGACCGCCTCCTGACGCGAAGCGATAGACGCTTGGGACAGCACAATCTGGAGGCCTGTGATTGTTTCTTATCTATTCGTTGAGCCACGTGCGGGGAACCCTCGGTGTGAGAGAACAGGTTATCTCGTAGGATATGGTACCCAACATACGCGCGATATCTTCAATTTCAATGGAATTGTTTTCCTGCTTTCCCCAGAGAACGACTTCATCCCCAACCTTTGCTTCGGGGATACCGTTCAGATCAACCATGATTTGATCCATGCAGACTCTTCCTCTGATGGGTGCTTCCTTCCCATGCACAAGAACATGTCCCTGGTTGGAGAGGTATCGGAAATAACCATCTCCGTAGCCGATGGGAATGATGCCGATACGGCGGTCATCTGGTAACTCCCAGGTTCTGCCATAGCTTACCGTGTCACCCTTCTTCATTTCGCGGATCGCTGACAGAGAGGAAATAAGTGTCATCGCCTGCTGGAGCCGGGGTTCGAGTTCAGGGTGGTCGTTGGGCTCAAGCCCGTAGATCATGATTCCTGGTCGGACAATATCATAATGAGCTCGCGGGTGGCGCAGGACTGCTCCTGAATTCGCAGCATGACGAATCGGATGGCAGCCCTGAGACTTGAAGGACGCATAGACTCTTTCGAATCGCTCACATTGCAGGTTTGTAAATTCAATAGATTCTTCATCGGTCTCATCGCTGACGGCAAAATGTGTAAACAGGCCTTCGATGTGATCCTTCACAGAACCGATGTCCTCCAAGGCTGGGTCGTTGTAGTAAAAACCATCCCGGCCAATGCCTGTATCTGTCTGTATATGTATACGAGCAGGTTTTTTCAGTCTGGTTGCGATCGAAACCGACTCTTTCAAGAGCTCGGTACTCCCCACAGAAAATGATAGATTCTTTTCGATCAATGGCCCGACTTCATTTGGGAGGACCGGAGCCATGACAAGAATCATGGTATCTTCGAAGTGGGGGAGGGAACGGAGCGTCAGTGCCTCATCGCTTGTGGCGACTCCAATACTCGTTGCTCCCGCTTCAAGTGATGCTTTGGCAACCTGTTCCATGCCATGACCGTAGCCGTTTGCCTTAACCACAGCCATCACCTCTGCCTTAGAGCCGCTGCATTTTTCTCTGACCAATCGGACATTGTTTCGAATGGCTTCGAGGGAGATGACCGCTCTGGTTGGCCGGCCATCATTGCTGGAGGGTTGATCCACTGTTGAGTAATCTCCGTTGTTGTCTATAATCGTCGCCAGCCGGTTATACAATCTTTCATGAGTTCGTCTGCTTCTTTCGGTCCCCATGAACCAGCGGCATAGATGGGTATCTGATCAGGCTGGTTTGCGTCCCAGGCTTCGAGAATTTCGGTACAAATCCTCCAGGCTTCTTCAACTTCATCGGCGCGGGTGAACAGAGAGCCATCACCGATCAGGCAGTCAAGGATAAGGCGTTCGTAGGCTTCCGGTGATTCAGCACCAAAACTTGACCCGTAGCGGAAATCCATTTGTACAGGTTGAAGATTCATTTCAAGGCCGGGGTACTTCGCTGCAAAGGTAACAGCGATCCCTTCATCTGGCTGAATACGCAGGGCCAATGTATTTGGCTTTCGGAACTCATTGTTAATTTCAAATATCTCATGCGGAGGTCTCTTGAAGACAACGGCAATTTCTGTCGCCCGTTTCGAGAGTCTCTTCCCTGAGCGGAGAAAGATCGGCATGCCTGCCCAGCGCCAGTTATGCAGCTCGAGTCGCATCGCTACGTACGTTTCAGTGACTGACTTCGGATCGACGAGATTCTCGTCTCTGTATGCTGCGAGTTCCTCTCCTCGCAAGGACCCCTGTATATATTGCCCTCGAACGACATTCTTCTCGACGAGCTCTGGGGTCATGGAATGAATCGCACGGAGTACACGAACTTTTTCATCTCGGAGAGAATCAGCATCAAGAGAAGCCGGTGGCTCCATTGTAGTTAGACAAAGCAGCTGGAGAACATGGTTTTGGACGACATCACGCAGAATGCCTGCTTTGTCAAAATACTGACCTCTTCTGCCTGGCATGCCGACTTCTTCTGCCATGGTAATCTGTATATGATCAATATAGCGTGATGACCAGAGAGGCTCGAAGATGGAGTTCCCAAAGCGGAATGCGAGAAGATTTTGAACCGTTTCTTTTCCGAGGTAATGGTCGATGCGATAAACCTGTGATTCTTTGAAAACGGACTGGACTTTTGAGTTCAATTCCCTCGCTGTCTTGAGGTCCTCACCGAAGGGTTTTTCGATGATGACACGGGTCCAGTTTTCGTCAGGATCGTCGGGTTGAGCGAGATTCGCTTCTTTAAGCGCATAGATGGTAGACTCAAAGAATTCTGGTGAAATAGCAAAGTAGAACAACCGGTTTGGAGGTAGACTGTTCTGCTCTTCAACCTCTTCGATCCGCTTATGGAGGCCTTGGAAATCTTCTACTTCTCCTAACTGTCCCTGATGATAGTAGATATTCTCGAGGAATGAGTCTGCCTCCTCACGGGAGCCCGGCTTGGTTCGGGAAAACTCATTCAGATCGTTAAAGACATCGTCACGGAATTCTTCGTCTGATTTCTCACGCCGAGCGAAACCGATGATGGAATACCTGCTGGGCAAATGTCCATGCCGAGCCAGGTTGTACAAAGCTGGGAGAAGTTTTCTCGATGTCAGGTCTCCAGTCGCACCGAGAACGACGATTGTGCAAGCTGAGGCTGATCGTCTTGTGGGACGTTCTTCCCGGAGTGGATTGATATACTTTTCAGCCATTTAAATTTAGTCCCTTCAATTCTATAAACAGATTATCTTCAAGTCAGGGTGATTAACAATGATATTGTGAATCTTGCAAAGATTCGTCCCTATGGAATCGGTCAACTGAGCTTGATGGGGCAAGATTTGTTCTCTTGAGTCCCGGTCTAATTCCGTCTTCCCGATTAAAGGCTACACCTGAGAAAATATTTAACTATTCCTACATTGCCACAGGCAACGATATTGGGAAAGATGGCGGCTTGCTTGATGAGCTCTCTGTATTTTGCGCTCTGAAAGCTCAGAAAATGATTAAAACTCAGCTGCAGTTTAAAGACAGACGGACTTGCTGGATTGATATTTCAAAACTGGTACCAGACAACATTTAAAGCTTTGAAGGATAAAGAGTTTCAGCTCTTTTACGTTGGACTGGGTTGCTCTTTTGTTGGGGCCTGGATGAGACGGACCGCGCTTGGTTGGGTTGTGTTTGAAATCACAGGATCTTATGAGCTCCTTGGGACTGTGTTTGCCCTCTCTTTGATTCCACTCTTCCTTCTGGCGCCGCTTGCAGGGTCTATGGCTGATCGCATGGACAAGAGGGTCTTGATTTCTGCCTCTCGCGCTCTGGCTTTTCTTGTTTCCGGATCGATGGGAATCTTGCTGTTCTTTGATATGGCAACGGTGGGAGGGCTTTTCTTTCTCGCGTTTATGTCCGGAATCGCGTTCGCCTTTGAAGTCCCAACCCGCCAGTCGTTCGTTGTGGAGATCGTTGGTAGAGATCTTCTCATGAACGCGATTGCCTTGAACTCAGCCCTGATCAATCTCTCTCGTTTTATCGGTCCCGCTCTCGCAGGTCTCTTGATGAAGTATGTTGGCGCAGCGTTTGTCTTCTGGTTCGATGCGTTATCCAGTTTAATTGTTATCTATACAATGTACAGGATCCGACCAACCTTTAAAGGACCATTACCGGTTAAAGGCGGTCACTTGCAACGCATCATTGATGGGTTTAGCGAGGCGAAAAAAGTGCTACCCGTCAGGAATATGCTGCTTCTTCTTGCTGCGGTGACCTGTTTTTTCTGGTCTTTTGACACCTTGATGCCAGGTATTGCTCAGGACGAACTTGGATATACAGAGACAGAATTCGGCGTCTTGATGGGGATGTTTGGGTTTGGGGCTGTGATTGGAGCTCTTTTCGTTGCAGGTCGACCTGCAAAGAAATTCCCGAGGTTTCAGGTTTACAGTGGAATACTTCTCTTTGCGGTTGGCCTGATGGGACTCTGCATGTTTCGTAATTTCCTTGTTCTTTGTGCCTGGATCACCATCGCGGGGCTTGGTGCGATCACTTTTCTCTCAACAGCCAATACCATCATTCAAATGAGCGTGGAGGACCATATCCGGGGAAGAATCATGGGGCTTTGGTCACTGGTTTTTGGAGGGTGCATGCCATTGGGTGCTTTGGTGGCAGGTTTTGTGGCATCAAAGATCTCACCCTTCATGACCATTCAGATTTTTGTGTGTGCAGGGCTTCTATGCTCGTTCTTAACTTTCAATTCCATGGAGCGGAAGCTTCATAAGGTGAGATAGTCAACCTGCAGGCATGTCATAGTGATAGTCAAATCCACGAAATTTGAGGAATCGCTTTGTTTCTCCCCAAAGGCCAACACCGACTGCGAGGATTGCATAGACAGCGGTTGCTGTCATTCCCGGGGTATATCCGCCTGCTGAATACGCTGCAGGATTATTAAAGACATCAATCAATGCTGCGAGGGGAGATACCAGAGCCAGTTCTCTCGCGACGAAAGAAAGCGAGGGGGCTATAGAACCTAATACAGCTCCGAAAACCGGCAGAATGATGAGGCACACGACGAGTGCCACAAAGAAATATAGGACGGCTCGTGGACGGTGAGTTGTAATCCCTGTCATGGCACGGCCAAAGAAACAGAAAAAGGCAAAGCTGGAAATCGAAATACACAGGAAAGAAAAGACAAACCCTTCGGGCAGATGTGCTTTCATCATCCAGGACTGATAATCACTGATAACGTAATAAAAGGAAAGAGCAATAAGCACCAGGAAGGGGATCGTCTGGTCGATAGGTCTAAGCCATGAGAAGATTCTCTTAATATGCCAGATCTCGTCGCCAACTTCCATTCTTCCAATGGCGAAGATGCCTGCGGCTGCGATGATCATAAGATACGAGAGAAGGAGAAAGAGAATCTCGGGTAATTCTCGAGTAAACTGGTTTGCGGACAGGACTCCTAGTAGAACCAGAAGAGTTGAACCGTAAATGAGAGTGAACTGCCATTGAGAAAGGGATCGAGTCTCGGTAGGATCAAAGAGTTTGCGGGCAGCAAGAAGCAGAAAAACTCCAGAGAAAATCAGCTGTACAGCAAAGTAGGCGACCCATTTAGGCATCGGATAGTTAAATAGATAGAATACATTCTGAGTAGCGCTGGCCGTGTTGCCAGCAGAGGCAGCCGCGTTGGCTCCGGCAAAGATAATTGAGAGTTGCTGATACAGGATGAATCCACCGAAGAGGACGCCAAATATGAGAAAGACGATAATTCCCTGCGCCGTACGAGTGCGATCACAGATGGAGCTTACGAACAAGCCGAAGGCCGAGAGCACACAGGATGTTCCGAGTAAATATACGAAAGTTGTCAAAACAGAGCTCAGGCTGACTCCACCGTATAGAAACGTGAGACTCAGGAGTGGCATCGCGCAAATCAGGGCCAGTGCGACGTAAAAGGCCGTTGATAGGAAAGAGCCCAGGATATACATCCACCGGGTGATTGTTGTAACCCGCAGGAAATCAAAGGTCTTTCGTTCTTTCTCTCCTGTCGTCATTCCTGCCGTGATTGTTGGGGCAATGATCAGGACAAGAAGGATCTGTAGTCCGGTAATCCACTGGTAAATGTTCAGTCCAGTCGATTTCATGTCCTCAAGCATTTCCATACTTGCTGATGCAAAAGGGGATGGAGCAGAGATCAGAAGAATCATGATCGTAGAGATTGTGATCAAACAAAGATAAGTGATAATACTATAGATAAGAGCCTTTCCACGCATGCGTCGGCGAAGCTCTCGAGTAAGGATTGGATTATCAACAATATTGGCTATGATTGAGTTCATTGGCAGAATCTATTTCCCCTGAAATTCCATCTGTATGCAGGAGTTAAGGTGTGTAAACACAAACTGACTCGCAACCAAAAGCTGACTCGACAAGGGGGATATTTGATTGCAGGCAGAGAAGAATTCATGATTACGATCTCCCAAAATTTATCAGACCGTCGATTCATGCATCTGAATACTCAACCTTTCATCCTTTTTATTTCCCAATACCTCTTCACCATTGTCGGACTTGCAAGTTTCCTTTTCTCGCACTCAATTGGATTCAGCGAGGTAGAGCTGCCACCCGGTTTCACGGAAGAGACCGTCTTTACAGCGGAAAATTTCAAACGTGAAGTCCCGATTGCTGAGGGCTACGACTCTACAGCGATAACAACGATTGAGTCATTGCCTGATGGCAGGGTCTTCATCGGTACAGGTGATGTGCGAGGTTATCTGTGGGATCCTCAGAGTCAGTCCAATGAGGAGAGGTCAGAATCCCTTGCATTTCCCATTTTCGACTATGTGACCTTGTCTCGTGGGGAAATAGGCGTTCTGGGCTGTGTACCCGCACCTGACTATATGGAAACAGGAGAATTCTTTGTTTCATACGCTTTTGATGTTCAGCCTTACGATCTGAACCTTAATCCAGCTGGACGTCGAATTCGTGTAGAAAGGTTCAAGGCGGACTTTAACAACAAGAATGCGATTATCTGGGATGAGAGAGAGGTGATCTTCGATATCCCTGATGAGGTTCTTGACTCATTGATTCACTTTGGGGGCGGTTTGGAATTTGGGCCCGACGGCCATCTCTATCTGGCACTCGGTGATGACAGCTTAGGGTTAAACTCAAATTTGATGGTTTCCTGGCGAGGGAAAATCCTGCGAATGAACAGGGAAGGAAAACCACTTTCAGATAATCCTTTCTATTTCAATGATGAGTTCAAACCATGGAATTATATCTGGGCGCTTGGCTTGAGAAATCCTTATCGTCTAAGATACAGCGATGTCTATAATACAATGTACTGTTCGGATACAGGTCAATCTCTATGGGAGGAAATAAACGTTGTCGAAAAGGGAGGTAACTATGGATGGCCTGCGCTTGAAGGACCGGAAAGTGACAATCCAGGAGCTGAGTTGCCTGATAACTATATAGACCCCTGGTATTCATATCCTCATGGTGTTAAGGACCTCGAAGGTTTTGCCATCGTCAGTATGGTATTCTATGATGGTACGATGTTCCCCCAGCAATATCAAGATAGACTAATCTTCTCTGATTGGGGAGCGTTCGGTGATGTCCATCCCGGCACTCTTTTCATGGCTGATATTGATGAAGGAGGCGAACTATTAAACACGTCTACTTTCTTTCAGTATCCCAATAATGAGGCAGGTATGTCTGATTTGTCTGTACTGGCTGATGGGAGCCTTCTTATTGCCAATACTTCACAGGTGGAAGGTTCAATTCGTCGTATTTCCTATCAGACCCCAGATAATCCTCCACTGCTTTCCATTTCCTCCGATATATTTGAAGGTGAAGCACCATTAACGGTCAATTTTTCATCTGAGTTACAGGATGAATCGAATATTCCAGTGAGATGGGACTTTGGTGACTATGGTACCTCCGTCTTATTTGACCCGGTCTATACCTTCACCAGGCCTGGAGTTTATCAGGTGATCGCAACCGCAACGGATGAATTTCGCCAGACTACTTCTGATACTTTAACAATCTCGGTCTTCAAACAAACGACTGCGAGCGGAGAGCTGCTAATAAAGAAGATCGAGGGGGGAGAGCAAGTTCCTGTCCCCGGAGAAGTCAGGCTCATTGATGGAAGGAATACTTACGATCAGCTTTTATCTCAGGATATTTCTATCGGTGGCGATTCTTTTGACTTTGGTCTTCAGCCTGTCTATCAGGAAGATTTGCAACTTCTGGTTAGTGCGCCTGGTCTGGTCCCTCGCATCATTGACTGGGATGAGGGCGGTGAGAAACGCGGAGTCTCAGAAGGACCATTGGAAGTGTTTCTTTCTGCTTCTGCAGTGTCTGGGAGAGTTCTCCATCAGCCTTTTGATCGACATGAGCCTTGGTCGCAAGGCGACTTATGGATCAGTCTTAATCAGAATGGTGTAGTAGTTCCGTATGAACTTCCTGATGGTATAGACTTCAGCGATCCGCTGACTCCTGCTGGTTACCCTTCAGGTCTAAGAAGTCTTACATCAGGCAATTTCTATTTCCCTGTAGATCCAATATTGATTGGAAACGAATTCCAGGTTACTGCAAACCTTCTCGGTGAAGACGAGTTTCTTGCTTCGCAAAGTGTGACCTTTAACTTATCGTCAAGTGGTGAAGCATTAAACCTGTTTCTTGAAGAGATTACCCCTGCCTTGAATTGCGAATATATCATTAACCCTTCCTATCCAGACCCGGGTTTCGAGCGTGTAAAATCGATCTTCAACCAACATTGCGTGGGGTGCCACGGGATGGTAAACCCCTATCAGGGGCTCAACTTGACGGAAGGGTTCGCGTATAGTTCGCTCGTGAATATTCGCAGCAAGGAACGCCCTGATATCATGCTGGTCGAACAGGCTGATCCATCTTCAGCGCCCTACAGGGATCATTACCTCTTCGAGAAAGTGAACTGTGGACGTCCCAGCCAGGGGTCTATTATGCCTCCAACAGGCAAGCTGACGGGTAAGGAGCGTCGAGACATTTACTACTGGATCGCTTATGGGGCGAAACCTTCGGACAATCATAATGTCACCCTCGAGTTATCCTCAAACACTCTCAGTGCCCCAGCTGTTGTTACGGTTCAGGCGGGGGCTGAAGATCCTTTTCCTCCTTATCGCTTTGTCATTACGGGGCCAGACGGCAGGACTTACGAATCAAACAAAAAAGACTATTTCCTCGCGAGTACAGAAGATCAGAGAGAGTTTGAGTTTAGTCTATCTGTCTATAACCGAGAAGGCAGGCTTGTTGGTCGTGACAGGAAAATTCTGGAATATCAGAATAGTGGGGGAGAAGAACCAGATAACCTCCCACCCGTGATCCTGGCAGATTTTCCAGAATCCATTGATTCGAATGCCCTAGTAGTATTCGACTTTTCCGAGAGTGAGGACCCTGATGGAACCATTATCGGTTATTTAATTAAACTTATTGGTCCCGTAGAGCTGGAGCAAATGAGCATTTCAGATAGTTTTCAATACAGTTTCGAGCAGCCAGGATCCTATGAGGTGATTATTTCAGGGTATGATGAAGACGGTGGTCGGGGAGTCTATGAAGGTACCCTTGAGGTATTGATAGTAGAGCCGAACGCTGAGGGTTGGCATTTTGATTAAACATTTCAAGTTTGTTTATCCGGGCAAAAAAGCATTTACCTCTGAATTAGAATAGGGCAGTTTCGAATTGTGATTATCAGGAACATTTTGAACGAGGAGATTCATGGCGATGTCAAAACTGGTCCTTCTAAACGGAGCAGCTGCCGGTAAGGTATTCGAGCTTTCTGAAGCCAGTCATACGCTCGGCAGGGACTCGCATAATGGAATTTATGTTCCAGATGGAAGAGCCTCCAGGCAACATGCTGAGATAAGCTGTGAGAGGGGGTTGTATGTTATTCGAGACCTCGGAAGCAGCAATGGCACGTGGATAAACGGTCAGCGAATCAATGATCCTCAGGTTCTCGCCTCTGGTGATCGAATTGGAATTGGACGGTCTGTTCTTTCTTTCGAATGTGATGAACCAAGAAGAGAAAATGTTACTGAAGGAACAGAGACAACAACGCATAAAGAAGACATCGACAAAGTTGAAAGTATATCAACGGGAGACGACCTGACTCTTCTCGCCTGGAAGAAAGAAGAAATTGAGAAGGGCGGTATTGATGATCCACTTGTAAGATTGAAAACAATCTACCATTATGCCGATCGAATGCGCAGGAGCTGGGATATCAAGAGTCTTTCGCAGGTCCTTCTTGATGCGATATTCGAGATTTTACGACCGGACAGGGCCGGTATTCTCCTTCCAAAAGCTCCTGGATCTCGGGAATTTGTAAGCTACACGGTAAGAACGAGTAAAGCTCCTTCGAAGAATGAGAAGGAAGAAATAACGATCCCACAAACGATCCTGAATCGGCTGCTTGAAGAACGAGCAATGATTGTAGTTCCCGACACCAGTAAAGACCGGGAAACTTCCGAAGCAGTGAGTATTCTGGCACAACACATTGGCACCGTCGTTGCCTGTCCTCTGGTTTCCGGGGAAGATATATACGGCATCCTTTATATGGATATGTACAAGAGCTGCGATGAGATTAACCGCTCAGTCCTCGAACTCTTCAGTGGTATCGCGAGTCAGGCCGCTCTTGCCGTTGGCAATTGTCTCAATCACATGAGTGAACTCAAGAATCGCGACGTTAAAATGCAGCTCGATGTTGCTCACAAGATTCATGATCGGCTACTTCCAAATGAACCTTACGAAACAGAAAAGCTCTGGATTGGTGGTATCAACAGGCCAAGTTCACGCGTAGGAGGGGATTACTTTGATGTCTTCAATACCGAAAGAGGCGAGCTTGTAACGATCAGTGACAGTACTGGCCATGGGATAGGTGCTGCCCTCATCATGACGACGGCAAGAGCCTATCTTAAGGCTTTGGTGAATAAATCAGACCCAACCATGGAGGAAATCGTCAGGGGACTGAATGCTCTCCTGAGCACCGATCTGGATCCCGGTCTTTTCGTGACACAAGCATTCCTGAGACTTGAAGAAGGGGGAGAGAAGTTAAGTTACCTGATAGCAGGGCATGAGCCTCCATTCCTCTTCCGGCGGTCGGAACGCAGGTTTATTAATCTCGAAACCGGTGGACTTGCGATTGGGATTCAGCCCGACTTCCGTTATAAAAGAGCAGATCCGATTCACCTCACTTCAGGCGACAGAATTTACCTCTTCACTGATGGTATCCTGGAACAGGAGGATCGAGAAGGAGAACAGTTCGGTCATAACCGCCTTAAAGAAGCGATCATGAATGCTTCTGATGCCGACCCGCAAGGGTCTCTGCATCTGATCATTAAAGCCGTCGATGAATGGCGTGCCGGCGTGGATCAGGGTGACGACTATACCATTTCGCTCATTGAGATTAAGTAATTTTGAGTCTATTTATGGCCGAGTGTTGTTGATGACCGGCGATTGAGCTCATCCATGTGATCATTCAGACGAGACGCATCAGGTTTGGGAATGTTCCGGCCACCAACCAGCTCTGCTGCCTGGTCAAAACTCATCCCCATTTCTGCCAGGTAGGCCATGACGATGGTTGAGCCGGATTCGCCTACCGCCAGCACTCTTCTGCCGGCGCGAAGACTTTCCTGTAAAAAAAGAACGCCGTCTTTGAGCATGGTTGGATCAAGGGTACCGTCTTTCAGGGACGGGCGATAGTAGAGCTTGATATCTTCAGGAAACATCCCTCCATCACCGAAATACATGATGGCCTGAACCTCATGAGTTTGAAGAAAGAATGGATCGTTGGCTTCGCTGAGGGTAGACAACATCAATCGATCAAGTATGCGCTTCATGAGAGTCCCTTTAGATTTCGTGGAATAGCGACGTATCTGCACGATCAAACGAGGAGAATCTCTACACTGTCAAGATTGATATGCCCGGATTTATGAGCCATTTTGAACGATCAAAACGAGCCATTCTGGACACTTGAAGAGACAATATACAGCGCGACCTTAAGCCGAGATGTAGCACTGAATCTATTCAATTTACACATAATCAACGGGGAGCAACACCCCATTCATTCTAACGGTAGTTCCAGCATCCCCCAAATCCATAACTGAAATACTCCATAATTGTGATGTAGCTTCATGGGATTCACGAAAATGAGATGATGAATATGTATCACATTCAAAGCTGCCATTTGAAGCGAACACTGATTCGGTGGCTGCTTCTCCAGCGGGTATCACCTGCAAGCTCTCAATTTTCCCCGAGGCCGGTGAAAGCACTCTACTATCGTTCCTGTAAATAGACCTGAAGTTTCTTCATGACCTCCACTTTTTATAAGGATCTGAATGAAACAGCCAACGTTAAACATTACCACTTGACGTAGGCAGCAGGCTTCTTGAATCTGCCCGCCGGTTATGACGCCCAGAGGTTCTTTGGGCGCATTGCTTTTATTGAAAATATAAAAGCTCACTATTAAAACTAAATTCACGTACTGGGGTTTATCATGGCAGGTCGCACACCTCTCAAGCTAGTTCGAAATATCGGTATCATGGCGCACATCGATGCCGGAAAAACAACAACGACCGAACGCGTCCTTTACTACACTGGTAAAGCACACAGAATCGGCGAAGTACACGATGGCGCAGCTACCATGGACTGGATGGAGCAGGAGCAGGAGCGTGGTATTACCATTACCTCTGCTGCGACT
>CAYTGM010000032.1:0-56195 GCA_964437365.1 uncultured Candidatus Sumerlaeota bacterium | reverse complement strand
GGACTGGATGGAGCAGGAGCAGGAGCGTGGTATTACCATTACCTCTGCTGCGACTCGCTGCTACTGGGAAAGTCAGCCCTTTGCCGACGAAGCCAAGAAGAAGTACGAAATCAACATCATCGATACTCCTGGCCACGTTGACTTCACCGTTGAAGTAGAACGATCAATCCGTGTTCTTGATGGCGCAGTAGCTCTTTTCTGCTCGGTTGGTGGGGTAGAGCCTCAGTCTGAAACAGTCTGGCGTCAGGCAGATAAGTACGGCGTACCTCGTATGGCATTCGTCAACAAGATGGACCGTATCGGTGCCGATTACCTCGGTGCGATCCAGATGATGAAAGATCGTCTCAAGTGTCATGCTGTCCCCCTTCAGTACCCAATCGGTGCAGAAGACAAGTTCCGCGGCATGGTCGATCTTGTCGACATGAAAGCGCGTATCTGGGACAACAACGACGATCAGGGTAAGACCTGGCAGGATTGTGATATCCCCGAGGATCTGGTAGACGAAGTTAATAAGTATCGCGAGTTGATGCTCGAATCACTCTCAGAATATGACGATGACTTCGCAGAGAAATTCCTCGATGGGTATGAGTTTTCAACTGACGAGCTCAAACTTGCTATCCGCTCAGCAACATTATCATGCAAGATAACTCCCGTGCTTTGCGGTTCAGCGTTCAAAAATAAGGGCGTTCAGGCGCTTCTTGATGCTGTCATTGCATATCTGCCCAGCCCGAAAGATGTCCCTGCTATTCAGGGAGAAAACGTTGAGACTGCTGAGCCAATGGAACGTCATCCTGCTGATGACGAACCGTTCAGTGCTCTTGCCTTCAAGGTGATGAAAGATCCTAAAGGTGTAGATAAACTGACTTATATCAGAATCTACTCTGGTGTTCTTAAGTCGGGAACATATGTCTATAACTCGTCGAAAGACTCGAATGAACGTATATCACGTATTTACGTGATGCACGCCGTTGATCGTGAAGCAGTCGACGAAGCCCGCACAGGTGATATTGTCGCACTGGTTGGTATGAAAGACACTACAACCGGTGACACACTCTGCGACCCAGATAACCCTGTCAGACTTGAGTCGATGACATTCCCTGAACCGGTTATCAGTGTTGCTGTGGAGCCGAAAACGAAGCAGGATCAGGACAAGCTGTCAAAGGCCCTTGCACGTCTTGCTCAGGAAGATCCTACCTTCCGTGTTGAGTCTGATAAGGAAACAAACCAGACCATCATTTATGGAATGGGCGAGCTCCATCTGGACGTTATTGTCGACCGTATGCGCCGCGAAGACAAAGTTGAGTGTAACGTTGGTAAACCACAGGTTGCCTACAGAGAAACTCTCACGAAGTCTGTCGAGGCAGAAGGAAAGTTCGTTCGTCAGTCGGGTGGTTCAGGTCAATATGGTCACTGCTGGCTGCGCATTGAGCCAAACGATCCCGGACATGGCTTCACCTTCAAGAACGAAATTGTTGGTGGTGTGATTCCAAAGGAATATATACCAGCCATTGAAAAGGGTATTGTTGAGTCCATGAACAACGGTGTTGTTGCTGGATACCCAATTGTTGACGTTCGTGTTGCTGTCTATGATGGTAGCTACCACGACGTTGACTCGAACGAAATGGCTTTCAAAGTCGCTGGTTCAATGGGATTTAAGGCAGGTGCTAAGAAAGCAGGACCAATCCTTCTTGAGCCTTACTTCGAACTCGAGGTTGTGACTCCTGAAGAATACCTCGGTGATGTAATTGGTAACATCAATCAGCGTCGTGGACACATCGGTGAAATCGATGATCGCGCAGGTGCAAAGGTTGTTACTTCTACAGTACCACTTGCTGAGATGTTCGGCTATGCTACCGACCTTCGTAACTTCACATCCGGCCGCGCGGCGTTCTCCATGCAGTTCAGCCATTACGAGCCAGTACCGAAGAATATCGAAGAGAAGGTTGTTGGCGAGCGCTTGGAAGCTGCGAACAGCTAATCTCACCTTTCTCACAGTTGACAGTTTCGGCCGGAGCTATTGTGCTCCGGCCGAACGTTTTTTTAGGGCATGAAATTTCTGGCATGGAATCCAGCTTACAATGCATTCGTTCACTAATAGACATCAAAGACTTATCCACTAGGTTATAAGGAGAAAATCCATGAAACTCAAGTCCATGACAGGAACTCTCGCACTCGCTTCAGGCCTCTTCCTGGCCGGAGCCATGGTGACAGAAAGTTTCGCTCAGACATCCAGACGCGCCCGGCCATCAAGTCGCCCCGCTCAAACAGATGCAGAAAAGCCCAAAGCTAAAGAAATGATGAAGGCCCCTGGAGATATCATGTTCGAAGCCAATAACCAGGTCTTCGAAGCAAAGGGAACCTTTGAGGAATGGAAATTCACCAAAGTTAACACTGGTGGTGATATGCTCAGTGGGGGAGAAGTAGAGCTGGAAATCGCTATCGATTCCATCAAGATGATGAACAAGGAATCAGGCGAAATGGTTGAGAAACTGACGAACCATATGAAAGCCAGCGATTACTTTAATGCAGCAGAATTTCCAAAAGCGATGGTCAAGATCAGCAACCCTGAACCCACCGAAAAAGACGACCAGGGACGTCAGCATTACAAGGCGGATGGGCAGCTTAAGCTGATGGGGTCAGAAAAGCCCCTGGAAGTTTCATTCATGGTCCTTGAAGAAGATCCCCTTAAAATCAAAGGGTCAGCCACCGTTAATCGAGAGGAATTTGGCGTCGGACCCAAATACGACCCAGAAGAGAAATACGCCCCCATTGCAAAGATTCAGGTGAACTTCGAGACTGTCGTCAAAGAAGGTGATACAGCTGCAAAGAAGCCGATGACTGATGGTGGTGAAAGAAAACGACCTACATCCAGACCAGCGTACTGATCTATACATATCAGATAAGCCGTCCGGAATCAACCTTGCCCCCATCATCGATGGGGGCATTTTCAATGACATCGATTCAGTGAAAGGAAGAACAGCATCATGAGCAAGAAAATACTGGTTATTCTCTCCGGATGCGGAGTCTTTGACGGAGCCGAGATTCAGGAAGCCGTTATCTCTCTTCTCGAACTTAGACGGCGGGGATACGAGATCACCATGGCAGCACCTGACATTGAGCAGGCCCACGTGATCAACCACATCAAAGGCGACCCTGTGGAAGGGGAGAGCCGAAACGTTTTGATCGAGGCTTCGCGTATTGCGCGAGGACAGATCAAGAACCTGGCGGATGTATCCGAAGCTGATTTTGACGGTCTCTATTTTCCTGGAGGCTTTGGGGCGGCGAAAAACCTCTCAACCTTTGCCTTTGATGGGGCTAAGATGCAGGTAAACGAAACGGTCGAGTCTTTAATCAGGGATTTCCATACCGCTGGAAAGCCGATCTGCTTTCTCTGCATTTCTCCTACAATCGGAGCAAAAGTCATCAGTAGCGGAGTAGAGCTGACCATTGGAGAAAACAAAGACGTCTCGCTGGCTATGGAACAGATGGGAGCCTCACACATTGATTTGCCCGTTGAGAAGGCCCATGTGGATGCGGAGCATAAGATTGTATCTGCCCCTGCTTACATGTACGACGATGATATCCTGAAAATAGAGAGCAGTATTAAGTCGGCGGTTGAGGGTTTTGCCGGACTTTTGGAGAGCAATTAATCCAGATCTAACCGCTTACATTCTGATTAACGAATTCAATCCATGACTCCTCCTGACTGCTTTGTCAGGGGGAGTATTCTTTTTATCTATCGTGGCAGCTTGGAGCGTGGACTCCGACTCCTGGTGGAAGAGATACGCCCTGATTTCCTTGAATTAACCGCTTACATTTTCTCCTTATCCGTCCATTTACAGCTTGCATTTGAGCGAGGACTGTAGGAATTTGTTCACAGTCGATCCGGTCTAATCCATTAAATCGCGTTATTTTGTGAAATTTGAGGGTTTTGGGACCACTTTAAGAAGTCGACGTAAGCGCTTACACAAAGCACACATTTCACACAACGAGCGAAAGGAAAACCAGCTCATGAAGAAAATGATTCTCTCACTACTCGTCGCAGGCGCATGCACCTCTATGGTCAGTGCAAACACACTTGTTTATCTGAATTTTGATGAAGCAGCTGACGCAACAGCAGCGAACGGAGACTCTTACACCGCAGGGTCCTCAGAGGTCCTACTGGAGGAAGTTCTTGGAACTACCACCGTCACTTACCGTAGCTACGACAGCGGCTCTGGACCATCAATCGGAGCACTACCTGGAGGACTTTCTGGAACTTCTCAAGGCGGCAAAGCTCTGCTGGTTGATGGAACTGCTGGGCAAGAAATGGGAATTACAATTGAAACAGCCAATCAGGTTTCACCTGGCGATCTTACCATTGAAGCAATCTGGTACACGACGGACCCTACCGGCGGTTCCAATACTGTGGGGATACAGTCGATCATCGGAAATGAATGGCCAGCCGGTGACGTTGCTCAATTCTTCATCCGTACCGTTGGTGCTAACCGCATGGATTGGTGGACAGACAGAGGTGACAGCAACGGTGAGAACGTTCAGGATACTACGACAGGCGTTGTCCAGGCCAACACACTTTATCACGACGTTCTCGTTTTTGATTACAATGATGGTGATCCAGCAAATAGTCAGATAACTGGCTACCGCGACGGGGTACAGGTAGGCACATCCGTATATGATGCTTCCGGTATTACTTCAGCCTATTTTGGAACCGGATTTAACAACGGCACGCCTGGTAACGAAGTTAATGCAATTGCGATCGGAATGAACCTCGCCGCACCTGTAAACGGCTCAGATGACCGCGGACTTATCGGTGGTGTCGACGCCGCTGCAGTATCCAGAGCCGCGCTTGGAACATCTGACTTTGTTCTCCCATCTGGGAATGTCGTTTCGCCACCATTGAGCGTCAGCAACTGGGAACTCTATTAAGGTTAAGATCAGAAAGCTGATCATAATCTATCGTCAAATCTGGAGGTGGAGTCTTGTGGCTTCACCTCTTTTTTGTACAGATTTCCAAAATAGTTCGGCGAATCAAGAAGATTGAAATTATTGGGATTGCTTCACTATCCGACGAAACCACAGATTTCACCCAAGAACACTAAACGAGCCAGCGTGGCTCCATATTGAATGATTTAGAGATGACTATCCTATGACCATCACGATCAAAGATCTGGCACAGATGGCAAACACCTCCACTGCCACTGTCTCACGCGTTCTGAGCAACAAACCCGGCGTTACCGAAGATAAGAGGCAGCGTATCCTCGATCTTGCAGAGCGCCTCGGATACAGCCCCAACCGAATTGCTCAAAACCTCGCCATGAGGAAAAGTCATATCCTCGGTCTGGTGGCTGCAGAACTTCGTAACCCCGCCTATATCGAATTTCTTCATCATGTTCAGAACCAACTTGAAGATAAGGGGTATAAAGTCCTTATCGCTGACTCGGAACTAGACGTAGAGAAAGAACAGCACAATATCCAGATGATGCGCGAGCACCAGGCCGAAGGCCTTCTCATATTCCCGGTTCACGACTGGAAAAACGAGGGGAGTATTGACCACTTTCTTCAACTCAAGCTGCAGAAGTTCCCCTTCGTCCTTATTGGCTGCATCCCCGGTTACGGATTTGACTATGTGACCAGCGAGGAGATCGCTACAGCTGCTGATCTTACGCGTCATCTCTTAAAGCTTGGCCATAAGCGTATCGGTGTCGTTGGAGTGGAAAACTCTAACAGGGCCGCCCGGGAGAGACTTCAGGGGGTTGAGGAAGCCATGTCAGAGGCTTCTCTGCATCTTAATGAAGCATTCTGCGTTCAAGCAGGGGAGCAGTGGATGGAAGATCTTCGTGGATTGCTCAAACGCCCAGTGAACGAGCGTCCCACGGCTTTGGTGATGATGAGTGACTGGTATGTCCTGATGGCTCAGAAGCTCTATCATGAGCTTGAGCTTAAAATACCCAAAGACCTTTCCATAGTCACCTTTGGTGATGGCCCCTGGCTCAAGCATCTTGTCCCACCCGTAACGTCGACCAATGAAAGAATTATCGATGTAGCAAACAGTTCGTTGAACCTTCTCATGAAGAAACTTGAAAACCCCAATACTCCCTCGGGGACAGAACTTATTCAGCAGCGATTTCGTGAGCGAGGGTCATGCGCAGCTCCTCCCGAAGCTTGACGGTAACCCATCACCAGATATCTGAAATAAGCTTCGGCAATGACCCGACTTTGAAATCTATATGTCCGCGCAGTACCCTATCTTAAGCAACCTGCTTTCAAGTTGCTTGCAACCTGCATAAAACCTGCATCGGGATGCAAGTTCTGAGCTTATTGCAAGTACGGAAAAAGCAGGTGAATCGGTATTCGGTGTGAGATCCGAGGTTTAGCCGGGATGACACGAGATTTGTTTCGGTTTTGTGTAGGGTGATGTGGATCTCATCATTGTTCTTCAGGGGGTGAGACGAAGATTTACCCTTGTTCCTTTTTGTATTAAATCATTCTTTAACGAACTTACCCGTAGGGCCAAACCTTTCCACCCCAATAATCTACCTCAGCACACACTACAGACTTGACCGTCTTGTCTGTGATGATTCCTCCTCCTTTGATGACTCTCAATGATGCCATAGACAACTTCCTTAGCTATCTTTACTCAGAGAGGAACCTTGCTCCTCAAACGATCGAGGCGTATTCCTACGATCTTCACAGGCTGGCGGAGTATCTTTCTGATGGTAAAGAAGATGTTGTTAGTCAGGTAGAGGATGTAGATGCCTGGGCCCTTAAGGATTATGTCGCTGCGCTTAAGGAAGAACATGACTTAAAACCTACAAGTCTATCTCGGCATATCTCCTCCATTCGTTCATTCTTTAAGTTTCTCCTCCTGCGCGAGTTTATCGAGACTAACCCAGCTCTTAGACTTCACATGCCAAAGAAGGCTAAACGTCTGCCTGTCTTCTTGAGCCCGGTGGAAGTACAGTCGTTGCTGAACCATTCACTTCCCGAAGAGCTCATGGACGCACGAAATCATACTATGCTCGTTCTCTTTGTCATGACGGGTATTCGTCTCTCAGAGCTTGTGAATCTGGATACCGGAGATCTGGATTTTGAGAACGGTACCATCAAAGTCATGGGGAAGGGTAGGAAAGAGCGTCTGGCTCCGATGAATGCCAGCAGCTCAAAGGCGCTCAATGAATGGCTGGAGAAGAGACCTCGAGGGCACATGGACTGCCCCGCCTTATTCATGGATCGCCACGGAAACCGAGTCACAAAACGAATGGTTCAGTATTCCCTCGAGAAAGCTGTTAAATCACTTGGACTGGATCCCCGTATCAGCCCCCACAAGCTACGCCATACCTTCGCGACGACCCTTTACGCTGAGGATGTCGACCTGAGGGATATTCAAGAGCTACTGGGTCACAGCTCTATTACGTCGACCTCTGTTTATACACATACGAATGTAAAGAAAATCAGGGACGCTGTGAATCTGCTGGATCTGGAGTGACAATTGGTTTGGGATATTTGAGACGGACGGGGTCGTAGGAGTACGCTACCCTGTCGATGGCCAGGATACCGAGTGTTGGAAAGAAGAGGAGATGTCCGTACCAGGGCCTTTTGATTCGACACTGGACGTTCGCAGCTGCGGCATTTTCCGGGAGAGTTTCCTCAAGCCAGACTCCAAGGTCGGGACGATTCAAAGGAAAGAACCAGAAAAGGGTCCATGCGTCTGACTCCGTTGTCACCTGTCCCTCCGAAGGTTCGTTCAAATATTCGGAAACTTCTATCTGAGGATTTTCCATTGTCCTCACAAAGACCGTCTCCGCTCCCCTTCCGGGATCAAAGACAGTCGTTGTGCAAGAGGGGAGAAGTGGGAGCATCAATCCCAGTAAGAATATAAACAGGAGGCCGCGAAGGGTTATCATGAGTGAATCTCGTTCAAAGTCATTAAGATGATTACTTTCATGCCATCTCGTGCAGGGTCAAACGATACATCGAGTACTGCAGAAGCCTGATTTTGAATCCACTCGAAGGGAACAGTCAGTCGGCAGACTCTTCAGCGATGTCTTCTCTAACAGCCTTCCAGGCTTTGAGGGCGGTCGCCAGACCGATGCTTGCTCCGATAACGAACATGACCAGATCAAGGAGTGTGAAGGGGAGCCCAGGCACAACAAGGATATAGGCAGCGCCAATTTTCTGGGCGATGAAGACTCGCCAGGAAAGCGCGCCAATGATGCCTCCGCCAATGACAGCAAAGAAAATAAGACCCATGAGGGTTCCGTTACCGCCGCTCTTGGTTGGTCTGTCGCTGTAGCGAGCCATGATATGATACTCCTGAGAAACAGTTGTCATTCCTACAATCTCGATGGAGTATTATTCAACTCGAATGAGAGAGGGGAGGAGCGCCTCCAGTGTTTGAACAAAGATATCAATCTCTTCTTCTCTTGTATATTTCCCGAAGCTGATGCGAAGAGCAGAGGAAGCTCGGTCCGCATCTTGAAATTGTGATTCAATGACATGACTGTACGTCTCTCCCCCACTTGTGCAAGCTGACCCAGCCGAGCAATAGATCCCTTTGTAACTGAGCTCTCGCACCAGCTCCTGACTCTTCGTTCCCGGTATAGAAACATTCAAGGTGCCTGGTAGTGTGTCGACCTCAGGCGTATTCCTCTGAATCGAAAAGGGGAGTCGCTCAAGGCGCTTCCAGAGTTTTTCTCTGAACTGGACAAGGCGAGTGCTCTCATGATTCATCTCCTCGAGAGCAATTTCAATGGCTCGAGTCGTCGCTTCAATGTAGGCGATATTTTCTGTACCTGCACGGAGACCGTGCTCCTGCTGTCCTCCGGATATTTGAGGTAAAAGTTCAATGGGTTCTTTCATATAGAGCATTCCGATGCCTTTTGGCCCGTGAACCTTGTGGGAAGCAAAAGTCACCAGGTCCGCATCTATATTCTGAATCGAGAAAGGGATCTTGCCAATCGCCTGGACGGCGTCTGTATGGAAGATTGCCTTGGAATTGATGTGTGTTGTAGCGGAGAGTCTTTCGATGTCATTGATAACCCCCGTTTCATTGTTGGCAGCGATGATAGAAACGAGGGTCGTTTCTTTTCGAAGGCTTTCTCTTAAATGATGGCTGGAGACTCGCCCTTCCTTATCTACAGGAAGGAAGGTGACGTCAAAGTTGAAGGAGTCTCTCAATTGTATAGCTGTTTCGAGAACTGCCGAATGTTCGGTTGCTGATACAACCAGGTGGTCACCTCTCCCCTGCTCGCGCGCCTTCAGGCAATATCCTTTCAGAGCAAGGTTGTTTGATTCGCTGCCACAGGAAGTATAGATAAGCTGAGCCTGTTCTGGGGCATCGAGGAGCTTTAGAAGCTTGCGTCGAGCCTTCTCAATCGCATAGCGGGATGAGACCCCTCCCTTGTGAATACTATTCGGGTTATGATAGGATTTGTTGAGTGAACTGGTAATAAGCTCCACGACCTCAGGGCGCGCCGCGGTCGTGGAGTTATAATCAAGATAGATTTCCACGTGTGATCCTTCACTCAACTCATTCACCAAGTTCATTCATCATGTAAGAGACAGCATCAGTGTAGTGGATTCTTGCATCAACGATTCGTTTGGTCAGAAGGAAGTTCTGATGGAGTCCTTCGATGAAGAGTTCCATATAGAGGAGTTCTTCATCATCATCAGCGGGTTTGGCGAGATCTTTGACAAGTCCTTTGAGGGGAGTGATAGCGTATAGCGCTGCTTTGAACTGTTCGTGGCTCATATCAGTTTCGAGGTCGAGAGTGTTTCCATCCTCGAACCAATCCACGATCGGCTGGAAGGTGGTGAAATCTGCTTTGCGATCTTTTCCTCGAACATAGCCCTCAACGAAACGTTCGTTAAATATCTCTTTAACCGCCTTGCCCATCAGGTGCAACGCCACGTTCGTTACGCCCTCCTGCTCACCCTTATAGACAAGCTCGATCTTTCCCGACAAGGCAGTCACCGACTGAAACAAGTCGCTGATTCGAACCAGTGAACTCGATTCTCCATGAACATAAGCTCTCATTTCAGCGGTTGAATAAAGGGTCTCGAGAAGACTGATTCCCATGCGGGCAGATACCCCGGAGGCTTTATCTACAAAATCAGAGTTTCGCGCCTCAATAGCGACCTGTTCGACAAGCTTACCAATAAGAGGAAATGCTTTCACTTCAAAGGCACGCTCTGTCCAGGCCTCCTGGTCTGTAATCTTAATCGCATCGTCTATTTTTGTTGGATAGTGCGTCAGGATCTGAGCATCGATTCGGTCTTTGAGAGGAGTAATAATGTTTCCTCGATTCGTGTAATCCTCTGGATTAGCCGTAAAGACAAGAGAGACGTCAAGGGGGAGCCTCACGGGAAAACCTCGGATTTGTATATCCTTCTCCTCCATAATGTTAAGAAGACCAACTTGAATTCTTGCTTGAAGGTCAGGGAGTTCATTGATGGCAAATATGCCACGGTTTGAACGTGGTATAATTCCGTAGTGGATAACCTCTTCATCACTGAAGTCGAGCTTCTTTGACACAGCTTTGATCGGATCAATGTCACCGATAAGATCGGCGATAGAGACATCTGGCGTCGCGAGCTTTTCGTGATATCGCTTAGAGCGATGGATCCAGGCAATCGGCGTATTGTCCCCCTTATCATCGATCAACTCTCTTCCATACTTTGTCACAGGAGCGAAAGGAGACTCGTTGATCGGTGAACCGTCTATGGTTGGTAAGTACTCATCGAGTAACGTAACAAGCTGTCGAACGATTCGTGTCTTGGCCTGTCCTCTAAGCCCGAGGAGGAGGAAGTCGTGTTTTGCAAGTACCGCTGACACGATCTGGGGAATGACTGTTTTGTCGTACCCGATAATTCCGGGAAAAAGTGGTTCTTTATTCTTTAATTTATTAATCAGGTTAAGGCGAAGCTCATCCTTAACTGTCTTTTCTTTCCAGCCCGAAGCTTTCAGTTCACCTAGGGTCGATGCTTGCGTCATGGAAGGGTCCTTTTTTCAGATTCTTCGTTCCTGCAGCATTTATAAGGGGAGCAAAAGCCGCTCCACACCTCGCAGTTAAGGCAAGAGGGTTTCATATAAATCTGAAGGAATCAATTCCCCTTTGCCCTGCCGAATCAGTGAATCTGAAAACAATCGCCCTTCAAGGTGCTTGCTCCACCCCTTCAGCTTCGAAAACCTTCTCCTTATCCAGTTTTTCAAAAAGCGGCTGAGGGTCACCGAGAGGATGACCAGGTATAAGCTCGACGGGTTCCCACTTTCCAACTGCACCGGAATGGTCGTAACGCAAGACTAGGTGTTCACCCTTGTCATCTTTCACGTTTTCTGTCCACTGGCGGCCGAAATAGGGACCCTCAAATCCCAGCATTTCATGAACTTTTTCTGCAGAATGACACAGAATTGGGGCCCACAAAGTATTCAGCCATGCAATGCACTGCATGGCAACAAAGGTAACGGTGGCTGCCGCCTTTTCGTCTTCTTTGATCAGTTTAAATGGCTCTGTTTCCGTGATATACTGATTAACCAGCTGGCTGAGACGCAGGAGCTCACGCGTGGCGGCCCGTAATTTCACAAGATTGAAATGGCTTCCAACAGATTCAAATCCGGCTTTGACTTCATTCAGAAGCTCGAGATCTTTTTCTGAGAATTCCTGAGGCTCTGGCACCTTCCCGTCGAAACGCTTGTAGGCAAACTTCATCACTCGATTCACGAGGTTTCCCCAGTTCGCGACAAGTTCACCGTTCACACGATCGATAAAGTCGTCCCAGCTGAAAGTGACATCACCCGTTTCAGGACCGATGGCTGTCAGAGCATAGCGCCAGGCGTCTGGCTGATAACGTTCGAGAACGGAAGACATAGAGATGATGTTACCGAGCGATTTACTGAACTTTCCACCTTTAAAGTTCAGATATTCGTTGGCGGGAACATCGTATGGAAGATTGAGCCCTCCATAGGCGATCAGCTGGCCAGGCCAGATAATCGTATGGAAGACAATATTGTCTTTTCCGATGAAGTAATAGGACTTGGCGTCGGGATTCGTATCAGAATCCCACCACTTTTTCCAGGCCTCCTGATCTCCTTCAAGGCTGGCCCACTCCTTACTCCCCGATAAATATCCGATCACGGCATCGTACCAGACATAAATACGTTTGGTATCGTACCCTTCAACAGGAACGGTGATCCCCCAGGTGATATCACGGGTAATGGGGCGTCCTCTCAACGCTCTTTCTTCGAGTTGGGTAACGGTCTGGTTATAGACATGGGAGCGCCAATGATCTTTTCCATCTTTCACCCACTCAAGAAGCGGTTCGTTCACTTTGCCGAGATCAAGAAAGAAGTGTTCTGTTTCACGAACTTCAAGATCCGTATTTCCAGTAATCTTTGAGCGAGGATTTTTCAATTCAACAGCGTCATAAGTCTTCCCACACTTGTCACATTGATCTCCACGGGCTCCATCATTTCCGCAGAACGGGCACTCCCCTTCCACATAACGATCAGGTAGAAACTTCTCTGCTTTTGGATCGTAAACCTGTTTTTGTTTATCTTTATAGATATATCCCTTCTTCTGGTGTGTTAGAAAAAGGTCATGCGTGACGTCCCAATGATTCTGCGTGTCCGTATGCGTAAAGAGATCATAGGTGAGGCCTATTTTCTGAAACGTAGAGATAAACCCTGGATGGAACTGGTCGACGATCTTATCCGGGGTCGTCCCTTCCTGGTCCGCTCGAATGGTGATAGGAGTTCCATGGGTATCCGAGCCGCTTATCATGAGCACATGATTCCCCTTCATCCGGTGAAAGCGGGCAAAAATATCTGGTGGTAGCTGAGCCCCGGCATAGTGACCGAGGTGTTGTTCTGCATTCGCATAGGGCCAGGCGACCCCGATAAAGATATATTCTTTGCTCTCAGCCATGAATCATAAAACCTTAACAGCGATGGAAGTGTCTTGCAATATTAGGGTGTGCACACCCTTTCGATACAGCGAAAAGTGAATTCTTTTCATACCGTTCGTTGGTCATGTGTTGGGTGAAAGGACGCGCTGGGGCAAAGAAAAAGAGTGCGTGCTCTAGATTCAGGCAATAATCTTCCTTGAGCCACCTCGTGCGCACCCGATTCACTGAGTTCAACCGATGCTGTGCACCTGGTTCACTCTCACCTGCTTGATTGAAAGTCTTCCTGAATGTCCCTTCTCCAAGTATTCCGAAGAAGAAATACAGATTTCGAAGACTTTGAGAAGAATGAGCTTGGGACTGATCTGAGGCGGAAATCGCTCGGAGGTGCTGGAATCACTGTGGGTGCTCAAGGGATCAAGTTTTTCCTGACGCTCATCAGTACAGCAATTCTCGCCCGTCTCCTTCTTCCAGAAGAATTCGGTGTTGTGGAAAAGATCTCCACGGTCACAGCCTTCTTCGTCCTTTTTCGTGATCTGGGCCTCACGACAGCAACAGTACAGACGAAGACTCTCGACCAAAGCACTTCGAGCACCATGTTTTGGCTGAATATTCTGATGGGTGTTACGTTGACAGGAGTAACGGCCCTTCTGGCAACACCACTTGCTCTGTTTTACGAAGATCCCAGAGTTTTTCATATTACCCTCGTCTTGAGCCTGACCTTTATTTTAGGGGCCGCTGCGGGACAGCATCAGGCGCTCTTGCAGCGTAGAATGATGTTCGGTGCCTTGTCTCTCTGCGAAGTCTTCGGCATGGCTGGTGGTTTTGTCATCGCTGTCATCACAGCTTTAAATGGAGCAAGTTATTGGTCTCTTGTCTATATGTTACTGGGAAACAATATCTGCTACATGGTTGGTGTCTGGTGGTTTTCTGCCTGGATTCCAGGTCGGCCAGTCTGGTCGAAGCAGGTATCTGAAATGCTTCGATTTGGAAGCGCATTAACTGGGACTTCGATTTTGAATTATCTGGCTCATCGCTCATCCGATGTTCTCTTGGGGAAATTTCATGGCGATACCGCATTAGGGCTATACGGAAGAGCCTATAAACTTCTTCTATTTCCCATCAATCAATTCAGCTCACCCTTGACGAGCGTTGCTCTTCCAACACTTTCAAGACTGAGTCAAGATCCGCCGAAGTTTCGAAGGTATTACAGGAAAGCGATATTCTTCATCGCTTTTGTAGCAATGCCCTCCGTGATTTATCTACTGGTCGCTTCGCGAGAAGTGATTCTCATCTTTCTTGGAAACCAGTGGGTCGGAGCAATTCCCATATTTATTGCTCTCGGACCGGCGGCCATAGTGAACTCCTATACAGTTGCTTACCGATGGGTCTTTGTTTCAACTGGCCAAACGACTCGCCAATTCAAGTGGATGTCACGCGTCTATTCACCAACGGTAATTATTGCTATTATTATTGGTACATACTGGGGAGCTCTCGGAGTGGCATGTGCCTATTCTCTGGCGTGTATCACACTGCTTATCCCAACTCTGAAGTGTGCCTACAAAGAGTCACCAGTGTCTTTGAGTGACTTTCTGAGAACAGCAGACCTCCCTTTGCTGAGTTCCATAGCTGCGGGAGCTTCAGTGTATATAACCAGAGAAGTCTGTAATCTCCCGGAATCAAGTCTCTTCCTGAACCTGATCGTTACATGGTTTATGTTCGTGGGCTTCTATCTCTTTTTTCTGTCTCTTCCACGCCGCGGAGCACAAAGGGTTCGAGCTACGATTGAGATGGGGCGCGAGCTGATGGGGATTTACCTGCCAGTGATCTTTAAAAAATAGAGAGGGCAGAGTGTTTAAACTCTGCCCCGGGTTAACTTCTTCTGATTAATCAGCGATCAGGCTGGCTCTGCTTCCGCAGCAATCGCAAGCGAAGGACGAGATAGTTGTTCTTTTCCAGCAGAGGGAAGAAAAACAACGGAAAGAATAGCGGCTAAAACGGTCATCCCAACGGAAATCAAAAAGGCCGTATCGTAGCTCCCTGTCACTTCTTGAATCTTACCCCCAACGGGAGGACCGAAGAATCCGCCGAGACCAAAACCAATCAAGTAGACAACTCCGTAAATACGTCCAACAAAAGTTGATCCGAACAGGGCAGCCGTCATGATCGGGACAAGAGCAAGTGTCCCACCGAAAGCAAAACCACAGCATATAGCTCCAAGACCAATGACGAAAGAACCGCTGCCGAAGGCAAGTATAGCCATAGAGAGGCCCATAATGAGTGGACAAATGATCAGGCAATTCTTGATTCCCACTTTCCCTGAAAGGAATCCCCAGGAAGGACGACCAAGACCATTGCAGACAGCCAACGCCATGACGAGTGCCGTGGCTGTTTTCTCGGGAAGACCTGCACCAGCAGGCACAGCTTCGACTGCGAATGCTTTCAACTGGCTGACGACCATCAACCCACCGAAAATTGTCAGGAAGAAAAGAAACCCCATCAGCCACAAATAAGGTGACTGGAGTGCTTCTCCGAAACGAAAGTCAGAATCGGGAATGACTTTGCTACGTTTCTTCGAATCACTATGTGACGTTTCTGTAACAATCCAACCTTTCTCTTCATCAAACTTCAGGTCACTGGTTGGATACCTGATGATGGAAGCAACAATACCAAGGACGGCAACAAAGATGACTCCTGTACCCATGTAAGTACTGCGCCATCCAAAGCTTTCTATACAGGCACTCCATACGGGTGCTGCGATCAAACCGCCAAGACCCATTCCCATCAGGGATATACCAATAGCGAACCCTCTGTTTTTCTTGTCGGGGTACCACTGGGTCATAAGCGGGACGGTGACTGCTCCATAGACAAGTCCGATTCCTGTCCCTAGCAAAATACCATAAGTGAGTATCAGTCCTCCGATTGAGTTAATTTGTGATGAAAGCACTTGTGAGAGAGCCATCATGAGTCCACCAACGATAAATGTCATCTTCGGGCCAAAGCGGTCGACGATATAGCCGCCAACGAAGGTAAAGAAACCGAAGAGAAACATGGCAAATGAAAAGGCGAGTGTTGTTTGTGACCTTTCCCAGGCGAATTCAGCCTCAAGAGGTTTGACGAAGACGCTAAATGCGTATGCTGCTCCGACGAGTGATGTTGCAAGACATCCCGAGACTGGGAAGATCCATCGATTTTGTGACAGGTCGATACCCATCCAGGTGCATTGTGATTTATTAGTCATTCATACCTCCGCTTAATTGTTTAAGCATTTTGATTGTTTTTCTTCCCTAACCAGCAACTAAACCGAACATGAGTGTTAGGGAATAATTAATGAAAACGCTCAAACCACTTCAGATTCGCAAGCTTTTTTGATTTGGAGCGATTCAGATTCTTCCCTCAAAAGGGCCCAGACGCTCCAAATTGCGATGGGCTCAGGTCAGGAAAATACGCCCAAAGAATGTATATCAGAGGACTCTATAAAGATTTTATTGTTCCAAATGAAATGAGAAGGCTAGGATGGACGGGATGAGACTTCAGAGATGACATCAACCAGGCCTTCAAATGATGAGCTGGAAGCTTGCTTAATCAGCTTCCAATTCATGTTCTTCAAAGCCTCGGTCGTCGTAGGTCCGATCGAACAGGCTGTCATCTGGTCCTTCAAGACCGAGTTAAGTCTTGAGTATCTCTTGAGAAAACTTTCAAAGGAATAAACCGCAGTTGGACTGCAAAAAGTAATAATATCCAGTTCGTTTCTCTCCAAGAGAGGAGCTAGAAGTTCATCATGGGAACGATCTTCACAGGTATCATAGACATCTATGCGAGTGACCTCTCCACCTCTTTTCCCGATAGAATCTTCAATATATGAAGGGGCCTTTTTAGAAACGAGGTAGAGAAACCTCGCTCCCTGTATTGCTTCTCTGTTGGATTCTATTTTCTCTATCAGTCCACGACTGGTATTAGTGGGTGAAACGGCATTAACTGTATATCCCGCTGAAGTAAGAATTTCTTTGCTCGAGTCTCCCACCACTCCGATCTTTATTTTGTGAGCTTCCAGAACCTCGGGTTTCATTTTGACGTGCTTGACTAAATACTCTGCAGTACGTCGACTGGTAACTAGAAGCCAATGGTGATCTTCAATTGCTGGAGCAACATCTTCGAGTGGATCAACATCCGGATAGACTGTCTTAATCATCGGCATACACACCGGAGCACCACCGCTCTTCCGTATGAGGCGGCTTAAATCACCATCAGCATCTTCTTCCCGGGTGATGAGAATTCTGAGGGAGTCGAGGGAGTTACTATTCTCGGCCTTAGATTGAGTGAAAGGGGAAAACTTTGGGGCAGGATCATCTCTCCACCCTGCAAGTAGCTCTTCTGCTCCTCTGCTATGGAACTTTGAAGCCAGCGAAACTCCTAATTGTCTAAACTCTTCAAGGGGTCCGCTGATTCGTCCGTCTATCTGCTCGCGATGATCACGCGACAAGAGGCGTCCTTCAAGCTCCAGTGTATCAGAATTTATGATCTTTGCGTAAGCACCCAATGGTGCCTGGCAACCTCCGCCAAGTGCTGAAAGGAGGGATCGTTCGGCTCCGCAGCATGCGTGTGAATTGAAATCATGCAAAGATTCAACGATGGATTTCATTTCTTCATCCGAATCCCGAATCTGAAGCCCAAGGCTGCCTTGCCCAGGTGCTGGCAACATGAGCTCAAAAGGCATTTCCTTCATATAAGGCGCCTTCTCTTCCAGCCGCTTGAGCCCCGCCGAGGCGAGCACTATTGCCGTGTACTCACCGTTCATCATCTTTTTAATCCGCGTCGGAACGTTACCTCGCAGGTCTTTAATGATGAGTTGAGGGAAATTATAGACAAGCTGAGCCTGACGCCTGAGGCTCGAGGTCCCGATAGCATCATTTTCACCGAGTTGTGCAAGGTCTATCTCTTCACGGGCAAGCAGTGTGTCACCGGGGGCTTCTCTGGTAGTGACAGCTGCTATACAGAGTCCGGGAGTGTCTTCAGTTGGAAGATCTTTAAGGCTATGAACGGCGAGATCGATTTCATTCTGCAGCAGAGCTAACTCAATCTCTTTTGTGAAGACCCCTTTGCCTCCGATTTGCCAGAGGGGAGAGTCAAGAACCTGGTCGCCTTTGGATTGAATGATTGTAATTTCTACGTCGATATCAGGAAATCGACTGATTAAGGACGCCCGAATTTCCTTTGCCTGAGTCAGGGCGAGTCGACTTCCCCGGCTCCCGATGCGTACCTTCATTTTGTCTCTTTGAGAAGATCAGAATCATGAGCTGCTTCTAGCGCCAGAAGCTCTTTGGCGAGTTCCAGTTTCCGCTGACCATCTTCAGTCGAAGGGTCTATACTGGAGAGACTCAGAGTCAAATCATGAAGAATATTTGTGACCAGGCTGCGAGAGAAGACTTCCAGCTGGTCATGATATTTCTCTGGGAAGCGCTTGCTGTGGTTTTTGAGATAACTCGAACGCTTTTCTTCGATCGTTTTGCGGAAAACGGAAGTTATCTTCGTGCTTTCGGCTGTTACTGCAGCTTTCTGAATATTTGAGAGCTTGTTTTCAATGATTTCTCTTACTCTCTGAATCTCAGCGTACCTCTGATCGCGATTTTTTTGAGCGCGTTCCTCGAGACTTGAAAGGGTGAGAAGCTCTACCCCACTCAATCCTGCAACAGCGGGATCAATATTGCGTGGGACTGACAGATCAACAAGTACCATCTGCTGATTCTCGCCCATGGCATTGGTCAACATATCAGGGTTAATCACATAGTGAGGTGCGCCAGTTGCCACAATGACGATGTCTATATTCCTCAGCTGATTAACCATTGATTCATAGGAGATTGCCGCGCAGCCAAGTTCCTGAGCTAATTGTGATGCCTTTTCGTCTGTGCGGTTTCCAATGAGGAGCGCCTGTACGCCTCGTTCTGTCAGAGACTTCGCCGTGTCACTACCAACCTCACCAGTCCCAACAACAAGAGCGGTTTTGTTTTCAAGTGTTCCGAGTCGTTTCTCAACAAGGGAAATCGCCTCCGAGGAAACTGAAAGGTGCCCCTGACTGATCAGGGTTCTGGTACGTGCTTCACGTCCTACGGATAGGGCCAGGTTAATGATCGAGTTCAATTCCGTGCCGATGGAATTAGCGTCTATACCTTTTGTAATACTGTTGGTGAGCTGACCAAGTATTTCGTACTCTCCAACAACAAGCGAGTCTAGTCCGCAAGCAACGTTGAAGAGATGCTCCATTGCCGCGTCTTGAGTAGAGAAGAAGCTTCCGTGCTTTAACGCGCCATAGTCGACGCCTTTACGCTCCGCAAGTTTGCCTAGCACGCTCTTTGGAAATTGTTTTGTTTTTGAACTGAGCGCGTAAAACTCAAGCCGGTTACAAGTGGCCAGACAAATAGCCTGCTCTGCAATCCCTTCATCCATGAGTTCCTGTAGAAATGGTACAATCTCATAAGATAACAGAGAGATCTTGTTCAGCAACCCAAAGCAGGAGCTGCGATGGCTGAAACCTAAACATACAAGATCGTTGACTGGGAGGGGCTGATCTACTCGCATGGCTGTTCACCAATCTCATTTTCCGGTAGAACTGAGACGGTGGCTTGATTTTCCTTCACATTGAGAAGATAGCGCTTACGGCTTGCGATAGGCATCTTATCGAAGCGCATCGTTTCCAAGAATGTGTCCGTATAAAGCCACTCGATCAACTGAAAATATCTCACTTCTACCTTCCTGGGAATCGCATGCATCAGAGCGGTTTATCACGTTTCGGCGGGTATCTCAGAAACTTTACTTTTAAGAGCAGCCTGGAGCTTATTACACCACTCTTCGAATGTTTCTTCAAAGTCCACGTCGCAGGTCTCAACATCAAGAATCCGGGTAGCACCTAATTCGTTCAGGCGGTGATCCAGGTCTTTACCAAACTGGCAAAACCTCGGATAGCTTTTATCTCCGAAAGCAAGAACCGCGTAGCGAAGATCCGGGAGTTCTTCCATGCGCGGATCAAGAAGCTGCTCCCAGAATCGATAAGCCGGGTCAGGAGCCTCACCGTTTCCAAATGTTGATGTAAGAATAAGAATTTGATCTTCACTGGGAAGTAGCGCTGTCTCATACTCTTCGACAGGGATAATCTCTGCTTGAAGATCGATTTCCGCCTCAAGTTTCTTCGCAACTTCTTCTGCGCATTCTCGGGCGTTTCCTGTCATGGTTGCATAAATGATTTTCATTGTAATGCGAAGTCCTTTAGTTCTGTGGAGCGTCCATGATTGAAGAAGGGCGAATTCCTTGCCTGCTGACTGATTTTGCGGCACCCGACTGAAAATCGCTCAAGAAGGTGCCGCAACTTCATTCAAAACCACTGATGACACTGCGGTTACGTTCATATAGGGCATAAACGGTGCCCAGGATAGAGTTACTTATGTAAAAGTTTAGCCCTGCATGACTGCAGGGCTAAAGAAGTTGTGTGATTGGGATAACTCTCAAGCAAGAAGAGCTTAATCTTCTTCCTCATCACCTTCAGGCTCAAGTCCTTCAAGAGAATCAGCGAGGAGAGTTCCCTTATTGCTTTCCATTTCAAAGAAGCCTCCCGTAATCTTAACCCGTTTCACATCATTCCCGACGCGAATCTCAACGTTGCCTTCTTTGAGGACAGCAATGATGGGAGCATGGTTTGCCAATACACCGAATGATCCTTCTTCTCCGGGCATCGTCAAAGCCGTCACGGGCTTATCGAAGACTGTTCTTTGTGAAGTTACGATCTTGAGGTTAAAGTTTGCCATTAGGCTACGCTTTCTCTCATCTTCTTAGCATTCTCAATTGCTTCTTCAATGCCACCGCACATGTAGAAGGCAAGTTCAGGGTACTCAGAGTTATCATCAAACTCTCCTGAGAGGAGACGTTCGAAACTATCGATGGTCTCTTCAACCTTCACATATTTACCGTCACGACCCGTGAACTGAGAAGCAACGAAGAATGGCTGGCTGAGGAAACGCTGAATCTTACGTGCGCGGTTAACAATCTGGCGATCTTCTTCAGAAAGCTCATCCATACCAAGAATTGCGATAATATCCTGAAGATCTTTGTACTTCTGCAGCGTGAGCTGTACTTCTGATGCAATGCGGAAGTGACGTTCGCCAAGAATCCCTGGATCTTTAATACGTGATGTTGAGTCGAGCGGATCCACAGCTGGGTAAATACCAAGCTCTGCAATCTGACGTGAAAGAACCGTTGTCGCGTCCAAGTGGGCGAAGGTGTTAGCAGGAGCAGGGTCAGTCAAGTCATCGGCAGGTACGTATACAGCCTGAACAGAGGTAATAGAACCTTTCTGCGTCGAAGTAATACGTTCCTGAAGGTTACCCATCTCCGTTTGAAGTGTTGGCTGATAACCCACAGCAGATGGCATACGTCCAAGAAGCGCTGATACCTCAGAACCCGCCTGTGTGAAACGGAAGATGTTATCAATGAAGAGAAGTACGTCCTGATTTTTCTCATCACGGAAGTATTCAGCCATGGTAAGAGCTGAAAGAGCAACTCGGAGACGAGCTCCTGGAGGCTCGTTCATCTGACCGAATACGAGAGCAGCTTTACTTGTTTTGCCTTCGTTGCCTGGCTCATTGGGGTTTACAATAACGCCTGACTCATTCATTTCACCCCAGAGATCGTTACCCTCACGAGTACGTTCCCCTACACCACCGAAGATCGAGTAACCACCGTGACCCTGGGCAATGTTGTTAATGAGTTCCATGATGATAACGGTTTTACCTACACCAGCACCACCGAAGAGACCGATCTTACCACCTTTTGCGTAAGGGCAAAGGAGGTCGATCACCTTAATACCGGTCTCAAGAATCTGCGTCGCAGGAAGAGTATCGGTAAATTCGGGAGCAGCTCTGTGAATTGTCATACGCTGCTCTGGCTTGGGAAGAGCACCACGATCATCGAGTGTTTCACCAAGAAGGTTGAAAATATGTCCAAGAACCTGTTCACCAACAGGAACAGAAATTGGCTGTCCTGTATCGATGACCTTCATTCCACGAACAAGACCATCGGTTGAAGCCATCGCCACACAACGACAGACGTCGTTACCGATGTGAGAAGCAACCTCAAGGGTCAGATCTATATCTTTCTCTGCATCTTCAATCTTGAGGCAGTTATAGATGTTGGGGAGGCTATCACTATGAAACTGAACGTCCACGGTTGGCCCAATAACTTGTCGGATGACACCTTCGTTCGTTGACATACCCTTTTCTTCCTTATTGTTTAGCGCCATTGCGCATCTTTAACTATGGTGATGAGTGCAGCTTTAGCCGTTGAGGGCTTCAGCACCACTCACGATTTCAATAATTTCTGTCGTAATAGCTGCCTGACGTGCCTTGTTCAGGCGAAGGGTCAGCATATCACCCAGTTCGTTACAGTTCTTTGTGGCATTATTCATCGCCATCATTCGAGATGAATGCTCTGAAGTAACGCTCTCAGCTTGAGTCAGAAAAACCTTACTCTTAAGGAACCTTGGTAGAATTGTATCAAAGACTCTTTTTGGAGAGGGTTCCATGATATAATCAATCGGTTGTGCGGCATCTTCCTCAGTTACACCGAACGCTTCTGCTTCCATAGGAAGGTAACGCTCAACGGTAGGCCGGTTTGTTGCCGTCGAAACGAAATGAGGATAGACGAGTTCAATGCGACTATACTTGCCATCGAGAAAACCGTTATAGATTTCGTCTGCAAGCTCTCCCATTCTGTCGGGATCAAGGTTGCCTCCAAAATCAACGTATGCACCGGCTATGCGATCAGAATAATGCTTCTTGAAGTAATCTCTCCCTTTGCCACCAACAACCAGAACCTTTGCATCAGGAGTTTTCTTGAGCTCACTTGCAGCCAGTTTCAAAATATTGGCATTGAAAGCGCCGCACAATCCTCTGTCTGACGTAAAGACAACATAGAGCGGATGCCCTGTTGATGGTTTCTTAAAGAGAGGATGATCGGAGGCTCCCGTACTGAGAGCCAGACGACCAATAAGGCCTCGAAGCTTCTGGAGGAAAGGGCGAGAGGCTTTCATAACGCCCTCAGTCTTGCGCAGCTTTGCTGCAGAGACCATCTCCATAGCGCGAGTGATCTTCTTGGTCTTACCGATAGATCGAATTCGACCGCGAAGGGCCTTCAGATTCTCAGGCATTACTCAGCGCTCTCCAGTTCAGCTTTGAAAGAATCGACATAGGCCTGCATCGCTTTCTTAAGCTCTGTTTCCAGCTCATCATCGATCTTCTTTTCGTTCTCGAGTTTATGAAGTGAACCGGCGTACTTCTCTTCAAGGAAAGGAATGAGCCCTTGTTCGAACTTCTTCAACGATTCAATCGGTAGAGTATCAAGATAGCCGTTTGTTGCAGCGAAGATGATGGCGACCTGGCTGGCAAGACTGAGAGGGCTGTTCTGTCCCTGCTTCAGAATTTCTGCTGTACGTGCACCACGTGTCAACTGTGCCTGAGTTGTCTTATCAAGGTCAGACCCGAACTTCGCGAAAGCTTCCAGCTCACGGAACTGAGCAAGTTCAAGACGAAGCTTACCAGCAACCTTCTTCATCGCTTTCGTCTGAGCAGAACCACCCACACGAGAAACCGAAAGACCAACGTTCACAGCAGGGCGAACACCCTGGTAGAAGAGGTCAGGTTCAAGATATATCTGACCATCAGTAATAGAAATCACGTTGGTTGGAATATATGCAGAAACGTCACCGGCTTGTGTTTCAATAATTGGAAGGGCAGTCAAGGAACCACCAGGAGTTGTTCCTGCGGGAAGCCCACCGATCTTGATCGCGTTATCAACTTCTGCCTGATTCTCACTGATCTTGGCAGCGCGCTCAAGAAGACGACTGTGGAGATAGAAAACATCACCAGGATAAGCTTCACGTCCTGGAGGACGACGAAGAAGAAGTGACAGAGTACGATAGGCAGCAGCCTGTTTCGAAAGATCATCATAGATAATCAGAGCGTGACGTCCTGAGTACAGGAAGTGTTCCGCCATTGAGGTTGCTGAATAAGGTGCGATGAACTGCAGAGAGGCTGGAGTATCAGCAGAAGCACAAACAACTGTTGTATATTCCATCGCGCCATTTTTTTCGAGGAGCTCAACCACACCAGCCACAGATGACTGCTTCTGTCCAACAGCGACGTAGAAACAGTATACATCTTTGCCCTTCTGGTTAAGGATCGTATCGATCGCGATCGTTGTCTTACCAACCTGACGGTCACCAATGATCAACTCACGCTGACCACGACCAATAGGAATCATCGAGTCGATCGCTTTAATTCCTGTCATCAGTGGCTCATATACTGACTGACGAGAAAGAACGTTGGGAACACTGCCTTCGATGGAAGAAGTCTTCTTTGTTGTGATAGGACCTTTGCCATCAATAGGCAGGCCGATTGCATCAACAACACGTCCAACAAGTTCGTCGCCAACAGGAACAGAAGCGATTTTTCCAGTACGACGTACTGTATCGCCTTCTTTAATTCCGATATCAGAACCGAAAAGTGCGACACCAACACTGTTTTCTTCAAGGTTGAGAACCATTCCACGAACATCGCCAGGGAACTCAAGAAGCTCCCCTGCCATGGCATCCTGCAAACCATAGACAGTGGCAATAGAGTCACCAACTTTTAGAACAGTTCCAACGCTATCGACATCGAGTTTTGACTCGAAGCCTTCCAGTTCAGACTGGAGGATGGATGATATTTCATCTGGCCTAATCGACATAATTATAAGGGCTCCACGGCCGGATTTGGTTGGGGTTCAAGACCCCTCGGTTTATGGGTGCTCACTTCGTACGATGGTACTCAGCGAGGTTGAATTACTATACGTCTATCACACCACTTTTGCATGAGAGAGGTCCTGCTTTAATCTCTCAAGTGAGTGACTTAAGCTTGAGTCAACGAGAAGGTCGCCCGCCTGAAAACGGATTCCGCCGATAAGACTTTCATCCGTCTTCCAGTTGATAGACAAGTCCTTCTTCGTAAACTTCGTCAGTGCATCAAGAAGATCCTTCTTTTCTGATTCTCCCAGCTCTACGGCAGAGACCAGAGTTCCTTCAAGAAGACCTTTGTGAGCAAGAAAGAGAGTGTGTAAACGATCAAGAGCAGGCAGAAGAACCAGCATACGATCCTTCTTCACCAACAGACGCACGAAGTTGACAACCAGCTGATTGAGAACCTCACCTGAGACTTTCACGAAGACATTCTCTTTATCTTCTCGTGAGATGTTTGGAGCTTCGAGAAAAGCTCTAAACTTGCGGTCACCAGCGATGAACTCTTTCAGCTTTACGCATTGATTGACAATCTTCTCCGTGTCCTCACTTTTGAGGGCAGCATTAAAGAGTGCATCAGCGTAGGCATTTACGAGCGTTGCATCTTGATTCATAGTTTGGACTCTTCGCTCTCTAGTTCACGAATGAATGTTCCAACGAGTTCCTTGTGACGATCATCATTGAGCTCTGACTTCAAGAGTTTCTCTGTAGCCTTGATGGTTAGAGAGACAATTTCGTCGCGAAGCTCAACGCGAGATTTTTCAATCTCGAGCTTGATGTCATTTTCTGCTTTAGCCTTCAAATCATCAGCAGATTTCTTTGCATCAGCAAGAATAGTTTCTGCTGCCTTACGGCCTTCTTCAATGGCTTTGTTCGTACGTTCTCTCGCCTCAGCATCAATCTGACGAAGACGTTCTTCGTAATCCTTGATCTGAGAGTTGAGGGTTGCCTGCTTCTGTTCGATATCGGTGAACTCTTGCGAGATCTCATTACGACGATCATCGATCGCTTGAATGATAGGACCCCAGGCAAAAGCTTTCAATATCCAAACAACGACAAAGAAACCAAGAACAACTGTTACAATTTGGGCAATCAGTGTTCCGGCTGCAGCACCGAGAAGAAGAATGGGAGACATAAGGTTGGTAACCTTCCAGCTTAAAGCAATTTAAGTTCAGTGGTGATCTTTAGTACTCGATGTTTCTCGAAATTATCCAGCGCTTGGAGCGAGGAAAACAGAGATCAAAGCGTAGATAGCAAGAGCTTCGATGAACGCAGCACCGATGATCATTGCAGTCTGGATTTTAGCGATTGCTTCTGGCTGGCGACCCATTGCTTCCATAGCGGAACCAACAGCCTTACCAAGACCAAGAGCTGCACCAAGAGCGGCAAGACCAAGACCAATTGGGTAGCCGAATGACAGTGCGGTGAGTGCATCTGCGAAAAGTGACATTTGAGGAAAGCCTCCTGTAATTTGACTGTCTTTGCAGTCTTTATATATCAACCCGACTAATGCGGATGTGACCTAAATCAGTTCCCCCGAACCCATCCAAGCTTAACAACGAAACTTAAGTCGGCAGCGCCTCATGAACAGCATCATTTGCATGCTTGAGGTGGCCGTCACCATGATCATCATGGTGATCTTCGTCATGATCGTGATCATGGGGAAGAACAAGCGAGATATAAATCGCAGAAAGTAGAGCGAATACAAGTGCCTGGATTGTTGAAAGCAAAAGTCCAAGCAGCAGGAATGGAATTGTCAGCGGAAGTCCGAACCAGTTTCCAAGGACCGGGGAGATCGCACCAACAAGTGCGATACCCATCCCGAGGAAAGATCCCAGCAATATATCTTTTCCGAGAATGTTTCCGAAGAGACGCAGAGCAAGTGAAAGTGGCTTCGCGATGAAGTCTGAAATTCCTTCAAGCACCAGAAACAGTGGTGACAGAAACCACCCCAAGGCATCTTTTGGACTACCTGCGAGGTGATGAAGATAAGTCAGGGGACCAAGCTTCAGCCACGCTGTTGATTGAGTGACAATAAAGGTACAGAGAGCGAGTGAGAATGTAACAAGTATATACGATGTTGGCGCCTTCAGAAGAGGCACGAGACCCATCAGGTTGGCCACAAGAATCAGACAGAAAAGCGAGCCGATGAAAGGCATATATTTACGGCCATTTTCTTCACCAAGAATTCCTTTAGTAAATTCATCAAACCCACCGACGACGAACTCGATGAAAACCTGCCAGCGAGAAGGCTTGCGAATGGCCGCGCGCTTGTCTTTGCGAAAACTGGCTGTTGCAATATAGAAAAGCGCGACAAGAAAGATCATCGCCCCTGCAAGATAGACGTGATTCTCCCAGGGAGCGTAACCGATGAGGGGCAGATCCTTTTTCAAGGTTCCGTAGTGAAGAACAGTTGCCGTTGTTGGCTTCTCCCCTTCTACAGGAACCCACTCGCCTTCCTCGTTCTTTTGAAGCCATGCTTCGTAAGAGTGAGGCTTAGGCTCATTAGGATGCTCCTTAGCATACTTTGCGATGAGCTTTTTCTGTTCCTTTTTATGCCAGATCATGATCAGGTGCGGAGGTTCTGGCGGATGCTGCACGTAACGCCCGAGGTCGGGGCCATGACCATCGCCATGTCCATCTCCGTGATCGCTGTGAGCACCGTGATCATCAGAGTACCCAACTCCTTCAAAGTGTTCCGCTTCAGCTTTCACACCATGCGAATCTGCTGAGTGATCATCCTGTGACCCTGTATGCTCTGAAAGATGCTGATCTTTTTCTTCTGCCATTACTTTTCTACCCCAGCCGGGAGGAAGTGTGATGGCTCAGTCGGTACTGAGCTGAACTGCCGAGAAATACTATAAATCATCACCACGAGAAAGAACCAGTTGAAGGCGATCAGAAAGGAACTGATCTCGTAGCGAATTGTTACCCCGTAAATCAGAAGGGCGACGATTACCGGTGGTTTCAAAAGGATACCCCAGCACATCAGGAAGGGATTCTTTTCTGTGAAACCTCTGATAATCATGCTGAGTGCAACCCAGTTTGTAAGTGCGATTGCCGACATAATCAGAAACCGCTGACCCCAGGTCGCGTGTATCAGAGTGGCGATGATGCCCATGAGCAGCGCAGTCGCTCCAGTGAATAAGAAGACCCTATTTAAATCCTTCTGGTCCACCTGGCTTCCTTAATTTGATTAAGACGATCATGGCTGTCTTAATCGGTACTGCGATTCAGTTCCTTTACCAGCTTGATACATTCAACAACTCCCGCAATAAAACCAAGGAGTATACAAACTGGCAGGATCCATGGCATTTCAAAGTGCCCTGCGAGATATTTTCCGATAAAACCTGCTCCGATTGGGAATGTAATCATCACCATCGGAATTGTTAAGGCAATGCCTTCTGCTCTAACGGCCTTACCGCGTTCTCGCCACTTGCTCTTTTTGGACATGACCACGCCTTGGCTTACAACTGAAGGCGGCGCCTTCCGTAAGCCGCGGAAGGGATTAGGGGTCTCCTACCCTTGGACTCAAGGAAAAAGAGCCGGACTTTGTGAAATTTTTCTCAAAGTTTTAGTCGCAACTCATTCAAAGCGCCCCGAATGGACCGCTCATTTCTCCACAGCTTCTTTCAAACAACCGCTTAAGCACCTCTGCAATCCTACAGTGTGAAACCTGCTGCTGAACACTAAACTTCGAGAAATCAAAGATCCAGAGCAGTGACTTTGCACGATGCTGATCCTGACCGTCAGGCCGAAAATCGTGACTATCCCTGAACAAGCATTTAGCTTCTAATTGTTCACAAACACAAGCGTCCCCCCACCTATTTTATCGGGACCTCGGACCATGCTCGCTCGATGCTCGGACCATGCTCGGACCATCGCCATGGACTGAACATGGTCTCAACCTCCTCCGAAACTCCTCACTCATCACACATCGGTGCAGCAAAATGGAAAATTGCTTTGACGCAACCCACCTTCGCGGCGTGATTCATCCACGGAACAGAACCCCCACGAATGACCAACCAAAACTCTAAGACTAATACCCGATGTTTGATATCCAGAATGTAAAGCTATCCTTTGGCGCACGAACCATCCTCGAAGACGCCAACCTGAAACTCGATCAGGGAGACCGCGCTGCTATCATTGGCCCCAACGGCGCCGGCAAATCCACTCTCCTGAAAATCGTCGCCGGTGTGAACAAACCCGAAACGGGAAAGGTCGCCTTTCCCAGAAACACCGAAATAGGTTACCTGCCCCAGGACATGGAGCTCGAGTCCTCGAAGACCGTGATGGAGGAGTGCCGCACAATCTACCAGGACGTCCTCGAGCACGAACAAGAGATGCGCGAGCTGGAAGTAAAGATGGCCGAAGTCGACTCAGAAGGTGAAGAGTTTGCAGAGATCGCTGACCGTTACGAGTATCTTATTCATGAAACTCAGCGCCGCGACCTCTATACCATGGACATCACCATCGCGAAGGTACTGACAGGGTTGGGATTTAAAGAAGAGGAGTTGGAACGTTCCTGTGACACATTCTCAGGCGGTTGGCAAATGCGTATATGCCTTGCCAAGATTCTTCTCCAGAACCCCGATGTCCTTCTTCTCGATGAACCAACAAACCACCTGGATATTGAAACCATTGAATGGCTGACCGACTGGATAAAGGTCCATGAGGGATCAGTGCTCATGGTCAGTCACGAGCGTGCCTTTATGGATGCACTTGTTACGAAGGTCGTCGAGCTTGAACATGGCAAGCTGGTTGTCTATCGAGGGAACTATACAGATGCTATACAGAAGCGTGAAGAGCGGCGTGAAATGCAGCTGCGAACCTATGAAAACCAGCAGCAGCAAATCGCTCATATGCAGAAATTTATTGATCGCTTCCGCTATCAGGCTTCTAAAGCGGCCCTTGTCCAATCACGCGTCAAACAATTAGAAAAGGTCGAACGTGTCTCTCCCCCAACAGCTGACCCTGGAACAATTCACTTTAAGTTTCCTCCTGCACCGAGGTCGGGCAAAGAGGTCCTGACAGTCGAATGTATAACAAAGTCTTACGGAGAGAAGACGGTCCTGAGAAACATCAGCTTCACTGTCTATAGGGGCGAGAAGATCGCGCTGGTCGGAGTGAACGGTGCAGGGAAGACAACACTGATGCGCATTATCGCAGGTCGTGATGACTCTTATCAGGGTAAGTACGCTTATGGAAGTAGCGTCGACATGGCCTACTTTGCCCAGTACGATAAAGAGGATCTTCATCCGAACAATTCAGTGGAAGGAGAATTTATGTCCTCTGCCCCACTCTCAGTTTCGGACCGGGCTCGTTCCATTCTTGGAGCCTTCCTCTTTTCCGGTGATGATGTAGACAAGAAGATCAGTATGCTTAGCGGAGGGGAGCGTACCAGACTGAGACTTGCCAAGATGCTTTGTGGGACAGCAAACCTGCTTCTCCTCGATGAACCGACAAACCATCTCGACATTGGGTCTCGTTTAACACTGGAAAATGCTCTGAAGCAATATGAGGGGTCTGTGATGCTTGTTTCTCACGACCGATATTTTCTGGATAACGTCGTTAATCGCGTCATCGAAATATCGGATGGACAGGTCAGAAACTTCATTGGCAACTACGAGGATTACCTGGCGATGAGAGATCTCGCCGGCGGCTATACAGAAGCACAGCAGAGAACAACGAACAGTCTCAATCAGAGCTCAAAGGAAGATGCCGGGGACACAAGTGTTACATCCAGTGGGGCGAAAGAGTCAAAGGAGGACAGAGAGGACCGGAAGAGAAAAGAAAAAGAAGCCAAGAACCGATTAAATAAGGTAACGGCTCTTATCTCTGAACATGAAGAAGCCGTCTACGAGCTTGAAGAGCAGGTTCGCTTACTGGAAAATGAGCTCGCAGATCCTGCCAATAGCTCTGAGCATGAAAAGCTCATCAAGCTGGGTGAAAAGCTTAAATCGATCAATGGTAAGAAAGACGAAGTAGAGACAACGTGGCTTGAGCTCCAACAAGAGCAAGAGGAGTTAGAGGAGTTTCTGGGTTAGCTGGAACCTTCGTCTATAAAGAAGAAAGCCTCCCGCAGATGATGCGGAAGGCCTGAGTTCTTTCGTGAGCATTAAGCGAGGATTAATAACCTGCTTTAGCCGTTTCTTTTTTCTCTGGAATCATAACAGTGTCGATGACATGGATGATGCCATTTGAAGTCATGATATCTGTCTTGATGATTTTGGCGCCTGCTGCTTTTGCGCCGTAACTGTTTGACTCGAGTGGAATTTCCACATCGTTAGCGGCTGTAAGTTCTTTCTTAGCAAGGACATCTTTTGCTTTCATTTTGCCAGGTACGACATGATAGAGAAGGATGTTCTGGAGGTCTGCTTTATTTTCTGGCTTAAGCAGAGTTTCGATGGTACCTTCTGGCAGCTTTGCAAATGCATCATCCGTGGGTGCGAAAACGGTAAAGGGCCCATCACCTTTGAGTGTATCTACAAGATCAGCTGCCTTTATTGCTGCTGCAAGTGTAGTAAAGTTTCCGGCAGCGACTGCTGTATCGACAATATCTGCTTTAGCTGCTTTGTCGGCAGATGGCATAATAACGGAATCAATGACGTGTATAACACCGTTCGAAGCTTTGATGTCTGTCTTTACAATTTTGGCGCCATCGATCATGGCCATTCCGTCTTTGAGCGAAATAGAGGCTTTTGACCCCTGGACAGTTTTCAGATACTCTTTATTAAGCACCTTTTCGGCTTTATACTTCCCTGCTACAACATGGTAGGTAAGGATAGCTGTTAATTTGTCTTTGTTCTCGGGCTGAAGCAGAGAGCTCAAAGTTTCTTTATCAATTTTTGCGAATGCTTCGTCTGTAGGAGCGAAGACAGTAAATGGGCCTTCGCCTTTCAGTGTTTCAACTAAACCAGCAGCTTCAAGAGCTGTTGCGAGTGTCTTAAATTTGCCGGCTTCAACTGCGGTATCGACGATGTCTTTTTTGTCTTTATTCCAGCTTGTTTTATACTCTTTTTTCTCTTTCTGGTCGTGGTCACCGCTTGATTTGTGGTGTCCTGCCATAAGGTCGGATGGTGCTGAGAAGGCTATTGCTGCTGTCAGACAGAAGCCTGCGATGGTTGTTAACTTTTTCGTAAACATGGGGTACGTTCCTTTCTCTAGATTTTCCCGTTCAGTGGGACTGAGCGTACACATAACTATGATAAGGGCGAGATACATGCCATACCGCAAATTGTATAGTCGCCCAATGTTTGTGTGTACTTACAAACCGGATTTTAGTAAGTAAGGACTATCCCTGCAAAAGCGAGAAAATCACCAGCTTTGGTATAGGATAGATTTGCAATGAACCGAGAGAGTGGTTACCAAATCAATGTCTGAATAGATCGTGAGCAGTAGTGGATTATTCAGTTTTAGGGTAATGCTGAAGGGAGTGCTCGCAGCCAGCTTTTATCGGGCAGGAATTTTGACAGATACTTTAATAGTAAGCGCTGCGTAGTTTTGTGCTGGGGCCTCTTGATTCGTCCAGGGGACCGTATAGATCCACAAGAAAGCCATAGAGTTTCTTCCGTATAGGGACCCAGCCAACACCCTGAACTAACTCCTGCTCTCGCGGGCCAACTGTTGTTAATCTATCGTAGCGAAGAACGGCTCTTATCCAGGGATCATTGAATTGTGTCGGGAAAAAGTTAAATAGAATGCCTTGGAATGCGAGGTCAAGATCCGGTTCCCACGGGGTATGAGCCCTGAACTGGGCATTCCCTCCATTAATATCGACCAAGACCTTCAAGTCGAGGCCGTGCTCGATGGGGAGTAACTCGCGTACTTCCTTATCATCAACTTCAAGATCGAGGACCGTCAGGTTGATGGAGCCTGTCAGGTCCTTCTGTATATCTTCTAGAGTGGTCGAGTTTGAAGCAAATCGTCCTTCGGCTGATATTGTGCCTTTAAACTTCTGCTGAACTGCCGGTGGGAAAAAAGAAGTGAGCCATGGTTTCGAATCCAATTGGAAGAGTTCGAAGCTCAATTCCCAGGGCGTACTCAGTTCATCTGTATCCATCAGGCCCGAAAACTCCAGTCTCCCTTCATTAACCTCAGCGGCGAATGATTTAAGTCTGTATTTACCTTCTTCGTAACTCGCATTCAAATTAATGTTCGGGAATGACAGGTCCCGAAAGTTCAATTGTGCAATCTCCCCGGACAGGCTAATCCGTGTCCTTTGGAGTATATTCGATAGTGTCCAGTCGCTTGAATCGATGCTCTCATTCACAAGCACATTTTCGCTCGAACTCTGACTATTTAGTTCATTCACAATGTCTGTAAAAAAGGCCAGAAACCTTTCCCCGTTTACGGATTCTGCATAGACATCTGACTCCACTTTAATCTGTGGTTCTGCATAGTCCACACGGGTATTCAGCGTAATGGTATCTGAAGTATTAAGATCATCGTAGTCCTGAATAGTAAATGAAAGGTCTTCGAGAACGAATTCATCATGTAGACTGGCGCTGGTCCCTTTGAGATAAAGGTTCAAGAGCTCGACTGGTTTTTTCGGTGGTTGCCACTCTGCGCTTTGTATTTGAGCGGTGAGACTGCTGAGGTCTTCATCACCGTCTTTTTCAAGCAGAAAGTCACCATCAATGACACCACCTTTAATCGGGAATCCGGTCAGCGATCTGAACAAGTTGCCAAAGAGATTTATCTCGGTAGGTGAAAGAACTCCCTCGACTCGAGTTCCCGGCGCACCCGTCAGTTGAAAACGCTTTTGTGGAATACTGAACAAAAGGTTTCCTTTCTGAGTGATGGAGGCGATCCTTCTCTTATTGGGTGCTAAACCTTCTGACCTGTTTAACTCAAAATGGAGGTCTGAGAAGAGAACCTCTGAAGTTTTCTCGTCTATACTTGTCGTTAGCATGAATTTTGAGTCCAGCTCTGTCCTCTGTCGGTTCTCAAATCCAGACTCAAATTGAATATTGTCACCTGCAAGATCAAATGACATGGAGCGAATTCCAGCCCCCGGGAATGATTCGTAGCTCGCTATGAGGTTGAATGTTCCCTCCTGAAGATATTCGTATATCATTCCTGCATACGGAAGAATACTGATGATCTGACGATCCCAATCACTAAAAGCCATCTCTCCGAAAAAACGCTCAGAAGAGTTATCGAAATACCAACTTCCGCTAACTTCAAGGGGCTTTGAGGCAACATCCATCAAAGTCACCGTCAAATCGTCAAATCCAATTATTGGTCCTTCTTTCACAAAATACCCCGAAAGGGTTCCTGAAAACCTGCTCTCAAGACTCTCTAACATGAGGTCGGAAATTTGAACTTCAAAGAAGGTTGAATTTTTAATCAAAGGCGCCTGCTTTGTTCCTGAGAGTGCACTCTTAAATGAAGAGGGGATAGCAATGCTCAAAACACCTTCAAGCTCACCATCGACAAGCGTTTGATGCAAATAAGGAGCAGCTAGCTCGCGAATAATGATGGGTAATTCTCCAACTGATTTGGAGAATTTGAGGTCTAGACTTGATGAGCCACCTGAGTTATCATTGGAGAAATAGACAGGCTTTTGAAGGACAACAGAAAGTATAGATTCAGAAATCTGCGGTGAATCAAGGTAGGCCTCGAAGTTTTTGATAGTCAGTTCACTTCCTTTGAGCTCAAGGTTCTGATCGATTGCATATGTGAAAGGAGGGATAATCCCCTCGAGTAGATCAAACTGATCTCCCCTCTCATTGATTTCTAACGTAAAGCGATTATCGGCTGCGTCCCTGCCGATATGCATATCAATATCAATGGATCCTGTATCTGACAAGTCGGTCACCATTGTTCGAAGTGGCAGACTTCTCGAAAGGAGTTGCGAAGCTGATATAACTGGCAGGAATCGATAGTTACTCAGTCGGCGGAAACTATCAAGATTGGGAAACGAAATATGAATCGTCGACTCCAGCGCATCACTGCCTTTCTCAAATAAGATGTCGAGAGTAGCTGTTACAAACGGGTTTCCGTCAGGATCCAAGACTCCTATTGTCGCTTCGGAGACCCTGATAGACGATTCCCTTTCTGTGATCAGGAAATCGCAAATCACTTTCGGTGTACTGGATTCGGATGAGACGCTTCCAACCTTATCAATAGTCAAGTTTCCCACAGCATCGACATCAGACCCCTGAGTTGCTGAGAGGACCCCCTGTAGAACCAAATCCATCGAACCTTCCTTAAGAGGAAAATCCTTTCCCAATGTTTGATTCGAAATACTCGTGAAGTTTCTGTTTCGGAGGTTAAGAGAGGCATAAGCCCGACCAGAAGTCATTGAACTCTGGATCAGTCCAAACAGATTCAGCTCTTCTTGTAGAATGTGTTCAAGGCGGTCTATCCATTGGGTGCCAGGATTGTCTGTACTTCTTTGATAGGTGACAAGATTATCATGGAGTCTGGTCAATGAAACTTCGGCATTTTCAGGGTCGAAACGTATTATCTTCTCGGGGACGCCGAACTCTGTATACTCAGAGCGGATCAAAATAGTCCCCAATGTCAGATTTTCAAAACCTTCCGTTGCACGCACATTAATGAGAAGTTCTTTTGCTGATGCACCGATGGCGTCGGGGCGGGATTCGGATTCGGGAAGATAGAGATGACCCATGATATCGACATGGTCACTTCTCACAATATACATACGCAGTGAGGATCTGTGATTTTTCTCTGTGCCTGCCATCTCCTGGTCATTCAATGCCTCTCTCAAGACTTCAGAGCCAGATACCACATGAAGCAGGTTGTTGTTTATTGCTGACAGGAAGGGCAATGAATCTGAATGAAGCTTTGAAATCTCGATCGATGCAGAAGTGACGTCATCAGAGATCTCAAAGGGACGAACAGGCCCTTCCTGAAGCGTCATAGATCCACGAGGGAGATTTGCTATCAAGACCTCATCGCCATTGTCAGCGTTAGTTAATGAGAGCTCATAGTCTGTCAGGAAAATGTGATTCTTTTCAGACAAGAGCTGTATATCAGCGCTGACATTATAGGGCAGAGTAAACAGGTCTGAGTTCAGACGTTCGCCCTTTATGGAAACATTGGAAGAGATTGTTTCGCTTGCTGAATCATAATAGACTTTAACTCGACCTTTAAGGTCTTCAAGACTGACGTCACCCCGAAACGCAGATTGGATCATTCTCTCACGGAATTCATCTCCCAACTCGCTGACATCCATCTCTAAAGTAGTGTCTGAGAATCGAAGTCGCCTTAGCAGCGTGTGAACAGTCTCTTGCATTAACCCTAAACGACTCGCTTCACCATGCATGCTGTAATTATGAATCGTCTCTTGAAGGAGCTTTGAATCCTCCTCTTCAAGAAAAGGGTTAAACTGAAAAGGAGAAGTACCTCCCTCAGCTCCATATAGTTTCAAACCGAAAGCAGGTACGTTTTCAGATTCTGTGGCAAGGTTTTCAAAAACTTGAAGGGAGACGTGCCCATTGACCTCTTGTTGAACCTCCGAAAGATTTATATCCCAATCGGATTTAATAGCTGGCTTCAATCTTGAGTCTTTAAAGTATGGTGAGGAGAGGGTTGTGTATTCCAAGGCTTCAACGATGAGACTTCCGGTTGTCTGCACGTCGGCTGGCAGTATTTCATTCTCATCGACCGCGGCATACTGATAAAGTCCTCTTGTTTTGAGGTGTATAAAGCCTGATGTTCTAAACCCCTCATTGATTGTTATACCAAATGAGTTACTGAGCACTTCCTCTAATTTATTGTAAAGTTCCTCGCTCCTTTCAGAAGCCAGAACTTCATCCAGGACATTGAAGAGTTTTGGGCTCTCAACATCGACAACAACATCACCTTGAAACTCTCCGGTGAGTGGGTCAAAGCTGGCTCCACCTTCAGGCCCTGTCAAAGTCAGGAGCACGTCATTTTGCACCCCCTCAAGAATGAGTCTGACATCTTCGAAAGGTACGGCTTTCTCACGGACGGGTAAGCGATCGAAGGGTATTGTAGCCCCAATCGATAGAAGTTGTTTTTGCAGATCCTGTGTATATGCAGAAAAATTCACGGCGGCAGAAGATCTTGGATAGTTTCTCAGATCCGATATAACGAAAATTAACTCCGAAGGGACATTCAGAGCTTTTTCCCCTTCAATGCTGAAAATGAGATTCCCTTTCGATTGTATCTCTGTGCCGAGGTTCGCGATCGTCTTTTCAGTTACGGGATAGGGAAAAGTCAAAAACACCGGATCACGAGAGGTATAGAGAACTTCGTAATCGTTTTGTTCTGACAGATTCTTATAGAGGACATTCAGTCCGAGAAATGAAAAGTCATTAATATATATTTGAGGAAGGTCTATTTTCTCATCGAGTCGTCTGCGAGGGGGCTCTGTAGGGTTTTTACCAGAAAATAACCGTTCCTTGATGATCTCCCAGTTTGTCGTCTCATCATACTGAATAAGATTAAGGTTAATATTGGTAACATCAATTTTCTCAATATCCCACTGGTCAGGTCTAGTATGAAATGTAGATTCAATTTCAAGCTTCTCAACAGTGAGGAGAGTTTTTTCGGGTTCGTTTGGTTCGTGGAGAGTAAGTCCCTCGATGGTAATACCTGGCGGCCAAACTCGCGGAGTAAAGGTTCGCCACTCCACACATGTCTCCCAATATGGTCCAAAAAAACTCGAGAAGACATATTTCCGCCAGATGGCCTCCGACCGGAGTGCCTGCAGAATCAGGAAAACACCTACGATCATCAATGTGATAAGAATAATCGCAATCGTTGCAATGCGCTTGGTTATTCTTCTGATCTTAAACGCAGAGGGCTTTTTGTCTCCAAAGGTTCCCATTAGAACTTATCTTTCGTCATTGACTTTATAGAAGCTCCAGATCCCACCACGTTGAAGGATTCACACCCCATTGATCAGCTATCTCTTTCACGACTTCTCTCCCCTCACCCGCTCTCCTACTGAGTATCAGAGAAGTTAGATTGCAGTCCAGCTCTTTCGTTGGCATTCGCAGGCAGACATCACCAGAGCATGCAACTCTGCTGAGGGCCTGTGCCGCTTTCGGCAGATCACCAGGGTTCTCGATCTTCCAGCCAACAAGACCCGATCCTTTGAAGGAATTCAAGCTGAGTCGGAGTGCAAAGCGTCGGCAGACTTTAGATACAAGAATCTGGGAGATGCCTTTACGACACGCTTCATCTGAAAGGTTCAGTCCATTTGAGAGGTCTCTCCAGAAGTTTTTGTATGTTACCTTCTGAGGCAGGGTGAGTTTTTGGAAGAGGGGTATCAGGGAAGGGTCAAGCTCGCTCATGTCTTGCTGGTCCTGGTCAGAGACAAGAAAGGTTCGTTCGTTAAAGGTCTCCAGCGGATGTGTTGTAAGGTAGTTCACACCTACCTTAAAGAAGCGACCGCCCACGGAAAAGCATTCTGGTCGGCTTCCCAGTTTCGCGAGACTTGCCAGGTATTTATCCTCTTTCTTCGCAACCCACCTGACGAATGAACCGTCGCTTTGCTCTGAAAGCTTAAATGAATCGATATATGCGAGGCCCTCCTGGAACTCCGTCAGGTGTACATTGGGCTCTCCCCAAACGCCAAGAATTTCATCGTTCTCCATCAGATCAGAAAACCGCCCTTCGATCTCCTCTGGAGAAATTCGAAATGCCTCTGACAATTTGTCTATAGGGTTCCCCTGAACAGGAAGAGCGATACTCGCGCTAATCAAAAGCTTGTGGAATGGGTCATCATGGGCAAGTTGTTCAATCATGTAAGACATATCTGGCCACTTGTTATTATGATACTTCTCATCTACTCGTCTTTTTAAGCCCATCCCGTTTGGACATGGCCTCTTCAAGTTCCGTGAGGATCAATTCTGCAATTTCTCTTTTTGACCCTTGTGGTACTTCCTGTTCCGACCCGTCATCGCGCAAAATGAGTCCTTTATTTGAGTCCGAGCCAAACCCTGCGCCAGGCTCATTAATAGGATTGGCAAAGACGATCGAGAAGCCCTTCTTCTTCATCTTCTCGCCCGCATATCCTTTCAGGTTTGTACTCTCGGCTGCAAAACCGACGAAGACCTGATCGTCGCTCCGGCGCTTGTTCGCCTCTGCAGCGATATCTGGAGTCCTGACAAGCTCAAGGGTCATCGCATTCTCTTTGTTCTTCTTCTTGAGCTTCCCTTCATGTTGAACAGCAGGCTTCCAATCACTGACTGCAGCAGCAAATATCATCGCATCACTTGTGGTCAGTCTATTTAGAACTTCCTCAAGCATTTGTTCTGCAGTTATTACATTCACAACACATACACCGGATGAAGGGAGGTCTATATTTGTAGGGCCTGTAACAAGAGTGACTTCAGCCCCTTTGGAAGCCGCCACCTCAGCCAGTGCGACTCCCTGCTTACCGGAAGAAGGGTTCGTAATGCACCTAACGTCGTCGGCAAACTCTCTCGTTGGTCCACTCGTAATTGTTATTCTCTTTCCCTTCAGGGGAGACTGCTTTCCGGATGCTTTGAGTTGTTGTTCAATAGATGAAATGATCTCCTCGACTGATGCGAGGCGACCAAGCCCTTTATCATCACATGCCGTTGAACCGTGAACAGGACCAATGAAACGGTGCCCTCTTTCCTTAATTAATTGAACGTTTCTCTGTACTGCAGTGTTTCTCCACATCTCAGGGTTCATTGCCGGAGCTATAATGAGAGGAGATTTATTCCAGGCAACAACGAAAGTCCCGAGTGCATCAGCAGCAATCCCATGAGCTATACAGGCAATAGTATTCGCCGTGGCTGGGCACACCACAAACAGATCTGCCCACTTCGTAACCTCGAGGTGGTCCATGTCCCCTGCATGGTCGGACCCCCAGAGAGTACTGATCGTTTTTTGATGGGTAATGGCGTCGAAGGCTGTTTCAGAAATAAGATGAGTTACGTTTTTCGTAAGGACGCATCTGACTTCTGCACCTTTCTTTCGAAGAGCACTGGCGAGGTCAAGCGCACGGTGGGCCGCAATTGAAGATGAAACACCAAGAAGTATTCTCTTACCACCGAGGGGTGTCTTTATATTCTTACTCATATAGAACTCTTCTTCTTTGAAGGGAAAACAGTATTTCCATATTGATCGGTAATGCTGCATCGATTACTTTGAAACTTCAATGAGTCGATAATCATGCCGATTGTTCTAATCGTTTCATCCAGATTCTCATTCACAACTGTATAGTCGTAATCAGGAGCGTACTTGACTTCCCCTTTAGCGTTCTGGAGTCGCTTCTGGATGACCTCTTCTTTATCTTTCGCTCGTCCTCTCAAGCGATCTTCAAGAACCTGCATGGAAGGAGGAAGAACGAAAATAGACACAGCCGAGGGCATTCTGGATTTAAACTGAATAGCCCCCTGAACATCCAGATCAAGAATAACATCGCTTCCAGCTTTGAGCTTGTCATCTACCTCACTCTTCAGGGTGCCGTAATAGTTGCCATGAACCTCCGCATATTCATAGAACTGATCGTCTTTGATGAGCTCTTTAAAGCGTTCAAGAGCGAGAAAGTGGTAATCATGTCCATCAACCTCGCCTTCACGCCGCTCTCGAGTCGTTGCACTTATTACATAGGTCAGGTTTTCCCGTTCTTCAAGAAGTGCCCGAATAATGGTCGACTTGCCTCCCCCACTGGGTGCGGAAATCACCACCAGATTACTGTTAGACTTTAGCTTATATTCTAGCAATTCGACCTCTCTTCGAATTAATCTGTCCGATTTACTGTCATGTCAAGGTTGACGGTCATCAACGGGGCAACAAAGGAATGAAGAGCACATTGCCTCCACTTGAAGGAGAATCTGCTCTTGATACATGAAAAACTACTTCGAGATCCAATTCATGATCTCATTACCTTTGATCTCGACTCACAAGAAGATCGACTGATCCTCAGGGCCATTGATACCTACGAGGTTCAACGCCTGCGTCGCATCAGACAGCTTGGGATGGCCAGCATGGCCTTTCAGGGAGCCGAGCATTCACGCTTTACCCATTCTATCGGTGTCGCCCACCTCGTTAAGCGTGCCCTAATCAGACTTGTTCCGCAAGCACCCGTTGATCCTCTTTTTCAGGTTGCAGCCCGTTGCGCAGGACTGCTCCACGATATCGGGCATGGACCTTTCTCCCATGTCATGGAAAACTTTTTTCAAGAGCATCACGAAAACTGGAGCATCAGGTTAATCCTTGATGAATCAACTGATATTCACAAGGTTCTATACGACTATTCTTCTGACCTTCCAGAGCTGGTCGCGAAGCTCCTGTCAGGAACTGCAGAACCACAATGGCTCAATAACCTTATCAGCAGCCAGATGGATGCAGATCGTTTCGATTACCTGATCCGGGATTCTCATATGACGGGAGTGAAGTATGGGATCTTTGACCTCGAGCGCCTCTTGCTACTTCTGAGAGTTTCCTCCGATTCAAAGAAAATCGTGGTTTCCTCGAAAGGATTACTCCCTGTTGAGAAATACCTTCAATCCAGGTATCAGATGTATCGACAGGTTTATTTTCACAAGACGGTGACGTCTGCTGAGGCAATGTTGATGGCTCTCCTTGAAAGAGCACGTGAATGTGCCGGGAAAGGTGACGATCTATATTTGCCCGATTCGTCATCACTCCTTAAAGTTCTCATCAACGAAGCGCTGACAGTCGAGGAGTTCCTTTATCTCGATGACGCCGTCCTGTTGGCGGCAATGGGTTCCTGGCGAAGTCACCCGGACGCAATCTTGAGTGACTTGTCTAATCGACTCCTCACCAGGAAGCTGTTCAAGGCCGTTGAGGTGGAATCAGAAGAGAAGCAGGACATGATTTTCGATTCGCGTGTGCATTCGGCTCGCGACTTTCTTGAAGATGTTGGACTTGATTTTCGATACTACCTCAGGTTTTCGACCTCCTCAGATGCTCCGTATAAGCCCTACTCCCCTTCTCCGAAGAATGCAAGATCTACGATCTGGATACAGGATGCGAATGATGGGGATAAATTACATGATGTGAAGGACCTGTCCCCTACCATCAAAGCGTTCACTGAATCACCTTATTCCATCTATCGTGCCTTCTTTCCGGAAGAAGCTCTCGGCCGACATACACGAACTGAAATAACCAAACTTCTTATCGGGGATGAGGAGTAGCTGAAAAGATTGCTAAATTGACTACTCTGGATATACAACCTCGAATAGCGTAACTACTCTGTATCTTTCCAGCTAGTTCTGTACACAACGAAGTAACTTTAAGAGTTATTGCTCTGGTCGAAAATAGATATATATGATTCATCATCAATCCCAGTTAACGAGACGGAGTGCGCCTCAGGATTGTAAGCTTCCCATCCATCCGGGAATGGAACTTCATCCATCGTATGTTCTGTATGACAGTCATAACAATTCATTTCTTGAACTTCGCGATGCATAAAGTAGTAATGTTCGACCCGCTCTTCAAAGTCAGGCATAAATCCAATACTCGGTTCGAGTGCAGCGAGAGCATCTTCAAGGGAACCTCCCTGCTTCAGTTCTCCATGACAACCAGATGTAAAGCAGGTCATTTTCGAGCTTACTGAAAAGACCCCCTCAGAAACGTGGCAGGCACTGCAATCAAGAGAACTGCCATAGGACGCGTGGTGGTTTACAGCCATACTAGCTGCATATTTTCGTGGATTCTTCTCTGCCGCGAAGAGCAACGCTGCCGTCGCAACGACGCTGATAATGATCGCCGAATAGGAAAGGAGTGGGCCCGATTTTTTCTCATAAATGCTCAAAGGATCAGGCTCCAGTTATCTGATATTTGATGGAAATGAATATATGCAATACCGTCAGAAGGATAAACAGGATTGCAATAGGATAATGAACAAGCCGCCATCCTGATAAGAGCTGAGCAGACAATGTCAGCATCATATCCTGCCGGGCGTCCAGATCACCAGTACCTCTTAAGTTAAGTTTCTCTAGCTCGATCCGGCGTCTGAGTGCTCTGAAAATAAGCAGGCCAAGCGAACCACTTATAGCCGCAATCAGAAGGGATGTGCTGAGTAGAATCGAAAGCAGAGGTTTTGACTGAGGAGGACCTGGCGTAATTCCTCTCATGAAGTTGCCAGAATGAATGAGTAGAAGAACGATCGCGGGGATTACCGTAACAATATGTGTATATAACCAGACCTTCAGGTTCCCCCATACAGGAAGAATCCGTCGTCGGGCCAGTGCAACATAGAACACACACAAAAGAGAGAACACCAGGATATAAGTTCCCCATGTTCCTACATCTTTGACAAGTCCATGATAGCTGTTTTTCCTCAAACCGACTTCGCCGATAACTGCTCCGATAGCAAGAAGAGCCCAGCAGCCAGTCAAGATAGCAGTTTGTTTAAGAAGCTTGCCTTTCTGTTCACGTCCAAACTTTAATAGTGCTTCTCCCAGAAGTTTGCCGGCCCCAGATGTTGACCTTCCTGACTCTTTTGCCAGAACCCTCTCCCAGGCTTCATAAACCTCATGAAAATTGCCGAAGCGCTTTTGGGGATCCTTTTCCATCATCTTCAGAATCACCTGGTCTACAGACCTTGGGAGTAACTCATTGATTTGAGATGGAGGTGTTGGCTTTCCTGACAGGTGAAGCTCCATAATCTCTTTCATACGCTTCGCTTTGAAAGGAAGCTCGCCAGTGACTAATTCGTATAGAGTAATGCCCAGTGAATACTGATCCGTTCTATCTGTGATCTCGCCGCCAGAGAATTGCTCCGGAGCAGCATAGGCCGGAGTGCCAGCGAATCCCATCGCTCCCTCCATTGCGGCAGCGACACCCGCGAGACCAAAATCTACAATCTTAACATCACCATTATTGTTTAAGAGGATGTTTGCTGGCTTTAAGTCACGATGAACAAGCTGGTCCTCTGCGGTACGTTGAAGAGCACTGGCAGCCTGGCAGGCAATATTTGCCACGATATCCAGAGACAATCCTTTTGGGTTATCCTTAACCAATTGCGTAATAGGATATCCTTCTATACATTCCATTGTATAGAAAACTTCGTTGTTCATCTGAAAGATTTCATAGACATCAACGATATTTGAATGATTCACGCTTGCAAGGAGTTCTGCCTCAGTTCTGAAAGCTTTAATAAACTCCGTGGTCGAGGAACCTTGCGGGACTCCTAATCTTTTAAGAGCAACATATCTATTTAGGGAAAGCTGTTTGGCAAGATAGACCTCGCCCTGCGCTCCAGCGCCAATACGATCAAGGACAAGATGGTTCGCAAGGACCTGCCCAATGAGTCCGCCTTTCGCCCGCGACTGTTTAAGCAGGTTCATCTCGTCATCTGTAATACGAGACTTTGTTTCATGATTGAGGGATTCAAGACTGATCGTAGAGTCACTGTGCGTCTCTAAGGATGAGACACTCGCAGTTTCTGCCATGGATGCAGAAACTTCCGTCCTGGCACTCGTCGCCGGTTGATCTGACAGAGTCCCAGCGATAGTGGCCCCGTCTAATTTCATGACGGTTTCCAGGTTCTTCACACTGTCCGGGAGAAACTCTGCCAGCTTCTTGTTACTGAGTATATCCAGCAGTTCCTGAAGGTCTTTTTCCGTTTTCTCAGGAGTTTCTGACGTCTCGCAGAGCAACTTCATTAATGTCGGACGACGCGGATCCTCCTTTTGTATTCGGACAAGCTGGTCATGGTCGGATGTCTTGATGAGCTCATGACGGATAAGAAGACCAAAAAGGAGGTAATCCTCTTTATAGAGGAGGACGTGAGATTCGTCCTCCTGGAGGGGCATCAACGTTTTATCCATCAAGTATCATCCAATAGGTGGGATAGGCTACAGTAAGGGGAAAGACCGTCAGCTATCAGGGAACTGACTGTCCGCTGGAAAACCTGATAATGTTTCCTGCGCTGACGGTCCCGTTCGTGGGGTCGTAACGATTGTCTATATTATAACGAGACTTTGAAAAAACGGTTCCTCTTAAATCAGTCACATGATTGTGCAGGTCCGGTCCAAGCGAATACAGTATATACTGTGCCGGTGTTTGGTTTGGATCTTGTACCGCAGTGTCTGCGCCTGTACCATAGACCGTATTTGTTCCAATAATATCTGCAGGCACCAGAGATGGTTTAGGAGCTTTCACGCCATCGATAAATGAAAATCCAGCTCTTTCATAATAAATAGGACCGATGTCCTGATATTTATTTCCTGCAGAATCAGTGAAAGAGTGCTCGAATGGATCAACTGGAACAGTGGTCACATAAGCGATTGGACTTGTGATTCCCCCACAGCGAGCATTGGAGGGATTTACTCGAGGCGTGCCTCCTGGAAGCATCCAGATAGCATCCTTCACATTGTCGGCATAAGGATAATTATTATGGTCAATGCGGTATGATTCCAGGGCCGTGGCTGCGGTTCTCATAGCAGCAGCTGCAGCGCTGGATTTGCTCCGCGTTTGGGCTTCAAGAAAGTTGGGAACAGCGATCGCTGCCAGGATAGCAATGATGGCTACAACGATGAGAAGTTCTATCAGGGTGAAAGCAACTCTGTTTGAGTTTTGTAAATTCATTATGACTCTCCACATATTCTAACTGCTGAAGTACCTCAGCGTGGCGTTATTTGTAGAGAGGAATTTTCAGAAAGTCTGTTCGCTAGCGGACACATTGAGTTTTTATGCGACCTCAGAGAGTCCGCCGGGGTCATTAATAACGATTCGCTTACCTTTATAAGTAATCAATTCATTATCCTCAAGCAAAGCAAGACACTCTGATACGGTCTCTCGCTTTACTCCTACCATGGAAGCAAGTTCCTGTTGGGTAAGCTGAAAGGTGATCCTCGTCTGGCCGTTCGCGTCTTCTTCGCCGTAGCGTTCCCCCAACTCAAGCAGCAAACCAGCTACTTTTCCGAGGGAGGATCGGTAGAGAAGTCGACTGATTCTCAATTGAAACTGAGTGCTTTTCAAACCGAGCAGTCTGGAGACACTGAGAGAAACCAAAGGCCGCTGGTCAATCATTCTGCGAAACTCCTCGACTCGAAAGCGGATTGCCGCTCCATTCGAAAGACCAACAGCTTCTGTAGCATAGCCATCAGGTGACTTCAGCGGTCCCTCAGGTCTGGCAAACAATCTCTCTACCGGACCGAAGACATCATCCTGTCCAGCGACATCAATGATCGTCTCCTTCCCATTTTCGGTCAGTGACCTGAGCTTTACCTGGCCTTCAAGAATCACGAAAATGTAAGGGTGACCTCGCTCAGAAAGTGAAATAACCTCGTTCCTCTTAAACTCGATTTCTCGAGCCTCCTGTTCAGCCCAAATAAGTAATGAGTCAGTAAAATCAGAGAATAAGCGCGAAGAGCGCAGGAACCAGATCATTGGGCTCGAGGCTGTGCTGTCACTTTCTAAAGAGAGGCTCATTAATTCACCATCCAGCGTTTCAAGAGGAGAATCTAGGACCAGATCATGATGATCGTCAATTCACAGATGAAAATAAAGTGAAATTTGAAGCGTGTACTATTAGTAAATTGATCTTTGATAATCTTCGTCGAAGATAGCAGGTTCTCATTCACTTGAGATTGATTCTGCCTATTTCATCATTCTGGAAAGGTAAGACTGAATGTGGGATTCACGCATCAGGTTCTTCGAAACTAATAAACAGAGAAGAAATCCAACTCTACTGGAAGCCCTGTCGTGGTCCCTATCGCAAAAAAGCTAAAGGAATCGACTGTCGCGCTGATCGTATTCCGATCTGTATCGATGGTTGAGGAAAGAGGAGTATAGGGACCGCCAGGAGAGTCTGCTTTATAGAGAACAAGGTCTGATTCTGAATTCCCTTCTACTTCTGAGTCTGTATATTTGAACGTCACAGAAGCGCTGCTCCACCCAACCCGATCGGTACTAATTTCCCAGATTGTGGGAGAAGCAGCAATTGACTGGTTTCTATTCAACGTAACAGTGAGCGTTGATGTTGTAAATCCGTCAGCGAAATCGACCCAGCAGCGCGAGTCAGGAGTACCGTTTCCCCCTCCAGGAAGACCAATACCTACTTTCGGGGCGGCACCTGATGGTGAATTGGTTATATAGGTAGAATCGGTCGTTGGAGTAAATGGACTGAAAAGTACATAGGTTTCCCCAGCCTGGCTGTTCGCACTTGGAGCTCCAACAATAATATCCGCAACGCCGTCTCCATCAACATCACCTGCCGTAGAAACACTATAGCCCACATCATCATATTCAACAGTTCCTTGTAATCTCATACCGTCATCACTGGCAAAGGCAGCTAAGTCGATTGTATTCGCGTCAGTTTTTCCGAAGAGAACGAATGATTCTCCGGCACTTAAAATAGCACCGACATCACTTCCCGGTGATCCAATGATTATATCGGCGAGTCCATCCCCATTAATGTCTCCCGCTCCAGATACGGAGAAACCCGTCTGGTCTTGTTCATCAATCCCTAATATTTCGTACCCACCATTTCCAAGTGAAGCAAGGTCCACAAGGCTCGAATCTGTTTTCCCGAAGACGACATAGGCCTTACCGACGAATACATCTGCACCTCTTTCAGCTTGATTCGCCCCGATGATAAGATCCCCCAACCCATCACCATTAACGTCTCCTGCGCCAGCAACGCTATTACCCGACCGCTCCCCAGAGTACCCCCCTTTGATGAGAAACCCAAGGTAAGACGTGCCCAGTAATGAAAGATCAACGGCCGTATAGTCATCTTTACCAAAAACGACATAGCTTTCTCCAGCTTGTGAAATTCCGTCTGGGCTTGCAGAAGAAGCGCCAATGATAATATCACTGAGCCCGTCTCCATTAACATCACCCGCTCCTGAAACGCTCCATCCAGAATAATCTCCTTCATGTATACCATCGATACGAAAGCCAGGATGCGTAGATCCTATTTCGGAGAGATAGACAGCGTCCTGATCACTTTTCCCGAACACAACATAGCTTTCCCCGGCACTGATTGAACCATCGACATCCGCCAGCCTTGCTCCGATAATAAGATCAGCAAAACCATCGCCATTGACATCTCCAGCACCTGACACACTATACCCGCTGTCATCATCTTCATCAATGCCGACGATTCTAAATCCAGAATGAGTCACACCTATGCCTGAAAGGTCGACTCGATCACTATCAGTTTTGCCAAAGATGACATAGCTCTCGCCAGTCCTTACACTACTATCTCCATAGGCACCCGTAGCACCTATAACAAGATCCATGAGGCCATCCCCATTAACATCTCCTGCCCCAGAAACACTAGTACCCGCCTGATCACCGGAGCCTGCTCCGTATATCTCAAAGCCTGAGTTTGTACTTTCCAGTGTTGAAAGAGAAACCTCCGAATTGTCCGATTTACCAAAAACGACATAACTCTCTCCGGTCCCGAAACCAAAATCGCCTTTGGCGACCCAGGCGCCAACGATGACATCTGCCAAGCCATCTCCATTCACATCCCCTGCCCCAGAAACAGTGTCGCCGCTTTAGTCCGGGGCTTCTATACCGATGATTCGAAAACCTGGGTGAGTAGTTCCAATGTCCGAAACCTGAATTGTTTGTGCAGACAGGCACGATGCATGGGCGATGATAGCAAAGACTAGCGAAGCAGTTCTCTGCGAACGAACCCAATTTATTATATACGGCAAATATTGTTGAAGCAAAAACATATAGTCCCTAACCCTTGTTAATTATTATCAATACCGAAAGAACAAAAAAGCAGGTTCAAGCCTACGTCAATAATTATCTGAAAGTTTGATCATGCCTATCCGATCATTCGCGAAAGGTCAGAGGCCGCTGAAGGGTGTGCCCAGAGCACTTGTTTGAGCTCTGACCGTGTAATCCCCTGATGAATTGCCAGCGCAAAGATATTAATGAACTCATCCCCATGATGACCCAGTAGATGAGCTCCAAGTATCTGATCGGTAGCAGGCTCCACGAAAACACGATATCCGCCTGGCTGCTCGTTAGTACGACGATGCGTAAACCACCTCGTTGAATCTCCTTCTTTAACCTCGTATTCAACTCCTTCTCTCTGTAACTCTGATTCGAGCTTACCGGCGCGTGCGATCGTTGGCTGAGTAAAACAAACCGAGGCAGTTCCTGCGTAATTCACCTTGGTCTCATTTCCGTTCAATATATTGGAGGCAATAGCGACACCCTCGCGTGAAGCAACGAAGGAGAGATGAGGCGTCCCTGTTGAAGCACAGTCCCCCGCCGCATAGACAGAAGGGTTACTCTGACTCTGGAGATACTCGTTTACAACAATACCGCCCTTGTCGACTTCAACGTTTCCTTTGGCAGGGTTAAGAGACTCAACGTTTGCAATCCGTCCAGCCCCGTGAAAGACGGCATCGAACGGACCCAACCTTTCGATTCCTCCGCCTTTTCTTTCTACGTTCACGAAGAGCTTCCCATCTTTCTCCTTCAGGACTTCCACCGTTGGAGACATCGTGTGTATATCAATTCCCAGCTCATTTCGGCTCACCCCGGTAAGCCTGTCGATCAGAACGGGATCGAACTCTTTGAGTATCCGTTCAGAGCGTTGTACCACCGTGCATCGACTTCCAAACTCGGTTGCTATATGTGCGAATTCCATACTGATGAATCCCCCACCAAGAAAACAGATCGATGCAGGCAGTTCATCCATTTCGAGGAAGTCATCGCTTGAGCGTACAAATTCGTTTCCTGGAAAACTGAGTGGACGAGGGATTGCTCCTGTCGCCAGGGCAATCTTGTCTGCCTCGAGGTCAAACTGCTCTTTGTCGCTGACAACGCAAAGCTGGTTTGGACCTGTGAAGGTTGCCGTTCCTGCAATGAAATAGATACCTTGCTTCTCGTAAATCTTTTTGTTATTTTCCGGGATCGGTTTTGTATAGCTGTCTTTAAAGTCCTGAAGATCCTTCCACGACTTCTTAACTTCGGCAACATCGACTCCTCTCCCCCGCATCCTTCGAATAAAATTAACAACCTCAGCTCCTGAGCGAAGCATCTTCTTAGGACTGCATCCCCGAAGAGCACATGTCCCCCCGGGAGGTTGATTATCAATCAGGGCAACCTTCCATCCAGCGGCGGCAGCTTTTCTGGCTGGAACGGAAGCGATACCAGAACCAATCGTAATAAGATCGTATTTTTTCATTATCATTCACTCATGTGGTTTACACTTCTTAGACATTCTGATGATGGGGTCTAGCTTCCGGAGAAGTCAAGAAGCAGACCTGTCCGCAGCACCCAATCTCAATCAGTACTCTCTTTGATTTGGTGAACCTGTACTTCTTTAAGCGCGAGCGAAATCATAGGATCATCATCAGGCACTGCAAGTCTATTAATGTATAAATAATCGAAACTGAGTATGAGTTCACTTCCATCGATCTCATTGGGAACTGAAACCCAATGTACATGAGTTGATTCCTTACCATGGAATGGTATATCAGAACAATCTCCTGTGGAGTCGATACGAAGAACTTGAGCAAATCGATAAGTAGATTCATTGACTCGAAAGCGGTACGACGGAACCCGAGCTTTGTCGGCCTCTGCTGCGTCGGATTCTACTGTCCAACTGATTCGATAGAGAGCTCCACCTTCAAGCTTGATTCTGGTATCATGCGTCCAGGATCCGAAGCGCGAAGGCAGAATAGCATCTCTGGTGGTGTTATCTGGAGAAACACCATAGATGATTAGGCCATCATCGGCATAAATGCTCTCCGGAGCGTACATAAAATCGTGCAGAATGGTGTTCTCATACCAGTCATGAGTGGATTGAGAAGAGTTTCTGAAATCAACAGCATAGACAAGTTCTTCTGATCGAACACTTTCGTCGGATACATAATCTGCGATCATTGCGTTGAGTTCAACTATTACCGCCTCGCTATCTAAAGGATCGCTATGAAGGTATTCAAAGTTGTAGATATACTCAACTGTATTCTCGGCAGGATCAACCTGTTGTGTGTACGTACGTCCGGTTTTCGGTGGTGAGATCAGCCCGTTTCCCGACGAATTGATGATGGTCATGTCTGACCTTGAAAAATCGGATCGACTGGTTCTTAACCTGAGAGTCGGTACTTCCAGAAGATCGTCTGTATTGGATGTCACTTTCCATCTTGATCGAAGGATCCCTGTCGAATCCTCACTATATTGAGGTTCGACGGGAGGTGACGACCAAAAACCAAACCCGGGTGCACTGTCAGGCAGCCCCAAGTGAAGAGAGCTGTCATAATGCCAAAATTCAACACTATCCATACCTTCAAAGCCGGAGTATGCCTCCCACCCCTGACGGCCTGAATAGAACTGATAGGAAGGACCAGTATATTCCTGCCACCAGGCTTTGTCAGAGAAACGATTCTCTCTTGCCGAGAAGAGAAAATCCAGATCTCCATCCTCGTCTAGATCCAGAAATCTGTATGAATCCATCGTGCTCCTGAATGGTCCGAGCGTAAGATAGAAAGGCTCAAAAAAAGGAACACCATCGACCCATTCAGTCTTGTATAGCTTGAAATAATAATCAAGATAGTCTTCTTTTTGTACTGCACCGTCAAAGATAAGGTCTAAATCACCATCGCTATCTATATCTACCGGCGTGAGGCCGCTACCCTGGTAGCTTGAATGCAGCTGTACGGGCGGATCGAATTGCAGATGGCCAGATTGAGAGACATTTCTATAAAACGTCAAACCTTCCAAATTGATCAAAACATCATCCTTCTCATCTCCGTCAAAATCAGCGATATAGTGTTTTCCAGGGCTTGGAATATTTAACTCCAGCGCAGAGTCGAAATCAATGATGTCTCCATCCGAGCTGTTCCTGAAGAACAACAACGGGCGACGGTCATGGGTTGAAACAATGTCGTTGTCACCATCCTGGTCAAGGTCTGTAGCATAGACGCGGTGATGCTTGTTATCGTTATATTCGAGATCAATCGGATCAGAAAAAGCTACGCCCGTTTGATTAGAGTGATTTACCCAATCAGCTAGCTTTCCTGTATTGAATGATCGCCCAACGAGGTCCGGTTTTCCATCAGAAGACAGATCATGAAGGAGAAGGTGTTGAGGGCTGTCGTAAGTGGTTTCCGATCCAATATTGATAGACTTTACATTCTCTGTTGAGAAGTCGAAAGATCCAGGATGACTATTGTTGCTCATCCAACCAATAGCTCCGTTCTCTTTGGATGCGACAACAATATCTATATCACCATCAGAATCGATATCGCCATTTGTATACTCGGATATATAAAGTTCCTTATCAGTCAAGTTCGACAGCTCCATATAGTCCCGATAATTTCCTTCAATAACATCGCTCATGATTCTGAGATCGCCTTGCAAAAGGGAATGAGCGATGAGGTCTTTATTACCATCTAGATCAAAATCGAGCGCGTCTACCCTCCAAAACTCACGTTCGATTTTGTCTATACGTACCGGCTCAGTACTGGTTCCTTCAGGCTCATGTACTTTCGGATACCAGTATATCTGCCCTTTTCGGCCATTCTTTGATTCTGTTGAGACAAGAAGATCTGGGCGACCATCCATATCAAGGTCAGCGATGCAGGCACCTGCTAATTCTTCATCATCATGGAGCATCGGCTCGAGGAGTAATCGAGGAGAAGATAGTGTCTGATTTTTACGCTCCATCCAATAGACACTATCAGCGTATGTCATCAGGAGATCTAAATCGCCATCCCGATCCACATCCTGGCTTTCGAAGAGCGAAACACCGCAAAATGGCAACTCTGCGATCGATTTTACGATAAGTTTGTCACCTTGATTTTCAAAAAGCAAAAGTGAGCATGGTTCTTCGCATCCAACGGTAAGAAGATCCATATCATTGTCATTGTCTATGTCCATAGACAGCATTTTTTTCCCCAAACATTGGAAAGGATATTTCGCCAATACCTCACCATGTAGATTCAGGATTTGAACACTGTCATCTATTAGGTTGATTACAATCTCTTTATCAGAAGAGCCGAACAAGTCCTCAGCCAAAGTGAAGTACACCCTCTGTCGAGGACTCATTTCCAATGAGAGGGAATGAGGATAGTCTTTTCCCGAGACGAACCGAAGTCCACCCTCATTAGATACGTTTTCACTCCAGGTCCATCTTTCCTGTACTATGTGAAAATTCGCAAAGAAAGGTGAAAATTTGACTGGATGCAGCAAGTCAAGATCCCCATCTCTATCGAGATCGGCAATTTGCGTATCGATATACTCGATACTGGAACCCCAATACTTCCCTCCCGGTATCTCGTGCGGGATAAATAGCTTTTATCCCTCGGAGAGACGGTTCTCAGCGATACGATTATCGCAGAGTATATCGAGGTCTCCGTCCTGATCCAGATCTAAGATACTCAAAATATCGAGAAAAAAAGCATGTGACGGTGCTTGAAGAACACTTCTAGGGTTGGAGAAATCCCCTTCGTCTTCAAGAAGACGGTTTTCATACCATACAATTCGGGGCTTATTTTCTCTTTTGAAACTTCTCCAGTAGGCTACAATATCTTCATCACCATCTCCATCAAGGTCTGCAGTATAGACCTGCTTAGTCGTCGAATTTGGTGCCAACTCCTCAACGATCGCAGTTGGAGAGCCATATAGATCAGGGGGCAAAGCTGCAAAAGAGTATTGTGATACGACGAATAGCCAATGGATAATGATGCTTCCAATGACCATTCTCCTATTCTGTATTGTCAAGCTCGACTGATTCTTCATTACCTCCTCCTCCTCCTCCTCCTCATATACTTCCGATTCTCAGTTAAAACGAAACTGTTTCAACAACCCCAAGTTGATCAGACCTCCTGCAATCTGAGTGCAGAAATCTCACACCCTCTTGAGGTCATGAACCTCATGCCCCTAACAGCATGGCATCTACATTGGATTATTAAGGATGGAACATACTGCCGAAAACCGTCAACACTTTGAAGAGAAAATTATTTGGAAAGGAGGTTCTGCGTGAGAATTTGTGTCAGACGACGGAGATGTGAGGAAATGAACTCAAAAACAGAACGGACAGGCACGATGAATGATCTGCCTTCAAGTATCCGACTACTGCAGCCTTTCTCGCGGGAACGGAGGTGATACCAGAACCGATTGTAATAAGATCGTATTTTTTCATTATTATTCACTCATCTGTTTCGCATTTATTGGGCGTCCTCAAAGGACGTTTGAAAAAGAATATATTTCATCTTCCAGAGAAGTCAATGAGCAGACCTGCGAGCAAACACTGAGGCAATGACTCGTTACTATGCATGGTCAGCGACACGATAGTGACAAAATAATCGAAAAGGATGAATGATGAGGGGTGAAGACGGAGGTCCTGCCAGTAAATGAAGAGTCGTGGATAGCCCCTGGGTAAGACCAATGACAACGATACCTCTTAACTTAGGCTTAGCCGGTCGGGAGGCCAGCGATCCCAGGTTAAAACGCCGCTGAGGTCTACGGTAAAGCCTCGCTTTGCTCGGGAACGATTTTCTTGTTCTCTCTGCGCCTTGGCGCCCCTGCGCGAGATTTATCATGCTGGGGAGTCGGGTTGAGGTGTGCGGTTGACGATGATGGGGCATTAAAGTCATCAAGCAATATTCCCACCTAGAGTCGTGACACAAAAAGATCATATGACAACCAATCTATAATGCTATCATACCTTAGGACGAGTATATCTCCCCTACTGAGAATCCCATTCGTCGGGTCATAAAGAATCTTAATATGGTCATCCAAACCATCAGGTCCAACGCTGTAAATGGCATTAGATTTTCGTTTGAAAGACCCTTCAACAAAGGGGTCGCCCTTATTAAAAGAAGACAGATCTCTGAATTTATCATAAATTGCTCTTTCATAGACCGCAGGATAGTCCAGCCCCAGGATCATGCGATACAAGACTTTGTCATTGGTACGACGGAAACGATCGCTATCTTCCCACTTGTACATGATCCAAACGACACTAATCATTTTTAATGCTATTGTCAAGACTAGCACTATTGAGTAGATCAGTACGAACTTGCGAATATTTACCTTTTCTTTGGTCCTGAATATACTTATGTATATTACAGAAAGGACTAGCAACAACGCAAGAGCGAAGAGGACACTGAAAAAAGGCAATATCAGTACGGCAACCAACATAGCGATTTTAGCAAAAGACTTCTTCAAAGAATTAATCTCATTAGCCATATAGTCATTTTCCAAATTAGAACTTTACGGACCTAAAGACCGATACACAACGACCTGTTTGGCCAAGACAAACTCTATCAGACCTGCAGTGTCCAAGTGGAGTGATCACTAAACAGCATGTGTGCACCCAAATTTCCGACCTTATGGTAAAATAAGGTATTACTAACCTTCCAAGGCATCTTTAACCATGAGCTAGGCCCGCTGGACCTGCAAGCCGAACTCACACGATAAACGATAAGAATGAGTTTTGGAGGATAAAAACGAAAAAGAGAAACCGTTGAAACGGTTCCGGTTTTAGAGTTGGGAGCCCTCACGACCTCAGGTTAAAACGCTGAGGCCTACGGTAAAGCCTCGCTACGTTCGGAAATGCATGTCCTGTCCAGTCTCTGTACCCTGAAACGAGCTAAGGGTCTAGCCAGGAAGGTCTTTAGGCTAAAGCCCACACATCTGTATTCACGGCTGGAAGATATGGTTAATCTACTCTCTGCGCCTCGGCGCCCCTGCGCGAGATTTATCACACACGACTTCCTTCCCGGTAAGCGACTGGCAACCCACCTAGTCCTTGACGAGGAATTGCGTGGTCAGCAACTCCGCTTCGTTGAAACTTCGGCGTGGCAGACGTTACGATGACATGCTAGTCTGTGGCTTGAGGTGACTCGGATGTGGGAAGGTTTGCGGTATCCTTCGCTTTGCGTTTCTCCCTCTCTATAGTAGAGAATTCCTCGAAAGTTAGTAGCAGCTTCTCTTTCTCGGCGAATTCCTTCTTTCCCTTTATGAATGCGATGTCTGACACATAAACTGTCTCAAACTCACCGTTTTCATACGCTTCTAGCGCCTTGTTATAGAACGAGACGGCTTGCCTGAAGTCCCCAGATAGAGCATATATATCTCCTTTCTGGGCTATTAGAATTGGATGATCTCCGTGAGTCTGGATTGCATCGTCTATCAGTTCTTCTGCTTTTTCCAAATTTCGACTATCGACCAGATCTTGAACCTCGCCAATCGCTAATCCATGTCTAAATGACTGAGAAGTTTGATACAGGTACCAGGAGTATGATGAAACGACTGCAATCAGGCAAATTAAAGATATTGTAACCACAACTACTACCTTTTTCATTTGTCTATAAACTCCTTTTACCTTATCCAACCTGGCTTTTTATTCGGTCCTGGATAAGTAGCACAATATCTGAGTATTTTGAACACTAGATCCTTATCACCAGCTTTCCATGCTTTAGCCAACCCTCATGACCCCATTGCTTCACCAAACCATTGTGCTCCACGGTGATAGAATCTGCACCGGTCATGTGTATGATACCAGAGATAGGTGACAGTTTATGCAGGGACATGGGTAACAGTATTT
>CAYTGM010000031.1:0-59861 GCA_964437365.1 uncultured Candidatus Sumerlaeota bacterium | reverse complement strand
TGCAGATAAGGATTCCCGCCCATGCCAGAATTGCCCGATCGCGCTATCACCTGTCCCTGCTGCACACGCTGCCCTTCTCTAACAAGCAATCGGGAATTCTGTGCATAACAGGTGGCAAACCCATCATCATGCGAGATAATGATCATCGCATTGTAATAGGGAATGCTGTCGTCTGAATAAACTACGGTCCCGGAGCGCGCTGCTCTCACCTCAGTTCCGTATGGCACACCAATGTCGAGGCCCACATAGCTCTCCTCGGAATTCTTCGTAAACGACCTGAGAACCTCACCCTCTACAGGCCAGATGAAATCCTTACCTCTTGAACTGCTTGATGATGGATTCGTAACTTGTCTTCGACTTGGTCGATTAACTTTGATGCCGCCTCCTGGAACATCTTCAACGCTCGCTACTGAACTACTGGGAATCCTGATCTTCTGCCCTACTTCTAAACCAGCACTCGCAGAAATCCCGTTGTAGCGCGCCAGTTCTCCCACAGAAAAACCGTATCGCTGAGCAAGGCCCCACAAGGTATCACCCTTTCCAACGGTGTAGACCCCAGAAGTATTGGATGAACGTGACGATGTGCTTGAAGAAGACCCACCGAGTCTCGGATAGCTTCTGGCACTGCTGGACGGAGAGGCAGAACTTGGTTCACTGGTCGGTCGAGTCACGATAACTCTTCGACCATTCTTCCTCACGAAGGTATAGGATTTACTGGGTGAAGAGGCAGACGAAGTTGACCGAGAGCGAGTATTTGTCGACTGGTTTTTTGACTCCGGAATCCACAGGCGGCTACCTGTCGCGATCTGACTTCCTACCTGAAGTCTGTTAGCCCGAGCAAGGTCAGCCAGCGGCACTCCAAACCTCTGGGAGATGCGATACAACGAATCGCCCCGCTGAACCTGATAGTACTTTCCAGATGAAGCAGCAAACACCCCTATCTCCAATCCCATGAAAATCATGAGAAACAACGAGGCGATCATGTTGGTAAAGACAGGCTTCAAGGGACCATTTACACGCAAAGATGGGCAGTTCTGAAAGAGAGTCCTTCCAGTACTTCTGACCAGAAAGACCCAACAGCCGCGAACAAAGTCAACAATTTCAAACTCTTAGCTCAAAATTATTCATCTGGGAAACACATCTGGGAGCCTTTGTGTGTCTCCCCTGAAGACTCTTCAGAATAGTGGAGTTATAAAACGACCATAAAAGTTGATTGGTCAAAACTGTTAAGGCCTTAACTTTTTTTGGCTGACTCTCGATTCTGGCTCTGACTTTGTTGTCCTCACCCGCAAGGGCACCCACAGTCCTTCTTTTGATGCATTTTTACAAAAATGAGGCACCTGACCCGTGACATTCCGTCATCCTTTTCTGAAATTATCCGTTTTCATGCTCATGCTCCCGGCAGCTCTCTTCGCTCAGGGACAACCTCCGGCAAATGTGGTTACCGCTCTCGTCCGTGAAGGAGCTTTCAGCCAGCCGATCCGTCTCACCGGAACGGTCGAGCCTTTTCGTAGAACCATGATCGGCAGCGAAGTTGAAGGCGTCGTTTCTCAACTTCATGTTGATGAAGGAGACCATGTAACCAGCGGAACACCTTTGATGGTACTCCGTCAGCGTCCCCTTCAACTGGCCGCAAAAGCAGCCGAAGCTCAAATGAAGAGAACAGCAGAAGAGCTCAGGGAACTGCGCAACGGCTCACGAGACGAGGACGTTGCGATTGAAAAAGCCAGCTGGGAAGAATGGAAGACGCGCTCAGAACTGGCAAAGGCAGAGTATGATCGCTATACAGAGCTCCTTGCCGACAAGTCTGTTTCCGAATCTGAATTCGAGTCCGTCAAGCGTGAGTGGGAAACAGCCAAAGCATCTGAGGAAGTTGCTAAGGCACGCTACGAGCGCGTCAAATCCGGAGCCCGTATCGAAGTCATTGCGGCAGCCGAGGCCTCTCATCTCCAGGCTGTTGCGCAATACGAACTGGCAAAAGACATATTGGATCGCTCAACTATAAGAGCGCCTTACGACGGGATCGTGACACAAAAGTATATCGATGTTGGGTCCTGGGTAAGTGAAGGTGACACCGTCCTCGGCTTTCAGAGTATCGACGAAGTTAAAGTCACTGTGGCTGTTCCCGAGAATTATTTCTCCTCCATCAAGCTCGGCGATCTGTTCGACGTCACCTTTGATGCGGCGCCACAAAAGCCATTTGTTGGTAAAGTCAGTCAGCGAATTGCTCGCGCAGACCCACAGACCCGTTCTTTTCCCATTAAGATTCTCATCGACAATGAGGAAGAGCTCCTCGCACCGGGGATGCTCGCCCGACTCAGCATTGAAAAGCGAGATGAAAGCGAAAAGAGTGTCATCATCCCAAAAGACGCTTTAGTCCCCATGTATCCAAACCCGGTCGTCTATCGTATAGACAAAGGCGACAAGGAAAACATGGTCGCCAACCAGGTTGAGGTGACGACAGGTCGATTCTTCGGTGAAGCCGTGGAAGTCTACGGTGACCTGAGGCCAGGTCAGCAGATTGTTATTCGTGGCAACGAACGCCTTCAGCCTGGGCAAGCCGTCGTTCTTAATACCTTCATGACAAACCAGAATGAGGAAGCCATCGATCCGTCCCGTTTCTTTGAGGAAGATCGCCTCAAGGAAAACTCCGGAGGTTAACCCCCCTGTATGATACGTTACTTTATTAACAATGGCATCGCGGTCACGGTGCTCTGCATCGCTATCGTCCTGTTTGGGATTCTATCACTTTTCAGGCTCCCTATTCAGCTAACACCCGATGTTACCACGCCGGCGATCACGGTTACGACGATCTACCCTGGAGCGACTCCCCAGGACGTCGAGCAGGACATCGTGGAGAATCAGGAAGAGTTCCTTCGGTCCGTTCCCGGACTCCAGAAGATGACCAGTTCTTCCAATATGGGACAGGCAGAGATCATCCTCGAATTTGCTGTCGGTTCGGATATGAGCGAAAACCTCGTTCGTGTCAGCAACGCTCTGCAGCAGGTCGCCGATTATCCCGAGAACGTTGACGAGCCCAGTCTATCAACTTCAAGCAGTTCTGACCAGCCCGTAGCCTGGTTCAGCATCAGGGCCCGTCCTGGTCAGGTAGATGAAGTTGATGTCAGCCAGTTCTTCGACTATGCTGAGGACTTTATTAAACCGCAGTTCGAACGTGTTGAAGGCGTTGCTTCCGTCCAGGGCGTCTATGGTGGATCCTCCAAACAGATGCAGGTCTATATCGATCCCTATAAACTTGCAGAACGTGATCTGACCATCATGGACATCAGAAACGCGATCCGGGACAACAACCGTGACATTCCCGGAGGCGATCTTGAAGAAGGCAAACGACGCTATAACGTTCGCACAAAAGGGCGCTTCAGAAGTCCTCTCGATGTAGAGAACGCCATCATCGAAGTCCGCGATGGCGTACCAATACACATCCGTGATATAGGCTATGCCCAGGTAGGGACGGCAAAGATGCGCTCCCTGATTCGTCATAACGGAAGACCTGCCATGGCTCTTGGTGTTCGTCACCAGCCTGGCACAAACCTTCTGCAGGTCATGGACGATGTTAAAGCCGTTACGAAAGAATTAAACGAGACCGTTCTTAAAGACAAAGGGCTATTCCTAACCCAGGTGACCGATGACACGGAATACGTCCGTGATTCCGTCGACATGGTCCAGAGCAACCTCCTGACCGGTGGTATACTTGCCCTCATTACTCTCCTGATCTTTCTCCGCCACATACGCTCCACAGTGATTATCGGGGTCGCCGTCCCTATATGCGTGATGGGAGCCATCGTTCTTGTCAGTCTATCGGGTCGCTCAATCAATGTCATTACTCTTGCCGGTATAGCTTTCTCCATCGGGGCGGTTCTGGATAACTCCATCGTCGTTCTGGAAAATATCTTTCGCCACCGTGAAATGGGCAAGGCAGCACCTGAGGCGGCCTACGATGGAACCAGTGAAGTCTGGACGGCGATCTTTTCGTCGACGGTGACAAACGTTGTTGTCTTTGTTCCAATCATGACCCTGCAGGAACAGGCGGGGCAGCTTTTCAGAGACCTCGCCATTGCCATCACCTCGGCGAATGTCTTCTCGTTCATTGTTGCTGTGCTGGTCATCCCCTGCCTCGCATCCAAACTGCTCACCCGCGATGTGAATACAAAGAAGACTTCAAAGAATCATTGGTATGCACCGATAGCAGACTTTTTTGCTCGTGCTGGTGAGGGCACTTATCGTCTTGTTGAAAACGGGCTCACCAGAATCCTTCGTTCCTTAACGGCACGTATAGCTCTTGTCGGCGGCATGATCGGCCTGGCGGCGTTTCTACTCTTTGTCTTTATGCCAAAGACAGAGTACCTTCCAGAAGGAAACCAGAACTCTATTTTTGCCATGCTGATCCCACCACAGGGATACGCGTTGCAGGAGATGTCAGCCATTGGTTCTGAACTGGAAGATCGCTTTCGCCCCTACGTGGAAGGATCTGTTGAGGACTTCGAGACGGGTAAACTCGACGGGCCACCCATCAAAGACTTCTTCTTTGTCGCTTTCGGCACCCGGATGTTCATGTTTACGCGAGCAAAGGATGCACAGTATGCAGACCAGGTGCCCGACCTGATGCAGCGTATTCTTTCTGAAGTTCCCGGAACAATCGCCATTGCCACGCAGTTTTCTATTTTTGATCGAAGTATATCAGGATCTCGAGGTGTTGACCTCGACATCATTGGACCTGACATGGCTACGACGACAGGGATTGCTGCAGGCGCATTCTTTAAGACCCTTGAAGAGCTTGGTACTCCCCCACAACCGGACCCAGGGATTGAAGTTGGTCAGCCTGAACTCTCACTTATTCCTCGCTGGGAGCGCGCTCAGGAACTCGGTATATCTGCCACAGCCATTGGCTATGGTGCCTGGGTTCTCGGCGATGGGGCATACGCTGATGATTACTATGAGGATGGCAAGAAATACGACCTCTATCTCTACTCGACTCTTGGTGCTTTTGACACCCTTACAACCTTTGACAGCCTGCGCATATCCACAGGAGACGGCAAAACGGTTCCTATCTCCGACATTGCTGATATCGAATTCACCTTCGTCCCAGAGAGCATTCGACGCGTGGACGGTCAGCGTGCCGTCACTCTCTCTATATCGCCGCCTTCAGACATCTCTCTTGAGGAAGCGATCGAAGTTATCGAGAATGATATTGTTGGAGCACTTCAGGAAGAGGGAAGCGTCCCACCGGGATACTCTCTGCGTATAGGCGGTTCAAGTGACAAGCTTGCAGCCATCCGCGAGGAACTCGGTGGCGACTTCCTGCTTGCCATCGCACTTGTCTATCTTGTGCTTGTCTTGATCTTCCATAACTGGGGACACCCCTTCACCGTTCTACTGGCTGTGCCCATCGGACTAACCGGCGGTGTTCTTGGACTCAAATTGCTCAATGTATATCTTGGTCTGACCCAGGAGGGGGTTATCCAATCCCTGGATGTCTTAACAATGCTGGGGTTTGTCATTCTTCTCGGGAGTGTTGTGAACAACCCCATTCTCATTGTGGAGCAAACCGTCAACTTCCTGAAACAGGGTCTTGAAGTCAACGATGCTATCACCCAGGCGACCTTAACACGTATTCGTCCGATTTTCATGACGACAAGTACGACAATACTCGGCCTTTCGCCGCTGGTTCTCCTTCCCGGTGCCGGTTCCGAACTATACCGAGGTCTGGGCGTCGTCATGTTTGGTGGATTATTGCTGGCCACATTCACCGTCATTGTATTCATCCCTTGTGTACTGAGTCTGATGTTCGGTCTATCCAAACGACTGCAGAAGAGTGAAGTCTTCAAGCACAGCTCAGAGATGGTGCATCGCCTTGAAGAGGGATGAGCTGATATCAGTGGCGAATCCGGCAATAATGATCGATGACCGAGTCCAAGCATGGCCCAGTGATTGCCTCTCCTGATCTGCATAGACGCGCATCCCCTGCGAACGCTGGTTGGTAACCGGAGCGGTTCACGTTAAGGTATCGTCGCGGTAAAGTATTGACGGAAGCCCAAAAGCATCAACGACACAACTGTCGTGATGCACACCCCTTGCCGATCAGGAGATCGGAGATCCCAGGAAATCCACCTTCCCAATTTGCCTCTTCCGACTATCCCTCGCAACCGCTTACACATCGACGTTCCTACCCCTTCTCCTCACGGAAATATTTGAAACAGCTTTCCCCTACTGATCAATATTCACCGTAGTTATCACACTTTCGCTGTGTATATTGATCTTTTCAGATGCATTTCCGACCTCATCGAGTTCACAAGAATCTGGATATACCTGCTTCCAAGTTGCTTGCTACCTGCTTGTTACCTGCATTCGAAAGCAGATTGCAAGCAACGTGCATGAAAGTTGAAACAAGATTGATTGGGTGAGAGGCTTCATTCCGCAACCGCTTACGATGTCACATTCATCAGGCACCTCACCAACGCATGCCTCCCGTTCACTAATGACTCTGATCTTTGTTTTAGACCACGGAGAGACTCGGATGAACACGGATTTAGATGAAGCGATACTGGTCGTGAAAATCCAAATGTAGCGATGATACAAATCGTTTTGTTCATGTAAGCCATGTCTATGCGTCTTACCCTCTATGAACCCCTAAAGATATATAGAACCTCCCGCAGCGGTGGAGGGGCGCAGAGAATCAATTCACGCAAATCAGTCGAAAGACCAACCTACCCGAGCGGAGCGAGGCACTACCGTAGGCCTCATGATTTATCATGAGGTAAATGAATCTAAAATATCGCGATAGCTAGTTTCTATCCCTGTGAATGAAAGGACACAGCGACGGTCTCAACTACCCACAGAGCATGCCCGATCGATTTATTTCCTTGTATTGTTGATTCTTCGAAGGTAAAATTCTTTTATCCTCCGACGGAGAGTACGTTAACATGAATAAGTTCGTCCGATACCTTGTTCTTTCATTGCCGGTCGTTGCCTCATTTACTCCGATCAAAGCCAGAAGCACTGATCAAGAGAATGTGATTAAGATCGATTCCTGGTATGCGGTGGATGTTTTGAATGCAATGAAGAATCAGGAGAGTGAAAAGGAGTACTGTGTTTATCTATACGAGGGAATGCAGAATAAAATTGAAATAAGCCCAGATATCGAAAGGATGGAAGCCGCTGCATCCCGTGCTCCAGGATTTTACAATGGAACAATCCTGACTAGCGTCTTATTTGAATTCGAAGAGTTTAATGAAATAACTGATACAAGAGCAAGGCTGAAGGAACTGCTTATTCAATCTGAGCAACCTTTTGCGCTTATTCCGCACCCTTCAGGAAGTCTCATTCTTCGTGATCTTACCCTCAGTGGTGACGAGTGGTTTCTAAACCAGGAAATACTGAATGAGGAACCGAAATATACATTAGAGAAGGCCTTAGGAATCCTGCAAGAACGCTACAACCTCTCGATTGAAGATACTGAAAAGTTCTCTCGGGAGTACGGCTCGATGACATTCACCATACAACCAGATACTAAAACTGTTCGCGATTTTCTCTTACAAATACTTCAAAGAATTGCAAAGGAGGAGAAAAGAGATGTTCTCGTTTCTGTGAAGCCCTCGTACAATTCAACCATTGAGAAAACTCCCCAGTGGCTAGAGAGTTCGCCGAAGATTCTCTATACTTCATTGCCAGATGACTGGGGAGTCTACAATTACTGAATGCACTCGCTGGTGCCTACACGTAGTGCCTGACAAACAGATCTGACTGAATCCAAAGCAGTTTTGTAAAGGAACGAGACAAAGCGGTCTTTTGTTCCGCGTCTATATCAAGTCCTCCGATTGTTGCAATTAACGCGTCGTTCACAAATCCAAAAAGCGCCATGATCTGAACAACGGGAATGTTAATCTCCGGGTTTCCCGCTTTCGGCGTGTGAATCTTCCCTACCCAATCAAGATACTGCAACATCTTACCATCGTAGGGAGTTGTGACGAGTTTCACCAGGTAGTTTGAGAGGTGCTTCTTCCTGAAGGCAATCTGCTCATGGTCAAGGGAGAGCTCTTCAAGGTTAGCAGGTGCTGAACCCTCGAAGCCATGCTGCTTCGGCACGAAGTGTTTCATCGTAATGTCATAGCTGAAAAGCTTATCATAAACCGCATCAACGAGTGTTGGAACAACAGGAGCCAGGTGTTCTGCAGACGCATGAATCAACTTAATATCTTCCTCACCAAAACCCATAAACCCTGCGACGAACTCAAAGTGATAGGCCAAATCATCATTTAGCTTTGCTTCATCAATTTTCTGAACATTTGCAGCCATATCTTTCTCCTTCATTATTGAGTCTCTGGATGCTGAATAATGTTTCGAGAGGGGGCAACCATCAATGCATGACCGGCAAGAAAATCAAGATCACATTCCTGGTGGGCGTCCATCATAGAGGTAGATGCGTGGTTCGCCGTCTATACCGGGATTCCAGCTCATTAACGGATCGCGGGATGCATAAATCGACCACTCGGCATTCCCCCAGAAGCCTCGTCTGGTTTGAATGAGATGATAATCGTATGGAGGTGGAAGGTCAAAATTGAGATCAGTACGCAGTACCTCCATGTCTTGCAACACTTCAAAGTTGAGTTCTTGAAAGGCAAGACTCTTGATCGATGCGCTGGGTTGAAGAGAGCTGTTAAGATCATCTACGACTTCTTTATCGAAGGCGTTCAGCCAATAGGTAAGTTCGAAGGGATAGACAGAGTTGGCTCTGGGAACCATTTTCGACACAGGTGAATAGTAGTCGATCAGTTGCGGTGCGAAAAATGCCCTTAACCCGATAAGAACGAGAAGAAGTCCACCCAACACATGTCTGAACGTGGGTCCCTGAAGCAGATTGCGGAATCTACTCGTCAGTAGCACCCGGCTCGCTCCCACACCTCCAAGCAGACAGAGCGGAGCGAAAAAAGGAAAGAACAAGCGGACGCCGTCATACTTCGGTGCAGAGGGTAAACTCGAGCTCAGTATAGATGCCAGACAAACAAGTGAAACGAGCCAAATCCCAGCATTGATTCTCCTTTTTTTCATCGCTGAAACGATGATCTGTGTCAGCCCGATAAAGAGAGGAACCAGGACGTATAATGGCACCGTAAAGAAAAACATCAGGATCGGATAGTACAGGGGAGCCATTTGATCAGGGTTGAAGTTATACTTTTCACCAAGAAACCATACTGGCTGATGAGAGTGAAACTTGATAAACTCGTAATACCCAACGATTCTCGAAAGCGTGTCGTACCAGAGCCACGGCCATATACAGAAAGCAATGACTGGAGGGATGAAGACCAATACCGCTAAGAAAAGCCAGCCGAACTCTTTGAACCATTCTCCCGGTCGATTCCACGTCCCTCTCGATACCACTCTCTCTGATATATACCAGAAGATTAGAGCAGACATAAAGATAATGCCGTTCACTTTGGTGGCCAGAAGTAAACCCAAAAGGATCACCGTTGTGACCTTCCACTTCCTGCAATCATGACTTCTCAGAGCGGCATAGACCGTCCACAGACTGATGCAAACAAAGACGGTTTCTGTGGCGGCGATCTGCGCATGTCCAAGGACTCTCGGAATGGAAACGTAAAGCAATAGAGAGAGCCACCCACCAACCCTGCTCGAAATCCGACTCCCAATCAGATAAATGGCGATCAATGAAAGAGCGAATGCAAGAGCAGGCATCAAGCGCATCACCCAGAGCTTGTTCCAACCTGCCTCAGGAGCAATCGCGACGGATATTGCCCCGAGCCACTTTACGACCGGTGGCAGTTCATTGATATCCTCCCAGCCGGCCAGTATCCCTTCATGGCTGAGCGCTGTCCCCGGCGAACGAACCAGCAGGCCTGACCACGAGGCAACATCATGATAAGGCTTGTAATAATAGGCTTCGTCCCAGGTAAGTCCCGGTCCCCCAAGCTTGGGCGACGACGAGACCCAGATGAGCAAGAAGGCAAAAAATCCTAATAGAACAAGCTGAATTGGGGTCTTTTTCATTCTGGTTAGAGCCTGGCCTGTCTTTGATCTGAGCTGGGTGTAGCATGATCTTGATCATGAAGAGGTAAAAGAGCTTTTTCGTGCACCCATCTTGCTCCCTCAACCAATGGAGACAATTAAGATATGAAACATCAGCTGGAATATCATACAAGAATCAATGTTCCCAAGGACTTTGCCTTTCACTGGCATGAGCAACCAGGGGCTTTCGAGAGGCTCGCTCCCCCATGGGAGACGCTGCGCATTCAGGAACGGTCTGGTGGAATAAAGGATGGCGGCAAACTCGTCTTTCAGGTAAAGACCCCAGCGGGAATCTGGATGACCTGGCAGGCTGAGCACTTTGACTATAAGCGCAATGAACAGTTCTGTGATCGACAGGTTAGCGGTCCTTTCAAAAGCTGGGAGCACCGCCACGTGTTCAGCACCGATGCGGACGGCATGTGCCATTTATCCGATCGAGTTGAATATAGCCTTCCTTGTGAGAAGCTCGGAAGTGATATCAGCCACCCTTTCATTGCAGGTAAGATCAGGTCGATGTTTAATTATCGAACGGCGGCAACAAAGAACGATATCGAAAGAATCTATAACGTGGATGCTAAACCCATGAAAATCGCAGTATCAGGTGCCGGAGGTCTTGTAGGTGGAAGTCTCATCCCTTTTCTTCAAACAGGAGGGCATGAAACGCTGGCCATTTCACGATCAGCTTCTGACAGGAAGAAGGATAAGGTTAAATGGGATCCCTATTCTCACCTCTCGGACAAGAGCCTTGAAAAACTTGAAGGTATAGACGCGGTTGTCCATCTGGCTGGAGAACCGGTCATGGGTGTTTGGACAGCAGAAAAGAGGAAGAGAATTCGAGAAAGTCGCGTTGAGGGAACCCGAAACTTATGTGAGTCACTGGCGAAGCTCGACAAGAAGCCTTCCGTGCTTGTATGTGCCTCTGCCATCGGTTATTACGGAGACCATGGCCCTGATAAGATCACAGAGGAATCGCCGCCAGGCGACAGCTTTCTTTCCGAAGTGGCGATGGAGTGGGAAGAGGCAACAGCTCCAGCGCGGGAAGCAGGCATTCGTGTCGTCAATATCAGGATTGGCATTGTACTTTCACCGAAAGGTGGAGCTCTGGCTGCGATGCTGACTCCCTTCAAGCTCGGCCTGGGTGGAAAGTTGGGGAATGGTGGACAGTATATGAGCTGGATTGCACTCGACGACCTTGTCTATGCGATTTACCATTGTCTAACCGATGAAAGTGTTGAGGGACCAGTCAATGGTACTGCTCCAAAACCTGTGACAAATGGAAAATTTACGAAAACACTGGCGTCTGTTCTTGGTCGTCCTGCTATTCTTCCAGCTCCGGCATTTCTATTAAAGATGGCTCCTGGCAATATGGGCGAAGAGATGTTTCTCAGCTCGATGCGTGTCATTCCGGAGAAGCTTATTAAGAGTGGGTTTAAATTTCAGTTCAACCATTTAGAAGATGCGCTGAGACACTTGCTTGGCAAAGAAGATTCCAGCGAGAGCTCCATACTATCCGCGTAAGGACAGCATTGAATGAGTGAAAATAAAGGTGGAACCATCGTCTGGTTTCGAAGAGACCTTCGCTTGACCGATAATTATGCGCTGACACAGGCATGCGAGAAGAACGACCCTGTTTATCCTGTATTTATATACGACCCCGCATCAGAGTCACCCTGGGAGCCGGGAGGTGCACTCAAATGGTGGCTCCACGAATCACTGAGTGCTTTGAAAACGGAACTGCACCGGCATAATACAGAGCTCATTATTCGAGAAGGCGACTCTCTTACGGTCCTGCGAGAATTGATCAAAGAAACGGGTGCCACCTCAGTTTACTGGAATAGATTATATGAGCCCACGAATATTCCGCGGGACACAGATATCAAGAAGAAGCTGAATGATGACAATATAGACGCCAAATCCTTCACAGGATATCTCCTCTTTGAACCCCAGGAAATCAAAACAAAAGCAGGCGATCCCTATAAGGTATTTACTCCTTTCTGGAATTACATGTCATCTCTGGATGATCCTCCTGCTCCCCTGGAGAAACCTTCATTCGTTAATCCGGGCGCCTATCCGAAGTCTCTTGATATCGAAGATCTTAAACTTCTCCCACAGATTAAATGGTATGACGGTTTCTCTGATCTCTGGACACCGGGTTCGAAGGGCGCCTGGTCCAGAATTGAAGAATACACTCCTGAGGGCTTAGGGCGCTACGGCTCAAATCGGAACGACCCATCAGTAGATGGAACTTCACGTCTATCTCCCCATTTACACTGGGGCGAGATCTCTCCTACCGAAGTCTGGTACCGCGTGAAGGGCCTGCTTGAGTCTGGACAATTAACAACCTCACAGAAGAAGTCGGCGTGGGGATATCTGCGTCAGCTGGGATGGAGAGAGTTCAGTGCGCACTTGCTCTTTCATTTCAACCATCTTGACTTGAAACCACTGCGACCTGAATTCAAGGAATTCCCCTGGAAGAAGAACAGGAAAGCGTTTGAAGCGTGGCAGAAAGGACAGACTGGCTACCCCATTGTCGATGCCGGTATGCGCCAGCTCTGGAAAACCGGGTGGATGCATAATCGGGTTAGGATGATCACCGCTTCTTTTCTGGTGAAGCATCTTCTGATTCCATGGCAGGAGGGAGCAAAATGGTTCTGGGATACTCTGGTAGATGCTGATCTGGGAAACAACACGATGGGTTGGCAGTGGACAGCAGGGTGCGGTGCGGATGCTGCCCCCTACTTTCGAATTTTCAATCCAATCACCCAGGGAGAGAAGTTCGATCCGAAAGGTGAATATACACGCGTCTGGGTCCCTGAGCTGAAAGAGATGCCCGCCAAGTATCTTTACAAACCCTGGGAAGCACCATCAGCCATTCTTGATTCGGCAAATGTGAAACTAGGAAAGAATTATCCGAACAGAATCGTTGAACATAAGGTGGGACGCGAAGAAGCACTTGCGGCCTATCAAAAAATGAAGAACAAGTGAGTACGGTTTATCAAAACCTTCGAACAAAGCAATTTAGAGGAAAGTAAAACATGACGAGATACTTCGCCATCTTCGCAATTTTCAGTATGATCTTCACAACAGGTTGTGTGACAAGTAACACATCCGCTCCTCCCAGAAGCGCCGTCGAAATTGCCCTTCTCTCACAAGCGGTTGAGCAGAGCATTGACCAATTGGAAGGAAAAGTCGATGCCTATGAGCTCTGTTATGTAGATGACTCTAAGTTCAGTAATATGCCAGACATCGACTTCATCATTACTAGAATTAAGCGACACCTGCTGAACCAGGGATTTGCGCTGACCGACGATCCAGAAAAAGCCGTCATCCACATTTTTCCCGAGGTTGAGTATACAGGCATTGACCAGTACTCTACGAACCTTGGTCTCCCAGAAATTCCTTTCATCACACCGGGTGGTACCTTCCCACTTCCCGAGATATCTCTCTTCAAGAAGGCGCAGCAGACGGCTCGAAATGAAATAGGTCTTTTTGCAACGTATAAAGATACAGGTCGCCTTGCCTTTGATTATGGCTCGGCTACCAGCTCGGCCAGGTATACACGGTGGACAATCTTCTTTTTCTTCAACTTTGCCACGACAAACCTTAATGGGACTTACCGCGAGAGTGGAACGAGAAAGACAAGTTATCCGCCCAAAATTGATGACAAAGGCGGTTTTGCTTCCTCTGATCTCCAGCTCTAGTAGGAAAAAGTCCTCTCAACACAATCGAACATACCAAATGCATGGGACTTTCGGGTTCCATGCATTTCTATATACAGGTCTAATCCCGTCCTGCTCAACAGCTCGACTTTGCCTTGAACAACCATGGTTGTTCGATATTCCTCTTCTACAACCTTCCGCAAGCCTCTATTTTCGGTGTTAATCCGCCGATATACATGAAACCCTGAGTTTTCCTACAAGTAAAACTGTTAGAGTCCAGACCACAGATCCGCTAGAAGTAATTACATCTAAAACCAGAAGACTCAAGGACCTGCGCAAAAAACCTGAAGGTGGCCCTTAATCAGCTTAAATCCTGGATTCAGCCGTATCATTTTTCCTTTTTACGTTTCACGCAATCACCTCGGAAGGTGAACTCTTCAGGTGTTGTTGAACGTCTCTCTGTCTTGGCAGGAGTTCTAAGATTGATGATGCGCTATTCAAACTTCAGGAGATATGCACTATGTCACCAGGTTTAGCAATGAAACGACTCGCAGCAACGGCATTGATTTGCTCTTCAATCATGACAGCTTCCTCTTATGCGCAGGAAGAAACCCGGGCGCTTTGGCTCACCCGGTGGTCGGTCACAAACGACGCAGATGTACAGGCTGCAGTGAATTACTCTGTCGACAATAACTATAACACGCTGCTGGTTCAGGTTTATGGAGATTCCATGGCACTCTATAATTCTACGGTCGCTCCGAGGTCATACCTCGTATCGGGCTCCTTTGATGCTCTGGAATCAACGATCACATATGGTCATGCAGCGGGGCTGGAGGTACATGCCTATTGTAATGTATTCAATGCATATAGTGGTGGACTGGGGACTCCGTCCGACCCTGATCATATCATCAATGCACATCCCGAGTGGGCGATGGTTGATGATCAGGGAAACTCCATGATTAACAATGTAGGATCGAGCGGAACCTTTGTGTTCTACAACCCTGAACACCCGGGCTACCTCCAGTATCTCAATAGTATTGCAGACGAGATTTCCCAGAACTACAGTATAGACGGCTTCCACATGGATTACATTCGTTTTCCCGGCAGCGAGTATGACTATGGACCCGTTCCATCTCAAAACTTCTTCAACGCTTTTGGCAAGCAGCCTTCAGCCGGAGACCCTGACTGGGATCAGTGGCGCCGTGATACAGTAACCAACACTGTCTCCACGATCTATGCAACGGTACACGGAAATAAACCGGCGGCCAAAGTATCAGCAGCTGTCTGGAACACGGCCGGATCATTCTTTCAGGATCCATATCACTGGCTGGAAACAGGGGTGTTGGATTCAGCCTACGTGATGGCTTACACTTCTGACGACGCCTTGTTTGAATCCTTTATTACTCCCTATAACTTGAACTCGGGAGGGCGAGAAATCATCGCAGGTATTCTTGCCACAGGAAACAGCGTAGGCAATCAGATTGATATTGCCAGACAAGTAGGAGTCGAAGGTCAGGCGATCTTTGATTATGAGGATATGGGCAGAAGGCAAAACAGAGAGCTCTCTCAACGCTATACGACGAGCGTTAACCCTTTCCCTATGCCCTGGCTTGACGGCTCTCCAGATACCTGGGCGCCACTGTTGAGTGACATCGCAGCAGTTGGCGTTTCGGATGTGGAAGCAGAAATCCGCTGGCATAGCGACGAGAAGGCAGATTCCCTGGTTGAGTATGGTCTCACCACAAGCTATGATTCTTCTGCATACATCAGTGAACAGGCTTTCGACCATTCTGTTATGCTGAATGCCCTCCAAGCGAACAGCACCTATCACTACCGTGTTACATCTACAGACCCTACTGGAAACAGCACCACTTCGTCAGATCAGACTTTCAACACAACGAACGGAGGACTTGCAGATATCATCGTTGATGATGGAGATCCAGGATATGCCCAGATCGGTCAGTGGACTTACGTAAGTGGCGCAGGATCTGACGCATATAATGGCGACTATTACTTTGAAAGTGACCAGCCCGTTGAAAGTGCCAGTGCTACATGGACTCCACTCTTGCCGCTCAATGGTGATTACGAAGTCTATATACAGTACAGAGCTGGCTCAAACCGAGTCATTGATGCTCCTTATACGGTGTTCTACGACGGTGGTTCTCAGACTTTTAATGTAAACCAGCAAGTTAACGGATCGACGTTCAATCTCCTGGGGACTTTTCCGTTCACTGCCGGAGAGAATGGTTATGTAAAGCTTGGTAATCAATCATCAGGCGGAGATGTTGTCATTGCTGACGCAGTAATGTTCCGGTTTGCCGGCAATGGGGAACCAACGCCAACACCCACACCCTCCCCTACTGTAACACCAAGTCCAACTCCTACTCCGACTGCGACTCCCACTCCTACCCCGACTCCTTCTCCGACGCCCGGGGGGACCATGTATGTCTCATCGATCGTTCCTGGGGTTCAAGTTGCCGGAGGCCCGAACCGTAATGGTCAGGCCACCGTCATGATCATTGATGACCTGGGGAATCCTGTTTCCGCGGCGACTGTGTCCGGAACTTTTTCAGGCGACTTTTCTGAATCAGTATCTGGCACAACAGACGTGCAAGGTGAAGTAACTCTCACGACAAGCGCAAAACAGAAGGAACCAGTCACTTTCACTTTTTGCATCGATAATGTCACGGCGCCAAATTTGAGCTATGAGGCCGGCTCGAATATCGAAACCTGCGATAGCTACTAAAGACCGATCCACGCTTTAGTGCGGTCAGTTGAAGAGAGCAGTGTGAATTGTCGCGCTGCTCTCTTCGTCCTTGGGAGAGTCTCCTCTCATCTTTTGCCAATAATTTATTTTTTTGCTCTTGACCTGATGAGCGTATCTCCCCTACCTCTTGCGTCCCCTCGGGGCTGATGTAGCTCAGTTGGTAGAGCAGCTGATTTGTAATCAGCCGGTCGTCGGTTCGAGTCCGTCCATCAGCTCCACTTCTCTTTTTTTCATAAGATTCACTCTCTCTTTTGTGATTGAGCCCTATAGCTCTACGGGCCTTCCTTAGTGACGCATGATTCTCCGCGCTTCTCTTTGATTTATGGCCTCTAACCTGAACCTCCCCAGAATTACCGTCGTGATTCTCGCTTACAATAGCGAGCGGTTCATGCACGGCTGTTTGGATGCCCTCGCCCGGTCTAAGGGTGTCGACCTTGAGATCATTTGCATCGATAATTGCTCAAAAGATGCGAGCCACGATGTGGCGGAAAACCATCCTGCCACGGATCAGGCGATCCGACTTACAGATAATCTTGGTTATTCTGGTGGAAACAACGTTGGCTGGAGAAAAGGTTCTGCTCCCTACGTAGTTTTCATAAACCCCGACTGCTGGGTTCAGCCCGAAACTCTTTCAAAGCTCATCGCACCTCTCCAGAATGAGGAAAAGATCGGCGCATGTGGAGCACTCTTATTCTACCCAAATTCGCACACGATCCAGCATGCGGGTGGAATTCTGCACCCCAACGCGATGTGTGAGCACTTTGGGGTAAACAAAGAGGTCTCAAAGAAGTACAGAAAGAGTAAAGATGTCTCCTATGTAACCGGAGCCCTGATTGCTTTCCATCGATCCGACCTTGAAGAGTTGGGCGGATTTGATGAGGAGCTCTGGCCGGCGTATTATGAGGAAACAGATCTGTGCTGGCGACTGCGACATAAAGGCAGAAAGATTCGCTATGTGGCCGAGGCAATTGCCTACCATTACGAATCTCCTGGCCTTACGAAGAACTCGAGTCGGTTTGTCAGAACAAGTTACCGCAGTAGAATGCGCTTTGTCGTAAAGAACTATTCCTTTGGACAGTTCATGAAACAATTTCTCCCCTTTGAAATCAGGTGGTTTTGCGGTCCTTTTGCCCGAGGGTTTCGGCTGGCAACGCTACGATCTTATTGCTCTGGCTTCCTGTTTGCTCTCTTTTGTCTTTTACGATTTTCACGTCGAAGTAAGAATCCACCTTCATTAAAGTATACGCGTAACTCTTGATCACTGCATATCAATTCCTCTGGCCGTACATTCGAAAACATCGTTGGAGCATATTCTTCGGAATTCTCTTTGTATTTGGAGCTAACTTTCTAGCCCCGATTGTACCGACGATCATCGGAGAAACAGTCAATTACGCAGAGAATCGACGAATTAATGAGAGCGAACTTTTCCTGTTGGCGGGTCTTGCCCTCGTGGTCGCCGCACTCTCAGGTGGCTTCCGGTTTCTCATGCGACGGGTTTTAATCGATGTGTCGCGCGACATAGAGTTCGAGCTCAGGAACGATCTCTTCTCAAAGCTGCAGAGCATGGATCCTCCCTTCTTTGATTCGAATAACACGGGAGATCTGATGAGCCGTGCAACGAACGATATGGATCTGGTACGGATGCTCATCGGTCCGGCCGTCATGTATACCGCGAACACGATTTTCAGTCTTCCACTGACGCTGGTCTGGATGATTGCCCTGGATTGGAAGCTGACGCTCTTTGCGATTATTCCGATGTTGGGACTGCCCTCTTTAACTAAATATTTCGGAAAACAGACTTATCGCTTTTCCAAAGAGCAACAGGATTCCTTTGGTGACCTGACCACTATGGTTCAGGAAAATCTGGCCGGAGTTCGCGTGGTTAAAGCGTACAGGCAAGAGCTCGCTGAGGAAGAGAAGTTCCTTGAAAGAAATGATGACTATATCGACAAGTCGCTTTCACTTGCTGCTATACAGGCGACCTTCTTTCCATCAATTCGTCTTCTAATAGGCCTCGGCTATCTTATTCTTCTTGTGTATGGCGGCACTCAAATCATTCAGGGTGATATGCAGGTAGGAACACTTGTGAGCTTCCTGATCCTGTTCGGAATGCTAGTATGGCCGCTTATTGCTGCTGGCTGGGTGATCAACCTGATTCAGCGTGGCCTGGCTTCTCTTCTTCGTATCAAGAAAATCTTTGATGCAGAGGCAGAAATCAAGGACCCGGAAAAGCCTGTTACTGTAGGTAAGAACGAAAAGCTGGATATCCAATTCAAAGATCTCACCTTCTGCTATGGAGGAACGTCGGTTCCGCAGCTGAAGAAGATAGACGTGGAGATGCCTGCTGGAAAATCTCTCGGAATTGTGGGGCCCGTGGGCAGTGGAAAAACCACGCTCGTAAATTTACTCGCCCGCTATTACCCTGTCAACCGCGACCAACTGCTCATCGCAGGGCATGATATCAACGACTGGAAGACTTCTGACCTGAGAGACCGTATTGCTTTTGTCTTTCAGGAAACCTTCCTGTTCTCAGATACGATCAAATGGAATATTCGTTTCGGAACCGATGACGACACCACTCTGGAGAGAATCGAGGCAGCCGCAAAAGTGGCTAATGTCCATGAAGACATTATTGAATTTCCTCGTAAATACGAGACGCTTCTTGGCGAGCGTGGTGTCAATCTCTCCGGCGGACAAAAACAACGCGTAGCTATCGCTCGAGCACTTCTTCGCGAAGCAGACATTCTGATTTTTGACGATGCCCTCTCTGCTGTTGATACTCATACGGAAGAGGCAATACTCCGAGAGCTGAAAGAAGTCATGCAGGAAAAGACCACTTTCCTGATTTCTCATCGAATCTCCACCGTTGCTCAATGTGATGAAATTATTGTGCTTCGGGATGGGGAGATTGTTGAACGAGGCTCTCATACAGAACTTGTTCAATTGAATGGACTCTATGCTGATATCAATCGTAAGCAGCTTGATGAGCAGTATATTGAAGAATATGATGATGAACCTGTCGAAGGCGAGGTCCATTGATCATGACCCAGCCCACTCATGTCATTATCGAACCAGAACGCCAGGAGCGCTACCGAAAGGAAGAGCAGGAAGCTCTTGAAAAACAGGGCGACCTCAAGCAAGCGCTCCGACTCTTTCAATACCTGAAACCCAGGAAGAAAAAAGTGATCGCGGCGGTCTTTCTTTCACTTGGTATAGCTCTCCTGGTACCCGCCCCGATGATCATTATCAAACAGGTCATCGACGTCTATATTGAAGGGAAAGACATCCCAGGGCTTTGGCTCATGGCCGGGCTTCTCCTTTGTGTTCAGCTTCTAATCTTCTTTCTTGAACGCGCCTCAGCCATTCTGATTGCGCGCATCGGTCAGTATACGATGCGCGATCTCAGGCTTGAAATCTTCAGACATTTGATGGGGCAGCCTCTGAAATTCTTCGACCGCAACCCGGTTGGTCGACTAATCACTCGTATTACAAGCGATGTAAACGTTCTGAATGAATTGTTTGCACAGGGAGTAGTGGGCATCTTTCAACAGATCTTCTCGCTCGTTGTCATACTGGGCGTACTTTTCTACTTTAACTGGCAGCTGACTTTGTGGCTGCTTCCGGTGATCCCCTTGATCGCACTGGCCTCCTGGAACTTTCGAAATAACGTTTTCTTCTCGTATAGATTAGGTCGAGTGCGCCTATCCCGCATGAATACATTCATGCAGGAAAATATTACGGGTATGAGGACCGTTCAAGCGCACACGAGAGAAGGAACACAGTACGGCATCTTTGATCGGCTGAACGATTCAAATCGCGATGCACATTTCCAGACGGTGTTTCAGTATGCCCTTTTCTTTCCTCTCATCGAAATTGTCTCAACTCTTGGACTTGCGATTATTCTCTGGAGAGGAGGTCTTATGTATATTGATTCCTCTTCAACGCTCAGTACTGCCGTGACGGTAGGAGAACTTGCTCTCTTCATTCAGGCACTTGAGCGATTCTTCATGCCCATCAAGGATCTTTCTGAAAAATACAATATCGTTCAGGCTGCCATTGCTTCTGCAGAAAGACTCTTCGCCCTGCTGGACACAAAAGCAGAATTTGCCGATCCTGATGAACCTGAAGCTCTGGAAAGCTTTAATCATAACATTAAATTCGAGGATGTCTGGTTTGCCTATAAAGAGAACGAATGGGTGCTGAAAGGCGTAAACCTTGAGATTAAACGGGGAGAAACGATTGCTATCGTTGGTCCGACAGGGAGCGGGAAGAGCACCATCATCTCTCTGCTCTGTCGCTTCTATGATATACAGAAGGGTTCGATTAAGATCGACGGTAAAGACATTCGCGATATCAGTCAGTCAGACCTGAGAAAGAAGATTGCCATCGTTCTACAGGACGTCTTCCTGTTCTATGGAACGGTCACCGACAATATTCGGCTGGGCGACAAGCAGATCAGTAAAGAGAAAGTAGAAGAAGTCGCCAAAGCAACAGGCTTCCACAAATTCGCGGAGCTCCTTCCCGATGGTTATGATAGTGGTGTAAAAGAGCGCGGGGCGACCTTGAGTACCGGGCAAAAGCAGCTCCTCAGCTTTGCAAGAGCCCTGGCCTTCGACCCAGAGATTCTCATTCTTGATGAGGCAACAGCGAATATAGACACCGAGTCAGAGCAGCAGATCCAAAGAGCCGTTGAGACGCTCTGTGAAGGGCGAACTTCTATTATTATCGCCCACCGACTTTCAACGATTCAGAAGGCGGACAAGATAGTGGTGATTCACCATGGTCATATCGTGGAGCAGGGAACGCACCGCGAGCTGCTTTCGCAAGATGGGCTCTATCAGAGGCTATACAACCTGCAATTCAAAGGAACTTAATAGCAAATCTGAGAAGATGAAGACTCCACCCTGTTTTTCTTTACTCTAGTGATATAGACATGTTGAGCGAAAAGAGGCAGATGTATAAATTGTCTTAGGCTGGGCAAGCAAGGCTTGCTCAGGGCAAAGCTGCAGTAAGACTGCAGCACTCCAGAACGTTGACAATGTTAATAATCACCACCGGCTTGTTGATGACAGCTTGGATGGGTTAAGTCTATCGGAAGAAGAGCTTGTTTGATGGCTCTATTGAGGAGTTTTCTTGAATAGCCACGGCAGCAGGAGTTTTCCATACGATAGAGCATCATGCTGGATTTTCGCTCCGAACATTATCCATTTGACTTCAGACATGATTTTTTCACGTTGGCCTTTGAGACATCCTGGATCTGGTGCTTTTCTTATATCAACCCACACAATCAACTTTCGAGTACGATGGTCAAATATCCAGGAACAATAGTAGTTATCTAGACGAGTTTCGATCAGTTCTTCAGCATTATCTAAAGATATATGTTTGAATCTGAATACCTGATCTACAGGCCTACCATGAACCACCTGGCTCTCGAAAAACCACCGATCGCTGATGTTATAGATTCCATTGTGCTCCCACCATGTGAGCCCTGCTCTCTTGCAAAACTGATTCAGTACCTCTTCAATCGGTTCGTTCTCTGAGAGCACAAAAACCTTCTCATTCCTCGCATTTCCATGAACGATAATTTCTTCCGAAACCTGACCAGAGATGCTTGCAGCTACTTCGACAAGACGACGATTGTTGGCTCCGATCGTCACTAGAGATTCTTGATTTTCAGCCTCATTCACCGTAGTATCTGCTTCGGTTACTCCCCTACTATAAAGACCCAGCGCTATACCAACAGTCATCACCCACATCATGACCAGTTTCAGCACCTGGTATTTCATCCTCATTCTTCCTTCTTTGTACGCTCAAGATTACTCCTGACAGGGCAAGAATCGGACACAGTCGAGAGAGTGGGCTCATATTAGAGACAAGGAGACGATAAGACTGTTAATACGCGGACTTTCGCTCGTAACCAGACTTCGTGCTTTTTCGGATTGGGTAGAGAGAGACCGGTAATTGACAATTGGGGAAAGAAATTTTGCGGTTTTGTGCCGGACAACTATCGGGAGGTTCGACGTCTTCAATCGTGTGCCCTTTCTTTGTGACAGAACCAGACCTCAGACCATGCTCGCTCGATGCTCGGACCATGCTCAGACCATCGCCATGGTCTGACAATGGCCTCAGGATGGACCATGGGTCATGCGAGGCTACATGTGGATGCAGGTCGATTCTTCCGTGCGTGACCCCTGAAACAAGAATGCCCTCCTCAAATGCCTGGAAAGGCTTTTGAGGAGGACGGAATTTTCAGGTTGGTGAAGGATGATTCGAAAGAAGAATTACTTGTCGCGTTTAACCTTCACGTTCGCGATCATGAGAATTCCTTCAGTTGCAAGGTTATCGCGTATAGACAGAGTGTTAACCATCTTTGGTCTGGATGGGAGTCTTACGCCGCTGGCCACGAGCTCGTCGTCGACATAGCCATCCACCAGGGATCTGAGAAGGTCGATATGAAAACGGATATGAGCCCACTTTCCAAGCTGGTAGTCGGCAGATTCATGCTGTAATCTGAGCGCGACCTTTGAAGTATCTGAAAGATCCCTGTGAACGACAGTAGAGATAGAGTGACGGAAGTCGGAGTCTTTCTCGATATAGAACCCAAGGAGGTATTTGTTCTTATTATCGCAGCGTATATCGAATTCGACGACAACCTTTCCCGTAGCAGGTTCAAATTTGCAGGAATAAAAAGCCGACCCGGTTCCTGAAGTTTTTTCATACTTCATATATCGTTTAGGGTCGTCTCCTTCGCCGTCACAGAGGGTCAGAGAGGCGTAATCGTAAGACCCTTCCCACCCTTTCGGCTGGGACCCAGCCTCTCCCTGGCTGAAATCCTGGCTGAAGATAAGATCAGGATCTTCTGTCGGGGCTGGGGCTGCTGGTGCCGGGGCTGCGGGAGCGGGAGCATTCACTTTTTCTTCAGCCTTGGCTTTCGCGTCTGCTTTGTCCTTTTCCTGCTGCTCCTTAATAGTGGGGATTCTCATGCTGGATTCACCAGGACGGGGCTTTTCCTCTTCCTTCTCCGGTTCTCCTTGAGCTGGTTCTTCGCTGAAGATGTTGTCGAGAGCCACATGTGATTCTGATTCAATCTCAGCTTGGGCTGGCTCTTCTTTCTTTGGTGGAGGAGCGTCTTTTGCAGGCGCAGGCTTTTCTTCTTTTTTCTTAGCGGGAGTCTCTGGTTTCTTTGGTGTGGTTGCCGATACCGTTGCTGCTGTCTTAGATGGTTTTGGTGCAGTTGCGGTCTTTACAGCAGGTGCAGACATGGTGGAAGTGGAGGCCGGTGCTGGTGCACTTGATTTCTTTTTCATCAGAAATATGACGACAACGATAATGACGATTACAACAACAGCGATGATGATATATATCATGATCCCACCGTCGTCATCTGAGGACCCGGTTCCGGTCTGTGTGGGTGCTGGCTCAGCCGGCTGATTAGCCTGGTAGGTTCGTTCATTGATGTCAGCGATTTTGCCTATCGCTTCTTGCCGCTGACCATCAGTAATTGTCGACATGCCGCTAATCTGACGCCAGATGGATATCGCCTGATTGAATTCCCGTTCTGCCTCGGCGGCTAGAGCCTGTGTCCTGAGGTCATCGTAACTGGGAGTGGGTTCGGGAGTGGGCGATGCATTCTCCTGGGCGATTCGGTTTAGTAACTGTTCGCGAAGACTGGGAATTAGAATATTGCCGGGATCAGTTTCTTCCCAATCGTTGAGGATATCCTGCGCCTCCTCAAGATCTCCGCTCGCAAGTGCTGAAAGGAAATCTGACTGGAACTGGCTGCTGGCATCTTCCTGCTGGCTGTCTGGATTGCCAACGGGTGGTGTTACCCGTGAGGAGGGGTTATTCAGATCGACGATCCGATCAACACCAATGTTATCGGCCCTTATTTCGTTGAAGTAATCTTGAGCTTCCGAATAGTTATCAAAATCATAGCCTGCATAGACATTGTAGTTCCCATCTGCTCCACCGATAATTTCGATGGGGAAGAGGCCTTCCCGCTCCAATTCGGCATATTTTTCATCAGCTGAAATCCGGTCACGGAAAGTTCCGGCAAGAACCCGATATCTTTCCTGGCCTGTTGATGGTCCCGTGGCTCCGGTTGAGCCGGAGCCGGAGCTTGAGATGAAATTCACGCCCTGGCTGATAATTCCATCATTATCTTCCAATTCCTGTCGGGCGATCCTGGCCTGTTCTTCGGAGATATAATTGCCAACGAAGATCGCATACTGCCCCTCAAAGGGAAGTATATCTACGTCACTGATCCCTTGTAGAATATCCAGCTGCTGTTGAGCTTCTTGTTGGGAAATCCCTGATCCCACACGGATTCTCCAGGAGCCGTCGCTTTGTGCGTAGGCGAAATGATGGAGAAGGATGTTCGTAAAAAAGAGGAGAAGTACTAAGAAGTATCTCAGGTTCGACATTGGTTTCAAGACCTTGTCTCCAGAGGTTTGAGTTCTTAAGCCATCGGACAGCTTGGATCTGGTGCACCCATGTTCACATTTAAGAGGAAATCTCACACCCGCAATCCAAGATTTCCAAGGAATGAATCACTTGGGCGTAGTCTACTCAAGTGAAAGATAACAATTTATGACGAATTGAAGAACTTTGAAGGCTGTTCTTTTTATTTGAGTTACATGAACCTTCGGGATAAAGTCGATGACCCCTGGCGAAGCGGGAACTTCTCAGGGTTCACCATGAAATAAGGGTGCACCCAGTTATTTATCATTGATTATCTACGAGATCCTTGCAGAGAATCTCGACTTCAGCCGTACTTCAATCCTTAACTCAAAACTCCCAAGGGGTTTCAATGAATCAGAGTCTTGGTGTCTACTATTTTGCATACGGATCAAACATGAGTTCGCGTCGATTGGAGGAACGCGTTGGTTCTGTTAACTTTATAGAGATATGCTTACTCCATGGCTGGCGATGGGTGATGAATAAACCAGGTAGACGAGACGGTACAGCCAAGGCGAACCTTATCAAAGATAATGGGTCAAAGACATGGGGAGTGGTATTTCAGGTAACGATCGATCAGATTGTCACGCTCGATTCCATTGAAGAAGGTTATGATAGAATTCAACAGGTTGCCTGTAATAAACACGGAGGCCAGGAATATGAGGTCGAAGTTTTTGTGTCCACTGTTAAGCCCGTGAAGGACCAGCGCCCCACGGAAGAATACAGGAGTTATATTCTTGAGGGAGCCCGCGAGCACAACCTGCCCAAAGAATTCATCGCTGAAATAGAAAACCTGGAGACTTTGCCCTCCAACTTCCGTGCATAGAATATTTTCCATTCATCTCGCTTCTTGAACCAATTCAGAAGTGTCTTAAACACAGGCGCTGAGGGTAAAACCTCTTGCCATTCAGCCCCGATTTCGGAGTGTGATTATCAGTAGAATTCACTGCGAGAGGGCTTGCCACGATCATCAGCGATTCAGGACGATTAACGACCCAGCTTAGAGAGAGGCTTTCAACAGATCTTTCAGAACAGCGATATCTCCATGCGCTGGGAGTTGAGGGAACAGCAAGGCTTCTTGCTCTGAAATGGCAGACTGATGAACGGAAAGTTGGTGTCGCAGCACTCTTTCACGATCTTCTTAAACAGGAACCTCACGAAAAGCTCCGGGACCGCCTCAGTGGAGACCTTCCATTCCACGTTGAAGAAGCTGACCTTGCATTTAAGCCCATGTGGCATGGTCTTGCAGCAGCTCAACACGCCTGGAAAGATTATGAGATCAAGGATGACTCAATTCTGAACGCGATTGCCTGGCACACAACAGGAGCCAAAGGCCTCGGGGAGGTTGGGTTGACGCTTTTCGTAGCAGATTTTGTCGAGCCAACCCGGAACTATCCTCATGTGAAGGAAATTCGAGAAGAAGTAATCGGTCAACAGACCGTTGAAGAAGCAGCGATGCGCGTTGCTGAATTAAAGATTCAAAACGTGAGAAAGAAAAAGCAACCTACTCACAATAGAACTCAGGAAATGTTTGACTGGCTGAGCCAGCAATGTCCCTCACCTCAACCTTAAGGAGACCACGAATTTAAATGGAAACTCTCGAAAAAGCCGTTCTCGCTGCAAACTTCGCTGATGAAAAAAAGGCGGAAGACATCAGGGTACTTGATGTGACAGGGCTTTGCAATTTCACGGATATGTTTGTAATCTGTACAGGCAAGAATCGAGTGCAGCTCAACGCTATCGTAAACGGCGTCTCTGAAGGATTCAAGAAGCTGAAGAGAAAATCGATGATGAGAGATGTAGAGAGAGATGCCAGTTGGCTGGTTCTTGACTATGGCGATGTTGTTATTCATGTGATGAATACAGAGTCTCGTTCGTTTTACCGACTTGAGAATCTTTGGGGTGACGCTCGCCAAGTTGATTGGCAGAAAGAACTGCAAAGCTCCGAAGCGCTCTCTGAAAAGGTCAGTTCCTGAGCACCTCGGCGGGGGGTTGAAGGTATCCTTTCTTTTTAAAGTATCTTTCGCTGAGTGCCGAAGATTGTTCGATTCATTGACTTTACATAATGATCATTTGTCTTAGATTTCCCTTTTCGACACCATCCATGTCTTGCTAACCTCCCCCTCTGTGACGTGCGGGAAGATTCCCGTTTTGTACACGTGTGCATTACATAAACCCTATAAACAGAGAACATTGACCTATGATGAAGTTTAATATCGGAGAAACGGTGATCGAGCCGACCAATGGCATTTGTACCATGGAAGGCATGAGAAAGATGACCATCGATCAAAAGGAGATGATCGTTTATATCTTCCAGGCTCCTAACGCGAAAGTCTATGTCCCTGCCGACCAGGTAGAACGACGCAATATTCGCCGCCCCATGAGCCGCGATGAAGTGAAAAAAGTTCTATCGTCTCTCAAACAACCCGTTTCACCCAACCGTGATGATGCCCGCCTGCAATACAGCACCTATCGCGAAACAATGAAGTCCGGCGACCCAATGAAAATCGCGCGGCTCCTTAGGGACCTCTTTATACTTGATCAATCCGATGACCTTAAAGGCAAAGAGAAGGAAATCATGGAACAGGCGAAAAAGTTCCTCTGTGATGAGATTTCCTTTATCCGAGAGGTCAGCAAGTCACAGGTTCTTGAACAGATTAACGAAAACCTCCGTCAGATGTATAAAAAGAAGATGGCGAAGGATAAAGAAAAGGCGAAGAAATCAGGAGCAAACGTCTCACTCGGAATTCTCGGCTATGACGATGATGAAGATGAAGAGGATTCAAGCAGCGAGGAGAACGAAAAGATCTCGGCCGGTGCGAGCGACGAAGAACCGGATGATGATTCGGATGACAGCGACGAAGAAGAATAAGAGAGAGTCCTGCCGGACTCCCTTCGAAAGTCTCTCAGATCTGAAGTATATATGTCTCCACTCCAGCAGGATTGGAGACATTTCTCTTCTCTCCCATGTCAGTTTTGCATGACTCGAAGTCAAAGGTGACCTGATTGCCATGATCGAAGAAGCCAAGAAATCGGCAGCGAAAAAAGCCCTCGAATATGTAGAGGCGGGAATGCTTGTTGGAGTTGGCTCTGGCAGTACAGCGGAGTATTTTGCTGCTTACCTGGGCAAGGAAGTCCAGACAGGACAACTTCAGGTCAGCGCCATAGCAACATCCAGCAGAACGGAAGACGTCCTTGCACGCTACAACGTGCCGCTGAAAAAATTAACGAAGGGGACAACTCTCGATCTATACGTAGATGGAACAGACGAGATAGATGATGCTGGAAATATGGTAAAGGGTGGAGGCGGTGCTCTTCTTCGGGAGAAAATTGTCGCCTCAGCAGCAACTCAACATCTGATCGTCGCAGATGAAAGAAAGCCTGTCAGTGTGTTGGGAAAAACATTTCCGCTACCAGTGGATATAGTCCCTTTTGGTCATGAATATACAATCGCAAGACTTGAGAAGATTGTCAGCGCGACCTGCAAATTAAGAGAGACAGAGGGTACGCCTTTCTCAACGAATGATGGTAATTACGTGGTAGACATCCATTTCTCCGATGGCATCAAAGATGTCTCAGCACTGAGTTCTGAATTGAATGGAATCCCCGGTGTTGTTGAGAATGGACTGTTCATTAATCTTTGCAGCCTCCTGATCATAGGAAAAGCTGGCACAACGGAAACAAAAGAATTTAAAAAGATGGATATAACAAGATGACGATTAAAGCCGCCTGTATTACATTCCCCGGTTCAAACTGCGACCAGGATATGCACCGAGCTGTCAATCTCATGGGCTGGTCTCTGACAAAGCTCTGGCATACAGATACTCTTCAGGAGAAAGTTGACCTGATGTTAATTCCCGGAGGGTTCAGTTATGGAGATTATCTGCGAAGTGGTGCACTCGCCAAATATTCAAAAGCCATTGAATCGGTCAAAGAGCATGCCGACAGAGGAGGCTTTGTCCTCGGCGTTTGCAATGGGTTTCAAATCCTTTGTGAAACGGGACTTCTACCTGGGGCGCTCACACGCAACAGCGGTTTGAAGTTTAAGTGCATCTGGACTGACCTCATAACTGTTAATAAATCCACTGCTTTCTCAAAGGAACTGGAGAATGAGTCGATACGTATTCCAATCGCTCACGGTGAAGGGAACTACCAGGCTTCCCAAGATACACTGAAGAGTCTTCAGGATCACGACCAGATTGCTTTCACCTACGCTTCCAATCCGAACGGATCGGTCGCTGACATTGCCGGTGTCTATAACAAGCAGAAAAATATTCTGGGAATGATGCCCCATCCAGAGAGAGCCATTGAAGATCAGCTTGGTGGGTCAGATGGGTTGGGACTGTTCAAGTCGCTCGATTCTGCGCTCAAATCACTCGCAGTATAGACCTCTCTCTACTCAAAGGTAGATAAGATGAAACAATGCCTTCTGGATATTCACTGCCATACTGCTGACCACAGCTATGATGGTAAGGTTGAGGCCAAAGTGATCGTGAAGGAACTGATCAAGAAGGGGTATAGCGGCGTTGTCTTTACAGATCATAATTACTGCTGGAAAAAGCACGAACTCGAAGAACTGGCAAAGGATAGCGACGCTCCAGAGGGTTTTATTCTTCTGTCAGGCCAGGAAGTTCGAACTGCCTTTAACGGCATCACCTACGGCGATCTTCTTGTCTATGGCATAGAGGACTCTATTCCTGACGGAACCTCACCCCAGGAGATTTTCAAAGCACTGCATCCATTCAATGGATTCTGCATCGCTCCCCATCCTGCTGTTCCTCATATTGGTTTTGGTAAGCATATTAACAGCTTTCCCGTGACGGGAATAGAGGTCTGGAACGGACGCCATGGCTTGAAGGCAAATAAACAAGCTCTTGAACTCGCCTATGAATCAACTCTTCCTGCATGCGGAGGGTCAGATACACATCAATTTGAAGATATCGGTGGAGGTGGTACGTACTTCGAAAACTTACCGAACTCTTTGGATGAAATTAAGACTGCCTTTAAGAACGACGAGGTGCAGCCTTATAAAGGAAATCAGGCAAAGAGCGCGATAAACTGGATCAAGGATCTCTGGAAAGATTAAAAGACCCGCCTTGAAAAGAACAAGGCGGGCCAGAAGTCATGAGCAATGTTTGAGTCCTGTAGGAATCAGTCCATCAGCATCCAATCGCTGACACTTGAGCCACCAGTAACATTGTACGTATAGAAATTATCTACATCGACCGTTGTTGACCAGTCTGTTGGATCGCCACCTGATGGTGTTGGGATTGAATCCTGGGCGTTGTCGCCTCCGCCGCCGGCGGTTGTCCATGCAGCAATGTCAATAGTGGTCGGATTGCCAAGGTTGGCGAGAGGTATACTTGCTTCAACATAGCTGGGAACACCGCCGCCAGCAAAGGCGAAGGCTTCTCCACCAGCGCCTGGATCCCAAGTTGAGCCACCGTCGTTCCACAAGTTAAAGCCTGCCCCACCACCGCTATCAACCCAGCTGTGAAACTGGTAGTTGGATGTAGAGGTGGCAGCTCTACCCCACTGGTCAGTTGTGCTGGTGCCTGTTAAGTTTGGTGAATTAATGAAGAGGCAGTACTTTCCCCAGTCAGTAGTAGCGACGTCGACATTGATCTCGAGGGCAATGAAGAGATCAGTTCCATCATCGGTAATGTAGAGCCCTGACAAATCTACAGGATCTCCTCCAACGGGGTCACCTGTCGGGTCTGTTGCTACCGCTGATCCGTAGCCGGCATCCAAAGTACCATCAACGGTAATGGCGAATGCAGAACCAGTCATGAACGCTGCGGCGATGGCTGCAAATAAGATTCTTGATTTCATTGTTGTCTATTCTCCTGACGAAACAATTTGAAATGAACGCAATTAGAGCGGTTTCATCTCTAGTGCTATACGGTACAAAATCCGGTACGACGTGCAAGCATTTTGTGCGAATGATGCATAAAAACCGCCTTTTTTTACGCAACTTATTGCACAGCCGTCTTTTCTTCGTCAGGGCTCCCCTGATATTAGCCCTCCTCTGAACTTAATCCTCAGGGAAAAGAAGGTCCGACCACGTTTGGTTCTCTTCAAGATAACTCTGCACATACTGGTCTAGAACCGCAGAGAGACCATTGGGAGGAGGCAGCTCGCCCAGAATCGCTTTTCCATGAGAATCAAGTGTCGCCATTTTCTCCTCAACCAGGATCATTCTTGCTCCAAACTGGTCCTCATCTCCGATGAGATAGAAGAGACATGCTGCCACGTAGTGCGTGATGGCGGAAGGCTGCTCAGGGAGAAGCGAGATAAACCCAACCTCTTCCTTTAATGATTCGAATCGAGAGGTGATGACTCCCGAGCCCGCTTTACCATCTCCAAGCAACGCCAGCAGTTCAATCAGCTTGGCAGCGAGGCGGTGATCACTAAACTCGGGTGCATTCAACACGGATGAACGCGCTGCAGCTACTCCCTCTTCAAATCGATTGTCTTGAAGATAGGCTGTAGCTGCGAAGTAACAGATGGGAACTGATTTTCCACTGGCCTGTGAGCCTTGAAGCCAATGGGCAACGGCACGGCTCTCGGTCTCATCGAGGGTTGAGAGTACCTCTCTGTAGCGCCTGGTCAAATCTTCGTAGGCCTCATCATTGTTGCTCCTTAAAGGAGGTTCTTCGAAGAGCGAGACCATCATATTCAACACTCGAAGTCGGTCGAAGGGATGCGCTGCAACCTTTGGTGCGTAAACTCCCCATTCCGAATAATCCACGGTCGATTCAACCCCCTTTTTCATCGGAATCAGTTTGTTCTCAACAACCTGCTCCAGAATACACAGGGCGATGAGCGCCTGCCCCTTCAGAGAAGGATGCACGTGGTCATCAAACAGGTCCCAGCCGGGTGGTTTTCCCTCTTGGGAGTTTTCAGAGAAGGTCTTCACGACATCTGCGACGAATGCGCCATTCTCTTCCGCAGTCATCCTGATCACATCGATTTTGCCTGTGCTCGCCCTCCAGGGCATAGCATCGAGGTCGCGCGCTCGCGTATAGAGGTCTACTGCCTGCGCTGAATCTATTTCCTCGATAAATTGAGCCAGCCGGAAGCTTGCCAGGGAAGACTCCGGTGCTTCCTGAACAATACTCTGCAACCTCTTTAGTATCAGCGATCTAGTGGTATAATTATCAGGGGCTTTCAAGGCACTGAGAAACGAACGTTGCTCTTCAGAAAGCCTCCGATCGTCTGAGCTCATAGGTGCCATGCCTCGAAGATTTGAAGCTGGGGTGCAGACAATAACGGGGACGTCTAAACCCATAGAGGCATGGATCATTGCTTTTAGATTTGCAGAGAGAGTCTTCTCGGCTTTCAGATGTAAATGACTCTTGGGAGGAACGAAGTCCTCGGCCGCCATCACCTGAATCAACTGCTTGTCCGTATCACCCTTCCCTGATTTCGGCTTGAGACCTCTAACCCCTGATTGCAGCGCACCAAAGAGTCCCAACTGGCGCGCAACGAAGCTGACTTTCATTGAGCTCACACTCGACCCCATAGATTGGAAGGAGGCGACTCCTGAAGCGCCATAGAACTCATTGTGGCCCATGTAGATAACCAGTAAATCAGGATCAATCTGCTCCAGGCTCTCTTCCGCTACTTTTCTGATAGGAAAACTGGCTGCAGCGGTCACACCTAGGTTAATGACCTCTGCCGTTTTGTCAGAAGGAAGATCATTGAGCATTGTTTCAAGGAAGGAGGCGGATGCGAGATTGGGAGGAAAGGGAAAGCCTTCAACGGTGGATTCGCCGACGTATGCCACTCGATAGACATTATCAGGCTTTGGCATGAAAAACCGCTCTTCTTCCATGCTGCCAGATCTCAGGGTTCCGTTGTCCATCGGCTTTGAGAAGAATATTTCAAGAGCGGAGGGATTGGTTCTCATGAGTCGCACGGACTGTTGCTCCCGCTTACTTTCCAAGAGCACCTGGAAGAGCTCAGCGCGTCCTCCAAAGCCAAATGCCCTGAGGATTAACTCAAGCATCAGGACAAGGAGAAATCCGAAAGAAAGAAGGAGCAACCTGCCCCGCCATGATAGTTTCGCAGAAGTTGATGGCTCTTGATGTTTCAAAACCCGGCTCCGTCTAGGACTGTGCCTTCCCGCATTCTCTTCCTCTGAATATATGTAAGATTCAGCAGCAGGCGGGCGAGCGGAAAATCAGACCGCGTAATTTTTGCACAAATTTGCTCTTTTTGCTTGAATTTAGAACCGGTCCAATGTTGACTTCTCATCACAGGTTAAGCGACCTGAATCTCCAGTCCAGACATTCTGCTCCTTGAAAACCCTGGCTGAGACGATGGAGAACCCTCAACCTGACGAAAGAATTTCAATTCGCGGATCGATTCAGGAGAAACACCCCATGAAGAAGAAAACATTTTCATTAATCACGCCGCTTGTCCTTGCCGCAGGTATCGGCTGGGCAAACGAAGGTACTCCTACCATTGACGGAACCAAAGACGCCTCTGGACCATATATTCCAGTCCTAACAAGCCAGACAGTTCAAACAAACTTTGGGAACGCCTCAGGAGCGTTGCTTGCCGGTGGCGGATCTGAGCTTGATGCTCTTTACGCAGCTCATGACACGAATAACCTCTACCTGATGGTAACTGGTAACCTCGAAGCCAACGGAAACACGCTCGTCATCCTCATTGATAGCGTTCCTGACACAAATGGTGTCTCACAGCTGCCCAACATTGCCGGCACTAAGGATGGCGTTTGGGGAGCAGGTGCTGTGGGGGAAGCGACACTTCCCGCAGGCTTTAATGCAGACCTCGGTCTTGTATATAAAGGCTTCGATAATGGAACGAATGGCACAGGTAACTACGATTTCGTCCTCATTGATGCAGATTTTTCGGCTGCTACCTCGAACTTTACGGACCCTGATGTTTTAACCTCAACGACCGACAATCCACTTCCTGTTCAAACGATCGTCCTTGGCTCTATCACGTATAACCTGGCCTTCGACAATTCGAATTCAGCGGGTGTCAATGGAGGTACTGCTGCTGCGGTGAATGACCCCCTCGCAGTTGATACAGGGTTCGAGATCGCTATACCCTTGTCGGCTCTTTCCCTCGCTGCGAATGATCAAGTGAACATCATGTGTTTTGTTTCCAATGGAAATGCAAGTTTTGCTTCAAATCAGTTCCTTCCTCCCCTGCCAGCACCTCAGGATAACCTTGGTGGACCACCTTCAGGCGGATATGACTTTTCATCAAGCGGAGTGGGGCTCAGCTTCGCCACGTACACCCTCCAGGATGTATTGAGTGTAAACGACTGGAGCCTTTATAACTAAGGTTACCGGAAGTTCACGTACAGATCATTCTCCCCTGAACAGGCTCTCTGCTTCAGGGGTTTTTCTTTAATAATCTTTTACACGTTTAAACATCGAATACTTACCCGTCTTTCCCTGGTCAGTCGTTCGAAAAACTTTGGCCTGCTTTGGTTTGATGCGACAGGGAATCAAGCCAGAGTGAATAACAACCTGTTCTTCGGTGAGAAGACATTCCATAGGAGCTGCATCTACAAGGCGTGAATCCCTGACCTGAAGTACTTCGTCTACTTCACTCATCGTGGGGTTCACTACAACAATAAGACTTTCTCCGGGATCATTCGTATATCTTATGAAAGCAAAAAGTTTTTCTGAATCAAGCACTCGCGTTGAACCGATGGCAAGAGCCCGGTTCTGTTGCCTCAAATCCCGTATCCGTTGGTAATCAAGGTAGTCCGGGTTGGAAGTGTTCTTAAGGTCCCAGTTCATGGGTCCTCTATTTGTCGGATCAGTACCTCCCGGCATGCCCAATTCGGAACCATAATAGACAACAGGACAGCCAGGTAATGTGAACTGTAGCAATCTCGCGAGATAACGGTTTTCTGACTTAGGCAATACAGTCGCAAGTCTTGCAACATCATGATTGTCTAGAACAAGATGAGACCTCAGCAGAGCTTCTTCGTCGGAATCGTCGAGAACTCGCTGAAGGCATTTAGCCACAATGCGCGATGTCATATTCTCTCGAACGAGCTCGTAGATTAAATTTCCCAGATGAAGATTCATAATCCCATCCAGAACTTTCAGCCACTCCTCAGGATAATTCCAGCATTCCCCGATTGTAATCGCATCCTGTCGACAGCTGTGAACAGCCTCTGTTAATTCTCTCAGGAAAGAAAATCCGATGTCAGGTGCAACATCAAGTCTCCAGCCATCCAGATCGAATTTTCTGATGTAATGTTGTACGACACTATCTGGTTTCGCATAGACAAAATCCCTGACCTCTTGATTTTCCAGATTGAGTTCCGGTAAATTGGAAACATTCCGCCAGCCGAGATATCCATTTCGATACTTTTCACCGAAAGTAAAGTAGGCCCGCTCGCGGGATTCCGGTTGATTCTGAGCCTTCTGGAACAGGGGTGCACGACGCCCCATGTGGTTAAACACACCGTCAAAGAGAACCTTTAATCCCTTTTCATGACAGGTCTCTATCAAATTCCGAAGGTCTTCTTCGTCCCCATACTGAGGATCAATTGTATAGTAGTCCATTGTGTCGTACTTATGGTTTGTGAAGGCGGTAAAAACAGGATTTAAATAGAGTACATTGGTTCCCATTTCAATGATGTGATCAAGATGAACAAGCAGTGAGTGTAAATCTCCTCCCCAAAACTCAAGTTCACCTTCAACGTTCAGTTCCTCAGGAAGGAACTTCCCTCGCGATGGCAGGTCACTCCAATCTTTCAATGTTCTCGGGGGAGCGTAAAATGCGTGCTTCTCATTTAGACGAAGGCTCTTCGCATAGCGGTCCACGAAAACCTGGTAAACGATTCCGCCGCATCGCCAGTCTTTCGCACGTGAGTCATATTGAAGTTTCTCGCGAGTACTCATTTCTTGCCATTTCTTCCATCTTGTTAAAGGACTGGTAACTTGTCTTGCATCAAAGTCCCATTGGAATTACGACGATGCACATGAAGATCAGGTGCGGCAAGAAAATCTCTCAAGAGATCCATAAAAAGAACATCCTGCGGGAAAGTTTCCACAACGCTTGTGCCCCAAACAGCTGGAAAACTCTGGCAGGTTTTTGTGCTGCTGTTCCCGCCTTGATGCTGTGCCCGAAGACAGGCGTCCCACAGAGTATTCAACAGGAAGACATCAGAAAAGAAAATCAACAAATCCGTTGGGAACAAGACCTGTATTACGGAGAGCTCCCTGTTGCGATTATGCCTCCCCGTCTCTTCCCCTGGCTCAACGATCCATCCATTCAGCCTCTTATCGCCAGAGGAGAGAGTACCTGGTATCTTGACTATACGCCTTTTAATCATACAAAAGATCCGATCAGACTTGCCACAACAAGGCTCCTGAATCCGACAGTTCCGTCCAGTGAAGACACCGACGTTTTCATCCCGTCGACGGTTAACAACTTATCGAAAAAACAACTGCAAAAGCTGGAGATCATTCCCCCTGACGATTCAATCGGTCAACCTGCCATTGCTGAGATTAGATTTCATAGTGCAGATGCCAACTTTATCGAAGAAATTACTTCGCACGATCCCCATGAGACGATTCAAAACCCCGTACTTGGTACGCGCTCTCTGACACAAATTACTGTTTCTTACAAAGACAACACGACCCTTTCATTTACTCCTGCTTCTATTGAAGCTCTGTATATAGAAGGGAAGTCGGTTTATCGATATAACCCCGAATCTATTGAGTTCGCTCCTCCAAGAAGAGAAACCTTAACCATTGTCCCCTCTGACCATTCCATTACCCCCAGACGTATCCAAGTACTACTCCCCCGGAATTATCCTCGGCCTGAGTATAAATATCCGGTCCTTTATACAACGGATGGACAGAACGTCTTTACACCCGGAGGAACCTTTGGCTGCTGGGATCTCAACGAGACTGTAGGCGATCTCATTAACAGAGCTGAGATCCCTGAAATCATCGTAGTCGCCATCGACAATTCACCCGAACGTCTTCGTGAATACCTCCCTTCAGAAGTCCAGTTCCAATCTCGCCATGGAAGAATGGACGCGTATCTTGAATTCCTGACTGGTGAGCTCGTCCCACAGATAGATAGTCTATACGAGACAATTGCAGAGCCAGAAGGAAGAAGTCACCTTGGAAGTTCCTTAGGTGGGCTGGTCAGTCTGGGAACTCTTACTCGAACGAATTCATTCCATTCAGCGATTTGTATGTCCCCTAGTTTCTGGATCGACCTGGACTACTTCACGGAAGAAGTTCTCAGCCTTAATGAATCAAAACGTCTCTGGCTCGATTCAGGAACAAAAGGAATCTCGAGAGATGGCTATCTCAATACCCTTTTCATAAGAGACAGAATTCTAAGCACTGATCGACGCATTGGAGAGGACTTTTTCTACTATCTTGACCCAGGTGCAGAACACAACGAGAGCGCATGGGCGAAACGCACTCCCGTTGCTGTAAAGTGGCTATACAGTAATTAACATTTCTAAATTATGGCATGATGATATCTGCTGCATCAAGTATATCATCACTGTTTGTATCTTCAACCAGGTCACCTTCTACTTTGCCCAGCAACATATCGATCAGCTGAACCAGTGGTGGAGAAACCGTTGGTGATGGTGTTGGTGTCGGAGTCACTGTAGGAGTGGGAACAGGAGTAAAGGTAGCAGTGGGAGAAGTCGTTGGTGAAGGACTCGACGTAGCGGTTGGAGTAACAGTCAACGTAGGAGTAGGAGTAGACTGCACGGTATCACCTGCGTTAAGAACGATGTCAAAGGACATCCCATTTACTCCAGATAACTCTACCATATGTATGAAGGCCTGATTTCGTGGGCTGTTCACAGTTCCATCGGAAGCGGATGCGTTAAAGAGCGCATTGTTGGAGCCTCCTCCATAGTCAAGAGCCACGGAAAAACCAGAGTTCACGTTACTCAGTTCAACAGCAGTCCCTGTATCCTGAAAGCTTAACGCTGAAGTACCGGAACTCATGAGTTCATAGATATCTGGAGAAAGTCCATTTCTTACGTAGATTTGATTGATGTCATTACTAAGTGCGTAGGAAACAGAAAGTCGATTACTATCATCTGCCAGTGATACCGTTTTGCTCACCTTATTATCTCCTGAAGTGAGCTGCAGAATAGCTGGATCACCACTTCCTCTGCTTCCCTGTATAGAAATTGCATAGATGTCGTTCACATAGATATTAGTGCTGAGTCCTTCTACCCACCAGTCTGACAGGCCTGAAGTCCTTCGGGCGTTTGTATTCGTATCTGCTTCCCATTCATCATCTCTATCTGGAAATCCAACCAGGTTTCCGATCATACTGGCGACTTCACCAGTCTCCGTATTTCGCGCGAAAGCCGCGATCAACCTTCCACCGTCGTTCTCGAACACAGCGAAGACACGGCTGTTTTGTAGTATATACTCTAACTCCCCATCATGATCGAGGTCGATCGATCGTGCTTCAGAACCCGTTGGAGGGTTAGCAGCCCACTCTGCTGCTTCAACAATGACACCGGTTCTTCTCAAGTTAAGAAACTGAAGCTGCTTGGCGAAACCGGCAATATTATCGAAATTTGTATCCGGGTTGCAGAAAGTTCCGTCTGGACAGCGAATAGCGTCAAACTCATCATGCCACGCAGTTTCGAATATTGCAGTACTATAGCTTAATCTGGCTAGATCACTGAGTGCATTGTCGGGAGCAAAGAAAGTATCGGCATAGACATCCTGTGCTATAGATCCCGCTCCCCCGGAAGCTCCAACAGCGGAGTTCAAATAAGTTGTGAGCGCTCCGAATCTCTTACTACCTCGAACAGATAGATCTTCTCGAATCCAAGGTTCGAAGTCATCAAAATCTTCCTCCAAAGCGGAACCATGGTACCAGTTCTGATAATTACCTTCTGTCGCAAAATCAAGAAAATCATAAGATTCGAAAGGAAGATTGAGATCTTCTGGGTGAGCAATGGCATCCCATCCCTGCTCTGCTATTTCTTCAAGTTTAACAACCTCAATCCAGGGGTGGTTCGCAATCCATCTCAGATTTGTATTAAAGTTATCGGGGTTATCAGTCCCTGTATTGAAACTCAGAAATGATCTTCCAGCGTAGGCTTCCCAGTCATCGAAGACAAGTACCAGCTGCTCATGGTCGATGTTCAGTGCTATGTCTGACAATAGGAGTCTAGTGTCTATATCCAGACCATCATCGGTATTACTGAATTTCTTTTGGTCTGGCGCATCATTAATGAGAAAAGCCTGCACGCCGTTGACTTCGTGAATCTTAAAACCTGAATCTTCCGCTGCCTGAGCACCGAACCATTCGCGAATGTGATTAATCTGGTCAAGAATTGTGAAATTGAAGCCGGAAACCGTGAGATCATTAAAAGTAGATCCACGGGCAACGCGCTCTGGAATCCAGAATACTGAATTCCCTGTTGGATCTTCTATATCAAGTATATCGATGAGATAATCGGTGTTAAGCTGAATAGAATCCTGGTTCACGTCCCCTTCAAAGAAGGGCATGATATGCTCTGAAAAGACGCCCCAGATGATCGCTCCGTCACCGTTTGACGGATCTTCATCCAGGAAGTCTTTGATATATTCAACGAATTGAGGACCGTCCTGTGGATCTCCCGTCCCGGGCCTGTCTGCCCAGAGCAAAGAGGCGAATAAAGTCGCCGAAACATGTATATTTGCCGGAACCCCGAATACCCTCGCACTGTCCAGAGCACGATGATAACCCGTCGGATTCCCATTTGGTGTCGTCACCTGATCGTTGTAGATGAGATCCTGTATTCCCTGTGCCGGGCTGATCGCCTGGTTTCCGTGAAGGACAAAGGCCCACTTTGCTGATTGACAAAAATCAGTAAGAGAGACTGCGCCATTCGTGATACCATCATCGAAGCCTCTCCCTGGGTCTGGAATAACATCTGTCAGGTTGCTCACATTTCCAAATCCATTTGGATCTTCTATGTTTGTTTCATCTTTAACCGTCGCGACCTGGAAATTCAGATCGGAAAAACCATCCCATCCCAGATTTGTCAATACGCTTCGATCAAGACCAAACTCCAGCGCATCCAAGTCTGATCTCAAATATGCACCAAGCCAGGCACCGCTGTTCACTGTCTCTGAAGTAACAATTTGAAAATTAGAATCATAAACTCTCCAGATTCCTACTTCATCGAATACTACAGCTGCTTCCCACAGATGATCTGTGGTTACATCAGCGAACTCTGGCCATTGTTCCTGACCTGATTCGGGACTGTTAAAGTCAATCAGCAAGATAACATCGAGTTCCGTTGTTTCTGCCTGAAAAAAGAGATCCAGAAAATCGACTCGAAAATATATAGAATCATTACTGACATCATCATAAGCATAGAATGCCAGAAGATCACGCGCGTTGTCCCCTCCATCGTCCAGAAGGTACCCATCAGAATGTATATCCAATGCTTTACAGTCTCCTCCGATCCAATCCTGAAACTCCTCGAAGAATGTCTGGCCCGAGGTGGATCCGATCACGGGACCCTGCCCAATGGTGATTCGAGATTCCTGGGGTTGTACCTGCGTAGGAGAAGGACTTGGTGAAGCAGTAGGTACAGGAGTTTCCGTGGGAGTGGCCGTTATGACACTTGTTGGAGAGGGAGTAACTGTAATTGTCGGTATTTGCGTTGGAGTCGGTGTGGTCGTTGGTGATGGAGTAGGGGTTGTGGCAGGAGTCGGCGAAGTACTTTGACATGCTGCAAGCTCGCTGTCCACGTTGTAGAACTCAGCACTTTCTATGTTGCTGTTACCGTCGCCAGATGATGGAATCTGAATCAGCAGGCTTCCTTCATCATCAGTATCGAAGATTCCGAGTGCGACGAAAACATCACCATTCCCAATAAGTTCACGTTTAATAGCCCCCTCGAGTATATCACCTGACCGTGCATGCTCCAGCTGACCTTGAATATCGGCTGTCAATAATTCCGGATTTTCAAACCAGGAGGAGAAACTTGAACCTCCGGCGCCTTCGGCTGCCAGAAAATAGTCCCAGGTTCCAACAGTTCCAGATTTGGCCCAATTAGCATCGGTCAAGATAGAGGGATCAGAGGAGATATAGATAAAAGTATCTGCGGGAAGAGATGCCCTTGCACCGACATATATCCAACCGTTGGCCTCCGCCAGATAGAATCGATCATCGAATGTACAAGCTACCTGATCAATAAACCCATCCATCGTAAATGGATTCTCATCAGGCTCTGGAGTCATCGTGGGAACGGGAGTACCATTTCCTGTGGTATCGAAGCTCCAATCCTGCCCCCCATTATTATCCCAGTTTCCTGAATCACCGGTTGCTGCAGTGGTAAAGACCATCTGGAGACTGGTCGCATCCGAGTCGACCATAAATGTACTCGACCATGTTCCGTCCTGATTCTCATTCATCGCTGGACGAGGGAGAAGGACATTTTGCCACCCATTCTTTCCGCGGTGTATATAGACGTTGGGAACATCTGCCAGTCCTGACCCTACGGGATCGTAGGTGACCGTGAGCGGTTCACCGCGGACGGGCGTCTCTGGGTCGAGGACAACCCTCTCTCCCCCACCTCCGACGAACCCCTCACCATCCCCAACATAGACGTGCTGGATCGGGGATATTGATTTGTTGCCAAGTGTATCAGTTGCCTCAATATAATAGTCGATAAGGACTTCACGATAGCCTTCCACTTTCGCCCAATAGTGATCTGAAATATGAATGGCATCTATATCATAATTCAACTCTGGTTTCCCATAAGGGTTCCCATCGTTTGGATAGTCTGTAAAGTTCATGGGGATGCTGATCCAGTTACCAACTTCATTCCCCCCTGCGAGCGTCTCATTCTGGTTGGAAGATAGAGGGTTCACACCATCGTTATCTATACGTATCTTAAGCACTGCATCAACAGGACCGTTCACATCATGAATAAACGTCCAAACATGAAAATCTCCGTCGTCATAGTAACTCTGATATCCATATTGAACACCAAAGTTCAGCCCGCCAGGATTATAGGGATGACGTTGCGGAATCCAGATCGTAGGTGGTGTGGTATCCTGACTTTCATTTCCTGAGATCAGTGATTCAACACGGCTGACAGCTTCGTTCACACCGAGAGATGCTTTCGCTTCGAGATCGAGCGCAGCTCCGTAGTAGACATTCCCACTGTCCAGCGCGCCCAGCAGATAATGCCACCCTCTGTCGACCGGATGCGTACTGTCGTCTGGATTCAGGATCTTGGACAATTGCCGCGTATGGCCAGAGATCTGCTCTGCGGTCTCTACTCGATTAAGACCTGCCACGAAAAGAGCCATGTCCCTGGACTTCTCATGCCACCCTGCTTCTGGATCAATATTACCATTGGCGTCCAGAGGAGGATAATTCCAGTTAATATAGACAGGCGAACCAAAGTCAGACTCAGCGTAAACCCAGGGACCGTCTTCGACGTGAATGATCTTATTTGTATCTGGAGGAAACTCTGACAGGTATTGCTGTACAGATGTTACTTCGTTTCCTTTACTGGAAGCACTGTTTGCAAGATCCCTGACGCAATCATTGTAATAAGTAAAACCACCTCCAAAAGCATTGTCACCATCATGAGAAAGAAGGACCAGGGAGGGCTGGGCAGGATCATTTTCAGACTCGAGTCCATCCAAAAACGAAGCGTCAATACACGAATAGCCATCTCTCCAACCCTGCGACATATCAGCAGGAACGACAATTATTTTACTTTCAGTTCCTGTGACTGGATCGACATATTTTGCATAGGCTGGCTGATAAGAAAGAGGGTTTGCGTGAACAGGTGAATTACCGCGATCTATACTCACACGAATATAGGGAGCACCGTTTGGATTGATCTGGTCAGCCGGGTTGGGAGGGTCACAATTAATCCCACCAGAGCCAATCACGATCGGAAAATCAGGACATGCCCGGGCGATCTTTTCGCCAGAGACAATCGACCACTCAATCCCCAGATCAGCCAGCACAGGAATGATTCGAGTTGAGAAGGCCATTTCTGTTGGGAAATAGCCGTTCGAGATCGCATCGACACCTAACTCCTGCTGAACAATCTCCCGGTGGAGAAGAATCTCCATTCGAACGATTTCATCTGGCAAAAGCCCTGTTAAACCATGATGAAACGAGAAATTCACAAAGTCGAGCCGAGGATCCCCAGAAGGAGTATCCCATTGATTCGCTTCGATAAGCCCATTCTTCCAACCCGATGAATAGCCCAACTGGCCTGCAAGGCCGAGGCTACGTACATTCTCCATCAGTGCCCCTGAATAACTGGTGACGGCTCCCGCTTTTGGATGATTGAACCGCACACCATTCAGGGCATCCTTCATCCGATATTGATAGGCAGCGACTCGGTCATCTTTCCCGAAGATTTCTCTCAGGTTGTTTTCAGGGTTTGTTCTTCCGCCGTCTTTAGCCTGAATAGACTCCCAGGCGTATTCATACCGATCTGGATTTCCACTCTTTGGAAGATTCCAATAGATCGGCTGATGCATATGCCAGTGCCAGGTCACTTTTGGTCGTGTGTTTTGAGCGAACACGGAATTCGGCAGAAGAACTGCCAGGATGATGGAGACCAAGGGAAGGAAGTACGGTGAACGGAGACTCAATTTCAACTCCTGGAGCGTGCAACATTTGCACACTAATAGAAAATAACGGAGGTCCATTCTCACTTTCCCCTTTGAATGAAACGCTCCAAGTACCAAGAATCATTTCATTTCAAGCATGTTGTCAACGAGAGATGGAATTTCAAACGTGCGTAATAGAGAGCTGTTTTTTGCACACAACGGACTATTCCGAAGCAAAAGACGACTGCATGCTTGCCAGATACCGAAAGTGGTGTATTTGTGCATTGTTCTACCAGAAATGGCTCTAGGGAGACAGAGAGATGACCCGAGGGTGCGGAAGGGAAGATCTCAAAGTTGCATTCATGAAACCCAGCCTTCAAAAGTATCGTTCCCTCCAAAATTCCAGTCGAAGAGTCCCGTTGGATAAATTTGGAGATCACTCATGATGCTTCGTGGAAATCTCTGTCTTCAGGTTTCTTGCAGCTATTTCACCTCAAGCACTGGGTGGTTGCCATTCTTCTGGGAAAGCCATTAAAAACCCCTTTCGGGACGATGCCGGAGCGATGTCGGAACGATCCAGGTCCGATCGGCATCGGACCGACAACGCTCCAGGATCACCGCGGCATCCAACAGAGGGAAGTCCGAAGGATACTGTAACTAATAGTCTGTAAATTGAAGTGGGCGATCGGCTAACACTTGTTGGTGCAAACCTTAAACAAGAAGGAGTCAGCCGATGACTGAAAAACGTTTAGACGATTTACGGGGGATTATTGGAAGGAGGAAGTCGCTTTGGAGACGAAGATTCAGCTCTTCACACCTTCAAGTTGACAGTGTTCCCGTAGTTTTGACATCCGAAAGCACAGGCTCAGGTTGTAGAAGGAGATCGCCCCAGTGGCAGCCAAACGTAAGACGACTCGATCAAGAACCAATAAATCTGATGGGAGCTTCTTTCTCAAGCTTCTCACGACCACACTTCTACTCCTTCTGGGAGTTGCATGTGGGTATGTCTGGCGATCTTACTATCCCCTGGCTCTCCCCTTCGAGAGCCCCCTCGTTTCTGATAAGTCGTCGTCTGACTTCATGACAGACGGCTCAAAGGAGGTTCTTGATGCTTCGAATGACCGGGCAAAGAAAGCTGAAAAACAAGTAACCAAGCTTGAGAAAGAGCTGGAGTCACTCGAAGAAACGCTCAAGAAGACTGAGCGTGAGCTGGCAGACCTGAAAGTCAAGAGCATGCTTCAAGTTCAAGCCTCTGCTGATTAGATCTTTATCCACCAGCCCTTTCCATTCTTGTGAACGACCTTCAGAATAGACTTTCCAACTTCGTTCTTCACTCTATCATGGTATCCCTCTTTTGACGCGCCGCATGGTGTTTTCTTATGTATAGCATCTTTTAAGGCATCCAATCTGTCTAGACGCTCCATCAGAGCCTGAATACCCTTCTGAATTCTTGATCTCTCCTCGTACCTGTTGAGCCTGACTCTCCTGAATCTCCTGCCCTTTGGTGATTCCCTGCCGCTCCGCTGACGACGTCAGGACCATCACAACAATTATTTGCGTGGTATTTTCAGAAAAACCTTCCTGCCATGTTCTCGGGATGACGTGTTCTTCTTGCCCTCCCTTGCAGACCTGCTAGGTATTAGCTTATGTGAATTCAGGGATATGTTCATATCCGTAAACGTTCAGACTGGAGAAATGGTACTATGAAAGTCTATCCAACCGAAAAGATTCGTAATGTAGCACTCGCAGGACACTCTGGATCAGGTAAGACAACACTGACAGAGGCATTACTTCACATTCACGGTTTGGTAGATCGACCAGGAACAGTCGAAGCGGGCACAACTCAATCTGACTACGACCCCCAGGAAAAAGAGCGCCATTGCTCGATCAATGCAACGCTCATCCCCATCGAGCATGACGACTACAAAATCAATATTCTTGACTGTCCAGGATTCAGGGATTTCGTTGGGGAGATCAAGAACGCCATCCGCATCGCCGAAATGTGCCTGATTGTCGTTGATGCCGAATCAGGAGTTGAGGTGGGGACAGAGTTTGCCTGGGAATTCGCACATGAATACGATATACCGGTCGCTATCCTTGTCAACAAAATGGACAGGGAAAGAGCGGATTTCAACAACTGCATGCAAAGTATAGACAGTAGCTTCGACGCACATACAATTCCCGTGACTCTTCCTATCGGATCTGGTGATTCATTTAAAGGGGTTATTGATCTTCTGGACATGAAGGCGATCTATTATGAAGACGGCAAGAGGATCGTCAAAGATATACCTGAAGAGTATGCAGAGGAAGCCAAAGCAGCTCGAAAAGCGTTGGTTGAGGCTGCCGCGGAAGGTGATGATGACCTTACAGAAAAATTCCTCGAGACAGATTCACTCACTGATGATGAGTTGAAGCTGGGACTTCGCGAAGACCTCCAGGCTGGTCGCTTTATTCCTGTCGTCTGTTGTTCTGCAACAAAGGAAATTGGACTTGGTGGCCTGATTCATTTCATTCTTGACGAGTGCCCATCACCTGACCAGCGCGCAGGATTTCGTGCCTATGAAAAGGCCGACGATCCAGAAAGTCCTGTTCAACTAAAGAAACTGGATTCCGATGAGCCCTTCAGTGGATTCGTTTTCAAAACGGTCAATGACGACTTTGCCGGACGTCTCTCTCTTTTCAAAGTGGTAACAGGCTCCGTAACGGGTGACTGTGTGATTATGAATTTAACAACGGGCAACGAAATGAAAGCTGGTCACGTTTTTGAACTCCGTGGCAAAGCACATGTCAATGTTGAGAAGCTCAATACCGGTGACATTGGGGCTCTGGCAAAGCTGAGTGACGTACATACGGGAGACACACTCTGTAACCCCAAGGGGCAGTCTGCGAAATATGAACCAACTCATCTCCCCAACCCAACAGTCCACGTTGCTATACACGCTGAGAAGAAGCAGGATGAGGATAAGATCTCGATGGCCATCCATCGACTTTTGGAATCAGACCCAACGCTTAGACTGGAAAGAGATCCACTGCTGCACCAGACTGTTCTTCATGGTATGGGGGATACACACCTCGATACAGCAGTATCGAGATTGAAGGCTCAATCAAAGGTAAATATTATTGCTGAGCCCCCGAAAGTGCAGTACCGGGAGACGATTCAGAAACCCGCACAAGGTCAGGGAAAATACAAGAAACAGTCAGGTGGCCGAGGACAGTATGGTGATTGTCATCTGAAGCTGGAACCTCTACCCCGCGGCAGCGGATTCCAGTTTGATTGGGCGATTGTGGGTGGAGTTATTCCTTCGGGTTACCAAAGCGGCATTGAAAAAGGGATTGTTGAATCTATGGAACGAGGGATCCTGGCTGGTTATCCAGTGGTAGACGTGAAGGCAACCTGTTATGATGGGTCGTATCACGCAGTTGATTCAAGTGACATGGCCTTTCAGGTGGCAGCTTCCATGGCGTTCAAGAGTATTGCACCTTCGGCAAACCCGGTCATTCTAGAGCCCATCATGAAAGTACAGATTTTGATCCCAAGTGAATATATGGGCGATGTGATGGGATATGTTTCCAGCCACCGCGGACGGATCAGCGGCAACGATACGGAAGGAAACCGAACAAAAATCATCGCCGAGGTCCCTCAGGGAGAAATGGAAACTTTCAGCCGTGACCTCCGTTCAATGACACAAGGTCGGTCTGTCTATGACGCTGAATTTCTTCAATACGAAGCCTGCCCACCTCAAATTCAGCAAAAAGTGATCGAGGAAGCCAAGATTCATCATGCCGAAGAAGATCATTAAGAAGAGCTTCTCAAGAGTTTACTCAGGCAGCTCCTTCCATTTCGGGAGGAGCTTTTTTTTAAATTTGAGACTATACGATATAGGGGACGTGCTGGTGACATTTTGGGCAATGGTCTATCAGGTTTCCCTCAGCGTCTTTCGCCGGCTGAACGCCGACAATAGAGCGACGTACCAGCGTTGTACCGCAATTCCCACACGCAGTGTTGCGATGTGCACTTTCTGGGTGATCAATATAGACAGGACCCTTATAGTCCTTTAGCATAAAGCGAAAGCGATCAAGATGTTCGATCGTTGCTGGCTCATGGGTAATCCACTGACCACTGGGAACGAAAGGGAGAAGTACGAGAGGTGGATAGTGCTCATGATGTCTGAGAGCGTTATAAAGCACCTCGATTTGCTCTGCTTTATCAGTGACTCCGGGAATGAGAAGCCATGTTATTTCAAGTCGGACTTCACTATGCATAACGATATCGAGATTCGAAAGTATGTACTGTAAATTTCCGCCAAGTTTTAGCTGATAGAAGTCTTCATCCAGACCTTTCAGTCCGAGGGTCATAGAGCTCAGTACCGGGAGAATTTCCCGGAGAGCTTCCGGATCCCACATTCCAGCTGTTGCCACGTGTGTATTGAGTCCCTCACGCATGGCGTCGAGCATTACATCGTAAACAAACTCATGAGCTTGAGCCGGTTCATTAACTCCGAATGAGATCCCTGTAACCGACCTGTTGAACGCCTCGGCAACGATCTCATCAGGAGTCATCGCCATCGTACGAACGGCTCCGGCCTGACTATACTTCGCCTGATTGCAGAAGGGACAACGCATCGTGCAACCTCGACCAGAAAGGAGAAGCCAGCGGCCGTCGGGAAGGAAATTATACAGGGGAAGCTGCTCAGAAGTGACAACATCAATGGAAGAGAGTCGCGCATAATTATCGACGACGACTTCACCGTCCTTATTCGTGCGGGTTCCACAGCTTCCGGGTCGGGATGGAGCAATCGCGCAACGATGCGCGCAGAGATTGCACTCTACATTGTCCCAATCGAGCTTGCTGTAGTATCGTCCTTGATATCGTAAGACTTGATGCATCATTCTCATTTCCAATAATCTGACATCACTGATGGGGTGACAGATTAAGAAAGTCAACTATTGGTTAGTTTTTTTTCACACCTATGCCTTTCATGGAATACTTTTCGATTACTGGAAAGGCAGAAAGAGAGACCTTCAGAGAAAAACTGATGCAAAGCCTCCGCATGAATCCACCTCAATTTCGCCTCCTCACGTTGATCATTGTCACCTCTGCAGCCTTGCTTTGCAGCAGCTGTTCAGCGATCAGGTCCTTTGAAAGGTCAACGAGCTACATGTTGATCTCCTCAAACTCAGAGGAACAATTGGGAAGGAATTATGCTGCTCAAATTGAACAGGAAGTAACGGTTATTCAAGATCCAGTAGCCCAGGCCTGGCTGGATCGAGTTGGGTCAGCGCTTGTCAAACATTCTCCGAATACTTCACAGACATTCAAATTTGCCTTCACCTCTTCTGGTGAAGTAAACGCCTTTGCCATTCCAGGTGGCTACTGCTACATAAATCAGGGTCTAGTCCTCTTCGCCGATAATGAAGCTCAGGTCGTTTCCGTGATTGGACATGAGATTAATCATGTAACGAAGAGACACGGAATCATGGCCCTTCAGAGAAGCCTTGGGCTGCAGGTTGGCTTAGGTATACTAAGCGTTGCCGTGACGGGTTCGGACTATGCATCCATTGCCTCGCTGGCGGCTGAGTCTGGGAGTATGCTGGCAATGAGGAGCTTTGGCAGAACCGATGAGCGGGAGGCGGATCGTTATGGGGTGGAGGCAATGTATAAAGCGGGCTGGGACCCACGAGAGGCCGCAGCATTCTTTTCGAAACTTGGACAAAAAAGTAAAGGCGGATCATCCTGGGTCGCAGCGTTTACTTCCACCCACCCCCTTTCTGAGGAGAGAGTTGAGAATATCCGGTCTCAAATTGAAAAATACGACCTGAATCAGAATTTGACAGTTAATTCTGACGAGTTTATCTCCATACAGAATCGATTCAGAGATAAATTTGGAGAAGTAGGATCAAAGAAGTAAGCCGGCAAGGTGACGTGCAAACGCCCGCTGGCTTTCGGGATGTGTCGAATACGCTGTAACGAATCGCGGCTGCAACTCTTTGGGCAATTGATGTCTTATCGCAGGAGAACCGAAGCCCAGGAAGAGACACCTGGGTGCAAATGACTGAAGCTCCTTTAAGAACTGGATCTGACTTTGTGAATTAATGGCTCTCCACTCTTTGCAACAGATCAGGAAAAACTCCGCATTACGTATACACGAGAACAGAGACTCTTGAGAGTCCTCACTGATGCTACGGGGAATCACACCATAATCTTCGATATTCAAGGAGACACTCAACTCTTTCTTAAAAGGGTCAAGAGGGTACCGGTAAAAGAGAAGTTGATCAGACTGTAATTCGAAAAACGGCACAGGAGTAGCAGACCCTTTCGACATGCTGAAAGCACTATCTGAGGGTCTCGAAAAGGGAATAGATTCAGCCAGTTCTCTGGCAACAATCCTGTGGTTTTTCACAGGGAAAGCGAGGCTTGATCCATTAGCTTCCTTCCCAGGTAAGAGGCGGGATTTTAGCAACAGAATACGACGCACGGTGTTGTCTAACCACTCCCTCGAGAGCCTGCCGCCAGCCAGAGAGGCTAACACCACGCCTATACAATTCTCAAGATCGTGAACATGCAACACGATATCACACCCGGCTTCGAAGGATCGAAGAGCCCGCTCTCCCTCATCGGGGCACTGTTTTACCAGGGCTTCCATGTTGATGGCGTCAGTGATCAAGAGTCCCTCATATTGGAAACTGTTGCGAAGTATATCGCGGCAAATCTGCTCAGAATGTGTGGCAGCACCCGTATAGTGAAACCCATCGCCTGTATACTGCACATGTGCAGTCATAAGAGCAGGCACCTCGACTCGATTAGTCAGATTCGCATAAGGCAAGAGGTCGTTTTCTTTCAAAACAGAAAGAGACCTGTTATCGACGGGAAGAGCATTATGGCTATCACCGGTAGCTCCACCGTGCCCTGGATAATGCTTCAAGCAGGGAAGGATCCCATGCTCGTATATACTCTTTGCAAGAGCAAGAGACTTTGCTTCTGCAAGCTCAGGCATAGAATCAAAGGCTCTGACCGCAATTGCCGATTCGACATGGTCGCTGTAGAGGTCAAGAACAGGACCAAAAATCATATTCAACCCAAGGGCCTTTGCTTCGCGAGCGATAATCTCGCCCTTCTTCTTCAACAGATCGAGAGGGGATATAGACCGATAGCTCAACGCATAGGGAAAAGAAGTACCCTCGAGAACCCTGCCTCCAATACCCACTTCAGCATCAAGGCAGATAAAAGGTGGAATTCTGCACAGGTCTTTGATTCGCTGTGAGGCGAGTGCCATCTCTCTGGCGGCGTGCTCGTTGCCAACGAATGCAATGCCTGAAATTGCGAGATCAGAGCAGTGCTTTTGAATATCAACAAGCTGAGAAGTAATGAATAGCTGCCCAACTTTTTCAGGCAAACTCAATGACTTGAGCGTTACATCCGCCCACGTTTCATCAGAAGGCGGGAGTGGTTCAGGCCGCGGTGACCCCACGTAGGCTTCAAGGGACTGCTCAAGCGGAGGAAGCGGCGTATCCTCATCAATGGGCTTGGCGCGGTCAAAATCTGGTTCTTTCAAGGACAGTGAGCCTCCTGCTATTTATTTCCTTGCTCATCCCCAGTCAGCTTAAGAGACTCCGTGAGCGCTAATTCAAAGGGATTGTGTTTTTTCACTTTGAAATAGTGAATCTTCCGTTCAGGATAATACCATGCTTCGAAACTTCTTCACTCTAATGTTTTCTGCCTTTCTGACTGCTACAACGTATGCAGATAACACTTTAGCATCACAGGGGGCAAATACTGAAGTCCCCATCAAAGGGATGCAAGAAGTGAGAACGGAAACTCTCTCTGGACTGGATGAGATTGTTCGCAAAGGTATTGATGAAGAAACTTACCCCGGCGCAGTTCTGATTGTTGGTCAGCCTGAAAAAGTTCTTTGGGCTGCTGCCTACGGTCGCCATACCTATGAGGAAACTTCCGAGGAGAACTCACTCGAATCCATTTTTGACCTCGCATCCGTTTCTAAGGTCGTGGGTACCACTAGTGGTGCTCTCATCCTCATGGAAGATGGGAAACTATCTGAGTCTGACCTGGTTGGAAAGTATATCGAGGGCTTCAACACCAACGGAAAAGAGTCTGTCGTGATCAGAGACTTAATGACTCACACCTCTGGTCTAAAGGCTTATGAAAGTTATTCTAAAGTCGATGAAGAAAAAGAGGAAGGAACGTCAAACCCCGACGCTTTGATTTCGCATTATGCAGCACTTCCCGTAAGATATACACCTCGTGAAGACTATACTTATTCCTGTTTGAATTTTCAGACAACGGCTCGTGTTGTAGAAGAAGCTTCCGAGATGAACCTCGAAGATTTGCTCAGACTGAAGGTCTTTGGTCCCCTCAAGATGAGCGATACGGTATACAACCTTGACGAAGAGCAGAAGTCACGCGCTGTTCCGACTCAAATGCGTGAGGATGGTAGCATCATTGTCGCTGAAGTTCATGACCCACTTGCAAGTTACCACAAATCGAACCTGGGTCATTGTCCTGGGAACGCAGGACTCTTTTCGACAGGCCCCGACCTTGCCCGTTACTGTGAAACAATTGCCTCAGGTGGCACATTCAGGGGTGAAAAGGTATTCTCCTCTTCTGTCCTTGAGGATGCAACTCGTGACCGTACACCTGAGATGGTAAGTCAAACTAGAGGCCTTGGATTTGACATTTACGATTCTTTCCCTTATGCAAACCCTGAAAACGATGATCCTCAAAAAGGCAGTATAGGGCACAGCGGATATACAGGAACCCTCATCTGGATTGATAAAGACTCTCAAACCTATATCGTGTTTCTGACCAACAGAACCTGGCCCGATGATGCAGGAAAGCAAAAGGATGAGTGGAGTATCTCAGATGCTCGAAAGGCTGTGATCGAAGAGGTGGTGACAACGCTGCTTGGCTGGAGCGAAAAAGAGGAAGAGGAAACTGCTTCAGGAGTTTAATTCAAACGATGCTGGCGTGTCTGAAGCGAGGCAGATATTTCTACTGGAGGACTGAGTCTTGAAGGCTCTTTCCATCGACCTCCTGTAGCCATTAAGTCAACATGGCGTTTAATAAAGTAAGATCTAATCTTGTAGACTGATTTGAATATCATTTGAAACAAACCCTATAGGCAAAAATCCTTCTCAACTGTTTTCAGAAAAGAGCAGGAACGCATATGTTCCTTTAGAGATGGTAGAAACAAGGATGAGGCCAATGAATAGAGATCGATTCCGTGAAGAACACAGAAACTCTATTTAGATGCGTGGAAGATTGGATGGCCAGTATTATTCAGTTATGATTTGTTGGAAATGTTTGAGTTAAGTCAGATGCTTCACAAAAATGGGTGGCGCCTCTGCTCTCTCAGTTAGATGAAAGTCACTCTAATTGACCTCGCCGTGTTGCGAAGATGCATACATTATGGTATCGAGGTGAGACAATTTGCAGGAAGGTTTCTCAAACTGAGACAACAACACATGCCCCCCCTTGCCAAGGAAACTGCCAGTTCTCAACCGATCATCACGGTAATCGTCTGTGTTTTAAATGGTGAAAAACATTTACCAGAGCTCAAGGCGTCGCTCAACAAACAAAGCTTTGATTCTAAAAAGGTCAGGTATCTTCTCGTTGATAATGGTTCCAAAGATCGTACCGTTGCCCTGGCCGGCTCCCTCGGGTTTGAAGTCGTAAGATGTCGTAAAAGAGGGGTAACCCACGCCCGCCAAAAAGGATGGAAAAAAGCGAAAACCAGGTATATCGCCTTCATTGATGTTGATTGTCGTCCACCGGAAAGCTGGCTGGAATCGGCGGTGGATCAACTTGAGGGAAAGAATCACACAGGAGCTGTTGGATTCAGGCTAACCTCCCCCACTCCAACGACATTAGCAGAAAAACATATTGTTCAGGAAGGACTCCTTGAGACCGATCACTTTTGGAAAGGAAATGCGCTGAGCTTTCCGTTCCTTGTGACTGCTGGGATGGTTGTCCGGCGAGATGTCCTTATGGCCATTGGGGGATTCGATGAATCCCTCGGAGAATGCGGAGGCGAAGATGCAGACCTTTGTTGGAGAATTGAGCGGGCCGGCTGGGAATTAGTCTACCTGCAAGATAACCCTATTACGCACTTACACCGATCAACGATCCTTGGGATGCTCAAGCAGGCACACTGGTATGGACGAGGAAGTACCGCCCTGTTTGCGCGCTGGAGAAAAGACCTCGGGTGGCCTCGCTATACAGATTGGAATGTCTATATGCGCATCCTGAACTCTGCACTTCGCCTTGTGCCCGGCCTCATTCTTGGCGAGACTCCAGAATGGAAATACCGACATCTCCTGCGGTTTCTGGACGCCCTGGCATTTCTAGCGGGGAAATGGCGTGAGGTACCGCGCCAGAGAGTCCTGTTCCTGTGAAAGGCTCAAGACTTCCTTTGACAGCGCAAGGACACAGAACCATCACTAAAGCATGTGACCAAGAGATGAATCAGTAGAAGGTCCGAACAGGAGTCCAGGAAATGAACCGTCGAACTAAGATCGATGATATTGATCTCAACCTTGCTCAACCAGATGACGTCGACTTAAAGTGGATTGGCAATGATACGGTTCGCAATCAACTGCTTGCGGCGTGGATGGTCATTGACAAGGAAGACGTTCCACTTTCGCCTCGCCTGATAGGAAAGCCAGGAGTTGGGAAGACCACACTTGCCTACTCCGTTGGCAAAGACCTGGAGCGCGATGTCTATATCATGCAATGCACCATGGATACGCGCCCTGAGGATCTCATTATCACACCGGTCCTCGCAGGTGACGGGAACATTGCGTACCATGCCTCTCCGCTGGTCACTGCGATGATCAACGGCGGGATCTGTGTGCTTGATGAAGGCAATCGGATGTCGGAAAAAAGTTGGGCATCACTCGCTCCCTTGCTTGACCGCCGACGCTACGTTGAATCGGTCATCACGGGACTGAAAATTAAAGCGGACAAGAACTTTCGCATTTGCGTGACCATGAATGATGACAGCTCAACCTTTGATTTGCCAGAGTATATACAATCAAGGCTTCAGCCTCAAATAGAGATCTCCTACCCTTCTTACGAAGAAGAGGAGGCAATTCTTCGATATAATATTCCATTCACCGATGACGAACTCCTTGGCTATGTGGCGGATTTTCTTCAGAAGGCACATGCGGTGAACCTGCCGTTCACAAGTCGGGACGGTGTAAACATTCTTCGTTACGCGCTGAAACTGGGAAACTATTACCAGGAGCCTGCAAAAGGATATCTCTCAGATGCCATTCAAGCAGTGCTTGGTGATGAAGGAATCGAGTTTCTGGACACAGGACTTCCTTCACAGAGAATGTCAGGAACTGTTCGTGAAACGGACGAGGAGATTCAGGAACTCGCTGACGAATTTGGAGCTGACATTGAAGATTTCTTTTCGGGCGAAGAGGACGAAGAAGAGGACGAGCAGGGCTACTAAGAACTCGTGAACAAAAAGGATCTATACAGATTTACGTTGGGTTTCGTGCTGGTCCTGCTTCTCAATTCGGGATGTAACTTTTCACCCTCCGAAGATAATCCGGCAGACCAGATTGCAATCGAGCTCTTTGGCAGTCGCGATGCATTGGATCGCAAACTGGCAGGGATTGAAACGGATTTCGAGGAAACTACGACTCAGACCGATCCCTACATCCCATCCACTATCGATCAAATCTCTAATATCGAATTTGAAAAAAGACTTCCACTTGCAGGGCTTCTCACCGATGAAAATCAGCTGAAGTCACAGCGCGTCTCGCCCATCATTCCCCCATTCTCAGAGAAGCCTTACTTGCAGTCAAGTACTGTGCCCTTCGCAGTTGCCATTACAAATGATGGCGATCTGTTTATTGCCTCCGAAGAAGGCCTCGTTGTTTATGAATCAACGACCAAGGAGCCAAGCAGCATCATAGAAGACCCTGTCAAGCATCTTCAGATCAATGCGAAAGGAGACAAGGTCCTTGCTCAATCTGAAAACAGGATATATATCGTCGAAACAAAGTCGCACGATTTTGAACGAGTGGCAGAAAAGGCGGAAGGACAGGCATACTGGCATCCGCAGGAAGATCAACTCCTCATCGTTGGAGAGGAGATACAATTCGATGCGAGCGTCAAGAAACGCATACGCTTAACGACACAGATTTATGATTTGAAGAAACAAACAATCAAAGAGACCGATTGGATCTCGGGAGGGCGATATGCTTCACTGGGAACCCTGCCCACTTTAGACACAATATGGGGCCATCTCCCCGAAGACTATACAATTGATCCCGTTCCCGCACCTATCTACAGACTTTTCGAAGGCACTCCTGCTGGAAAGTTGACTGATGACAACGGGACCGCCGACCTTGCTCCGGTTGCAGATCAGAATGGAAACATCTACTTTCTCAGAACCTATAGACGTGGAAGCGGCTCGACAAGAGCATGGGTCAAACTGAGCGACACTGGGGAAGAACTTCAACTAACACTGAGAAAAACGCACCATGTCGCAGCTTCACCCGACGGCAAGTGGCTTGTAATCGTTGAAGACTCCAATGACCAGCAGGCTTCAGTTTATCGAACACCGGGAAGCGAAGTCCTTACTCAGTTAGAAAAATGGCGTGAAAGAAAGAGACTGGAAGCAGTAGAGGTTGCGAAAGCCAAATTCATTGAACGGCAAATAGCAGAAGAATTAGCCGACCTTCCATCCGGAAAGACGCTATACGAGGACTCTGGTCTACTCTGGCTCAAGGAAGTTCCAACAGAAGAAGAGATCCTCCTGCTGAGCCAGAAGTTTGAAGCCGTCCTTCAGGACACAATAGGTCTTGAGCCGCTGAAAACATACGAAGACCTTGAGGCAATTGAGATGTATATTAATCGTTTCGATGGATTATGGAGCGAACACCCGGCTCTTGTGATTGCCATCGGCGGGCTTATAGTCAACCTCACCGATGGTGACGCAACGTATATTCATGAAACGCTGACGCCAGTACTCTCTATCGATGTTGATTCGCCGCTTGAGAGCGATCAGTTGTCATGGACACTGGTTCAGCCTTTCGGTTTAGCAAGAGAACGGATTAGTCAGGGTTATAGTCTTGTTAAGACTCTTTCTCATGCCCGAAAAGCGGCCTTACCGATCTATCTCGTTGGTGATTTCACAGAGGAGATTCGTCTGGAGGTAGACCGCCGAGAGCTTCAGAAAAGGAAGATTGATCGAGCCGTTCTATCAAATCCTCGTCAATATTTTGAGTTGCTGAGAAACAATCAACAGTTCCGCACGGGGACAACCCTTCGCTACGGCTACCTGATCGGTGAAGAAAGCAGCGACGAAAGACTGATGCTCTACGCATCGGTTCTTCTGGCTGAAAAGACTCCCTGGTCAGAAGAGGCACTTCAAATGCTGATTGATTCTCTCCTTGAGGCTTCCTACTCGAAGGACGCTTCGCAGATTCAGGAGAAACTGGTACTGCTCAAACCAGAAGACGCCTTTAACTGGCTTGCTCTTGGTGATAGCTATGCAATACTGAACGAATTGGAAAAGGCAAGAAAAGCATATAATCAGGCACGCCTTGTTGATATTGCACAGATATGGGAAGCAGACCTGCAAGCACGTTTTCAGATGCTGGAGAATATCAAAGCGGAGAGTTCAGCGGAATGATTGTTGGTATAGGCACTGACCTTGTTGAGATTGACAGATTTGAGCAGGCATTAAGTCGCCAGGGTATCAAACTTATTAATAGATTTTTCACGGAGAAGGAAAAAGCTTACTGCCAGTCCTTTCCAAATCCTGTTTCGAGGTTTGCCGTCCGCTTTGCAGCAAAGGAAGCTTTCTCCAAAGCCATCGGTACTGGAATCGCACGGGGAATCAAGTGGACTGATGTTGAGGTTCACCGCAGCGAATCCGGACAGCCAACGCTTATTCTTGAAGGAAGAGCTCAAGAGTTTGTTGATAGACTTGGCGGAAAACGCATCTGGGTAACTCTTACCCATACGAAGAACGTTGCAGGAGCGACTGTCATCATTGAGAAGTAAACCTTCCATACTCCTCCTTCTATCAATGCTGATGATATCTCTGTGTTTTACACTGGGGATGGCACAAGATGATGCACAAGAGGAATCCAATGCCGCTGAGCGGCTGAAGGAGCTTCAGAGGGAGACCTATCCAAGCTTTATCAACGACACGCCTCCTCCTCAGCCTTTACCGTCGCAAATCGAAGATACCAGTGATATACAATTGCCACCAGAAAAGAGCGCAGAGCCTGCCACTGTTGAAGACGAAGTCGACCCGCTGATGATGGGAGAGTTTGCAACATTAACAGCTGACATTGCCTCAACCCAAACCTGGTCTGTTTCACGCAAGCGAGTTTTTGACAGTATAGAAGAACTCCGTATATCGATCTTCACTGATGCAACTCCAGAGCAAATCCAGATCGAAGCTTCCGAAGTTAATGCCTACATGAAGATTCTGACAGACGCGGCTCGCTTTCAGGCTCCTGCTCAACGGTCTGCTTTACAATTTCAACAGGGCCGTCTATCTCGGCAGCTCGAGTTTCTTCTGGAAGATTATCGAAGAGAACGCTGGGACCACTTATCGACAACAGATGAACTCATTCGTATGACGATGGATGAAGTTGACTACCTGCTCTACAGATCAGATCTGGATCGTGGAGCACCGATCAGAGAATACCTACCGCGCGACTGGAATCCAGGCACCTTTCGAGACCCCGATTTTCAGGAAATGATCATTTCATGGAGCGCCACAAGACTCGTCCAGGCTTATAAAGACCGCATAGACATCCTGGACCATCGAGTAAAGAACAGGAAACTGAGCTATAATTCTGATTACACAAGAGAGATGGGTGAACTGGCCAGAGAATTGGCAATTCGAATTAATGAAGTTCCTGTCTCCTCACAAACGGCGTTTCGCAACTCTGCATTGCGCCTGGATGTCATGGCAGAATCATTACAGGACTTCATGGAAGAAGGGAACCGCCCTTATTCCAGAAGGCATATTCGCTTTTTGAAAGATGCAATTAATGAAACAGAAGCCTATCTCAAATTAAGAAGCCAGGGCTTCTGAATCCCGAATTTTATGAGAGGTAAAGACATGGAGTATCGTAAGATTGGCAAGAGCGACATCGATGTATCTGAAATCAGTGTCGGGTGTTGGACAATGGGAGGTCTGAATTGGGTCAATGGAACTCCAAATGGCTGGGCCGACCCTGACCCTCAGGAGATCAGAGCGGCTCTAAAGCTTGCTCTCGACCAGGGAGTGAATCACTTTGACAACGCTGATGTTTATGGAAACGGAAAGGCAGAGAGACTTCTCGCAGAAAGTCTTCGCAAACTAGGCATAGACAATTCAACAGTCTATATAGCTACAAAACTAGGACACTTTCCGGGAACAGCTAAACATGCCTACGAACCTGCACATATACGACACCAGTGTGAGCAATCTCTCATTAACCTGGAACGTGACTATCTCGACATTTACTATTTTCACCATGGCGACTTTGGAGAGTCTGATTTCTATCTGGATGATGCCGTGGCAACCATGAACGCACTTGTCGATGAGGGGAAGGTTCGTGTGAAGGGGCTCTCGGCCTACTCTATTGATGATTTTCTTCGTCTTGTTCCTAAAGTCCAACCAGAGGCACTGCAGAGCTACGCGCATATACTTGATGATCGCAACGTACGCCCCGGTTCTAGGTTAGTCGACCTGATGAAAAAGGAAACGCTCAGTTTTGTTGCTTTCAGTCCTTTATCGCAGGGCTTACTTCTCGATAAATACAAAGCCTCGAATCCTCCTACCTTTGAGGAGGGTGACCACCGCAAGGCGCGGGATCGCTTTAAGAAAGACTTTTTGGAGACTCTTGAACCCAAAATGGCGGAAATGAAACAGCGCTTTGGAAGTTCAACGGAAGACCTGGCTTCAGCTGCCCTGAACTTCCTGCTTGGACATGAGAGAGTCGCTTGCGTCATCCCGGGGTTCAGAAACGAGCGACAGATGCTCTGCAACGTCGGGGCCGCTGGAAAACGACTGACCGAAGACGACTTAACCTTTATTCGAGACCTTTTCAGAGATATGAATCCTGAGTAATTGAGATCAAAGGAAACGGGCCAGCGATGGCTTCAAGTACCTCGCTCTCGAAGAGAGTTAAGTTAAGACCGGCATCCATACTGAACCTCGGACAAAGGTCGCACCAGAGATGCTCCATGCTCAGACGATCGGGATGGTCTGAGCATGGTCTCAACATGGTCCGAGCATGGTCTGAGCTTTTGATGAAAGAGATATAACCGATTGTTGTGGATGAGTGGTAAGAGGCACCCATTTGATTAGG
>CAYTGM010000030.1:0-61296 GCA_964437365.1 uncultured Candidatus Sumerlaeota bacterium | reverse complement strand
CATTTGACGGACTCTTTTCTTCAACTAGAGATATTTACGTTAAGGGGTGCTTTTGGCTATGCACTGAGGCGTATGGGTACTCTTCAAGATTCGATGGGAGGCTCCCAATCAGACAAGGCTGAGCATTGTATAATGGCTTTCGAAATAGATAAGAACTACGGAAAGGGAATTGCTCCGTGGCTTCATGTTGCCGAAGTTGACCAGCCGATTCCCGCTATCCTTGAAGGTCCAGATCGTGAAATCGATCCGGGTGCTTTGAGAGCAAATAACTTGGGAGCGAGAATGGCAGGACAAGACCCTTGCAGGAGTTGTGTTTCTAAATGCCGAAGTCGTTATATGTCATACTTCGGGTTGCCAAGTGTGTATCTTAATAATACCTCTTGGTGGAAACCTGGTCTCTAACCTAGAGCCTCCTTGTATAGAGAATGCTATGTGTTCTAGATTATTTATAATTATCATGCTTGTTTTTAGCGTTGGATGCAACAATCAGAAGGGTCTAAGTGACCAGGAATCCCAGATTTTAAGCAAGATGGTTTCGAATAGTTCAATGCAGAAAGCAGATATCATCTATCGGAATTGGGATCGGCGAGATGGATTTATTTGGAGAATCAATGGGAAGATAAACAATAATATTAAGCAGAAATTCAAACTCTTAGATGAAGAGAGCAGCGTAGCTGTTCTAGTCATGGAAGATAAATCGTTGCTAGTTGTTTTTATTCATCCTCGCAAACAGGAATTTATTATTGGAGCTACTTATTTTGAGACGCTAATATATGGTGAAGCAGACCATTTCTTGCGGCAATGGGCACAACTCACAGGGTCAGATTATGAATGGCTTGCTGGTTACCTATCTGATCGCTCAAATCTCGAAGAGTTTGAAGTGATCATCCCACCTCCCTCATCACTTTCCCAATCAAACCCCTTCGACACTACTCAAACTACAGACTAGCATGTCACTATAATGTCACTGCCCATGCAATGCACCGCAAACCATCGCCAAGCATAGGCAGCTATACATCCAGACATAGACTCCTCATCGTACTTGTCCTGAGATCGCATGGCTTGAAACCGTTGAAACGGTTCCGAATGAACGATGTGTTCATTCTCCTCAGGCTAAAGCGCTGAGGCCTACGGTAGAGCCTCGCTGCGCTCGGGTGGAGGGGGACGAGTAGGCTTGATTGAAACCTTGTGCCGGTGAGGAGTCTAAATTAGAAAAGCATAGGATCGATATCCCCTCAAGAGTCGTGTGTGATAAATCTCGCGCAGGGGGGCAGCGGCGCAGAGAGTTGATGAATCAAATAATGATATCTTCCAGCCGTGAATACAGACGTGTGGGCTTTAGCCTAAAGACCTTCCTGGCTAGACCCTTAGCTCATTTCAGGGTACAAAGAGAGGACAGGACACACCTTTCCGAGTGAAGCGAGGCTTTACCGTAGGTCTCAGTGTTTTAACCTGAGGTCGTAAGGGCTTCCACCACCTCTACGAACCGTTTCAACGGTTTCTCTGCTTCGTAGTAAGCGTCGTTTCATTACCATCCGTTAGTTGTTGACGTGTGGTCAAGGTGTTGTCTATCTCCAATGTTTTCTATTCTTTCCTTGGAGATGATAACGATTGCCAATAGAAGCAAAGGCGCCGAGTTCTGGCTCGAACCGTTTCAAACCAAGAATTGCACCTTCAAGATATCATTATAGACCGATGTATAATCTGTGGTTTACTAATAGATACCAGATTTTACTATATCTGAGCGGTTCACCTTATGCATCGCATGTCTTCGTGTAGTTCTCAGTACGCAAGCTACTATGCGATCAATTTCCAGCCGTTACCTGATCCGAAGCAGAAGCGATCGTTTCGAGACGGTTTAATAACGCAGAGTGTTCGTCTATCATGGCTTTTAATTCCGCATACTCGCGTTGAACGTCGAGCTCTGCTTTCGCTTCTTCGCGCAGTTGAGCCAAGATGACTTTCTGTTGCTCGTTTTCTTCCTGGAGTTGTTTGAGCGTGGCAACAAGGACAGGGATCAGTTCCTGGTAGTTGACAGATTGAACATCATCTTCCCCGGTATTTACAACGTCGGGGATGTTTGGTTCTACCTCATGTGCAAGCAGACCATAATGGCGATTTTCACCTCTCTCGAGGTGCTCCTTCCATTTGTATGACTTAGGTTGGAGGTTTTCGAGGAGTGCATTGCCGTCGGTCAGGTCAACGATGTCCTTTTTCAAGCGCACGTCTGAGTTAGAGGACATCTCGCCAGGGATGGTTACCTGTCCGTTATTCTGTATGGTCATGACGTTGGAGTAGAGGCCACTTGCTCGAGATTGAATAGTAAGGGCTCCGCTATCTGCTGCTTCGATACGCCAGTGGTCATCAAACTGGCTGCCCGTGTCGGCCTGGAATTCGATGAATGCCGGTTCAGTGGCATCAGCGATCGCCAGAAAGTTTTCAGAGACAATACTTGAATAGCGATAGGAAGATGAGCCAAGTGTTGTTACTCCATCGTTGCCCGGATCAATGGCCGTAGTCGTAGCATTTCCGATCACGTATATATTGTCACCATGTGTTTGTGTACCAAACCCGATTGCGGCCGCATCGTTGTGTGTGGATCTACTTTCAGTACCAATATTTACAGAACGCTGCCCTGTAGCTGTTCCTTTATAGCCAACAGAAACGGAGTCATCTCCAACAGCAAAGTTGAAAGCACCGATAGCGGTAATGCGATCGACAATGAGATCATCATTGGATCCGTTGTTCGAACCGCCATAATCAAAATACCAGGATTGCCTCATATCGCTCAACAAGAGAGCGTCATAAAGATTAGTATTCTGCAGATTTGATGAATCAGCAAAAGCGCCGATAAAAACATTATTTGAACCATTACGATTGGAAGCGAGAGCAAGGGCACCTACTGCGGTATTGTGATAGCCAAGTCCGTCGGAAAATACCCGGTTATTGGCATTACCGGAATATCCACCAACAAAAGTATTGTAGCTTGTATTTTCAGTAGCATTTCCGCAATTGGAGCCAACCATTGTATTCAGGAAGCCCGTTCCGATGTCTTCAGCAGCGAATCCCCCGAACGATGTATTCTTCCATCCAGCAGTACAATCATAGAGAGCAGCCATTCCGACCCCGGTATTGAGATAACCTCCTGTTTCTCCCATAAATAGTCCTGCCGCACGACCAACTCCGACATTTTTGAACCCCGTTGTGCTATCTCTTCCCGCTCGTTTTCCAATAAAGGTGTTCTCGTATCCGGTTGTAAGGTTGGTTCCTGAATCTTCCCCAATGATAACGAGATCGTAGGCAGTGGTCACTGATCGGGCGGACTCAGAACCGATAAACGTGTTCTCACTACCAGTCGCAACTTCACCTGATCGGTAGCCGATGAAGGTGCTTTCGAATGCATTGTATGACTGCCAGCCAGCCCGATGCCCAATAATAACAGCTCTCGATTGACCAAAACCAGAGAGTAAAGTTGCGCCAGAGTCGAGTAGGTCTCCACCGCTAGTATCCAGTAATCCGATAGCAGCTTGCGAGCCGATGATCGTGTTTTCGTATTCAGTATCTATTGTGCGGCCGGCATCGTAGCCAATCATGACATTATCATGACCGGTCGTTATGCCAAGACCAGCGTTTACACCAAGCGTTTCATTACGTACCTGTGCTTCTACAGTTGCAGAAAATACCAATAACGATGGAAGTATCAGAAGTGTACTTTTCAACTTAGTCATTATTAGTCTCTTCCATCAGGCGCTCGAAATCAATCCCATCAAGTCTCCCGATGCGTTCCTTATTCTCAGCGACAAGTAACTTGAGCTCTGCAATATCACTGATGGTCTCACGTTTGATTTTCGCTTCTGACTGGAGCTTGTCTATCTTCCCCTGTTGAACGGCATTTTCCTGAGTCATTCGCTGCACTGCACCGATGAGCAATGGGATGAGCTCCTGATAATTGACCGACTTGATACCATCTTCGTCGGCACTGACGAGATCGGGGATGACTTCTTCGACTTCATGAGCCAATAGACCATAATGCAATCCGGTCCCTCGTTCCAGATATGGCTTCCAGCGATAAGTCTTTGGGTTGAGTTGAGTTATCAGCTGAAGTCCATTGTCTATATCTTTGATCTCTGTCTTAAGTCTTGCGTCAGAATTTACACTCATCTCGCCGGTAATGACGACGTTACCATTATTTGAAATAGTCATAACGGGAGTATAGATACCACTCGCACGAGTTTCAATCGTGAGGTCACCACTGTCTGCAGCTTCGATTCGCCATTCGTCGTCAGACTGAGTTCCTGCGTCTGCACGAAATTCAACATACGCTGGAGATGTGGCATCTCCGATGGCAACATAGTTTTCAGAAGCGGCCGAAGAATATCGATATGCTGGCGATCCGAGTGCTGTGACCCCGTCAGCCCCTGGATCTATGGAAGCGGTAGTCGCGTTTCCAATGACGGCTATATTGTTACCATGCGAAGCTGCACCGTATCCGATCACGATTGCATCATTGTGCGTCGAGACGCTAGTCGCTCCAATATTGATAGATCGATGTCCATTGGCCGTTCCCCCATATCCAACAGCCACGGTGTCATTTCCACTGCCCCAGATAAAGGAACCGAGGAGTGTTGAACGGTCAACGGCTGTATCCCCGCCCACTCCAAGACTTCCAGCCCCGGAATCTACGGCAGAGATGCCATCCAGTGCATCAATGAAATCTGGGTGGTATAGATCTTCATTTTGAAAATTGGAGCTATCTGAGAAGGCTCCAACAACAACGTTGTTCTGCCCTTCGCGATTCGTGGGCATCGAGAGTGCCCCAACGTACGTATTGTTGTTCGCATTATTCCGGTCATTGGTACGGCCATTCTCGTTACCTGAATAGGCGCCCACGAAGGTGTTGTAGTCCGGGTATTGAGAATGATTTCCAGCATTAGCACCGATCATTGTATTCAGAAATCCATCGATGATATCCTCCCCAGCGAATCCGCCTAAGAGTGTATTCTTCCAGCCATCATTTAGCCTCCAACCTGCTTCATTTCCAACAGCGGTGTTCAAAAAGCCGCCATCAGCAGCACCGCTATGTATAGCTTCGTTGCCAACACCCACGTTTCTAAAGCCTGTATCTGCAAATTCTCCAGAATCATCTCCGATGTAAATGCTCTCGTAGCCGGTTGTATTGTTTCGGCCAGCCTCATCTCCTATAAATACATTGTCGTCGCCGGTTGTTGTATATCTTCCTGCTTCATTGCCAACGTAGGTATTCTCATCACCTGTTGCTTCAGATCCCGCATAGTAGCCGATATAGACGCTGTCAAAAGAATCAACAGACTGCCATGCCGCACGATAACCAATGACGACGGCCTGCGACTCCCCGAAATCATTAAGAAGGACAGCCCCGGAATCCAGATAATCACTCACCGTTGTATCCAGGCTCCCTATCGCAGCCTGAGAGCCGATGATAACGTTCTGAGAGTCAACATCAACTGTGCGTCCGGCATCATAACCAACCATGGTGTTGTCGTCACCGCTGGTGATGCCAGCACCGGCGTTCGTCCCTTGGGTAGTATTACGATCTTGTGCGTATAGCGAGACCGGGATCATGAGTAGTGCAGCAAGTGTCAGATTGCGAGTTTTCATTACTTCTCCTCCGTTTCATGACGAAGCGATTTCACTTCATTTTGAAGGCCTTCAATGGTACGAAGCATATCAGCCTGTTGCTTCTTCATTTCAATCATGCGCAATGTCATCTCTTCTATTTGTCGGAGTAGAATCGCGTTCATATCGCCGACGGGAACGCCGTCTTCATGGATGGATTCCGCACTTGGGACGTTGGGCAGATGCCCATGGTCGGCTATATGTTGTTCAATCTCTTCAAGGGTAGAGAGTTGATAGTTCTCTTCGAATACGTAGTCAGGCCAGGCATTGTTTTGAACAATGAGCTCGCCTTGAACGCTGAGTCCAAGTCCACTGCCGAGAGGCAGGTAGGTGATATATCCGTCATTGAGATCAAAGAATCCACCCTCATCACTAATGGCGATTCCACCTCCTGTTTCATTCGTTTCATTTACCATCATTTGAATGCGTGCTTCTTGTCCGGCGGTGGCACCGGGGTAGGAAGGGATGGCTGTCCCATTTGCATCGATGTGGAGTGGGTAGTCAGGGGTAGAAGTTCCGATGCCGACATTGCCAAGGTTGACTGCACTTTGCCCTTCAGCATTATTGTCTATGGCAAGAACAGAAGCGAAATCTGCTGCCGAGGCCTGTATCGTTCCATCGGCGAACTGGATCTTGTTTACACCATCAAACTGTAAGAGTCCAGACTCAATTGCGAGCCAGCCTATAGCCTCGTCCGAATGGACCAATTCAACATCAGCTGATTGCTCTTCATCAATTAAGTACGTAACGTCCGAATTGCTGAGATTCGTCGTTTGGACACTTGCTGTATCTAGACCTGTAGTTGTGAGTACTTGGGCAAGAAAAACTGGCGGCGCAGAAAAAGCGGCAGTGAAGACATCTGTTGTTCCTGACTCTGAAATCCCGGGGGTATTTCTTGTTTCATACACAAGATTTCCGATGGTTCCAGACGCGAAGGATTCTATTGCCAGATAGCCTATTGTTTCTGATGGATGGCTTCCTCCGCCGAACTCCTCTCCCTGGAGCCGAATCTCGAAATCGGTTGTCGAAATATTGCGCAGTCGAGTCACCACAGCTGCGGAATCATTTACGGTTGCAACCTGTGCGATAAGTACTGGCGAAGCTGTGAAGGGAGCGGATAATCCCTCCAACGACCAGTTGGAATCAGTGGAAATATTCCCTGCTTCCAGGTAGGTTCCGTCGGGGAATTGATATACACCTGCCTCTACGACTACATAGCTGACCCGCTCGGTGAGATGTGCACCATCCAGATAATCCCATTCATCAACTTGCATAGTTAGGCTGGTTGATGTCGTTTCGGTAACTCGGACTGTCGTCGGATCGGGATCATTCTCTGCCAGCACGCCTAATATCACCACCGGGTCGCTGTATGTATTGATAAGATTGATGGTAGTCAACGTTTGAGAAGTCACTTGAGTGACATTCGTAGTCCCAGCCTCTCCGAAGACAAACGAAGAAGTGCCAACAGATTCAAGCTCTGGTAGTTCCAGAGAAAGTGTTCCTCCGGCGTCCGTGATGGATAGAATGTCACCATCAATGGAAAACGTACTGTTCAATTCATTAGAGGAATCTGGATCAGGGAGATCCGTCAGTGCCGAACCGTCGCCAGAGAATGCTGTGGCACTCACCGTTCCTGCGTTGGTAATGTTAGAACCGCCAGCGTCGTTCCCTTGTGCCAATACTTCTGATAGAATCGGAGCTGTGAGAGTTGAAAGATCCGCTGTCAATGTTCCATCACTATCTGTGAGTGAGAGTATATCTGCGGAAAGATCGAAATTAAGATTATGTACTCCTGTCAATTGGGAGCCATTGCCTGTATAGCCAAGAGCGTGAACAAAGCCATCCACTTGAAGTAACGTATCAACAATCTGATCGCCGAAGATATGGAGTGTTCCAGTTCCACTGGCAACGATCAATTGGTCGCCATAGAGGGCCATACCGCCAGGTACTCCGAGATTAGGTGTTTCTGTCAAAGGGTCGATGGTCGGCCCAACGAACTCTTGAATTACCGTTGGATTAACGGGATCGGACAAATCAGCAATGACAATCCGACCGCCGCCACCAGCGCCCCCGATATAGAGCTTCCCATCTTTTGCCTCTAGCTTTCGACCTTCATTGAGTATTGTGAAGTCAGGGTCTGAGCTTGTTATGGTGTTGACAAGGACTGTTGAAGAAGGGGTGCTCACATCGGTAATGAACATCGTATTATCGAGAGGCGATACGCTATACATATAATCCCCATAGAGTAAAACCGCGAAAGGGTTATTCTGATAGAGTGAACCGGAACCGGAGCTCGCCTCTCCATGGAAGATTGTGTTTGCCGGGTCAGTTACATCAAAGAGAAAGAATCTGTCAAAAAAACAGGAGACGGCTAACAAGTCTCCCTCGAGGTAACACTTGTTCACCGTGCCGAAGCGACTAAGACCCGGTTGGTTTTGGCGAAACTCCTTCAAATTTGACGGATTCACTGGATCTGTATAGTCGATAAAGGTGATCGCGTTGTCATTTTGTGAAGTGACCACAAACCAGTTTTCATCTTCCTCGATCTCCAGCTCGACAACTGTAGCCAGTCTTGTAAAGCCAGCATCCTCATCAACGATCGTGCTCAGGATAACAGGTGATGCTCGCGTTGATATATCCGCTATTGTGACTGCGTTATCGCCTGAAGAAGAGATTACGAGTATATCGTCGTTGTTGTCGACTTCGAGGTCCTGGATTGATGCAATCAGGTTGAAGCCCGAGGTACCATTCGGGATGTCTCCAATCAGCTCAGGACTTTTCGGGTTGGATAGATCGAAAATCATTAACCCACTGTTATATCCATAATAGGCAATGCCATCGTCTGTGACAGCAACTCCCCTTGCTCCTGCTGGTTCAGAATTTTCACCCAGTAAGCTGAAGAACCCTTGCGTGCCTCCGATATGAAGTTTTGATTCAGGGTTCAGCTCGTTTATGCCCACATTGCCTTCAGCATCCACAAAGAGAGCATCCACTGGGTCGCCGTCGCTGGCATCGAGCGAATGTCCATCACCGAAGGTACTACCGGCTAGACTGGAGAGATCCGCTGTCAGCGTGCCACCGGAATCAGTAAGTTCCAGGCTGGCGTTATTCAGTACGAGACTCGTATTCAATTCATTGGCAGAATCTGCATCGGCGTCATCGACACCCCCTACCAGTGAGTTGGCGGTTTCCGCGTAGATCGAGTAGGGTGCTGGAAGGACTTCCACACGCGGTAACAAAGTCTGGAAGTTGTCCTGGCCTCCATCAAGGTCGACATCAATCTCCAGCCAGCGGGAGTTGCCATTGAAAGCACCGGAGCCAAAGTCCAACTCTTCTTGCAGGATGCCTCCACTGATTAACCGGTCCGGTGGTTGAAATGTGGATCCTATCTGGGTGCCGGTCGTTGGGTCATCATGGAGAGAAAACCTTAGAGACACCGTGCCTTCGACGGGTACCGATGCATTATTGAGCTTCCCCTGATAGGTAAATCTGGTGCCTACATCGCCCAGGGCGAGAGAGCTCAGGCAGATTCCAGCGAGAGCTGGAAGAAGGACATTCCTCATAGCGAACCTCTGTTTAGTAATGCCAAACCAATTACTCTTGGGCTCCCACAAGTAAAGTGGAATATTAGTTAAGGCTTCTTTTCTGCCATTGTTGATTGGGTAAATGAAGCAGAAGGCAAAAAAACGGCGCCGAAATTCGGCGCCGTTGATACTTTCAAACTGTTGTATTCCAGTGATTAGCGAGAGAAGAATCTCTTCACTGAATACCAGGTGAGCTGACGTCCCATCTCGGCAATAGCCGTTGTCAGAGGGATCTCTTTCGGACAAACACGCACACAGTTCTGAGCGTTACCGCAGTCGCCGACGCCGCCGGGCTCCATAAGAGCTTCGAGTCGTTCTTTTGACTGAGCTTTTCCGATGGGCTGCTTATTGAAGAGGTATGCCTGACCAATCGCGGCAGCTCCGATGAACGGACTGCTGTCGTTGACTTGAGGACAAGCTTCGAGACAGCATCCACAGGTCATGCAGCGTGCATATTTGTACATATCACCCTGGTCGTCAGGGGTAACTTCTGGCCCCTCGCCAAGATCATAGGTTCCGTCGAGAGGGTTCCATGCATGAACACGCTTCAGAGCTTCGAACATTCTGGATCGATCTACGCATAGATCGCGTACGACAGGAAACTTCGAGAAAGGCTCAAGAACGATCGGTTGCTCCAGCTGATCAATGAGCGCTGTACACGCCTGACGCGGAACACCGTTGATACGCATGGAGCAGGAGCCACAGACTTCTTCAAGGCAGGCGGCGTCCCAGGAGGGAGAAGTTGTCTTCTTACCTTCCTGCGTGGTAGGATTAATCTGGATCTCCATAAGCGCGGAGATGACGTTCATGTTGGGCTGGTAGGGGATCGAGAAGGTTTCCCAGTAAGAAGGCTTGTCGGGTCCTTCCTGTCTTTTCACTTTGAGGATGATGTTCTCAGGCATCGATCTATCTTCCATCCTTTACTTGTAAATACGTGGTTTAGGTGGTTCAACGGTCATGGCAACGTCACGGTAAGAGATATCAGGTCGACCGCCTTCCTGATAGCTGGCAATTGTCGTTTTATTCCAGTTCTTTTCTTTTTCAATCCACTTGTTCATATACTCATCAAACTCTGGAGTGATCTCAGAACCGTTCTTTTCAGGGAGGTTAAAGGTTGCTCCCCATTTCTCAGATATATCCGCACAGAACTGGCGATAGCCGTCATGATCTTTTGCGTCGCCGATTTTATTGCCTTCTGGCTTGGGAATATCGAACTCTGGCTTGTAGTGAGCGCCGCGGCTTTCATCACGCATGCGGGCTCCTTTAGCGATTGCTTTCGCAAGCTGGATCATATCCCAGACTGCGCGGGTGAAGCCAAAAGTCTGATTCATCGAACGAGATGTGTCGTTCACGTTGACGTTGCTGTAGCGTTCTTCCAGCTCATCAAGTTTATCCAGTAGTTCATCAAGGCCTTCATTTTCGCGAACCACGGTGCAGCGTCGGGTCATGGCATCGCCAAGTTCGCGCTGGAGCGCATAGGCATTCTCGTTGCCCGTTGTCATGTTGGCGATCTTGTCGTTGATTTCTTCCTGACGTTTTTTCTCAGACTCATAAACGGAAGCTGCGGCTTCTTCTGAATGCGATTTTGTGTATTCAACCGCACGCTGTCCAGCTTCCATACCACCATATATACAACTGAGAAGTGAGTTTGCTCCAAGTCTGTTTGCGCCGTGATACTGGAACTCACATTCACCAGCAGCGAAGGTACCGGGAACATTCGTCATTTGAGCGATCATGTCGCCATTATCTTCATATCCAACCCAGAGACCACCCATGGAGTAGTGCATACCTGGGAAGATACGCATTGGTGTTTTCAGCGGATCATCACCAACAAACTTGCGATAGATTTCGAACACACCGCCCAGCTTGCGTTCAAGGGCTTCGCCAGGCTGCCCTGATTTCTCTGGAGTGATATCGAGATACACCTGGTTGCCACCGTTAATGCCTCGCCCTTCATTGACACACATCGCGAAGATTTCTCGTGTGGCCACGTCTCGCGGCACAAGGTTTCCGTATTTCGGGTATCTTGTTTCCAGGAAGTAATCACGTTCTGCGTCGGGTATATCAACAGGGTTGCGTGTGTCGTCAGTGTTCTTAGGAACCCAGACCCTTCCGCCTTCTCCACGTACCGACTCAGAAATGAGTCGTAGCTTGTCAGCTCCTGGTATAGACGTTGGGTGGACCTGGATAAATTCGCCATTGGCGTACCAGACTCCCTGCTGGTGGGCGCGTGAAACGGCGGCACCGGTGTTGATGACCGAGTTTGTTGACTTGCCAAAGATAAGTCCTGGTCCACCGGTGCAGAGGATGACTGCATTTGCTTTGAAGACCTCAAGCTGGCGGTTCCAGACGTTCATGGCTGTGATGCCGCGTGTCTGCCCTTCGTCATCGCGCACGAGAGACATGAACTCCCAGTGCTCATACTTTTCTACGAGTCCCTGCGTTTCGAAGCGTCGTACCTGCTCGTCCAGCGCGTACATCAGCTGCTGACCGGTTGTTGCTCCAGAGAATGCAGTACGGTGGTGAAGTGTTCCACCGAAACGACGGAAATCAAGATGCCCTTCAGAAGTTCTGTTAAAGGGAACACCCATGCGGTCAAGGAGGTCGATAATGCTGGGAGCGCGCTTACACATGCCATCTACCAGAGGCTGGTCAGCGAGATACTCACCACCGAAGAGTGTATCGGTAGTATGAATAGACGGGTGGTCGCCTTCGCCTTTCAGGTTCTTGGCAGCGTTAATACCGCCCTGAGCACATACCGAATGTGATCTTTTGACAGGAACAACGGAGAAGAGATCGACGGGAGTTCCCATTTCTGCGATCTTAATTGCGGCTCCTAAACCTGCAAGTCCGCCTCCGACTACGATGACACGCTTTGGCATTATTTAAGACTCCTGAATCTGTCTATAAGTTAATACTTACTTCACAATTATCAGTGATGGTGGTGAGATTGCAACTGATCAACATAAGCTTGCTTGGCTGCATCGTCCATTGCCTGGTAGTTGCGTCCGATCTGATTGAAAGCAAAGATGGACGTAACAAGCATTAAGGCAAGGACTGCGCCGATTCCTGATGCTGCATAAGCTGTATAGCGTTGACTTACAGGGCCCGTGGTGATGCCCCAGGTCATGCAGAAAGTACAAAGACCGTTCGCGAAGTGAAAAATCACTGCGAGTCCACTGATCAAATAGAAAAGGATGAAGGGAATGGCAAGGATGCCTTCACTGAACATCTGGCCGAGAACGATGGAGAAAGGTGCGGCCTCCATATCGTGGATGAAGCGAAGATGAATCACATGGTAGGCAATGAAAACAAGTGCAAGCCACCCGGTGAGGCGCTGCAGGGTGTAGGCGGTATTTCTTCCGTAGCTGACGCCTTTTTCCGTCTTGCTGGTAGTTGCGATATAAACTCCCAAAGCAATGTGAAGAGCGAGGGGGATAAAGATGAAGGCTGCTTCAACGAATGGGAGGAGAGGTCCCAGAGAATGAATCAGGGCAACTTTATGCTCAAAGAAGTCGGCGCTGATAATGGAGCTGGAGTTTGTGAGCAGGTGGTTGAAGAGAAAGATTCCCAGGGGAAAGACTCCAAGGAGGGAATGCAATCGTCTCAGGAAAAAGTAGCTCATGATGACGTGAACCTCGAATGATCAGGTGTTTTGTGAAATAATTCACAAATCGGAAATCAATCATGACCCGATTGTGACAAACGGATGTAAGTCACGCAGCCTGGGCCAAAGGAGTCAACAGAAGTCGATCAGGTCACTTAACTTATTCCTTAATGACAGAAGTCCTCTCAAATCAAGTATGTAAATGCTTCGTCTCACTTGCTTGAACATCTGTGGTCTTGAAGAAAAAAGCGAATCGAGGTGAATCCTCAGCGCGGCGGAAAGGTCTATCATTCAGCCTGAACAAAGGATTCATGATACCAGCAGGTACTGGCATCGTTATATTGGAATGTGTGTGGAGCTTTTTTGGCGTTACCTAAGAAAAAACAGGTAGGGAGATCCTGGTCCTTTTCAAATGGAAAACCTCCTGCTGACACCGCCCAATTAGACTCCCTGGGCGGTGGCTTCATGATTCTCTCTCATGCGAGTCTGTTCATTCTGAACTTTATCTCTGTTATTTTTGCCTGCTTCACCAATCTGCGCCACAAGGTATTCAGGATCGTCATCACGCACTTCGACATCTACCAGCGATCCGGCTGCGTTCAACATCGCCCGACAATCAGGTGAAAGGTGTCTAACATGGAGGGTCTTACCGATTTTTCTGTATCTCTCGGCGAGGACGCTGATTGCCTCAAGCCCTGACATGTCACAAACCCTGCCGTCGAGGAAGTCGATCACAACACTGTCAGGGTCTTTTGCTGGTTTGAAGAAAGTATTAAACTCAGTAACAGAACCAAAGTAGAGCAGGCCGCTCATCGAGTAGACACGCTCTTTCTCATCTTCCTGAATAACTGAAATTGAAACATGCTTCGAGCTCTTCCACGCGAATACAAGTGCTGAGACAATCACGCCAGCAAATACAGCTAACGCAAGGTCGTGCCAGACAGTAACTCCTGTTACGATACCAATTACCAGAAGATCACTCTTTGGTACTTTTCCAAAAGTCTTAAACGTGGCCCACTCGAAAGTCCCAATCACAACCATGAACATCACGCCTGTCAAAGCAGCGATAGGAATTTTGTCTATAAAAGGTGAAGCAACCAGGATAAAGAAAAGGAGTGCACCTGCGGCGACAATCCCCGAAGTTCTACCTCTGCCACCCGACTCTATATTAATAAGGCTCTGGCCAATCATGGCGCAACCGCCCATGCCCTGAAAGACTCCTGTTACAACATTTGCGGCACCCTGTGCGACACATTCACGATTTCCACGACCACGTGTTTCCGTGATCACGTCGATCAGCTGAAGAGTCATCAATGATTCAATCAAACCAATGCTGGCGAGAATAACAGCATAAGGAAAGATAAAGGCCAGTGTCTCCCAGGTAAATGGTATAGAAGGGATATGAGGAAGAGGAAAAGACCCCTTAACCGAGGCCAGATCACCGACGGTCTGAGTCTCCAGACCAAAGAAGACGATTGCCGTAACGGCAAGTATAGCGACGAGAGAAGAAGGAACGGCCTTTGTCAGCTTTGGCAGGAAGTATATAATAGCCATCGTCAGCGCCGTGAGGCCGAGCATGATCGCCATCGAAGTCCCCGTGAGCCAACCTCCAACTTCTGCTCCGTTCCTGACTTTGAACATATCGAGCTGTGAGAGAAAGATCACAATCGCCAGACCATTAACAAAACCCATCATGACAGGGTGGGGGATCAGGCGAATCAACTTTCCAAGCTTCATCACACCCATCAGAATCTGAAGAAAACCCATGAGAATGACTGTGGCAAAGAGATAGTTAATACCTGCTCCAGGGCCCCCCATCTCTTCTCCCTTCTTGACCAGAGCGACCATGACCACAGCGAGGGCGCCGGTTGCTCCGCTAATCATTCCTGGGCGACCACCAAATGCAGCGGTGATGAGGCCAACAAAGAATGCAGCGTACAAACCCGTAAGTGGAGGAACTCCTGCCACAAAGGCGAAGGCTATCGCTTCGGGGACAAGCGCAAGTGCGACCGTCAGACCCGAGAGAATATCATCTTTCCAGTTACCACGTTTTTTCTTAAAAAGGTCCAGCATGTTTTAAACAACTCTATCTATAAATATTTCTATCTCGGAGAAGCCGAGTGAGAAAGGTTCGCATCGAAAGCGGCCGGTACAGGGGCCCAGCGCACCGCTCTGAAGCAATCGATACCTCGATGACCCTCCAGTTACTGAGCACTGAGTTCGCCGGAAACACGCTTCAACACCGAGGGTAAAGCCATTTAGGGTGGTTAGAGGGGGATAATTTATTTAGACCGTGCACAAAGATCGCGAAGAAGGAAGGTGCTTCTGATATTCCTCTTTGCATTAGAATTACATGGTGTAATCCTGGTCCTCCATCAGGCTGGTCATGATCACCGAATCGTCCAGCTGTCACCTTCAAGCGACTGACCTTTATGGATCTTGAGGTACTTATCAACGGATACAGGGCCAAAAGTCTCTTCCGTTCCATCAGGCCACCTGATGATCAATTCATCGATGTGATCGGCAGACCCCAATCCAAAATGAACTGGTATATCGCTTTGATTGAAAGTTCCGATGTTCGTATTGGCCAAACGCATGAGCCTTAACTCATCTGGCTCATCCTTATTAATGACAGCAGTAAGACGTGCACCGACGGCGCGAGTATTCCAACTGTCTCCGCGAAGACATACCTGGAGCCAGTGATTTCCATTCGTTGTCGCATCATTAATGAAGATACGCTTGGCAAATCCTCCACCCGCTGACGTGATCAGGTCCATATCACCATCCAGGTCTATATCACCCCAGGCACTGTCGTATCCATCTTCATTTGTATTAGCTATACCAACAGCATCAGTGACATCGGTGAACTGCCAGTTGCCGTCATTGCGGAAGAGTGCCCGCGCCGTATTTCTTCCAGCGTTTGGCTTGTGGTCGTGAAAGAACAGATCAAGATCTCCATCATTATCATAATCGACGGCTTTCCCTCCGTTGAAGTCACCGCCATTATCTGAAAGAAGGGGAGCCATGTTCATTGTATCGACATCGGTCCACATACCATTCTTGTCATTTTGCCATATCTTAGAATCTTCGTTGTCCGCACCCACCATAAAGAGATCGAGCCAGCCGTCGTTATCAAAGTCCTGGAATTCAGCATGGTAGCTGTTATCCATATATTGTGTACCATTTGAATTGGCTATATCTGTGAATGATACCACACCATCGGGAACGAGATTATTGCGGAAGAAGTTGTTTGGTATATTTCCTATATTGCGACAGGTAGAAACGTATAGATCAAGGTCACCATCATTGTCTGCGTCTGCGATGGCAGTTCCGTAGGCCTTTGTTCCATAGGGTACCTGAAGGCCAAGTGAGGCTCCTGAGGCCGTAAAGGTGAAGTCCTCATTCTGAAGATAGATTTCGTGTTCTTCGGGACCTTCCATGGCGAGCACCAGATCCAGGCGTTGGTCGTTGTTGACGTCTGCCCAGCCAACATTCTGGTGAAACCCAGGATCATTGACCGTGGTCGAGCTGACATCTGCGAAATTGGAGCCTGATTGATTCAGGAATAGATCACCTCGCGCAGGGCTGAAGTTTGACTCTCCAAGAAAGACATCAACAAATCCATCTCCGTTGATGTCCGCCCACGCAGCACTCCACCCGGAAGTGTCAGAAGCAATGATTCCCGTCTCAGAGGTTTTCTCGACAAAGTCGAGTTCGCCAGTTTCCTTCAGCTGATTCTGGTAGAAACGGCGTCCCAGGCTATTCTGGCTTTGGCTGCCCTGGTAAAGAAGATCGAGATCTCCGTCGTTGTCATAGTCGGCCAGAGAGACCGAGCGAGTGATCCCGCTTGTGGAAAAGTTCAGAACTTCTCCTCCAACATCGGTGAACTGAACTCCGAACGAGCTGCCGGTGAGGCTTACGGCCAGAGTTAAAGCGGTAGAAAGCGAACCCGCCCTTGAGAAAATATCAGGTTTCAATCCCCTCGTCTCCTTGAGTTATATCATGACTATCGGTGAGAGTCTTCATCAACTCTATGATGGTGCGCACTATGATTAATGAGGTATTTAACCCCTCCATGATTCGTCAACTCCATTCTCCGGAGTATCGGGATACCCTGCGAGATTATCGAGAGTTTTTCTCAGAAAAAAGAGAATCCTTTTTGGCCTTCCGGTGTTAGTAACAGGTGATAGATAAATCATCTACAATAGAGGGTTACGAATGTTTTCATCGATCTACCATATTCTTGAGCTCTATGGACACCTACCTCTCCTCATTGGAATTGTTGTGTTCCTGTTCTATCTGTTGTCTCGATCCTGGGTACTCTTGAGATCAAAAAGTTATGAGATTTCCCAGCGAAAGAAGACGGTTCTTGAAGTGATCATTCTAACGTTTTCGATCACACTGACGAGCTTCTTCTTTCTGCCTCTGCTCTTCACGATGAATGCAGGCGTGCAGGAAATGATGGATTTATACGGGGGATGGAATAAGCAAGGTCATATGATCGACTTTATTCTACACAAGTGGCTGAACATTTGGGGAGTCGGGTCAAATCATCTCATAAGAATTCAGGACTCGCGGTACTTTGTTTGTCTGGCCGTGATACTTCTTCCGTTTCTCCTGATCAGAATAACCAAGAGTCGGCCCATCATCCTGTGCAGCTGGGTCGGGTTACTCTGTATCATCGGTGGCTTCAGTAGTCTCATCCTGACGGGGATCGATGTTGGGAAGGACCCCGCGAGTGAAATGGTTGCTGATATTCTTCCGTATAGCCAGCCAGGTATTGGAACCAGAAGCTGGGCTCTGCTGCTTGTCGGGACCTTGCCTCTCGTTCTGATTCCCTTTCTAGGTGTGTTTGTTTGCGGCGAGAAGTTTGATACGAGAAAGTATTCCGTAGCTTGTCTAATTGCTGCAGTTCTGTTCCCCGCCGTTCTCTTTCCGTTCACGGGGGTCTCTCACTTCTGGGAGAACGGATTGGTTCCACTCATTGCATATCTACTTTTAATTGGAGTCCATTGTGCTATTCTCGTTTCCTTTCCTCAGCAACGTTCAGCAATGATGAACGTCGTGCAGATAGATCCGAGTAATCAATTTTCTCTAATTCTGTCACATGTGTTTGTTCTTGTTCTAGCAGGGCTTTTCACATCATGTGTCTTGCTCGATTATTATACTCAGCGAACTTTGGACATGATGTTTTCAGAAAGGGCACCTGTCTACTATACGCCGGCTCATGTGAATGCCTCTGATATACTCGGAGGCAGGTGGACTCGAAAGGGGAGAGGATATGATGACTTTAAAGCAATAGAAGATGATTCCTTTTGGTTGTCTATAGACAGAAGGTCTGCTCGTGGAACGACCCTCCTTACCTTTCCTGTTTCTCCAGAAGTCAGCCTGCAATTCTGGAAGGAGGCGAATGTTGAATCCTTCCTGAAAGCTCTTGAAGAGAACGAATCACTCCTCAATCAATGGACAGAAATGAAGAATGCTGATTACTGGTATGTGACCCCTGAGGGGGACTCTAATATTCCGAACTATTTGCTGGTCCGTGAAGTATCGCGGCTCATGGCAAAGCGCTCTGTCTATCGCATGGATCAGGGTGACTGGGAGGGGGCTTTGGATGATATCGAGACAGTGATCTATGCAGGTTCTCTGATGGTTCATGGAATTCTGGTTACTCATATGATCGGAACCTCGGTGCGAGGTGTTGGATATACCATGGCTGCTAACTATCTCGTGCGATTTAAAGATCATGAAGAAGCTTTGAAGGGGCTCAGCACAGTTCTTGAGAACCTGAAAGGTCAAGCACGACATCCTATGGACTTTAACGATATCGCGCTGCACGAGCCAGGGTTACTTCCTGTCGTTCCATTCGCTGATATTATGACGCCAAGTTATACGAGGGCTATTATCATCTATACGAAAAATATTATGCTCTTTGATCAATTGCGCATCGCAATGGCACTAGAGCTCTATCGCCTTCAATCGGGGAGTTATCCAGAGACTCTTGATGAACTGGTGCCAGAATATTTTTATGAATTGCCAACAGACCCCTTTCTCGGAGAAGATTATCTTTATGAACGAGGTCATAACGAGTTTAATCTTCATATGAGAAACCAGGACTGGAAAACTGGTTTGACTCAAACAGGCGAGTTTCTTCCTTACAGTGAACTGCCACAAGAACTCATCGATGAAAGAGAGAAAACAGAAGATGATCAGTAATAACGTGATGAATATTCTCTCTGTCTTCTCCGAGGGAAAGCATGAAACCCTTCAAGGCGATAAGGCAACTTCCAGGGAACAACTCTCCCTGGAAGTCTATAACGACCCGGAGAAGTTTCTCACGATCTATGACTCCCATTACGATGAAATCTATCATTTCCTCTTTAGAATGACGAGGAACTCAGAAGAGGCGGAAGATCTTTGCGCACAGACTTTTCTCAACGCCTATGAGAGTCTCACGAACTTCCCGCAGAACCTGATGATACGTTCCTGGCTCTATCGGATTGCCAGAAACCTGCTGAGCAATACACAAAGAAAGTCTCAGCGCTGGTCATTAAAGATCCCTTTTCTTCAAATGTCTTTCAATCGTAGAAAAGTGAAAAAACCGGATGAGCTATACAGTGAAAAAGCACTCGTCGATGCCATCTGGTCATTCGTTGACCAGATGAAGTTACCAGACCGAATCGTTATTTACCTGAAGTATCAGGAGAATCTAACTGTTAAAGAGATCGCCTCGATCATGGAACTGACCGAGAGCGCCTGTAAGTCACGGTTGAACAGAGCCTTGGAAAAAGTGCGAGCAGAGTTTAAGGATTCATAGGTGAAGAATCCAGGTAAGACATACGAAGAGCGACTTGCCGAACCTCTACCCAGGCGAGGGACTGACTCTCATCATCGACGACTGAGAGAAAAGCTTTCCTTTCGGATTCAAAAGGATCTGAAGGGGGATTCACTCACCATTTATCAATACACTCTTATCGCCCTGGGACTGAGCGCCTGTTATTCCTTTGTCTTCTTTGTTCTTATCAATGCAGGTAATTATGAGCAAGGAACTGGTGACCAATCAAATGCTGAGGTTGTTGCAGAGCTGGATCTTTCAGAACCTCTTCCTGAGCCTGCGCGTGAGCTTCTGAGGGAATCGATGAAAGTTGCCTTTGAGCCCATAAAAGGACCAGGGACACTCGCCTACGCATTTTCCTATCGGGACAGGGAGGACTTTTTATTGGAAATCGAGGAAATTTGGAATCCAGCATTCATTTCTGACAATTCTCCGTGACAAGGTCCAGTTGTTCTGCTTATCAAATTTACAGGGTGAAAACCAAAATTGAGTGAGGAGCGTTTCATGAGGGATATCTTGTTGAAGAAAACTGTGGCTCTTGGTGCAGCCGCAACAGCACTGCTGGCAGTATACCAACCTGTCGCTGCGGATTTGTTTAATGATGTCTGGGAGTATGACATCAAGAAGCAACGTTGGACGGAGCTTACCCCTGGAGGGACACCACCGACTCCCAATCACGGTTACCGCGCACATTACGATTCTGTTCATCAGCGGCTCGTAACGAATGCTGATGGTGGGATGGCACTGAGCCTTGTCGACGGCGAGGAAGAGTGGAGTAGTCTGTCACTCCCCAGCGGTTCTTGCGTGGGACTCAACTTTGATACCGATTCAGGCCGTACATACCTTCCGCTGAATTCAGGGCTTCTCTACTGGAACACGTACGATGGCTCTTCAGGGTCCCTCACCATGAACAACTGGGATTGGACGGGAAGAGAAGGAACCTTTCATTATGATCCACCTCGAAACAGGTTACTGGACTTTGGATTGAGGAGGTTGATCAGCTATACATTCTCATCCGACGAAACATCTGTGACAGCTCTTCGTATCACACAGACAGGAGATATACCAGCAACATCAGATTTTCATGGTGCCGTTATCGATCCAGTAGCTGAGAAGCTGATTGTCTTTGGCGGAAATGCCAACGACTATGCTGTCTATCCGGATTACGAGGGAAGCACGTATGAGTTGGACCTCAAGACCGATACATGGCAACTTATTGAGCCTCCTGTATCACCTCCGGCGCGCGGTCAGTTCTCGACTGCCTGGGACCCAGTCAACCGTCAGTGGTACATCCTCTGTGGACTCTACAGAACGGAAGAAGGTTTCAGTTCAGTAGTCACTTATAATGAAGTCTGGGTTTACGACAGTCCCACGCAAAGCTGGCAGGAAGTTGCAGTTAAAGGGGAAAAGCCACGGACTAGACGTCAGCCCACGACAATCTACGATGAACTCAATGAACGTATTATTCTTTTCGGCGGTGAAGAAGTCAACGGACCGCCCCCGTCTGGAGCAAGAATCAAGATTCCTAAAGACGGTAAGAAGATCAGCGGAAACCGCGTTACCATCATGGCAGAGCTTCAGTATGGAGAGCCGTCTGACACAGCAGATGTCCGCTTTCAGTATAGAAGCCCATCTATTACCGGGTCATGGGTAGACGTTATTCCTGCCAATGGCAACCAGACAAACCCAGATGACTCTCATCCCTATTTTGTCCACTGGGATGTGACAGGGTTCTCTAACGGAGAAGTCGATCTCCGAGCTGTTGCAAAGAGTGACGGCAACTTTATTGACCCTTCCCCTGAGTATATTACAGTTTCGATAGATCATGCAAATCCAAACACAGTGGAAAATGAAGCTGCAGGTGTTCATACATTAATGTCTTCAACATCAGAAGGATTTGGTGCTCTCGGTTCAGTCAATAGTAATGGGACCGGCTTCTCAAATATACGAATCAACTACCTGACAGAAACTTTCACTGATAGTGAAACCCTGAAAATTACCCACAGTGACCCCTTTGAGTTTGAAGTATTTGGATATACAGTAGTTGGCGCTCCGGTTAAGATTGAGTATTCAGGAACTTCGACCGGTCAACCATTTGAAGTTGTAATGACCTATACTGATGATGACGCTAACAACGTTGTTGATGGAACTTCTGTTCTTGTTTCGGACTTAAGGATAAAATCGATGGAAGCAGAGAGAGGTGCTACTGAAACAGTAGAGTCGACCCTTGATACTGACAAGCGTGAGGTTTCTGCGACTTTTAACAGCCTTGGAACATTCGCTCTCATCGAGAATGATGACACCTCTGTTCACTTTGAAGACTGGATTCTCTATTAGAGTGATCTTCACAAGACCTGCCAATTATATGCTGGCATGAAGTAGTTGGTCTGAAAGCCTCAACATAGCACCCCGAGGCTCATGGTTGAGCGAAGCCAAATATACCTGTCTCGCTCAGTAGCTGGTCCGCCAATTTCGTCTAGAATACATCTCGCCTCATTGAATATGTGGTCCTCACGGGATGACGGACGTCTGTCCGACGTCTTATGTACGTCTTACCTATGACTTGAGACGTCCGTCAGACGTCGGTAAGAGGTCGAACAAAGGTCGGTCACCGGGTGAGGATGCCGGTATTTACAGAAGTTTTACATCGAGTTTACTGCAATCTAACAACTTATCTTACTCGAGAGCCACTCTCAAAGTTCTTTGGCGCTACGCGCAGGCTGAAACTCGCACTTTCGATGGCGGCGTTTCAATGAAGCTGGAGCCGCCTGTTTCGCTTTGTGGGTATTCGGAAAATTATTCCGAGAGTGACTCTAGAGTGATCTTCAAAAGTCCTGCTCATTATCTGCTGACTGCGAGCAGCGACTCCGAACGTCTGAAAGCCTCAAAATAGCACCACTATTCCTGCATTTTCATCCATCCAGATCCACTACTCTCGTACACCATCTATCTAAGCATTACTTTCGAAGATCACTCTAATGAGTGAGAGCTATCATTATTGGGAAGAGGCGATTCAGATATTTGCTTCAGAGCCTCAATCTGTACTCTCAATACATTGTGTCTCTTGTAACCTAAACTCTGCGCCCTCTGAAGGGCTTCGTCAGCTTTCTCAAATTCCTGACTTATTGCATAGACCAGGGATAAATTGGCCCAGGCAACTGCGAGTTGAGAATCCAGATTGATCGCCTTTTCAAGGTGCTCGATGGATTCCTCATATTTTTCCTGAAAGATATACAGGGCTCCTAAACTGGCGTGGAGCTCCGCATACTCAGGCTCGAGCTTCAGGGCTCTTTTATAGCATTCTTCTGCCTTCTCGTATTCGTTTGTCAGACGATAGACAATACCAAGGTTCACCCAGGCCTCGTGAAAGTCAGGGTTAATGGAGAGTGCTTTCTCGTGACTCTTGATTGCCTGGTCCAATTGACCCAATTCGTTTTGTGCATTTCCAATACATGTATAGAGTAGTTCATCAGAATAGGAAGCCGAGCTCTTTGCGAGTGCTTTCTCAAGCAAAGGTATAGCCTTTTCGTACTGGTCGTTGTCCAGGTGTTGAAAAGCTTCTTCTGCCAACGCGTCACCGGAGGCAGAGCTGACATGGTCGCATGACGATAGTATTGCGACAGCAATAGTATACACGAAAATGAGGGACACTCGAATTTTCTCGTTAATCGGGAAAGATGTTGTTTTCATAGCAGTTTAACTTTTTGGTTTAGCTGAGTAAGAAAGATTACTAGACTTTACTTTGGAGTCTATCAAGAAGACAATACATCAGTCAGAAAACCTGGTAGAGCACTCTCAATTTCTTCACATTCTATTCGGAGCATTAAATCTGATGAATTATAATGACAATAGGACCCTCTCACACCTGTTTGGCCATGGTGGAACCGAAATAAGGTTCTTTAAAGAGGAAAGAGACTGCTGGGAAGAGCTCACAGGGCTAAACTTGTTTCAGTTCTCCCATTGGCAAGAGGTAGAAGCGCAATGTTTTTCATTTGGACTCTTTGAAGGCTCTGAAGCTGAGGGGACTGATCTGGTCAGGAAGTCACTACTAACTTACAACTGGAGGGATAACCCTCCATTCGATTACGAGCGAAAGTGTGTCTACTTTCGAATCGAGAAAGCGGCTAGCTCACGCTATCTACAGGATCTAGACCGATTTGATTGGGGGCGTTCTCTTGAGGAACCAAAGGGTTTCAAGGATGGCCTGCCACTTTATTTCTTTTGTGCTCATTGCCTCCATGGTAAGCATGTGAAGTTTGAATGGAAGAAAGTCCCCTTGAATAATGCCGTAGATCTATCTGTGAGAATCTGGAGGTTCTGGAAGAGAAACGATGTCCTGAAAAAATCTTCACCATTCCTGCCAGATTTCGAGATACCTCGTATCGGTCAAAATATATAGACGTGACCCTGATAAGACTACTTTAGCGTAAAACCCAGCTGTCGTTGGAATCGATGATTAAGAGTGGCTGTTCTGACGTGGATACGCTGTTTAATGCAAAGTCGATGTCACCCTGTCCTTCTGGGCGCTGCATCCGACCGAAGAAAATCCGCTCTGGGTCTATACCAGAGTTCACCCCAAAATACTCATTCCGGTAGCCGATCCCATTGGTGGAAGACTGTGATCCCCAATAGCGGAGACCCGTAATCTCATCGCTGTTGTTTCTGATCCAGTTGATGAAAATTGGATTGTGTCCGCTGCCGCTATGTCTCCAGAGCTGACAAAAGTCACCCTTTTGGACCTTCTCAAAATCAGTGATTTCCAACCCCAGTCCCTCCTGGGGAATCGCCAGTGCCGCCAGTTTAAGCTCAGGGTCAGGATAGGCCAGTGTTCCGTACCATACCTGGCGGAACCGACGCATGTCGCTGGCTGAAAGCCCACCAATACTTGTGGATCCGTAACTGGCATTGTACTGTTGTGCTGCAAGAAAACCAACTTCGAAGGCAATCCCACTGCAATAGGTTGTATCCCCAGTTGGCTTGGGAGCGATCAGCGACCCCTGGTATATAAGATCTTGAGTGACGCCATAACCACCACCTGACCACTGGTACGTCCAGGTTCCGTCGGTTGGGTAGCTTTCAAGCTGATTGACCACTTGTTTGTTCAAAGACCAGGGAGAAGCATAGAGCTCAAAGTAGACACTGGTTTCAATATCGGGAAGTTGGATTGCTAAGGATTCCATTCCCGCTGTTCCTGCTACTCCATTTCCATTGTTGTCAACCCTCACACTGGTCAGAAGGTCGTCAGTCCCGGCATCCTTTACCTGTAAGAGAAAAATCAGGAGCTGCTCTTCTTCGCCTGCGGTTTTGGTCCATGAAAAATCAATATCCAGGGTCTGTTGGGGTCGTGCTGCTTCGGGAATATTTATGAATTCAAGATCAACAGTCGCCTCTGCTAATCCAACTGTAAGTAAAAGGCAGCCCGTTGAGAGGGCTGTCCTGCAAGATCTGCTCAAGTCTCGCCTCCTCTTTTGATACATCTGGATGAAATAGAAATTAGGAGATCGAGTGAGCACACTGCAACACAAAAACTTCCGGTTTCTATCTTGTTTCAACATCAAGGCGTGAGTCTTCAATGCCACTGATCGCGCTGATCCACTTGCTCGTGCTTGGGGGAACAACGAAGACCTTGTGTGGCACGTGGAGGTTCTTGCTGACTTGAAACGCAAGGTGATCGGGATTGGGAACTTTTTTGTCCTTCATCCCAACAACAACGACATAAAAATCCTCTTCCGGGAAATAAGTCGTCTCGGCTCTTGCAATATAGACAGTCTCGATGCGGTTGAGTTCTGCCAGTGCAGTCTTCAGGTCTTTCAGGTCATGATCTTTGAGTCTTGTGGGGAGGAGTTTTACGGAAGGGGAAAGTTTATTTCGTTCCTTGTTTGATTTCTCCCATTCGTCCGCATGATGATCAACTCGCTCGATTAACTTCAAGAGCTCTTCAAATTGACCACTTGTATAGAGGTAGTTGCCAAGTGCTTCAAATGCGACTGGGCGCAAATCTGGTCTCTCAGCAACGGCGAGTTCTACATCTTCTCTCCCGTTCTCACGATAGAAGAGAAGTCGGAGCGTGCCTCGCAGCAGTCTCGCTTCGGAATGGTTGGGGTATTTCTCAAGAAAAGCTGTCAGCTCAAGCTCGCTCTGCCAGTTATCCATATCATTCAGCTTGATAGAAAGCTTCTCCCATTCCTTGTCTTGTGGAGAGCGAGATGAGTCTTCATACTCATCAAGAAGTTTGAGGGCATCATGGTCACGCCGAGCCTGTTCATAGTTCTCTCTCCACCAGCCAACCCACTTTCGGCGATGGATCTTTGCGATGCGTTTTTCAACTTCTTCCTGTTTGTCACCAAGAAGGTCCGTTGCTGGTTCATCGACTTCAGGAAGGATGATCTCTGTCATATCTGGATAGCCAATTGCAGCAAGCCGGTCTTTCAATGCCGGGTGGGAGTCATTCAAGGCTGTTTGTATAGATCCCGCCATATGCAAAGCTTCCTCAATAACGCGATGGTCAAGGGAGCGGGAAAGGTACTCCAGACGGTGCTCGTAAAAATCTTCTGGCGGTACTGGTTCTTTACGGCTCGCCAGATAAAGCTCGCGTTCATAATCGATAGCGAGTGCACGAAGGTAAAGATCAAAGCGAAGAAGGCTGTGGGCAGCTGTCTCAGGGCTGGTGACTTTCGTTTCGGCCAGATCTGCCTGGAACTCGGCCTGCCGTGATACTGTCAACCGAATCGCATTATAGTTGTCCTGAAATCGGGACCAGTAGCTACGAAACATTTTAACCAGTGATGAGTTTCCTGTTTCCTCACCCTCAAGAATGTTTTGCCAACAGAGAAGTACCCGAGAAAACCATGAACTGTAATAGGTGTCACGCGCCACCAGATGCCCCATCTCATGAGCCAGGACACTTTTGAACTCCTCTTTGCTGAGCAAAGCCATCATATCGAGACCAATATACAGGTTGTATTGAGGTGTTCGATTGAAAAGAGAAGTCCATTGTTCATCAACTCCAGCATTCAAGGTATCTATCAGAGTGACTTTGTCGAGCTCAGGTGCTCCTGTTTCCTTTCGTATCTGCTCAATCATCTCGAAAAGAAGTGGAAAATCCTTTGGGTTTAATGGTTTGTCCCGTCTAGGAACAAACTGAGCCGTGAGTCCGTTCAAGGCGGCATAGACACCAAAACCTGCAGCAATAATGATGATGACTGAAAAGGCAAGAATGTAGACTGGATGAAAAGAATGAAAAAAGTAGGCAACCAGCAAACCGCCGAATGCCAGAAGCACACATGCAACGATAAAGAGAACGGGGAGTGAAAGCGCAAAAAGCCCGTAACGAAGAAGTTTACCACGAAGCTTGCCCGGGGAAAGCTTCGATGCCTCCTCCAGCCGCTTGTGTCTCTCAAGTCTCTTTTGAAATTCCTGGAGGTTTGACTTCGCCATGCCTGCGATCCCTATTTTTTCATCAGAGTTTCTACAGCTCTCCGAGTACTAATAGACGGGATGGAGTCGAGGTCAATGGCTGCGTGAATTTCTTCCTTCTGTTCAGGGTAAACACAACTGAGCCATAGGAGTGCAAGTGGCTTGTAATTCCGACTCAGTCGAAGATCCTTCATAACTTCCAGATCCAGAGGTGCTTCTTCAGTGATCATAGACTCCAGTACCGTTGCTCCATCGAGGCACTGTCTGAGAGCCTTTGTCGCATCGTCCTTCCACGAGTCTGCAATCACGTTGTTACCTGCTTCGAGGGCCGCAACATGAATGAGTATGTCTCGCAGGCTGTGACCAAAAACTTCCTGCAAATGGCGTGCACTCTCCGAAGCTTGCCCCAGCTCTGAACGAATAATGTAAGCTTCTGGCATAGACATATATGATTCCTCCAGAAGGGTCAGTGCATTCTCTTCATCCCCTTGCTCAAGGTTTGCGCTTCCGACAACGAATTTCTTTAGACTATCGTTTCCTCCGACAAAGTTGTTAAGCGTTTCGACATCAAGCAAAGTAGAGCCTTCTTCACCGCTCATCATATGGCTCAGCGCAACAAGGTCGTAATAGTCGATATCTGGATAGGGACTGAAAAACTCTATGAGTCGTGAATATTCCTTACTCATAATGAGAGCTTCATAGAATTCCCATTGTCCAAACTCCATTGCCTCGTCACTTGTATTGTATATTTCGATACCTTTGTCAAGATCCCCAGACTTGATGAGCAATGCAGCATATATATTATTGATAAAGATGGAATCCGGGAATTTGGATCGTAGTTCTCGGACTCGCTGTTCGTATTCTGATTCACTTTGGATAAAGTCAAGTTCACACGTGGCGAGATAGTCATCGTCGGGGTAGCGGCCTATAAACTCCATCGTCAGATCCTCTGCCTCTTCGAGTCGGTCCTCTTCTGCGAGAGCCATATTCTGAGCTTTGAGAAGTGAAATGTCTAATCCATGTTCTTCCATATACGAAGAAGTATACTCAACAATCTGAGGTGCTGGCAGTGAAATTTCAAGCAGATCTGCAATCACTTCCGTATCAGTTTCCTTAGCAGCCCAGAGGCGAAACAGGTTTGCCTTCTGTTCTTTTGTGAGGTATTCACCTGCTGCTCGAATAGCTGTCCTGAAAGGCAGAAAAGTCGTCGTGGATCGAGACTCAACTCCGCTCCTTCTGCTGGTCGAAATTGTTTCCGGGGTATCTTCGAAAGGGAAATGAACCTGGTTCAGCAATTGAAACGAGGGAGCCGGGTAACTTTGCACCTGTGGCTCAGGCGCCGAGTTGCCCGGAGCATAGAAGACTCTCACCAGAAGTAAGGTGCCAATCTGATCGGGGTTGCTGAAAAACTCTCTCTTGGAGAAAGGGCGAGTAAAGAAGTTTTCTTCCATCTCCAATTCAATGGGTTCTGGTATAGAATTCTCAACTGGTTCAATAAGATGCGACCCCAAGCCTGCCTTTACAGGGAGGACCTCGCCTGAAACCAATTCTACAGGTTTTCCATCCAGAAGGATTGTATAGTCATAGTCGGTGCCATTCATGAGCCAGAGTCTTTTCTGCGATCCAAGAATGAAACAATAGGCGAGGTAGATAGAAGCAATACCTGCAACAATCACCACTCCTGCAAGAATAGCATTGCGTCGCTTTCTCTCTTTCTCAGCCCTGCCATATTCGAACTTCTTAGCTTTGACCGACTTACCGGAACCCTGGTTCGCTTGAGAGACCTCTTTAAGGTTTATAAAGTCTTTCTCATTCTGATAGCCAGGCTCCAGCGACTCAATGTCCTCGAGAAGTTCAAGAGCCTTCTCGTGCTTGCCCTGAGTCTGGTATAGATGAACCAGGGGAATGAGAGCGTGAACGTATTGTACAGCACCCTGATCGATTAGTACTTTTGCATGATTTTCTGCCGTATTAATATCAGCTTCATCAACTGCAATGAGGAGTTTAATGCGATGGGCCTCAAAGTTATACGAATCAATCTCGAGAACGCGGTCGTAGAGCTTCATCGCATCTGCAATCTCGTTCTTCTCCAGATGAAGGGAAGCCAGGTAGAGCATCACGTCGACGTTTTCACTTAAGGTTTCCTGGACTTCCTGTGAGACTTTATTGTACGTCTCATCATCCTGGTAGAAGTCGGCCGCCTGAAGGAGTTCTACGGCAGCCCTGCCATCCCTCGGGTTCTCACGATACTTCTTCAGGAGAGTTGCGATCCCTTCCGTCCTCATCTTATCCCAATCCTCTTTATCAATGGCCGAGTGAACGGTACAACTCGGACAGTAGTTGATGATATGAACGCGCTTAATACGATAGATCGGGATAAACAGGATCACAAACCAGAGTTCGGTATCATAGGAAGCGAGGTTGTCATATTTACCGCACTTTTGACAGTTTCCAGGTCGGTGAACAACATTGGATTCATTGCGGTAGGTAGTCCCCACGCCATTGACGGTTGAAGGCATAAGAATTCTCACGTTTAAATAGTGATCTAATTAAGGGTGGACAAGATCAGAGCTGGTTGCCGAAGTCTACCAGAAAATTTATACTTCCTTTGTTATTTCAGAAATAGAGTTTTCTGATAAGTCAAGCTTGGAATCTTTGCACTTGCCTTGAAAGAACAAATCACATTAGGTTTATGAGCGATAAATTGAAACTGTATTTGGTATAATGTATATCATGAGCTCACTTTTCGAAGTACAAAAGGAAGAACTGGATGAGCGGCGACACCTCTATCGCCTGTACAGGAGTGGGGTTGAACTCAAATATATGCAAGCGATTGATGAGCTGTATTACTCTGGTGAATTTCGTGCCTTCTTCAACAAGCTACTCGCCGACTCTCACTTTCAAGGCTTCCGCTGGGAGACCCCTGGGGTTACTCTTTTAAACTCCGACAGACTTTTTGAATTCGTTCTCCTGGATGCACCAAACTTTGTTCGAAGGCAGACAGACCGTAAATCATTCGCCAATAAACTTTCAGACACAGCAAGCGACTCAATGGCTGTCTCCTTTAAGAACCTGAGTGGGGATGCAAACCTGATTGTTCCTTGTGAGAAGTCTCAGGAAGATATATATGGACATCTCGCCTCATTCATACGTGGCGCAAGGGATGAGCAGTTAGACGCATTCTGGAACCTTGTTGCTGTCGAAGTGAAGCGGTCTATTTCGCACGACCCAGTATGGCTGAGTACAGCGGGCGGGGGAGTGGCGTGGCTCCATGTGCGTATCGATCGAAGACCTAAATACTACGGGCATGACCCCTATAAAAGGGTCTCAATTTGCTGAGCTGACTGATAAGGCGTATATCTCTTCTCTCAGGTGGAGTCTACTCGTTGAAACTCAGCTTGCACAAAGGATTCTGAGAGTCCTACATTGTCCTTGATACTTTCAAGGAATTACTAAATGAATCTTTATCAATCGATTCTCTCTATCCCAATATTTGCAGTTATCATCTTCCTCTTCAAGCCAGACTTAGCTCATGCTCAATCCGACATCAGCTATTATACAAACCGGACTCGAAGCCAGTTTGACTCGCTCGTATCATCTGAGGCGTCACAGAACCGTCGATTGCATGACATTGAGATCGAAAAAATCTCCGGAAATACCCGATACTGTGCTGTCTTCGCTCCGAAACCCTCAGGTGTTACTTTTCACTATCTTATTCAGGAGGACTCCAGCGCATGGAGTTCCTGGCTCTCGTCAATGGGAAGCAAGAACGGAAGATTCCTGGATATTGAAGTAGACTACTTCGATGGAAACAAAAGGTACTCAGGTATATTCTATGAAGATGGTGACAATTACGCGTATGCTATACATACGACAAATACAGACTCGCAGTTTCAAACGCGACTGGGAACCTATCAGGCAAATGGCAGACAGATCGTCGATTTCGAAGCTTACAGCGTTGGTGGGACAACTTACTATGCAGGATTGTGGGCGAACGATCCAAACCAACCCATAACAGCTCTCTATTATGGACTTGAAAGCGCCGATGTCAGTCAGCTTCTCAGGCCTCTTGAAGGCAGAGTCATAGACTTTGAAAGATACTACAGCGAAACTCATTCTGAAATACGCTATGCTCTGATTGTTGCCATGCAGCCCGGGGATGAGTGGGCACTTCACCGAGGTTATTCCAGTTCCGGCCTGGTTGACCTTCATAATTCCATCGCAGACTCCAATACACGGCTTGTTGATATCGAGATGTGGGATTCTTCGGGCGGTGCACTTCGCGCAGGTGTGTGGGGCGACAACTTTGGTCCCTTGCTCGAAGTCTCTGCAATGCCTGGCGATTCAAATAGAAAAGCTCTGACAGGATCTCTCGCTTCACTTGTCAACAGTTTCGAAAACGTCACGACCGACGTGAGTGGGCAGCTTGGATTTTATGCGAGAAATCTGACGACTGGAGAGTCCCTTGGCTATCGGGAAGATACCATGTTTTATCTGGCAAGTTGTGCCAAGGTTGCGATGCATATTAAACTTTACCAGGAAATTCAGGCAGGGAACGTGGATTTAACAGATACCGTTGCATACAGTAATGGAACGACAAGTCTGGATCCATGGTTTGTTGACCAGCGTCCGCTTCCAGGTATGTCTCCCTGTCTTTGCGGGTCCAATGGCTGCACGGGATTTAGAACCTCTGATATGGGTCAGGATATTACCGTTGATCGTATAGACAGAGGAATGATGGAGGTCAGCGATAATGCTGCTACGGGGATGCTGCTGGACAATGACGTCTGGGGGCTCTCTGAAGTGGCTAATCCGGATTTGAATGAGTGGATGGCGAGTATTGACGGCGTGAACCGAGGCTTCGGACCAGTCACAAGCATTAGAAGGCTTGACCGATTAATCATGTGGCAGGGCCAGGTGATGAATGCACCTTCCGATCCTTCTGTATTCGGTACAGATACCCATCTTCTTGAGCAATTGTTTCGCTTTGGTTCTGGAGTCGACACTTGTACAGACAGAGATAATGATGGTGTCCATGATCTGGCACAGGCTCGAGGTGGATCTTTCCCCAGTATCAACTATACCGAAGGCTACGAACGATACTATCGGACAAACCTGAACTCTGCGACTCCACGCGCTTTCGTCAACCTGCTTGACAAGTTTTGGAATGAAGAGTTCCTCGATAGTCAGCACACACAAGACGCTCTCGATGTGATGAGAGTTGGCGCACCAGGTTCAGTGCTGGGTACACCTCTTGATAATTCCTTTGGGGATTCCTGGAATGAAATCACGGTCTATGCAAAAGGTGGTTCCAAAGGTGGTGCCAGTAACCCGAGGATAAATGTTGGTTTTCTTGAGTTTGGGGATCAGGTTATCGCCCTCACCATCGCTACACAGAATAATGTATCAGACCCTAACCCGCCTGCCGGTGAAGATGGGGATGAAGATATCAATCGTGTCTATATGCCCGATATTACAATGGCAATCGTTCGCGCCTTGAGTCCAGATTTGACAACTTTCAACACTTCTGAGTCTGGCGGAGGAACAACAACAGGGACAGTTGAACCGACCTCCGTTGAGATGGGCCGAAATCTCTATTTTGAAATGGCTGTTAAAAATAATGGAGATCGTACTTCCGGGCCCTTTAAGATACATTACTTCCTGTCTACAAATGAGACCATCTCCATCTCTGATTCCTTTCTAGGCACGGTACAGGTTCAAGCAGTACCTGGGAGTGGAAATGAGATAATTCGATCCGAACTTCCGGTGCCCAACATGGATGAAGGTAGTTATTTCCTTGGTTGGATTATAGACAGATTTACTGAGGAGAATGATTTCTGGGGGGATGTCGGGGAATATGAGGAAAATAATAACATCGGCTATCTCATTAGTCCAAAAGTGACAATTACTGCGCCTGAGCAGGAAGGGCTGATTATTTACTAGCACGCAAACGGTTACAAGAAAACGGAAGTCTACAACCTCGGTTGTCGGGCCTTATAGACACACAAAAATCAGTGATTCTCTGATAAATAAGAAAACCTTAGTGTTTCAAGGTCTTCTCTCATCTGCTCGTTCATTGTGACAATAATGACGAATAAAGTCGTTTGACATCTGCTAAGGATTTGTTCTCAAGCTTCCTCAGAATTATCCTACAATCAAGAAGAGGAAGAGACTATGAGACGCAATTGGTCACTGGCGGCATTGTGTGCTGCCGGACTTTGCACGATGACTCCTGAAAATGTTCATGCTCAGGGCTCGAGTGCCCGGATCCTCATGTTTCACGACGTGAGCTTCACCGATGGAAAGACAGCAGCTAATGACGATGTCTATCCAGATAACTTCAGAGATATGATGGAATTCATTGAACGGAACTATAACGTTATCAGTATGGATCAGCTCATGGAGTGGAAATCCGGGAATGGCAGCATCCCTTACAATGCAGTTGTCATAACGTTCGATGACAACTATGAGGGGGTTAATGATTTTGCCTTCCCGATTATGGCAGAACTTGATCAGACTGGTATTAACTTCGCCCACACTGGATTTGTTGGTGTTCTCACATCTAAAGACCATGCTGACTGGGATGAGTTGAGAAGACAAGACTCCAGCGGTGTTCTGAAAGTTGAATCACATACTGTAAATCATGTAGATCTGACTTCAACATCAAGCCCATCCAGCGAAATTAACCAGTCTCTGTCGAGCATCGAAGCACAGATTTCTGGAAAGAATGTGAAGTATTTAGCGTATCCATTTGGAGCCTACAATAGCTCAACAATCAGTCTTGCACAGAATGCTGGCTATACGGCGGCCGTCACAACTGTCGGAGGACTGAACTATCAATCTACCCCAAATTTTGAGCTAAGAAGAAATGGTGTTGGTATCGGTATTCGCCTGAATGATTTCAAGTCCATTATGGGATATAGCGGAAGTGACTCTGGCGGTCCAGTGATCATCGACAATGAGGATTCCGGTTTCACTCAAACGGGTGGCTGGTTTCAGGTAGGATCTAAATCTAACAACTACGGCCACTACGGAGAGACATACAGGCGAGCCGCCAGAAGTTCTTCTGAAACAGGTTCTGCACGCTTTACTCCCAATCTTTCAGCCGGACTCTACGATGTTTTCTCCTGGCATTCCAGCGAGTCTGATCCCAACGTGACTTCAGCGGATGCATTTTATCGTGTCAGGCATAGTGGCGGTACCTCGACGTATCTTGTAAACCAGCGGATCAATAAGGCTGGTTGGTATTACCTTGGCCGATATACCTTTAATTCTGGAACAGGCGGATACGTGGAAATCTCCAATGGAGCGTCAACCGGAACGTATATAAATGCTGATGCTGTAAAGTTTCAGCCTGTCACATCATCAACACCGCAGCCCGTAACACCACTCATTATTGATAACCCTGACTCTGGTTACAGCGATTCAGGAAACTGGATTACAAGCTCTTCAGGAGATCCTTTTGGGAGTTACGCAAGAGTCGCACAGGGAGGAAATGGTTCTCCAACCGCTACCGCAATCTGGTCAGCAAACATTCCTCAGGAGGGGTTCTATGATGTTGGTGTCTGGTACACAGTTTCCAACTCTACCTATCGCAGCGATGAAGCACCCTTCTCTGTCAACCACGCCGATGGTCTGGAAACGGTGATGGTCAACCAGCAATCAAGCGCCAACGGAGCGAAGAGATTTAACTCTCTTGGGACGTTTCGATTTGAGTCAGGGCAGCAGGACATCGTCTTTCTAAGTAATGCGATCCCCAGCTCGAGTCAGTATGTATCAGCAGACTCAGTCAGGATCGACTGGGTTGCTGACAGCGATGCCGGCGGAGGAAACAGCCCCGTAGAAGTCGTCGTTGATAACTCTGACATTGGATTCAGTGCCTCGACAAGCTGGTTTCCGAGTACGTCAGTTTCTGGATTTCTGGGATCGAATTATTCTGCGAGAGCAACCGGGAGTGTTAGTGATGCCGCGACGTGGAATGTGGACCTTCCTGAAGCCGGAGATTACGAAGTCTATGCCCGCTGGACTACGGGAGGTAACAGAGCTACCGCTGCGCCCTACATCGTCTATCACACTAGTGGTTCATCTGTCAGAACAGTCAATCAGCAACAAAACAATGCAACCTGGGTATCACTTGGTACCTATAACTTCTCTTCAGGAAATGCGGCACGGGTCCGTCTCTCCTGCTGGACTTCAAGCGGAAGTTTCGTCATTGCTGACGGTGTGAAGTTTGTAAAACAGTAAGATTGATGGGCGCTATCAAAGGAGAGGATCGCTGTATATCCTCTCCTTTCTCTCAATCAAGCGTACATACCTTCTCGTAAAAACTTTGATGTCCACTCTTCTCCGAAAAGTCGACCGAGGTACATCAGCCCCGGCGAGTTCTCAATGTGGTGATCTTTGTACTTCCTAACGTGGTCGCTTCCTTGAGTTGTGTAACCCTGTGCATCGTCTCCCACCTTCATGTGAGACAAATAGACAGAAAGATAATTTTCATAGAGTGACTCGATATCGGATAAGTTATCCAATGAGAGTCTTTTGCCGAAGAAACACCGATCAGTGAAGTAATCTTTGCACCACTCTGGCCATTCTTCTTTGAACTGCAGATCTTCAACCTGAGAATGCTTATCTTCGAGTGCGCCTTTTAACTCTGCTGGTAGGGTAGACCCTGGCTCAGCAGGTTGTATATCAACCACGGCAACATGAATATGAGGTCCCATGCAAACAATTTCAGAAGCAAAAATGAGTTGTTCGTTCTCAGGGTCCGGGAAAATCATGACATTAAAAATAGAAGCATTGGTACCGCTTATCAGTGTACTGCGAAGAGTGCCGACACCGGTCACGTATATGTCATGAAATGACAATGCAGTCTTGCCACTCTTACAGGTTCGTGAAGCATAGACTTCCGGAGAGTCAATCTGCCTGGTCTCAAAATCGTGGAGCGTATCCAAGGTGGTCTCCCACAAGGCTTTGTCAATCGTTGTCAAATTTGCCATGATCATCGCATTCCCTGACTTAGAGATTTCAGTTTTGCGTTCAGGATTTCCATGATCTCGTCGTAAAGATTAGAGACCTGCATTTCCAGATCACTATCAGAAGAGCCCTGAGGGAATAGCCCTTCCACCATTGACTGCCTGATATCAGCATTCTCTGTGATGTAAGATTTTAATAGAATTGGTGCCAGGTGAGTCTGTAAGAAAGAGAACGTAGCTCGTCCTTCTTGAGAGGATAGGTCAACCTTATTAAGAACGCATCCAGTACTGAATAGACGTCCCGGTTTTGCTCTTTCTTCCTTCAATCCAGTAAGGAACTGCTGAGAACGTCTGAATGCCGCCAGAGAATTAGGCATCACATAAATGATAGCTGTCGCATAGGTGAGTATTGGGGAGAGGTGCTCATGAGATGTCACAGGTGTATCAATCAGCAGAGCCTTATGCCCCGATTCAAAAGCAAAGTTTCTAAGAGTCAGCATGGCTGCTCGGTCCAGATGAGGCAGGGAGATCTTCACTGCAGCTAGATTGTCAGAAACTTCCCTGAATGGAACTGTATTGCCTTCGCCATCCCACGTTTGTACTTTTTCACCAGAAAAGCCGGTGGGGGGGCGGAGGGCTGATACCCCTACCGCGAGGGTGGCATCACATAAAGCCATATCCAATCCGTTGGATGTGAATTTCTGGGACAACATCGCAGAGACAGCCGTCTTTCCTGCTCCTCCGCTACTACTAACCACGGCTATGATTGGCAGGCGATCAGGCATTTGAAATCTCTACTTTCGGACGAGAGGTTTTTTTCACAAGGCTCGCAGCCTTTCTCCACATTTTTACCATCAATCCTTTTTCCAAAGTTTCTTCTGGCTGTTCTACAGGTTTTAATTCAAACTCTTGTTGAATATAGCTGGATATTTTCGAAAACTCATCTCGGCTTTTATCTGACAACCCATCTGGTAGAGGAGTGAGACCACCTATATGTCTGAGGACACTTCTTCGCTCTTCATGAAGATCGAACGGAATGACACCAGGGAAGCGGAGGTCTCCTGCCAGCTTCTTGAAATGTCGGAGGTTGATTTCTTCATCATCTCTGTATAGACTGGGAATAAATCCCATAAACCTCATATTTGAGTAAGCGTTCCGATAAAGGCTGATCGCGTCCCATATTCCCTCAAACGCTCGTAATGAAAAGGTATCCACACGGGTTGTAATCAGATATCCATTTGCGATGCCTAACCACGGCTGGAGCGCCGCATCGTTCATGGTAGAAGAATCCAGAATGATAAGCTGATATCCCTTCAGCTCGTATGGACGCAACACAGCTTTTGCTGCCGATTCTGTATCTGGAGATTGCCCATGGCTTATATCGCAGGAATTGTTTTCTGCAAGCCATTGTGAGGAAGGGTAGGGTGACAAGTCTATAAGTGCCGTCTTAATGTCGCGTCGTCCTAACTCTTCCGTTACTCTTACTGCGAGCGTTGATTTGCCACAGCCACCTGTTGTACCCCCTATCAGAAGAACTTTCATGACTGATCCTCCCAAAGGAAGTCATTCATCAGCGGCTCCCCTTTAAATTCCTCTGGGCGCATTTCTTCGGTTTCTGCATCGCCCACTGAGAACTGTCTATATTGATCGCGCTCTTCCTCACTTATTTGTTCTGTTATCTCTTCAGTAACCGATTGGGTGGCTATTTGCAATTCAGCGGCCTCTCCCACTCCCGAGTTAAACTCAGAAAAAATAGACTCTGTTGATCTTCCAGATTTTGCCTGCGGACGTTGAAGCCCTTTCATAATCCTTGATAAAAAACTCATTTTTCGGCCCCTTTATCCTGCTTTTCATAGACTTTATTGAGTATCTGATTCGATTCCTGATCGACATAATTCTCGAGTCTTGTTTGTACCATCAGGTTTTGAATTTCTTTTGTTAACCTGGATGGATGAGGTCTTTCTTCTGGATTCGCGTCTATCATTCTACCGATCAGTGCATATACCTTTGGGAGTTTCTCCCTCAACTCGAGGTGCCAGATGTTATCATCTCGGACTCCAGTAATCAGTTCTGCCAGCAGAATGCCCAAAGAATAGACATCAGATGTCTCCGTTGCGAACAGATCGTAGAATTCAGGTGGCGCATAAGCCTTCGTTAATGACCATGATCCTCTTTGCGGCTCCGATAAAAGTCGCGCCGAACCAAAGTCACCGATGAGCCATCTTTCAGGCCTGCTGCGTTTCTTTAGAAAAATATTCTCTGGTTTAATATCGCCATGGATAATTTTCTTCTCAGCGAGCGCGGACAAACCACAAGCTATCTGGAAAACAATTTGAAGTGCATGACTGGCCTGAAGTTTTCCACGAGCCTGCAACCAGCTTCTCAGGTTTCCGCCAGCACAATACTCTGAAACGAGGATTCGTCTCCCCTCGTCGGTGATGTTTGCAAACTCAACTTTTACGATATTTTCATGGTCTGGCAACGCCAGTGCGATGGAATACTCCCGCTGCCAGGAGGCACTCTTATCCTCGAAATATTTCTTTGCTGCTGCCAGCTTTCCGTTCTTCGTTCTTACCTTGAAAACGGAAGCTTCACCGCCTGAAGCCAAATGGTCAGCTGTTAGGAATTCGTCTTTCATCATGCAACTCACATTCACCATTATGCAGATACCTCGACTGTTGCCGTTTCAAGACGACTGACAATCTCACTTTGAGAAATCCCCTCGTCTATCCACGATGCCACAGGTTTTAACCTGGAGGAAATCCCCATAACAAAGGAGCAATGATTATCTCCTCTTGATATACACTCTGTTTCATAACATACAATGTCTTCACGATCAGACATCTGGTTAAAGAGTTCACCCAACAGGCCTGATACAATACCGTCAACTCTTCCGTTGGTTGTGCCTAATATTTCGGCGAATGCCGAATTCTTCAAGCGCGCTGTGATGATGCCTGTGTCTGAATGGGAGAAGTTTAATGTCAAGACACCCCAACCATTATAGGCGAAAAAAGCTTCAACAATCTTTTTGAATTCTGTCATCGGTAGCTCATAGACGGGGCGTCCGTAATATTCAGTCATTTCATTTTCGAACCTCTTGGCGACACGCTTGCCCCATATCTTCCCAACGCGCTCGATCACCTGTGTCCACGCATCTCCTACTTCTTCCTGAAGAGTTTCATACAGACCAAACAACAGCTCGTTTGGCATAAAGCACATTTTTGTACCGCATCGATTATGGACGCTTCCTTTTTTCAAGTTATGAACGAAGTAGTCCTCTTCGTAAAAGGGCACTTTGTTCTCGAAATCAACTTCTGACATTTTCAGGAAGGCTCCTTTCGGCAATTTTCAAGTAAGGCAACAGCAGATCGGCTGATCGTTTTGAAAGGTACTTTTCTGATACTTTGCTGAGATTTGTGTACGTGTATCTGATAGAGTCACTTCCTCCGGGGAAATCAAGTGACCGAATGATTGTTCCCATCCATGTTAACAGCTTATCCTCGAGCATTTGCGGATTATCACACAGCATGGCAAAGACAGAATATTTATAGACGGCCCCGACATCGCGATAACATTTGTCGGGACCATATTCATAACGACCTTTGAAATCGTACTTTTTCAAGACCGTTGGGATCACTTTTCCCAGGATCTTGTCTTCCAGGCTTTTCGCTTCTTTCGCTGCAATAACTCGAGGCGACATATATGCGTCATCTTGAACAATTTGATCAAGCTCGTCATCTCTCAGGTAAGTGCCAGGGTTATTCTTTCTGTGATCCTCAAGGATCGGGTGCAGTGTTACGTTCATCTTTCTTGCTCTCAATCAAATGTATCTTCAAAAAATGAGTCGATGTTGCGCTTCGAGTCCTCGGACAATTGCTTTTTCTCCGATGTCGAAGGATTTTCCTGCCGGCGACTCTTCTCTCCACGAATCATAACTCGCGACCGTGACGTTCCTTTCCATGGAAAAGCGTAGAAGTATTGGGCCACGGTAGATTCTTCAAACTTCGATGGCTTCTGGTCCTCGTTAAATGTTCCAGGACCACTCCATGGAAAATTTATCAGGTATTGCCTCACTGACGTTCCCAGAGACGCATCGCTCTGTGTCTGTTGTCCAGAGCGGGTATCTTGAGCTACTGCAATAGATGCAGCGAGACGTCTGATGGCTTTAGCTTCGGGTATTGTAAATTCCATCGTTAGACCAGATTCTCCATAACCTCTGAGGCGCTGGCACCTTCCTCTACCCAGTAAGCAGCAGAATTAACTTTCTGTTCCTTACCAATCATGAATTTGCAAACATCAAAACCATTTGCATAGCATTGTATTTCTATACAACTCAGTTCTCGCTTTGATAAATAGCTGTATAGACCACCAAAGAGCCCGGCATACCAGTAACAGACTGGTTTTCCAATACGTTCCAAACTTTGAGCTACGACCGAGTCGTGGAGATCGACGAAGACCAGTCCCGACTTGCGGTGTTCGAAGTCAAATTTCCATCCACCCCAGCCCTCGGTTGTCAGCGGCCACCACCAGGTCTCCAGAACGAAGTCAAGATGCATCGATCCCATGGGCGTATTACCGAATTCTTTTTCCAATCTGGGCTGGAACGCTTTCATATCTGCAAGCGCCCACTTGTAACCTGATTGATAAAGTATTGCCCGTGATGCCTCGTCTCCGACTTCCTGGGCTGTTCCCGCCATCAAAGCCGCTACGAAATCTTCGGAAATGGACACCACTCGTTGGCCATCGCGACGTCTTATTTCGCCCGACTTGGGATCTTTGGTGAAGAAATCTTCTGGGTCATAATAGTTATGTCGGAATCTTGATGAACCGCCAGCTTCTGTTGTAATGCCACTCATGTGTCGACCTGTTTTGAATCACTTTCAGTAGAGTTGCCCATTTTTCAGTCAGGCAACTACTGACAAAGAGAATTGCGTGCCGAGTCAGTGATTCAAAATAGGTCGGTTGGAGCGGAGGGATTGTTGAGATATACAGTAAAACTGTTACATGTGGAAAATGTACGTATGGACAAATGTATATATTCGTTGACTTGTCGGGTTCTCAGCGTTGCTTCAGGCGACTTTGCGTTGCCCAGGGAGCGAGGTCCGCTCCCTCAAGCTGACGAACCACGTATCTTGTGATTAGCTGACCTTCCATCACAAGAATCTTCCCTGTTTCGGGATGAAGAAGATTTTTCTCAGCTCGTTTACCAATTTTATCGAGCAGAGTGTCTGCGCTTTGAAGGTATTCACCGTCTGGAAGCCGAACCTTTACATCACCAATCACTTTCGCCTGGCAGGACAGACGAGAATTGGGCTGCCTGTCAGCAAGTCTCGCCAGCGCCTTCTCCTCTTTCTCCGTGATCGGAGTCAGTCCATCTTCAAACCCGCCAGTCACAATGACATGGCACGTTGCGCAAAGGCCATTTCGACCACACGCCGTCGTGAGTTTCAGCTCTTCCGACAGCAAAGCTTTCGCGAGGGATTCACTGGTCTTGCACTGAATTTCATGTCCCAGGCCTGGAACCTCGACGCTTTTCATCAGCTGATCCTTGTTGAGTTAATGGAAGACCCATCTCTGGTCTTGGTTAAGCAAGTGCAATTAGCTCGCCACAATACTTCAAGGTCTGTTGTCCTGACACATTCTTCCCTACCTGGGTTCATCGGCGGAGTCGATCCTCCTGGGGTTTGAGAACGACCTTCCCATGGGATGACCTACGTCTGTCCGACGTCTGTTCGACGTCTTACCAACGTCTTGAGACATCCGTCACACGTGGGGCAGAGCATGGGCAGAGGCAGGTCATCCGGCTTCGCCCGGCAATCGAACAACAATTCTGCATTCTCAGAGGAGCTTCCCAAAGAGGGTCATTTTCGGGCCTGAGGGGGTTTTACCCTGATTCTATAAACGGAAGTTTATATATTTCTTCGAAAGAACACTGATATTTTGTTATAAGTAAATAATGTTGCATTAATTCATTGACCTGAGAGGTTTGCAAACGTATGTTTTTGAACCTTCTAGTTTCACATGAATCGTCGCATTGCGAACGCCCCTGTCGAGGTATAGCAGTCCATGCTGCCAACCAACCCGAAGTACGTCTACCCATGGCTATGTGCCCTACTTGCTTTCATTCTTTTCCCTCCTGAGAGCCGGGCTGGCGTCACCCCCAATACGCTCGTCTTCGGGGATATAGAAGCAACTGTCGTCAATGGAACCGTCATTGGAGATGAGTTTAATGGGACGATTGCCTGGGCCGGCTCCGGAAATACTGCCGCTGGGCCGCTCACCGTCAGCGATAGCGGTGGAGGTGTCTTTAACGTCACGGCAGGTCTTGTTTCGCTCACGTTCCCTCAACCCTATGACCCACCTCTCGGTAATTGGACCTATAATGCCACAGGCATTGCTCTGACAGCGACTGGGGCATCGGCCAATGTGGAAGTCATCCTTCCTGAAAATATTGTCTACAAGCGCCAGGACTCAGAGCCCTTTATGAGGGAAGATGTCTATGACCTCGGAAATATCGCTCTGGATAATGATGGGGTTATTAAGAACTCGATCCTCCTGGGCGGCGAACTGGAGAGAGTAAAGGTTCGAAATGAACCTTTCTCGATTAAAGTGAATGGTATAGCAGCGTTTAACGACGACAATGGTTTTACGCTGAACAATCCTGTTCTCGAGCATGACTTTCGAAACGAATTTGCAACAGCTCCTGGAGTTCGACCAGCAAACGCCTGGTGGCTGGATGGTGGAACATTCAACGGGATTGTTTCTGTCAAGAATGGTGGTCTCAACTTCGAGGCTGAAAACCTGACGCCAGCGGATTATGACCTGGCGTTCCCTGTTGGGATGATGTTGAGCGGTGCGATCTGGCAACTGCAGTATGCGGTCAGTGAAGTCTCAATAGGCCTCCTCGGGGCTGATAGTGTGCGTCAGGACTATAATAGTGATTCCTGTACGGGCGGACCTCCAGTGAGGACTCTCGCCACTGGAAATGTCCTGATGCAAATAGGGAAGGACTGGGCCCTTTTTGGATCCCCGGATAGTTCAACCGGCCCTGATTTCAATATTGTCTTCGATGCATATAATGTAGGTCCCTTTAAGATTGATGGAACCGTCTATGCAACAGGAACAAAAGCTCTTGGTGAAACAACACTTACCGATCACCTTCCCCACGCTTATCTTTACGCGGGTCGGCTAAGTGCCGAAGTTACGGATCTTGTTTTCGCTACTTATCCTGAGGATGCCTACACGGAAGGGGTCGGTGTCTATGCAGGGTTCAATGTCGACAAGCCCGATTTTGATGGTGTGCCATTCAGTGTTCAACTGGCATGTGAGAACGCGCCCTTCACATCATCCAATGCCAGCAAGTTCTATGTTCGCCGCGGAGGTTTCACCGGGTTGCTGGACGCCTCTGCAGACTCAGTTGCGATGCTCCCTCCACTGATGCTCTACGGAGAATACGAGACCACGCTGACAAAATTCAATATTACCCTTCAGGATAACCTGCAATGGCAGGATAGCGCCATTGATGGCAACCTGGATCTGCCTTTTCCCTCAGATACATTTTTCGAATTCACCTCACTTGAGCTTGATACCTGTGGTTCACCTGGCGCTGCAAAGATAGACACGTTTGAAAATACACTGGCTTACTGGAACCGAGACTTCAAATTCCGTGGACTTGAATTTCGCGATGTCATCGATGAGATGGGCGACCCTGTAGAGTCCTCCTGTGGCACCATTTTACGGTCGCTCTGGACAAGCAGTTCAAACTCTGTGCCCGAGCTGAGTAAATCTCTACTCGTTGATACGAACTTTGCCGGAGATGGAGATATCCTGGAGGCGGTCATTACAGGCGAACTTGGCAACACACTGCAGGAGTGGCCCTTTACGCTCCGGCAGATGTATTATTCAGCATGGGACAATACCATGAATATCAACGGGAAAACAGTTCTCGTTGGTGACATGAGTTTGCCTTTCTGGGGGGCGACTCCCGTTGTTGCTCTTTACGATTCCGGTAGTATCCCGCAGGTTTTTGACGGACGCTCCTACGCCCAATCACCTCCTGTCAGTATAGACAACGATCGAGATGGTTTTCCCGCAGGTATTTCAACCATTCAAGAGTATCTCGATTCCGAGGACTGGAGGCCTAACGTTCAGGCCAGTTTCGCTAATGTAATCCCTCTTGATTATAAGGTAAAGTACAATAATATCTCACGCAGGTTTGCAACTGCCGCGGGAGAAGAAAAAGGTCGCGACCTTGTTGTTCTCAGCATTAACTCAAGTGTGAATGGAATCACGAAGGACGAAACAGATGTTCGTTTCGCCGCAGAATTCGGTATCCCATCTATAAGTGTTTCCAGTCTTCTAGAGGATCTTGCAGATCCTGCTCTTCAGGCTCTCCTCGGCCCCATTAAAGACAATATGAACGTGGTTAATGGCTCGCTGTCAGGGCAGCTGGGGGAGGCTATACGCGGCGGTATGGAAGATCTCACTCGGCCAGCTGTCACCCAGATGGTGAACAATATCAGAAACGCTGCTGCGAATACTGATAATGTTCTCCAGAACGCAGATATCACGAACATTAATAATATTATAGACGGTGAGATCAATTCTCTCGAAGGGGTTCTGAAACTGGAACTCTCAGGGGACACTGGGCCAATTATTGGAAAGATCGATCAGGTTTTGACAGGTCTTGAGAATCTGACAAATCAAATTGAAGCTTTGGATCCCTCAGCCGTTGAAGATGTTCTGGTCGCATTGATTGAACTTGCCGGAGCAGATCCAAGTGGTGTGCAGCAGGTTCTTGGAGATGTGGAAGAAGCTAGGAACTATATTGTCGAAGAGCTGATCAATAATCAGCTCCGCCCTGTGCTTGAAGAACTACGGATGCAACTGGACAACCTTGGAACTCTTCCTGCCATCGATTCACTCATTCAAGGCGTTGAGTTCGGTCAGGCTATGACAGATGTTCAGAATGAGATCAAAGGACTTATCTCCGAGCTGCAGAATAATGCAGCTGCTGTACGAAACCTCGATCCCGAGATGGTCAATACACGACTCATAAACACCATCTATAATGCCTTCTTCATGCAGGCGGTTAACCAGGTTGTGGCCGAGCTGTTCGAACCCCTAAAGCAGGAAGTTCAGAATATCCTTAACGGATTCTTTGATGCTCTCAATAACCAGGTTAAGGCATATATCGATCTCATCGGCGGCGTGCTGGATGAGGCAGCTCAATCCATCAATGATGTAACCGGCGTTGTTGCCGCGAAGATGAGTGGTTATGCGGTCTTCGGCGCAGAAACCATGGACCGCTTGCATATCGATGCTGACTTTTCGCTCACGGTACCCGACGAAGAATTCAGTTTCATGGCGTCTCTCGATATGGAGAGGTTTAAGAACAACTCCAATGCACCAGTCTGTGGAACTCCGGTCGGAGCGGAGTCCATTAAAGTGAAGATTGCTGTCTATGGAATCCCGCTGAGGTTTCCAAGGTCGAGCCTGGTGGCTGAACAGATCGCGTTGATGCTGCGCCTTAATCAGAATGCACCCGACGATCCCTTCTTTGTCTCGGATGTAGGTGGCCTGATTGAAACAAGTGGCTCGCTGAATTTCGAGGCTGTGAAGGTGATCGCTCCTTCCTTCGCAGCGGGCGTTGGAGCCAACGAAGTCTATATCGCATTCTCAGCAGGAATCGTCTTTAATAGCGTTTCCATGCGCGGTGGTATCTTCCTTGGAAGAACCTGCAACGGCGTTGAAATTCTCGAGTCGATCGATCCCGAGGTTGGCGGACTGTTTACGCAGAATGAGATTACGGGGATATATAGTTTTGGTGAAGCCGCAATACCGATCGTCGACTATACATGTATGTTACGCGTCGGGGCGACTGCCGGTGCAGGGTTCTGGTATTTCGTTGAAGGACCTTCATATGGTGGAAAGCTGACTGCGGGTGTCTGGGGCGAAGCACTCTGTCTTGTAAGTGTTCGAGGCAAGATCGTTCTGATTGGAGGAAAAGAAGCTGCCGGTTACTTCTTTAAAGGAACGGGTTGGGTTGGCGGAGGTCTCGGATGGTGCGAGCCTGAGAGTTGGTTTACCCCAGATGATGTCTGGGCAGACAAGGGGTGTGCTACCTGCCTGTTGTGGCTTGAGGCAATTTATCAGGGAGGTTGGAGCGTCGATCATAGCGCAGAATGCGGTCTATAACGACGAGTAACCAGGAAAAAGACGAATGAAAACATTCTCAATGAAAATACTACTTTCAATGCTTTCCCTACTGCTCTTGGGAACAGCCATGCCGATCTCTGCACAAACGCAGCCTAACATTACTCCTGTGTTCTTTACTGGGGTAGTGGGAGGCGATGAAATCTTTGGACGTCGAATATTGCTTCGTTGGGATACTTTGGACGGGTTTGTTGAGCTTGAAAACGCGGTGATTTATCGTACTGACGGGCAGAACATGCGTGAGAAAATCGCCGTCGTCCAGCGAACACGCAGTCCCAAGCTGATAGAAAGTATTTTCTACCGAGAAGGTGAAGATCGAATCCTTGAAGATGCGAAGATGATGATGGAACGCATCGTCGGTTCCGAGCCTGTAACTCCCCAGGAATTTTCACAAATGGCGATTGCCATCCTTGATGGTAAAGATAACACGGACCACGGTGTCGCACGCCGAAACTACATGGTTCAGACCAACTACGGTTTTGCGCTTGTCGAAGGGCTCGGATATCTGGACTACGTTGATCCGAACAATGGTCCCTTTACCTATGAGCTTTGGCAAGGTGACGCCAATGGTAATGCCGTTGATGCACTTGGTGAAATCCAGGTCGATGCAATGAACCCGATTATTCTGCCTCCTCCGACAAACCTGGTTGAAGTTTTTCTTCGCGGTCGGGACGGCGTGACACCTGCTCGTGGGAACCACCGTCGGATCTATCTCAACTTTGATATGCCGACCGACTATAATGATTTTGCAACAACAGCCTTTGGCTTTAATATTTACAAACTTCCTCGAGCTCTCGAAGCAGGGGAGGACTATGAGTCTGTAAAAGACGAAGTGGTCAGGCTCAACAAGACACCGATCCTTGAGCCTTCGCCCATCGTTGGTGAGGACCCGGATCAGACTTATATATTCGCAGACTCTGGCGAGTGGCTGGAAACTCTCAATGAAGACGATCTCTTAACTGTTGGCGATACCTGTACCTACTGGGCAGTTGCCCGCGATCTCCTTGGTAATGAAGGACTGCCAAGTGATCCGCTTGAGGCAACCGTTCGCGATACTTTCGAGCCTAACCCGCCTCGTGGTGTTTTCGTTCAAGCGGTTAAGAACGACGACCTTAGCGCTTTTCTGAAGGTTTTGTGGAACGAGATGGATCCAGATGTCGTTGCCTATCGGATCTACAGGTATCAGGACTATACAAACAACCAGAAGAAGGGTCCCTTTCCTCCCATGAACGGACTCACGGAAGGGTTTATCGCTGAGATCCCAGCTCCTGCGCAGCCCGTAAACGGCAAAGTCATTTATGATGATGACGAAGCAGGCGAGGCTCCACGGGGCACAGCATTCTGGTATTCTATCTCTGCGCTTGATGAACACGGAAATGAGAGTGCCTTGTCCCCAGGTGCCTATGGTGTTATAGACGATGTTGTCGGTCCGGCACCAGGTCGTATTCAAGAGTATTGTGTTTCACGTCCTTCCATCTTCGTATCCGGCAACTTGTCTTCTCAAGCAGGGACAAGAGAAACCGAGTGGAGGCCAATCTTCACGATCCGCAGAACTCATCCTGCCATCGAGCGCGTTTCCATTTCTCAAAAGATTGGTGATGGTCAGGTTGTTCTTCTGGTACCGATTGTAGAATTGGATTTCTTCGCGAATGACGAGCTCCTTTACGAACTTCCCGCCATACAGGTCGCCGATCAGGATGATATAAATATCTATCGCTTCACGGTTACCGCATTAGATGGCACAACGCAATCAATCGAGCTTGGCCCACCAGTCACCTGGGAGCCTGGGAATGAACGTCAGATATACCGTGTAGAAGCAAGTATCCGGGGATTCGAAGAAATCTGTGATCCTCTTGGCCCCTCTGATATTGATGTTGGTCTGGTCCCGGTCATTCCTGGTGGAGATCAACCTCCATTTAAGATCAGCATGGATTGCAGTGGAGATGCGGTTGCCTATCGTCTCTATCGTAGTGTCAATGGCTGTAAAGACTATGAGTTGGTCGAAGAAGTGCCATGCGAGAATCTATCCAGCATTATGGAAGATAACTTTCATCCCGAAACCATTGCGGAAGTCTGTTATTCCATCGTTCCCGTTGATAAGCATGGAAACCTCGGACTGCCTCAATATTTCGATCCAATCATTGTCTATCTTGGTAACTTTCCGAATCCAACCATGGTGTCTGTACAGGCAACGGGACTTCCAGCAAATCCTGATATATCCCTCAGTTGGATAGGACCTTTTTCAGGAGCTCAGTTCTATCGCATTCATTTCGTTGAAAACGGGAATAAACAGACTCGGCCATTGGAAGTGCCTATCAATGATCTCACCTACGACCCATCTCAGAATGAATTCACATACGTTACATCAGTCATTAATCGAGACGGTGGCACGCTCGCTGGAAATGCAAATTACGAAGTGTTTGTAGAAGCGGTGGCAATCACCGGCGCGGCAAAGGAAAGCGACAGGCTTCCTTTCACCTGGGCATCAAAAGCTTTTAATGATCAGCAGAACGGCGATTTTCGCTGGAACGCACGTCCACTTCCCCCCGTTCTCGACTGGACTCCCGAACGGGCCACCTTTACAATTCAGAATGGAATCAATGGAGTTGTGATTCGCGTTCTAGAGGTGGGTGGTGGAGAAGCAGGTATAGACTCGTTTACAGTACCAAGCCTTCCATTCCTCGTCTGGCGTCAGCGCCAGGGGAAAGGGGATCAGCCGTGGGTTCTGGTCTCTCCTCTCATTGAATCAATTAACAAGCCAGGTGGAGCCTTGGATGATGGCTTCTTCGTCTATCTGCCTGACTTTGTTACACAACAGGATGAATTATACTTTGTTGATGATTCGGGACATGTTGGAAATACTTCTTATCGGTACCTGTTTATGGAGCTTGAACCAGATACCTATGAAATTAAACAGCTCCGCGGACCATTCACAGTTGGGACAACGATACCAGGAAGATGAGAACCTTGAAAACAACATTTAATCAAGCTGCTCTACTGGCTTTTCTTATCGGCACCGCTGGGTCTTCGATGGCTGATTCACCTGTAGCAAATATCGTTGTATATGATAGTGATTACCCCAACGCTGACAGACCACGAGTCGTTGATACGCGTCTTGTTGACGGTTATACAACTGCTATCGGTCCTTACGATGGTTTCTCGATCGAGGTTCAGCGCGCATTTCCGACAGCGATGGATGGTTTTGTTGCAGGGAGTCCTTTGGAAGTTGATCTCGTACTTCCTGGAAACCCCGCTAATTACTTCATTTTCGGGAACTATCACTTTCCCATCGAATCAACTGCCTACTTTGGCGATGCCGGTACTTATGATGTTCTCGGTGTTGAGGTCGATCCTCCTGGTGGTACCTATGAGTATACAAAACGTTTACAATTTTATGCTCCCGATAACACAACGCAGATCTTCTATTCGATCAATGGCGATCCAGAAGTCGAATGGTCAGGGGAAGATATATATGTCGCTGAGGATACAACGCTCAATTATCGTGGTGTTCTCGGACCAACCATGGGGCTCGCAAAGGTTGCTAATTACACGATCCTTTTCTCAACATGCGTCGACAGTGATGGAGATACAATACCAGACCGGGTTGAAGTTGAGCTCGGACTGAGTCCTCTCGAAGCACAGGCAGATTTTAATAACAATACACTCGACGATTTCGACGAGTATATTCGTGGCGCTAACGCTTTTCTCCCAATGGACCCCAACTTCTTGCCTCCTCTGTGGATAGACACGGATGGAGATACCTGGACCGATTACGATGAAGGTCTCCGCGGCACCGCAGCGGGGGATGCGGATGATTTTCCCGCTGCCGCGAACCTTCAAACGGTCGAGATTATGCGCAGCGGAGATATAGATGAAACGCCGATCGGTGCGTCAGCTCCACCTGTTTCGCCTTCACCAGACCTACCTTTTCCCGCATCTTACGAGGTGGATGTCACGAATGCCTCTGGTGTCCCAAGGCTTCCAGCTGTTCAGTCGGCGGGACTTTCTTTTTCCTATAGGACCAGTGGCGAGCAGTTTCACTATATACGAGCCAGAGCTCTCGACGGCTCCGGTCGCGTAATCCTTGGTGTTGAGCCTCCTCTCGCACTCTGCATTGACTTCAATGATCTTTGCCCAGACGCAGGTTCTCCTTCTGATTGGAGGGATGCTTATAAAGCTCAGTATGAATCAATGATCTATGATTCATCAGCTGGCGCAGAGCTCTCTGCCCGCACGATGGCCGAGGCTCTCCTTCTGAACCGCTATTATGAAATCAATGCGAACGCGGAGTTTCTTCCTGCCGTAGAGAACCAGGGACCCGATCTTCTTGATGTTGCAGATCTTCGCTCCAGGCGAAATGAGGCAGCGCTGTACGTAGATATTTCCAATGCCGTTTCGACGAACATGATTGATCTGGTTAACGATTACCTGAGATTCTATACTGCGCCTCAACAGGACTCCCTGTTGAAGCTCTTAACTGACCACTTTGCCGGTCGTGCCGTCGATGCTCAAATGATTCCTGACGGAGTCCGTGAAGCGAACATCGATGTCGTTGCCAATCAAGTTGGCCTGTTCTTCAATGCTTTACCCGCTGCCAATACGGTCCTTATGGGTGAGCTCAACACCGACCAGGATGGTTTCCTTCTCAGCGTTGGTCCCGATACCTATCGATTAGATGGATTGGCCGATGCCTGGCCCGACGGAACGATCATCACTGTAGATACTCTGATAGACATCAATAACTGTGGTTTTGATCCAATTCCTGCGCTCGTCACGGAAGTGCTGAATATTGAACTTCCTCCGCTTCCTGAAGAGGTTGACACTGATAATGACATGCTCGGCGATGATTGGGAGCAGTTCTACTTCGGTGATCTCGATGAAGACGCGGAGGGCGACTTCGATGGAGATAATCAAACGAACGGCGAAGAATACGAAAACGGAACCAACCCTGCCGTGAAGAGTATTGGTTCTCTCATCTCAGACGGCTGGTTTATGTTCTAGAGTGTCCAGCTATACCGCTTGGGTAACGTAGGTCAGTTCTCAGTTTACCTGGGAAAGGGCCTCTTCTTTCACAGGTTCTTCCATCATCTCTTTGATGCTTTCACTCTTTTGACGTCGCGCTTCGTTAATCAATCCTTCGAAAATAGAGAGTTGGTACTCGCGCATGATCTGGTGCTCAGGATGCCATTGAACCCCAATCGCAAAAGGGTGATCGGGAATCTCAATCGCCTCGATAATTCCGTCGGGTGAACGAGCTCCAACGATAACTCCCGGGCCAGGAGTCGCACATGCCTGATGGTGCATGCTATTTACACTCACGCGATCCGTACCGATGAGCTGATGGAGTTTCGTTCCCGGTGTGATTGTCACATCATGGGCGTCCTCTGCACCGGGAAGACCAGGACGATGATTGATATCACTCTCTGTCTGAGACGGTATATCCTGTATCATATCACCTCCTGTCTGTACAGCAAGCTCCTGCATGCCGAGACAAACACCAAGCAGAGGCTTGCCTGATTCAAGGGCATTTTCCATGAGCATAAAGTCAAAGGTTTCCCGTCGTTCAGGGATCGGGTTCCAGGTTTCATGGGGCTCCTGGCCGTAACGTGAAGGGTTGATGTCTGGTCCTCCGACGAAAACGAACCCGTCAACCATGTCAACATAGGCCGCAATAGCGTCATCTGTCGAGACTGGGGGAAGAACAACCGGGATACCTCCAGCTTCAGTAACGGCATCGATATAGACATCCCCGGCGCTCAGACTGACGCGAGAGGAGTTCTCACGTTCTGACACGGCCATGTTAATCCCGATGATGGGCTTGTCGTTGGAAGGACTGCTGATTGCATGGTGGTCCGCCAGGAGAGGAAAAGCGATCAGGGAAAATATAATACCAAATAAGCGAGCGGTCATGGTTTCTATCCTTTTCTAAGCAATAACGAGCGTTGCAATGGTCCAGCAGACCAGTGCAATACCAGCTGCCGCACAGGCAGGAGGGATTTGAGTACGTACGTGATCCATCAGGTCACAGCCTGTACTCATGGAACTGAGAACCGTGGTGTCGGAGATCGGAGAACATTGATCGCCAAAAATCCCGCCGTTCAGCACCGAAGCAAAGCAGATCATCAGAAAGACCTGCGGATTGTCAACACCTTGCGCTTCTGCCACCGCCCAGGCCAGCGGCATGGCGAGAGGAAAGGTCACTGCGTAGGTTCCAAAGCTTGTACCGGTCGAAAAGGCAATCGTGATACTTAAAAGCACAAGGAGTGAAGGCAGCAGCCAGTAGGGGATCTTGTCGCCGAGCAAGTCAACCAGGTATATACCACCACCCGTTTCTTTGCTGATACTTCCGACCACAAGCGCAAGCATCAGGATGACAGAACCCAGCACCACGCCTTTCAGGCCTTCGATCATTCCCGTGATGACCTCCATGAGCGTCATGCCTCTCAAGATTGCCAAACCCATGGCAATGAGAACGGCGGCACCGAACGCCCATCGAACCTGGGGCGATCCCGTGGCGATGAAGGTTCCGATAACAATCCCCAGAAGAGCTATCAGCGGGATGAAGAATTCAAGAACGTTTGGCGTATAGCCATCGGGGACATTGCTTGTCTGCAGTTCCTTAGCACTCAGTGGAACAGCGTCGGGAGCATCCATTTCTCCTGTTTCTTTCGCACGTTTAATTGCTGTGCGGAACCGTTTGCCGAGGACCGGGGCCTTGTCGAAACAGAGAAGCAACGTTCCCAGAACAGCGAATAGACAATAGAAACTGAAAGGAACGCTCTTAAAGAAGAAAGCAATTCGGTCTTCTGCCGTGGCAAGAAAGGCTACACCGGGAATGAAAAGAAACGCCTGGACATATCCCGGCCAGGCATTGAAAGCAAGGAGGCCGGCGATGGGCGAGGACGTTGAGTCGACAACATACGAGAGCTCTTCGTGACTGACCTTATGCTCATCGGCGAGCGGCTTCACTGTTGTACCCACAAGCACCGCACTCATGGTACCGCCCTGAAAGAAAATCACTCCAAGCATCCAGGCAACAAACTTGGCACTTCGCGGGCCGCGGACAAAGTTCGTGCTCATCCAGGTGGCGAATGCCTGGGCCGCACCGGTGCGCGACCAGATACCGACCAGACCTCCAAGAAGCCATAAGTAGAGAATAAGAATTCCAACGGCATCGCGGGTTGCCAGCGATGTAATCAGCACCTGGTCAGTCAGATCGTAGCGCGAAAGAAGCAGAGCACCGACAACGATCCCTCCGAAAAGTGAGGTCATTGGCTCGCGGGTTATCCAGCAGAGAAGCACCGCAACCAGCGCTGGCAGCAACGACCACAAGCGCCAGTGTTGCGCCACCGATAGACGCTGATAACACATTTCCCCCTCTACTTCAGAAACCACCACCTGGGTTCTAATGTCAGGAGAGGTTCCGCTCTCATTGAACTGAGCAACGGCCTCCGGTCGAAGGGGTGACTCGTCATAGGGCACGATGTCCTCAAGATAGACTTCATTGCCACGCTGAATTGTAAAGAGACGTCCATCTTCGGCTGTCTGCACATCCATGGTTACCGAAGAAGAGACCCATGTCGGTGAAACGTGGCGTCCTACATACCACGCAACGATCAGAGAAATCAGGAAGATCCAGGTTGCGGGGGTCTTGAGAATTCTGAGCGAGCCGCCCTTGAGGCCTCGGCCGCCGGGATTGAAATCTCGAGCCTGGCCATGGACTCCTGCTGCGTCGTCGGAGGGCAAAGGCTCAGTGTATTTGCTATTTTTTTCGTCTGCCACTTGTGATAAATACTCCTCGAAACTTTACCGTACCTTGGGATTTTCATCGAAGAGTGCAATGTATTTGTGGAGGAGGTCAAATTCCGGTTGGTAATAGAGATCAACCCTTGCAGGAGTGAGGGGAGCATGGTTCAATACGAATCGGAGCAATGGTATGACCGAACGAAAACGACAAATCACAGAGCGGCTCGTCAAGAGAGGCGAGGCGGAAAAAGACTTCGACCGGGAGTTCTGGAAAAAAGCTGGCACCGATGCCAAATTCGATGCTGCCTGGGAAATGGTCGTAGAATCCTACCTCTTTAAAGGGAAAGATGTCGAAGAACTCAGACTTCAAAGAACTGTTGAGTGTCTTAAACGACGAAAAGGTTAGGTTTCTTGTCGTAGGGGCTCATGCTGTTATCTATTATGCGGAACCAAGATATACGAAGGACCTTGATATCTGGGTGGAGCCCGAACGTGATAATGCATTCCGGGTATTTGCTGCTCTAAAGCGATTCGGAGCGCCTCTTCAGGAAATTGGAGAAGAGGACTTCTGCAACTCTGAACTTGTTTATCAGATGGGGCTTCCTCCAAACCGCATAGATATTGTCATGGGGGTTGACGGTCTGGAGTTTATTGAAGCATGGGCGTCTCGAGTAGAGATCCGGTACGATGGAGTCCCTATTGGCATCCCTTCAAGAGAGCATTTGATTCAGAATAAGAGAGCGAGTGGACGTCCCCAGGATTTGCTCGATGTTGCTCGCCTTGAGGAGGAACACTGAACCATAGTCGGTTCAATAATCATCTTACATTCTACGCAAAGATGTTGGCAAACTATCCATGTTTATGGATATTAAAAAGGGAGAAGAAGAGTTTACCTTCGACCGACATCAGGTCTACATTAATGAAGGAGAGGAGGTCACTCTTCAGGTTAGCCGAAAGAACGCCAGCCAGCCATCAAAGGTCAAAGTCTTTCTATTGAGCTACACAGCCAAGGAAGGCGAAGATGTTGCTCCTCTTTCTACGAACACATTAAGTTGGGATGCGGGTGATTCTACTTCTCGTTCTATCACCGTTTCTAGTCTGGTGGGCGGAGTTGAAGACGCTAGTGGGGAGATCGATGAAAAGATCTACCTTTGCCTTGGTGATCCTGAATCAAACAGTGATGCCATTCTCTCGCCTTACCCTTGGTCATGTATCACAATTCTAGATAACGATCGTGTTTACGCAACAAAGAGGGAGAGTACTCAGTTTCTACTTCCAAACTCAGGCAGTATCAAGCTTCGAGGAACAATTTCGCCTCATGGTTCTTCTGGTGTTGAGTGTACTCTTACCTGGAGCGAACTACGGGATAATGTGGGTGGTTACTACATCTATCGACGTGACAATGGCGGAATTTGGCACAATATTCATTATATTGATGTTACCGTCGAAGGTGATGTCAGAAAGTACGTTGATTATGTAGGCTTGGCAAATCGAGGCAAGTATGACTATGTTATTCAACGGGTGGATGATGACTTCAGTAACGTCATCAGCCTGAAATTGAATTACGAACGGTGATGCTCATGAAACGTTTTTTTCTTCCATTCATTATTTCTTCATTTCTTCTTCCTGTTACAGGGTTCGCGGGAGAGCTTTCTCCTCAAGACGGAGATGTCTATATGGTGGGCGATCCTGTGCTTGTGAACCCGAGGAGTCATTCCAGCTGTGTAGGGTCCTTCGAAGGGTCAGTTAGAACGATCGAGTTCGTTTCCGGCAGCACTCCGATTTTTCCCAGAACTGGGACCTCCTCCAATGAGAGTATTGATGAGATCTTCTATCCAATGATTCCTGGAACTTATTGGGTCACACATAAATGTAGCTGTGCACCCCAATTCTGCGGAGAAAATGGCAGCACCTTCTATCAGGAAGAAATCACGGTGTTGAGCGATTGCCCCGTCGTCGATCCACGACTCGGAACACTCCCAGAAAATGGCGCAGAAATTAGCGTTTTTCCATGGAGGCCAGCAGGCACACTAGGTCTTCCCAGATTTGTAACTCTTGATAATTCGGTCTCCCAGCTATTTGGTATTCAGATTAATAATCGAGGGACAGAAGATCTTGTTATAATTGATGTAATAGTACCGATGGAGTATGAAGCTTTCTCTATGTTTCCAACTAATATAAATCCTCTGACAGTTATTAGACCTGGGAACTCTTATGTTGTATATATGGATGTCGTTATCATCGATCCAGACAAATTTCGAGATAGTGAACGATTTCAACAAAACTTTTATATCTTGAGTAATGATTTTGATGAGCCAAGCTTTCTTCAATCTTTAAGCATTGATAGTATTTTTGAATCAAGTTTAGATGTACCACAAGAATATATTTATTCTGGTGAGTACCCTGAAAACCCACCAACCCCTGAATGTACCGACATCAACTCTGATGGAACCACCGACGCCGCCGACATCGTCGATATCTTACTTGGGAGGTAACCCACGTGCGTCTTACACACTCTCTTTCAACTCTCGCACTTCTTATTTTATTGAGCAATACTGCCTATACAGAACCCACTCGCCGAGTGGTGCTCCCAGAGAATGCCAACATTACCCGTTCCGCTTTAAAAGGATCCTTCTCCGCGGACGAAGTTGAAATACGCGGTAACAACAGGGTTGTACAAATCCCTGAATCTGAATGGATCAATCTCAAGGCCGCTTTCCCAACCGCAAGACGACTCGACCGAGAAGACATCCTCGTTCTTCCAGATGGAACATTTGATGTCAGTACCCCATCGCAAAAACGAGATGCGATAGGATTTAGATTTGAACAATAAGCAGAAAGAGATTCTAAGGCTTCCTATACTCTTCTTTGCGCTAATATGCATGGTATTAGCCGCATGTTGTTACGGGGCAATGTACCCACCTCAAGACCATGGAGGTCACGATCTGATCCTCATAGACGGCGATGAAATCTGGGGAGAGCATACGAATATCAAAAACCTGATTCTAGACGGTGTTGTTACGGTAAAATACCATGATCGGAATAGTACCGACTCCGGGACACTCAAAATATACGGGCAACAAATCATTATATCTGGGGTCATTTATGCTGCGGGGTCGGGGTTTACGGGGGGGGGGGCACTTTGGGATCCGGAACATATTTTGGAGTGCGAGGAAAAAACCGATATAATGAAGCTACTTCCTTGCCTGAGGGCCCTGCAATCTCAGGGTTAGCAGGCAGTGATGGAGGGTATAATGCACCAGGCGTAAACACAGATGAAACCATTGACGAATCGGTAGCAATGGGTACAGGAGGAATAGGAGGATTCGGAGGTGGATTGAGTGACCCTGATTTCTTCAATTGCGGAGGCGGTGGTGGTGGTGGTGGAGGAGGTGCCGGCGGAGGCGCTGTATCTCTTGTCGCAGAAGATTTTATGTATATATCTGGTCAAATACTAACAAAAGGCACCGCTGGTCAAAGTGGCACAGATGGTACAGATGGAAGGGGTTGTTTAGGATCAATCTGTTTCGCCGGAGACGGGGGTGATGGAGGCGATTCCTGGCCTCCCGGGGAAGGATTGGGTGGCAAAGGTGGAGGGCCCGGGCCTAACCCATTCGGTTTGGAAGGGTTCAGCGCTCAAGATGGTGGCGCTGGTGCAGGAGGCGGAATCATGCTAAAGAGTTTGACGCCGAATGGACTCATCGTCACAGGAACTCTCGACGCACGTGGGGGACGTGATCAGTACAGTAACGGAGGGTCTGTGAAAATCTTTACTTCAACGCCATTTATCGTGGAGGGTGATATCTACGCCGGTCGTGTCTATATTCCCAATGGGACGAATACCAATGGGTGGTACTTGTATTAAGAGACGCTGGAAAGGGGACCTCGCTCTGGCGTGCAGTGGTCCCAAGGGGAATCCATCGGTTTTCTTCTGAAGGCTCAACGTGCCGTTATCCTTTGAGGCAACTACGCCGATCACCGATCAGCGCTCCCAGGAGAGGAGATTTCTTCCACCTCAAAGGTGACGAGCGAATGTTGAGGATTGCCAGTCTGAGCCGAATCGGCGTTGGGCGATCCTAGGAAGTGGCTTCCCGTTATTTCCTGCCCTCCGTGGGGCATATGTGGGGCACGGTATCTGAGCAGGATGTGGGGCACGAAAAAACGCGCCCTCGTGGGGCGCGCAATCCGTGTTGAGGCAAAAAATTTAAATGGAGCGAGACACGAGGCTCGAACTCGCGACCTCCACCTTGGCAAGGTGGCGCTCTAGCCAACTGAGCTAGTCTCGCTCAACAGGAGCGGGAATCTCTACGAAACCCCTGGGTCAGTCAAGTGAAAGTGAACGGGGTCCCGAAAAAAATTAAACCCCTTCTCGCATCACCGGTCTGACCCCACCAGCACTCACCGAATCCTCTTTCATCCAGCTGATCGCCGACCTTAGAAAGGGGCGCACGGTCAGCTCCCAGGTATCAATGAAGTACTCCGTCATGGAAATCTCAAAACAACGATGAAATTTCTCTAAGTCGTCCAGCATCAACCAGTTAACCGACGCGAGAAAGTAGGCACCGAAGTCTTCAGGGCCTTCCGGTGTGATGATGGAAATAACCTGGAGGCTGCGCTTATAATCTTCCAGCTCGTGCAGAACCCAAGCATAACACATGAGAAGATCAGGATCAATTTCCTCGGCAGAAATGTCCGGATCCTTCTCAAAGACTCTCTCCACTTTTGGGGTGATGAAGGACTCCGCTTCTTCAAACCGCCCTTCTGACATGAGTGAAAAACAGTGAAACACCATGGCCTGCTTATTGGAGTCGTCGAACTGCCAGGCCTTGCTGAAGTATCTAAAGGCGCTCTCGCGGTTATCCTTCAGGTATTGTTTAGAGCCCTGTTTGATGAGCTTTTCGGCTTGTCGTTTTCTGCTCCCTCTGCTCATCGATTCCGGGTCGGGGAGTTTTCCGATAAGGTCATGTGTAGAACGACTTTCCTCCAGGTCGGCGTCTGCGGGCACTTTTTCTCTCAGGTTGGTCAGGAATCTGAGGGGCCAGAGAACCTCGATAAAGTCGGCGAGGAACTGCCGATGAGGAAACATGAGGCACTTTTCTTCGAACCAGAGGCCTGCCTCGGCGGCACGATGTTCGGCGAAAAGTGAGAGCCCGATGTAGAGGTTTGCCACAGGGTTTTCCGGCTCGACCTCGATGACCTTTTCAAGAGCTTCGATGGCTTTTCCGAACTCTTTCGCATGATAGAGGGTGAGGCCTCTCAAGGTTCCCACCACCGGGGAATGATCTTTTTCAAGTTCCTCCTGATGCTCTAGAACGTCATCAAGCTTACCCTCATAGAGAAGCTGGAAGTATTGGTCGACTTTCTGGCGATTCAAAGGATGAGACCTCGGGGCAGATAATTCAGGGGCGAGACTTGCTCCTTGAGTAAAATGAGTCTGGCAGAGTGGGAAGCGGAGGCAACTCTTTCCTCGACCCCCAGACAAATCCATCATGGACTTCTCGCCCCGTAGAGGGACTAACTCAGGTAGAGACTGAAACTTATGTTAGGCTTACAGGAATCAGCATCGGAAACACCGACGCCTCCCCCCCCGAAAGGACGTGCGAGCGGAACGCTTGTCTCTATTCTTTCTATTATCGGCCTTCTGGCGATTGCTTTGTTCACCTACTTTGTGATCCCGCAGTTCGTTGTCCCCTATTTTGAGGAGAAGCCCGCCCAGCTTGAGGGGTTCATGAATACCGTGGAAGAATCGCTGCTGGCCTATGCGGCGGATGAGGGCACCTTTCCTCCCGAGGATTTGCTCAGGAACTATAAACGTCGGAATAAGAATCTCTACAAAACGCGGACGTGGGGAATGACCACTTACCGTATTGCAAACCTGAGCTCTCCCGTGGCGTATATCGATCATTCGCGGATTGGCGATCCTTACGCCATGCCCGAGCAATGGGCTCCACTTGCCTATTCCAGGCACATTTTCCCCGAGGAAGGCATTGAGGTTGCCGTGATTAGTTCATCGGGTCCGAACCTCATCTACGATGTACGAACGATTGAGCTTCGCAGCGAGGAGTCGGTTGAGGCGCTCGAGGAGTATGTGGCCAGAGAGAGCTACGATCCAACCAATGGTATTTCAAGTCCCGGGGATGTTGTGAGAATTCTGAAGATTCCTGTGGACTCTAACGCGGGAGTTGGAGAGAGTGATTAAATCAGTTGCCGGCTGTCAAAAAAGATTAGTGTGCCGGTGGTTTGCTTGGCCGGCAAACCTATGCAACTATTAAGTTGCCCCGCCATACGGTCGGGGGCCCTCACGGGCCCCCCCCTCCCTTTCTCAAGAATTTGATTCTCCATTCTTTTCGTGGAACCCCTTCAGGGTTCGGTTGTTGTGCTTTGGCTACCCGGGGCGACGCTGCGCTCTGCCCCGGGCTATCGTATCTGTCAGCCTTTCAGGCTGATTGCTCGTCGTCTGAAATTTGAGGGATTGTGTCGGGTCGTGGAATCCGAGTTCTTGTTCGAAGGCGGCGCGGGAGCGTTATTGTCAGGGGGAAGGCCTCTTATGCATTCGCGAGCCTTCATGCCCCTCTCCTCCGTTTCTCCAGAATTTGATTCTCCATTCTTTTTGTGGAACCCTTTCAGGGTTCGATTGTTGTGTTTGGGATACCCGGGGCGACGCTGCGCTCTGCCCCGGGCTATCGTATCTGTCAGCCTTTCAGGCTGATGGAATATACGTCGGCGCGAGGTTAATGCGGAGCATCATTGTTGATTGTGTTATTAATGAATCAAGAAGGATGTCCTTGATCGAAAACCACTTCAACACAGTTCGGGGTTGGGAATAGAGCTCGGCAGAGGAAGTCAGGGTCGGGGATTGTAGAGGCGAGTGGAAAATAATCAGAGTTGTCTATCCAGGTTCTTCCATGAAGGCAGCCTGAAGGGCTGGAACATCCGATAGCCCAGGGCAGAGCGAAGCGTCGCCCTGGGTGGCTGAATGATACATTTCAGAACCCTGTAGGGGTTCGACAAATCTAACCTTTCACAACGGGTAAGTGTGGGGGCCAGTCTTGAACATTTAGTTTCGGTACGCCGATTGATTTACGGCGATTTGTCGATAGGAGGGAGGCCGCGGCGATCCTGGAGCGTTGTCGGTCCGATGGCGATCGGACCTGGATCGCTCCGCCATCGCTCCGGCATCGTCCTTGGTGGGGGGCAGGTGGGTGTATGATGGTAGTGTAAAGAGTTTGCTGTAAATTCTTGCTGGTGCATTTGGTCGAGGGTTCA
>CAYTGM010000029.1:0-62156 GCA_964437365.1 uncultured Candidatus Sumerlaeota bacterium | reverse complement strand
CCTAATCAAATGGGTGCCTCTTACCACTCATCCACAACAATCGGTTATATCTCGAGAAAGAGTAGGAACCAGGCGAGGGTCTCAATTGAGGTCGGTTTGAGTGCTCCTTGGGAGGTCTGTCCGGTGGTTTTAGGAGTTCAGCAATTCGGAGCACCCATTCCCCATTTATTCTCCAGAATCTCATGGTCCTCGAATTTCAGCTTCGAGTAAACTCAGAGCAGTTGCAAGGTGTATATACGATCAATTCCGTTTCGAAGAATGTATGTACTGTGGATAGTGCTGTATGTTCCATTTTGGTTAACTGTTTTTATAAGTTGCAAGGACGGAGATCGCTTTGAAGACATCTTGCTCTTGCTTCCGTCTGTAGTGATTCCTAACGTTTTGAAAATTGTGGGAGAGTAAAATTCTCCGGTCAGGTTCTTACTATGGTCAAGGAGTCAAAAGCCCTCGTAACAGATTTATACCAGCTTACCATGGCCTGTGGGTACTGGCAATCCGGTCTTTCTGAACGTGAGTCAGTGTTCCACCTCTTTTTTCGGAAGAACCCTTTTGGCGGAGGATATACAGTCAGCGCGGGCCTTGAGTATCTACTTGAGTATATCAAAGGTCTTCGGTTTGAGGAAACGGATATTGATTTCCTGGCGGGGTTGAAAGGAAAGGGTGATCGTCCTCTTTTTTCCGGACCCTTCCTCGAATACTTGAAAAGCCTTCAGATCACATGTTCCATTGATGCTATTCCAGAAGGTACTATCTGCTTTCCTTTTGAACCTCTTGTGCGTGTACAAGGGCCACTTATTCAGTGTCAGTTACTTGAATCCGCCTTCCTGAATATTGTTAATTTCTCCTCATTGATTGCTACCAAAGCAGCCCGGGTAAAGAAAGTAGCGGGGGAGAATGCTGTTCTGGAGTTTGGGTTGCGCAGGTCTCAGGGTTTCGATGGTGGTCTATGCGCGACAAGAGCTACCTATATCGGAGGTGTTGACGCGACGTCTAATGTCTATGCGGCAAAGCAGCTGGGAATTCCTGCGAAAGGAACTCATGCGCACAGCTGGGTGATGAGTTTTGACAGTGAACAGGAGTCTTTTGATCAGTGGGGCGAGGTGATGCCGCACAACAGTATCCTTCTGGTGGATACCTATGACAGTATCAAGGGGGTAGAGAAAGCCATTGAAACTGGAAGGAAGCTTCGTTCAAGCGGACACGATCTTATGGGTATCCGCCTCGACTCAGGCGATCTCGTCTGGCTGAGCAAGGAGGCAAGGAAGCGTCTAGACGCCGCCGGGTTCAAAGACAGCAAAATCGTAGCAAGCAATGATTTGGATGAATACCAGATTCAGTCACTCAGGAATGAAGGGGCTCAGGTCGATATCTGGGGTGTCGGCACCAAATTAATCACTGCCTATGACCAGCCCGCCTTAGGGGGTGTTTACAAGATATCTGCTATCAAGGATGTCGAGGGGAACTGGAAAAGTCGCATCAAGTTGAGTGAACAACTCATCAAGGTTTCAAATCCCGGTATACAGCAGGTCCGTCGCTATTATAACAATGGGGTCCCTGCAGGAGATGCGATCTATGATACGCTCGACCCCGCAGGAGAAGAGATGCTGATCATTGATCAGATGGATATGACGCGTCGGAAAAGGTTGTCGGCCTGCAGCGAGTCAGAGGATCTTCTGGTTCGCTATGTCCAAGATGGGAAAGAAGTTGTCCCGAGGCGAAAGATCGATGAAATACGTGACACAACGCTCAAAGGGCTTAGTCTGTTCGATGAAGGGATCTACCGGCTGGAGGACCCGTACTCTTATCCGGTTGGTCTGGAAAAAGCCCTCTTCGAAAAGAAAACAGATCTTGTTATGAACCTGAGAGGAACGAAAGAAGTATAGCTAATGACGATCCAAGTTAAAATTGCTTCCGGTTCATTGAACCAGATCCCTCTAGATTGGGAGGGAAACAAAAAACGAATTGTTGAGGCCATTCAAACAGCAAAGGATCAGGGAGTCGGTGTCCTTTGTCTTCCTGAGTTATGTATCAGTGGCTACGGTTGTGAGGATATGTTTCTTTCTCCTCACACGGCGCGTATGTCATGGGATATGCTGAATGAGATTCTCCCGGAAACGAGAGGACTTGTCGTTTCTGTTGGTCTTCCCGTATATCATCGCAACGCCGTATTCTCTGTTGTGGCGATGATCGTTGATGGCAGCGTTGTTGGCCTTACAGCAAAGCAGTCACTGGCAGGGGATGGTATACACTATGAACCACGATGGTTCAAGCCCTGGCCAGAGGGTGTTCGAAACGTCTTCCACATAGATGATCAGGAGATTCCCGTCGGGGATCTCTATTATAACGTGGGCGGAGTTAAAATTGGTTTCGAGATTTGCGAGGATGCCTGGGTAGCGCAGAGACCTGGAGCAAGGTTGGCAAGGCGCAGTTGTGATGTGATTCTCAATCCCAGTGCTTCTCATTTCGCCTTTGGTAAAGTTTCTATACGTGAAAGGTTCGTCCTTGAAGGGTCTCGTGCATTTGGCGTGACTTATGTCTATTGCAATATGTCCGGCAACGAAGCCGGAAGAGCGATCTACGATGGAGGAGGTCTCATTGGAAGCCAGGGAACACTGGTGGCAAGAGGGCGCCGCCTCTCGTTTCAAGATGTTCAAGTCATTAGTGCGAGTGTTGACCTCGAGGCATCCCGATTGGCCCAGGCAAAAACGGCCAGCCACTTCCCCGACCTGAAAACCGACGACTCCTTATGCTTAACGGTTCCTTTCAAGTTCCGCGAAGCCGGACTTCAAGAACAGGGAAGCTGTGAAGCAGGAACCTGGGAGACTTCTCCCCAATTGAAGGAGGAAGAGTTTACGCGAGCTGTCAGTCTTGGTCTATACGACTACTTGCGCAAGAGCCGCTCTCAGGGTTTCGTTGTTTCGCTCTCCGGTGGCGCTGACAGTACTGCGGTGGCCGCGCTCTGTTCACTGATGGTGCGTCTGGGTGTAGAGGAGCTCGGACTTGAGGTATTCAAAGAGAAGCTTTCTCACATCAGAGGAATCGTTGATGCAAAAAGCTCTGAGGATATTGTTCATGCCTTACTTACCACTGTGTATCAGGGGACAGAGAATAGCAGCGAGACGACCAAGAAGGCAGCTGAAAATGTGGCAAAAGCTATCGGGGCCACTCATCTGAACCTGCAACTTGAGGAGGTGCATCGTCGTTACAGAGACCTTGTCTCGGAAGCGCTTGAAGAAAAACTTGGATGGGATACACATGATATCGCTTTGCAGAATATTCAGGCGCGCCTGCGTGCTCCGAGCGTCTGGATGATAGCAAATATTAAGGGCGCACTTCTCCTTTCTACCAGTAACCGTTCGGAAGCAGCAGTTGGCTATGCGACGATGGATGGTGATACTTCAGGAGGGTTGTCTCCTATCGCGGGTATAGATAAGGCTTTTCTTCGTACATGGTTGCAGTGGGCAGAGAAATATGGTCCGTCGGAGTCTGGTCCAATACCAGAGCTGTCCAGTGTTAACAAACTCCAGCCAACGGCGGAACTCCGGCCGGTTGACAGTAAACAGACAGACGAAGAAGACCTGATGCCTTATGTGTATCTTGACAAGATCGAACGCCTGGCAATTAGAGATAAGAAATCACCTGTTGAGATATACAGCATTCTTAGACGACTTGAGCCTGAGCTGGAACCAGCTCAATTGAAGGGCTGGATCACACGTTTCTTTCAGCTCTGGTCCCGCAATCAATGGAAACGAGAGCGATATGCTCCTTCCTTCCACTTGGATGATGAGAACCTGGATCCCAAAACATGGTGTCGTTTTCCGATCCTGTCCGGCGGCTTCGCGAAAGAGCTGGAACAACTCCAAAAGATCAAATAGTCGTTTGAACTCGAAGATTCCAGAGAGAGGAGAAAATCAATGAAAGCTTTATTGCTTGTAGACGTACAAAATGATTTTGCCCCCGGGGGAGCACTGGCTGTCCCGGAAGGTGATCAAATCGTGGAACCATTGAATGAGATGATGGATCTGTTCCCACTGGTTGTGGCCACTCAGGATTTGCACCCGGAAGATCACGTCAGTTTCGCTAAGAATCATGAGGGGGGTGAAGTGGGAAAGGTTGTTCAGATTGACGGGCTTGATCAAGTCCTGTGGCCAGTTCACTGTGTGGCGAATACCGAGGGCGCGGACTTTATCCCAGGGCTGCGGGTTGGTCGAATCAAGAAGATTATTCATAAAGGGACGGACCAGGATCTTGATGCATATAGTGGCTTCTTTGATAATGGAAAGAGGAAGGCCACCGGTTTGTCCGATTATCTGAAGGGAGAAGGAGTGGATGAAATCTTCGTCGGCGGTTTGGCTACAGACTACTGCGTGAAATTTACGGTACTTGATGCTTTAAGCGAGGGATTCAAGGTCGTGCTATTAACTGATGCTGTTCGAGGGATCGATCTGAATTCAGGAGACGTAGATGCAGCACTCAATGAGATGGCAAGCAAGGGGGCTCAGCTTATAACAGCGGCTGAAGCTCAGAAGGGTCATTAAAACTGAAGAGCTCAAAGGATGAAATAGTAAGTTGAGCGCCTTGACACACGATCACTCGATAGGGCTCTTAAAGGCGTTCTTAGATCAGAACAAAAAACTCAGGAGAAGTTCATAAAAATAAGATGGCAAATGAACCGCGCACACAATCTTTGGATTTCGTCAGACAAATCGTGGAAGCTGATCTGGAGAAGAATCCAGATCGACAAATCGTGACGCGGTTTCCTCCAGAGCCTAACGGATACCTGCATATTGGACATGCCAAATCGATTTGCCTGAACTTCGGCATCGCCCAGGAATATAAGGGTAAATGCCACCTTCGATTCGATGATACAAACCCGACGAAAGAAGAGCAGGAATATGTAGACTCGATTATCGAAGATATCAAGTGGTTGGGCTTTGACTGGGGGGAGAATCTCTTCTTCGCCTCCGACTACTTTGATACCCTTTTTGAATATGCGCTGAAATTGATTCGCGATGGAAATGCCTTCGTGTGTGATCTGTCCGGAGAAGAAGTTCGGAAGAACCGCGGCACCCTGAAGGAACCTGGTGTTGAAAGTCCGTATCGCAACCGAACTGTCGAAGAAAACCTGGACCTTTTTGAACGTATGAAGAATGGGGAGTTCAAAGATGGTGAAAAGACTCTCCGCGCCAGAATAGACATGGCTTCTCCTAATATAAACATGAGAGATCCCGTGCTTTATCGTATCCAGCACGCAAAGCACCATCGAACGGGAGACAAGTGGTGCATTTACCCAATGTATGACTTTGCTCATGGACAGTCTGACTCTATTGAGAGGATCACTCATTCGATTTGTACGTTGGAGTTTTCTGATCATCGCCCCCTTTACGAATGGCTCCAGGAGAAACTCGAGATTACCCGATCTCAGCAGATCGAGTTCGCCCGGCTAAATCTTACGTATATGGTTATGAGTAAACGCAAGCTTCTGACACTCGTTGAGAAGGGGGTCGTGGATAGCTGGTCAGATCCACGCATGCCCACGATCTCGGCGTTCAGAAGAAGAGGATATACGCCCGAATCCATCAGAACCTTCTGCAGTAAAGTCGGTGTGGCGAAGAGGAATAATACTGTTGAGCTAGCACTTCTTGAATCTTGTCTCAGAGACGACTTGAATAAAAATGCTGCTCGCGTGATGGCAGTGCTCAAGCCTCTCAAGGTCGTGATCACGAACTATCCCGAAGACCAGACTGAAGAAATGGATGCGGTCAACAACCCGGAAAAACCAGAAGAAGGAACCAGGAAAGTAACTTTCTCTCGTGAGCTATACATCGAGCAGGATGACTTCATGGAGGATCCTCCGAAAAAGTTTTTTCGCCTTTCTCCCGGGAAAGAGGTCCGGTTGCGCTATGCTTACTTTCTCAAGTGCAATGACGTCGTAAAGGATGACAAAGGTAACGTGGTTGAGCTGCATTGTACTATCGATCCAGAAACAAGAGGCAAGAATCCTCCCGATGGTCGAAAAGTGAAAGCGACAATTCATTGGGTGTCCGCACCAACTGCGGTTAATGCTGAAGTGCGGCTATATGACAACCTCTTTGTCACAGAAGATCCAGGGAAGACAGATGAAGGAAAAGACTTCCTTGAAAACCTAAATGAGAACTCCCTGGAAATCTTAAAGGATTGTAAGCTGGAACCATCTCTGAAAAATGCCCGACAATCAGAACAATTCCAGTTCGAGCGACTTGGATACTTCTGCGTTGATAACAGGGATAGCAGTGAAGAGAATCTGGTCTTTAACCGGACGGTTACTCTTAGAGATACCTGGGCAAAACAGAAGAAAAACTGATCGAAGTAAAATAGCTTCTGATTTCCGACTTTTCAAAGTGCGGATGCAAGCTCTTCTACAACCTCCTCGAAGCCCCCGCCGTGTCCTCGAAATGCGATGGTCCCTTCCGGATCGATGACAATGATAGTCGGAATGCTCGTAACACGGTAAGCCTTGAAGAGTCGGTCGGTGTCTTTCTGAATCGTAGGGAAGTAATTACCAGTGTCTTCAAAGTAGCGCGTAACCTTGTCGGGGTCATTATCTCCACTGACTCCAATCACCTTAACTTTGCCGGAATCGTACTGAGCGTGAAGAGAAGTTAGTCGGGGAGCTTTTTCCCGGCAGGGCGGACACCAAGTTGCCCAAAAATCGATGACCACAACCTTTCCTCGCTCTTTTTCGAGGTCGAAAGCATCGCCATCAATGGTCGTCCCGGAGATGTTTATCGCCTCACTGCCAACGTCTGAGTGGGTCGAACCAGATCCATAGTCGGAAGAGGTGAATAAAGAAGAGCTGCTATTCCCAATTCCTAGAGCAAAGCCCATGACTCCCGCAAAGACCATGACCGCACCAATCGCCATCGGAAGTTTTCCTGTTATCAGTTCTGACACGCTAATTGACCTCTGAATCGTTCCAAAATTCTGTAATTATCAGGAGCGAACGCGGGGCCAGAAAGCTGCTGATATTGGATTGTTTTATAAATATTGGGACACGCTTAAAAGAAATCCCGAAGAACGGTGCAATTCTCTCTTGTTCACACCTCTTTGCTCAGGGCACAGTGCTCATCCTTTGGTCAGGCATACCATAGACCAGGAAACCCATAATTACTCAACCCAGGAGCCAACGAACCTATGTCTGCACGCGTTGATGCATTCGGAGTCAAAAAAGAGCTAACTCTTAAGAATGGAAACAAGTATTCTTTCTTCAGCCTGAAGGCACTGGAAGAGGCCGGAGTCGGACATGTTTCCAAACTTCCCATCTCCATCCGCGTTCTTCTGGAATCGGTTTTAAGGAATTGTGACAATTTTGCCTTTACCGAGGAGCACGTCAGAAAATTGGCGCAGTGGTCGCCAAAAGCTGATCAGAGGGAAGAAACTCCATACAAGCCAGCGCGCGTTGTGCTCCAGGATTTCACTGGTGTTCCCGCGGTTGTTGATCTCGCTGCCATGAGAGATTCTGTCAAGAGTCTTGGTAAAGCAGCAAATCTCATTAACCCGCAGATTCCTTGTGACCTCGTTATCGATCACTCCGTTCAGGTCGATTTCTTTGGCTCAGAGGATTCTCTCGCTAAGAATGAAAAGATTGAGTTTGAGCGTAACCAGGAAAGGTACGAATTTCTCAAGTGGGGACAGACAGCCTTTCAGAACTTTCGCGTTGTTCCTCCTTCAACAGGTATTGTGCATCAGGTCAACCTGGAGCACCTCTCACCGGTAACATTCGTGAACACTGATACCAACGAAGTCTATCCTGACAGTTGCGTAGGGACAGACTCACATACACCGATGGTGAATGGTCTTGGCGTGATTGCCTGGGGTGTTGGTGGAATCGAAGCTGAAGCTGTCATGCTGAACCAGCCTATCTACATGCTCGTTCCTGACGTTATAGGATTTAAGCTCACAGGGAAACTTCCTGAGGGCGCTACTGCAACCGACCTTGTTCTCCGTATTACAGAAATGTGCCGCCAAAAAGGTGTTGTTGGTAAGTTTGTTGAATTTTACGGCGAAGGTGTTCGAACAATGTCTGTCGCTGACCGCGCCACTATCGGCAACATGGCTCCAGAGCAGGGATCGACTGTCAGTTTCTTCCCTGTAGATGAGAAAACACTCGAGTATATGCGTCTCACGGGTCGATCAGAAGAAGTGATCGAATTAACCGAGGCATATGCGAAAGAACAGGGAATGTTTCTTACGGAAGATGCGCCTGAGCTTGAGTTTACTGATACGCTGGAGCTTGACCTCTCAACGGTGGAGCCCGCCCTTGCAGGACCCAAGCGCCCTCATGATCGAGTTCCTCTGAGTGAAGTTGGCCCAACCTATAAAGATGTACTGACAAGCCCGGTAGGTCCGAAAGGACTTGGATTGAAAGAAGAAGAACTCTCCCGGACTGCTGAAGTTAAAAACAACGGAAGCACCACAAAGATTGGGCATGGTGCAGTCGTTATTGCAGCCATTACTTCGTGCACAAACACAAGTAACCCTTCTGTCATGATCGGAGCTGGTCTTGTTGCGAAAAAAGCTGCAGAAAAAGGACTGAAGGTTCAGCCCTACGTAAAGACATCATTGGCTCCAGGATCGACTGTGGTTACAGAGTACCTCAATGAATCGGGCCTGATGCCGTACCTGAGAGAGCTCGGCTTTAACCTCGTGGGTTACGGTTGTACCACATGTATTGGCAACTCAGGTCCACTACCTGAGCCTGTTGCCGCTGCAGTGACTGAGGCTGACCTTGTTGTTTCCGCAGTGCTTTCTGGAAATAGAAACTTTGAAGGGCGTGTCAACCCGCTCACAAGAACTAACTATCTTGCTTCGCCTCCTCTCGTTGTTGCCTATGCTCTTGCTGGTTCCACCGCTATAGACATCACCAAGGATGCAATTGGAGAAGACAAAGATGGTAACGCTGTCTATTTAAAGGATATCTGGCCCACGACGGAAGAAGTTGCATCAGCAGTAAAAGCCGCCGTTTCCCGCAAGCAGTTTGAAAGTCGCTATGCTGACGTCTGGAGCGGTTCAGAAGCCTGGAAGTCTATCGAAGCAGTTACAAGTGAACTATACGAGTGGAAGGATGATTCGACCTATGTTAGAAATCCCCCTTTCTTTGAAGGACTTACACTCGATGTAAGTAAGATTGAATCGATTAAAGGCGCTCGAGTTCTTGGTCTATTCGGTGATTCCGTTACAACAGACCACATTTCACCTGCTGGAGCGATTGCTAAAAATTCTCCCGCTGCTGACTATCTGAGAAGCAATGGAGTCAGCGAAAAAGACTTCAACAGCTATGGATCTCGTCGCGGAAATCATGAAGTTATGATGCGAGGAACATTCGCGAATATACGTATTAAAAACCAGTTGGTACCTGGAAGTGAAGGTAACATTTCTCTTCACCATCCATCGGGAACTCAGTCTTCCTTCTTTGAAGTATCCGAGATGTACAAAGCTGAGGGAACTCCCACCATGATTCTCGCTGGCAAAGAATACGGATCGGGATCATCAAGAGACTGGGCAGCTAAGGGCCCTTCTCTATTGGGAATCAAAGCTGTGATTGCTGAAAGCTATGAGCGAATTCACCGCAGCAACCTGATTGGTATGGGAATCATTCCCCTTCAATTCAAAGCGGGAGAAAATGCGAAGATCCTCGGTCTGGATGGAACGGAGACATTCGACATTGAACTCAGCGATGATGTGAAGCCCGGACAGGATATTAGCGTGAAAGCCACGATGAACGACGGCTCAATCCGAGAATTCAAGGTGCTCAACAGAATCGATACCCCCGTTGAAGTAGATTACTACAGAAATGGCGGTATTCTTCAGTTTGTTTTGCGAAATCTGGCGAATTAGCAGCTGTGACACGGGTTCCTGGTGACAATGTTGCAGATTGGAAAGATCATGTTGACAAGGGCACTCCCGGTCAGGCTACGGTCATAAGGTTGCTTGAGGATAAAATCCAAGAGCAAAAACATAACGAATCGGATGAATTGCCTCCAGAGTCCATCAATCTCCAGGACTCTGATTTCCGGCCATCAACATCAGGCTCAGGGGCTAGCAGCCGGAGTCGTTCTCAATTCGCACTATCAGAGCTCCGTGCAGGGGGCTCAGCTTCATCTCTCTCTCGTCGGGCACCTTTTCTCAGGTGCCCGATCTTCATTTTCAGGACCTTCTGTTTTTACTAGCCTCTCCTGTGAGCACATCGTTACAGAATGTTGTCCAACATGTGACAAAACATCGGGAGTTAATTATGTTCTCAAGAGTGAAGCACTTCTACTCTTACATGGTGAATGAATACCAACCCGTTCTGAAGAGCTACTTCGGAGCCATGGTGATCTTTACAATCATACTTGCAATTATTTTCTATGGGATCGGCTATCAATTCGACGTCAAAGAACTGAGAAAGTGGATTACTCGGGAGAATCGAATACTGGAATGGGTGGGAGCCACTGCCTTTCTTGTCGTGGCAATTGTTGGTTATGTGCGCATCAAGTCGGATCGAAAACTCTCACGATGGAATATGCTGATTCCATTTACTGGAGCAGTTTGTTTTCTGGAAGAGACAAGCTTTGGCTGGACCATTTTTAAGTGGTATACGCAACCCCGTATTCAGGGAAAGAAAATGGATTCCATGCATGATTTTGTTTCACTGGGAATGCGCCAGGGAGAGGGTGACGTGAGTATCCAGCTCGTGCTTGGATTGGTCGCAGGTCTCTGCTTCATTTCACTGCTGGTTCTTTTTCTTCTGAGGAATAAGCTCAAAGCGCTTTTCAGCGCATGTCCCTGGTTTCTCTATTTCTTCCTTTCGGGCGTCGTGATGGGCTCATCGATGCTTCTTGAGTCTGGTGAAGACCTGGGCTTCTACAATATTGAGAAATACGGTCCTATTGCTTTTGTTGAGGAAGCGCTGGAAATGAATGCGGCTTTGATTCTTCTTTTCGGCACTTTTCTTCTACCTCCAACCGGATTGCATAAGGTTCCTCGTTCCTCTTCTTCAGCTGGAGCGCCTGCGGAAGCCTGAGGACCTATTGTTTATGCAATTTTGCACATAGTTTAGTGCAAGGTGGAGATTGGATAAATTCAGTAAATTCAATGTTAGTTAAATGATTGATTAACGTTCCTGTTGTTTTTTGTGCAAAAAAAACCAAAAACATTTGAACCCTTCCAGCCACACGAAGATATTTCTCTTTGTAGTTGGAGCGTGCATGCTATTACACCCGCCCCTCCAAAGAAAGAACGACCTGTGAAATCAATCTCCGAATAGGAATTAATCATATGTATAGATCAGCACCCACTGAATTTCTGGGTAAAGTACATTTCATTCCCAATGTCCCCGATAAGTTGAAGGGTCTCAAGGAATTGTCTGAAAATCTCTGGTGGACCTGGAATCCACGTGCGCGCGAGCTCTTCAGGAAAATCGATCTACCAACCTGGATCACAACAAACGGTAATGCCGTACGCTTCCTCCGAAATGTCAGTCAGGAAAGACTCGATCATGCGGCACAGGATCCCGAGCTTCTCGAATACTACGACGAGGTAATTGGATCCTTCGAGGAATATAAATCTGCCAAGAAGAGCTGGTGGCACCAGCGCCATGGCGCGAAGAAAGAAACTCTGGTCGCCTATTTTTCCGCTGAATATGGGCTCCATGAAATTCTCCAGATATATTCAGGTGGTCTTGGGGTCCTTTCAGGAGACCATTTGAAATCGTCCTCGGACCTCGGCATTCCGATGATCGCTATCGGTCTTCTCTACCATGATGGCTATTTCCAGCAGCAGATTGACGAGCATGGTCAGCAGGTAGCTGTCTATAACACTCAGAAATGGGAGGAGCTTCCTGTCTTTCCCGTGATGACGAAGTCTGGTGAGGAGATGAAGATCCGCATCGAATTTCCCGGACGTTTGATTACTGCGAAAATCTGGCAAATTAATGTCGGTCGAGTTCCGATCTATATGATGGATACGGACCTCAGCGAAAATATCGAGAATGATCGTAAGTTAACTTCTCGTTTGTATGGTGGAGATCAGGAGACACGTATCCAGCAGGAAATCATACTTGGGATGGGCGGTGTGAAGACGATTCGGGCTCTTCTCAAAGAAGAAGTTATCGATCGTGAACCCACTCTGTATCACATGAATGAAGGCCACTCAGCCTTTCTAAGTCTTGAGCGTCTTCGAAACTATATGTTGATCGATGGCCTTTCACTTCCTGAATCCCTTGAGGTGATCCGTTCATCATCCCTCTTTACAACTCATACACCGGTACCAGCGGGACACGACCGTTTCCCGCTCGGGCTTGTTGATAAATATTTCCGCGGCTACTACGAGTCTATACAGCTTACTCGCTCTGAATTTATTGAGTTCGGCGTCGAGCCGATGCCTGATGGACAGCAACTCTTTTCCATGACGATCCTGGCTCTCTCCTTTGCTGCGATGGCCAACGGTGTATCTCGGCTACACGGTGAAGTCTCCAAGAAAATGATGGCACCTATCTGGCGCGATGTCCCGGTTGCTGAAATTCCGATTGGCTATATCACAAACGGTGTACATACGAGAACCTGGATGGGTTTTGATTTTCAGAACCTCTTCGACAAGTACTTAGGACCAGATTGGCGCAATAGAATCATTCACGAAGACATGTGGTCGCAGGCAATTGAAACAATCCCTGATGAAGAGCTTTGGGCAACCATGGGTCATGTGAAGCAGGATCTCATTGAGTTTATCCACACACGACTTAGAAGCCAGCATACTCGCTTCGGGGAAATGCCTGATGAGATAGACAAAGTCGATGAGGTATTTACAGCCAATGCATTGACTATCGGTTTCGCTCGACGCTTTGCAACCTACAAGCGCGCTGTCCTTCTCTTTAGAGACCCTGATCGCCTTGCAAGGATTGTCAATAATCCCGAGCGCCCTGTACAGTTTGTTTTTGCTGGTAAGGCGCACCCGGCTGATGAGGCAGGGCAGGCATTCATCCGCAAGATTATTGAGTTTTCAAAGGATGATCGCTTCCGTAACAGGCTCGTCTTTGTTGAGAATTACGACATGAATATTGGACGTCGTCTGACCAGCGGGGTAGACGTCTGGCTGAATAACCCAAGACGACCTAATGAAGCTTCCGGTACATCTGGAATGAAGGTTCCTCTGAATGGTGGATTGAACTGTTCCATTCTTGATGGCTGGTGGCCCGAAGCATATGAGAAAAATCCTGAATCAGGTTTTGTGATCGGCTACGAGAAGGATTACGAAGATCAGGATAAACAGGATGCAGAAGACGCCGAAACGCTCTACCGCGTTCTTGAGAAGGAAATCGTTCCAACCTATTACAATGTCGACAAGGATAACGTTCCCCGCGAATGGCTGAACCTTGTGAAAGAATCGATGAAGACCGTTGGCCCGAACTTCAATACCGACCGTATGGTCACTGAATATACAACGAACTATTACCTGCGTGGTTCTGATCGGTTTGTTGAGCTTACTAAGAAAAGCTTCGAGGAAGCTCGCCAATACGCGAAGAAGAAAGATGAGCTACGACATGCGTGGAGTCAGATCCACGTTAACGCCTTCATCCTCTCGGAAATGCCGGAGGGAACGGACATGTATAGCGCACCTGTGAAACAAGAGATTAAAGTTGAAGCGCGCGTTACCATCGGATCGTTGAGTCTCGACCAGGTGATCGTTGAGATTTACGCTGAAGAGCTCCGACCAGAAAACGGCAGCCTGCCAAACTACAATCGCTTCCCGATGAAACTTGAAAAGTCTGTGAAAGAAGATGGCCAAGATGTACATATCTTCAAAGGAGACTTTGTGATGGCAGAATCGGGTGAGCACGGATTCACCGTTCGCGTTCTTCCCAATGATGATAAGCTCTTCGATCCCCACGAAATGGGACTTGTTCGCTGGGCAGAGGTTTCTAAACGAAACGCTTCCTACTAAGTTTCCAACCAAACAATATGATGGCGGCTCATGTCTCTCCTTGCAGGCATGAGCCGCTTGCTCTTTTATGAGGGCCAATACACAGGAAACTGAACTGAATAGCCCGTGAAAAACGAAGAAAAGCCATCGAAGAAAGCCTCCTCCACACAATCGATGGAGGAACGCATCAAAGCTAGAAAGAACCAGAAGGGCGGGAGTTCGAAAGAACAGAAGCTCACCTTTCTTCAGCAAATCAGAGGCTACCTTGATGCCCTCGTTTTTGCTTATGTCCTGGCCATGTTTATCCGGAGCTTCGTCTTCGAACTCTTCATGATTCCCACCGGCTCCATGACTCCCACCCTTATTGGTGACCAGAGGGGCGAAGTTGTCATGGAGGACTACGACGGCGATGGCATCAAAGATGTCATCTACACGATGCGCTCCAACAGTGGGCGAGTGTCGAACAACCTGCAGATATTCCTGATGAATGAGGACGGCACCTATAAAGATTTCATCTTCGTAGAGAATGCTAATCCGTCTGACGTTATACGTCTGGCCGGAGAATCAGAAGCCCGACGTGACATGATTATCGTTAATAAATTCGCTTTCTGGTTCAGCCCCCCTGAGCGAGGAGATATCGCTGTCTTTAAAGTTCCATACAATGAGTACAAGTGGGATGTAGAGCGACCTGTGTACATCAAAAGGACCGTCGGGTTGCCAGGGGAGAGCATCGCTGTACGTCCTACCCGCTCTTATGCTGTTGGTGTTGGTGATGAAAAGCGTTACTCTAACCGCTACGGAGGAACAGAGATTCACTTGGATGCCGAGCCGGTTCTGGCCGATGGATCGCCCATTACCGAGGCTCGCTTCGACCATCTCTTTCACTTTCCACCTCCATCAAGACCTCCGGTTCCCCATCAGAATGACGAACCAAGCTTTATTGAGGTTCCTGACGATGCGGTACTGATGCTTGGCGATAATGCCTCTTCTTCCCTGGACGGTCGTTACTTTGGTGCCGTTCCCCGGGATCACCTTAGAGGAGAAGCGGTTTTCCGCTATTGGCCCTGGGCAGGCTTCGGTTTTCTTGAACCTGGAAATGGCAAATAGTCGTTCCTGAATTTACATTTTTGTGAGCAAGAGCTTCTGGGCTGGGTCTCCTGCTGCCAGGGCAGAGTCACTCTGTTTTCCCTGACATGGTGTTTCCAGACTCAGCTTCACTCGGGTCTCGCATGAGTCTGAGACCAGGTACGGTCGATGCCGATGGTCCGAGCATGGTCTCAACATCGAGCGAGCATGGTCCGAGCCCCGGGCGTATCATACATCAAAACGCCGCCAACTCTTCAGTAAAAACCAAGCGAGACCCGACTCAGAATTTCCAGGAAAAAGCAGTTATCTTGAACCAATCAAGAGACCTTAAATCGGAAGCTTACCAGGCTTCCAGGGAGTCGCTGACCTTAAGCTCTTCAGGCATTCCCTCGAGGGCAGATTCCGGCGTGTGGTCAGGGTGAATTGAGACGACTCGGAACTGGCCGTTATCGCGGCGCATGTAGGCACGCTCAGTAATCAAGTGATCAACACAACCAGATGCAGTAAGAGGGAGGGAGCATTCTGTTTTGAGCTTGCCGTTCCCTTTTTTGTCGAGGTGGCGGCTTACAACAACAACGCGTCTTGCTTTCTGGGCGAGTTCCATTCCCCCTCCCATACCGGGAGTCAGTTTTCCAGGAATCATCCAGTTGGCAAGATCTCCCTTCATGCTGACCTCGAATGCACCAAGAACGGTTACGTCGAGGTTCCCTCCACGAATGATAGTAAATGACAAGAGACTGTCAAAGCAGGCGGAGCCCTTAGTGAGCTCTACCGCAGCTCCTCCCGCGTCTATATAGTGATGGTCCCGGTCTTCCTCTTTTTTCGGGATGCCCCGTCCAAGAAAGCCATTCTCACTATGAAAGATGATCGGAGATTCATCAGAGAGAACGTTGGGAATCAAGGTTGGCATTCCGATTCCAAGATTGACCGAAATCCCTGAATCCTTCTCTGCCCAGTATTCGAGGAGTGCTGAGGCTTTACGGACAATGATGCCTTCTGTTCCTTCAAGTTTATTCGACGCTGTCATTGAGCAGTTCCTTTCAGGTGCGCTCGTTCTTCTGCCTGAACAACGGCATCAACGAATACACACGGGAGATGAACATTCTCGGCTACCAGTTCTCCCGGCTCGACGATCTTCTTTGCTTCAACGATCACCCGGTCACAAGCGGTCCCCATGACAACGGACATATTACGGTTGGTGCCTCTCCACCAGCAATTGCCTGACGTGTCAGCTATGTCCGCGCATAGAAGTGCGACATCGCCGCGGAGGCTCCGCTCGAGGAGGTATTCCTTACCATCGAGTGTATATTTGGTCTTTCCTTCTTCAACCGTTGTATTAAGACCCACATCAGTGAGGAAAGCTGGAATTCCAGCACCTCCTGCCCGGATTTTTTCAGCAAATATTCCCTGCGGGATCAGCTCACATGCAATCTCCCCATCATTCATTTGCTGAATGAAGGCAGGGTTAAGACCGATGTGCGTTGAGATCAGTTTCTTCACCTGGAGGTTGGCGAGAAGCATTCCGATGCCTAGGTTCGGCTCGTTTGCATCGTTCTTGATCAAGGTGAGGTCTGTCAGAGTTTCTTTTTTTTCAGCGAGTTGTTCAAGAATAGTGAAGGGGACTCCGCCTCGGCCGAAGCCCCCTATCATCATTGTCATTCCTGATTGTATATATTGTTTGATTGCGGTATCTAAGTCGGTGACTCGATTGATCACAGAATATCACTTTCCTGGACGAGGTCTGCGCCATGAGGCTGATTCTCACCCTCGCGCATGTTGGCTGTAACGTTGGCTTCTTCTTCAGATTCAACTCCAGAGATATCACCAAGCGCATAGGCGGGAAGTTTTTCTTCCTGCTCGTAGCGTTTCTCGGTACCGTCTTTTGCGGCTTCGTATTTCTCTGTTTCTGTATAGTGCTTGGAAAGAAGCTTCATCAGATCTTTGAGAACTTCTTCAAAGATTGTCAGTAATTCTTCGATCTGCTCTTCATTGATAATCAGCGGGGGGGCGAGTAGAATATGATCGCCGGAAAGCCCATAAAGGGAACGTCTTGGATAAAGAAGAAGGCCTCTTTCACGTGCTGATTCTGTCGCCTCCCTCCAGATGTTCCAATGAGGGGGGAATGGGTCTCTCGTTTCTCTATCTTTAACGAATTCCACACCTGCAAGTAGTCCACGACCACGCACATCGCCCACGATTGGGTACTTCTCTTTGAGCTGATGAAGACGCTCATGGAGCAGAGTTCCCATCTTTCTGGAGTTCTCGACGAGGTTTTCTTCAAGGACCACCTTAAGGACCTCAGCAGCGATAGCGGCAGATAGTGGGTTTCCTGCAAAGGTGTGACCATGCATGAAACCGCCGCCGTTGATCACAGGCTCAACAATTTCATTCTTGGCTATACAGGCTCCGATCGGTGTATAGCCACCGCTCAAACCTTTGGAAACGGCGACAATGTCCGGAGTAATATTCCAGTGCTCGAAACCATAGAAAGTACCTGTTCTTCCGCAGCCTGTCAAAACATCATCAACAATTAATAGAATATCGTTTTCACGACATATTTCTTCGATCATCGGGAACCACTCTGGTGGTGGAACTGCACCGCCGGTTGAAGCACCTCCGATCGGCTCTGTGATAAAGGCAGCGATATTCTCTTTCCCGTAAACGGCGATGGATCTCTCAAGTTCGCGCGCACAAGCCATCTCACACGATGGATATTCTTTCTTGAGCGGGCAGTGGTAGCAGTAGGGCGCTGAGATTTTTGGGAAATCGAGCGCGTAAGGACGAAAAGGTATATTCAGCGGGGCGTAGGCCGTTGCTGAGAGAGCTCCCAGCGTTGCTCCGTGATAGGAAGGACGCCGCCCGATAATCATGCTCTTGCCGCTTCTGTTTCTGGACCACCAGTACTGACGGGCAAGCTTAATACACGCTTCGACAGCTTCAGATCCAGAGTTAACAAAGAAGATTCTGTTCAACTCAGGCGGTGCGAGACGAACAAGCATGTCCGCCAGTTCATTCGCTATATGTGTTTCAAATTGCGTTCTGTAAGCGAAAGCAATCTTTGATGCCTGCTCATAGGCAACCCGCGCGACTCGTTCATTTCCATGACCAATATTTGCAGCGATCGCACCGCTGCATCCATCAATGTATTTTTTCCCATTCTCATCATAGATATAAATGCCCTTCCCATATTCGGCATACGGCAGGGGTCTGGGATCGTGATAAAAAAGAGCGCTCTTGTGCGAGCCTGGAATCCCCAGACGTTGATCAGGGTTCGATGATCCATTTGATTTCTGCTGATGCATGTAATTCTCGTCTCTCGTTAAACAATCAGGTTGTTGAGCTCTTCCAGCCAGTCCTTTGGGCCCCTCACTCAATGATCCATATGAGCGTCTATCCTGAAGGACGCGACGAATCAAGGGCTATGACGGGAACAGTAGGAAAAAATCTGTTTCTTTTGGTCACAGGTGATCTCGTCTCCAAGTAGAAAACCAATCCTGCTGTTGAGAGGAGGGATTGGAAGGGATATTCACGGCTGGTCTGAACACTCCAAATTGCGCAAAAGGAGCGAGGCAGCACATCTTCCCTTGGCATCTAAGTTGCCCTCTTTAACTCTTTACTTCTGGTCGGGCGGTAAAATAGATTGAAAAGAGAGAGAGTGACGTGCCCTGATTGGTGTCCGTCAAGCCCCCCAGAATGACGACTAAGGAAAAAAGGATAAGCTATGTCGATTGTCGATCCTGAGCTCGAGCTGAAAGAAAAGAAACAAAATGAGGGTCTGGAAGCAGTGGCCAATGGCCTTGAGCACAGAAACCTTCGTTCAGGCGAATACTGGAAGAGCATTCCCGCCTACAGTGACATTACTAAAGAGCAGTTTAATGACCATAAATGGCAGCTGAAAGAGTCTGTAAATTCGGTTAAATCGCTCGTTGAAACGTTGAAAGATGCCGTTTCCAAAGAATTCATTGATGACCTGGAAGAGGGCTTCAAAAAGGCTCCCATGGCGGTTCGGGTAACACCCTATGTGTTATCATTGATCGATTGGGATAACCCTTACACAGACCCGCTGCGCCGTCAGTTCATACCTCTGGCAAGTAAGCTTACGGAAGATCACCCCGAGCTCCACCTTGATACTCTTCATGAACAGGCAGATTCACCTACTTTAGGATTAACACACAGATATCCTGATAAAGTCCTGTTCCTCGCTGGCGATATCTGTCCGGTCTATTGCCGATACTGCACACGCAGCTACGCGGTTGGATTCGATACGCAAAACGTTGAAAAGTTGAAACTTTCTCAGAGTGAGAAGCGTTGGGAGCCCGCTTTCGATTACATCAAGAACACCCCTCAGGTTGAAGATGTTGTAATCAGCGGAGGTGACTCGTACATGCTGAGGGCGAATCGCATCAAGTTAATTGGTGAAACGCTCCTCAATATGCCGAATGTTCGCCGAATCCGGTATGCGACGAAAGGCCCAGCAATTATGCCTCAAAAGATCCTGACGGATCATGAGTGGTACAATGCCCTCAAAGAGGTAGCGGAGCTTGGCCGCAAAATGCACAAAGAAGTTTGCGTACACACGCACTTCAGTCATCCCAACGAAATTACAGAAACTTCTTTGGAGGCAATGAATCGACTGATGGAGGACGGCATTACCGTCAGAAATCAAAGCGTCCTGCAGCGCGGCGTGAATGATACCCCGGAAACAATGATTCTTCTAACGAAGCGTCTCTCTTATATCAACGTTCAGCCTTACTACATCTACATGCACGACCTCGTTCAGGGTGTCGAAGATCTGAGAACAACTCTTCAGTGCGGCATCGATATCGAAAAGCGCGTTCGTGGAGTAACTGCTGGCTTCAATACACCTAATATCGTGGTTGATGCTCCAGGCGGTGGTGGGAAACGTGACCTTCACAGCTATGAACATTATAACCGTGAAACTGGTATCTCAGTATATACTGCTCCGAGCGTGAAACCAGGATCATATTTCATGTACTTCGACCCGATTGACACTCTGTCACCGGAAATTCAGAAGGCGTGGAGAGATGAAAAGCAGCGCAATGAGATGAAGCAGGCTGCACTTGAAGCAGCGAAAGTTGCCAACTCGCGCTAAAACAAGGTCGACAGGCCAACAATAATACAGATCAGGGCACTGCTGACCTTCTGGCAGTGCCCTTTCCTGTTTTTAATGTGAAAAGTATTGTGATGCTGATTAATGGGAAAGGCGCAGGAGCAGTGACTCGTGAGGTGCGAGGTTTACTTCCCAATTCGCCGGAAGATCGATATAGTCCTTCCGGATCCAGCAGTTTCTAACCTTGGGATTGTCGAAGCCAGAAAGCTCCTTCAGGTCAATCTTGAGGTTTGTCTGAAAAGGGGCCCTATTATAGATTCCCACGGCAAAGTCTCCGTTTTCGAGCTCTTTGCGCCAGATTTCAGAAAAGTCATCACGAACAATGACCTGCGCAGCATTTCCTGCTGCATCCTGGTTGATAGCGAGTACCTCTCTATTTGTAAGAAGGTTGAAGGTGAAGTCATCAAGCTCTTCGAGATTACAGCCGATAAGCAGGGGAGCGCCGAGCAATGCCCAGTGACCAATGTGAGCCACCTGCTCGTTCTCTGTGAGCGAGGTATCTCTTAATTCTGGTCCCCAGCCAACCTTGCCGACCACAAGCATATCAGGATCGTTCCATCGTCCCTGTTGTTGAAACTCTGAATACTTGTCCTGGCAAAATGCAATGCCGGCCATGCTTCCCCAGGTGTCATATATATCGGGGGTTGTGCGCCAAAGATGTGCATGAACATCTGAGGCCCACTTCCAGGGTAGATAGTAGCCGGCTGTACAGACGGCGAAGACGATGTCTCGCGGCTGGTTCAACAGAGCCTCTCCCATAATTCTGTAAGGCTCGATTTGCGCCTCCAGAGTGTGATCTTTCCGGACATCAATATAGCTGCAGTAATCATACTTGAGGTAATCATAGCCCCACTCTGCGTAGGTCTCAGCGTCTTGGATTTCATGCCCCCAGGAACCTGTATAGCCTCCACAGGTCTTTGGGCCTGGTGATGAATAGATTCCTGCCTTCAACCCGTAGTTGTGTATAGCCTCTGCAAGTTTACCCATTGATGAGAACTTGTTGTTTGGCTCTATCTTGCCATCAGCATTTCTTTCTCCCTGCCATCCATCATCGATATTGAGATACTGATATCCAAAGCGAGAAAGGCTGCTATCTCTGAGTGCTTTTGCAGTTTTGATGATTTTCTCTTCAGTGATGTCAAGGCCCCAGCAATTCCATGAATTCCAGCCCATGGGCGGCGTGAGAGCGAGAGAGTTCTTGCGACATAGAAGCTTTACTTCTTTACTCACAAAATCATTCTGCGTCTTGAGGCCCAACGAGATCTTATATTCTGAGTCTTGGTCGATTTTTCCCTGGATTCGAGCATTGATTGAATCAAATGTAAGTGAAGGTGGGAGTCCTGTCACCGTCCATTCAAAGGGGCCTCTGCCTGTAAAGGGTATATGTATATCAACGGGTGATCCAGGTTGAACTCCAACGACAGATGGGAGATGTATACCTGCTTCTTCAAGGTCTGTTTGTGCAATGATGGGCTCAGGTTGATCTATAGGAAGGCTGTGGACCTTCATTCCGACGTCGATAAGTTCTATCCAGGCGTTGCACCAGTTCGCATGGTCCATTTCCATCGTATCTCCGGCATCCGTAACGATCAGGAATAGATCGTCAATGCCTGCGACGGAACATTCAAGTGTTTCCGCTTTGATGCCGCCTCTTATAATGCCGGATCTTGCCAGAATTCTCCCATCTCCGACGACGAGGAACTCTGCGCTTCCTTTTCCTTTCACTTCATCATCTATACCGACTTGAGAGTGAAAAGTTTGTCCTTTTTTGTCGAGCTTGATATACCACTCACTGATGGAGTGTGTTCCGACGCCTCGTCTATATTTATTGCCGGCAATACTTAAAGGATTTCCGTCGACCGAAGTTTTCTTCCCTGGTTTTCCGAATCCTTGGCGAATGTGCTCAAGCTCAAGCTTGTCCAGCCAGACCCTTTTGCGAGTCGTGTTGTTTGATTTCATTATGCAATAAAACCGTTGAATAAAATGCTGTTTGATTTGATGCCCAACGGTTGAAGCTAGGGAACGAATCTCAGTGGTTCAATGAAATTCGAAAGTGAAGAGAGGAATTTTGGAGCACAGAAGTTGAGGTTGGGAAACCCGTTTCCCATTGCACATTTTTAAGTCACAAAAATTACGGGATTGCGGGTTTCGCTTCGAGATGTTTCTGGCGCAAATCATATATCAGGTAGGAAATATCTGCCACCACCTGCTTGGCCTTTTCTGCGTCACGCAAGCCATCCACCATGATTGTCAGGTAGTATGTTCCTTCAGGTGTGTAGATGATTCCCGTGTCATGTTTCTGCGTGCTGATGGAACCTGTTTTGTGACCAACCTTTACTTCATCAGGGAGGCGAACAGGAATCATGTCATTGTATTCCTGCTCGAGCATGATGCGGCGCATTTCTGCGCAGGACTCTTCCGAAGCAGCCTTACCTGTTTCGATGGCTTCGGCGAGAATCGTGAGATCATTAGGAGTCATTCTATTGGATAAGCCAGCCTGATAGGCTTCTTCATCCATGAGTGCCCTGATCACATAACTCTTTGAGGCACCAAGTTCCCGCATCGATCTGGTGATCTTTTTTGCTCCACAGATGTCTATAAGCATGTTGGTTGCAAGATTATCACTTACGACCATCATCTGTTCGATAAGGAGAAGCAATGTTGCTTCTTTCCCGATATACCCTTTCAGTGTTTCATTTGGTTGTGTTTCGAAAATCGAGCCGTCGATGAAACTCTCGAACTCTGTTGTGATTGTATACTCTTGATTCAGATCCAGAATACCTTCATCCACCTGACGAAAGGCTTCGATCATTACAGGAACTTTCATCGTGCTTGCGGGGTGAAACAACTCATCCCCATGGTGCTCAACCATGAGATTCAGCTGAGGATCTTTGAATGAAATGCCAATTCGGCAATTGAACTGATCTTCGAGTTCTTTAACTTCTTTTAACACTCTCTCAGAAACTACCTTTTCAGATACAATGTCAGGTCTCTTGGTTGCGCATGAGGTTATGAGCCCAGCGCTCACGATGAAAAGAAAGAGGCCATAGATCCTCTTTACCGCACCTCCCAGGAGTCCTTGAAGCGAACTTGACTGCGACATCCATCGTTGACTGTGGTTGTATGAGAGAACTCGGCGGCTACGCAAACTATTTGAAGTTGATTTTCGAATTTGAAGATTCGGGTTAAACATACGTTTAATACCTTCCGCCAGTCAGTCTGGCAAAAATCGCAAGAATAAGGAGCAGAGGGACCGCCATAAAGGAGGCCCAGAGTGACAGCCTCTCGGCAAAAAGTGAGTCTTCACCTACGAAAAGACTCAGGAGAACGTTTAAGCTGACCAGAACCATTGAGCAGATTACCGATAACACACAAATGAACAGATGAGATGAAAAGCTCAGCAGCAGCAAACAAAGGCCCGAGAGCAGCCCAAACAGGTGGAGGCCGTATCCCAGAGCTCCATAGCCTTCCAGTAGCGTCTGTGCGAAAGGAGGAAGAGTCAGCTGTCCCATGTTCACCAGTAAGGCAAGCAGTGCGAGACAGATCATTGTCAAAGCAACGGAGACGTGGACTAATCGATATGCTATTTTGAACCCTGACAGGACTTTTGACTTCCCGGAACGATGAAGCTCCAGTCCAATTTCATCGATTTCCTGCCTGAGTAATTGAGGAGAGTCTAACGGGAGTGTCTCTTCCATGGCCTCTTTGGCCAGATCGTAGGCTACCTCTTCGGCTTCTTGCGCGTTCTTGCCGGAGGCCACAAGTCGCTCATATTCGGCCTGCCTGATTTGCTGTTCTTCTTCTTCTCTTTCACGGGCGTTTTCGTACTCCGTGGCCCAGTGATATACAAGAGCATATAATGGTCTGTATTTTAGTTGAGCAATCACCCCAGACTTCTTTGTGTATTGCAGATAGACCTGATATTGTTCGTATCCAAAGCAGTCTATAAAGCACTCCTGCCATCGATTCCCACATTCCTTTCGGAATCGTTCCTGGATTTTTGATTCAGACATCCCTCGACGACGCCAATTGTCGATCACAGCCTCTGCTTTTCTGACTGCAGGTTCGCGGAGTCTTTTAATTCGCCTATGAATCAGGAGCGTATAGAGAAGAGAAAGCACCAACGCGAGAGGAATAAAAATGGCCAGTGGCAAAGCAAGTCTGAAGGCATAGATGAAGATGGCACTAACAAGAATAAGCCCTGTTAAGATCAGGTAGTCATTGAGGCGCATCTCGTATAGTCGTCTCTTTGCAAATGTAAAGAGAATGTCACCCGAACTCCACGATCTTATAGCGAACACAAGGACCGGTACGATCATCAGCATCAGTATTGACGCAGCAGGTATCTGTGAAAGGCCCATCCAGCGGGAAACAAAGAGTGCTACGATGCAGCCGATAAAGAAAAGCAACTTCGACAGAGGCTTGAATTTCAGAAAAGAAACATTATGGTACTCATGGGCAGCTTCAGAGAGTGACTGAAGGGGCGGAAGAGCTTCTCTCTGCTCCTCTGGAGATGCGTTTGCAAGCTTCTCGAGACATTCTTCCAGGTCACGAACAAGTTCTCCAGGATCCTGATACCTCTCGCTGGGAATCTTGGCGGTCATTTTAAGGAAGATATCACGCAAGCCCCCTGATACTTTCACCTGGTGAGATTCAAGTGGTGGAATGGGCTCCGTCAGGTGTTTGCTGATAATCTCGTGACTGGTCTTGCCATGGAATGGAGTCTGACCTGTCAGTATATAATAGAGAGTACAACCGAGGGCATACTGGTCAGCTCGATAATCGACGTCCTTTGCATCCTGCCCCTGCTCAGGGGCCATATATGCAGGAGTCCCCATCGCACTTCTGATATTCGTCAGGTTCGTAAAAGCTTGTTCATTCTCCAGCGCCGTTGAGTCTGCGGTAAGCCCAATCGTTTCTTCTTTCCAGGCATCTTTGATCTTTGCCAGCCCCATATCTGCGATCTTGAGCATATCATGTTCATTAATCAGAAGATTGTCCGGCTTTATATCTCGATGAATCAATCCACGCTTGTGAGCATACGCGAGGCCCCGTGCCGCCTGAAGCACGTAACGGACAGCATCTTTTTCTTCCAGTTTCCCTTTTTGGCGTATCAGGTCACCGAGCGACTGACCTTTCACAAACTCCATAGCAATGTAGTGGATCGAGTTCACGACTCCTACATCAAAAACCTGTATGACGTGGTGATGATTGAGGTGAGCCGCTGTCAGTGCCTCTCGAATAAAGCGTGCAATGAAAGCTGGGTTCTTCGTCATATGAGCAGGTAGAATCTTAAGTGCCACGTCTCTGCTGAGGGATTTCTGTCGCGCGCGATAGACAGAGCCCATCCCTCCTTCACCCAACTTTGACTTGATAATAAAACCTTGCAGAGTCTTTCCGATCAGTTGATCGCTCTGTTTAGGATCGACTTCTGCCTGTTTTTGAGGTTTTTGCTGGGCATCTGAAGCAACAGCCTGGGTGACTGCTGTATCACTCATCCGGGGCTCGCCCGCGCTCTGTTCTTCGTGTGGAGTGATCAGGCGCGTGTCCGGCAGAGGTGGGGTACTGGGAGGGGTTTCATCGGGTCGCTCGTGAGGGTTCACACCGACCGTTTCACCTTCGCTTAATCCTTTGCCCCCCTGTTCCTGCGATTGGTCAATACCTGACAGGTCGGAAAAAGGAACATAGTCTTCGTCATGCGTGCGGGATTTCTTATGCGGATCGGTGCCCATGGGTTGCTGTTGGTGCTCTTCCCGGTAAAGATAGATAGAAATAGAATATGCGGAAGAGTAAAAACAGCAAGCATTGAGTGCAAGCTCAACCTGAGGCGCTCATTTGATGGAGGGTAACATGGGACCCTTCAAGATCACATTCAAGTTCCATCAGGTCAGCGCCGATCCCAAGGTTCTTCATCATCTTTGAGGTTTCAGAAGATACATTCTGAATGGTACTTCTACCACAGATTGCAAGCATCGTAGGGCCTGCACCACTTACGCAGAACCCAAGAGCTCCTGCCCTGAGAGCTGCACTCTCAATCTCATCATAACATTTATAGAGTGGTTTGCGATAATCCTGATGAAGACGATCTTCCAAGGCAGAGCGTAGAAGCTCCTCATTCCCTTCTTTAAGAGCTTCCACCACCAGCGGGGTTCTGGACAGGTTATAGATCGCATCCCGGTAAGATACCTGTTCTGGCAGAGCTTTTCGAGCATCACTTGTCTTGACCATATAGTCGGGAATAATAAACAGGAAGCGAAGATCCGTGTGAACGGCAGCCTTCATATAGACAAGAGGGGCTCTTTCGGATGCACTAACAACAAGTCCCCCGATGATTGCTGGTGCCACATTGTCAGGATGCCCTTCTATTTCTACAGCGGCATCAAGAATCTCTTTCACGGACATGGGGCGCCCGATAAGGGCATTGCCCGCCAGAAGTCCTGCAACAATCGCTGTGCTGCTGCTTCCAAGCCCTCGTGCGTTTGGGACTTCTATGTTGGAAAGCATGGAAATCGGAGGCGGAGTGAGTCCGAAGCCGGCAATAAATCCTTTGGCAGTGGTTAGAGCCAGATTGTCCTTAGTTGCTGGAATTCCTTTCGTCGCTCTACCATGGACTTCAACATGGTCGACCTCGCTATCGGCCAGAATTTCAAAAGTAAACTCATTTCGCAGACCAACAGCACACCCAATGCTGTCAAATCCAGGACCTAAGTTCGAGGTCGATCCAGGAACTGATATGACACATTTTGATCCTGGCTGCTCCAGCTTTGGCTCTTTACTCATCCCTTTTCATGACCTCTTGATTTATCTTCTGCAATCTCTCAGCAAGTGTCTCGCGAACATTTTCAGAGATTAGGGAATCATTATTCGTCGCCAGTCTGTCGTCTAGTGCTAAAATGTAAGTGACGGTTTCTGAAGCTCTCTTGTAGTCTTTAAGCTTCAAAAGCAGGTTTACTTTTTGAACAAGAAGCTGATCGTTGAGAGGGTTGCGCATGAGGCCTTCATCGATGAGGTTGAGTGCCTGCTCGCTCTCGCCAGCTTCTTCGAGCAGGAGAAGCGTTTCGTGAAAGAGCTGGCGATTGAGAGGGTCGATTTTCAGGGAGGCCAGTGCTGCTTTTGCAGCTTTCTCTGGCTGATCGCCACTCTTATAGGCTTCCATGGCAAGCCCAACAGCCTCTGTCTTGTTTTGCATCTCTTTTTCGAGCTGACCTTCCTCCTGTAAAACCTGGGAAAGAGGTCGTTCAACGATTGTTGAATAGATATCACCAGCTCGAGTAAAGGCTTCTTTGCGCTCAGTACTTTCCACTGGCAACCGACGCGCTACTTCCTGCTGAATTCTTGCACTGAAGAATTCTACAGAGACTTTATTACTGAGCTTCGCAGCGCGGTCGGCAGCTGAAGCAGCTTTCTGCAAATAGTTCAGTCCTTCCTCTTCAAGGCTTTCACGATCTGCATTATCCTGAATTCGAGCAGCCTCACGAAAGACAGCATAAGCCTTATTGTAATATATCACGGCGAGATTGTAATGAACTTCTGAATAGTCTGGCGCAAATTCCTGCATTGACTTGTAAGTCTTCAGCGCCTCCTCCTGCTGGCCAAGTCTGTTATAGACATGAGCCAGGTGATAGTAAGTCGTTGGCCGGGCAGGATCGAACTCCAATGACTTCAGGAAGTTCTCTTTTGCCGTTTCCATGATCTGGATGACTTGTGGGTTCTCTGCAATTCCAGAGGAGGAGAAATATTGTGCCGGCAGTTCTGAACGCTTCATCCCTTCATTGTGGTAATAGTCGGCCTTAAACTTGTTAACATGCGTATAGCCCGTCCAGAGAAGAAAAATGATAGATCCATAGAGGATGGTCTGTCTTGCCTTGTCTGTATTCTTCTTCGTCATAGAAGATGAGGGGGTGTCTTCGTCACGTCGACATTCATTTAAGGTGAACGTTGAGACGCCATACAGAGTGGCCAACATTGCGAAGAGAGAGGTCGTTCCGACTGGCCATCTGGACATGGGAGTCATGAGCGATCCCGACAAGACCGCCAGACAACCTAGAAGGCAACCAAGAATCGCTACTCGATAGACAAGGCTGTCAGATCGAAGCATTGCAAGCAGTGATGTGTATACAACTGCGATTAAGAATCCCAGGTAGGCAAGTGTGCCCAGAATTCCGTTCTCTGCAAGAAGGTCAAGCACCCAATTATGTGCGTAGAGGGTCACATTGCTGATTCGGTACAAGTGGTAATCAGGAGTTCTGAATTCTGGGAAATAAATTCTGAATGTTCCCGGGCCCGAACCAAGTACCGGGTTTTCGGTAAAGATACTCCAGGCACCCAGATAGATATAACGACGAGGAGCAAGACTTTCGCCCACATCTTTAAGCTGGTTACTTAGGTCTCCGAAAGTAAAGTACATGACTGTCAAGGACATCACGCCTCCCAGCAGTACCATCAACCACAGATAGGGAATTCTTCTGAGGTTCCCGAAGAAATAAAGTCCGGCCAGATAAACAAGCAGAAATGGAGGAATGAGTAGAATACTTGATTTCGAGAATGTTGTAAAGATACAGGTGAGGCCGAACACGATAGACAACCCAGAAAGAGTCAGCCAGAATATAGCGACACGGAACGATCCTCGAAATTCAGAGCGAAGAGCGCTTTCTCGAAGATCCTGATAGAGAATGACTGTCGCCGACGCGCAGACCGGAAGGCACATCAACAGGAAGTTACCGAAGAATTGAACATTCAGGATGGTCGATAACATACTTCGAGCACCTTTGAACGTATAAATTAAATCATGGAACCTTGTGCTCTCCTGCCCTCGTGGAACTCCATCGGGGTAGAGAAGTTTATAGACATACTCCAGTACTCCACCATAATGAGCGAGCCCGAATGTTGTCGTGACAAAAGTAAGAACCACCCAGAACTTCAACACCCACTCGAGAAGCTGCCTCGATTGGATGACGGAAGAACCCAGCAAAAAGAAACCAAACGCTGACGTATAGAACCCTACGTAGTTCCACCCGAGCCATTTGGCAAAGTCTGCAGCGAATAGCGTCGACGCAAGGCATGCCACAAGAAAGGCCAGATAGCATCCCCATACAGTAGTGGATGGCGCTTGAACCTTACCCTTTGTCCATAAAGCAGCCCACAACACGAGGCAAAGTGCACCACCAATGTGGAGCCCCGGTACCTTAATTCCATCCAACTGGTATGTATAGGCTGTCAGGCCAAGAATAACGAGAGCTACTGTGATGAAGAAAACAGACAGTCCTGCGATTGACCAGGGGAGGTTTCTGGCTTCATCAGATTGAGCATTCATTGAGGAAACACCTCGTCTAGCCCAGTCATTCCTTCGGCTTTTTCAAGCACCTCGATCCAGACTTCAGTTCTCATTTCGAGAAAGATTTCCTTTAAGAGAGGCTCATGATCCGCTGGAAACCAGATTCTGAGGACTCCCATTTCTTTTATTTCCGTTCTTACGAGGAAGTGATTTTCATAAGCCTCAAATATAGACACAAGATATCCAATATATTCTTTAGGAACTTTTATCTTATAGGATACCCAGCCTTCGTCTGTGGTCTTCCAGGCACAATGATCCCCGGCGGTGAACCGTCGGGGAGAGTTGCTTGTGTCAACTTTAGTTGGACTTGTTGGGTCTTCTTGCTGCCCCATTCATTTACCCTTCTGCAGGAGCAGTTCGTGTTTCTACCGTCTTGCCACCTGGCAGCTGTACGATGTCTGAAGAATGTCCCTTCAGCTTTATATTGATCATCCGCTCGGTTGCGCGAACCGCTGCGATGGTCTGGTCACTGGAAACAGCGCGAGTCTTGATTCCACCTTCCCAGGTAATAGTCGTCTCCACCAGGGCATTTGTACGACCCCCAGGAGGTATATGCACTTCGTAGTCGATGAGCTTAGGAATGTCGACGCCCATCTTCGGAGCGATTTCTTTCAAAGCATTCATGAAGGCATCATAGCCACCATTGCCGTAGGCGACTGCTTCGTAATGCTCTCCGGCCAGGTTGACGCGGACGTTCGCTGATGGCATCATCTGAAGAGTCGTTGTCACCACAAACCCTTCGATCTTGAAAGGCTGATCTTCCGGTGTTGAGAAAAGGTCGGCGATGATGAAAGGAAGGTCTTCCGTTGTAACCACTTTTTTCTGGTCACCAAGTTCCACTACGCGTGCAAGAACCTCTTTTCTTTGTTCCGGTGTCAGGTTGAGGCCCAGTTTGTCCAGATTGAAATCCAGGTTACTACGACCCGAAAGCTTACCCAGTGCATAGACTCGGTCACGAGCAAAGCGCTTTGGCGTCAGTCGGCTTTCGTACAAATTGCCTTTCTTGTCTCCGTCAGCGTGAATTCCGGCAGTCTGTGTATAAACATCTGTGCCGATAATAGGTGAATTCGCACTCACGCGTTTTCCACTGAACGCTTCGACAAGGCGACTTATATCCTGCAGTTTTGTCTCGTCAACACTGGTCGCAAAATCTGAGTGATCGCACAGGACAGGAACGATTTCAGCCAAAGGCGTATTACCTGCTCGTTCGCCAAGACCATTTACTGTAACGTGCAGACCGAGAGCACCATTCTTCACGGCTGCCAGTGCGTTGGCAGTTGCGAGTCCGTAATCATTGTGACCATGAAATTCAAAAATACTATCAGGGTATCTCGAGCAGATCTGGGCGTGATATTCGGCAACATGGTCCGGTGAAAGAATCCCCAAAGTGTCGCACAAGTGAATACGCTCGAATGGCCATTGAGTAATTTCGTCAAGCATTTCCCAGACATACTCTGGTGAGTGCATCTGACCATTTGACCAGTCTTCAAGGTATATACAAGACGTGACCCCTTGCTCGACAGCGTAATCAAGAGTCTGGCGAATATCAGCCAGGTGCTCTTTGAGAGTCTTGCGAAGCTGGTTAGTGCAATGGTGAAGGGAACCTTTGGTCAAAAGATTCATGCGTCGGCAGCCCGCAGACTTCAGCCAGTCGACGGACGCCTTATGATCAACGAAAGAAAGGACCTCAACCTGATCACCGTATCCTTCTTTATTGGCCCAATCCATAATTCGAGCGAGTGATTCCCTCTCGCCTTCGCTTACGCGGCAACTGGCGACTTCAATTCGGTCGACTTTTACTTCTGCCAGCAGGCGTTTCGCCACGATCAGTTTCTCATGGCCGGGGATTGAGACACCATGGGTCTGTTCCCCATCGCGAAGCGTTGTGTCCATCAGGGCTATTTTCTGTGTATTTTCAGGCTTTTTGGTCATTCTTAGCTTTCCATTGAGCAATAATCGAGGGTTCACAGCGAACCCGTCGCCATTTGCTCAGAACGTTTCCATTCATATGATGCTCAAGCAACGACTTTTTCGTGCGATAAGCCTAATCTTATCAAATTTCCAGACGAATCTTTTACTGCTCAAGATCCGCCGGGAATTCGATTATTCGTACGCAGAAATAACTTCCGCCTTTGTATAATAGTGACTAAGAATCTCTTTGAAGTCCTGTCCTGACAAAGCACGACCCATGGCTCCAGTCTGACACATACCAACACCGTGCCCATAGCCAGCACCCAGAATACGGAAACCTTCAGGTTCCTCCGGGTCGGTTCCCAGTTTCTCCACGATAAAGCATGAAGATCTCAGCGGGGGCTCCCAGAGGCGACGAATCGCCAGCTCTGGCCCCACTTCAAACTCACCGCCTGAGCCAACAATCTTCACCTTCTTCAAGCGTCCTGACACGCCTCGTTCCACAGGAACGATATCCAGCACCCGGCCAACGTGCTGAACTTCAGCAGCAAGTCTGGACATTTCCATAATATTAACTTCATGTTCCCAGCGGAAGTATTTTCGAGTCCATTCCGGAAGACTAGGGAACTGAACAGTATTGCAGTAGGAGTCTGGCTTCGACTTTATCCAAGCCTCAACCACATCTTCCTTTGTCAAGTCTCCGGGATCTTCATTGGGTCCTTCAAGGTTACCTGACCAGCAGGGGATACCACGGTCACGGTCAGGCCACACATCGCCAATGTCTTCCGAGTGACCTCCACAGTTCGAGGCGTAATACGCATGGATTGGTTTGCCTTCCCATGAGAGAATAAGACCTCTCGTATCCTTGATGGCCTGATCTGTTGCATCGTTCCGTTTCACTAAACCTGAGAAAACCTGGCAATCAACATCGGCGCATATATCATAGCCCGGTCCCTCATAAGTTCTCTCCAGAAGAGCTGTCATTGTTTCGGATCTTGCAGCCACAGCCTGGGCTTTTAGTGCCTCTGTGGGAGCATCGGGTCCGATTTCCGAGGGCACAACACCGCGCAGGTATTCCTCAACGGGAAGCTCGAGGATAATATTGAGATTGTTGTCTTCACCCGCAACAACTTCAAGTTCCCCCTCATAGCTGCGGTCTTCTGCTGATTCCCACCACCAGCCGACACCAAACGGTACCTGCTTAATGAGAATGGGGTCCATTCCGTTGCCAGGAGTTAGAGTGATAGACGTACCAGAGAGCGCACTTTCTTCAGAGTCTTTTGCGGAAAGAGAAACTTTTCCCTCACTGACGGAGAGTAACATCTCGGATCCCCCGGCAAGTTGAAGGCTCTCCTCAGAGTCCTTGATCGCAGCTTTCGTTTCTCCCGACGGAATAAACTCCACTTCAGCAAGCGAACGGATAAGCAGAACCCGGACATTAGGCTCTTTGTGATCTTTCTCTACATGATTATCGGCAAATCCAGGCCTCGAAGAAGTGATTAAGAGACCCAAAACAAACAAAACTGTTAAGAACTGAAGCTTTTTCATATAAACCTGATCCATCTCTCTGGAATAAGTAACGACTCTCCTTTGACACCTCTGCCGTCTCCGGTGCAAACATTGATTTTGCACTGATAATGCAATCATAGGGATGCACCGACATGAAAAACACCTTTTTGCGTGGTGAGCGCATCGATCTCCTGCCCGTTGAAGTAGAGGACGCGCCGATCCTGGCTGCATGCAACAACGACCCAGACGTTCGCCGTAGTTTCTTTACCCACACTCCAACTTCGCTTGCTGCTCAGGAAGAACGTATCAAGGGGCTCTACGCACCGGGGTCTGATTTTATTCCTTTCATTATTTACGTCAAAGATTCGGAAAAGAAGATCGGCATGACCGCTCTCCATCGCGTCGACCTGGTCAGCGGAGCCGCCATTTTTTCCATCTGCCTGCCTGACACCGAAGAGTGGGGGAAAGGCTATGCGAAAGACGCCACACATCTCATGATGGAGTATTCCTTTGATGTGCTGAACCTTCACCGGATTCAGCTCCACGTATGGGAAGGAAACGAAGCTGCCGTTCGAGCTTATAAGAAAACGGGCTTCGTTGAAGAGGGAAAACTTCGTGAAGCCATGAAACACAACGGCGAGTATTGCGATTTCTATGTGATGGGACTTCTCGAAAAAGAGTGGCGAAGCCAACAGTCATCCTGAGTTTTCAAATGCCCCATTTAGTATCCATTCCATTGATGAAATAGAACTGCGACCCTTTGGCAAAGAGCGGGGTGCGTGTAAACTCTATCCATGGAGTTTTTCCATCCGTCTCAATCGTATATCGAAGCCAATATCGGAAGAGTCCTCCGAATCACCATGATACCAACTTCAGGGTAAATTATAAGACCTACGGTATGGTCTCGATGTGTTCGGGTGTTTTTTGCGCGCAGGTATTTTTGTGCGTCATTGCGTCGCTACGGGAGGTTCTATATACCTCTAGGGATTCATAGAGGGTAAGACGCATAGACATGAGTTGCATGCTCAACAGGATGATTTGTATCACCGTTTCATTTGAAGCTTCACGACCCAGGTCGTTTTATCTAAATCTGTGTTTATCCGAGTCCATCCGAGGTTTAAAACAAAGATCAGAGTTTCCTGTGTGCGAAGAGGTTCGTTAGGTTGAAGCCTGAGGAACATGACGTCGTAAGCGGTTGCAGAATGAGGTCTCTCTCCCAATCAATCTTGTTTCAACTTTCATATACGTTGCTTGCTACCTGCTTTCGAATGCAGGTTTTAAGCAGGTAGCAAGCAAGTTGCAAGCAGGTATATTCAGATTTTTGTGGACTCAAGGAGGTCGGATAATAATTTGAAAAGATCAATATACACAGCGAAAATGGAATAACGAAGGCGAATATTGATCCAGCAAAGAAGGCGACTTGCCAATTTTTTCAGGGGATAAGGAGCGGGAAAGGAGAGGTGTAAGCGATTGCGAGGATTGTCGAGATGGGACGATTATGTAATTTTGGGGATTTTCAACAATACATCACCGCGACGGTCATCGACCAGCGTTCCCAGGGTGGGTGACCATAAAGTCTTAAGGCGTCCTTCAGGTTATCTGTCGAAATCTCCAGCCTGAGGAATACCGACCGATGCTCCCGCAGGATAACGTCATCAAAGAATCAAAGGGCCTCCAGCAGAGCCTCTATTTCTTCTTTGACTGTGGTGTGCTCGTCGACGGTTTCTGCTACCTGCGCAACAAGGGTTTGACGATAGCTTTTCTTGAGTCGATGGACGGCTACTTTGATCGCACCTTCGCTCATGTTGAGACGTTGACCGATTTCTGCATAAGTATCGTGAAGATCGCCGGTCAATGCAAGCTTGAGCTCCTCAAAGATCGATTCCCTGCCTTGTTTTTTGTAGGCCTCCCTCACCTCCTCCAGGACGCGTTTCAAGAGTGTATAGGCCCACTGGCGTCTATAAATGGTTTCTGGTGTTTCCTTGTCAATGCTATGAAAGGCGAAAGACTTTTCCAGAGGGGCGACGTCTATCGAAAGAAACTGACAGTTCCCCCCTCGTTTCATTGCACCTTCTTTTTTGCGCAGGTCGTAGAGATAGTGCTTGAGGGCTCCCAAAAGATAAGAACGGAATTTACCTCTGTCAGAGGAGGCTCTGGCGAGGTTCGCTTTTTCCAGAAGCCACGCCATGAATCCCTGCACAATGTCCATCGCTTCTTCCGGAGACTTTCCGTCGGCACGCAGATAGTGATAGACAGGTTGCCAGTAGGTTTCACAAAGCTCGCGGAGAGCAGCCTGACTTTCTTCACGGCTCTCTGTCTGGGCTGCTTGAATAACAAGCGACCACCGAGTTGTGGTGAACTGACGCTGTTTTGCTAGATCGTCCATGAATCACTCGTTCTGAAGATGGAAACTCAATTGATAAGATCTTTCATAGCTTGAAGATTTGAAGGTACCGTCTTTGCCCATCGTGACGATCTCCAGAAATAAAAGTCCTTCATGTTCTCTTAGAAATTCGACCTTTTTTCTGACTTCTGATACAGATTCGAACTTTCCGATGACAAGTCCAGTTGATGGCTGACCTTTCTCCTCCTCTATATTGCTGATGGACACGTTCCAGGACTTATAGTCTTCCAAACTATCTTCCAATAACTCCATAGGATCGAAATTGTTTGGATTCTCATAATTGATCAGAATCGCCCACTCACCATCGTTGAATGGATTTTCAGTTTCATTCAGTTCGCCCAGGTAATCCGTCTCCTCTGTATTTGCAATGACACCCTCTAATTCAACAGGCGGAAGTTCGAGGAGGTTCTTCATCGTCTCCTCGTATCGCTGACCTTCCCATAAGGAGTTATCTCCTGAAAAAGGAACAAAGAAATAAGAAGGGAGAATTTGAATTTTCTCTATTTCCGCAAGTCCCAAACTCTTCAGAACCTTTTCTGCATCCTCCCTGGATCGGAACGGTCCCGTCGCATCGGGCCAGTTGCTGACTCCTCTTCTTTTTACTTCCCGAATATATGGATCATACTCTCCGCCAGGGTAGGGCGTTTTCTCCATGTTATAGACGATATACCAACCGTTACTGATGAATTCCATGGAGTCATAGGGAGATTGAGGAAGTAAGTTTGTTCTAACTTTTTGTGGTTCTCCGAACTCTTCCTTGTGGATCGCTTTCAATTTCTGACGCCAGTCTTCTGCTGCTTCACTTGTTGGAAAGAGACCCAAATAGCAGATTCCCAGTCCTGAAGAATCAGCTGCCACTCCGACGTTTGCATAGCCCACTTTATTCTCAAAATAGCTTTCCAAGTGATAAGGATTCGCGTGCGGGTTACTTTTTTCCACTTCATTGTAATAGATAGGGATACTCCACTGCTCTGAATAGACAGGAAAGAACGAGTATTGCAGCTGAGGAATTTGTGGTCCAAATCCTCCAGAAGAGTTTTGAGGGATGAACTCAATCCCATTCTTCCTCATGTAAATATCGATAAGCATTTTCATTTCATCGACATGAAGATTGATGGTATTGTTTCTATCATTGGATTCTGGTTCATCAGAGCTCAGTTTGAAATTGACGGTCGTATCTGAAAGGTATCTTGGTGGAACTTGATAGAACATGTTTGCTCCTGGAGGGAAGGGGCCGGAGTGAGAGGAAACCTGAGTTGACGATCTATAGCGAAATTTACTGACCGAGTAATTATTAATGGTGGCTTTGCCGATATTCTTCGCCTGTAAAGTCAAAGGCGCATCAGGTTTGTTTTGGATGGTGACACTTTGAAAAACCAAGTCGGGAGACCAATTGTCCTCTGATACAGAAAGGTTCGCCTTAACCTTTTCGAGCAACGAAGTGACATGGACCTTAGGCACATCACTAAGGATCTGTTTGAGTCGCTCAGAACTTGAGAGCGCTTCATCTGACGTACTGAAGGGGCCTGTATATTCAATTGAAAGCCCGTTAGGAAGAAGTCGAGTTTTCGCTAATATACCCGCTTGAGAGAGTTTTCTTCGGGTCTCCAGTAGCTCAGCCGGAATTTGGTCCTCCCGAAAAACGGGGTAGAGTTGAACGATAAAGTCTTTTGTATCGTATAGATCAGAAATCTCACGACCTTCGTTACCTGCAGGAGGGACAGGTTTTTCGACTTCTGGTTTTTTTTCTGGGGCTTGAGGTTGAACCTGTGTTTCTTGCATTGAAAGACGGGAAACTTGATATTCGGTCTCAGGTGTTGAAACAGAAATGTAAGCAACAAGGCATAAGATCGCGCTTAACCCGAGAATGGCAGGGTAGACAATTCCTCTATTAAAATAGTTTGTCGAATAGCTTTTGTCTATGCGACTAAAGAGGAACTGGAAGAAAATGATCGTTAAGGGGACTCCAAATGCTACTGCATTGAAAATGAAATAGGTTTGTTCTTGTATTCCTATTATTCTGAGGTCTCGAATAATACTCATCTGGAAAGGGGCCACGCACAGATGGAGTCCGATTGAAATTAGAAGTATTGGAAAGTAGCCGCAGGCAAAGGCTGCAAGCGACAGCCCCTTTCTCTTTCCTTTGGAGGAAATGATTAGAAAGATTGCTACAACACCACAGATCGTCGCGAGAACCTCGAAGATCAGGTGGGGGATGATAGCAAATACAAGCTGTGATAGCGCCGTTCTGGAACCGCCACTTCCAGTATGGACAGGTCCTCCTTCGATCAGCGTTGCATTCCCTGTGCTGTAAGTTACATGGTAACTCTCACGATGTACACTATCCACCCAGGAAAAGAAGAAGAGCGTAAAAATAAGACCTAGTATAGCGAGTAATTGAAGGACAACCCCAGCAATTGCCAGCGGATGGAACGTTGCTTTATGAGTTTCCTCGTCTCCACTTTTCTCCTTACTTGAAGATGGTCCATTTTCATCGGAGGTCTTCCTCTGAGTCGCTGTCTTGTTTAGTAATTCAGGTCTGTTCTCTAAGGGTTCACCGCCGAGCGAACTCTTGAACTCATCCGCTTTTTGAAAGCGTTTTTCCGGATCCTTATCAAGGGCACGCATGACGACATCGTCGAGTCGTGCATCGATAGGACTTTTCTCCGACGGGTTGGGAAAGCGGCCGAGTGGGAGCTCCCCTGTCAGTAATTCATAAAGAACAACGCCGAGCGCATAGACATCAGCCCTGTGATCAACAGAGCCTGGCTTTTCAATTTGTTCCGGAGCCATGTATTGTGGCGTGCCAACCACGGTACCCGTTCGAGTAAAACCTGAATCCACTTCTCCGGTTGCGATCTTTGCCAGCCCGAAGTCGGCAATCTTTACCGTATTTTTCAGGTCTATAAGAATATTTTCAGGTTTGATGTCGCGGTGGACGACGCCAGAATCATGGGCGAATTGCAGCGCATCACAAACTTGAGGAATAATTGCCAGGGTTTGTTCTGTGGTCAGTCTCTGCTCCTGCATGAGCTGTCGGAGATTTGCCCCTTCAACGTACTCCATGAGCATGTAGCAGCGACCACCCGCCTTACCGAAATCATAAATGTGAACGATATTGCTGTGATTGAGACGAGCCAGGGCTTTTGCTTCGCGGCTGAAACGCTCAGAGAACTCAGGGTTGCTGGAAAGGCGCTCGCTCATAACCTTAATGGCGATCATGCGATCAAGGTGCGGTTGTCGAGCAAGATAGACGACTCCCATCCCTCCTTTTCCAAGGAGTTCCAGGAATTCAAGCTGGGGAAAGTCCTCAGCCAGTTTATCCATATTCAAGAGATCGCGATCGAGGTCCACTTCTGAGGGTCCGCTTGTGCTGCTCTGTTGCTCGACTTCTGAATCAGAACGTTCCATACCAGCCCGAAGCAGTTTCTCCGGGTCCAGTCCATCCGGAAGGTCCGGCCCTGGCTGTTCTGCAGAATCGTCTTGCTTATCGTTGTGATCGTCCATGTTCCCATCAGCCTTTTCAAAGTATCGTCTGATAGCAATTGAGAAGATGAGGAAAAAAGGTTACAAAGAATATGAAATTTCAGGGTTTAGTAGAGTCTGTCAATATTCCTGTCCGATATAAGCTGGTTGCGAGCACTCCCTTCTGCTTGCTGAAAACCTCGAAATAGCACCACTATTCCTATGTTTTCAGAACACTGGATGGTCTAATCTCACTCACCATCTATTCGGACATTAATGTTGGCGGCCACTCTATGCAAAATTTGCGGTCGTTTGTAGAAAATCGAAGAGGATATTCTCAGCTACCTTGAGTCGATAATCCTTTGTAGAGCGCACATCATCCAAAGGAGCGATTTCTCTCAGAAGGTTCTCAATAAGGACGTCTTCGGAGATGCTTCCCACCTGGACCAGTCGTTCGAGGTCTCTGGTTCTGATCGTTGTGGGTGCCACAGACCCCCAAACGAGGCGAACGTGGTCAGGGTGATTAATTCCCGCAAAAACCACTTTGCTGATCGCCTGGGCTTTTCTGGTTCCGACTTTACGATAATACTGCTGCTCATGGGCGGCTGGGCACTTCGGGAGAAAGATTTCTGTGAGCATTTCGTCCTCTCTGAGGTCTGTCTTTCGATATCCTTTGAAGAACTCGTTAATGGGAACACGGCGTGAACCTTTAGCGCTTTGCAGGGTAAGAACCGCGTCATAAGCAATCAGTACAGGAACGCTGTCAGCAGCAGGGGAGGCATTAATGATGTTCCCTGCGAAGGTTCCTCGATTCTGGATCTGAATGGCTCCAGTTATCTTTGAACATTCGACAAGTAGAGGAAAGTCGGTGTGAACATTCTGATCCATCCTCGCGTCGCCGTAGGTGGCAAGTGCTCCGAGACTCAAGCCATGAGAGGTATGGCGTATATATCGCAGGTCAGAAGTCAGCCGGTGAAGACTCATTAATCTGGAGGGAGGCAGCAATCCTTCGTTAAATTGAACCATGACCTCTGTTCCACCAGCAATCGGGATCAGTGACGGATCCTGCTGTTTCGCAACCAGCGCTTCCTGCAAACTGGATGGGACGATACACTCAAAATCGTTCAGGTGAGAAGCAATCATTCTTCTTCGATGTGCTCCGTTACTTTCTCGATCGCTCTGAAAATAGCTGTATAGCCCGTACAGCGACAAAGGTTGCCTGAGAGTGCTTCCCTGACTCCGCCCGGCGCGCGATCAGGGTGCCGCAACCAATAGACAGCACTCATAATCATCCCCGGAGTACAAATCCCACACTGAGCTCCACCGTGGTGATGGAAGGCTTCCTGAATTGGAGTAACAGCATGGTCTTCAGAAACCCCTTCTACTGTTTCTATCGTCGCGTTTTCCGCCTGACATACAGGGACCATACATGACATGACAAGCTGATCGTTCATAATCACGGTACAGGCACCGCATTCACCCTCTCCGCAGCCATATTTCGTTCCTGTTAATCCAACGGTCTCTCTTATCGCATCCAGGAGTGGAAGCATAGGATGGCAATCGATCTCAATTTCTTCTTTGTTGATGGTGAGTTTCAATTTCTCTGTCATTTAAAAATACTCTCTGCCGTGACGGGAATTGAAGTGAATGTCCGATTGGTTGCATGACAAATCGCTGACACGATTGCCGGTGCCGGTCCATCCATGGGAAGCTCTCCAAGTCCTTTTGCGCCGAAGGCTCCGCCTTCGTAAGGGTCACTCATGAATTCCACATGTATATCTGGAATGTCCGCCGTTGTTGGGATGATATAGTTCGTCATCTGGTTATTCTTCATGATACCAGAATCGAGAACTACATTCTCGTAGAGAGCCCAACCGATTGCCTGGGCGATTCCACCCTCAACCTGTCCCATGGCAAGAACGGGATTGATCACTGTTCCAATATCAACAGTCGACCAGAACCCATCGAGCTTTGGGTCCCCGGTAACCTCGTCTATATTAAGCTCTGCAACGTCGACTGACCAGGAGTAGGCAGGGTAAGCTGAGCCACGATAGGAATCATCATCCCAAACAATATCCTCAGCGGGTTTGAACTTTTCTTCGACCATTAATTCATCGTTCTTCGAGAGGTAAACTTCAATTTTTTCGCCGTTTAGTTTTTCTGCAATGCTGAGACCCGCTTTTTCGATGAGTTTGCCCACAATAGAACAAGTTCGAGATGCGACAGTTGGGCCGCTATTTGGGACAGCGTGTGTCTCGGGTTTTCTGAAGCGAATATGATGAATGTCTATGCCACTTGCTTCCGCTGCAATCTGGGCAAAAATCGTTTCTGTGCCCTGGCCAATCTCTGTAGAAGAGACCTTGATTTCGAGGGTGCCGTCTTGGTTGCCTTCGAGTCTGACCACCGAGTCGAGGTAGACTTCCCCCGAGCCTGTGAAACCCGTCCCATGCATGAATGCTGATATACCCATGCCATGTCCACAGCCTCTCAAATAATAAGAGTTTTTTTCATGATAGTCGGAAACTTCTAACGCGCGATCGAGAAGTTTCTCCAGAGGCGGGTTCTGTTTCATGATCTGGCCCGTAGGCATTTGATCACCTTGTTTAAGAAAGTTTCTTCTCCTGATTTCTGCCGGATCTATCCCCAGTTCATTTGCGAGTCGAGATATATGCAGTTCAATGGCGAAAAGGCTCTGCGGAGCACCAAACCCACGGAAAGCTCCATAGGGAGGTGAGTTTGTATAGAAACAGGTCCCTTTAAGTGATGCAGAGGGCCATTTGTAGGGACCAAACGAATGGAGGATGCCTCTTGAAAGCACAACAGGTGACAAAGTGACGTAAGCCCCTCCATCAAGCATAAAGTCAATTTCAAGAGCTTTGAAGACTCCATTCTTGTCGCATCCAATTTTAACCCGTGACATGGAAGGGTGCCGCTTTGTTGAGCACGCCATATCCTCCTGGCGATCATAAATTAGTTTTACGGGTCTTCCGGATTTTCTGGAGAGCAAAGCTGCATGGATAGCAATCATACTGGGAAAGTCTTCTTTGCCCCCAAAGCCTCCTCCCGTTGCTTCCTGGATAACATTGACTTCTTCATCGCGTAACTGAAAAGCCTGCTTTAGAGCTTTGTGAACATAAAAGGGGCATTGGAGGCTGCCATGGACAACCAGGCTTTCGTCACTCCAGTAAGCAAGAAAAGCGTTAGGTTCAATATAGACATGTTCCTGAGCGGGGGTTGTGTAGAACGACTCAAATATGATATCACATTTTTCAAACTCTGTTTCAGTATCGTTATGACGAATGGTATATTCCTTCATCACCTCACCCTCGCCAATCTCCAGAACTGGCCGACTCTCCTCATAATCAATGGAAATCAACTGGGAAGCTTTATAGAGGATTGTTGGATCTTCGTGGGCAATGAGGAGTATCGGTTCTTCAGCATGGCGAACAACACCATCTGCAAGCGCCGGTTGATCACCTTCGATCAACATTACTTTGTTTACGGGTAGATCTTGTGCGGTGACGATGGTGAACTCTTCCCAGTCAACGCCCTCCTCAAAGCGGATGTCCTGAATACGTCCACTTGCGATTGTACTTCTGATCGTTTTCCCGAACAGGAGCCCTTCTTTTTTCAGATCGTCCGTGTAGATGGCCCTACCGGTAACTTTGCTGGTGCCTTCAATCCTTGGAACAGGATTGCCGATATACTTGTGGAGCTGTTTGGGTTGTGAAGTCTTCATGGGATGGTATTTACTTTTCAATCGTTACTACAATAGGTTAGATCAATTCAGTCGGGATAATTCGTCAATGAAATTCCGATGATGATGAACGAGAGAGGTACTTTGGACCGCCGCTTTTTATTTTGCTTGCGATGATCCTTTGAATTCCGGTGAATAACAGGTTGATACGACGGAGGCAGACCCTTAATACTTACTGGGTCTCATCTCAAGAGAAAGACTGCTTTATGAACCCTTCCTTACTTAATCCACCACGAAGAATCTTGATGGGACCCGGTCCCAGTGATGTACCAGATCGAGTCTTGCGTGCTCTTGGTTCGACGACCATCGGCCATTTAGATCCAGAGTACCTGAAGTTGATGGATGAAGTCAGAACCTTGCTCAAGGCCGTCTTCCAGACGAAAAATGAGCTGACGCTGGCCGTTCCAGCCACAGGAATGGCCGGGATGGAATGCTGTATCGCCAACTTAATCGAGCCGGGCGATAAAATGCTGGTATGCTGCAATGGTGTCTTTGGCCTTCGAATGGTCGATGTTGCTGAAAGATACGGAGCAGAAGTTATCAAACTTGAAACCGAATGGGGCAAGATCTTCTCGGAAAAGGAGATCAAGGACGCTTTGGAGAAGGCAGGGAGCGTGAAAGCTGTCGGGATCGTACATGCTGAAACGTCGACTGGTGCCCACCAGCCCATTGAAAAGATTTCCAAAGTTGTTCATGACCACGGAGCCCTTTTGGTCCTGGATGCAGTGACCTCTCTTTCTGGTATAGACGTCCAAATCGATGGATGGGATGTCGATGCATGCTACAGCGGAACGCAAAAATGTCTGTCGTGTCCGCCCGGACTTTCCCCGGTGACGTTCTCCAGGCGTGCCGAAGAGGCGATTGATGCACGCAAAAAGAAGGTTCAAAGCTGGTACCTGGATCTCACCATGGTCAGGAATTACTGGGGCGATGCAAGGAGCTATCACCATACAGCTCCCGTGAACATGACCTATGCCTTAAGAGAAGCTCTTGCAATCATTGTTGAGGAAGGCCTTGAGGTACGTTTCAAGCGGCACGAGTTGAATCATCATGCTTTGAAAGCTGGTTTAAATGCGTTAGGGATTGAATATATACCAGAGAAGACTCTGACAACGCTGAATTGTGTTCGAATTCCAGACGGTGTGGAAGATGGTCCAGCTAGAAAGTTTCTCCTGGAAAAGTATGGTCTTGAAATTGGTGGCGGTCTTGGACCGTTCGCTGGAAAGGCATGGAGAATTGGACTTATGGGTCACTCAAGTAGTGAGAGGAATGTTCTGGTTTGTCTTTCTGCCCTTGAAGATGTTCTAACCAATAATGGTGTGAAGGTGCCAAAAGGCAAAGCGCGTGAAGAAGCGCTGAAAATATACTCAACGAAATAGGTAAATTATGGAAGAAGCCAATAAAGGAACACGCGTATTTATCGAACCGCATCCACGCGAGTTGAATCCCATTGCGACTAAGGACAGGATTTCATTTCTCGCCGAAGAGGTATTAATGCGATGCTCGGTCCTGGCCTCATTCAGTGAACATCCCTTTCAGATTGAACGCAAGTTTCTCAGCAAACCCATGCATGAAACTCATGAGCAGGTTAGCAAATGGATGTCGGAAGCGGGGATGGCTGTTCGTATAGATGCCATTGGAAACATCATTGGGCGTTATGAAGGAAACGGCGAAGAATCACGCACTTTACTGATAGGGTCTCACCTGGATACTGTTCCAAATGCAGGGCGATATGACGGGATCCTCGGCGTCATGCTCGGTATAGCGATGGTGGAGGCTCTGGAAGGGAGACGTTTGCCCTACTCAATCGAGGTTATCGGTTTCAGTGATGAGGAAGGTATACGGTACAGCGTACCATTTCTTGGATCCCGCGCGAAAGCAGGGACATTCGACCCTGGCCTTCTTCAGTTAACCGATCGTCAGGAAATTCTCATGGCTGATGCGATCAGGAGCTTTGGTTTGGACCCCGACCAGCTGGATACCTGTAAGTATTCTCCAGAAAATCTTCTGGGTTATTTAGAAGCTCATATCGAACAAGGGCCTGTCCTTGAGAATGAAGACCTGCCTGTCGCAGTTGTCGATTCTATCGCGGGACAAACCCGTTGTCAGATTGTCTTTGAAGGATTTGCCGGGCATGCCGGTACTACACCTATGTACGCCCGACGCGATGCGCTGGCCGGTGCTGCAGAATTTGCTCTTGAAATAGAGAGAGTTGGCAAAGACCGCCGAGGCTTGAGGGCAACTGTTGGACGTTTCGATCCTCAGCCAAACGTGGCCAACGTTATTCCTGATTCCGTCCTGATGTCTATGGATCTCAGGCATCGAGACAATGAGATACGAATGCAGGTGACTGATCAACTTTTAGAGATAGGAAAAGCTATCGCCAAGAAAAGAGGTTTGAGATTCACACTGAAAGCAAAATCTATACAGGAAGCTATCGAGATGGACGAGGGACTCTGCGACGCGCTTGAGCAAGCCGTTGGAGATGAGGGAATCAATCCGGTACGCATTATCAGCGGAGCAGGGCATGACGCGATGGTGATGGCCTCTATTACTCCATCGGCGATGTTGTTCCTGAGGTGTAAAGACGGCATGAGTCACTATCCAGATGAGTCTGTAGAGACAGATGATGTCAGGGTAGCACTCGACGTGCTTGTACGAACGCTTGATAAATTAGGTCGACGTCACTCAGGTGTTTATAGAACGAATGGTATTTCACCCGATAAGGGCTAATCTTAGAAGCACTCAGGAGTCGGCATATGAAAGTCACAGGCTTTTCAAGAACGAAAGTAAGGAACGACCATGCATTAATCACTTCTGAGTCTCATGTTGTGAGTACTTTGGCCAGTTGGAAAAACACGGAAGCAGTTATTCTAATTTCACCACAAATGGGCGCGCGCTTCACTCAGTATATTGCCTATATGGAGAGAGGGAGTCTTTCCTCGATGCCTGCGATTGGCGTACAAAGGTTCTTATACGTCATGGAAGGTGAGATCCGCCTCTTTATTGAGGAGAACGAAAATCGCCTTGTAGACGGAGACTATGCTTACATTCCTTCAGATACAGAGCATTCCATTCGAGGGAATAGAAAGTCAAAGCTGTGCATTTTTGAAAAACCGTACCTGGCCCTTGAGGAAGGGATGCACCCCTCTCCGGTGATTGGTCATTCTTCAGCGGTACACGGGGAGCCGTTTATGGGGGATACTGATACGAATCTCAAAACTCTTTTACCTGAGGTCCCGGGCTTTGATATGGCAATCAACCTCTTCACTTTCCAACCAGGTGCTTCGCTTCCCATCGTAGAAACCCATGTGATGGAGCATGGAATGATCTTCTTGCGAGGTCAGGGCGTCTATCGGCTGGGTGAGTCGTGGTATCAGGTTGGTGAAGATGATGTCATCTGGATGGCCCCCTACCTTCCCCAGTGGTTCGCCTGCTATGGTAAAGTGCCCGCAACCTATCTGTACTATAAAGACATTAACCGAGATCCCCTGCTAATGGAGTAAAACACCAGAGTTGTCTTTGACCATTCAAATAGAACGACTTTCAAATGAACTGGAGAAGTTGGCAAGGTTCTCCCGGTCAGTTCCTCCCAATATTACTCGTGTCGTTTACTCAAAAGAAGATCTTCAGGCCCGTGATTATCTCACAAGCTTGTTTGAGGAGGCAGGACTGGAGGTAAAGGTCGATCCTCTGGGGAACACCTTTGCCCGCTGGGCAGGTCGCTCTCCAGAGCTTCCAGCGGTTGGAACGGGATCACATATAGACGCCATCCCTGACTCAGGAAAGTATGACGGGACAGTTGGTGTTCTTGGCGCTCTTGAGGCAGTGAGGGCGCTAAAATCTTCTGGGTTCGTTCCAGAGCGATCCATCGAAATTCTTCTCTTTACGTCAGAAGAGCCAACCCGTTTCGGGATCGGATGTTTAGGGAGTCGCATGTTGAGTGGTATGTTGAAGCCCGAAAACGCAGCAAAGTTTACAGATGAAGATCAGTCAACATTGGAAGAAGTCCGACTCAAGGCCGGGTTTACCGGTGACTTGCAGTCCGTTTCCCTTGAAGCACGACAATGCTATGATTCTTTCGTCGAATTACATATAGAACAGGGCCCGCTGCTTGAAGAAAAAGGCTATGACATTGGGGTCGTGGAAGCCATTGCTGCTCCAGCAACGATTCGTGTGGTCTTTGAAGGCGATGGTGGTCATGCCGGAGCGGTATTGATGGAAGATCGTAAAGACGCTCTACTTGCTGCTTCGGAGCTTGTTCTTTTTGTCAATCGTGCTGCCCGGAGCAGTGATTCAAAAGACTCTGTGGCAACGGTTGGTAAACTCCATGTATCACCAGGCGCTGTGAATAGTATTCCAAGAAGAGTCTTGATGGAAATTGACATTCGAGATATACAGGAAAATACTCGTAATGCTATTGTTAAAGATATTCTAGACGAGTGCTGTGACCTTGCTCACAAGTATGAACTTTCTTCAGAGCAGACTGTACTGAATCAGGATCCTCCGGCTATTTGTTCTGACATCGTGCTTTCGGCGATTGAAAAGGCCGTGGAGAGCTCGGATGTGAAGTCGATCCGAATGATAAGTCGAGCCTACCACGATTCTTTATTTATGGCGAGGCTCTTTCCAACAGCGATGATTTTCATTCCATGCAGGGAAGGTATCAGCCATCGGCCCGAAGAATACAGCTCCCCCGAGCAGATTGAAAAAGGCGTTCGTGTGCTCGCACATACACTATCAAATCTCTCAAGAGATATACAGCAGGACAAGTAATGATTACTGAAAAAGAATTGCAGCGAAATGATCAAACCGTTCCCCAGAGTCTGTCCGAGCTGGAAAGACGTCTGAAGCGAGATTTGGATCTGTTGAACTATCCCAGGCCGGAATGGCTCAGGAAAAAGAGAACCGAAGATGACAGACCCATTCTGGACGTACTCATTATCGGTGGGGGACAAGGCGGCCTCGCAGTTGCCCATGCTTTAATGCGGGAAAAAGTTTCTAATATTCTGGTGATAGATAAGAATCCTCGGGGGCACGAAGGGCCGTGGAGAACGTTTGCGCGAATGCTGACATTGAGGACGCCAAAGCACCTCACCGGACCTGATGGAGGAGTACCTAATCTGACACCTCGAAGCTGGTATGAGGCGCAACACGGTGAAGGATCCTGGGATAAGATGGGGCTGATTCCAAAGGAAACCTGGGCAAGGTATCTGGATTGGTACAGGGAATTCCTGGGTATTCCTGTTGAGAACAATTGCACTGCGGGTGCCATCACCTGGGATGAACGAAACAAGTGTCTATCGATACCTGTGCAATGTGCAGGTCAGGATAAGACGCTTCTCGCCAGAAAAGTTGTTCTTGCGACAGGAATTGAAGGGAGTGGGAGATGGAGCATCCCCTCTTTCATAAGTGATCATGTCGAGAAGCAGTACTATGCCCATACGCATGAAGATATAGACTTCGACGAATTGAAAGGCAAAAGAATTGCCGTTTTGGGAGCTGGTGCTTCTGCTTTCGATAACTCCTCTGTCGCTCTCGAGAATGGAGCCAAAGAAGTCCATCTATACTTTCGTCGAAAGGAGATGGTGCGCGTTAACCCTTATCGCTGGGCAGAGTTCGTAGGGTTTCTGAAACATCATGGCGATGCTGATGACAGTACACGGTGGAAATTTATCCATCAGATTCTTAAGATGGGGCAGCTTCCTCCGGCAGATACATATGCGCGAGCAACCTCTCATGAGAACTTTTATATACACCCGGGTAGCCCCTGGAAAAAGGTTCGTTTCAACAATGAGGAAATAGAGATCGAGACACCAGATGAAGCTCGCAGGTTCGATTATATCATCGTAGGTACAGGTTTCAGAACGGACCTTAGCTTAAGGAAGGAACTTGCTGATATTTATCCGAATATTGCGCTCTGGAAAGATCGTTACACACCTGAGGCTGGGTACGAAAATGAAGATCTCTCCCGGCACCCATACCTGGGGCCTTCATTCGAGTTTCAGGCAAAGAATCCAGATCAATGCAGTTGGTTAAAGAATATCTATAACTACACGTTCGGCTGTCTTCCAAGCCTGGGTTTCGGAGGTGCCAGCATCAGCGGTATGAAGTACAGTGTCCCGCGCCTCGTCAGTGGAATTACGAGAGATTTCTACCTTGAGGACGCAGATTACTACCTGGATACTCTTCGAGAGTTTGATACGCATGAATTCTAGTATGTGACATTTAAAGCTGAAGCTTGAACTGAGAGAGGGCTCTCTAACGTGACACCCAGATATCTGCGAAGTGAAAACGTTGTCTTCCCCGATGAAATGCGACCTGCAACCATAAGGGTTGAAGATGGTTACATTAAAGAAGTTCTTCCTTATGATTTTGAAGAAGAAGACGGAAGTATCAAGACAATCGACTATGGTCGCTGTCTCATCTTTCCAGGGTTGGTGGATGCCCATGTGCACGTTAATGAACCTGGAAATGATTCCTGGGAAGGCTTTGAAACAGCGACTGTTGCCGCAGCTTCCGGAGGAATAACAACGATTGTCGATATGCCTTTAAACAGCTCTCCCGTTACAACAACAGAGAAGGCTCTCAGGGCCAAGCTACAGGCCATGGATGGAAAACTGGCCATTGACTGTGGTCTATACGGAGGTCTCGTACCAGGGAATCTGGAGCACTTGAAAGCGTTGATTCATTCTGGCGTCATGGGAGTAAAGGCCTTCCTGATTTCTTCGGGGTTCGACGAATTCAAAGAAGTTGGCCAAAGAGAACTTCGAGCAGCTATGCCGTTTCTGGCATCACACAAGATACCTCTTCTGGTTCATTGCGAGATTGAAAATGAAGATCACCTCAAGAAGCAGCCCCTTTCTTCCAGGTCTCAACAACATGAAATGTGGCGCAAATCGCGCCCGGCGAGTATGGAACTCGACGCCATACGGTTTATCATTCAACTTGCTGAAGAGTATAGATGTCCTGTGCATATCGTTCACCTGGGTACGTCGAAAGCTGCCGCATTTCTGAAAAGAGCACGAGATAGAAATATACCTGTCACTGTGGAAACGGCTCCGCACTATCTGTTCTTTGACAAAAGGCACATTGAGAGGGGGGATACACGCTTCAAGTGTGCGCCTCCTATCCGAGGGAAAAAGAACCGAATGGGATTGTGGCAGATGATCATTAATGGCGAGATTGATATGGTTGCTTCAGATCACTCACCTTGTCCTCCGGAGCTTAAGGTAAAGGAGTTCGCAAAAGCGTGGGGAGGCATCGCGGGCCTCCAGTACAGCTTACCCGTTATGTATACAGAAGGGGAGAGGCACGGCCTGAAGGAAACGGATATAGCACGACTTCTGTCAGAAGCGCCAGCAATGTTTCTTGGGCAATCTCACCGTATAGGTTCGATTGAAGAGGGGAAAGAAGCTTCCTTTGCAATTTATGACCCGAAAGAAGTTGGAGCTAACTGGCCGATGAACTGTCTCCATCGCCACAAGAATAACGCCTATATACAGTCAGCAGCACTTAGAGGACGTGTCATCGAAACCTGGCTTCGAGGCGAAAAGATCTGGAGTGCCGATATCTTTCGCATGAATAAGATCGGTCTCAATGGACCTCGCCGTGGAAGGTTCGTGAAAAGAAACGAAGAGTCCTCATAGATGCCCTCTCTGGAAGAACTAAACCGACTTGATGAAACCGAGCTGCAGGATAGACTGCGGGCATGCTGTGGATCAATGAAATGGGTTGAACTCATGATGAAAGCACAGCCCTGGTCATCAGTAGATCAGCTATACGCAACCTCAACGGCCACTTTCCAGGCACTTGACCAGCAGGACTGGTTGGAAGCCTTCTCACATCATCCTAAGATTGGAGAGAAGAGTATTGATGACTCAAAGGCGGGGGCCAAAACGTGGGCGAGAGAAGAACAAAGTCTGGTTCAGTCAGAAAAGGGCAAGGTACGAGAAGAGCTTCATCGCTTAAATGTTGAATACGAGAAGAAGTTTGGTTTTGTCTTTTTGATATTTGCGACTGGCAAGGACGCCGAAAAGATACTCGCTGAAATCAAGCGGCGTGTCGTCCTCAACAGGGAGGATGAGATCCAGAACGCTTCCAAAGAACAAATGAAGATAACCGCCTTGCGATTGGAGAAGTTGCTCTCATGAAAAGTATCACCAGCCATGTTCTGGATACGACAAAAGGTAAACCAGCCAAAGGCATCAGAATAACTCTCGAGTTTTTTGAAAAAGGAGGAAACTGGCGGAGGTGCGGATTTGGAACAACTGATGAGGATGGGCGAGTGAGTGATCTCTTTTCTCGCGGTGAAGTATTGGAAATCGGGGTGTATCGTCTGATCTTCAACACAGCAAGCTATTTCAGCGAGCAAGGTGTCAGCACCTTCTACCCAAAGGTACATATCATTTTCGAGGTTGCTGATCCGCTCCAGCACTATCATGTTCCGCTGCTGTTAAACCCTTTCGGCTACTCTACTTATCGAGGAAGCTGATAAGAAGAGTGTTAGCCGTGATATGAAAAGAATTTTGCAGAAAATGCATTTCACGGTTGCCTTGGGAAAGGGCCTTGAGTAATCCCTTTCGTCCCCGCGCGCCCGTAGCTCAGCTGGATAGAGCAACGGACTTCTAATCCGTAGGTCATAGGTTCGAATCCTATCGGGCGTGCCACTCAACTCACTCACCCAGACTAATTCATTTAATGTTTCGCACTTCGTAGATGAAGTACTGTGAGTCCCCATAGGCCCTTGTGGCTTCCGGGCAATTCTCCAGTCCCTCTTCACTCTTAGTCACAACGTGGGTTATGCCTTCCTCTGAGGCGAGTCGAAGTAGCGCTTCACAGCCTTGCTCAGCCTGTACACCATAGAAATCATGAGCAATTCGGATCCTCTTGTACCATTCTACAACCTCAGTATCCTTGTAGGGATGCGTCTTCATATCAATGAAAACTGGCGCTCCTGTCATTAATCGAAAGTGAAGGAGCTGTGTGGGGATCAGATAGAGATCGTCCTCGGTCTTGGTTTCCTCAACATACTTCATCATGGGAACAAAGTCCGCATTGCGGTGAGCCGTGAATATCCTATTCGAAGCATATACCCCATAACTGGAAATACCCAGAATGAATATTCCGAGAGTAAGATTAATAAAGAGGGTCTCTTTCCCTGTTGGGTTTGGAAATTTCTGAAAGACAAATGCGACGCAACCCGATAAGATTGCGAAAACTGTCAACGGGACAAGAAATGTAGATATACGCCAAGGGAAGAGCAAAGCAAGAAGTTTACTTCCGGTGAACATTTGGAGACCAGATAAAAGTACCGCGACAATAAATGGGACCAAAATGATAACCCATAGATCTCTTTTCCTGAACAGCACAATCAGCGAAAATACAATGATCGAAATCTGTATGAACGCCCGTCTGTCAAACCAGGCAGTGACGTTTGCATGATGAGGAATTCGATAGTCGACGAGAATATTTCGGGCCTGGTGTGCTACTTCGGCTGATGTGGGAGAGAAGGTAATGTATGAATATATAACCACAGGAGATACAAGTAACAAACTCAAAGAACCGATGAGGAGAGCTTTCTTCCAATCCTTCTCATGGATAAAGGTACAAAGCATGTATGAAAGGGTAAGTGAAGCGGCACTCAGCAGATAAGTTGTGTGAAAAGAGGCCGCAACGGCTAGAGAAAAAACTGCCACATATGGCCGTTGAGATAGAAAGAGATATATAGAAAGAAGGAGAAAAACTCCAAAGGTACTGGGCTGAAATACAGGTCCCAGTATATATTGATCTGCCAATCCGCTTTGTAGGACCCATCTCAGGTCCATCCCTGTTAACCTGAGAGTCAGATCTGAGAATAAAGCTGAGCAGACAAATGTGATAACGAGGAAACAAGTCACTACTTCTCGAAAAGAACGATTTATGCCCCAGACTCTCGATGCAATTCCGAGAAGACTGAAAACGAAGACCCCTTGAAGAACTGAATAAAAGAGATAAAATAGACTTACTGGGAAATAGGTATAAGTAATTCGTGTCAGAAATGAAAATAGTGGAAAGGGGTCTGCTGTGCTGACCATCCAATCATTAGATAGAAAGCCTAAGCCTCCTTCCGCGAGTCCCTGGAGCATATACGTGTGCTGATTGGCACTATACAGGGGTCTTTGAGTATAGGACTGAGCAAAAAGCAGGGTGAAGAAAACTGCTATGAGAACCGTCCGTAAATTAACTTTGAGTTGAGGAGAATCGCGCATGACTTTCCTATTCTAAAGGTTTCTCCCGGTAGCAGTTCAAGTGAGGACTCCAGAGGTCCAACTTCTGGTCAACCAGAATAGGAGTCACAGCGATGGTTCGGTTGAGATCGCATCTGCCTCTCTGCTTTGAGCAACCTGAATTTCTGTCAATCGGCAAAGCTATCAGTTAGAGCCCCAAAGTCAACTCTGTTGGCAGAATGCCAGAGAATTGACAACTTTTTCAGTCCACTTACGGTGGCAATGTTTTGGGAGTTCAATAAAGGGCAGAAAAGTAACTGCCCTATTCACTCGCAGGAATTTCGATGCGGACCGTATTATTCGATTTGGGAATGACTACTTGCCCCAGGTTCTTCTCACCTTCCTGCAGCGAATAGGTGCCAGGATAAGCGTCTACGGGTTTTCCAACATCCTGAGCAGGAATCACCACGGACTGACCTCCGTCGCGGGAAAGTAGTATATAAGGGAGTGTCGTCGTTTGCTCGGCTGACGTTTGAGTGCGAACCAGAACAACCTTCACCTTCTGACGAATAAGAATATCAGCATTGAGAGTCGCTTCTTGAGGTGATCCCACCACGGTCCGGTCTCCCGTAAGCTTCCCTTTTTCAACTCGGAGATAATAGGTTTTCGCGGTATCCACGAGATCAAAACTAAAGCGACCTTCCGCGTCCGTAGATGTCTCTTCTATGGGTTCCGGTTCGGCGCGATGAGCCGGGTAGAGTGTTACCTTGGCATTGCTCACGTATTCAGGAGGGTCTGAATCGAGAACAACTTGCCCCTGGATGCCTCCAAGATCACCTGAGAAGCTGATACTCAGCTGTTCACGTTCACCTGCACTTAGATCAATATTTGCTTCCGCCTTGTATTCTCCAGAAAGTGTAGAGACAATTAGAAGATAGTCACCTGGCAAGAGGTCTCGGTAGTTAAATGCGCTGCCCTGGATTCGCGGTTCTTGTTCCTGACCTTCCTGCATGGAATCTGGCAGAGTTGTATAGATGAGTGATATCTCTGATTCTTTCAGCTGTTCTTCGGTAAGCCCCTCGACATTGACTTTGAGAGAAGCTGTTTGTCCTGGTGAAAGCGTGATCTCCTTCTTCTCTGTTCCACCAGACCATCTGAAGCTTGGTGAGATCGCCCATGATGGCCCAATACGCGAAGCCAGACGGTAGACTCCCGGCTTTCTGGGCTGGATGATATGAACGGCTTCTCCTGCAGCGGGGATTGTATCTTCCAGATCATAATACCAGTGCGATGGAAAGATTCCTTCTATACGTTCACTTCCTGTAAGGAGGTAGATACTTGCGTCCTCGAGTTGGTAACTGGCGGCCTCTAGTGTAACTTCAATACCCTCCCGCTTCTCCAGAGTCAGTTCATAGCTTTCGTCCGGCAGCGGAATATCATTAACTGATCCTGGTTTGTATTCAAAATGCTCCCAGCGGATTTCCTTTACAAGATCACCACCTAGGCCTTCGACCTTGAAGGCACCCTGTCGATCTGTCGTGACACGTGTGTTTAACGGATCTCCCATAGAGTCTGTGCCATAAACGCTGAGAGTAATCTCGGGAATTCCTGCACCGTCTTCATTAATAACTTTACCAGCGAAGGCGTTCCCCCTGGGAACCTGTTGGGAAAAGGAATAGGTCTCTCCTGGAATGAGATTGATCTGCTGACTGATTATGACAGACTTATCAGGACGCACAATCTCAAGAAGCGTTTGTCCTGAAGGAAGCGAGTAGTGCTGGAATCGACCTTCCTGGTCAGGATTCAAAGTTTGCCAGACAAACTCTTTACCGTTCAGATATACAATCAGTCTGGCGTCAAATTCAGGTGCACTCACTGGTTCATCAGGTTCCGTGATGTAGGACAAAGATCCTTCAATCCCTGCTGGTTGATGATACTCAAGGTTCAGTGTTGTGGTAGTGTCTTCTCTGGCAGTAGAAATCTGGTAAAGGGGTGTCGTAAGTTCTGTCTGATACCGGGCAAAGCCCAGACGCGTTCCAGCACCACGAAGATCAATCGTTTCTGAAGCAGAGCTCAGCCGAATGCGTTCACGGTCATACCCTCCCATGGGAGTGGGGGAGTAGAGTTCGAAGATTGAAGATGCTTTATCTTCTTCCTCGCTATTTTCCTGAGGTTCTCCAGATATAACCAGGTAGCGTTTCTTTAAGAGAGGCAGGACAACATTTGTTATATCCTGCATATCTGTTCCATTAATCAACGCATTTTCATACGCACCGGATTCATGGAGGCTATAGTACTCGTCGCTGATGACAGACACTCGCTTCGGCCAGGGTCCTGTAACCTCAGAGAAGGTGAAGCGCCCAAGACCATCTGTGTTTGTATAGTCGTTCTCAAGCTGGAGTTGAATATCTGGCAGCGCGAGGCCTGATTCCTTTTCAACGACCTGCCCTGAAACAAGGATCCCTTCGGGGACTTGAATAATGATCCCTTTGAGGTCTTTTTCTGCTTCCAGTTTAAAGCTGCTCTGAGGCATGATTCCCATATCAGATATATAAGGAGAGAGCTGGTAATCGCCCGGTGGGAGGCCTGTGAAAGTAAATGTACCCTCTTCGTCAGACTTGCGCAGGATATGAAAGCTTTCAGGGCCACCCGTTAAGAGTACTCCCGTGTCCGCGTATTCTTTCTGCGTTCGATGTCCCATCAGAACACCCGAAATGCTTTGCCCGCCAGGGGTGAGGAGAACCTGCTGCGCTTCTCCAGCGCCAATATTGATCTTGTCTCTGAAGTAGCCCTCAGCAAACAGGGGAACATCGTAACGGGCTCCCGGGATCAGGCCCTTGAGTTCAACGAGGCCATCCTCATTGCTCTCTACCATGAATGGGTAAGAGTACTCCATGATATCTGGCGTTGCAGAAGTATCAGGAGCCAGTGGACCAACGATGACATTTTCAATCGGCTCTCCGCTTTCACTGTTGGTGAGTTGAAGGGTTGCGGTCTCGCCTTCATCCAGTCGAAAGACATGAATCTTATTTTCGTCTGTGAAGTGATACTCATCAACGGGGAAACGAGCTCTACGAGTACCCGGGCTGACCACTTCAATCTCTGAGTCCTCGTATAGCTGCTCAATCTCGATCGTGAAGTATCCTTCCTCATCGATAATCGCTGGTTCAAAGTTTTCTTTCCAGTCATTTTCGAACTGGCTGTAACCTCCGCGACGATAGAATACTTCCACTTCGTTGCTGTCATCAAGACTCTCTGGAAGAAAGACGCGGCCGTTGAATATCCGTACTTGGTCGGCAGATGAATCTGTCTGCGGAATTTGTGCAAATCCTGCAGAGGTGAGCAGGATTACGAAACTTATGAGAGAAGTGAGAGAAAGTAATGAGAGTGATCTAGTGGCGTTTGATGCCATTGGGTTCATGTGCTAGTTTCCTAATACACCAAGTTTGTCTTCAGCAGTCTGCCTCTTGTAGAAATCAGTGCTGACGCTTGCAAGGAAGGACTGGTACAATTTAGATGCCTCCTGCTTATTTCCTTTTTCTTCTTTCATTCTTGCCGCCCAGAAGTAACCTTCCAGAGCGAGCTGATCATCGGGATAATTTTCCGCCAGAGTAACATATTCCTCGATCGCCTGCTCCGTTTCGCCCTTGTTGCCTAGAATTTCAGCCCGTACTTGTCGAAGAGTAATATAGAGCTCTTGTTCGCTCTTGAATTCTTCAGAGGCTTTATCCAGTACGGCGATGGCTTTTTCAAACTGCTCAGCACGTGTATACATTCTCGCGAGGTTCTGAAAGCCCATTTGCCTCAAAGGAGGATTCGATTCAGTGGAGAGCAGCAGTTGAAAGAATTCTTCCGCTTCTTCAGGACGCTCTTTGTTGGCAAGCAGGCTGGCGATATCCAAAATCGCTGTGCCGCGCCATGCTTCTGGTATGCGACCGGTTGCATCACGGAAGTAGTCGATGCAGGCTTCCTGCTCTTCGAGCTCAACTGAAATAAGCCAGAGACGATCAATCATCTCGTGGACATGGTAGGCGCGCCCGCTGTACCCTTCTTCAAGTATCGAGCGATAAAAATCTCGTGCTTCTTCCCATCTATCCAGACGCGTCAGACAGGCAGCTCGGTTCATCTTTATCTGCATGTTCTTCGGCTCAATCTTTAACGCATCATCGTAAACAGGTAGTGCCGCTTCCGGGTATCCGTTAATCGCCAGTGCGAATGCTGCACGACCTTTGATTGAGGCATCCTCACTCCTGTTTGCGATAATATCCAGCAGACGGTCTGGAATGTTATCGTATTCCAGAGCTTCATAGAGCTCGATAAGTCCTTCATAGTGAGTCGGGTCAGCAGGCTGAAGACGGATCAGGGCTTCGAATGATTCTTCAGCAAGCTTGATCGTATTTTGAATCTCTTCTTCTTCAACCATCAACGCTTCTTTGGGAAGCTGCGCTAGCTTTGAGGCAACAGGGCTAATTTCCTCAGCCAGGGCTTTCAGAGCTACTGCATCATCAGGACGAGCCAGCACACACTGATAGAGCGCTTCGAGCACATTGGGCGTTCTTCTAGCCTGGTTGGCGGCCTCTGCGACCAACCGCCACAGGGTAGATGGAGTCGAGTCGGGTTCCTTCTCAAACCGTTCTCTTAAATCGCGTTCTATCCGATGGTGAATTTTCGTTTCCCGTAAATTCGAAAAGATGATCTTGTGGTAGAGTTCGTAATGTTCTTCAAAAGCTCTTTCCGTTGCTTTGCTGTAGACGTCGTAGAGTGCAGTGAAATTCTGAGTGCTCGAATATAAGTGTAACTGGGCAATCCAAAGTTTATTTTTGTCATCTGAACTGAGCGTCTCACTCGCCAGCTGGTTCAGTATCTTCTCTGATGACTCAAAGTCTCTATTCTCCATGGCCATCCTGGCTGTTTCGAGGCGCATGGTAGCATCCATGGTGTTTTCATCAGCGAGGGTAAGGAGAAGACTCCGTGCTTCATCTGGCTGTTCAAGAGATCTATACAGAACCGCCTTCTCTTCAGCAACAAGCGGCCACAGTTCTGATTTGCGCGTTTCTTCCTCATTCGTCTTGATCGCGACCATTGCATCTTCAAACGTTTCCTCGCGTATCAACATTCTGGTCGTGAACCAGACTTGAGCGGGTGTCAGCTCATCAAGCTGGTTCATGATCTGGTCTTTGACTTCAAAGTATTTCGGAGTACTTTGTAACGAAATGAGAATAGGATCAAAGCGTGTCGTCAGATAAGTCCGGTTGTTTCCAACTGCGTTCACAGCCTCTTCGGCCAAAGAAAGATAATGACTGGCATCACCATTCTGAAAGAGTTTTTCCCGTGCTGCCAGTTCATCAAAGTATAGACGCTTGTTCTCATTGCTCTTCGCAGCCAGGAGGGCATTGAATAGGACTTCTTCTGATTTGTCCTCGCGGCCAAGTTTACGGTATAAATTAGATAAGAGAATGACTCCCGACTGGCTCTCTCCATTGCTGATTTCATCATTGGACTCAAGGAGTTCTATGGCATCGTCCATCTCTCCGATCGATCCAAGAACTCTTGCCTGAGTCAGGTTAGAGAGTCTGTCCTGGTCAAAGTCCAGCTGGGTGTAATACTCTTGAGCCGCTTCTTCACCCCGAGTCAGTCTAATGAACCTCATCAGCGCTGGGAGCGCATCTTCTGGATGTTGTTTGAGAAGATCTTTGTATATCGCCTCAGCGTTTTCAAAATTCTTTTGAGCTACCTGGGCTTTGGCTTCTGCCAGACGCTCGTTCAGCACCTCTGAATTGGCGAAACTCGAGAAGGGGGTGAGACTAAGAAGTCCCGTGCTCAGTGCGAAAATTAGAAACTGTTTGAGGTTCCTTTTTCGGTTGTAATCCATATCCAACTCTACTCTCTCAGAAAACTAGTTGATCTCTCCAACGTATATCTCGCCATCCGACTCAAAAGCAACCTCGTCTCCGGAAGGTGCAGGCTCAGGCATTTGGCCGATGCGATCATCTCCTTCAGACAGATTACTCAATTCTTCTTGTGTCAGGTCCGCATGGTAGATGTCACCATCGGTGAGGTTATGACCATCATCTGTCGTTTGATCGAAGAGGAGTCCACCAGAATCGGGAAGCCATGACGGGTTGTTCCCTGATGAAACGAAAACAGGGTCTGATGATCCGTCGGTTGGGGCAACGTAAACACCGGAAGTGAGGCCTTCAAATGCAACCCAGTTTCCATCTGGCGAAACCTGAGGATTATAATAGCGGTCGTCTGAAGCGGTAATCGGAATCGCTCCCTGATCCGTATTCACGTAAATCGTGTCATTCTCAGAGTAAGCTTCGTATGCTTCTGAAGGAGGCAGGACAGATTCCAGGGTACCATCTGGCTGATAAGTACGAACCATGCCATCTTCCCCTTCAATCTGGATCAGACCGTCTTTCGACCATCGTGCCTTGAACCCGTTCTCATCAGAAATTTTCGTCATTTCACCAGTCATCGTGTCGATCAGGTAAACGCCAAGATAGCCGGGGCGAGAAGCAATCATCTGCAGTCCATCGGGAGACCAGCGAGGACGGAGAAGCTCGCCATGAGTTTCCTTAGATGTCAGGGGCCGGACTGAGCGAAACCGGCGATTACCCTCCTTGAACTGCGACCCATTGACTGCGGCATTTTCGGGAACACTTTCAAGACTGACTGATCTTGGAAGGTATTTGAGTTCCTTCATCTCTTCTTCTGAGGGCTTCTCAATTGGGATCTCAATCACCTCATTTTCCTCAGTTGTACTTGAGGGAGCTTCCGGTTTCTCAGAATCTGATGCGGGAGAATTCTCCGCAACGGCAACAGACTGTTCAGTCTCAGGTTTCATCATCACTGCAACAACAGCAGCGACCAGCACGACTGTGCCGAGAATTCCAAGAATGAGCGGTGCTTTTTTCATAGAGGAGCTCCTTACTTATTTAGAATGTCAGAGGGTGAAAATGAAGCAGGCTCTGGCATTAGATACCAGAGCCTGACCTGCGAAAACGCAAGAATGTTTGTGGAATTACTGCTTTGTGAAGCGAATCGCATCGCCAATGACGAAGTAGCCGCTGCCAGTCCAGCAGGAAAGCTTCACTTCATTGTTACCAGAGCTGAAGCTGTATGTGCCAAGGTTGTTCCACTGGCCACCGCTAGACTGCTGGTTCTTGCTTACAACTGTTGATCCACCATTGTGGTAAACAATGTAAGGTGCAGAGGGAGAGCGGTTACTTGCAGCTGTCCACCATGCTTCAACTTTATAGCTGCCAGATGAAGGAAGGTTAGCCGTCCATGTAGCTGCGTCTGAAGTTGCTTCTGTGGCGCGTGCATGGTAGCTTGAGCCTACATAACCTGATACTGATGTTGATGGGAACCAGCTGGTGCTTGCAGACCATGCTGAAGTACCGTTATCAACGGTAACTTCAACGGTGCTGCTCGGTGTGTACTCGCTCAGTCCATAGTGACGCTGGAGAGCGAACATTTCACTCTTAGCATGGATGTCTCTCTGTGATGCTGAGCCAAGATAAGAAGCATCTGTGGAGTTCGTGATGAAGCCCATCTCGTGAAGTTCTGCAGGCATGTTTGTGTAACGAATGACATAGAAACCAGCTGTTTTGCTTCCACGGTTAGTGAGTGGCCATGCCTGGATAGCTTCTTCCTGAACCTTGTTTCTCAGGTCGAAACTATTCGAGCTGCCCGAAGTATAACAGAATGTTTCAATACCATTGGCAGAGGTGTTTGAAAAACCGTTATTGTGAATAGACATGAAGCGATTTGCGCTATTGTTATTCGCGTAATTAGTACGACCAGCAAGTGAGACGTAAACGTCAGTTGATCTGGTCAGAATCGGAGTCCATGATCCACCACCTGATGAATCATCTGTATCAAGATCGAGCCAGTCTTTCAGTCTAAGGCTTGTATCAAGAACGTTCGCTTTTTCCTGCTGGCCATTGCCAACAGCGCCTGGGTCACTTCCACCGTGTCCCGGGTCGATGCAGATCTTTGCGGCTGGTGCCTGTGTCATCATTGCTGCTGCAACGGCACTCGCTGCAAAACTTTTTAATAGGTTTGTCTTCCACGCCATGTAGAAATACCTCTTTCTCAGTAGAATGTTGGACTTAACTGTAAGGCAGAAAGCAGACCGAAAAACGCTTTATGACGAATATCAGCGTAGATGACTGAAAGTACTTGGATTAAGTTTTGTCGAGAGCGTGGCAGGAAAAGATCTGTGGCGAACAATTATAGTTGTAGGGAAGGCGGGCGTGGGTTGGTAAATCCAGTTGTATCAACAACTTATGATCCATACAACAGGAATAGGATCTACAAAGCCAGTTGTATCAACGGCGTGCAGGGTGAAAAAATAGTGACTCTCGGGCGATACTTCTAAAGGGAAACCTTCTCGTATAGACTTTTCTTATTCAGTTCACCCCTCTCCCTAAGAAATCATGGATCCCAAATAAGCGTATACAAATTGTAAGCCATCTCAGCTAAGAAGACACAAGTTTCTCAAGAAAGTTTGTTTGCCAGACGATTTTTTTTGATTGGCCTGGAAACCAGAGCTCGTTCTCAAGAGCGTGAACGATTCAGTAGAGCATTCAAAGATTCACACTTCTACTGCCAATCTGATGGTATATCAGGCATTCAGAGAATTTTGATTCCTCCGACCATTACACATCTTGTGTCGCGCTCACCTAATGCTGAAACGATATACCAGAGAGTCTCTCTGAATAGCTCGAAAGATGGTTTCGATGCAAAACCCAGAGACATAAAGGTACCGTTTCTCTTTCAGAAAGTTGCTCTCCGTTGCTCAGACGCAATACAGTAGTTCGCAAGTCTGCATCAGGCAAAGTATCCCGGGCTTTTTCTATACTAACTCAGGTGTCTGAATCAGGCTCCGAGAATAGCTGACCGCATGGCACCTCCATTGCCAAATGAACCTGTCCCACCAAAGGGACGTCTCACATTGTTTAGCCAATCTACACCAGCAAGGATTTCGTTCAAATTGCGCTGTGCCGTTGAACCGTATCAGCGATACGGATCCATCGCACATTGATGAGCAAAATACATTGCAAGCAAAGTGATTTTCAGAAGTCCTGTTCAGTATCTGCTGGCTGCGCGGATTAGCCTGAGCGCCCGAAAGCCTCGAAATAGCATCCCTTTGCGTTTCCAAGCATACAGATCCATCCCTCTCGCTCACTATCGATCTGGCTATTGCTTCTGAAGGTCTTAAATGAGACGATTCCTCTATGTTGGCCAGGATGGATGCCTCGACGATCCTGGGACGTTGTCGGTCCGATCGCCATCGGACCTGGATCGCTCCGACATCGCTCCGGCATCGTCCCGGGAGGGGTTCGGAAGGTGTATGATCACCCCAGATAGTATACAGTTTTAGGCGGCCTGATAGGTGACACTCT
>CAYTGM010000028.1:0-62674 GCA_964437365.1 uncultured Candidatus Sumerlaeota bacterium | reverse complement strand
CTAGCCTTAAAGAAACACAAAGCCAAGGAAGAAGCTCTCGTTCTGGGACAGCCTCCGGCGTTCGGCGTTCCCGGGAGGGGGGACCTCAATTTGGAGTTGGCGAAAGGGTAAAGACTGGGCTCTGGGATCGCTGATCTCACGATCGGCAAAGGTGAAATCAAAGGCTCATTATTCAGGTAGGTTTTTAAGTTTCTTCCATCTCGATACCGTCCGGGCGAATGTCGGGGGTTGCTAGTCTACGCCGATCAGGAGATCAGCGATCCCAGGAAGCAGGCACGATTGAGTGGAAAGATTAATTGGAATTGATAAATGGTTGGACGAACTCTGGTTACAGAGGAATCAAAGCGAGTAGCCCGGGGTAAAGGCGTCAGCCTGCAGCCCCGGGACAGGATTGAATGATCCCTCCCGCCCCAGCGGGGCGGCACAAGAAGAGAAGCGATCGGAAAGGTGTCTCCATCCCTGGGATCGCCGAACGCCCACGCCGATACTTACATCAAATCAGCCGCATCTACGATTCCATCGAGGTTTACGTCCTCGTTTCCTGTAGGTATCACCCCAAGTCCAAGAATCATTCCGAGGATTGTGTCAGGGAAGTTGGCTATTGGAGTTGGCGTCGGTGTGGGTGTTGGAGTTGGCTGAATCTTTGTATAGATTCGAATATCGTCAACAGCGATTACTGCTTCTTCATTGGAATAACCAAGAAAGAACCTCACGTTGCCGACGTCTTCATAATTAAGACCTATTGGTCCTGCATATAATTCTTCTTCGTTGATACTTATTGTGATCTTATTTTCCGGTTTGTCTACGTTATAATTTAGACGCATGACCTCGTCTTCGGTATATTCACCCAGGCTTGTTTGCCCAGAATCGGCGTTGAAAAAGCTGAGAGAGTTGTTTGGGTAGAAACTCAGAGCGCGGGCTCCTGGAACATCGAAATAAATCGTGAAGAGACTCCCATTTGAATTCAAACCATGGATGAGAAGGTTGCATTCCAGTGTGTAGCTATTCAAATCTTTACCAAGGAGAAATTCCATCGATTCTGTAAACCCTGTGTCGTCTTCACTAAGCTGAAGAAGAGCGGGTCTCGATGACATCACGCTAAAGTCTGATACAACGAGAGGAGTATTATTTACAATGCTCGGGCCGTCAGCACCTATGTTCGTCACGGGAATCTGATCGATCATGTGAGGGGATTCATCAAAATCTACGTCATAGTGGAACGCGGCATTTTCGATGGGTGTGGGGGAGGGCGATGGAGTTGGCGATGGAGACTGCGTAGGAGAAGGTGAAGTCGTTGGCGATGGTGTTGGAGAGGGTGATGGTGTGGGACTGGGAGAAGCAGTTGGAGATGGAGAGGGGGTTGGTGAGGGTGACGGAGTGGCAGCCTGTAGGTTAGAATAGACTTTGATATTATCTAAGTATATACTAGCTGGTAATGCGATGCCTCCATTTGTAAAGGAAACATTGGAAATATCCGAAATCGCGAATGATTCAAGCTGTTCGCTATGTATGAAAGAATTATCGCGGAATGCAGTAATTGTATCACTAATGTGATCGATTTCGAATCGGAAGTTTATAAGCTCACCTTCTTCAAACTCCCCTTCATAGGCGCCTGGTGCCTCCATATTGAATATCGCGAATACCTTGGCATTGGTCATAATTAACAGCGGCTTGATAAAGCCAGCATCAAGCGTTAGTCTTTGATTCACAACAGGATCCAGCATATCTTCGAAAACAATATTAAACTCAATCGTATATCGATCGGCTCCGTTTCCGAGTTGAAAGTTCATTGTTGAGCTGTCACTGGATAGCATCAGAGCTGGTCTATATAAAAGTGTTTGATAGTTCGAAACAACCTCGACACTATTATCTACCGAAGAGGGTCCATCTATTCCTATATTCGCTACAGGTATTGAGCCGATTTCATGAGGTAACTCATCGAAGTCAACATCGTAATAAATCGTGGCGTTATCGATCGGCGTTGGTGAAGGTGGTGGTGTCAGGGTCGGTGTCTGGCTAGGTGTTGGTGTCGCGGTAGGTGTGTTCGTAGGGCTAGGCGTTGGAGTAGGGGATAGTGTTGGCGAAGGAGAAGGGGTTGGGGAAGGTGAGTGAGTGGGGGAAGGTGTCGGCGTAGGTGTAGACGTTCCTTCTGGCGTCGCAGCGTCGGTGGCGATGATTATATTATCAATCGCGACGTGAGCGTCCAGCTCTTCTGCATCAAAAAAATCGTCTGACAGAGAAAAACGTACAGATTCCAGATCACTAAACTCTAGATCGTGTGAGGCTTCATGCAGCTTTATTCCGTCAATCCAGACAGAGATGATGTCCTTATCCTTATCAAAGTACATCTCAAATCTGAAAGTCCTACTTTCTGTATAACTTCCAAGGTTTACACTGCCACCTGGAGATGAGAAGTATGAAATGTCACCTGTTGAAGAAAATTTGACAGAATGGACAGTTGGTCGGTCGAAGAACACGGTGAATTCTTTCTTGCTGTCAAAAAGGTCTGAGATGAATATATCACATTTCAATGAATAGCGAGAGGCTCCTTCGCCAACCTCAAATATTAATTGCTCGAGCCCAAGTTGCTGAGCCATAGGGATATTGAGGACTACAGGTTGGTCGGTAAGTGCTCCGAATTCAGATACAACGAGCGGAGTTTCTCTGATGCTAGATGGTCTATCTTCACCTGTCCCAGTGACAGGTGGGGAACCCGCAGAGTGTGGTGAGTCATTAAAGTCCACATCATAATAAATAATGGGGTAACTAATAGGTGTCGGGGATGGCGTCGGGGTAAAGGTTGGAGTCGGTGTGCCTGTTGGAGTGGGTGTCACCTGGCTCAAATCAGGTACATACACGAGTGATTCGGGGCCGAAATTACCAAATGCGTCACCGGTCCCAACAGTCTCATTCGAAAGAAGACATCTATCGCCAGTAATGAGGTCAACGAGGAGAACACCTTCAGGTGAGTCTTCGACAGGATTATTATACGTTGGTTGAGAATCGGTTATGAGAAGATAATCGTCGCCGAAACGCGAGATTCCATTTGGAAATCCAACAATGGGATCTCCTGCACCAACACCATCGCCTGTTACAACTGTTCTCACACCGGTATCTGGATTTAGTCGAATGATCGATCTTGAGGTAAACTGTGGAATATAGATATCACTTCCCCCTGCAGGTGACATTTGACCCTCAAGAATGTCGAGTGAAGCACCTGAACCAACGGTGCTGCTTGCTACCACTTCACGAAAGCCATTAGAAGGGTTCACTTGAAATATGGCATTATCATACTCAGTAGAGTTGAAACCAGGAATTGTATCATAGACATAAATGAAACCATCATCTGCGACCACAAGATTTCCCCAGGCACCAGGGACATAGCCGCCCCCAACTTCCTCTCCCTCTGCCGAACGAGTCAGGTAAGTTCGTACTTTTGTCACAGGGTCTATCTTGATGATTCCTTCGCTCCCGATGTCTGAGACAATGATTGATCCATCCAGAAGGACTCCGATCCCAAGCGCGGTACTGACTTCGGGGCCACTGCCATTTTGGAAGTCAGCAATAATCTCTTCGGTTCCGGTCTCTGGGTCGTACGTGATAACGTCACTAAGTGACACCAGCCCAACAATCAATCCATCGGGCATATAGGTCATTTCACTGTATCTTGGCGCATCGAAACCAAAGCTTGTTCGGTTTCCTGTGCTTTGGTCGACTTCGTAAAGACCAAAATTTGTCGTTGTAAAGATTCTTCCTGGTACTTCGGGGTCCGTGCATTGTGGGTGGATTGAATTGGTTGCGATGATAAGGTAGGCTAGTATGAAAGAGGAAATAAGTCCTCTGAACTGAGTCATTTATAAATTTCCAATTTAGATTCAAGATAATCTAGTATGATGTATTGAATTGAGAATATTGGCTATGCATTCGGTGATTGCAACGGTAAATATGAGGCAAACCCTTATGTTTGCTGGAGAGTAAAAAGGAAAGTCCCCTTCTGCTTAGAAGGGGACTCGGGACTTTCTTCTATACGAGAGACAGCGAGAAGTCTCTGCTGCTTTGCTACTTCTTGTCGACTTGCTCATACTCGGCATCGACGACGTCATCGTCGCCAGCTGCCGCGTCAGGGCCGGGTGCTCCGCCCGCTGCTGCTTCAGGACCGCCGGGCTGAGGTCCGCCTGCCTGAGCTCCTGCCTGCTGGTAGATGCGCGTTGAGATGCCCTGAACAACTTCATTCAAGGCCTCTGTCTTGGCTTTCATTTCATCTGAATCATCAGACTCGATCGCTTTCTTGAGTTCCTCAACACCGCTGGTGATTGAAGACTTATCTTCATCGGTCAGCTTATCATCAAGCTCTTTCATCGTCTTCTCTGCCTGGTAGGCGAGTGACTCTGCATTGTTCTTGATGTTCACTTTATCTTTCTGAGCTTTATCTTCTTCTGCATGCTGCTCAGCGTCGCGGACCATGTTTTCAATCTCATCTTCTGAGAGACCTGATCCAGCTTCGATGCGGATTTTCTGGGACTTGCCAGTACCGAGGTCCTTCGCGGAAACGTGAAGAATACCGTTGGCGTCTATATCAAAGGTGACCTCTACCTGAGGGACTCCGCGAGGTGCAGGCGCAATTCCGTCGAGATTAAAGTTTCCAAGGAGCTTGTTGTGAGCGGCCATTTCGCGCTCACCCTGGAAAACCTTCACTGTTACGGTCGTCTGATTGTCAGCTGCCGTGGAGAAGATTTCTGATCTCTTGGTTGGGATTGTGGTATTGCGCTCGATGAGCTTTGTAAAGACACCGCCGAGTGTTTCAATTCCCAGTGAAAGTGGAGTAACATCGAGAAGAAGAACGTCTGTAACGTCACCAGCTAGTACGCCACCCTGAATTGCAGCGCCGATCGCTACAACTTCATCGGGGTTTACTGAGCGGTTTGGTTCCTTGCCGAAAACCTTCTTAACAACATCCTGAACGTAAGGGATACGTGTCGAGCCACCGACAAGGATTACCTCGTCGATGTCAGAAGCGCTGACTCCAGCGTCCTGAAGAGCTTTCTTGCAAGGCTCTATAGTCTTATCGATGATCGGGCCAGCGAGTCTTTCGAACTCGGAACGACTGATGTCCATCGCAAGGTGCTTTGGCCCTGATTCGTTTGCGGTTATATAAGGAAGGTTGATGTTACTTGTCATGGATGAGCTGAGCTCAATCTTCGCTTTTTCGGCTGCTTCTTTGAGGCGTTGAAGGGCCTGTCTATCTTTGCGAAGGTCGACGGATTCCTCTTGCTGGAACTTATCTGCGATAAAGTCAATCAACACCTGGTCAACGTCATCACCACCGAGGTGTGTATCACCATTAGTCGACTTCACTTCGAAAACACCATCGCCAAGTTCGAGGATGGAAACATCAAAAGTACCACCACCGAAGTCATAGACTGCGATTTTCTGTTCGGTGTTTTCTTTATCTAAGCCGTAGGCAAGTGAAGCTGCTGTGGGCTCGTTGATAATACGAAGAACATCAAGACCTGCGATGCGGCCTGCGTCCTTGGTTGCCTGACGCTGTGAGTCGTTGAAATAAGCGGGTACAGTAACCACGGCTTTTTCGACTTTCTCACCGAGATAGTCTTCAGCGGTTTGTCTCATCTTTTGCAGAATCATCGCTGAGATTTCTGGAGGCGAGTAAGTCTTGTCCTTAATCTTAATCGCTGCATCGCCATTAGAGGCGGCAACAACATGATAAGGAACACGCGAAACTTCTTTAGAAGACTCTGCTTCGCTATGCTTCATTCCCATGAATCTCTTCACGGAGAAGAGAGTGTTCTCTGGGTTTGTGACGGCCTGACGGCGAGCGATCTGCCCGACGAGACGCTGATCATCTTTGGTGAAGCCAACTACAGAAGGGGTTGTTCTTCCGCCTTCAGCGTTGGGTATTACGACGGCATTACCACCTTCCATGACAGCAACGCAGCTGTTGGTGGTTCCAAGGTCAATTCCGATGACTTTACTCATTTAGACTGAGTTCTCCTGACTATCTAAGAATGTCTGATAAATTCAAAGGCAAAATACTGACCAGCTTTTTACATCCGTTCACTAGTGCTTAACTCCATTGTTTTCAGTCTCTTGTTTAAGTTGCGGCGAGTCATTAGCACCCGGTGTGTTTCAAAAAGAACCGGATCTGAAGAGGGCGTGTTGAGAAGATTCTTCGTTCCTGGGCCGGGACTTCCACTGACTTCGCCGTAGGGGCCGTAGGGGGAGGACGTTCGATGAAGATGAAGATTCGAGCAGTGAGTCGGTTGGTAATATAATATATCGTGATCACTCTGGAAAACATCCTCTAACCCAGCAGATGCTGCTTAAGAGAACTCCGGATTAAGGGACGGATACCGTTTCTATTGCCTCGTCTTCGTCGATTTCTTGATCCCTGGCAAGAGCCTGTTCGTACACGTCATCTCTGTAGTAGAGATTAACCCAAACTCGTGACTTCCTGTAACTCTGATAGAGCCTGAACCCTGGAAAACGGTCTTGAAGTTCGAACCTGGGGTCTTTGTAAAAGTCCTGGTACCTGAAATACACAACAGCGTCCGCAGAGGGATCAGGCATCATGCGAGTCTCAGGGGGTGGTTGAGTATACAGGTAAACCAGATCGTATTCCACCTCTGAAATCCCGAACTCAGGTTTAATAGATGGCATATCCAATGGCCACCAGCCCGCTACCTTACCACCTTCCGGCAGGTGGCGATTAAGATCCTTAACTGCTCTCTCAAGTGCTCTGAAATATTCTGTGAATTCTAATGTTGTTTCATAGTTATTGGGCACCTCGTCCGGGAAGGACATCATTCGTTCTCTGAGCCATTCCGGTTTGTCTTTCAGGTGCTCAGGGTGCCACTTCAAATAAAAGGTATAAAGAAGAGGAATGATCAGAATGAGAGAGAGAACTTTTGCCCGCCCCGTGATCATGGTACAGGTAATTGCCATGAACGTTATATAGAATGTGGGATTTCCTATGAAAAAATAACGTTCGATTGTCAGGATCAACCGGACTGCCTGAGAAAGCATCGAGATCGCGAACAGGATCCAGATCAGTATGAGAAGGCTCTTTCCGTCAAGCGGTGCCCAGAAACGATTCTGCTCTTCCGAATTCTCGCCAGTGTTACACTTCCTTGACCATTCATTGGAGATTCTATTTCGAAATGGCTCGAAGCAAAGCAAAGTCCCGAAAAGAAAAGTTATTGGGAGAAGAACTCCAATCACATACCAGTTACCGTTATAGTTCATCATCAGTTTAAAGTTATTGTAGATTCTATACACAAACTGGTCAGGGTTCGAGATAACCTGGGTTTGCTTGCCCGCTTCCATCTCTCCCGTATCAAAGACGTGACCAGTAACATAGAATTTGATGAGGTGATATATAGCAAAGACTACGAGTCCGGTCAGAGGTGGCCAAAAGGCCGTTAAGACCCCTCGCCAGTTTCGGAATGAAGGAGTTGATAAGACTCGAAAATAACTCCAAATAAGAAATATACCGATAAACGACATTCCGTTCAACTTGAACATCGCCATCCCAATACAGGCCAAAGCGAGCACAACAGGTTTACCTCGAACTGTTGCGTAAACTCCAAGCCACATTGAGGCAGCCAGATACATGTCCAAGTTCATGGTGACTGCTTGCGCATAGACTGTTGGATGAAAGATTGACAGCAGTCCTGCACCGATCGCAGCCATCCAGCCGAAAGTCAATCTTGTCGCTTCTATCACACACGTAGCAAACAGTGAGCTGAATATCCACGTTAACACATGCCAGGCTGGAATTCGAGGCACAGGAAGCTGCCAAAGCAATCCCACCAGCCAACTCATCAGCGGAGGGTGCCCCGGATCATACTCGAAGACGAAAGGAAGCCAGGGCTTCTGGGCGAAAAATTTTGCCTGATCCCAGTAAAGACGGGCGTCCCAGTAAACAGGTATATCGATGAACTCGAATTGAGTCAGAGCGAAAAACAGAAATACGACTATCCAGGTTATCAAGAATACAGGAATCTGATGGATTCTATTCGTTTGCACGAAACTCCCCTCCGTTCACATGTGTTATCGACTCACCTCGCGGTTGGTCGACTCAATGCTTTCAAAGCCTTTGGTTGCCAGATAATATATATCAAGATGGGTCTTTTGAAAACCCGGAATCTCGATTTTATCTCTGACCGGAATATAATAGAGCTCTGAATTAAAATCTTCTTCGAAGATCCACATCCAGTCATGATATCCGGGAGAGATCAAGAGTATTCCCGTGTCCGTTTTCAAATCTCTGCGGGCCTCTTGAAGCCGGAGTCCTCTGCCAGCAAATTCACGAAACTTTATTCCATAGCGAGGGAGAGAGATAGTAAGAGCATGCGAAGTTAATAGTATGACAAGGATAAGCGCTACAGGTTTGCTCCAGCCATAAGGGTCAGTGATAATTGTGCTATCTATAAGCCTCTTGATAGCGGCAAGTTCCAATAGGATTAGCGGTCCGGTGATCTCGTACCAGAACCTCGGTCCTATGACCAGATCCGAAAAGTGATAGATGAAATATCCGCTGGTCTGGAGGACTATAAGAACAAAGAGGAGCAACTCCCAAAGGTTCTTCTTTCTTTGAAAACACCATAGGATAATCAGGAGTGTATTGCAGATTCCCCAACCGTGAAGCCAGCCTTGAGAAAGTTGCATCACACGTTCAGAATAACGTCGGCACCTCATGAAAAAACTTTCTGACAGCATTTCGCCTTCAACGATATCTGTCATATTATTCTCTGCGTTAACCATCTGGTAGCCAAAGGTAAAGGGGGCACCCGTGGTTTGAGCATTGTAATAACATAGAAAGAAAATCACCGGAAGTGCCCCTGCAGTTAAACAGATAATCTGTCTCTTCCAGGAACCATGAGTTTGTTGGCAAATCATAAAGAGAGAAAAGCAAAACGTATATATAATTCCATTCAATGGTCGTACTGCAAAGCTCCATGCCAGAATAAACCCCGCAATGAGGAGCCAACGATCACCCCTGTTGTCCGCTACCTTAATACCAATGTGGATTAAGAGTATAAGCTGATAGAGGACGAGTGCGTGGTTCATCCCTTCTGCACTCATTAATAGAAAGAATGGCGAGGTACCCAGAAGTAGCGCAGCGGTCATTCCATGGAGTCTTGATCCGATTAACTTCTTCCCAACAGAATACATAAGTGGCAAAGTAAGAGCACCAATGATCAAAGATACCCAATAAACTTTACCCAGCAACTCTCCGATAGTCAGCAAAACAATGTAGCCGGGAGGGAAATGGCTGGCCAGCTCACTCACCCCAAAACCGGCCTGTATTTTTGCAAAACCCTGTAAAGCTTCGGGGACAGAAATTGTCCAATCCCCAGACGCAAGCACTTTCGCCTGTGTGATTTGAGAGGTCGTGTCTACAACTGTTGAAATGCCCTCAAAATAATACTGTTTCACGTATATAAGTACAATCAGTCCTGAAACGAATAGGGCTATTTGGATGCCGACATCCGACGTGAACAGTTTCATGGCCCAGCTCAGGTTTACCCGAAGTTGAGTTGTCAATGCGACACAACCTGTTAGTGCCAGCGCCATAAGAAGGATGGAGGCTGCGTAAACAACAGGGCTTCCGTTGCAGATGCTCCAAAGCGGAACCGGAATGAGAAAAGGAACCAGAAAAGAGAACGTTAATGTTAAGCTTACAGGGCTTGCAAAGACAAATCTCAAAAAGACTTCTCTTAACCCTTTAAAGCTGAATAATGTTAAGATGCATAAATTGAAGAATAGAAAAAACAAGAACGTTGACTGGTCGAAGATGAATCCCATTCCATCGTTAGATACAAGATAACTACCCTCTCTGCTTCCGAATGAGAAGGTCAGAAATGTCAGGATACTAAAGACTAACCAGCCAATTGTCAAATAGTGCCAATGGCTTTTCAAAATATTCAAAATGGACCTGATCACTTGCCTCATGAAGTCATCAAAATGATTTGAATTCAGATGGGCAAGGAAGGATCATGGATTCATTAAAACGCAAAAGACTGGAGGCCTGATATCAAACCTCCAGTCCGAAAGAAACCATGCTAGCCTGGGTTAATATATCCACCAGTCTTCAAGTGAGGTTTCGGGAACTTCTGATCTGGAACCATTCACGGTGGTTACAGCAGAAGGTCCATAGTAGTGTTTTGATCTCATGCGAAGATAATCGATTGAGACGGACGAACCACTCGAGGCCCCGTCAGCAGGACTGTAGATAAAGGTCTTACTGGTTGGATGAGCTCCCCAGGTTAACCCATTGGCCCCATCAATCAAGTCATGTGTGAGAACCTGGTAGTTCCCATTCGCCGAGTAAGAAACGGTGTTGTAGTTCGGCGGAGAAGCTCCAAAACCAGTTCCTGCCCTGTCTGCCCATTCAAGAATATCCTGAAAAGCACCGGGAGCACTATTCTGTACACCGACTTCAAAGGTATTGAAATACTGTGTGTCGATATCAGTTGGAGGCATATACATCGCCAGCCTGTTAGAGCCTCCGCTGGTCGTCGCATTCAAAGACCCATTGATGACATTCAGACCGCTGGAGAAACCATTAAGAGCCCACCATCCCATCAGGTCGCCATTGTTCTCAAAGTGGTAGTCCAGGTATTCACGAACCCGGATGTAATCGAAAGAAATCGTGTCTCCACTGGTTGCACCTTGAGGAAGAAGTAAGAGCCAGAAATTGCGACTCCCCACGGGAAGTTTCCCTCCGGGATTATTCGTCAAAGGAAACTGGTAAGTTATATACTGGTTGCTGTTTGGGGAAATGTCCATAGGGACATAGCTTTGGGGAGGGCCCGTCACTCCATCGTTTGTTCCGATATAGATTCGGTTTGTTGTCCCTGGGTTTCTCAACCTCACTTCGAGAACGCGTAGTGATGCTGAAGGGTGGCCGGTGCCTGCACTTGGGAAGTTCCCGTTGCTGTGACCAAGGCTGGTATTGGCCAACGCAGCATATCCGTTCGGGCTATTGATTGTAAGGTTCGCAATGCCGTTGTTGAAAGACAGGTTCGCTGCACCCGTGTTCGTATTGAACCATCCATCACTACCACTTGAACCGTTTCCGAAGTCAAAAGTTTCCTGTTGCTGTAAATGAACTTCATCCCCCGATGACAACGTGATGTTCCAGAAGTTAAATCCCCCGGCCTGATCTGCTTGAGTCGTGGCTTCAACATTACCGTTTCTAATCAGTTCCACCTGGCTGTATGGATAAGACCCAATACCAGAAATATTCTGTGTCCCGGATGAGAGAGGTGAGGTTATCTGCAGTGAAGGCCCACCCGCTTCAATCAAATTGCCAGAGCAGTCAGCCGCCATACCTCCCGCATTGATGATATCCTGATAGATCGAGACAGCCGACAACATGTGATCGGTGGCTTCCAGACGCTGATTGTTGTTCGCATAGACACCATTATCCCACATGTATGATGCCTGCTGATTTAACAGATTGATCCAGCGCTGAACCGAGCTCTGTCGATAAGCTCTCTTTCCGTTCACACTTACGTAAACGGCACTCGTATGAGCAGTGTTAGCTCTCTTCAAAACATTAAAGTTGTTTGTTTGAGAGCAACGGGCAACGAACCACTTCGCTTCGTTAGCTGGAACATTGATCGTCGTCTGGTATGAGTTGCCGGCGACGTCGACATCGTGAATGATGGTTCCGTTGCTGACGATCTGGAAATTACCGATAGGGTAGCGCGAATACGCCGTTGCTGTTACTGTCAGGTTTGAGTTCTGACTTGCACAGATTTCTTCACCTATCTCGGCTCCATTGACATTGAGAAAAAGCAAGGGGCCTGACGTTGTAAAGGTCCGACCATTGCGCATTCCGTCCAACCACTTTTCATAGGTGAAAGGGCCATCTACTTTTGTATAGACTCTCGCTTCTCCTGCGAGACGAGCCGGGTGGTCACTTCCATTACTCAGACCGATCTTGAAGCCTGCATTCAGAAAATCATAGTAATCTTCGGGAGGTAACTGGTCGATTGTGTCAGCAATATCATGAGCCACGTTCGCTACAACATAAGACGCGTTCGGATGCCCAAGCCCGTGAGCCTCGACATTGATCCCGCCCATTGCGCGTGCTTGATCGATTGCCGTTTTATTCGTAGGATAATCGAGGGTGCCCGCAGGGCCACCACTTCCCTGACCCGTTGCCACGGGCTCTACCCGTTCCGTGATTCCAAGCAGATTAATATGACCATACATAAAGTCGTTACGGTACTCTTCTGCCATTTGAATATGATAGTCTTTAGATCCACTATAGCCGGGCACAGGTCCCATAGGAGCCTGATCTGGTTTAATGAAAGGCGATTGTGGAGAATCCTGGTGCTGGTATAATAGAAGGTTGTTGGCAACCCTCAGGTCTTCTGCGCGCATGACCATATCGAGAAGAGTCAGATCCTCGTTCTCGCTCCACCAGTTCTTCGCCCAATGTATATGCGTATCTCCAGAATACCAGCCAAGCTGCTTCATGTTGTAAACGCGACTCGACTGCAGGTTTACCTGAAGTGTTTGCCCCGGGCTGACATTGACAGTTTGATTAACAAGAGGGTGTTCAGGTCCCCTTTCCAACGTGAGTTCCACCGACCCGGCTGGAACCATCACCTCGAAAGTTCCATCGCTGTAGAAGAAGGGCATGGAATAAAGCCGCTGTCTTCCTGGGAAATTGATGGTTGGCTTGTTTGTCAGAGTAGAGTTATTCGCAAACTCAGTCCCGACTCTTAACTGGTTGTCTGGGCCATTTGCCCATATACGACCAGGGGACACTGTATTATCATCCTGGTCCATTATTGTGCCAACGATCGTTGCCGGCGCTGATGATGAGATATTGACAGCAAGTGAACGTGAAGCACCGCCATTAATCTGAGAAAGATTGAGCGTTGTATTCTGATTTCCAGTCGACCCTGTATAGATGCTTGTCATGACTGTACGCGTTTGTCCAGGAGCTATTGTAACTTGAGGGTTTCCGAAACTCGTGTTTCCTGAAAAGCCAACGCTGAGGGTAATCGTGTTGGACGTCGAATTCAATATGTCTACCAGAACCCCTCTATGAAGACCCCGGGCGACAGGAATCGTTGACGTGTTTCCGAATCGAACGACGTTTCCGTTTTGCCAGTTAACAGATACCGTGTGCATCTCAGCACGCAGTTCGTTCAGAACCGAATTGTTTAAATTCATCAGGTCTGTATAGTTGGGCGCACCAACGAAATTCATGAAGAAATCATGGTTCTGCTGTGCTGCGTCTAATAATCTTTGCTGGATTCTGAGAGGTGCTTCGTAGGTAACAGACGTGAAGAGGTCATAGTAATATGTAGCCACTTCGTTTTGAGCGGCATTGCCGCGGGTCTGCATCGTGTTGTTGTTCAGATTCCGAACCTTCTCGCTATTTGGCTTCAGATCATGAAAGTTGGGATGGCAGATGCATGAGCCTTGCTCGTGGGTGGTACCCTTCTGTGCAAAGCCCTGAGATGAGGTGAGAGTGATGAACGAGCTGAAAAAGAGAGTGGTAATGAGACGACCAGGGTAAGAGGTCATCATAAGTCAATCCTCCAAAGTTTTTTCGTTTAGGACGATTGAACATGATTGTATGTGATTGGTTGGGCAAGGCTTAATCAATTAAGCCTCAGGAATAATCAAAAACGAACAACTTTGGTTGTTTTCCCTTTCCCTCACCTCAGCCTTCCTCACGCTCATCCTTCATCCGACTGCTGTTGATTTTCTTGTGATATTCCTTTCGCCGCTTCAGATACTCATCGCGACTGATCCCCAAATCAGGAACGCATTCCGGATTCTCCGAGATCTGTTCGAAAATCTTCTCCAGGAAAGGAATACACCAGCCACATCCCGTGCCAGCACCATAACATTCAGACAGCTGCGAACTGAACCGGGGCTTATTCAATCGAACAAACTTCGCCAGTTTATGCGCCGGAACATGAAAACAGACACAGACATCTTCAGGAGGTGTGATGTTTTCTTTGTCGTCTTTTTCAGTCATGGGTGGACCAGGTGGAAGAGGCTGTCTATACCTGATCCTCAAGCTGATCTACCAGAACCTGGATCTCTTCCTGATCCTCGTTCGCCTCTAATGACAGGCGAAAAAGATCGAGTGCTGTTTGAAGATCTCCGGAATTCTTATAGAACATCCCAGAAAGATTGATATAGGTCGTATTGTCAGGGTCACTTGAAAGTGCTTCTTCAATCCGGCTGATGCCTTCTTCAAGTATGGCCTGTTGTTCGGATTCCGGTGTGAACTCAAACTCGTCGTCCGCTTCATCTGTCAGGTAACAAAAACAGGCATATGCATGGTGGTACGAAGCCTGAGGATCGTCAGAAAGTCTATCTGCAATCTCTCTCCAGATGCGGATCGCCTGAATGGACTCTCCTGTCTCTGTCAATTCCTCTGTTATTTCAAGGGCTTCTTCGATGCTACATTCCTCGAGATCCAGATCGACCTCAAGGACGTCCTCATCATCGTCTCCAATAGGATCACTGTCATCCCAGTGATATCCTTCTTCGTCTTCAATATCTGCCATCTAAATCTAAACTCGCTGGGGGTTTTTATGCACCTTAGTGCATAGACAAAGATCAGGACAATAGCCTTTGAGGCCAGAGGTCAATCATTGCTTTTTGTCAGAGAGAAAAAACTCTTACTGGGCGGGACCTCGAAGTGTCCCGTCGTCGTTTAGCAGGTCGTAGGGTGTAATGTCGAAATCCGTAACGACAACATTTGTACCGCGTGGAACCTGCGAAGGAACATTGCCAGGGCGATAAAGCTCATAGCGCACCCCTGCAATCGTTAGTACCTGACCACTGTATCGGCGTCCCCACTCAAGTACATATTCATGCACCTGTTCTCTGCGAGACTCTTTCCAGTCTTCGTAGGCAAGACGCTTTGATTCGCGGTTATCAAGGCTTTGTTTCAGATCTCTCATGAACATGACCTGATCTTCTTCATAGGCACGCAGTTCATAGAGGAAGTCATTGTAAATACCCTTGGCAACGTCGTTCATCTGCTCGGGGTCAATAACTGTTCCCTGGCCACCTTGCCCGCCGCCACGTGTGTCTGGTACAGGAAGGAAATCCGCTGCTTGATCATCGAGAGAGCGATTCTCATTAATAATCAGTTCAGGAGCCTGAGGGCGGCCACCTTGAGTTTCTGTTTCGGCAGCCTGCGGCGTACCGGGCCACTGAATATCTGTATTTGGGTCGAACTCATAGTCGCTGCCGATAAGAACAACGTCTCGGCAGTATCTTGACCACAGCATCAGCTGATTGGAATACGCCATCCACTGGGCCCACTCGTCAGCACTTGTGTTGGTTGAGCCCGGGGTAAAGTTAGGGAGCTCTCCAGCAAGGGCTAACTCATTATAATAATTCTTTAAATCCTGGTCGAAGGTTTCCGCTTCCTGCTTATTCATTCTCTTGCGAATAATAGCGACCTCGCCGTCAGTGCGCTTCTTGGCGACATAACGGAATTGGTATAATTCGGCGATTCCGCTTCCCGAAGCACCCGTTGATCCAGCAGTTGATGTGTCCGCTGAGGGGGCTGAAGGAGCAGAGTCTGATGAGGATGCAAAGGGATTCACAGCACCAGGGGAGGATGAAGCCTGACTGGTAGAACCTCCAAAGGGTGAACTTGAAGGTGCGCTTGGCGTCGTAGTAGAAGACCCGAACGGACTTGCGGGTTGAGATCCAGTTGTGTCGCCTGATGCAAAAGGATTGGAGGTACTGCTACCGGTGTCCGCAGCCGGAGCCTCATTTTCTCCAAAACTTGGAGCGAAGGGAGAACTCGCATTTCCTGTATTGCCAGAAGGTGCGAAGGGGTTCGAAGAGTTAGAGGACTCACCGCCACTTGCAAAAGGATTAGAGGCTGAGTTGTCAGCCGTATTCCCCGAAGCAAACGGGTTTTCCTGCGCCATTCCCACTGAGGTCATTCCGGCTGATAAAGCCAGTACTAACAGGGTTTTGGCATGACTCGGACGTCTTCGCATAGGGTGTCTCCCATTGGTATCAAGCGATCATCCACTCTTGGAGGCAGCTAGTGCAAGCCAAATGCCACTAAAAAGAGCTCCAAAATCAAGAAAGAACCGCAATGTCCGCCCTCCGGTTTCAGTGGTGATGATGGTGAGTTTCTTCTGGTCTTCCAGAAGCTTCGGTTCCACCCGATTCTGCAGCAATGTTTAATTGTGTCGGGGGCACCTTCGCTTTCATTCCAGCTCCGTTTCTCAGATCCTGCAGGAAGCGACTGTTCGTTCGTCCCAGCACGAGTCGAAGCATGTTGGCAATATCCTGTTTGTCCTTTGTTCCAGCCCCGTATCCCACCTTGTCCGAGACAAAGGAGAAGGGCTCCCAAGTGGCAATCGCCAGAGTCGATATAAGCGCCGCTCCTGTTGGGGTTGTCATCTCACCGTTATGACTCGTCCGCCGTAGAGGAATTCCTTCCAGGATCGCCAGGGTCCCCGGTGCAGGTACAGGCATCCTGCCATGAGCGCACCCCACAAGTCCGCTTCCAACACTGACCGGAGCTGTAACGATCTCGTGTACATGAATCTGCTCGAGGCAAAGGCAGGTTCCTACTACATCAACCAGACAATCAAGTCCTCCCACCTCATGCAGATGAACCTTTTCGATGGGAGCCCGGTGGGCTGCCGACTCTGCCTGGGCCAACTTGATCAAAACACGAGCTGACCTTTCTTTGACCCTTTGTGGCAGGTCTGCACGATCAATGATTTCAAGCAAGTCTCCAACGTGACGGTGGGGGTGCGGTATATCTTCAACATCCACATGGACTTTCGTACAGGCGATACTGTGTCTTTTGCTTTCTTCTTTTCTAAGATCAAAGCCCTTGATATCTAATGACTTCAATCCTTCCCTCAGGTCGCTGAAAGAGACGCCCAGATCGACGAAGGCGCCAAGGAACATGTCGCCAGAAGCTCCTGCATAGGGATCTATATACAGGATCGGCTCCAGCCTGTCCGGCTTTGCTTCGTGATGGTGGTGATGATGATGGTCATGATCGTGTGACATGCTCAAGAAAACCTTTCTTCTGTCCAGGGGTCTCCCTGGTTGTGGTAACCGTATCTTTCCCAGAATCCCGGGCGGTCTTTTTTCATGAATTCAAAGCCTGAAAGCCATTTGGCGCTTTTCCAGAAATAGTAACGTGGAACAACCATACGCACCGGACCGCCGTGTTCAGCAGGCAAGGGGGCATCATTATATGTATGGGCAATCAGAACGTTTTCTTCAAGTAATGTTTCCAGTGTTGTGTTCGTTGTATAGCCGCCGGAGGCGTGCTGCATCACATGGGTGAACGACTTGTCCAGCGGACCACTCTTCTCTTCAATGAGTCGGAGAACTTCCGTGAAGGGAACACCTTTCCATGTGGTATCTAATTTCGACCAGCGCGTCACGCAGTGAATATCACAGGTTACTTCCACCTGTTTGAGCGACAAGAGATCTTCGAAGTCGATCGTGAAGGCCTTCAACCCCTCACCTCTCACAAAGCAACTCCATTCCTCGTTCTGGATATTCGGTGTTTGACCATAGGTCAGCACCGGAAAGCCTTTTGTCAAAGTCTGTCCGGGGGGAACACGCACATTTTGTTCTTTGTTGTCTTTTTCGAACTCTTTGAAAATAGACATGAGGAAACCTAATACCTTTTCATCTCGGGATCGACCCTGATTGCGTAGGCATCTATACCACCCGTCAGGTTTCTAACATTTGTGAAACCCTGTTGTGTCAGGTAATTCTGGACATTTGCCGAACGTATTCCGTGGTGGCAGTAGACAATGATTTCATCCTCTGCATATTTATCCAGATCCTGCAACCGTGAAGGAATGTCTCCCATTGGCACATGGAGAGCATTCTCAAAATGGCAGATATCCCACTCCTCGTCTTCGCGGACATCAAGCAGGATGGGAGTTTCTTTTTTCGATAACCGGTCGTGCAACTCTTCCGGCGTACATGGGTCAGGCATTGACATTGAGTTTCTGCTTTCTCCTGATAACAAGGTTGGCTGCAGCTAAGACGCCTTCGGTAATAGCCTGTATTTGATTTTTCCAGGGGACGGCGCGGAGGTCGAATTCACGAACAATTTGCTCAAGCCGTTTTCCGTCATCCTGCGGTAGCGCTTTTCGTGCCTCGGCAAACTTTTCCCGAAACTGCATAAAGGGGGTGTTCGATTGAGGTGGATCACAAAGCTCGCCGTTGTGTATGCGAAAGAGAGGGATTTCACTCACCATCACAAGGGCTTCCGGACTCATCGTTTGAACAAGTTCCATGCTGCTGGGAAGAAACAGCTCAGCTGTTTTCGGGTCCCCTTTTTTCAGGAAGAAGTCTTTCATTGCAACTGATGTCGGGGTTGTCGAAAAACCCGGCGCGATCCTTGTAAATCCCTTCTCTCCTTTTCTGTCTATATCGTGGTATCCAAGCTCCCACTTCTCAAACACTGCTCTCAGCTCTTTTCTCATTTCTTCAGAATTCTCGATCCAGTTTTTTCCGATCAGCCACCAGGCACCTTCGGCAAAGCCCATTCCGTGAAGAGAGCAATGCAGATGGTAGTCCTTCAATTCTGTGAGAAACGATTTCACCACCAGGTTTTCAGGTCGTGCTGCCCTCTCATCATCCGTTGTGATGGGATAATTGAATTCCACATCCTCTCCGGGTAAGTCTCTGTGTGCGTGCAGCGCATACTTTTTAATATCCGGAGCTTTATCAAACCACTTCGCATTGATCTCTGCTCCATCGGGATTCACATGTGGGCAAACCTTCCACTGAGCCAGGTGAAGGAGGCGATTGCCAGGGTGTGTGGTGACAAGATACTTGAGAAGGTTGATTGCTGCGAGAGGTCCTGCTGGTTCATCAGAATGTGCCCCTGCGGTAATGGATATATGGACAGGTCCATCTCCCGCCGTTACCCCAGCCATGAGTCTTCTCTCCCGAGAATGTCCAATCATTCGAAACGTCCAGGGGAGATGTCTTCTCTTTGCCTCCTCGGTCAGGACGTTAAGGTAATCTTCAATAGACTGACTTGTTGGGCTGAATATATCTATAGACACCTGATAATTCCAGAATGAGCGCTATTCGTTTATTTTCGTTACTGTTAACCTGCTCGGGGCTCTCGCGGACGTCGGGCTTCCGTGACGGCTCTCACCATATTCCCTTTTCCCAGGTATTCCAGCTTATCAAATTGAATCCGAGCAAGGAAAATACCGCGCCCATTCAGTTTGTTCTGATGGAGTGGAGAAAGGGGGTTGGGTACCTTGCTCCAGTCGAATCCAGGCCCCTCATCACGAATAAGCCAACTCAACATCCCATCCTGATAGGCAAAATCAATACTTACGGTACGCTTTTCCAGGGCTGGATCGGTTCTTCTTTCCTTTAGAATTTGCGTATACTTGTCCAGGCCGCTCACCATTGCATCCTGCTTTATATCATAGCTGATCTCCAGGTTTCCATGTTCGATCGCGTTCACAATCAGCTCAAACAGACCAAGTTGAATGCGGAATTTATCATGATCGTCTATCCAGTAGCTGGCGCACTCCAGAAGCTGTTGTACAATGGCCGAAACCTTTTCCAGATCATTGCCGACAGAAACCCTCATGCCAGCCGATTGAATGCTGCCGATCACCTCACGCCTCAGCTGTGTACTCCTGATCTGCGTTTCATATTTCTCAAGCAGTCCCAGGAAGACATCATTTGAAATAGGCTTATTGAGATAATTATTCGCCTGCAGATGCAGTGCTCTCACCGCATAATCCTCAGACCCGTAACCGGTCATGATCACGAAGATCACCCGGGAATCAAGATCCCTGACTTTTTCCAGGATCTTAAAGCCATCTGTTCCCGGAACATTGATATCGCATAGAATAAGATCAGGTTGAAGGGAAGTATAGGCTTCCAGCGCCTTATCCCCGTGAGCTTCCAGGGCAACTTCATGGTGACGTGCCCGAGCTGCTCTTTGCAGGTAATCACCAAGCTGTTCATCATCTTCAATGATGAGGATTTTCATACGGCGAAATCTTTTCCCCTAAGGATTTCCTTCAAGGATTCTCTGCTGTCTCATGGTGGTTTGCAACGGAAGATTGTCAGCCAGGACAATTTAAGCCAAGTTGGGATGATGATTCTGCCTTATCAAGTTCTTCCGAGGCGAAATTTTCCTTCCGATTTTTGAACCGAGTAATTTGTTTGGGCTCATTGCTGGGTGGTAGATTTGGGGAACCCTCCAGGTGAATAGAGATAATGCCGCGGCGATCCCGGACCTATCCCGGTCCGATCGCCATCGGACCTGCATCGCTCCGACATCGCTCCGGCATCGTCCCTAGAGGGGGTTGGAAGCGAATTTTTACCGAGGAGGGTAGGGAAGAAGAGGAACTCTCCCTGGGACAGCCTCGCCGAATCGGCGCCTTTGGCTGCATTCTCCTTCACCCAGGCACGATACAGAAATTCATCAGATAGGGAAGGTCTTTCACACATCGGCGCGCTTGCCTGGGATAGCTGGAGGCGGCATCCATCGGTTTTCTTCTGAAGACTCAACGTGCCGTCTTCCTTTGGGGCAACTACGCCGAATCGGCGTTCACCGTTCCTCGGAGGGGAGGATTCTCACCTTGGACTGCGGCGGCCCTGACTCGAAGCAGTCACGATTGCGCGGAAAGATTAATTGGAATTGATAAATGGTTGGATGAACTCTGGTTCCAGAGGAACCAAAGCGAGTAGCCCGGGGTAAAGGCGTCAGCCTGCAGCCCCGGGACAGGATTGAATCATCCCACCCGCCCCAGCGGGGCGGCAGAAGAAGCCAAGCTATCAGACAAGTGTCTCCATCCCAGGAAACGGCTTCAATCGCCCGAATCTCTCGTTGAGCCTTACCCCTCCTTGAGCGAAGAATAGGGTCATCTCTTTGAGAGAAAAGTCGTGGGGAGCTGGATCGTGTCCTATATTAAGAACAGTCTACCGGGAGCATGGAGAGGAACCATCTTGATACAAAAAACTTTATCTTTATTGGCGCTCATCGTCACGAGCTTCTCTGTTGGGTCTGCAGGGGAACTCTCTCCTCAAGACGGAGATGTCTATATGGTGGGTGATCCCGTACTGGTGAACCCAAGGAGTCATTCCAGCTGTGTAGGGTCCTTCGAAGGGTCAGTTAGAACGATCGAGTTCGTTTCCGGCAGCACTCCGATTTTTCCCAGAACTGGGACCTCCTCCAATGAGAGTATTGATGAGATCTTCTATCCAATGATTCCTGGAACTTATTGGGTCACACATAAATGTAGCTGTGCACCCCAATTCTGCGGAGAAAATGGCAGCACCTTCTATCAGGAAGAAATCACGGTGTTGAGCGATTGCCCCGTCGTCGATCCACGACTCGGAACACTCCCTGAAAATGGTGCAGAGATAACAGTGGCTCCTTGGAAACCTGAAGCAGCATTTGGGAAGCCTAGTATTGTCACTTTAGATAATTCTTATTCTCAGTTATTTGGAATTCAAGTGTTTAATTTTGGAACTGACGATCTCGTAATTATAGATGTTATCGCTCCTGTTGAATACGAAGCATTTAGTATTTTTCCGACTGATTTTCAGCCTTTTTCAGTAGTGAGACCTGGTGGAAGATTCTTCATTCCAATGGATATTGTTATATTTGATCCAGAAAAGTTTGAAGCTAGTGAACGGTTTCAACAAAATTTTTACGTGTTATCAAATGACTACAATGAACCAACTTCCTTACAATCGGTCAATATTGATCAGCACTTTGAAACTTTGAGCGAGATTCCAACCGATTTAATATATAACGGTGAATATGATCAAAACCCACCAACCCCTGAATGTACCGACATCAACTCTGATGGAACCACCGACGCCGCTGACATCGTCGAGGTTCTTCTCGAAAAGTGAAATCGCCGTTGAGTCTATCTCTCCGCTTCCATGTTGTCCTATGGACGCGACGCTATTTCGTGTTCGTGATTTCTCTAGTCTATATGGCTTCGTTTTCTCCGTTGTGCGAGGCAGCGCTCTTTCCTCCTCAGGATCATGGAGGTAGCGATCTGATCCTAGTAGACGGCGATGAAATCTGGGGAGAGCATACGAATATTAAACACCTGATTCTAGACGGTGTTGTGATAGTAAGGTATCATGATCGGAATAGTACCGACACCGGGACTCTCAAGATATACGGAGAACAGATAGTCATCGCAGGGGTTCTTGACGCCACTGGGGCAGGGTTTACAGGGGGAGGGGGAAGTCTTGGGTTTGGAACTTTCTTAGGTGTCCGGGGAAAGAACAGATACAATGAAGTGACAACTTCGCCGGAGGGCACGGCTATCTCGGGCCCAACTGGAAGTGATGGAGGTTATAATGAGCCGGCCATAAACTCTGATGAGACAGAAGATGAATCTATTGAGATGGGCACAGGTGGAATCGGTGGAAGTGGAGGTCTTTTAAGTGATCCAGACTACTTCAACTGTGGAGGAGGTGGTGGCGGAGGTGGAGGAGGTGCCGGCGGAGGTGCTGTTTCTCTCATTGCTGAGGAATTCATGTATGTACCTGGTCAAATACTAACAAGAGGTACCGCTGGCCAAAGCGGAACAAACGGTACAGATGGAAGAGGTTGTTTGGGATCAACATGTTTCGCCGGAGATGGGGGTGATGGAGGAAACTCCTGGCCTCCCGGTGAAGATTTAGGTGGGGAAGGTGGAGGTCCCGGTCCTAACCCATTCGCATTGCAAGGCATAAATGGTAGATCTGGTGGCTCTGGTGCGGGAGGTGGTATCATGCTGAAGAGTTTGACGCCGAACAGTCTCATCGTCACAGGAACTCTCGACGCACATGGCGGACGTGATTAGTACAGTAACGGAGGGTCTGTGAAAATCTTTACGTCGACCCCGTTTGTAGTGGAAGGTGACATCTACGCCGGTCGTGTCTATATTCCCAATGGGACGAATACTAATGGGTGGTACTTGTATTAGGACGCGCTGAAAAGGGGTCCTCGATCTGGCGTGCAGTGGTCCCAGGGGGAATCCATCGGTTTTCTACTAAAGTCTCAACGTGCCGTTATCCTTTGAGGCAACTACGCCGATCACCGATCAGCGCTCCCAGGAGGGGACCTTGCTCTGCTGTTCGGCAGCCCTGGCTATGTGACCTGAAAGACTCATTGTTCAGGTAGGTTTTGTGGTTTCTTCCACCTCAATACCGTCCGAGGGAATGTCGGGGATTGCCAGTCTGCGCCGAATCGGCGTTCAGCGGTCCCAGGAGAGGGCATGAATGATGCCTTACCCCTCTTTTCATTGCCACACACTTGTCTGAAAGGACATTTGAAATCTCTACGCACGATCTAATGCCTGAAATTCATCAAATTATATGCCCTTTTCCTACAAGAACGAAGCGACTGATCAACTAGCCCGAGCCGGGCTCTTTCAAACACCAAGAGGCCTTGTGAAAACACCGTGCTTTATGCCTGTGGGTACGAAAGCCACGGTCAAGGCATTAACTCCCCGTGATCTGAAAGAGATCGGGTCTCAGATCATTCTTGCCAACACGTTCCACCTTCATCTCCGGCCGGGGGAGGAGCTGATCGAACGTATGGGTGAACTCCACGAGTTCATGAAATACGATGGTCCCATCTTAACAGACTCGGGAGGGTTTCAGGTCTTCTCGCTGGCAGAGTTGCGCGAAATTACAGAAGAGGGCGTCGCGTTTAAATCCCCTCTTGATGGAAGCGCCTGTTTTCTCTCTCCTGAGAAGTCGATGGAGATTCAGAAAGCTCTCGGATCGAATATGATCATGGCGTTCGATGAATGTCCACCTGCCGATGCTGACGATGTCTATAACAGGGGGAGTATGGAGCGGACGCTTCGCTGGTTGGAAAGATGTGCGACAGTACCACTGAAAGAGCACCAGACACTTTTCCCCATAGTACAGGGTGGTATGTTTGAACAACTGCGAGAGGAAAGTTGCGCTCGAACGCTGGAAATCATTCCCGACGCCGAAGGCTATGCTGTCGGTGGCCTTGCTGTAGGCGAAGGAAGGGATATGACTTACCGTATGCTTAAAGTCTCCGTTTCAGGACTACCTGTGGATAAGCCACGCTACATGATGGGTGTGGGGACTCCTGAAGACCTTGTCTGGGCCGTTGATAAGGGTATAGATCTCTTCGACTGTGTGCTTCCCACAAGGAATGCGCGTAATGCACGTGTCTTTGTCCCCGGAGGAGCACTCAATCTAAGGAATGCCTCTTTTAAGGAAGAGAAAGGGCCGATCATGGAAGGATGCGATTGCTACGCCTGTAAGGAAAGGTTTTCCCGCTCATACCTTCATCATCTCCACAGGGCAGGAGAAATGCTGGGAGGTATGCTGGCATCTATACATAATGTCCGGTACCTGATCAGACAGTGCGAGGAAATGCGTTCAGCGATACTTGAAGGTAAATGGGAGGAGTATAAGAACGGGTTCTTCGCCCTCTACAAGGACCTTCCAGAAGATCCCTCTCTCAAACCACAGGATTAGCCATTGGGCAGATAGCCTTCAAAGCGAATGCCGCTGTTGGGTCGGACATCCCGATAGGCGGGAGGTGCCGGGTCGAGCCACCTAATGAGTTCTTCGCGAATCGCTCGTGCAAAGAACTGGTTTCCTTCCGGGTTGTAATGGCCGATATAGTATTTCTTCACGTAGTCGTCCGGACTGAGGCGATGTTCCTGAAAATCTTTCAAATGACTGTATAGTGTATCGATATACGGGATGTCGTGATCTTCCAGCGCTTTTCGGAATGGTGCCGGATGCCAGTCGGTCACCTCTTCCTCATGACGATCTATTCCTTTTGCAATCTCAACGACGCTCTGAAAGGGATAGCTGAGGAGTATAAGAAGTTGTTTCCCGTGTTTCTCGACATACTCTTTTATTTCAGAAAGGAGGAGGATACTGGTCCTGACAGCGTAAGCACAGTATGCTCTCCAAAGAGATTTTTGCGCTGCCTCGGGAGAAGAGACATCTATACGATCCTTCTGCCCGGAAACTTCGGACACTTTCTCAATGAACTCGGCGGTAATATGTTCTGGTGCATCGAGTCCCGCCAGGATCTGTACGACAAGGTCGTCACCGAATAGTTGTATTACTTCACTCAGATCACAAAGCCTGTAGAGACTTTCTGAGTCGCTAATCTTAGAGTCGCATTTTAGAAGATTACCGTAAGAGTCCAGTCGAAGATAGTCCCATGGGTTACCATGAAAGAGGGGATCCTGATCAGCCTTATCCCAGGTGTCGAAGTAGGTGAGCCATCTCCAGCAATTTACGCTGCGAAGATGGTCATCCCCCCAGGTATTCAGAATCACATAGTCGGTAGATTTTTCAGTGCTTTCGATGCGTTGGAGTCGTTTCCAGGCGTGATAGAAGCCATGTCCGCCGATGCCAAAATTTCGAATCGGTTCACCAAAATGAGCCGCCAGGATCTCTTGCCATGTCTCTCCGTCACTGACCTGAGCACCTTGTGTGAAGCTGTTACCATAGGTGTTGATACGACAGGGTTGATCAGGAAAGTTGATCATCTTCCGTTCGCCCTGATAGACATAGTTCTGAAAGGTCCAGCAGTCATCAATCCCGTCCTGGAAGGTGGATGACCTCAAGAGATACCCTAACTCAGAGTCAAAGTACGCCCAATAGTTAGAGCTAAAATCAAGAAAGCCGTCCACTTGTTCTCGTCGAAGGAGTGCTCGTTCGAGGAACTTGTGGACGACTTCTTTGTTCATCTGGTGTATATACTCTGATCTTGGTCAGTTGTCAGCAAACGCAGAGTCGAATGCTTGTGCCGATGGCTTGAAATCGATGCGTTTGACGTAGGCGCATGATTCTGTGGCGCCGTGTTCCCTGTCCATGCCTCCGTCTTCCCACTCGACTGAAAGTGGTCCCTGGTATCCGATATCATTCAAGGCACGAATGATTTCTTCAAAGTTAATACTTCCTCTTCCGACAGACTTGAAGTCCCAGAAGCGCCTGTGGTCTCCGAATGGAAGATGACCACCGAATACGCCTGCTTCTGAAGGATGGCTCTTCCAGCTGGCGTCTTTCATATGCACGTGGAAGATGCGGTCGTTAAATTTCCGGATAAAGGAAACGTAATCAACACCCTGATAGCCAAGGTGGCTCGGATCGTAGTTAAATCCAAAGGCAGGGTGGTAATCGAGGGCCTTGAGTGCTGCTTCGGCCGATGCGATATCGAAGGCAATCTCGGTAGGGTGGACCTCGAGTGCGTAGCGAACACCAAGTTTATGGAATTCATCAAGAATAGGTTTCCATCGTTTGGCGAAGTCCTTATAGCCTTCGTCTATCATCTCCTGTGGCGTTGGTGGAAAAGCGTAAAGAAGGTGCCATATAGATGAACCGGTGAAGCCATTGACTGTGTCGACACCCAGTTTTTTTGCTGCCTTAGCTGTCTTGATGACCTCTTCAGCTGCCCGTTGGCGGACGCCTTCTGGTTCACCGTCTCCCCAGACATAATCGGGAAGAATTGCTTTGTGCCGATCGTCTATACGATCACAGACAGCCTGGCCGACAAGGTGCGTAGAAATAGAGAAGAGTTTGAGGTCGTATTTCTCAAGAAGTGCTTTCTTCTGGTCGCAGTAAGAATCATCTGCAAGGGCCTTGTCTACTTCGAAGTGATCTCCCCAGCAGGCCAGTTCGATACCATCATAACCGAACTCTTTTGTTTTCTTACACATCGTCTCAATGGGAAGGTCGGCCCATTGTCCGGTGAAAAGCGTTACTGGTCTTGCCATTTTAGAATCTCCTTTAGAGGTCAAATCATGATGAGAGAACGTATATTATGATGTTGGGAGCTTTTTCCAGACAGCTCCCTCTTTTGAACTTTCAACGACAGTTTCAATGAAAAGCATTCCCCGAAGTCCGTCATGAACCGACGGAAAGTCCAGGTCAAGTGGGTCAGGTTTTGACCCTGAAAGGTGAGCACGAACGGTACTCGCAAAGTTCTTATAGATGTTGGCAAACGCTTCCAGGTAACCTTCAGGGTGTCCTGCGGGGAGTCGCATGGCGTGATTCGTTGCTTCGGATAATCTATCCCCATAATTTGCACCGGGACGAATAATCTGGCGCGGTGAATCGGTCCACTTGAGAATTAAGGTGTTGGGCTCTTCCTGGTGCCACTCGAGGCCGCCTTTTTCACCGTAGATACGGATGTTTAACCCATTCTCTTCATCGACTGAAATCTGGCTCGCATGTAGAATCCCTTTCGCTCCATTTTCAAAACGAAGCAAAACGTTTCCATCATCTTCGAGTTCACGCCCACCAACGAAAGTTGTTAAGTCCGCCAGCAACTCTGATATACGGAGACCGGTCATGTATTCAGCGAGGTTTTCCGCATGAGTTCCAATATCGCCGATGCAGCACGAGGCGCCAGCTCTTTTGGGATCTGTTCTCCAGGAGGCCTGTTTTTGTCCGGACTCTTCAAGGCGAGATGCAAGCCATCCTTGAGGATACTCTACGACCACTTTGCGGATTTCCCCAAGTTTACCGCTCTTGATGATTTCACGGGCCTCTTTAACCATGGGGTAACCCGTATAGTTATGAGTGAGTGCAAAGGGGAGTTTCGTTTTTTCAACAAGTTTAACGAGCTCTCGCGCTTCGTTGGCATCGAAGGTCATTGGCTTGTCGGATATAACGGCAAAACCAGCTTCTAGAGCGGCTTTTGCCACAGGGAAGTGCATAAAGTTTGGAGTAACGATGGAAATAAAGTCGGCTTTTTCACCCTCTGGAAGGGAGCTCTCTTTCTTGAGCATTTCTTCATAAGAGCCATAAACTCTATCTTCAGGAAGGTACCAGTCCTGCCCAGACAACTTTGACTTTTCAGGATAAGAGCTGAACGCCCCACAAACAAGTTCTATTTCATTGTCTATACTCGCGGCCATTCGATGGACGGTTCCGATGAAAGCACCTCTTCCACCTCCTACCATTCCCATTCGCATTTTTCTCTTCTTCGTCATGTGCTTTCTCCATTAGTGATTTTTAGATTCAGCTTAGAGACTTCCAAACATCGTCTCCCGAGACTCTTTCCTCATCAGAGATGGGTTTTCCGTTGTATACAACTTCAAGGTCGCTGTGTGTTTCATTAAACTGATATTCCAGTTCAATTTCTTTGGGAGCTTTCGCATCTATTCTAAGTTTGCCGTTTTTGAGTTCCCATGAAACTGAGACCGGACCAAAATTCGTTGCTGTGGAGCCTTTAGCCCAGTCAGTGCGTTGTACCCATGGACTGATGATATACTTACGACACCCGATCTCCGTTTGGCGAATTCCAAGTATGAGTCGGTTGAGGAAGTAGACCGGAGAAGATGACCAGGCGTGTGAGTGACTTCTTGTCGGGTAGCCATCGGGGTTGTAGGCCAGTCCATTGTCAAATTGCTCCCAGACAGTTGTCGCCCCGACCCTTAGCATCGGGATATAGCTTTCGAATATATGGTCAATAAGTCGATCAATCTGGCCATACTTTTCAAGCGTGTTATATAGATAGAGCATGACAAAAGGTGAGCCGGGGAGGGTCATTTCCTCAGGTGGGTTCAAGACATTTTGAAGTGCCTTGTCTTCATTGCTTTCCTCCACAATGTCGAAGAGGAGTGAGAGGAAGCTTGTATGGATAGAAATCTCTTCGCTCAGCTTTCCGTCTTCGTGAACACTGTCAATATATGAAGCCTTGTCTTTATCCCAGAGCTTGTTGACTGCTTTCTTTAATTTTTCTTTCCAATCTGTGTACTCGGCTTCCGCTTCCTTATCTTCGAGAAGTCGGGCACATTTGATTCCTGCATCTATACAGCCAATCAAGAGCATGCTGTTGTGAGTGACTGTCTGATGACCATCATCGATTCTTGTCCAATCAAACATGTTCCAGAAAGGTGCGCTGAAAAGCCCTCTATCGTCACTCAGTGAGCGAGCTCCATCAAGATTTTGCTTTACCATTGGCCAGACTTCTCTGACGAAGTCAATATCCTCTGAATAAAGATAATAATCCCAGACAGAAATGCCCCAAAGGAATGCCCATGCTGGAAGTAGACATTCACCGCAGGAGGTAGGGCAGTGTGAAGGAACAATTGGCAGTCTTTCGAGGCCCTGGCCGGCCAGAACGATACAACGACGAACGATGTCCAACTGACCATATGCGGTCATGGCAAAGATTGCCTCGTTCCGTGCATCACCCACCCAGAGTGTTTGCTCGTAGAGAGGACAGTCGGTAAATACATCCTCCATACAAAGCTTAAGGGTTCGTTCGCATATTCTCCAGATCTCTGTGAGAGTTGAATCACTGCATGAGAATGAGCCCAGTCGATTAACAGGATATGTAGATTCTATAAGACGCACGAGCCTTATGGAGACAGGTTCACTCATGTTTCGAATGGTCATATAGAGATAGCGGCCTGCTCGTCGTTTGAGAGAGAGAAATCTATTATGTCCTTCTTTGCAATAATAGCGAAAGCCGTTTCGGTTTCCCCAGGTGTGCTGTATATCTCCATCGGGAGTAATGTACTCGATGGCAAAGACATCAATGACGGTCCCTTCGGAAGCCTCGAGATCAAACTCGATATAACCGCAGTTCTGTTCACCCAGATCATAACAGATCTCAATGTCACCTTGAGTTGATGGCTTAACAATAGTATTGCTTGGATTTTCTGTAATTGAGTTCTCGGGTTTCTCTAAGAGGTCTATAGCATCGCCGAGGTCTTTACGGCATTCAAACTGCCAGTGGGGATTTTCCACAGGGTATGATTTGTTAACTGGATCGAGAATGTCAGATTGAAATTCAGACTTGAAGGCTTCAACATTAGTGATTCTCTTGCCTAGATCCTTGTATTGATCCTGAACCTTCTTCTGAATTTCTTTCCGCGCAGGAGGATCCCATTCCGGTGGTTTGCCATCGTGCTCGTGGTAGGCAAGACCTTTGAGAGGAACGAAGGCCCAGGGATTTTCAGACTCTGCGTTCACCGGATGAACTATTTTGATCATCTCTTCAGAATCAAACTGAACTCCCTGTTCTTTGTTGTGGTGTCCCCATGGTTCAAGAAAAGCACAGAGAAAATTGCGACCTTTCTTGATCTGAAATTTGCCATCTTCTCCAACGCCACCGTTCACAGTGATCGTCGGTCCTTCTGCTGGTGGATAAGGAAGAATGGAGAGTTCCACATCTTTATCAGATTCTATCACTGTCGCAGCCATAGAGGCCATGCATGTTCCACCCTCACCTTCGATGAGACCAGGGTAGATGAGTTTGATTGGTGAGAATGTATATCCCTGCCATAGGGGAGAAACAATTCGAGCCTCTTTTATACAGGAGGGATAGAAGGGTTTCTTCGTGAGGAATGCAACATCACGTTCATTGAGGTCTTTCCAGGGTCCATCATGAGCGTCACAAAGGATCTTTGCGGGAACAAAATCTGTTGGTTGGAGTCGGGCATCATAGTGTTCTCCTGGTTCCATACCGAGTCCCACCTTGGGGACATGTTGCACCCACTGGCTGGCAACGGACGTCCTCCATGAATCATCGGACAGTATTTTAATCGTTTCAGTAGATGAGGAAGAAATCGTTAACTGACACAGAAAGCCCCCGCGCAGCGGAATCTTATGAAAGGTCCCTGCTCCGAAATATCGGGCGATAACTGATATCTTGTTCTTCCCCTTTTTGAGCCAGTTCTTGATATCAATAAGATCGTACTGATAATGTTCGGGCCAGCTACGACATGGACCATCATTAATCCAGACTCCATTTATATACACACGATACCACGAATCGGCGGTAATTGCCATCATTGCTGAGTCGAAGAGAGCAATATCGAATTCCTTTTCAAGGAATATGGTTTCATTGTAACTGACACCGTCAAGGTCTGGGTGCCAGATCCATTTCGCTTTCGAATCCATTTGAATGTTTGCTCTCTCATGATTTTGAATTAAGTCGTGTGCTATCATGCCTTCACTGCTCCTGATGCTAATCCTTCAACATAGTACTTCGATCCGAAAATGAAAACAAGTACCATCGGAAGGGAACCTATGATATATCCCGCCATTTGTGGTGCCATGTCGAGTTGTGCTTCTGCTGCAAACTGGGTGATTCCTACAGCGAAAACCTGCTTGTCCCCAGATGAAATCGTTACCAGTGGCCAAATGTAATCGTTATAGACACCGACAAATTGCATGATCGCCAGTGTTGCGATAATCGGCAAAGAAAGAGGTATGGCAATGTTTCGATAGATTGTGAATTCGCTGGCACCGTCGATACGGGCAGCTTCGAAAAGCGTTTCCGGCATCGATTCGAAATGAGTCCGACACAAAAGAATTCCAAAGATCTGACCACCTGACCAATAAGGAAACCACAAGGCGAACCAACTGTTCAGAAATCCGCTTCCACCCTGACCCCAGATGTCATTTCCACCCACAAACGGCATGCCCTGAATCCACTTAAAGAGTGGTATCAGTGTTAAAATTGCAGGGACCATCATGAGAACTAGTAAGAGTGAATAAAGAAGGCTCTTTCCTGGGAAGGGAATGCGTGCGAAAACGTATCCGGAAAGTGAAGAGAGCACCAAAACACCAGAAACGGCGCCCAGGCCAACCATTAGACTATTCAGTATATATGGCCAAAGCGGTTTGAAAGCGTCTACAAAATATTCGGGATGGAGCTGTTTGGGTGGCGCCCAAAAGCTGGTATAGATCTCTGCATTCGTTTTCTGTGAAACCAGAATCGTTGCCGCAAACGGGATCAGCGTAATGATAAGCAACAAAGCAAGCGTTACCGCAACGATTGCCTGTTTGCCTTTGGTATTGATCAGTGGAGATTTCTGTCGGGCTTCATGTGGCATACTGATTCTCAGGCTTTCTCCGTTCTTAAGAGTCTGTAACTCAACATCGTCAGGCTTATAATCAAAAGGAAAAGCATAAAGCCCAACGCAGCTGCGTAGCCAAACTGGTTAAATCGGAAAGCTTCAAAATACATCCGGAGAGCAGGAATCATTGTACTGGTTCCAGGCCCACCCTGGGTTAGTATAAGGATCGTTTGGAAATCCTGCAGGCTGCCAATCATTGTCAGAATGATGAGAATTCGTGTTTCCCCTTTTAGCATCGGAAGGTGTACATACAGGATTCGCTGGAATGTACTAAGACAATCCATTCGCGCAGCGTCCTGCATGGAGGCGGGCATGTTCATGAGTCCGGCGAGGTATATTAAGAAACCAAACGCGCCTACCCAGGGGAACCCCATAAAGATAATCGAGGTAAGTGCAAGGTCTGGCTCACCCAACCATGTTCTCTTGTATTCCTCCAGACCGACAGCTTCGAGCAGTCCGTTCAACATGCCCGTTTGTGGATCATAGACAAACGCCCAAATCAGGAGAGTAACCATTGCGGGTACAATCATCGGAATCAGAAACGCTGTTCTGAAGAAATACTGTAGTTTCTGACTCTTGAGATAGATGACAAGTTCTGCGATAATGAGAGGGACCACAGTTGCCTTCAGTAGTCCGGTTACCAGTAGAATAATCTGGTTCCAGATTCCCTTTTGAAGGATACCGTCTTTCGTCATCTCAGTAAAGTTTGCAAATCCGATGAGTTCCTGACGCGAGCCTTCTTCCCATTTCGTAAACGCTGCGAGTAACCCTGATATGGCAGGGTAGTACATAAAAGTTATGACCAGTATAAAGGTGGGTGCGAGAAGCATATAGGCATTTAATGCATTTGTCTTTTCTCTTCCATCTCTTGAAATGCGATATGAGACAAAAAGAAACCCCCCAAATATTATATACAGACAGGTTGTCACGAAGGTTCCCGTCAAAAAGATGGGCTGTTCCATTTGTTGCTCTTCGAGCCGTCTTTGTTCCTGATTGCGAATGAGGTCGTTTGTTGCTGGGTCCAGGTCCAGCTTTTGACGCTCTTCAATGCGCGTCTGGGCTTCGATCATAACTTTCTGGTATTCAGTTACCATCGTATCTAATGTTATTCGATCGCCGAGGTAATCCTGCAGGAGGATCGACCATTCATAGACCGATTCCTGTTCATCATCAAAGCCACGGAAATTCAATTTTTCGTAACCATGACCGCCGAAGGGTTTGAACCTGTCCTGGATCTCTTTATCAAGATTCACCCCTTTAACTGCCGGTGGACCTGTAATGGGCCGATCGTTTGCCAGCGCCTGATCGAAGATAGTCTGTACATTTTCAGGAGTAGTCAAATACATGAGAAAATCGATCACGTTCTTCTCATGCTCCGGGGAACTCTTCTTGGTTACTGTTAGAGCAGAGCCGATGCCTCCGATGCCTCTCATCGGACCAATTGCAAGTGGGTCATTCTTGATAGACGGTACAGAAAAGACTCCCCAATCGAACTGGTCCTCTGGTGCGAGGTCACTCATCTCTTTAATCATCCAGGTCACATTACCCGAATGATGGATCTCCATCACTGCTTCCTGGGTCAGAAAAAGTCTGTGTGTAACGTTACTGTCTGATCCAAGGAACCCTCGCTGCCAGTACTGTGACCATTCCTTGATCCTCTCATAGATCCGACGAGTTGGGGGGTCCCGGAAGTCTATAACACCTTGTTTGATAGCATTATGTACTCGTTCCTGGTTTACTCCAACCAGCATATCGTCAAAAGGGTCTGCCAAGTCCTGGACAAATTCACCTTCACGTGTTGGGTCATAGTCCCAGTCTCCTTCATGAGGCATCAGAAGAGGAAGAAGGTCACGATAATAAACATCTCCCATCATGCGTGCCATCCACCCGACTTGTCCGGCCCAGATTTCACGAAGGACTCCCGGCACAGCGAAAGGTGTATAACCATCCTGTTCAATTTGCTCCCCAAGGTCCATCATCTCTTCCCAGCTTTCAGGAACCTCATAGCCGTGTTTCTTGAACATGTCCTTGTTGTAGAAAATACCAATCTCAATAAAATCGAGTGGAATGTGATAGTAATTTCCAGCTTCCTTGGCCTTCTCTACGAGGTTCATCTCCATCGTTTCTGACCAGAGCTTGCCAGTGTAAGGATTCTCTTTATTCAGAAATTGGTTAAGAGCGACCCATTTCCCCTGACGTCCAAAGGAATTCGTGATATTTCCATTATATATATCGGGAGCGAGTTTTTCACCACCCGCAAACTGAGTTCTCACCCAGGTTTCATAATCGAGGGTGATGAATATCATCTCGATTTCAACCTCAGGATGAAGCTTCATATATTCATCAGCGATGAGCTCCATCCCTTCCTTGTAATTTACATTTTGAGTTGCGACAATGATCTTGTCGCGCGCTTCCTGGGAAACAAGGAGAGCGGGTAGAAGGATAAATGACAGGAGTGCACAGAACCGCCTCACTTTGCCTCTTCCTCCTTCATCACGGATGGATTGTAGATTCTGACAGAATCAATTTCTACGGTGCCTTTAATCCCTTCCTCGTCTATCGGATTAAGACCAAGGGCAACGATGTGGCCCTCCCATCCATCATACTCATCAAGATTGAATCTGTAGGTCTGAAAGTCGTTATCGTGAGATGAAATGGGAAAAGAAAATGAGAGCTCACTGGTTTCTCTAATTGAAGTTCTATACGGTACTGTTGGATGACCCAGCCAGTACCACTTAAACCTTGCCGTTTTACCCGAGGTGCTGTTCTTCATACGGATCTCTAAGACCTGACCAGGCTCCACTTCAAATGTGAAATCTTTTTTGGGAACCTGTATGACAGGAACGTCTTCTCCGTCCAGTTCTAAACGCCATGAACCATTAATTCGTTCATAAGACTCTACTCCCGACAGAATCTCAAAGGAATCCGGTGAAGCTTCAAACTTCAGGTCGAGAAGCACCGGGGTGTGATTTAACGAGACATCGCCAAACTCAATGGTTCCTCGATCAACGGTTCCTGAAGTTATAAGAAACGCTATTTCTTGAATCTTTCCTGTCCAGCCCGGCTCGATTCCAACAGGATAGGTGTAACGTCGTAAAACGTTATCATTTGGGACCACAGGAATATATACAGAGCGTATATTTTCTGGGCTATTCTCCTCTGTTTCCCATTCCACTTTTAGCATGGAACTTCGTGTTTCATTCTTTAAGGAGAAGGCGAGCTCATGGGTTTTCTCTGAAGGAATTGCAAGCGAATCAGGAGTGGTGATACGAGCATTGTTGCTCTTTAATTTTGCTTTGATCATTGTATCAGTATAATCAAATTGCTCAAAAGCGTCGGTGGATAGAACCTTCATCTCTTGAGCTTCCTCACCAAATGACCATGAATACTGGGGTGAGGCCTCTAGAGGCGTTCGGGAAGGCCGTGGGGTACTGCGCCGTGTCAGCCTGGACGGTTGCACTGCAGCGTTACTGCTACTGTCGAGTCCTACCTTGACCTCGCCATAACGTACAGTAATTTGAATCTCATAGCTGCCTTCAAGTTGAGGTTCCATCGAGTAATGGGCAATACCATCCTCAGGCAGGCGAAACCAGTCTGTTGCCGCAATGGGGCCGCTCTTCGATCCATCAGCATGCTTCTTATAGACCATCACGGAAACCACAGAAGTATCTTCTTCGATCTCTTCAAGAGGGTCAGGGGGAACTTCATTCTCTTCCATTGCCAGTGAGAAGCCCGCGAATGGTCGGTCACTATCCAGAGTCACAACAAGACTATCACCAACCTCGAGGACTTTTTCACCAGACGTTTCCAGCTGCACATTCTCTGTTAGTGTATAGCTCATGATGCGAATTGCTGGATCTCCAGAATCATTTAAAATCCAGCCCGCTTCTCCCTGGTTTGTGTGGATCTCTAAACGGTAATTTCCGCCATTGGGATGGGAGATGAAGGGCAACCCGAAGAAGTCACCATCGGCAGGCATATAATATTCTTTTTCACTAACGAGCGTCTCGTGTTTAGAATCCTCATTAATGTGATACAGACGCCCCACAAGGTTTGTGCGTATTCGTTCTGGAACGCTGAGAGGAACCTCGATGAGAGCAGTGCCGTGGGCCTGAGCTTGAGTGAGCTGAAAAGACCGGCTCGCTACGGAAACCAAGTCAGTGGTCTCAGTAGAGCGTTGTTCTTCGATCAGTGTGTGAATTTTCCAGTCTTTAGCAGGGACAAAATTCAACTCCAAGAGCTTTACAGTAAGGACGGAATTATCTTCTGATTGCAGAATCAGATCTACATGGTCGTCCTCTCCGCTGTTGCGTGGAGAACGACACCACGCTGAATCATAAACCGTATAGGTCTTCCAGGTATTTGTATTATTCCGGCTTACTTTTCCGAGGGTGCGCCAAGTTCTCGTTGACTGATCAAATACCTGTACGGTGAAAGGCTTTGAACCTTCGTCAAGATAGTGGATAACCAACTCACATCCATACATTCCTTCATACTGCCAGCGATCATCGATATCGAACAGAAGGCGGGGTTGTTCAGGAGTTGTTTGAATACACTTTTCTCCATCGATGGAAACATAGCCCGGCTTATATCGATAATCGTGAACCTGCCGTATTCCCATCCAGAGGTTGCGGTAGTCAACAGGCTGATGAGAATGCTCATTCACCATTGTATAATCGCCTAAATGGCAAAAAAAACGGGTAATCTGACTGCTTCCCATCTGTTCAGTCGCATAGTGAAAGTATTTCCTGATATGACGACCAACGACATCGGGACCATATAGAAACAAAAAGTCAGTTCGGTTTAACAAAACTCTATTGAGAAGCGAAATCGGATGGCCGTGAGCATTCAAGGTGTTTCTGTAAATCTGACCTCCCGTTTCATGGGTCATCTTTACATCTTCATCATAGCGGTAACGATTATAGATATAGCTTGTATTCGTATTGCTATCCCAGGTGTCGTACTTCTCACTCATACCATTTTGCTTGAGACCAATCCCTCTTTTTGCGGCTTCCTGAGCCGTACGGTGGTAAATCCAGTCTACGTCATTGGTATCATTCAGACCATAGGCGAGACATATTCTCAGAGGTGAGTCGGGGAGAAGTGATCTATACAGATTCATCGACCACTCGACCAGTTTGAGGTAGTTCTCATCCGTAAAGCCTCTTGCGACCCACTGGTCATCAAGAAGTCCATGCATATCTTCGTCCAGCATGACTTCTTCCCAGCGACCAAAACCTCCCACACTGACAGTTCCAAGAGTCGGGTTATCTCTATATCTGTGGGCAAAAGCCTTGATGAAGCCGGCCCATTTTTCCTGGAAGACTGGGCTGAAGTAATCTGGAAAGATGGTGACTCTTTCTGACCATTGTCTGTGACGCACTTCACGAACGAGAACATCTCCTGGTCCTTCCATGACCAGTTCAGCGATACCGTCTCGTAGTGGAGTGAGCTTCCAGTTATAAGCACGGAGTGTGGTCTCCTGACCCGGCTCAAGGTCGATGGTTTCTTTAAGATCTATTGCATTTGGATAGCGGGAGGACCGCAGATAGAAAGTGACCCGACTTTCCTTTAGCGCCTTCAACTCGAAATCGAAGAGGTAGCCTTCACGGTACTTAATTGGATATATATCAGGGTCGTTCCGAAGTATTTGAAGATCTTGCTCCTTGTCGGAACTCAACCTGATGCCCGCCTGGTCGCCTCCGAGAGAAATGACAGCTTCCTCACCAGCCTTCCAGGCCAGGTGCTTATCTTCAGGATCTCGAAAATCAGTTATCCGTGTCGGGGAATTTTCCTGGATAGGAAGTAGATTAACGTTATCAATTCCCCATTTTCCCGATTCAACGGTCCATTTCAATTCAAGCTGGTGGACATCGCCGGTCTCGAACTCAAAACCTGTGCTCGGAGAATCGGCGTTATCATAGCTGAAGGTTTCAATTAAATCGCCGGTAGCTTGGTTGAAAACTTCGCACTTGAATTCTCCCTGGCCGAATGCCTGATGATCCCATTGGATAGACCAGCGACTTTGAGGAGGAACTGTTACTACCAGTGAAAGTAATGGCCCAGGCGAATCAGATACTAACTGGTAATCTTTCTCGAGATATCCAGAAGACGATGGAATTTCGACCTTATCTCCTCCAAGAATCTGATACGGAGCAATTTTATTAGAATTAAAACCTGTATAGACCCCTCTTCCAATCCTTCGTACATTGTACTTATTGTATAGCCAGGAGGGCGTAGTGTTCGGAGAAAGGTGTACCGTGGACAGCCTGATGTCCAGTTTTTTACCCTGAGCTCCCCATGCTGCCATATCTGAATCAATCTTCGACCAGTCATACTCTCCTTCGGTATGTTCGATATCATCCCACCAGATGATCAATTCCCCCGACGTGACTGAGGGGTCTTTGAGTCCCATCAGGCTTTCTGAGGGTGGCCCTTCAGTGTAGAAAAGAACGATTCCGTTGTCCGGTTGAGCTAATGGACCAGCCATGGTGAGTGTCACATGAAGGAGGGATATGATGAGCCACCATCTGCACGAATTTCGGCGATGTGAGGATGTCTTTCGGCTCATGGGTTCTCTTGCCCGGGGAATAGTGGTGCTTTGTGGTAAACTGGCCACACCCATGAACCTTAAATGTTTAAGTACTCCGGCTCAAGGATATTCTTAAAAAATGAAGAAAAAAAGGAACTCCATACAGGCCCTAGTAGCTGACACTGGGAGGGGAGGTAGAACCACGAATCACAATATCATCTGATTTTACAAGACCACGATGTTGCTCACCGCCCTTGCTCTTAATCAAATTCAAGGCAATTCTAGCCGCTTCCTGACCGACTTCTTCCACAGGCTCATGAGCAGAAGAAAGTCCCGTCAGAGGCCCGAAAGCCAGATCCCCCATCCCTATTATTGCGACATCCTCCGGAATGCTCTGATTGTAGCGATCACGAATAACTGAAAGCGTTGTCATCGCGACGGCATCATTCATGGCCAGAAAAGCATCAGGTCGGTCTTCAGTCGATTCATAGAGCTTCATAATGGCCGAACCAAAGTGGGTGTTGTCTTCGCCGGTCGTGGGAATCGACTCACGGTGATCGAGGCAAATCCAGTCTTCGTTAACGGTCATTCCAGCTTCTCTAAGGGCTTCCCGGTACCCTTCAAGACGCATTTTCAGCCAGGGGGTCATATGGTCTACGCCTGAAAATCCAATCTTCTTTCTTCCCGTTTCGATAAGATGTTTAACGCATTCCTTGGCTGCATTTTTAGCGTCCCACATACAGAAACTTATCTCGGGGCAGTCTTCAAGTTCATCCTGAAGGAAAATCAATTGAATCCCCTGATCGGACAATTTGTTGTATAGCTCGGCGTTTTCGACCATAGGAACGGTGATGATGGCTTCCATACGCCTCTTCACCATGGACTCGATTTCCCTTTTTTCACGGGTTGGATCCCAGAAGTGAACTGACATATAGGCGACATAACCTTCTGGATCAATCACTGACAGAACGCCTTTCATGGTTCTATCTGCCCATCCCTGCTGGAGGTCGGAAAGAACGATGCCGATCGATGAAGTTTTCTGCCGTCTCAAGCTTCGGGCTAGGTCGTTAGGTACATATCCAAGCTCCTGGGCGGCATCTTTGACGCGCTTAGCCGTCTTCTCTGGAATTCCATTTTCCGTGACCTTGTCATTGAGAACGTATGAGACAGTGGCTACTGAGAGTCCGAGGTGATTAGCGATCGACATGATCGTTACGCGTTTCTTTGTTTTGCCCATGTGCGTTGAGCCTTTCCTGACGTTGATATGAAGGGAAGGTATGAATAATTATTTCCGAACCAATAGTTACTTATTCGGTTCAGGAGCCATTAGGTCAAGGCATTTTACTTAAATTAAGTGGACAATCTGTAAGCGCTTACAGTGTGGGAAGTAAAAAGAGCAAGGCCGCCGATAAATTATCTGATCGGCGGCCAGGCTTATTTCAAACTCACTTATTTAATCCAGTAGTAAGGATTAGTTGTCGAGCATCATCCAGTCGTTAACTGAAGTATCCACTAATGCCGTTACAGGAGCAGCTGGTCCAACTGCAGATGCAGGAGAAATACGGATGTAGTCTACGCTGATAACGTCACTAGCTGCCGCAGCCGTTCCAGCCTGGAAAAAACCACCGTTGTTAATAGCGTTGGGTCCGGCTGAGAAGGCACCGGTGCCATATGATGGAGCTTGTGTTCCGTCAGCTGTCACTACCTGTGATGTTCCATCACCATTGTAAACGATGCTTGTGTAGCCTGCGCCTGAGAAGCCGTCGTTTGTTCTCAGGTAGTTAAAAGCAGCAGTGTTCAGACCGTTTGAGAATGGATCAGTTGTAGTAGAAACACCTGCCGAGAACTGATTGAAATACGTGCCATCAACTTGAACGAATAGCGGAGAAACTTGAAGGAGTTGGTTTGCTGCAGTCGCCTCCAGGTTGAGAGAGCCACCTGATACACTGCCTGTTCCACCAGTTACAGCGAGACCCTGGAAGTCGCCATCGATGCGGAATTCCCAGCTCATGCTTTCTTTAACGCGGATATAATCGATCGCGATGGTATCTCCAATGCCGAAGCCACTTGCTGCAACATCGATCTGAGTAATGTCAGTTGCACCAACCCAGTTTGTAGCTGCTCCAGTGCCATCGGTACCAAGATCAACGTAAGTCGTTACAAAGGCTCCACCTGTGTTAAAGGGATTCCAGCCCGCGCCGAAACCGAATCCACCACCTGCATCTGTGATAACAGTGCTTGAGGATGGTGAGAATGAACCGTTGATAGCGTAACGCATTTCGAAGGCCCGGCAAGTCTCAGGTGAACTGAAAACTGTACCACCAGCGAGGTTGATGTCTATATTTGATGCGCCAGCACCGTTTGATCCGTCATTCGTGACCGTCATAACTCCGCCGGCTACCACTGTAGGGCCACCGATGGGTGCCCAACCTTCGGAGTCGCCATCAGTATTAAAGTTCCAAACGCGAGCGATCTGAGCTGTAAGAATATCGCCGGCAGTAAGGTCAACGACGAAGCTGAAATCGCCGGAGCCATCTGCGAAAACAGATCCCTGAGATACATCGTTTACAAAAAGTTCTACGGGTGCGTCTGCTGGTGCACCTGAACCTGTGACTGAGACGCCTGTTCCTTCAGTTGGAACATTGACGGCCAGCTGAGCTGAGCCAATTGAGGCAGCGAGCATTAGTGCTGCTGTGGATAAGATGATCCCTTTTTTCATGTGTTTTGTCTCCTGCATTTGAGAGTCATGGTCTGAACCGGGGATGATAAATTCAGCCATCTTTAGGTTTTTCGCGGTCTTTCGGATGAATTTCTGACTCGTCTCAAGGAGGAAGAAACTGGGAAAAACCGCACGGAGGCTTAAACAATTAAGCCATCTGGAGTATTCGTTAACAATAGCCATACAGTCTGTCGAGGGAAAAAAGCGTCTGATAGATGAAAAAAATTAAAATCAATCTATTTCGCTCATCCAATTAGGAGTTTTAACCTGCTCTACCCCCCGAATGATCCGTGGAGAGACCCTGAGAGTCCATCGAATGAAGGATTCTAAACTTAAAGTTTCACAATAGATAAGATTTAACTGCCTTTTTTCCTCCAGAGACAAAACTCCTTTGAATAGGTTTGTTTGAGTCTGAATGCCCGTTTATTTTCTCTTCGATTTCACTCTGTTCAATAATTGCAATCAAATTCGATCACAAAAAATCATATTTGAGCGAATTTGTGCTTGACGATCGCTCAAGATTGCTTAATTGATTAAGCATCATGGATAAAGGATTGTCCTCATTATGAAATCTCTCAAAGCATTTACACTTATTGAACTTCTCATCGTCGTCGCAATTATTGCCATCCTCGCCGCTATCGCCGTTCCAAACTTCCTGGAAGCACAAACACGTGCTAAAGTCTCTCGAGTTAAATCTGACCAACGGACCATCGCCACAGCCTTGGAGAGTTACTACATTGATTCGAACCGATACCCTCCATCACAAAACAGTGGTTTCAATGCATTTCAAAGCTTGGTCCCATTAACAACCCCCATCGCCTACATTACTTCATTGGAACCTGCCCGCGATATATTCATTGATAAGGCAACAACACTGGGACTCAGCGGTGGAGCGTTCGCTGGAAAAGATGATATGTCCTACGCAGGGTTCGCAGATTTTAGAAACTTCACGAATCCACCTGAGCCCAATGGCCCTTCCTTCGCCGGATGGTGTATCGAAAGTTTTGGACCAGATCGGACAGGATCAGCGATCAACTTCAGGGTGTATTTTCTGGAACAGGGATCCATGAGCAAAGGAATGTTTCTAGAAGGTATATATGATCCTACCAACGGAACGATCAGTGCCGGCGGAATTGCGCGTGTCGGAGGTCAGGTCCCAGCGGAAGCGTCAGCACTCGTAAACAAATAATGGGATTCCATAGAAAATTATCTTCCACTAACTTATGAGATAAATATCTACGGGCAGGGCTTATAAATTCCCGGGGGCGTAACGCCCCCGGTTTTCTATTTATCTTGGTCTTGATAAGAGCCGCCCCATGTCGCCGTATTGATCACTCAGTCGGCGTTTTTGTGAGAGCGATCAGTCATGATATTCTGTGAGCGCTGCGTTCGAAAGAACCAGGAAAGACAGGCTCGGCGTTCACGTTGAGAGGCATTCGACGAATCTGATGAACTTTCCTCCTTAACCTTCTCCTCTGTGGGGCGAAACGATGTTTTAGGGTTGAATGGTGTCATCTGTACCTCTGCCTCTAAATAGATTCGTACTCTCCTGTATCCTCAATTCCCTTTATTCAAGCAATTGCTGACATTAAATGAAGATAAATTATCTGAAACGTGACGCTCCAAACAGCAAAAGCTGTTGGCCGGCCCGTTTCCCTGAAAATCAAGAAGACTTGGCGAGGAAGGGTACCGAGCATGATGATGGATCCATAATAACTCTCCTGATCAACTTCAAACTGCTCTGTGCAGAGAACTTATGAATATGCCAGAAGCAGGACGCTCCATCGCTGTAGCATTGCCCGCCTCATAATTAAGGCGCCTGCGCCCGCCGTTAATATCGACGATCCCGCGATAATACCGGAACGTTCCCGGTCCGATCGCCATCGGACCGGGATCGCTCCGACATCGATCCGGCATCGTCCCTGGCGAGAATTTGAGTGTCGTGTGAAGAGTTTGCTGTAAATTCTTGCTGGTGCTTTTGGTCGAGGGTTCAGGGTTTCTGTGACCTTTTTGGTTGTTCGTCTAAACGTGGATGTAGATTCCTCGTTTTTCCCAGCGCTCTTCGAGGTCCATCAGGAGGGCTCCATAGATGCGCATCGCTGACTCCTCATTGGGGAGTGAGGGGATCACTTCCGTTTTCTTCTTCAGCTCTTTGATCGCTCGTTCAATGAGGTTGGTTACGCCATGACACCATCAGAATTGAGGAGGCTCCCTCAACTTCTTGTTCGATCAATGGGTCAGGCGCTACTTACTCGGAACAGAGAGATTCCTGGCATCTCTCGCGATGGCATTCACCATATCGCTGAAGATAAAGAGATGAACTGGATAAAGACTATACCAGTAAACGACCCCCAAAACGCCTTTCGGAGCAAATATAGCCTTCTGTATGAGTCGTGTACCTGTTCCTTCCGGAACTGTTTCCCACTGAAGCCAGGCTTCTCCCGGGACTTTCATTTCGGCTCGCAGGCGCAGGATGTTCGGGAACTCAACCTTCTCAACACGCCAGAAATCCAGTGCTTCTCCTGGCAAGATATCCAGAGGGTGCCTTCGACCTCTTCGCAGGCCTGGTCCGCCAACGATCTGGTCGAGCCAACCTCTTACTTTCCATGCCCATCTCCAGACAAGCCAGCCCCTTTCACCCCCGATACTTGCAAAGCTCTTATAGACGTCTGATGGCGGCAAATCAACGTACTGCGTTCTTTTTTCCTGGATGAGCCCTTCACGGTCAACCAACTCATAGGTGGGACCTTCACCAAGGGCTCCGCTCCAGCGAGTCTCAACCAGCCCTTTCTCAATCTTTCTAAGGGCGTACTGGACAGCGCGTCTATACCGGATCGGTTTGATCTCCGGGAAGTACTTTTCGGCTTTCGTTGTATCCGCAACCAGCGAATGAATAACGCCTTCTACCAATGGTACAGCAATTTTGTTCGAAATAGGAGTGACAAGCCCTACCCAGCGGGCTGCCAGGCGCGGAGCCAGCACAGGAGTGGAAATAATAACGCGCTTCAACTGGCGCTCCTTGGCCAGCTGGAGCATCATGGATCTAAACGTCAGTCGGTTGGTTCCGATATCAACAACTCCAAGAGGTTCTTTGGAGAGCGCTGTGAGAAGATAACTGAGCACATCTCTGATAGCGATCGGCTGAATCTGATTTTTAATCCATTTCGGTGTGACCATGACAGGTATTCTTTCCGTCAGGTAGCGAACCATTTCAAAGCTGGCGGATCCGGACCCTATAATCGGACCGGCCCTGAATTCTGTCGCGGGTAAATGATCGCGCAGTATTTTTCCGACCTCCGCTCGGCTGATGAGGTGTTGGGAAGCATCTGTCCTCGAGGGTTGCAGTCCGCCGAGGTAAATGACCTTTTTCAGCTCAGTGCCAACTTTCGCGAAGTTTCTTGCCGCCTTGCGGTCGAGTTGCCGGTACTTACCGCCCGATTGCATGGAATGGACGAGATAATAGGCGACATCTATGTCGTCACAAAGGCCCTCAAGGGTCTCGAGTTTTGTTAAATCACCTTCGTATATCTCGACCTCTTTAACCCATTCTCTTCCTTCAATTCGATCGCGATCTCGCACGAGAACACGAAGATTATGCCCCTGCTCCAGGAGTCTTGGCAACAATCTCCCGCCAACATAACCTGTCGCCCCAGTCAGTAAAATCTTCATAAATCACCTCAGAGATCACTTACGGCAATAATTGTGACAGACCTCGAGAGGAATTTATCTTCCAGATGCTGTTCGCGGTTGCTCTCAGCGCTCCAATGGAGGAGTCTCAACACTTGAAGTCACTGAAGTTAAGAAAGTGAGCCATGACAAACCTGCCTGCATCCTACGACCAGTTCGCTCGATCATTGAAAGAGTTTATCCCTGAAGGTCGGATCATTACAGATTCACTGAGAACGCTAGCCTATGGGACTGACGCTTCCTTCTATCGTTTGATCCCGAAAGTGGTTGTCACCGTAGAACATGAGGACGAGGTCATCAAGGTTCTCAAACTCGCTGCTTCTCATGATGTATCCGTTACTTTTCGCGCAGCGGGCACATCGCTATCCGGTCAGGCGATCACCGATAGTGTTCTTGTTCTTCTCTCTCAGGAAGCGTGGAGAAAATGCCTCATCAGTGCTGACTCAAACCAAGTTACCCTTCAGCCGGGAGTGATCGGGGCGCACGCCAACCAGTGGCTGAGTGCGTTTAAGAAAAAGATCGGTCCTGACCCTGCCTCGATTAATTCCTGTAAGATTGGGGGCATAGCCGCAAATAATGCCAGTGGTATGTGCTGTGGGACAGCCCAGAACAGCTATAAGACCCTCGTCTCCATGAGAATTATCTTCTCGGATGGAACGGTGCTGGATACAGGCGATGGTAAGAGTAAGGATGAATTCCAGAAGAAACATCCCGACGTCCTTGAAGAGCTTACACTTCTACGAAATGAGGTGTTACAGGATGATGCTTTAAATGAACGTATTCAGCAGAAATTCAAAATCAAGAATACAACAGGATACAGCTTAAATGCTCTTGTTGATTTTGAAGACCCTTTCGAAATTCTGCAGCATTTAATGATCGGGTCTGAAGGAACTCTAGGTTTCATCTCGGAAATCACGTTAAAAACCGTTGATGATTTTCCTGATCGCGCAAGCGCTCTTCCGATCTTTCCAAATACAGAAATCGCCTGTTCGGCAATACCGATATTGAAACGACTTCCCGTTTCGGCGGTCGAGATCATGGATCGTGCTTCGCTGCGCTCCGTCGAAGATAAGAAGGGGGTTCCCTCTCACTTGAAGGGGTTGCCAGAGACCGCGACAGCTCTTCTCATTGAGACGAGAGGAGAATCGCCGGAGCACCTTCAAAGCAATATTCAAGTGATCATGGAAGAGTTAAGAAAAATAGAAGCTCTTCACAGCGCCGATTTCACAGATAAGAAAGAGGAATATACAGCACTCTGGAATATCCGAAAAGGTCTGTTCCCTGCCGTAGGGGCGGTCAGGGAAAATGGAACGACGGTCATTATCGAAGACATTGCGTTTTCCGTCGACAAAATCGCTCCCGCAACCCTTGAGCTGCAGGAATTGTTCAAGAAGCACGACTATACAGAAGCGATAATTTTTGGACATGCGCTCGAAGGGAACCTGCATTTCGTGATTACACAAGGCTTCTCTACTGAACGTGATATTGAACGCTACCGGGGTCTGATGAATGATGTCGCGACAATGGTCGTGGAGAAATACGATGGCTCGCTTAAGGCCGAGCACGGGACAGGTCGAAATATGGCTCCATTCGTTGAAATGGAGTGGGGGAGAAGCGCCTATGAGCTGATGAAAAAGATCAAAGCGACTTTCGACCCAACCAACCTTCTTAATCCAGGTGTCATTCTGAATAGTGACCCGGATGTCTATTTAAAAAATATTAAGCCTCTCCATCCTGTTCATGAAATCGTTGATAAATGTATAGAATGCGGATTTTGTGAGCAGAATTGTCCCTCACGAGCTCTTTCGCTTACTCCAAGACAGAGGATCGTTGGATTGAGAGAATTAGCGAGGTTGGAGGAAACAGGCGAAGACAGGAAGCGTGCTGCAGAGATCAAGAAAATGTACCAGTATCAAGGGGTCGATACCTGCGCGGCTGATGGTCTGTGTGCTCTTTCGTGTCCGGTTGATATAGACACGGGTAAAATGATGAAAGTCCTTCGTGAAAAGGATGTCGGTGTTGTTACAGAAACAGCTTCTGGAATTGCTGCCAGGAACTACGGGGTCGTTTCTTTTACGACGAAAACCATGCTGGGGGTAGCCTCCGTCAGTCACAAACTGCTCGGCGAGACTTTTGTCAGGAGGACCAGCGAAATTATGCACAAGGTTTCAGGGAGGAGGTTTCCTGTCTGGAACAAGTATCTGCCCTCAAAAGGGAGAAGCCCGAAGACAGCACAGAAATTCAAGAAAGAAGCAAGCAAGCGGGTCGTCTATATCCCAGCCTGCATCAGCCAAATGATGGGGCCTGCTTCAGGAGAACCTTCACCAGATCCGTTGCCAATTGTTCTTGTGAGACTGCTGAGGAAAGCTGGATATGATGTTGTCATCCCAAAAGAGGCACCCTCCATGTGCTGTGGACATCCGTTTGAATCTAAAGGGATGGACAAAGTCGGGGAAGAAAAGCTGACTGAATTCAAACAAATTGCAACGAAGTACTCGAAGGGGGGCAAGGTTCCTATACTCGTGGACGCGAGTCCCTGTTCCTATCATGCAAAGAAAGGAAATGATGAGGAACTGCCAATTTACGATATTACAGAATTTCTCTATGACTTTGTTTTGCCTGAATTAGATATTGAAAAACGTGATGCTTCGGTCGCTCTTCATCCCACCTGCAGTATCGTAAAGATGGGGCTGCAGCAAAAAATCAGGGGAATTGCAGAAGCGTGCGCAAAGAAAGTCACTGTACCCACAGAAGTGACCTGCTGTGGATGGGCGGGTGATCGTGGTTTTTTCTATCCGGAATTGAATGAAAAGGCTCTTTATGCGCTCGAAGATTCGCTTCCTGATGATTGTCATGAGGGATATTCTTCTGCCCGTACCTGTGAGATAGGTATGTCACTCCACAGTGATCGTTATTATCGATCCATTGTTTACCTTCTGGATGAATGCAGTCAGCCAAAGAAAAGCATCTGAGCCGGGAGAACAGAATTCGAAGCAAACCTCGTTTTTCTTACTTGTGCCGCGTCATGCGACTTGTAGGAATAGAGGCTATCATATGCCACAGGAAAAAAAGAGATTAATGAGAAGATTAAACTGTTCAACGGAAAATTTCACAGCAAAAAAACTGATCTTTGCAGCGGGATTGAGTCTTCTCTGCTCCTTGTCTGCGGCTCAGGATGAGAATTCGGGAGAATCATCTCCTGTCAGAGACAGCATTCAAGACCTGATGGCCGAATACCAGGAAACAGTAGACAGCTATACACGCTTCGAAATTCCATTTCCTCCAGGCACAAGTATACGGGCAATACGAGAAAAAGAAGAAAGTATTGAAGTTGTCTTCAACTCTCGTTTGACCTTTCGCCCTCTGTTTGAGCAGGACGAGACGGTAATTCAAGAGGCTTTGGAGGAAGCCATCGGCGCAGAAGTTCTGAACGGTCGGAAGCTCGTTGTTAAGATTGGATATGGGTCAGATGATGATATGCGTGAATACGCGCTCTCATCACACATTACATCCGCAGATAAGATAAAGGAGCGTGAGGCAGGGAAGAAGGATATTATCCCCTCTCTCACGAATCCCGTTGTTTCGCGCATAGACAGCGCAGCCCCCGCTCCCTCCAATGGGTTATTTGGAAAAAACATTGTATTGATGCCCAGCCACGGGTGGACCTGGCACAAAGAGAATCGCTGGCAATACCAGCGAGCTCGAGTATACACAATCATTGAAGATCTGTTTACGCAAAGCTATATGAATCCATTTATCGGGCCAATGCTCGAAAATGCTGGTGCAGTAACCTGGAATGTCCGGGAGAGGGATTATCAGACTGGGGAAGTCATCGTTGATAATGATGGGACAACGCGACACTCAACATTCGAGACAACGGGAAACTGGTCATCTGATGAATCCGGTGGATGGAACGGCGGTCGAAAAGCAGCATATGGTCCACTGGATGAACCCTTTAGTGAAGGAACAACTCTTTATACCGCTGCCGGAGAAGACGCTACAGCGGTCTATACTCCTTATGTGCCTCACCAGGGTGACTATGCGGTTTATATGACATGGAAACCAAATGAACAGAACAGTGACAGTGTTAGAGTCACTGTTAAACATCAAGGTGGAAGCACAGACTTTAGAGTAAATCAGAAGGTGGCGGGGAAAACATGGGTATTTCTTGGGTTCTTCTATTTTGAACAGGGCGCCGATACAGAGTCTGGAAGTGTGACGGTTCATGCATCTGATGCAGTACAAAATGAAAACGGACCAACTCGAGTTTCCGTGGACGCTGTGCGCTTAGGTGGCGGAATGGGTAACATTGCTCCAATGGACCAGGTCAGCCAGAAGCCAAGATACGCAGAAGGCGCCCGATATTATCTTCAATACGCTGGCGCACCTGCCGACACCGTTTATTATCTTGACTTTAATAATGAGCACTTCGGTATAGACTACTGGAGAGATATTGCAGGACGTGCTGAATGGGCTAATTATCTGCAGGGAGCTCCGGCAGGACCCAACGAGGATCGTGATCAGCCGGGGCTAGGAGTTCCCATCGACATGGTCTTCGGGTTCCATACGGACGCAGGCTTTGATGAGGAAGGACTGATCGGGACTCTTACAATCTGGAGGCTCTTTGACTCTATTGGCGAGGATATCTTTCCCGATGGTAGAAGCCGCTTCCTTAATCGTGACCTTTCCGTGTTGATGCACAGTGAGATAAATAGAACGGGACGGGCACTATACAGCAGTGATTTCGTTCAAAGGTTTGTCTGGGAGCGAAACCTCGGCGAGATCAGGCGACCCAATGTTCCTTCCACACTTCTTGAACTCGTTTCACACCATAACTTTAACGATATGAAATACGGTACGGATCCTCGGTTTAAGTTTGATATGTCCCGGGCTATCTATAAATCATTCTTAAAGTTTCTGGCCTACAGCAATGGCTATGAACCTGTTGTGCAACCCCTTCCACCGCATAAATTAGTCGTCCAGGGATTGGGCGAAGGGAAAGTTCAAGTTTCCTGGCAGGAAACCCTGGATCCACTTGAACCGTCAGCCAAGCCAGACGGGTATGTTCTCTATACAAGTCTCGATGGAAAATCCTTTGATAACGGACGGTACTATGAAGACACCACTTCCATCATCCATGAAGAGACTTTTCCAGCTGGCGAAAGCGTCTATTTCAAAGTAACGGCTGTTAACAGTGGGGGAGAATCGTTCCCGACACCTGTGGCAGGTTTTGCCTGGAGAGAAGGAGCATCGTCTGTATTGATTGTGGATGGGTTTGATCGAATTTGTGGTCCTGCTATCGTTCATAAAGAAAGAACTCATGGGTTTGATCGCGATACGGATCCGGGTGTCGGATATATGTACAACTATGCGCTTGTTGGTGATCAGTACGACTTTGACCCTAAGTCACCTTGGGCCAACGACCTCGAGACACCAGGGATGGGTGGCAGTGAAAGTATGCATGATGAGGTCCTGGAAATGGGTAATACCTTCGATCACATTGTCCGTCATGGTGAGACCCTCCTGGAGGCTGGATATCCTTTCGATTCCATGACTGCTGACGCATTCGCCGATAGTCGTACCATTAATAATTATGAAGCTATTGATTGGATCGCAGGACTGCAGCGCACCACGATGCCCTTTGAAGGGGATGTCGAGGTGGGTAAACCGGATATGATGGATCCTGAGTTCCAGGTCTTCACGCCAGAAAACCAGGCCGCATTGGATGGATATCTAAATAGCGGAGGAAGAATTATCGTAAGTGGTTCTTACGTGCTTGAGGACCTCATCGATGGTCCACTTGCAGATAATGAGTCACGTGCATTTGCCCTCAATACTTTTGGAAGTAAAATGTATGCACCCAAAGCAACAACGATCAATCACGTAGTACCGTCTGATTTTCACCCGGCCTTTGAGGAAACAGCGCCTTTCCGCTTTGGTCGCGATCTCGAAAGACCGGTGAATATTTTACCGACCGTCTATAAAGTGCACGCTCCAGAGGCGATGATTCTTGGAGAAGGCCAACAGACTTTGATGATGTACGGAGATACACAACTTCCAGCGGCTGTTACAAACGGTAAGAGCGTTCTATTTGGCTTTCCTCTCGAGAGCGTTCAACCTGCCGAACGTCGAGTTGACCTTCTGAAGAATTCACTATCTATCTTAATGAATGGAGAATAATTCTTTCTGAACTGCCATTAAACAAAAAGAATTTCCCTGAAAGACTGAATAGAAGGGTACCTATCAGATAAGTCATATTGGACATCCGGTCTATTTGAATGGATAGCAGTGATTCTCGTTTCCATAGCAGCCTCAAGTTCTTTTGTATTATCTGATATAAAGACAATGTCTGATGTCTTTGATCCAATATTTTCCAGAATCTGATGGTAGCTTGAACTTTCAGTTTTCTTGCCAATCTGCGTATCCCAGTAGCTCGAAAACAATGATGTTAAATCACCTTCCGTTGTGTGTGCGAAAAGAAGCTTTTGAGCTTCAATACTTCCAGAGGAATAGATATGAAGCTGAATTCCATTTCTATTCCATGATTTGAGTGTGTCACTAACATCATCATACAAAGGTGATTTGAGAATACCTTTCTCATAACCGCTCTTCCATACCATCCCCTGGAGTGCCTTTAAAGGTGTCGACTTAACATCGTTCCTGATCAGGTGATAGATGTATTGAGTTCCCTTTTCGATGTCCCTGGCATCAGTCCAATCGAGAGACTCATCGGCAGGCCCATCCATCTTGTATTCATCATGGAGATCTTTGAGAATCCCTTGTACATCGCAAGATGAAATATTCTCAGTAAGAAAACCTTTCACATGTTCAAGGGCAAAAGGGAACAGAACTTCATGGACAAAAGAAATGGGTGTTGTTGTACCTTCTATATCCAGCAGGATATGTCGGGGTTTCTTGAGTTCTATCATCAGTCCTCTTTATTAAGGTTTACAGGTGGTATATAGTTAGGCCCCATACAGAGAGGCTGGAAGCCCTGGTCTTTTCCAGAGTCAGTATAGTGAGGTGTCCATCCTGTAGGGTCTTGAAAAAGCCTGATGGCTCGAATACGCTTTTCTATACATAGATTAAACCAATGGTGTGTTCCTCTAGGCACTCGGATGAGATCACCAGCATGCATCTCAATAGAAACCACTGGGCCTTTCTCCGGGTTAATGTGGAAGATGCCCCGACCCTCAATGCAAAATCTCACCTCGTCCTCATCATGCCAGTGCTCCTTGTCGAATTTTGAAAGCATAGCATCGATATTGGGTGTGTCAGCACGCACGTCGATCACATCTGCCGTCACATACCCACCTTCTCTTTTCAGTCTTTCAATTTGAGGTTGATAGGCGTCAAGAATCTGCTCAGACGAGGCATTCTCAGGAAGCTCGACTTGAGGCTCCCAGGTTTCATAGGTAATCCCAATTTCATCGAGGCGATTCTTTATCCCTTCAAAGGACTCGATCGTCAGATCTTCATCGGGGATTCTCAACACTGCCATTGTCTAACTCCATTATTCTGATTTGGGGAGGACGGGAATAGCTCCCATCTGCATACGTCTACACATAACTTCAAATAGAAACTCAAATATTTCAACGTGTCTCTTTGCTTCAGAGAGCGAGTTGCCCCAGGTGTACAGGCCATGATTCCTCAGAAGAAACCCATGTCGCTCAGGAGCAGAGGCCAGGTCGCTCGTCACATCTACAGCGAGAGAATCGATATCCTGAGTGTTCTCGTATATCGGAACCCATTCTCCATGTTCATGATCCGTGATTCCAGCAAGTCCCTTGAGCATCTCGTAACCGGTGATAAAGAGCCCGCCATCTTCACCATAGAGGTCAGAAATAATATTATTCCAGACTGTATGGGTGTGAAGAACACATTTCGCTCCTGACGATTTGATAACGGCAAGATGCAGGGATGTCTCAGCTGATGACTTACCTTCGCCTTCAAGAATCATTTGCTCTTCATTAATAATCAAAAAAGATGACGGACTTGTTTCATCTTTATGAAAACCTGATTTCGAAATGGCCAGCCGAAAAGGGTCATGACTCAGCAGATGGCTGAAGTTGCCTCCCGTGCCCTGACACCAGTGATTGTCGTTGAATTTGCGAATAACCTTTGAAAGCTTATCGAGGATCTCTTGATTCTGCATAAATACTCTCATTAATATTCAGATCAAAAAGCAATTGAGATAGCCCTAATCAAGACCCCCTGTTTGTCAAACGAGAACTTTAAGGCTGAAGCACTGAACCACGATCATCATGACTCAATCGGATCTAATATGAATATTATTCAAACTGAATTCAAAGGCTGGACCAATGCTTACAAAGTAAGCAATAACTCGATTGAACTTATTTTCCCTTCTGAAGTTGGTCCGAGGGTTTCTCATCTCTCTTTCAAAGGTGAAAAGAATCTTTTTTGTGAAGTAGAAGATCATCTCGGCAAAGTGGGCGGAGATGAATGGCGTCTATATGGCGGACATCGGCTTTGGTACGGACCTGAGGATCCCGTCAGAACCTATCATCCTGATAACGAACCTGTAGAGGTTCAAATAGATGATCAATCTATTTGCCTTCGGCAGACTAAGGAACCTCTCACCGGGATTCAAAAGGAAGTTAGAGCGACTCTACATGCGTCAGAGCCCGTCGTTCACGTTTCACACAAACTGACGAACCTTGGAAATGAATCTATCTGCCTTGCGCCCTGGGCACTCAGCGTCATGGCTCCTGGTGGTAGGGTTCTTATTCCTCAAGAAGACTTTCTCCCTCACCCTGCGGGTCTTCTCCCAGCACGTCCTCTCGTACTTTGGCCCTATGTAAAAATGGCGGACCCGAGATATACATGGGGAGATCGACTCATCCAGATAAGACAGAAGTCGGAACCCGGATCTCCTCAGAAGATTGGAATACGTAACTCGAAGGGATACGCCGTCTATGAGAATGGTGGTGTTACATTTACCAAGGTGATCGACTATATCGCTGAGGGGGAGTATATAGATGATGGATGTAATTTTGAATTCTTTACGAACGACTTCATGCTGGAAGTAGAGTCACTTGGGCCAAAGACTCTCCTTAAACCGGGTGAAGAAACTGTGCATAATGAAGGATGGCTCCTCACCAAAGGCGCGTTGCCTGAAGATGAAGAGCCATTAATCAAAGAAATGGAAAATCTGAATCAGCGTTGCCGCGAGCTTATCCAGGATACATGTCGCTGAAGAAGAGGTACGTGAGCCAGACAGCCGCGAGCATACCAGCCAGGTCGCCTGTTAATCCTGCAAGGACAGCATGACGGGTCTTCTGAATATTCACGGCGCCAAAGTAGACGGCGAGAACGTAAAAGGTTGTCTCGGTGCTTCCCATCATCACACTGGCCAGAATCCCAACGTAACTGTCAGGACCATATTCAATGAAAATACTGTTCATGACGCCCAGTCCTCCACCACCTGAAAGAGGACGGATAAGAGCCATTGGTAGAATCTCAGCTGGCATGTATATCAAGTCTGTTATAGGACCAACTGCTTGAGCAAAAAGATCCATACCACCAACATCACGGAAAAGACCGATCGCAACGAGGATGGCAACGAGGTAAGGCATGATCTTGACAGCGACCTCAAACCCTTCTTTGGCGCCTTCAACAAATACCTCGTAGACCTTTACGCCTTTGATAATACCGTATAGAGGGATAGCTAAAATTAGGAAAGGGACCGTCGCTTCTGCGATCGTAACCATTGCCGCTTGAATCGTTTCTATCATGTCTGGCCTCCTTCTGCTGAAGCCTGAGATGGTTCAGGGACTTGAAAGTTGGGGAGCTTTTCAAGAATCTTGCACGCCGTGACTGCAAATATCGTTGAGATCAATGTCGACATAATCATGACAGGGAGAAAGATCATAAGGTTCTCAGATCCTTCCGCAGCACGGTAGCCAATGATGGAAGCTGGAATAAGAGTTACACTGGAAGTATTCATCGCAAGCAGCATACACTGAGCATTGGAAGCGTACTCCTTATTCTCATTGATCTCTTGCAGTTCTTCCATCGCTTTAATACCCAGAGGCGTTGCTGCATTACCCAGACCAAGCATGTTGGCGGCAATGTTCATGACGATCGCTCCCATTGCTGGTCCTTCTGGGGGGATACCAGGGAAGAGATGTTTCATGATAGGTTTGAGCATTCTTGCGATCACTTCAATGAGACCTGCCTGCTTCGCTATATTCATCAGGCCAAGCCACAACATCATGATACCAATTAAATTCAATGCAAGAGTTATAGACAGCTCTGCCCAGCGAGCAGAACTCTTCGTGACAACCCCAACCCAGTACTGTGACGTAAGGGAATCGCTTACTTTTGATTTCGTTGGATAGGTGGCGAAAAGGTGATCCACATAGAATATACCAGGGTCAATTTCCTGACCATTGATTCCTGTTACCCGAATGCTGCTGAGTTCAAGAGGGAAGTCGGGCACGGCAACTAGATTGGTTCCCAGAAGCATCATCTCAGAGAAAGTTGTCTTGTATGGAGTCCATTTAACGGCAGCGGAATCCTCAGGGGTCGAGAGCGTCTTATAATTCGTTGGGGCGTACTGCTCACCATCTGCATCTGTATAGATAGGATAGATCCTTACATCTGCGGACTCGGAGTAATAGCTGAAGGTGATAGAATCTGGTGTTCCTTTTTCCTCGCTCTTTTCGATGCTGATTCCCACGGGGATATCAATCTGGCTGGACCCACCCTCCAGAGTCACCTTCGCCGAGCTTGTGTCTTCTTCATTCCAGACAGGCTTTCTGTCTGCCTTGAAGAAAATAGAACTGTCCAGATCAAGATCCGCTGAATCACTACTCGTAAAACCTGAAATTAGATTCGGATCATATTGAACGGTTGGTCTGTCCCCCGTTAGATCTTTCGATGCCGCATACAGGATCGCGATGATAATCAACCCGATCCAGATATAATTCATCAAGGTTCTGTTTCCTTTCCGATGTGCAGTTCTCTCTCACTGCTTCACCGCTTGTGGAATAGTACACGATTGTGTGATGAGCATGGGAGCCACTTCAAAGGACGTGGGTCGAGCGGTTTCTTGAGATTTTCAGCTCTTTAGTTACTCTGCCGTGTAAGGGACGAAAACAAGTGGTGTTGGAAGACAGGACGCTCCCGGCGGAGAGTATGTAAGCTTAATTATCTCACTTTCCCCCTCTGGCAGGGGAGGAAAGGTCTGAATGACGACAACCTCAGGAAGCGACCGGGTATTCAGTGTTCCGGTGGGAATTCTGACTACGCCGCCTTTATGATTTCCATCATCCACTTTCATCACATTCGCCATAGCGCCGCACCATTGAGAACCGAATCTCTGATTATAAGTAACAAGCGCGAGTGAGCGACCATCGGAACTGGTTCGTTCGATTTCCATCTCATACATGATTCCATAGTTACCACGGAGCTCAAGCTCCTCACCACTGCTTCCGTCGATTCCTTTCACCCACGGGTCTTTATCTCCATCTGCAACTATCAGTTCCTGAACCCCGTCAGCCGTGTCTATCGGTGAGCCTTCAAGAGTAGTCAGTTTATAATTACTGATCTCGAACTTCCCTCTCCCAGCATTTTTTCGAGGGCTCGGAATGACTTCTTCAATTTTAGCATTTGCTTCGACCGATGGAGTTTCTGGGTCCGTCTGAACAATAGATATTCGCGCTGGTTGATCGATGCTGAATTCATGAAGTGCATGGACCAGATCATTGAAATCGGCCACGGTCTCCTCCATGTGAAGATCGAGTGGCTGAGCTTCTTTGGGAGCAATCACCAGGTCTTTGTCCGATAGATCTTGAGTCGCTGAGTTAAAGTAATCAGTGAGACCATTTTTCGCCACACCGAAATAATTCATGCTTGGTTCGCGAAAAGAGTAATTCAGGAAATCAACATTGAGCTCCTCATCTTCTGAGAGATTCTCGATAACGACCGAAATCTTACGCGGCATTTCCGGCTCTTTGACTCCATTAACATTATAGACATAAAGTCTAACATTGCCGGGTGAAACATCCTCTCGCAATGCGACGCCTTCGGGGATCCGTATATATTCTGGATCATCAGATATCAGATACTGAGGACCATCGATAACTTCGAGCTTGTAAAGCACTGGCTTTGTCATGCTGAAATCAATGGCTTTCAGCTCAACCGGGTCGCCCGGAGAAGCTGAAGATAACGTTGTACCAATAATGGTCTCTGCCATCCCTTCCGGAAGAGTTTTAATCCCCTGAGCAAACATGGAATTGGATGCTGCCAGAGTAACTGCAGCGAAGATAAAATTTCGAATCATCATTATAGAGTTCCTTCAAATTCTGTTATACTCTGATCGAGTAATTCACCCGCCTGATCGATCTCCTCTTTTGTTACAATGAGAGGTGGTAATATTCTGAGCACCTTCCCAGCTGTCACATTGAAAAGAAGGCCTTTCTTCCTGCCGATCACGGCAAGAGGGAGGCACTCTTTTTTCATCACCATTCCTTGCATGAGTCCGACTCCCCGCACGTGGTCGTAAAGATCCGGGTGAGCTTTTCCAACCTGCTCAAGAACACCCCAGAGGTAACAACCCATCTCACTGACATTTTGCAGGAAGTCATCGTTGAAGATGATCCTTGTGGATGCGAGCGCAGCGGCACATGCTAATGGGTTGCCACCGAATGTTGTACCGTGATTTCCCCTCTGAAAGACTTCGGCAAATTCGCCTCGAGCTAGAATAGCTCCGATTGGAAATCCGCCACCTAAAGCTTTTGCGATCGGGAGGATGTCTGGCTGTATATCAGCAAGCTCGTAAGCCATGCGCTTCCCAGAGCGTCCCATCCCGCACTGAACTTCGTCACATATGAGAGGTATGCCGGCCTCATCACATTTCTCTCTGAGAAACTTCAGGAATTCTGGCGTAGCCGGTGTGACCCCACCTTCGCCCTGTACCGTTTCCAACAGGACTCCGCATATATCATCCGACCAGTGCTCCTCAACGGAGCTCTCAGAATTGAATTCTGCGAAAATGAACTCCTCGATCAGAGGTGTAAAGCCATGGCGGACTTTCTCAGACCATGTGGCACTCATGGCACCGTATGTACGCCCATGGAAGGAGTTCTCAAAGACGAGTATTTTGTTCTTGGTGCTTTTTTGTCCAAACTTGTTAAAGGCCCAGAGTCTTGCCAGTTTAATCGCGCCTTCCGTGACTTCTGCTCCTGAGTTGGCAAAGAGCGCTCGGTCCATGTTCAGCTCTTTACAAAGCAGCTCCCCGAGTTCAACCTGCGTGGGAATCAGAAACGTGTTTGCGCAATGAATCAATTGTTCGCTTTGAGTTTTAATCGCCTCGACAATGGCCGGGTGACAATGACCCAGGTTATTGACGGCTATACCAGAGAGAAAATCCAGATATTCTTTCCCATCCGAATCCCACGCCCGTGATCCCTCGCCGCGCACCAGGACGGTATCGCGTATACCATAATTCAGCATCAAGTGCTGGGCAGCACTCTCTTTCAGTTTTTCCGTGTTGAAATCAGTCGTAATCATCGTCATCCGTTAAATGTTATAAGAGTAAGGGTCAGGCTTCTTCGAATTTTTCAAAGCATTGATAGCCATAGGTCCTGGCTGCTTTGATCTGATCCGGTGAGCCGAAATAGTCCTTCCATCCAAGCTGTTCTGCCTTCCATGCACAGTCCCAGACAAAACGATAGGACTTCTCTCCACCGTTGATCAGCACTTTGCCTCGATAATCGCTACAGCCCGATTGGCCATCCACTTCAACACTGTCGATTTCTGCATCGGGGTGGAAATCAAGTAGTCCCATGATCGCTCGCAAGACTTTCACAGGAGGGTTGCCTCTCGCGAATGTGATTCTTTCCGATGGGGTTAAGTGTTTCTCAAAGTTCCTCGCTTCCTCTTTAAATTCCGATGTTGCAGCACTCTTTTCGAGTAATTCCAGTAAGGTTGGTATTTGCAGCTGTGCTTCGGACATATAAACGAAACTCCTATGAACTATGTCAGGATTGCTTGGAAAAGGTTGAACTTTGATGTTCGAGCAGCTTGTCGATCAGTCTCCGCTGGACTTCTCCGGGCGAAGGTAGTTGAAGCAGCTCTGAGGCAAGTGTAGTCAGAAATGAGGCCTCTACACCACGTATAGACTTCTTTACGAGGCCGATGAGTGCGGGCGACATACTCAATCGCCTTACTCCGAGACCGACCAGCAGGAGAGCCAGTGTTGGTTCGCCAGCCATCTCGCCGCATACGGTGACCGGTACATTATTCTTCTTTCCCACTTCCACGACCTGCTTGATCAGCTTCAAAACAGCCGGGTGGGTCTCTTTGTAGAGAGAACCGACAAGCTTATTCACACGGTCCACAGCGATCGTGTACTGAATGAGGTCGTTCGTCCCAATTGAGAAGAAGTCAACTTCCTCGGCAATGAAATCAGCCTGTAAGACGGCGGAAGGAATCTCTATCATCGCACCAAACTTAATATCTTTGGGCGTTGGCAGATTCTTAGATTTTAGTTTCTTCTTTACGTCAAACACGATCTCCTTAGCCTGTTTGACTTCATCAACTCCGGAAATCATCGGCAGCAGAAGGTGAAGCTCTCGTCCTTCCGCAGCGCGGAGCAGTGGACGCAACTGAGTACGGAAGAGTTCAGGGTAAGCGAGACAGAGTCTAATTGCTCGAAGTCCAAGAAAGGGGTTCCCCTCTCTCGGGATGGGAATGCTGGTCGTAAGTTTATCGCCACCCACATCAAGGGTACGAAAGACCACAGGGGCATCTCCCATTTCATCGACCACTTTGCGATAGGCAACTTCCTGCTCTTCCTCGCTGGGTAGTTGCGTGCGGTCGATAAAGAGATACTCTGTTCTATACAGACCAATGCCCTCAGCTCCCTGGCTTTTCACCATGGTCAGCTCGTGGGTGAATTCAATGTTGGCTTCCAGATGAACAAGTTCACCATCGAGAGTCTGAGACGGAAGATTGATAATCTCATCCAGGTTTTCTCTGACTTTACGGAACTCTTCGGCACGTTCTTCGTAGAATTCCACCTGGGAAGGGGAGGGGTTGAGAATCACTTTCCCTTCCGACCCGTCTATAATCAGAATATTTCCTGTGCGAACGTAGTGTGTCAAAAAATCAAGTCCCACAACAGCTGGTAACGAGAGCGCTTTTGCCATGATGGCGGTATGACTGGTGGGCCCGCCTGAATCGGTTGCAATTCCTGCTATCTTATCATTGTGAAAATGAGCTGTCTCAGATGGGCCAAGATCCGAAGCAACAATAATTGCCCCTTCGGGAATTTCATTCGACGTGCTGCCTCGACTCGAGTCCAGAAACTTCAGAACCCGTCGTGCCACATCATATAGATCGTGGGTGCGCTCACTGAACGTTGAATCGCCAAGAGCTTGAAGCTGGTCACCAATTTTCTTGGCAATATTCCAGAAGACAAACTCCGCATTTCTTCGATCTTTTCGAATACGATCCGTTGTTTGTTCTATAAGGTGAGGGTCACTGAGAATAGTAACGTGGGCGTCGAAGATAGCTGCCTGTTGAGAATCAATCTTTTCTCGAACACTCTTGGCGAGCTCTTCCAGCTCTTTCCGAGCGTTCTCCACTGAAGTATGGAACCGGCTGATCTCGTTATCGAGATCTTCCTCATCGATATCAAAACTTCTAACTTTAAAGTCGTGGGATTCGAGGACAAAGGCAGGTCCGATCACCACTCCTCGGGATACCGGCAGGCCATCAAAAAAGAAGGTTCGTCTCTTGTTTACGGACAATTAATGATCACCACCCGGCAAAAAGTGAATTACTTTTGTTCCTCGCCCTCGCCAAAATGGCTCTGGATCAACTCCTCGAGGTCTTGGAGAACCTGCTTTGCGCTTTTTCCTTCGGCCTTCAGCTGCAGCTTTGACCCTTTACCCGCCGCAAGCATCATAATCCCGATGATACTCTTCCCGTTGACGGTCATCGAGTCCTTAATCACAGAGACTTCTGTATCCTGATATTTCGAAGCGATGCGAACAAATTGAGCAGCAGGCCTCGCATGAAGACCTTGAGCGTTGACGATCTCCACTTCTCTTTCTACAACGTCACCTCCAGAGGAGGTATTAGCTACTTCATCCATCTGCTCTCAACACCCAGAAATTTGATAGAGATTTATCGCCATAAGACGACCTTACGTCGAGGGAAAAAGGTCACATTGTCACAAAGAGCTGTCAAGGCGGGAGTTCTTACCGAAATATCACTCTCAACCAACTTGAGTTAAATCCAGAGGACATACTACGTACACGATGACAGAAAGTTCCGACCCAACATCCAGAACTCGAAGAGTATTTTTCGCCCTCAAGCCCAGTGAAGATACACGCTTGAAGATAGAAGATTTACAATCCCGTCTCCAGAAAGCTGCCCAGTTCACTCCTGCAAAGATCAGCTGGGTTCCAGCGAATAACTTTCATATCACCTTCTTCTTTCTTGGCGATCTCAAATTGTCCGTCCTGGAGAAACTGCAGCAGAATGTTTCGGAGCAGGAGTGGCCAAAAGCCTCTTTTCGCATTGATTTCCGAAAAATCAGTTTCTTTCCTAATGACGAAAGAAAACCCCCAAGTGTTCTCTGGCTTGGAATCAATCACCCTCCCGAGATCCTTAAGAAGCTCCGCGAACAATGCGCATCTGTTATCCTGAAGTCCGGCCTGAAAGTTCCCGATCAGGATTTTACGCCCCATATTACCCTGGCCAGATTTAGGGGTGGCAAAGGCTTGAAAGCCGTTAAAAATGTCTTCAGGAATTATGAGCATGTGAAGGTGGGCGTGGACGAGCAGATCAGCTTCCACCTGATGGAAAGTGTTACCGGGAACGGCCCATCCGTATATGAAAGCCTGCAGGAAATTAAGATACACCAGAAATCCCCCTGGAGTAAGAGTGATCCTAAATGAGCTCACAAGCCCCCAAAGATAATAATCCACCCGTACGTATTATTAATCCAAAGTTTGAACTAAGCCTGCCTAAATGGAATGCTTCCAAGGTTCCAAATCTACCTGAGGTTTGCTTTGCAGGTAGAAGTAATGTGGGGAAATCTTCGCTCATCAACGCCCTTGTGAACCAAAAGAGTCTTGCTCGGACCAGCTCCACACCCGGCCGAACCCAATCGCTCGTCGTCTTTTCGGCTCATCTCTCGGCGGGAAACTATCGTAGCGCTTTCCATATCGTCGACTTACCTGGTTATGGCTATGCGAAGGTCCCCCTCGAGATGAAGAAATCCTGGCGGGGGATGGTCAGCAGCTACTTTCAGAAGAACAAACGACTCGAATGCTGCGTCTTCCTTGTCGATATCAGACGTATCCCATCTGAAGAGGATCTCGAGCTGATCGAAATGCTTGATCAGTTTAAGATTCCCCTCCTACCTGTGATTACCAAGATCGACAAAGTTGTCAAAAATAAGAGAGTCGCACATCTCCAGAAAATCGCCCAGGCGCTTGATATCGAAGATTACAAAGATCTTCGACCAGTATCGGTGAAGGACAACATCGGGTTGAAAGAACTCCGCGAGGACATCTTCTATACACTCAAAGTGGATCATGGAGAAAGCTGACTCGCTTCTTTGATTCAAAGGCTACCTGTATCGACCTTCAGGTTCTGATTATTCTATCGTCGCAAACGCTTACATTGGCTTAGGTTGATTTGTGGTACCCCTTACGCCAACGCCACTCTCAGTCGTATTAACATGCTATCAACAAGCTTGGACCCTGCATGGAACATGCATAGGGATGCAGGTTCCGGCCATGTTTAGAGATATGCCCTAAAGTTGTGGATGACATTTGAGAGAGAAGAGTGCACCCGTTG
>CAYTGM010000027.1:0-71288 GCA_964437365.1 uncultured Candidatus Sumerlaeota bacterium | reverse complement strand
CCGTTGGGGCAACATTGGGCCAGCATTAGCTCTAACCGGGGCTGGAAGGGGGTGGTTCACTTTCAGGCAACTAGTTCAGGTTTGTCCGACGGATGAGAGTGTCAGGCTTCATGTGCATCCTTTGACCGCCCAGACTTGAGCCATAGGGAGAAATTACTCGGGTTGCAGAAACAGAAAAACGCCACTGGATAAGCCGAAGTTTTGTTCGCGGGATTGCAGAACGATCTTGTTTCTTCGCAACAAACCAGGGCCGAAGGCCCGTCAATATAGCTAGCCCAGCTCGTGGTCGAGCGAAGCCGACGAAGGGCTGGGTTACTCGGATAAGGGGATTCCGAGGGCTGTAAGCCCGATACACAATTTCATGTTATAGATCGGGCCTTCAGCCCTCATTTATTCGAATGAACCCTGCACCCAGTCCTGCGCCCGCTACGCTGGGCTTCGAGCTGGGCTGGTATTGAGACGCACCTTTGGTGCTTTAGGTCGCTTAGACTGGTCGGTCCCATGACCAATTGTTAAGAGTCGTTTGAGGTTCAATGAGGAGACTCGAGTCCCGATCCCAAGACCCAATTCTTGAGTCGTGTAGAGTGACCTAACTCATTAGCGAAAAGGAGGGGCAGACAACTCGATGTATAGACCTTCATTTCCCAGACTTGAACCACACCGTTGGAAGCGGGATAGTCCTGCGAAGCGTCTCGCATAAAACTTAAAGACTGGGAGGTGGGTTAAGCTTTCTTCTCAGCTTCGGCTTCTCGTGCCATTTCCTCAAGGTCTTCGGGGATCATGGCTGGGAGTACAGTTTGTTCAAGTGCAGCAACGACTTTCAGGTAAGGTCGACACATCCCGCAGCCCTGACCACACTGGGTGGCGTCGGATGCTTCCTCCATGCTCCAGTTGTTCTTCTTCTTGAGCTCAAGCCATCTTTCGAAGGTTGTATTGTGACAGACACAGCGATTGACATTATAGTTCATGGCGACGGCTTCCTTTCCTCCAGTTCCTCTGGCACAGATGTGTCTACTTCCTGCTCCCCTGCAAGCTTCCCTATTGCGGAGCTTCGGAGATGCAGATCTCTCTGTGGGAAAGGAATTTCAATCCCCGCTTCTTTAAGTGCCCACCAGGCTTCTTTGTATAGATCAGCTCTGACTTTAAACCTTTCAACGGGGCGGTCGATCCAGCTGAGGATATCGAAGTCTACAGAGCTATCACCAAACCCGATCATTCGAACTTCGGGAGAAGGATAAGATCGAACTTTCGGGTGATCTTTAGCTACTTTCTGCAAAACCTCGAAGACGACTTTCATGTCGGAACTATAGGAGACTCCGATGGGAGTGTGTATACGTATGTAGGGCGAACCTTTAGAACCATTGATTACTTTTTCCGTAATCAGGTCCTGATTGGGAACGATGATATAAACACCATCGATAGTCTCGATTCCCGTTGAGCGAAGATTGATTGCTCTGACTGTCCCAGAGAGTTCTCCCAACTCAACCCAGTCGCCCACCTTGATAGGAGATTCGAAGAGAAGGATAATTCCTGAAACGAAATTGGAGGTGAGGTTCTGAAGTCCGAAGCCGATACCGACAGAAAGAAAACCAAGAATGACGGTAAGGCTGGCCAGGTTGAAGCCGATCACGTTCAGCACGATCCAGATCCCAACGACCATAACGCCGTATTGAGCGATCTTAAGGATTAGAAACTCGCTTGATTCCTGGAGCTTGAATCGATGAAGCACCTTGTTTTGCAGGAAGCGTTTGAAGATCTTACTGAAAGCCTGAAAGATTATCAGGATAAAGATCGAGAGTAAAATGTTGGCGGGTGTTAAGACGATGCCTTCAGAGATCTGGATGCGAGTTTCCAGAACCTGCATGACCATCTCAACGAGGGGATGTTCAGCCAGTGTGGAAGGATTTTCAGGGGTTTCAGCAGCCATCTGTCAGGGTTGGTCAGTCGAAGGATTCGCCGGGACGTTTAGAGTCTTTCCTCGAGGTTTCTCTGTAGGTCTTTAGCTTTGCGCTGCCAGTCTCCAGGACGACCATCGGCCTCCCCGTTGGGATAATCAATGGCAACTTCGACAATTTCTTTGGCTTTGCGCAAAAAATCTTCATCCTGGCGTCTTTGATCGCGAAGCTTTTGTATTTCGATGCGATAGACGCGTGTGCGGTCGCCGCTCTTGAGCCAGATAAACTGAACGATAATGATCAGAACGATAAGACCCGTCTGCGGACTGTAGAGGATATTAAAGATTTCATCGACGGTAAAATTGTAGAAGACCGCCACAAGGCCGGCGACAATGACAAGGATGACAATGTCGCCACTACGGATTCGTTTGCGGCGGTCTTTTTGATCGAGCGTTTTTTTTCGTCGGTCAGACGAACTCAAGAACTGTCTCCGACAGAGGATAATTGAGGTGCTTTACTGATATCCAGAACTTCGTAATCGGTTTGAGTCCCGTCCTGAGAGTTCACGGCAAACACCTCACCCACTTTACGGTCCAGGAGCTGGGAACCGAAAGGAGTCAGATAAGAGATGATATTCTGGCGCAGGTCAGCTTCCCACATACCCATGAGTGTATAGGCGCTTTCCTCACCGGTTTCAACTTTCCTGAGTTTAACCTGAGTACCGAAGCGTGAGGTCTCTGGTGTCACTTCGCGTTCTTCCACGACACGTGCTCGGGCGATGAGGTCTTCAAGCTCGGCAGCCTGCTGCATCAGAAGCTTCTGACGATCTTTGGCTGCATGATACTCGGCGTTCTCTTTCAAGTCGCCGAGTTCGCGAGCGGCTTCGATGACCGGAGCCATACCAGGAATTTCGATAGAAAGAAGATGAGAGAGTTCCTGACGCTTGGAGTCGAGAGAATCTCTTGTTGTATAGTGATGTGATGGCTTGAGCTTTTCTTCCTCTTCTTCAAGACGAGAGGTCTTACGAAGCTCGATATGCGCATCAACCAGGATGTCTTCAAGAGTACGCTTCATCTGGTGAGAGATGGCGTTGTGTAGACGAACCATCTGCAGAATCTTGCGTGCTTCTTCGATATTGGATGTCTTTACAGCAGCCTTAAAGAGCTTACTGTTTCCTTCTGAGAAGACTGTACGAACCTTGACGGCAGCAGCTTTTGCAGCAGCGGCGACTTTAGGATCGCTGGCTTCGAAGCTTTCTTCAAGCTCAGAGAGGAGAGATAGAAGTTCCTCGCAGATCATCATTGGTGGCAGGCTCTCACCGATCTGCTTGAATGTTCCGTTGAGAACGTTCTTCGCTGCCCAGACGAAAAGGTCAGGGTTGTGATCTGGCTTGGCGAAGATTGATTCAAGCGCCGCCTGGCGCTCGTTCTCAGCACCGATGTTGGACATTTCCTTCTCCATCCAGGAGACGGTTCGTGGATCGAGAGTAATTGTTACCTCGGCAAAAATATGTGGCCACGCCTCGGGAAGCTTGTGCATCGTTTTTTCAAGTGCGAGACGACGAGAATCGGGAAGAGTCAGCCCACCGATCAGGTCGATAGCTTTTTCTTCCGTGAGGAGTGCTTCAACATCGACGGGGTTCTCTTTATTCTCGAAGAGATCATTGTACTCGAGAAAGAGAATACCATGGTGAAAGAGTTCTGCCTCTTCTTTAATAGCGCCATCGGTAACGGGCTTAACGTATAGATGGTAGAGAGCCTCACGGTCATCCTGGGTCATCTCTGCATCAGTTCCGTGTCGCCTTACGTCGCGAAGGACTTCACGGCGCTCGATTGCATTGCTGGCGGTTGCAAGTTTCTGGATGATCTCGTCGAAGAAAGAGCGAGGGGTTTCTCTAAGTACAAGCTGACTGTGAACGCCAGAGCCAACCTGCTCGATCCAGGGGTCAATCTTGATAGCTTTGCGAGCGTTATTCCAGAAAGATTTATATTCGTTGTCCGACAGGAAGCGCGTGGTGAGAACCTTTTTCATGTCAGAGACTTTCACACGTCCGCCATAACTGTTCAAAGATAGTTTAAGGATACTGACGGGATCATTCTTAGCGTCATCCTTCAGCTCTTCCCCGTGCTTTGCGATGCGCGCGAGGAGATGGTCCTGAGGAATAGGCTGCAAATAATTGCGTACACCTTCGAGGGTCATCTTCTGGTTTGGTTTCATGGGAAAGTCGATAATGACACTGCCGGCATTAATGTCGAGCTCTCGCACAACACCGACGCCCCACTTGGCGTGCTTGAAGACTTCGCCCTTTGTAGCTCCCATCAGATCTTTGAAAGACTGGTAGGATTTTTTGAGCTTGGTCGCTTCTTCATCGAGACCAGAGCGTTGCATAAAGCTGTCATAAAGGTCACCGAGTACTGACTTATGCAGCATATCGACGATTTTAAGCAGACGAGGGCGAACGAATTCCTCGTCGTCGCTTTTCGCGAGAATGTATTCGACAACTTCCTGTGCCGCCTCACCTTCCTCTTTTTCAAGGAGATCATCGACATACAGTGTGTAGAGGTCGGTGAAGTGTTGCGGTTGCTGTTTTCTCAACAGTTTATCGATAATCGGCTGATGGAATTCGAGGGGAAGAGGTGCGAATTCAATAACTTCCGCCCACAATTCATCAACTTGATTCCACTTTTTGTTGTTGATATCCGTTAGGATTCGTTCCTGAAGATCTTCGAGTGATGCCTCCAAGGATGAAGCTCCTGCACATAAAGATTTGGCCGGAGGAAGGCAGGCTTTCTCCAACCGAGCTACCTATCTGCTTGTGGCAGGTGGGGGGACTCAAGGGAAAGTGGCCCAGATTCGTATTCTATTGGAAATTCTTGATAAATCGCCTCAATATTTGAGGATTTGACGCGGGGTCAGGCTATTTCGAGCTGCCGAGCTTCTGAAGCCTGCCAGCTTGAAGGTGATAGCAAGTGTCTGCTTTCTTTGCGATCGCTTCATCATGAGTCACCATGATCAGAGACTTTTTACGTTCTTGTGTCGAGCGCAGGAGGAACTCCATCACCTCAGCACTGGTTTGATTGTCCAGGTTTCCCGTTGGTTCGTCCGCCACGACAATGGAAGGGTCGTTCAGAAGGGCTCGTGCAAGCGCAACGCGTTGTTGTTCACCGCCGGAAAGCTTTGAGGGTCGATGATCCATGCGCTCCTCAAGTCCCACGAACTTGAGAAGCTCTTCCGCCCGTTCAACGTTCTTTTTCTGGGCTTCTCGAGCAATCATCCCGGGAATCAGAACATTCTCAAGAGCTGTGAACTCGGGCAGGAGGTGATGGAACTGGTATACGAAACCGACTTCTTCGCTGCGGATGATCGCGAGCACGCGATCGGTTGCCTTGGAAAGATCACGATCTCTCAGTGTTACTCGCCCTGATGTCGGACGGTCTAGAGCACCCAGTATGTGAAGCAACGTTGACTTGCCACTGCCGCTCTTTCCGATGATCGAGACAAATTCGCCCTCGTGGATGCTGATGTCAACGTCCTGGAGAACGTTCAGCTCACGCTCACCATCCACATATTTTCTGCTGACTTTCTCTGCTCGAAGGATGACCGGTGCCATGGATACTCTCAATGTTGGGATGCTTTAGGGCTTAAGTAAGGCAGACAATGGAGCCTGCAGTCTGGCACGGCCTCAACGCTTTTCCACGCTGGCGGGCAGGTCTTCTGGAGAATTCATGCTGAGTAGTGCAGACTTCCACCCTTCAGGAATCGTCACCCAGCGCGGCTTAAACTCTTTGATGCAATCTCTGACAGAGCCACTTCCTTTTTCGAGAACGGACTTCATCAAAGGGAGCTGTGATCGACAGAAAATGCCTGGGAAGGGATGCAGTTTCTCTCCGAACTCGGTGCGAAAAAAGACGCCGGTCTCTCCACCTCTTCGAATGAGAGCACGATAATGATAGGGCTGTATAGTTGGTTGATCACAGGCAACAATCAGGACTTGTTCCGTACCGACGTGTTCCAGTGCGGAGATAATTCCTCCGAGTGGGCCTTTGCCGGGCTCCTGATCCTCAATTTTCTTGATTCCGAAACGGGCAAGGTCCTTATAGCCAGAACATGCTCCTGAAACGTATATTTGACTGACACAAGGTTTGAGATGTTCGATGATATGCTCGATCATGGGGCGACCGTCAGTAAGAAGAACCCCCTCTTTAGGTGAGCCCATGCGGGAACTTTTTCCTCCGGCGAGTATGATTGCAGAATCCAGTGAGGGGCTTGCATCCTCCTTGAGCGAGTTGCCCGTGATCGTGACCTCTTCACCAACTTTCAGGCTCCCGGTATCAAGTACCCAGCACATGACACCGCAGTGCCCCCATGCAAAACCTTGAACATTGGGATCGATCTGATCCAGCACATAACAGGGAACACGGGGTTCAGAGACCTCGAGCTTCACGCCTCCGGAGAAACTGAGTATATCGCCGGGTTCGAGGTTCTTTGTAGAAGGGCCTTCCAAGAGAAGGTTTTCACCAAGCTGACCAGACTTTAAATCGAACCCCTTCTCATTAAACCAGTCCAGGTCCTCTGTGGAAAGTATAGACACTGCTCGCCATGGCCTCGCGTGCTTATCGTGGTTCCTTCCATCTCCCTCAAGAGCATCTTCCTGAACCTGCACTGAGTGAACAGGGTTCTTTGGGATCCCCCCTGCTGAAATATTGATCGATAGTAGTTTATAGATCATCAAACCTTGAGTTCTTCTATTTGCCGAAATACGTGAGGGATCATTTCTGCAATTTCCGTTACCCTCACAGCACGAGCGGAATGCTTTTCCGTCAATTTGTCTGCCGCCATGGCGTGAACCATTGCCCCGGAAATGGTTGCGCGAACGGGGGCAACTCCCTGTGCCATCAGGCCCGCAATCAGACCGGCAAGGATGTCTCCAGAACCTCCGCGGGCAAGGGCAGAGTTTCCCGTTCCAAGATGCCAGTATATATGGTCGGGAGAAGCGACAAGGCTCCCATGCCCCTTAAGAAGAATGGTACAGTTAAACTTTTTGCTCAACTCTTCAAGAGCAGCGAAACGATCCTGCTGGATATCATCGACGCTGTTCCCGAGAAGGCGAGCTGCCTCGCCTGGATGAGGAGTCAGGACAACTTTTTCATGAATCAGATTCTGCAGACCTGAATCTTTTGCCAGCAGGTTGAGTCCGTCGGCATCAATCACGAGTGGGGTATCCTTCTTCTCGAGGATCTGGTGAAGAAGCCTTGCAACATCAGGTTCTTCAGTAACTCCAGGCCCAAAACAGACTGCTTTACAGCGTTCGTATAGATGATCCTTCTCAAGATCATTGAGCGGAAGGAGGTGTCCTCCTGGTGGAGAATAAGGAGAATGAAGAATTTCCGGGTAGCGTGATGTTGCCGCATCGATGACGCGGTTCACGGCATGAAGTCGAACGAGTCCGGTTCCGCTCCTTAAGGCCCCTTCCGTCGCAAGCAGTGCTGAGCCGGGCATCCAGTCTGAACCTGCCATAATGAGCGTCAGGCCAAACGTCCCTTTGTGGCCATTTGATGGTCTTTCAGGAAGAAAGGCTGCTAGCTCTGAGACTGAAAGCGTGTTCCATGGGCTGTTTACTTTTTCAAGTAAATCTGTGGGAAACTTGAGCGGTGCAACAATCACCTCACCTGTATAGTCGGGTCCCTGGGCCCTGATCATGCCAAGTTTAGGGAGTCCCATGGTGACGGTACGAGCGGCCTTGATGGCAAGTCTTCCCTCTCCCGTGTCTGCGTTCAGTCCACTGGGTATATCGGCAGAAATAACGGGAACGTTTGCCTTATTGATCAGCTTGATAATCTCATCAAAAGGTGCTCGTGGCAGCCCCTTGATTCCCGTTCCTAGAAGAGCGTCGATAACGACATCAAACTGTTGAATAAATTCGAGAGGTTTCTCTAAATCAAGAAAGTTGATTTTCTTCACTGAAACAGGAATGCGATCCCATGCATCCCGGGCGTCTCCAGATTCGGGTTCATCAGTATAGACAAGTACCACGTGGAGGTTTTCATAAAGGTAACGCGCCGCGACGAACCCATCGCCGCCGTTGTTACCTTTCCCAGCAAAGACAATCGCTGACTCAACTTCCGGGACTTCAAGTACTGCCTGGGCAATCGCCTGTCCTGCAAGGTCCATCAGGTAGCCACCTGGGATCCCTCTTTCCTCGATCGACAGACGATCGATTTCTCGCATTTGCTCCGCTGACACGACTTTCATTGGTCAAATCCTTGAAGAATGTCTCTTTCTTGCATTGCCTCCTCCACCCATTGAAAGAGTACATCTCCCGGAAGTGTGACTCTACCTTAATTATGAATCTCAGGAATAAACGGTGAACCGCGAAGAATTTCTCTCAAAAACTGAACAGTACGCTGAGCGCATTGATACGTATCTTGAGGCCTACCTCCAGCAGTTCAATCACGTGAAAAATCTGCATGATGGTGTGAATTATTCCATGGGACTGGACGTCCCAGACAGGGCAACTCGCGGCAAGCGTATCCGCCCAGTACTTTGTTTGCTTTCTGCTGAAGCCCTTGGGGGAAACCCCGAAAAGGCATTGTCCTTTGCGGCTGCGATTGAGCTCCTCCACAATTTTGCGCTCGTTCATGATGACATCGAAGATGGTGATCATCAGCGGCGCGATCGTGATGCTACCTGGGTGAAGTATGGCACGCCTCACGGAATCAATATTGGCGACTATATGCTCGCCAAGGTCTTTCACTGTCTTTACGCTGATGAGAGCATTTCAAGAGATGTTCGCTGGGAACTGACGGGTCTCTTGAATGAGACGATGGAACATCTGTTTATCGGGCAATCGCTGGAAATTACGGCGCGTGAGAACCGCGACTTTAACTTTTCTGTGTACAAGGAGATTGTTTCTCAAAAAACAGGTTCCTATCTGGCCGCGCCGGTTCTGGGCGGGATTATTGCCGTAGAAGGAGACAGAGCAATCCTTCCTGCAATACAGAAATATGGACACGCATTGGGGCCGCTCTTCCAGATCAAAGATGATATTATAGATCTCACATCTGGAAAAGGGCGAGGTGAAATAGGCAATGATATACGAGAAGGAAAGAGAAGCTACCTGGTAGCGGCAGCACTTGAGAAGGCTTCCAGCAAGGATTCGGAAAAGCTTTACGATATACTGGATGCAAGCAGAGAAGAAACGTCCGACGACATGGTTAAGTGGTGCATAGCGCTTTTCGAAGAAACCGGAGCCATCGAAAGAGGCGATGTAGAGTGTGAACGGCTCGCCAAAGAAGCATCAGAGGCGATCGAAAGTGTGCCTGACGACCTGCGCTTTATCCTGGAAGCCGCAGCCAATATGATGTCGAAGAGAGTCAAATAAAGACTCCCTCCCCTCCTTATGCCGTAAACTAGATCTTCGTGTTTGCTGGAATCACAGCATTCTTGGGAATAATCGTAATCCCTTCGCGGATAAAGTAAAACTCTCCGTCTGCATGCTGGATATTATCCGGGTTAAGAATATGAACGTGATCTCCGATGCGCACATTCTTATCAATAATGGCTTTCTTGATATGACAGTACTTGCCAATTCCGAGTTCAACGGACTCGTGCCTTTCTGTTCCTGGTGAACATGGTTCACGATAGAAATCGGCTCCCATGACGATTGAATCTTCCACTGTCGTGTGATCGTCTATACGTGCACGCAGCCCAATGACAGACTTGTGTAATTTTGCCTGTCCGATGTGACATCCATCTGCGACAACGGACTTATCGAGTGAGGCACCAGCGATTCTGGTAGAAGGAAGGAATCGGGCTCTTGTATAGATTGGCTGATCTTCTTTTGCGAACTGAAAAGGAGGGTTCTCGGCCAGAAAATCCATGTGCGCCTGGTAAAAGGCGTCAATGGTTCCGATGTCCTCCCAGTAGCCATCAAAGATATATCCATAGACCTTATTCGCCTTGATCGAATCAGGGATAATCTGTTTTCCAAAATCGACATGCTCGGTATCCATGAGCCAACCGTCGAGAACATCACGATTGAAGAGATAGACACCCATCGAAGCGAGGAAAATATCGTCGCTTGAGTCGGCGATGCCGAATCGCTCGAGGATTTTCTTTGGCGCCTCCAGTCCCTTCTGCTCTTCTCTTGTTTTCGGTTTTTCTTTGAACGCGCTGATTTCTCCAGACTCGTCTAATTCCAGAAGCCCAAAGTGGTGTGCATTCTTCTGGGGGACCGTGTTGACGGCAAGAGTGACCTGGGCCCCGGTAGCGATGTGCTGCTCAATCATCGGACGATAGTCCATTCGGTAGAGCGCATCACCGGGAAGGATCATAATTAAATCACAATCAGCGTTGTCGAGAGTTCGCCAGTGTTTACGAACGGCATCGGCAGTTCCCTGGAACCAGGACTGAGTCTCGGCTGTTTGTTCCGCAGCCAGGACATCTACGAACCCCTGACTGAACTGATCGAATGCATATGTTTGTGAAATGTGTCGATTCAATGAAGCAGAGAGATACTGAGTCATTACGTTGATTTTCTTCATTCCACTATTGATACAATTTGAAATCGCGACATCTATAAGGCGGTATTTGCCTGCCAGTGGGACAGCAGGTTTGGCGCGTTCGCGGGTGAGAGGATAAAGTCGTGATCCCTGACCACCTCCGAGAATCAATGTCAGCACGTTACGCATATGGAAATCTCCTTATCGTTCCAGTCACGAGTGATATTTGTACACTCGAGGACAGATCAATCATTCATAACAGAAAGTAACATAAGGAATCACGGGCACGGGTAAAGCCTGAAAAAGAAAAATCTTTTATCAGCATTTATTTCACAGCTACCTTCCCCTTGTTCCCCGCATTGGCACTCAAATAGCCTTCAAGCCTCTTGACCAGTTAAGTATGAAATTATCTGACCACCAAAAGGAGGGGGCCTGCATTGAGTTTCTATAAGCGACCGCCACTCCTCGCACCGCTTTTCGTACAAACACTGGGAGCTCTTTCGATACCTTTCAGAGAAGCCACTCAAGACAGAAAAGTATAGACATATCGTTGTCATTCACGACTCAACAGAGGCTCATATTAAAAGCGTCGTTGAGTTTTTCTTTCATGACTGCGCAAACTTGAAAAGGCTCACAATTGTTTGCAGAAAACAACCGAACTTCTGGAAGCAACATTCCCATTGGAAAGGAAAGCTGCGGTCCAGAAACCTGGTGTTCACAACACAGCTTCCGAAGAAACCGAGTGACTTTTCCCTTCTGCTGGTAGAGGGACATATTGACAGGCGAATGAAACGACTCCTCTTTAAGCAAAAGTCGAAAGAGTATTTTCTCAGTCCGGGCGCAGGACCTGTTCTCTCAATGAAGCTTCACGCACGCGCCTGTCGTAAGATCGCCTCAATCATAGAAAAATACCTTACTCCCCGAAACCAGCTCGAAAACTTTCACTCAACATTTGATCCCGAACAAACCAATACAGATCGTGCTATTCTCACCTGGTTCCCTTATCAGATCAACATGGATTATCGACAAGGGACATTGATTAAGAAGACGAAGACCAGAACAAGTGAGTTCATTCAAACATATATCTACAATCAATTGTATATACCAGAGTTCGAGTCACATCCAAAAGACTGGCCTGGTCTTTTGAAAGAGTATCAAGATCAGCGATGGCATTATATGCAGGAAGCAGGAATTCAACCGCCTCGGGATTCCGAAGAATTACCACACGCACTCGACGTCGGCTGTGGTACAGGAGGCCTTGCGGATCTTCTTTATCATAAGGGTTACAAGGTGACGGGCATTGACCTGTCGTCGGAGGCCATCAAACGCGCCCGCGCCTATTTTCCTCACAGCCGCTTCATGAACACAACTCTCAAGGAACTTGCTTCTCGAGGTGAACACTTTGACCTCATCACTTTGTGCCACGTCTTTGAGCACGCTCCCGAGTCCGAAACACTCCTTAAAGAAATCGCCGACCTTTTACGTCCTGATGGGCACGTTTACATTGAACTCCCGCTTTTTCGAAAAGATGCCAACAGCCTGAGGCCTGACTGGTACCTGCAGCACGATCATTGTTACGAATTTACCTGGAAGGGATTGGAAAATGCCCTGGCGGATTCTCCTTTCGAGGTTTTGAAACATGATGACGGAATGGGAGTCGGGACACCTCAGCCCTATCAGTACGTGGGGTTATCGCTGCGGTCATGACTTACTTTGGCATCAACCTCGCCTCCGAATTTTGCTTCTAAGTTTTGCCCTCGGTGCTCTTTCCTTCCTTGACCCTTCACCGGTGTGGCTGAAGTTAAGTGCGTACGAATTTATACCAATGATTAGGGGTGTCCATGGAACAGCGGGATTTTGCTCAAAAAGTCGAGGCATTAAAGAAAAACATCAGCTCGGTCATTAAGGGCAAAGACGACATCGTCGAACTGTGCGTTGTAGCACTGCTCGCCCGCGGCCATATCCTCTTTGAAGATGTTCCCGGGGTGGGAAAAACGACTCTCGCTTCCACAATTGCTCGCTCCATCGACTGTACTTTCAAGCGCATTCAGTTCACTTCCGACATGCTTCCTTCAGATATTCTGGGTGTCACGATCTTTGATCAAAATCGCAGCGAGTTTGAGTTCCGCGAAGGTCCTCTCTTCGCCAACGTGGTTCTGGCGGACGAGATCAACCGAACGACGCCAAAGACGCAGTCTGCGCTCCTCGAAGCGATGAACGTTGGTCGTGTCTCCATGGATCGAACGGTTCATGAACTCCCCAAGCCGTTTATCGTTCTGGCAACGCAGAACCCCGTTGAGTTTCATGGTACATTTCCTTTGCCAAAGAGCCAGATGGACCGCTTCCTCATGCGCCTGCACATTGGTTATCCCACTCGCGACAAAGAAATCGAAGTGCTGCGAGAGCAGTTCGCCGGTGGACAGGAAGCTGATGTCCAGCCGGTTCTTCACTCGGACGAGATCCTGGAAATGCAGGATTTTGTGTCCAAGGTGAAGATCGATGATGATCTTCTGGAGTATCTTGTCCGACTGGCGGAAGCGAGCCGCGAAAAGGCCGAGTTTGAGCTGGGTTGTTCAACGCGCGGGACGCTTGCTTTCAGGCGCAGTGTTCAAGGCCTGGCCGCCGTGAGAGGGCGTGACTTTGTGACTCCTGACGACATCAAGGAGCTCGCCGTCCCGGTCCTTGCCCATCGCGTTCAGCTGGCTCGCACTTTCGAAATGAGCGGATTCAGCCATCATGAGGATGAAAATGCGATTCGCCGGCTTACGGATGAGGTTGCTGTACCTCTATAATCTCTTGCTTCCCTTCTTCGCAGTTAGCAGTATTTTCAGCAAATGCGATCCAAATTCTGTTATAAGAATCATCCAAACGGAGTTCCCGTATGAGCGATAGTACTATCCTCAAGATACTCGACTGGTTTCCACTCATTGCTACATTGGTTGGGTCCGTCGTCATTATCCTGATATCGGACAAAATCAAGCCCGGTGCGAAGGGAAAACTCAGTACCACGCGCCAGCACTTCTTCAAAGACATGCAGGTTTCGCATGTTAAGAAGGAAATGGAGAGGCGACTTGCCGCTGAGAACTTCGAACTGGAAACAACCAGTGATCAGAATATCATCAAAGCCTACCGGAAGAAGAAACGTCCCAAGGACTCAGCCATCAGGAATTATCCGTTCGAGAAGCTGAAACTTGAGTATGAGTGCCGGTTTGTACAGTCAGAGAACGGTGTTCAAGCCGACATGAAAATCGGGACACCGCAAACAATCACCATTGATACAGGCGAATCAGAGTATTTTGAGGTCATGCTGGACTACTTCATGATTCGAGGCGACATCCGAAAAATGGACCCCGTGGAATCGCCCGGGGGACGCTTCGCCTTTACCATCGGCCTCTTGAGCCTGAGCTACCCTCTTCTTTTTGTACTTCCCAACTGGAGCAGCGAATTCGCTCAGGAATTTCTCAAGAGTATTCTCTCACTTGCCGTCGTCACGCTCTTAATGGGTGTCTGGGATCTGGTAAAGGTGGCTGTCAGCGACGGAAAATACAAAGGGTATCTTCTGGCAGCTTTATCCTTGGGTCTAGCAGCCTTAACCTTCGTTTTCGCGGTCATCATGTACTTTATTGCCCTCTAGTGCGGAATGAAATTCCGGATACCTTATCGATGGCAAAGAGTTTGCCTCTCTAGTTGCAAGCTGGGCATTCTATGCGACAATTCGCCCAGATACACTAATTATTAGAGGGACAGGCCCATCCTGACTGTGACAAATAAACTTCTTCTTCCACTTTTCGCACTGCTCCTTCTGGCAGGAATGCTTCCGGATCGAATACATGCTTTCGGCATGGAGCCTGCCATCTCGGCATCCGCATCACCCTCCACTGAGAGTGTATCCGCGGGATCTGAAGTAACTGTTATGGTGACGATCAAAGTTGATTCTGGTTACCACATTTACGCGATTGAACAGCCCGACTGGGGCGGCAAGCGCGGCCCAACTCCAACAGAAATCCGTCTGAAAGAGGACTCGAAAGGCTACCTGACACCAACCAGTGCCTGGCAAGAACCTGAGCGCACGATCAAGATGGACCCTGCCTTTGACATCGAGGTAGCGTATATCTACGGCTCACCGCTTGAATTCAAGCGTGTTTTTCAAGTCAACCCCGAGATCGAACCGGGTAGCTATACGGTCAACCTCGAGGTTTTTCACCAGGCCTGCACGGAGACCAGTTGCCTGGTACCAATGGCAGTTGATGTTTCTTTTGAATTACAAATAACCGAAGCAAAGGAATCTGTTGAACCTGCGACTGCCTATACAGAGGATTCTTCTTCCGAATCAGAGGGTACACAGCCTGTTGAAGGAGAGAAAGCTAAGGATGAAGCGAAAACGACCGCAGCAGGTGCCGTTACTTCCGCATCAGGTCAGGTCGTCAGGTCCAGTTCCTTTTCCCTCTTTCTTCTCAAGTCATTCCTTCTTGGATTGCTCGCTCTTGCGACACCCTGTGTATTTCCCATGATCCCTATTACGATCAGCTTCTTCGCGAACAAATCTGGAGGCTCAACATTAGGCTCTGCCAGATATGCCTTTGTCTATGTGCTATCGATTATTGCAGGGTTTACAATTATTGGCTTTGGACTTTCCGTAATTCTATACATGGTTGGTGCCGGTGCAGAATCGAGTGGGTTCGCGAACATCATTGCATCAAACCCCTGGATTAACCTCTTTTTTGCAGCATTGTATATCGGCTTTGCTCTGACTTTATTTGAAGTCTTCGAAATTCAACTGCCGGGCTCCCTTTCGAATAAACTGAATCAACAAGCCGGTTCTTCAGGCGAGTACATGGGAATCGCCTTGAAAGCGCTGGTGTTTGTAGTGATCTCCTTTACCTGCACAGCACCATTGCTCGGTGTATTGATTGTGGAGGCTCTTGGAGGAAGCTGGACCAGACCACTGTTCGGGATGATCGCTTTTTCTGCGGGCTTTGCCCTCCCTTTCTTTTTTCTCGCACTGCTTCCTCAGCTTATGAATCGCATGCCGAAAGCAGGAAACTGGCTCTACTCCGTGAAAGTTGTGATGGGCCTTGTTGTACTGGCTGCGGCGTTTAAATTTCTTAGCAATGCCGACCTGGTCTGGCTCCGAGAGAACATGATTCTCACCCGGGAAGTCTTGCTCGCTGTCTGGGCTGCCATCGCTCTTGTTTGTGCGTTGTATCTCTTTAAGCTTATCCGACTATCCAACGAAGAAGTCGAAGACAAAGGTCTCGGTGTAACTCGCCTGATGCTGGCAACACTCTTCGCGACCCTCACCCTGTATCTCAGTGCCGGTCTCTTCGGCGGTAAGGTCCATACCTGGGTGGAAGCTTATTTACCTCCCGACTTGAGTCCAGGCGGTGGCTCTTCCATGGTTGCTTCAGCTGACGGAACGGATCAACTCTACTGGCATAAGGATATTGAGCCCGCTATCGAACAGGCTCGTGCCGAAGGTAAGAACATCTTCGTCGATTTCACCGGCTATACATGCACCAATTGCCGGTTGATGGAGAAATCCATGTTTCCGCGCCCCGAAGTTCAGGAATTATTCCAGGAGTATGTTCTGGTCAAACTTTACACCGATGATCTGGAAAAGGCTGAGGATGGGAAGACCTACGGTGCCAAGCGCCAGGCCTACCAGGCAGCTCTGGTTAATACAGTCGCTCTCCCTTATTATGTGGTGATGACTCCTGACGAGGAGGTCCTGGCAACGGAGGAGTACACGACAAACGTTGAGCGCTATGTGGACTTCCTCTCAAGTGGCCTTTCGGAAAACGGCGACCGCAAAGTGGCCCAGCTTCCATGATTGCCTCGGGAAGACCCTGAATCACTCGTATCCCTTCACTTGCATCACTTTTATTCCTTGACCTGATTGCCCATTTTTCGTCTGCTGATCGTGAAACTCGCATTCAAAAGGTTTACCTCTTATGAAGAACAGAATTGTGATCGCCCTTTTTGCGCTTTGCGTTCTTGCTGTAACTCAAACATCACATGCAGATCGCTACCAGCGCGCCCAGAATGATAACCCGTTCCGCCTTGTTGCCTATGTATTACACCCTATCGGCATTGCTGCCGAATATGTTGTGATGCGCCCTGTTCATTGGGTCGTTTCCCAGCCTCAGCTGGACGTTGTTTTTGGCCATCAGTCTCACGTTAGGGATGATGGTACTTATTTCGAGTGGAACCATGGTGACTACTCCCCTTCCATCGCTGCTGAAAGAAACGCCCGAGCTGGTGGCAGCAACGAAGGATATCAGAGCAGCGAAAAAGCTGAAATGGAAATGAAGGAAGCCGAAAAGAAGCGCATGGCAGAACAGAAAAAGGCCGCTGAAATGGAAAAAGCAGAAAAAGAAAAAATGAAAGCTGCTGAAGAAAAGAAAGCTGCCGAAAAAGCTGAAAGCGAAAAGCAATAAGTTCAGTGCTCAGTTAAGTTCACGTGTCCGGGCCCTCATTTGAGGGTCCGTTCTTCTTTGTATGAGAGTGGTTGCCAAAATTAATGTCCGAATGGATGGTGAGCGAGAGTGGACCATTTAGTATTCTGAAAACATAGGAATAGTGGTGCTATTTCGAGGCTTTTGGGATGCTGAAGGGAGTGCTCGCAGTCAGCTTCTATCGGACAGGAATTTTGACAGACACTCTAACTATACAGAACCTATTTGGAGGGTCGCTTGTCGAAATCTGTTACATCACCACTTGCCGTTCAAATCAAAGACCTCTCAAAGCGTTACAGCAAAGAGCACCCCTGGATCTTAAAGAACATCAACCTTGAGATCGAACACGGAGATACCGTGCTGTTGATCGGACCTTCGGGGTCTGGGAAGACAACATTGATCCACCTGATCGCCGGACTCGATGCCTTTGAAAAGGGTGAGATAGACATTCATAACATAAAGCTCAAAGCGAAAGGGAGTGCCTCAAGAGAGCAGGTGCGGGGTCACCAGGTGGGGATTGTTTTTCAGCACCATTTGCTTCCTCCGGGGATCGTCGCCCGGGATGTCGTGGCGAGTCCCCTCCTGTGGACACGCGGCTATACGCCGACAGAAGCACTGAAGATCGCTGATGACTTGCTGGACCGATTGCAATTTACAGAAGCCGACCGAAAACAGAAAGTCCAGAACCTCTCTGGAGGTCAACGCCAGCGTGTTGCCTTTGCGCGGGCCATTGCTCCCGACCCACCGATTCTTCTCGCCGACGAACCCATTGCTCAGCTTGATGAAGAGACAGGCAAACACCTGATTCAGGTGATTGAGGAGTGGGCTCGGGATGAATCACGCACCCTTATCCTGAGCAGCCACGCGCCAATCGAAGGTCTTTCAAGAGCCGTGAAGAAGTATCGGGTGGGTGAGACTACCGTCGAGCCAGTTTGACACTCCCTGGGTTCGCTGATCTCCTGATCGGCATCATATATACAAACTCCACACTACCTGAAACTCACACCTGCTACGCCAAAACCCTAAAGCGGAAAGAACTTTCATTTAACCACGGATATTCACGGATCAACACAGATTCTTCTAATAAGAGTCGCGCTCTACCAGTATAGTGCGTCCACTGTAGCTTATTCATTTCAAGTACAGACTATCTCACATTTTCATTCATATAGACAGTTGCCCTGCTGATTAGAGTGATCTTCAGAAGTAATGGTTAGGTAGATGGTGAGCGAGAGGGGTGGATATGAGTGCCTGGAAACGCAGTCATAGTGGTGCTATTTCGAGGCTTTCAGGCGCTCAGAGCGACTGCTCGCAGCCAGCATATCATGAGCAGGACTTCGTGCGTATCTCCAATAGAGTCGATCCCGCGGCGATCCTGGATCTATCTCGGGTCGATGCCCATCGGACCTGGATCGCTCCGGCATCGCTCCGGCATCGTCCCTGGAGAGGTTTCAGCGCCAATATTTTTAAGAGGCTGAACAATCCAGCACACCTTGTTCTGACCAGATCAATCGCTCAACTTATCCGTTGATGAGGACTTCAACGCTGCCAGAGTAAGCCTACTGCCATAAAGTCATATGTGAAACCCTGACGAAGGTGGAGAAGGTGAATAGCTCCGGGCTGAGCTGTGCGACCCTCAGGGTGAAGCATCGACCGACACCAGTCCCTACCCGAGCGCAGCGAGACTCTACCGCAGGCCTCAGTGCTTTAGAGTGATCTTCAATAGTAATACTTAGATAGATGGTGTACGAGAGTAGTGGATCTGGATGGATGAAAATGCTGGAATAGTGGTGCTATTTCGAAGCTTTCAGACGTTCGGAGTCGCTGCTCGCAGTCAGGAGATAATGAGCAGGAATTTTGAAGATCACTCTAGCCTGAGGAAAATGAAACATCGCTCATTCGGAACCGCTTCAACGGTTTTAAGGCCTACCAGAAGGATTAGAATCCAGTTACAACCTTGAGAGAGCAACGGAGGATTTACTTCTGATGCACAGCTTCAGTTGCTTTGTATTAATTACAGGTACGCAAGAATTGAGGATTTTAGTCGTAATCCAAGAACGGATCCAGAACTCCACCTCCAAAGGAGACCTGTAAGACGAGCGCAAGTATCCCCGTTGTAAATGAGAGAAATAGACAATTGAGAACAATTTCGTGGCTATTCATCAATACCACGATCAAGGAGCATATCACCCCAGAGGCGTAATAGAACTTCTGGGATATATATGGAGTAATAACCATCAGAATAGGCAGAAAAAGAAAGCCAAATATAAATGTAACCAGAGCTGCCTCGATTGCCATCAACGGAAAAACAATGAGCTGTGTACAAAGAACAAGAAGGGTAACCAACCCAAGGTAAAAGACACTGGCAATCAACCTTAATAGCATTTTCTTATAATTCATCGATACTACTTCCTTAATGAGCAAGAGCCATGAGCGTATAGCTCATCTATATTTATCATCGCTCAACCGATGTAGACCTGTGACTAATCGAACAGAAAAACAGAATCCTTATGCGCGTCCACCTGAACAATCAGCCGCTTACTCGCCTTTTTGAACATCAGTGATCCTTTTGATCGAATCACCATGGTACCAACCATAGTCAAATTGGTGATTCTCAAGATTCTTCCATTCCTTGTCATCACAACCGTCCTCCAACAGTTTCTCTAGCCCGGGACACCATTTCCTCAAGAATAAACAAATCTGGTCCCATCTGACATCCTCGGGAAGATGAACAAAGTATACATAAATCTGACCATTGCTACCGACATACAGAAACATGAACAAGCGTATATTCACAGGACCCGGAGCCCAAGTTGGATTACAAAATTTACTTGGACTATCTTTGAACATTTCTTCCAGTACAGCTGCTGAAAGCTCACCATCTCCACGGAGATATTTCATTGATAGGGCATACTCGAATACGAGCTCAGCGAGCACCCATTGATTTGGTTTCAATTCGAGATAACGACAAGTGGAGACCGCAGGTACAACAAGAAATTCTTGAGAAGGTACCTCAAGTTCATAGGAAAGGTTCACTGAGTATGATGTTGACTCATCAACCGTAACTAAAAACTGAGAAGGAAGACGAGGTACTGTATCGTTCCCGAATAAGGGCTGAGATAACACGAACAGCAAAATATTCATGATAAATAGATTGGGAATATTCATGGAATTCTACCGTAATGAGGTCTATTTGGGAGGCCTATATCAAAAGTACGATGCTCCGACGTGATGGAACCTGACAAGCGAATATCGACGGTTGAGGCCTATGAAGATCAGACTCTTTTGTCTGTTAAATGAATCAGTCAACAACTACCAATAGCATCGACGGTCGTATTTATTTTCGGCTACACGCCGATTCACGCCGATGAACACCAACTCTATCGTTAAGAGTACCTCTACTCCACTTTGAGTTCACGAATAGAGATAATCTTTGCTGCGATAATGTGAATTGTAGCTCTAGAGTGATCTTGTCGTTTATAGCTTTTCGAATTCTTATACGCTCGGGGCTCATTGGAATACAAATTACATAAATCATGAAAATTAGCGCCAAGGGCGCGATCAATACCAGCCCAGCTAGGAGTTCCGTGAAGCGGAGAAGCGGACGCAGGGCTGGGTACGGGTTCCAAAATAATACAGGAGGGCTGAATGCCCGTTCTATCATTCTTCGAAACGAGGCGACGGTAACCTTTCTGCTAGCCCAAAGGGTCAGCAATAACAGAAGGATCGTATATGATGGGATATGGATCGGGCCTTCAGCCCTCCTTTATTAATGCATATCTTACTGGGCCTGCGCTTCGCTCCGACCCAGTCTGGTATAGATCACCCCTTTGGGGCTTTGGTGGAAGCTAGTTTATCATTCCATATTTTCTCCTGCGATTGACAGGAAGCCATCTATTTTCTTTACAATGAAAAGAGGCTTAAGTGATATTTTCCACCTGAAGAAGAAAACAATATATAAGTCCCTCACTCGACAAAAGCAATAACAGAACCAAACTCAGAGAAAAATATATCCGCGTATATCTGTATTCGTCAGTGGTTCACTCATCCCTCCACTGATCAGAATGCATGACCAGGAGAAACAGCGACTCTCTCACCCGTTGAAACGGTTGGGAAGGTGGTGGGGCATTCACGACCGCAGGTTGAAACCTGCGGCCTACGGTAAAGCCTCGCTTCGCTCGGAAACGTATTTACTGTTCTCTCTGAGCCGCTGCAGGACATACCCCCTGGGAGCGCTGATCGATGATCGGCTCTATCCTTCAACTCTGATAATCCGTAGACACAATTTCGAGCGTGCAGCACCTGCGTAAAACCATGAGAACGAAATATCTTCACTCAACCTCAGCCGGTCGGGAGCCCTCACGACCGCAGGTTGAAACCTGCGGCCTACGGTAAAGCCTCGCTACGCTCGGAAACGTATTTACTGTTCTCTCTGAGCCGCTGCAGGACATACCCCCTGGGAGCGCTGATCGATGATCGGCTCTATCCTTCAACTCTGATAATCCGTAGACACAATTTCGAGCGTGCAGCACCTGCGTAAAACCATGAGAACGAAATATCTTCACTCAACCTCAGCCGGTCGGGAGACCAGCGATCCCAGGTCAAAACGCTGCAGCCTACAGTAAAGCCTCACTTCGTTCGGAAATGTATTTCTTATTCTCTCTGCGCCCCTGCGCCTCGGCGCGATATATAATACCTCCTAAATACTGACTAGTTTCACCACTGAGACACTGAGGCACGGAGAGTCAATATATTCACCAGAGATTTGGCGGATAGAACTTGAGATTGAATAGCTATACGTTGCTTGTACTTATAGTACGTGGCTCACAAACTGGAATATTCCTGACGTTTAGGACAGAGTCACCTAGAGGGTCTTGTCATCAAAAGGCTTTGCTTTTCTCCGTGCTTCGGAGTCTCCGTGGTTTCTATGTTCATTGTATGTCTCAGAAGAGCGAAGCGATGATGTTTTTCTCCTAATCATCCGTGGTTCACTTATTTCTCCACAGATCAGAATGCACGACCAGCGGTTTGCCTCAGAGTTCTTGAACATCGGAGGGTATCTCAGCGATCCCGATAGAACTGCAGCCCATTCTTGTCCGGGTCCTGTATATGAAACTCCCGTGTTCCCCAATCGGTCTCCCACACCTCTGTCATGGAGGTTACCCCGCTGGCTTTAAACTCATCCCAGAGCTGATCAACTTCCTCGACGACAAAGCGATAGGTCGGGCGATCGTTCGGGTACTCCCACTCGGTGCTATCATGCCATTGAAGATGGAGCTCGAGGCCATCGCGAGAAACGCCTGCGTAACAGGGAGACTCTTTGGAATCGGCAAAGGTTATCTGGAAGCCCAGTTTCTGGTAGAACTCCAGGGACCGCAGAATGTCGCGCGACATCAAGACGGGCTGGATGGAACTAAGTTTAGCAGTCATCTGAGTTACCTGGACATTAGGATCATTTCTCAGCTTTGATAGTTAGTGTAAGTGCTGATTTATCAACGTAAATTGTGATTTGGGCTGTCCATCGGATCGGATGGCTGAGTTTTCGCTCTCTCCTGCCTTGTGGTGATGAAAAGGCCACAAAATTTTTTCTCACGGACGTTTCTATGACTCAGGCAGCACTGGTAACCGGATCAGCCCATCGATTAGGGAGAGAGTTTGCCCTCGGGCTTGCTGCAAAAGGTTACGATATTGGCCTCCACTATCATTCTTCTCGTGATGCGGCTGAAAAGACGGCGGAGGAGATACGATCGCATGGTGTTGACTGTGAAGCATTTTCCTTCGACCTGGGATCGAAAGAAGATCCTCGGAGCCTCGTCAAGAACGCGGTAACCCGATTTCCGAATCTGTCAGTTCTCGTGAACAGCGCGTCGGTCTATGATCAAGCCCCCGTTTCTGAAACGTCCATTGAGCTTTTTGACCGGCAGATGGCCGTAAATCTGCGAGCACCCCTGATGCTTTCCAAGGCATTCAACGAGTTTGTTGAGTCAGGAAATATTATCAATATCATCGACAATAAGATTCATTACAATCAGTTCGCCTACGCGGCCTATCTCCTTTCGAAAAAGTCGTTGGCAGATCTTACGAAGATGAGTGCTCTGGAATTCTCTCCCAGAATTCGTGTGAACGGCATTGCACCGGGCGTTGTCCTTCCTGCGAAGAAGCGAAGCGAAGAATATATACAGTGGAGAGTAGAGGGAATACCCTTAAAGAAGCAGGGAGAGCCACTGGACCTGATCAAAGCGCTATCCTTCATTCTCGACAATGATTTTCTGACAGGTCAGATTATTAGCGTGGATGGTGGCGAGGGCATCGACTTCACCGGTCAGCATGCCGCAAACTATACGGAGACAAAGCAATCATGAAGCATGAAGTGATTATTGCGGTCGGGGCAAACATCGAACCCGAGAAGCATGTGCGTGAATCCATTGATATCCTCAAGAAAGAGCAGGGCTTCATTGGCTCCTCCACGTTTCTGTGGACTGACCCGGTCGGCTTTCAGGACCAACCGAAATTCTATAATGGCGCTTTCCTTATCGAGACGGACCTCGATTATAGAGAACTTAATGCATATTTGAAGGATGTTGAGAAGAGGTTGGGGCGAGTGAAATCGGCGATCAAATCAGGCCCGAGAACGATCGATCTGGACATCACAATATTTGATGGTCAGGTTGTCCATGACGATTATTACGAGAAAGACTATACCTACATACCTGTCGATGAGCTTATCGACGAATATCACGTTGCTGTAATTGACGACGGAGAAGACCTGCTTGCTGCAGGAATTTAGTTCTAATTAGAATTGTCGTCAAAGTAGACGGTCGCAAGCAGAGCTGACTCTCCCGAAACTGACCGTCTGCTTTCATTGCGAAAGGCACCTCCGATGAAAGGAACGTCACCCAAGAGCGGCACCTGTGATGACATGGATGAGCTTTGCTGGAAAGTATCTTTTGCAAGGACTACTGTTTCACCATCCCGCGCCCTTACCCTCGTATAGACACTACTGTACCCCATACGGTTCCCACTGGCCTGATCGATGGAGAGCTCAACTCGTCCCCTTCCTGCAGGGACAACATCAAGATAGGCTGAAACAAAGCCGCCACGACGATTAAAATTGATGTCGGCACCACCCGGCACTGACACGCGAATCATGGTTTCACTTTCGAGCTGAATATTACCGCTTCGTTCCCCAGCACGTATGTGAGCATTGATATCCACATCTCCGTTATTCACCGTAACACTTCCCGAGGAAGTCAGTTGTCGTATAGATTGCTGGCTGCCACTGACAGAACGAATGACAACGACAGCCTCCCTTTGGCCTGTGCTGGGATGTTGATCAAAAATATTGGTCGGATCAACATAGTACTCGGGATTCTGAGGTGAGTTCACATCGCTATACACAGGAGGTGCAACGGGTGGTCTTACAGGAATTACTTTCTGAGCCTGTCGGGCAGCCTCTTCTGGAGGCTTTCCTCGCTTCATCGCATCGACGAAAATTGATGAGAATTCAAGGTCTGAATCAATGGGCGAAACAACGATCAAACGATCAGGATCTTCCTCGCCGTAGATCTCGACACGACTCTCCTCAGGTCTGTTATCCGAAAGGAGTTCTTTCGAACTGGCGCCACGGACAAGAACCTCAGCAGTTCGTGAGGAAAGAGTGCGGTTCACGAGGATGAGTTCAAGGTCACCAGGAATTGTATCCTCACCCTCTTTCAAATCATAGGTAAGAGGGCCTTGCTCATTGATATAGACTATTCTGGTATAGGCTGGAGATCCTGATTCCATCAGGAGAATGTATCGGTTATTTCCAAGGGCGATACTTTCACCCTGACGCAGAAGAAGCTTACTCCAGGCAGGACTCAGTAAACTCTTTTCATTCTCCTCAACGGCATTGAAGGCTCGTCTAAGGCTTTCCCCTGTTTCATCGAGATCGAGTTTCTCGTCGAGATAGATGACGCGCTGCTCTGCGCCCAAAGGAATATACAAAAGACAGAGAACCAGCGCTATCCACCACTGGTTTTTGAGAAGACCTGGATAATATCTGCCATTCATGATTGATGCGCTCCCTTAATCCTGCCCTATTGAACGGTTGAAAAATTCAGGGTGAGTCGATTTGGGCCTGCACCACTTCGTTCAATTCTTCGGATTCGAGATCATAGTATTCCTGGAACAGTGCTTTGGCAAGAGGAGCTGCAACATCTCCCCCATGTCCTTCGGCGTTCTCGACATGAACAACAAAGGCAAACTCGGGATTACTCCGAGGAAAATAACCCGCAAACCAGGCGTCCACCCCGCCCTGAGCGTTTTCTGCAGTGCCAGTCTTTCCACAGACCTCCCAATTCCGCGGAAAACCAGCCTTATAAGCTGTCCCGCCGGATTCATTCACGGCACGGAAGAGCCCTTCATCGATGATACTGAGCTGTCGTGAACTGAGGTGCATGTCTGCAAACGCACGAGGTGCCACGATTTCTTCTCCCGTTGTATATCCTGTAGACTCCACAAGAAAAGGAGTGGGCATTTTGCCGTTGTTGGCAATTCCAGCGTAGGCTCTCGCTACCTGGAGAGGTGTAGCCAGCATTGTCCCCTGACCGATATACAGATTGGTCACTTCTCCGGCTCCAGGTTCCTGAAAGGAACTGACCTGTCCTTCTTTTTCCCCTGGCAGGTCGATTCCTGTCTTCTGTGCGAAACCAAAGTTATTGCTATGACTCTTCAGAATGTTAAAGCCCAGTTCCTGCCCCAGTTCGTAATAATAAACATTACAGCTCCATTTGATACTTTCTGCAAGGTCGGCGGGCCCGTGACCATTGCGGTGCGCACACCAGAAGGTACGATTCCATCCGTTGGGCCTGAAAGGACCGTAACAGGTATATTCGTGAGACGGCGATATACCGGAATCCATCGCTGTTGCGGCTCCAACAATCTTGAAGGTCGACCCAGGTGGATATAGACCACGCATGGACCGGTTAAGATAGCCAACGGGTTCGCCGTCAACGACCTGCTGGGCGGGCTGCTCGCTGTTGAAGAGTGGACGCGAGGCCAGTACTCTAACTCCTCCATCGGGTACATCGAGAAGAATGATACTGCCTTTGTGCCCTTTCAGGAGTTCTATGGCTTTGTTCTGGAGGCGGGAATCGATGGTGAGATAGAGATTTTTCCCTGGCTGACTTTGTTCAAGCAGCTCGGGTGCGGCGATGCGTCGCCCGCGAGCATCTCGATGAAGGCGTTCTTTTCCGGGAAATCCTGCAAGAATTTCCTGGTACTGGCGTTCGAGTCCTGCCCGGCCTACCGTATCATCAGGAAGATACCGTGGTCTTGTATAGATATCCGTCTCGCCAGGTTGGATGCGAGATGTATAACCGACGATATGCGAGTGGGTCAGCGGCTCCGTGTATTCTCGGACATAGCGTTCGCGCACACGAAGCCCGGGATAAAGCTCTGGTTGTTCAAGAAAAGGAAGCACCTGCTGATGGCGAATCCCCTTGGCAATGTCATGGCGGGTCCAGAGAGGTCTTGTTTCCAGGATTGAATCAATTTTCTCTGCTTCAAGTTCGAGATGCTCATTGAGTCGACTGAGGACTTCAGTGGCTTCGCTGTCTGACTGGCGATAGCGTGTGAAGCTGACGTCGAAGACCTTGCGGTTGGTCGACAATGGGATTCCGTTTCGGTCGAGAATGTTTCCTCGAGGGTAGTCAAGTCGCAGGTGATCGACCAGATTATCCTCAGCCTTGTCTTTCAGTTCCTGGTGTTCGAGCACCGTTAAATTGAAGAGTTGAAGTGCAATGAGGCAAAACGGGAGCAAAAAACAGATAAAAAGGATCCTGCGATTGGCAGAAAAGCGAGAGAGACTTGACAATGACTGGGATCGATACGACATAGTTATCTGTTCGCTGGGATGAGAGAACCGAGCAACATCAACAATGAGAAGGATACTTCGGACTTCATAAAGAAGTCATTTCCACAGAGAGAAAAGTTTCGATAAGAAATAAGGGCGTATTTTTGCTTCAATAAACAAACTTGACCCATTTCAAAAATCGAGTTGAAAATCCCTTTCACGTTGAATCTAGACGCTTGATTCTTTGGTTCATCTGGCGTTCCCGGTTTAAAGTTCACGGCCCGAAGCCCCATTAGCTTCAAATGACGCACGATCATGGGCGTGAACATCAACTGCAAACTCGTCTTTAAATGACGACTAAATGTTATTCTTTAAGTTTTAAGCTTTATTGATTTCGAAGGGATCACGTTGATGCATTACATTTTTCTTCAACAGTCAGGCAAACCGGTGGAGGGCTCATCCGGTACATTCTGGACTCTTGCAGGTATTTCCGTTGAGCAGTCGAAGTGGCGGATGCTTCAGCTCAGGATCAATGGGCTGCAGAAGTCTTTTCAAAAGGCGAATTATCAGCCAGGGGTCACGCGCCTGAATGCCAATGATCTTCTTCATCCTAAGAATGCTGAAAGAAGCTGGACCATTGCCTACTGCAAGGGCCTTGAAAAGATTGCGGCAAACCTTGAAATAAAAGTCTTTCTGGTTGTTGTGGATAAACGCACCACCGACAAGCCTGCGCACCCGAGATGGCTTCTGCCGCTCACCTATCATTATCTTATGAAACCCGTCGGTCAGTTTCTCCGAGACAAGAAAAGCTCTGGAACCCTTGTGATCCCGCCAGGGAGAGAAGAGGAACGGCAGACTCTGTCAGAGCTCCAGTTTTCACAAGTATTTGGTCCTCCGGGGAAAGCGCTGCCACTGGTAGCCTCACCGATGATTCAGAAGGAGAGCGATTCAGCCGGGATGCAGCTCGCCGACTTTGTCGCAACCGTAGCCCGCCGTTATCATGAACACACCTTTCCTAAGTTATTCGCAAAAGAAGAGCTGGAAGGATATGATGCTGTGATTAATAACCATTATCAGGGCTTTGTCAAACCGCACACTTATCAGTCGGAGAATACTGATCCCAAAGGTTTCCGCATACGTGGCTATATTTATCTCTGGCGAAAAGAGGGTCTTAATCAATTGCCAAAGAGTGATGAAGAGGAAGACCAGGTAGGATCGGAAAGCGCCGCGACCTCTGCGAAGAAGGGCTAAAGCAGAGCCTTCGTCCTATTCTTCTTTTAGTAAGGATAGAGAATGCGGTCCTCATCGAATTTCATCACGCGTGTTCGTGCGCCATCCTCCGATTCATAGTACCAGGCTGTGGTATCGGGGTTTACGTGCTCGAGCACATCAGTTTGACCTGGTTCAGCGATAAAGAACTGGAGCGACCAGGGCCCGGGAGGATCAAGGAACTCAAAGGCAACGCGCACAGGACTTTCATCTCCCATTTCCGGGTCCACAGGAGCTTTCGAGTGGATGCGGATCTTCCTTGGTCCACCAGTCTTCAATAACTGGTCAGCCTGAGGTCGCTTTGATCGGCGTAAGATTCGACGGAGGAAGTTGAACAAGAGTTAAGGCTCGCTTTCAAAATGAGTAGCGCGTCGGAACCTTTTGTATCCAGCCCGTGAGCGCAAAGCAAAAAGTTCCATCTCGGTGTGATCGATCTCACTCCTGCCAGGGCGGCAGGAGTACACATATATCCCCAGAAGTCAAATTGCCCTCCTCATCCCGTTGAAGCGGCTGTCCATCTGAAAAGACCTCATCTGGTCCGATGGAGCAGAAGGCTGTCGGAGTCAGCTCGATAAAGGGCTCTCCAGAAAATGGGTCGATGAGATCTTTCCGAACGTCTCCTTTGGTATCAAGTATCCGCTGAATAATTCGCCAGCGAGCGATCATTATACATTCTCGGATGAGCAACTTAGAAATGTCTGTCATTTGAAGGTGAACAATTCTGTTTGATGACTGTTCTTCAAACCAATTCCGATTAATCATCATGGATGACGGAGGCTGTATATCCATCAAAGGCTCGGCAACAATCCAGACTCTTGAATTTTCCTGTTCGAATGTTGGTAAATAAGAGCCAAGTGCACTGGCCATTTCTGCTGCTTCCCTGGCGGAAACATCGGGGTCATAGTATTGTATAACTTCAGCGAAGCTCTTTTTTCCGTCAATGACATCGATCATCTCAAGATGAAAGAAGTCTGCTTCAGCGAGAACTGCCTCTTTGACGGGAGTATAGCCCTGCTCTATGAGGAACATTTGAGATGCCAGTCTTCTACGTTTATCCAGCGGCATTCTATCTGTGAATGAGAGAAGAATACCTCGTGATGCATATTCGACAAATTCAATACCTGCAAGATGAGTTGTCAGCGACGCGTGATCACGATTAGCAGTTAGACGGGCTCCGAGAAGTGCCAGCTCAATATATCTCTGTTGTGCCTCATCATACTTTTCTTCGTATATAAGCCTTTTTGCATTGGCGTCCAGAATAAGCATCAGGGAGCGTAATTGTTCTATGGAAGGTCGAGGAGCTTCAACTCCGTACCCAGCAGTGGGTGGAAGTTGAAATCGTTCCACGATGGCTGCTTTTTTTACCTCAGAAACAACTCTTTCGTTTCTTTTAAAAATCTCGTCGAGTAAAGTGATGTTACCCTGAATTTTCTCCCGTGTATCCATACCCTCGAGGACTTGTTCATTGTCCAAGACAAGTGCACTGTCCATAAGCTTCAGAGCATTGATAAGATTTTGGAGACCATTGATCAGAGGGTCCTGCTTCAGAGCTTCTTCTGCTGCCATCGTCCATTCATTGGATGACTTGGAAGAATCGACCGGTCTGTAATTGATCCAGAGGCTTGTCCCGATGATGACCAGAAGAAAGCCTGCAATGAGAAGAAAGATGCGTCTCCAGGCCTTTTCTATCTCCTGAGTGTGATCACCGTGTGCTGGTTCCATAACGGGTTAATTCTGTACCTTGCATTTCTGGTTTAATAGTTGCTCCCTCTAGCTATTGACAATGGTTGAGGCATCAACTCTGAAAAGCCCAACCCTCTTATAAAGGTATATAGAAGCACAATGCAGATCTGGAAATCCCCCCTTATTATGTCCATGTTTCTTTCACTCCTGACAATAACAAGCTGTATCAGCCGAGTTCCCGAAGGAAGCGGCTCAAAGAATGAGGACAACGAAATGCGTGACACATCAGAAATGCTCTCCGTTGGAGATGAGGCACCAGAATTTAAGGGAAAAGATCATGAGGGAAACTCGGTCGCTTTGTCAGATTTCAAAGATAAGAAGAATGTAGTCCTTGTTTTCTATCCGGGTAACAATACCCCAGGATGTACCAAGCAACTTTGCGCCATCCGTGATGATTGGTCGAACTTTGAAGATGAAGAGACAGTCGTCTTCGGAGTGAATCCCGCGGATCAGGAATCACATTCCGATTTTGCATCGAAATATAACTTCCCCTTCCCCCTTCTTGTGGACGAGAGCGGAGAGATTATTCGCTCCTTCGGTTGCCGAGGCTTAATGGGAATCACCAAGCGAACGGTTTATGTGATCGACAAGAGTGGTAAAATAGTTTTCGCCGAAAGGGGTATGCCCGCAAATTCCGCTATTCTTGCCAGCCTGAAAAGTTCGTAATCTGGAACGGCGTAATCTGGTTGGGCTGCTCTTCCTCTTGACTTCCAACGGAGAAACAGACTCGATCTACCCCGGTTCGCCTGAACCCTCATCCTCCTGAATTTACGGAACCTGACGTTATGTCGACATTTAGAAGACCTGGTATTCACGAAGTTTCTGACGAGAAAGTGCTTCTCGTTACGAAAGACAAGACTTCCGGCGCAGAACGAGTCGACTGGTGGCCTTCTGTTAAAGAAGCAGAAGAAAGCAATATGCAGGTTCTGGAAGTTCGTGAGACACGCAAGATTCAGAAGCGGAAATCAGACTGGAAAGGTCTGAAATCCATGCTTGCACTGGCTCTTGGCCGCAGTGGACCACAGGAGAGCTATCTTCGTGAACGATCACTTGATCAGCGGGAATTCTTTGAATCGGTAGAAGATAAAGAAAAGCGACCCGTCGATGGGATGATTCGTTAAGCGAAGCTACCCTCCCCCCCCCTGAATTAATTACCCATATTGACATTTGTCGATTCAAAGATCTTATCCGCGCTTGCGGCAACGAATCCCTCATACAGGTTTCCGCTTTCGTCGGGGTATCTCTTTGCAAACTCATAATAGCAGCTTGGTATGTCCTTCACAACACCATCAGCAAACTTTACGGGAACGACGTCGGCCCGGGTGGATGCCTGTTCAAGCTGGACAGTTGGAGAGCCTTTGATTCTTCCGCCCGATGTATTGAGTTCATAGCCCTGCTTCTCAACCCATGTGAGAAATGAGGGAAAGTCAGAAAAAGTTTCCAGCGAGTTAATACTGATCGTAAAGTGATTCGCCCTGATTCCAAAGGCAGCGACCCATGCGGCATACTCACTTTCCTTCAGGAGGTTATCATAGACCTCAACTGATGGCGAAGACCATGGCCTGCCTCCCCAGAGTATTGAAATGTCCTTAGCTTGCGAGGACTCCACCTGCGCCAGGAGATCATCAACAACCTGATTCAATTGAGGGCTGAAGTCTTTCGTCCGCAGCTCGCTGAGAAAAATGCGTGGATACCCTTCCGGATGGGTGTACCCAAAGGCCCGGAGTTTTTTCTCCTCGAAATCGTAGGGCTGGAAAGGTTTGTATCCAAGAGCGAGGACGTGCTCTTGAAGTCTGTCGAGGTTCAGAGGCGCTCGATCATAGGTTCGAAAAGCAATGTGGTCATTACTGATATTAGGTTCTATTTCGCCTAATTTTGCTCTGAGTCTGGCAGCATTCGGAGCGATCTGTGAGTAATCCGCCCAAAGTTTCTCAAGGAATTCTTCAATTTTCATAATTCTCTCTCAGGAAGGTGTTTGATACCTTCCCAGATATCGAGAAGGGAGGCAGATTGCGAGCCTAAAGTCGCATTAACGGGCAAAATCTACACGCAGAGGACTTTCCATGAAGCCATTCATGGGTTTGACCGTTAAAAAGGGGGTTTCCCTGAATTATCGCATTGCCTTGCCAGTGAGTGTTTGTAAGAACCTCGGCCTCGCGCGATGCGAACGACCGAAGGCGCGTCTCTCGCTAACGATTGAGACCGGGTAATATCACTTCACATTACCTCTGCCTCTTACATCATCTCAATGGGAAGGATGTTTCATGTCTCCGACCAAGCAGAAAGGGAAGTCATCTTCCAACCAGACCTCGAAGAAACTGGCACCTGAGCAGGTAAAAGAAATGTACCGCCAGATGCTGTTGATTCGCCGATTCGAAGAGAAAACGGGTCAGCAGTACCAGATGAAGAAATTCTCCGGGTTCTGTCATCTCTATATCGGCCAGGAGGCCGTTGTCGTGGGGACTTACCACGCCATGGAAATCGGCCTCGATTATATGTTCACCACTTACCGTGATCATGGCCATGCGCTCCTCTGGGGCATTCCTGCCAATGAAGTCATGGCAGAGCTGTTCATGAGAACGACCGGCTCCTCAAAAGGAAAAGGCGGCTCCATGCACTTTTACAACGGTAAGAATCGCTACATGGGAGGGAACGGTATCGTTGGTGGTCACACTCCACTGGCTGGAGGAGTGGCCTTTGCAAGCAAGTATAGAAATGAGGGAGCCGTCGCCGTCTGCTTTATGGGCGATGCTGCCGTCAACCAGGGAACATTCCACGAAACACTGAACATGTGTGGTCTGTGGAAGCTCCCCGCAGTCTTCGTAGTTGAGAACAACATTTACGGGATGGGAACTTCTGTTGAGAGATCCTGTGCTCAGCCTGAACTCTATAAGAGAACAGAAGATGCCTACAAGATCCCCGGATACCGCGTGAACGGCATGGATATACATGATGTCCACGAAACCATGTCAAAAGCGATTAAGGATGCGAGAGAGAACAATCAACCTTCTTTCGTTGAAATGGTCTGCTATCGATATCGCGGCCACTCAATGTCTGACCCTGCAACGACCTACCGTGATAAAGATGAGGTCAATGAGTGGAAACTGAAAGACCCTATCGACATGCTGAAAGAAGCGTACCCTGATGTGGTCACAGATGAGCTCGTTAAAGAGTACGAAGACGAAATCAAAGAGGAAGTCGCTGAATCGATCAAATTTGCAGAAGAATCAGATTTCCCCCCTCAGTCGGATATACACACGCACGTCTATGCGAACTACCCTGGTTATCCGGGACCAGACGTCAACCCAAGCAAATATGCTTTCCCTTACGATGAGTATGGCGGCATTTAACCAGACGTTTTTGCAATACCGTAAAGAGAAGAACATCTACTAAGATTGGGAATTAAAGAAGAGGTAGAAAAGATGGCAGAAATTACGTTTCGTGAGGCATTGAACCAGGCCCTGATGGAAGAGATGGAGAAAGATGACCGCATATTTCTCATGGGTGAAGAGGTGGGTCAGTATCACGGTGCCTATAAAGTCAGTCAGGGACTGATGGATCGCTTCGGAAAAGAACGAGTGATAGATGCTCCGATTACGGAGAATAGTTTTGTCGGTCTGGGTGTAGGCGCTGCACACGTTGGCCTGCGTCCGATTATCGAAGTCATGACATTTAACTTTTCCATTCTGGCGCTCGACCAGGTTATTAATAATATGGCAAAGCTGCGCTACATGTCCGGTGGACAGTTCGCTGTTCCTATGGTCCTTCGTGGTCCTAATGGAGCCGGCGGATCACTGGCAGCCCAGCACAGCCAGGCACTTGAACAGCAGTATGTACACATTCCAGGGCTTAAAGTCATCATGCCTTCCACACCAGCAGATGCAAAAGGACTCTTGAAAGCAGCTATACGCGATCCTGACCCTGTCATCTTTATGGAATCGGAAAAACTTTATAACTACAAAGAAGAAGTCCCCGAAGATGAGGATTACGTCCTTCCTATCGGAGAAGCGGATGTGAAAGTTGAAGGGACTGACTGTACGATCGTCACTTACGGACGTATGTGGACTCATGCCGTAAGACCTGCCGTTGAACGACTCGCAGAAGAAGGAATCAAAGTAGAGGTTGTTGACCCAAGAACTCTTCGCCCTCTTGATCTTGAGTCTATTCTGAATTCAATCAAGAAGACAAATCGTATGGTTCTCGTTGAAGAGAGCTGGCCACAGGCAAGTGTTGGCGCGTGGATCTCTGAACAGGTCTATACTCATGGGTTCGATTACCTGGATGCTCCGATCGAACGTGTCAGCCATCTGGATGTCCCCATGCCTTACGCGAAGAACCTTGAAGACGAAGTGATTCCAAGTCCTGAAAGTGTCGTGGAAGCGGTTAAGAACGTCTGTTACGTGAATTGATGAGTGAGTACGCCTACGGAAAGGAAGAGTTATAGATGGCATCCCCTGTAAATCTCCTCCAGCTGTCACCGACAATGACAGAAGGAACGATTGTAAAGTGGTTAGTAAAAGAAGGCGACGAAGTTTCAAGTGGTATGGCGATCGCCGAAATAGAAACTGATAAAGCTGTCATGGAGCAGGAAAGCTTCGATGACGGTAAAGTCCTCAAGATCTATGTCGATGAAGGAGACCGAGTTCCTGTTGAATCGCTCCTCATGGTAATCGGTGAAGAGGGCGAAGACATCAGCGGCTTCAGCAAAGACAATGGAGGCGCGCCGAAGACAGAAGAAAAGTCTGATAAGTCCGAGAAACCAGAAAAGTCTGAAGAGAAGCAGGGACAAAAAGCAACGGAGGCAGCTCCAGAAAAGTCGAGCCATACTCCCCCTCCAGCAGCACCTGCCAGCAAGTCATCAGGTGACTCTGGACGCCAGTTTGTTTCTCCTCTGGCCAGGAAAATGGCGGAAGATGCTGGAATCGATGTCGAACAGATTTCCGGCTCAGGCCCTAATGGGCGCGTCGTGAAAAAGGATGTCGAAAAAGCGATTCAGGATCCATCTTCGCTGAAAGCCACCACTTCAGCCTCCTCTCCATCTCCGGCTCTTGGGGCAACGCTACCCGAGGAAACCATCAAGCTTTCAGGAATGAGACAGACGATTGCTCGTCGTCTGGTCGAATCAAAGCAGCAGGTTCCTCATTTTCAGCTGACTGTCGACGTGAGGGGCGAGCGCTTGCTCGACGCCGTGTCGCAGATCCGCAACCTCTACCCCGACTCTAAAGTAACAGTGACGCACTTTCTGATCAAAGCGATGGGTATGCTCGCCATGAAACATCAACCGATCAGGAGTCAGTGGGGCGGTGATCAATTAAACGTTCTCGGTGCCGGACACATCAGCGTTGCTGTTGCCATCGATGAAGGTCTCCTGACTCCCGTGATTCGTAACGCTCATGCTCTTGGCGTGATCGATATCTCAAACGAATTACGTCGCCTGGCGAAGTTGGCTCGAGATCGTAAGCTCTCTGCTGAAGACATGAGTGGGGGCGTTCAGACTCTCAGCAACCTTGGGATGTTCGGAATCAAGCAGTTCAATGCGATTGTAAACCCACCGGAATCAAGTATTCTGGCTGTTGGATCGATGGATGAGCGCCCGGTTATTGAAGACGGTGAGTTGGTTGCTGCAAAGGTGATGACCATCACCATGAGCTGTGATCACCGAGTTGTTGACGGTGCTGTTGGTGCCGAATACCTGCGTGATTTGAAGAACTGCCTTGAGGAGCCCCTTCTCCTGCTAGTCTAAATCGTAAGATCCATTCGAATACTTATTAAGAGAGACCGATTTACGTCGGTCTCTTTTTTTGTCCTATTTCTAGAATAACGTTCTGCTCCAAATTAAATTCAAAAATAAGGTTCACATTCTTTATTGGTATGAGAGACGCTCTTCACCATTGGGAACTTCTATGAATGAGGTGCAAAATGTTAACAGCTAAAATTGAAGAAACTAAGACCAAGACAAAGCCGCGGATCCTGGCCGTGGACGATAATGAAGATATGCTCGAGCTGATCAGACGATCTCTTGAAGATGATTACGACGTTGTAAGTCTCAGCGAATCGGTCGACGTTTATGAGATCCTGGATATATTTGAACCCGACCTACTTCTCATTGATATCATGATGCCAAAATTAAATGGCTACCAGTTGCTGGAAATGCTCAGAAGAAGTCGTAGAACCAGCAACCTGCCGATCATCGTTCTATCCGCCAAAAACGCTCCTGGAGAAATCAAACATGGCTATCGCCTGGGAGCCACGATGTATCTTACCAAACCCTTTGCTCCAGAAAGACTGAAGAAGAACGTTTCAACTCAGTTTGAAGTCCATCCACCGAACCCGTCCAAGTCGGTTCAAGGAAGAGATCTAGCTCGTCAGCTTGAGCTTACCGCGTCTTATCGACGTGGTCATCTTATTCCCTCAGAATCAATCAGTAAACAGGATACCACCTTTATCGCCCGCCGAAAGGTGATGGAGAAGATACGTAAACAAGAGGAAGCCAACAAACGTCTGTGGAGGGGCTAACACTGCTTGTCCGCCGGTGTCAGCCCGCGTGTCTATCCCGGTAGGAGACACGAGAATATGGGTCCTGATTTTCAGGACCCATCCTTATTTTCCCCTTAGCCTTCTCATCACTTCGTCAACCAATTGATCCATATCAGCAGCTGCTGCATCAGTCCGAGGATTTCTATCGGGAGCTTCTCGCCAGCCTGAAACCTGACCAATCTTTGGTTCATCTATAAGAGGGCCGGAATGCGGCCGAAAGGGAACCGACGGTTCTTTAAGGTCTTTCGCTGAGGGGAGAACCGGAGGGACGCCCGTTCCGCAACGTTCATCAGCCGGAGAACTTTTTCGAGGATCAGGTACCCCAAACTTCTCTTTCAGTTGAAACAGATCTTCCATCTGTTTCTGATCAAGTTCTTTCAGGTTTCCAAGTTGTTTTGCCAGCAGTAGAATTCGGCAATACTGGTCAAGTGTCTCCATTTTGTAGTAGGCATCGAAAGGATCTTTGCCGAGCGTTAAAGCTCCATGATTTCGGAGAAGAAAAGCGTCGTATTGCGTCACCCAGGGTCCGATCGATTCTGCAAACTCCCATGTCCCCGCCTGGACATAGGGGACGAGTGGGACCTGGCTGAGATTGACTTCCACTTCGGGGAGAACACATTTAGGCAGCTCAGTATGTGTCAATGCAAAGGCAAGAGCATGGGGTGGATGTACGTGGACGACGGAATAAACGTCGGGTCGGTAGCGATAGACGAACAGGTGAATTCTGATTTCACTGGTAAGACGCCGGCGCCCGCTGAGCTGATTTCCCTTGAGATCGACTTCGACGAGATCTTCTGGTGACATGAACCCTTTTGAGATTTGTGTCGGCGTACACAAAACTCGGTTCTCGTCTATTCTAAAGGAGAAATTCCCATCATTTGCGGCGACATAGTTTTTCTGCCAGGATCGTCGTCCGATCTCGCACAGAGCTTCTCTCACATCTGATTCTGATACCACGAGGTCTGTTAAACTCCGTATTGTAAGGCTGCGCCTATCCGCTTAGAAAGGCGTCGCACTTTCCTCTTCTGTCTCTTCCCGTGATTTCAATGTCTTGAACTCAGCGAGTGGTGGGGTAACCAATCCATCTCCATCAAAATCGATATAGATGGGAGCGTTCAAAGCGAATGTTCGCTGCCCATTGTTTCCGCGCTGTGTGAAATCAGGAAGCACAAAAGGGTTAACAGGATCCTGTGGAAGGGCTGGATCTCCCCGCAATTCCACAACAAGAATCGTATCTTCACGTATAGTCAGGTTAAATGACATCTTTTCATCCTCATCCGGCGCTGGATAGACCCGTTCCGCCTTAGGATCATAGGAACCCGCAGGTAAGATAAACTTCCGAGCAAAGAAACCATTTGTATTTATCGCGACATCAGCAACGTTTGCCCAGTTAGGTGAAAAGACTTGCAACTCGATGTCAATCTCCCCATCGGTATCGGTGATAATTGATCCGATTTCTTCGCCGTTAACCTTCAGATCCATGAACGGACCATTGGTTATCTGAACCCGTCCCTCAATAATTGCATCTGCAAGTTCTGCAGGATCCAACTGAGAGGGATTATCATTCTCGCTGCGAATATACAGTCGTGGGTAACCAGGTTCTTCCTGTATCGTTCCTGCAGATAGACTGTTGGCAACAGGTGTCATCCAATAGTCATTCGCAAGCAGATGGTACCACGACTGAAGAGATGGGGTGGCGAGGAACTGTCGTTTCCCTTCGACAATCTGAAAGGCATCAACCTCAGGATCGAAGGCTATTTCCTCAGGAGCGATACCCTGTTGAAAATCATAGCCTAGAGCTCCCATCAGACCCACTTCCGGGAATATAGCTCTGCTGGCAACAAGTACACCTTCAGGACAAATATCATTAAGAGCAGAAATCATTGATTCAGCGCTCTTAAGCTCCAATAAAGATTCAATCTCAAATGAGATATCCCCAGCACACATATCCAATGGGAAGAGTATATATTCCCCTCGATCTTTCTCCAGCGTGGGGGTTATTCGGATACCCGGCGAAGCTCTGATCTCTCCTTGCAGTCCAAGTGAGTCGATAACTGGTTGGAGATCAGTCACTGTATTTGTATCTGTGGTGACTATCCAATCCAAGCCTTCGGCCATAGCCGTTGCAATACGATCTGCTGGAGACACACGGCTGTGGGGTGATCGATCTGTCATCACGCCTATATCAGCACTGATCCATCCCGGCGTTTCGAAAGCACGATCCAGTTCAAAAACAACCTTTGAAACCTCTGCCTCATTCAGGCGAAGTCTTTTCTCATCTGTATGATACTCATTTCCATGTGAAGCAACAACACGGTAGTTGCCTTTAGGGACTTCTATCTGCCCAGAACCGCTCTTTGTATAGACAACGTTTCCGGAAGCCAAAGATCCCGGAGGACCAAAATCAGGGGTGGTTGTTCCTCTCAATGGAACGAAAGAAACTTTTCCTGGTATCAATTCTCCAGAGCCTGAGTCTCGGATTTCGAATTGAACCTTGCTTGCTTCCGAAACTGTAAGCATTGCAGGCGTAATCGAATTGGCAATAACCTTTCTGCCGACTCTGTTTTGCTGACTTATTCGCGATGGCGTATAAGCTCGTGCAGCATACTCTCCGGGAGGCAATGCGACACGATACTCTCCATTCTTGTCTGTAACAGCGATCATATAGGGCTTATAGCGATATTCTTTGGGAAGGTCATCTCGCTTAATCACCTCGATACGAACTTCAGCTCCTTCGACATACTTGGTTGTCTTGGTTTCATACCCTTTGACGAAAACCTCTTCCTCAACGCGCCCAGCTAGAAATCCGTGCTCGCCGGGCATCTTTTCTTTCAGGACAAAGCTGTACAGCTTAGAGGGATCGTCTTCACCAGTGAGAATCCAACGCTGGTAACTTCTAGATTCACCCGGTCCCAGTTTAACATTCTCATCGTAGATAAAGGTGCTGTAAGATGCATTCTTCTTAAAGTCGAACAACCCTTCAACAGGCATGATCATGATATACGAATCAAATGAGCGTGCATAGACAAACTCACAATCCTGGACGATTCCTGATTCTTTTGTCCAGCCAGAACCAGAAGTAAATGGGATCATGAAACCCCAACCAACATAATCACCCATAACAGGAAGTGTAACATCCTCCTCACTCCGATTCGTGAGAGTCGTGGTAGCAAGCACACCGGGCCAGATTGCTTTCATTTCATACCGTGTGTCTACTTCAACACTCTTTCGATATGCATCCTTTCCGAATGCTGTAACAAATACACTTTCAGAGTCCTGGTCAACTTCTGTCGCCAGGTCTGAATGCAGGATCGATCTTCCAGCGCCAGTTGCAATTGTCGTTGGTTGAAAGACCTGAAAGCTTTCCGTCGAGGAAGGAGAGGTAAACAGATCGAGCAAACTCCCCTGGCGGAACGGATTCTGATCTTTCTCATCTTCGGGGATATGCCCGAAAACGGCTCCAGCCGTTCCATTGGAGAGAAGAATATCTTCCATGGTTCCATGAGTCCAGTAATCATTCGGTATCAGATTGTAATCGCCCACCACGCCCGCTTTCAACACCACAACTTTCTGCTGGGGCGCATCATCTGGAATCACTAAAGGTCTCTCAGGGGGTGCTGAACCCTGTCCTCGCACCGTTCCAAAGCAAACGAGTGTTAGAAGCAAACAGCTTAAATTGATGGAAAGAAAATGTTTCGACATATAGATGAAGTCTCTACCTCTGTGTTCTGAATTGAGAATGTAGCCTGTAACAGGAGAAAACGCACGTGGGAATGAGACTTGCCCACCCAATAGAACGTTTGTTTAAGCCTCTCGAACCAACGGGCATTGCGACTTCGGGACGGTAGGGAAACTCCCCGACTTGTCGCAAGACAGAAATACCTCGCATCTTCAACACACAATCGCCAACCGTCGCAAATTACAACCACGAACACAGGATAGAAACCCCATGAGCACAGCGAAACCGTCCCAGGAACCAACTGCGATCCGCTCGATGTTCGCGCAAATCGCCGATCGTTATGACCTCCTGAACCACCTGCTGAGCGGTGGGACCGATATCGCCTGGCGGAATATGGCTGTAAAAGAGGTCATGACTGGGCAGGAAACAATGATTCTCGACCTGGCTTGCGGAACCGGAGACCTCGCCATGGCTCTGGAGAGGTCAGCTCCATCTGATTGTAAAGTTGTTGGAGCAGACTTCACCGGACCTATGCTTCAGCTTGCCCAAAAGAAAAAGAGTGGAGCTGCCATCGACTGGATTCAGGGTGATGGGCTGAACCTCTCCTTCTCCGACAATAGCTTCGACCTTGTCACCGTCGCCTTTGGAATACGAAACATGGCTTCCCTGGAACGAGCCCTGAGCGAGTGTCTGCGCGTGCTCAAACCTGGCGGTAAACTGTTGATTCTCGAGTTCAGTAAACCCGACAACCCAATCATCAGAACCCTTTACATGCCCTATTTCATTCATATCCTGCCAAGAATAGCGGCTCTCATTTCTAACCGTTCCGCCTACCGGTACCTTCCCATGTCGGTTCTACACTTTCCTAACCGCAAAGAATTGGCTCGCCAGATGCTCCAGTCAGGTTTTGTGAAGGTTCGCCATTGCGCTCTTTCGTTCGGAATCGCCGCCATCCACATTGGATCAAAGCCTCAGGAAATAAATCATTGAGCGAAGAAAGATCACATATTGTTCTTGGTATCAGCGGAGCCAGTGGTATCCGTTATGCCCAGCGGATGATCGAGGTCCTCGTGAACGAAGAGTGGCATGTCCACCTCGTCGTAACACGCAGCGCCTGGCGTGTCCTGCAGGAAGAGGAGGGCCTCCAGGGTGTTGGTTCCTCATCACCATTGACAGACTGGGTCAATGTGACGGCCGAGCAGGCAAAGCATCAGGTTACTCACTACAACATCCGGGACATTGCTGCAGGCCCTGCAAGTGGCACCTTTAAAGCCAAAGCGATGATGATTCTTCCAGCCAGCATGAAAACCTGTGCGGGCGTAGCGCACGGATATACGGATGATCTTTTGACACGTTGCGCAGATGTTTTCCTGAAGGAAAAAAGGCCCTTGCTGATCGCTCCGAGAGAAACTCCTCTCAGTATGATCCACCTTCAGAATATGCTTACGCTCTCACAGGCAGGAGCTCACATCGTCCCACTCATGCCTGGCTTTTACTGCCAGCCTCAAAGTATTGACGAGTTGATCGACTTCATGGTGATGAAAATCCTCAACGTACTCGATATTCCTCATCATATAGACATGAAGTGGGAAGGTCCAAAGAAACCTCTAGCCGGACCTGGCGCTTAGAATATTACTTACAACTCATTTGCCACCGGTGTCGACTTGGGTATTTCGTCCGACTCAGGTGATGATTCTTCTTTAATAACTGGACGCCCTGTCATCATCCGCAGCAGTCTAATCAGTGTTGCGCGCATTTCTCGTCGTTCCACAACGAGATCGACGAAGCCATGCTCTTTCTGAAATTCTGCCGTCTGAAAATCTTTCGGCAACTGTTGCTTAATGGTATTTTCTATAACTCGCTTGCCGGCGAATCCAATATATGCACCAGGCTCAGCCATGATGACATCCCCGAGGGAGGCAAAACTTGCCATGGTCCCACCGGTGGAGGGGTCTGTAAGAATACTGATAAAGGGGATGTTTGCATCCTGTAACCTGGCACACAGTATAGACGTCTTCGCCATCTGCATGAGAGATAGAATACCTTCCTGCATCCTGGCTCCCCCACTGGCCGTCAGTGCAATACAAGGCACATTGTTCTCAAGAGAATACTCCATCGCCCGGGCGATCTTTTCGCCAACAACCGACCCCATTGAGCCCCCCATGAAAAAGAAGTCCATAATGGCGAGAGAAACAGGAACTTCACCGATCTCTGCAGTCCCAACAAGCACCGCTTCATTCTGCCCTGTTTTCTTGCGAGACTCCTCAAGTTTCTCCGCATACTTGACATTCGTCTCAAACTTGAGAGGATCTTTGGATAGGAGACCCTTGTGAGTTTCCTTGAAAGTACCAGGATCAACAATCAATCTGATCCGGTCCTTCGCCTTGATGCGTTCATGCCTGCCGCAACCGGGGCACACAGAATAGGAAACGACGAAGTCTTTTTGCAGGGTCAGAGTTCCGCAGGCAGGGCACTTGTGCCAGAAGTCCTTAGGAATCTCTTTCTTTGCTCCTCCTTTGGGAGGAGTAATATTGATATACTCAGGGGAAGGTCGATTAAACCATTTCATTCTATACGATCTCCAGAAATATCATGAGCCGGGAAGGCACCTGACCTTCGTCAGGAAGCAACGCCATTTCTGCTCACGAGTTCTTTAATACGCTCATCGATCTTAGACATCAGAGTTGTTAATACTTCACCCACCTTGCCCGACCCGATTGCTTTACCTTCCAGCTTTGTCACAGGAAGCGCATTAATCGTGGTCGAGGTCAGAAAGGCTTCATCAACTTTCCTTAGAAAATCAAGGTTGTACTTCTCTTCGCGAACTTCAATTCCATTTTCTCTGGCGATATCAAGCACGAACTTACGTTTGCAACCACCAAGAATTGCACCATCGTTCGGATGTGTATAGATCACACCATCTTTCACCACATGAAAATTCGCCACAGAAGCTTCGGTGACCGTTCCATCAGGCTTGTAGAGGATCGACTCAAACGCCCCTTCATCCGTTGCTGCCTGTTTCGCCAGAACGTTTGGAAGCAGTGAGGTTGATTTAATCCAACAGCGTGACCATCGATCATCGGGCTGGGTGATTACAGCGACCCCTTCACTATACATCCGGCTGTCATATTCAGGAAGAGCACGGACAAACCAGAATTCGGAGGGCTCACTCTTTTGTGGAAACGGGTGTGCCCGTTTTGCAGATCCACGCGTTAATTGACCATAAATAGAGGCTCTTTTTGCCCCCACATTTTCCAGCAGCTGTTGAATAACTTCCATTTGCTGCTCAATAGAGTAAGGACATTCCAGTCGAAGGCCTTCCGCACTACGTATCCAGCGCTCCAGATGCTCCTGTAAAAGGACGGGTACCAGATCATAAGCTGCGATAACTTCGTAAATTCCTTCGCCAAAAAGAAGCGAACGATCCTCGATCGGGAGGGTTCCCTCCTCGAGAGGCATAAATTTTCCATTAATCCAAAGGTTTTCCAACGTGATTTTCTCTCTACAATATCCCATGAGGCGGGGTCTGAAGACTCTTCAGCTGAGCCGATGAGAATCTTCAACAGATCGAGGACGCCACGCAACCGCTAGTTCACTCTAGCCGTGATCAACCGGGGATTTGGAGATGAAGGAAAGTCAGGATCTGTTTGCTGATAGTAGCGAACAATCCCTTCATAAATGTATTTAGCCTGTTTTTCCTGAAAATCAGCCTGAAATAGATACTTCACCTCAGAAGGATGAGTAATAAAGCCCATTTCGATGAGAATAGAAGGCATTGCATAGTTTTCCAGAACTTTAAAGCGGGCACTCTTGATTCCACGATCATACTTACGAAAGTAGTCATCCTGCATGAAAGCGCCGTGGACCACGTCGGCCAGTCTCTTACTGATAAGAGATTGAGATTCGAGAGCATCCTCCATCATGTGAGAAAGAATCGAACTATTCCTTGAAGAAACACCGGGATCATCGTTCTCGATTTTTGCCAGTGCCTTGGCTGCAGCGGAAGAGTTATTGTTTCGGTTCCAGGCCCAGATTTCAAAGCCTCGGGCGCGATTGCGGTTCGATTCCACGGCATTACAGTGAAGTGAAATGAACATGTCCCCTTTGAGTCGTGAAGCAATCTGAGTGCGTTCGTAAAGCCCAACGTAGGTATCCGTGCGACGGGTCAACTTCACCTCAAAGCGGGGATCTGCTCTTAAATAGCGCTCAAGACGCTGTGCAACCTGGATCGTGACATCTTTCTCATAAACTGTCCGTCCTCCCAGATTTCCAACACCGCCCTTGTGGTAGCCTCCGTGGCCTGGATCCACCACGATTGTGTGCTTCCATGCCTTTTCCGGCTGGGTTTTGGCCACTGATTGCTGGGGGCGCGTTGGTGGCGTGCTCCTCGGGACAGTCTGGCGAATCACTGCCTGAGCTGCGTTCTGATCTGTCAGAATCAAACCATCCTTCTTACTCAGATCAAGAACCAGTCGGAAGGGATCTTCCAGTGTGAACTCATTAACCGCCACAGGGCCCTGAGTATGAATAAGTATGGCATATTTCCCCGTGGTTGATGGGTGCTTCTTAATTTGAACCGCAGAAATAAGCTTCTCTTTCCCTGTCAACTTTGCGTATTGAGGGACACGATCAACTCCGTGGATATCAACCTGCACTGTTCCCTTTGATTGAGAGAAGTTGGTAATGACATACGAAGGGACGTGATCGAACTCGATCACCGTTCGTGTATGCTCACCATGCTCCGCCGTGCGAACGTCATTGATGGTCCGGGCTGAAACACTCAATGGGAGTAAGGCGAGGCAAAGTAGAAGAAATATCGAAATTCGCATCCAAGAGTCCGGAAAGGTAGGGAAGTACAGCTACAGAGGAAGGCATCAACGAGAGAGGGGATTAATGTCAATATGAAGAACGGTGCGGAGTAGAATTAAAAGGAATGATGGCATATCCCTTTCAAAAGGGGGGGAATACTTGGATCCAAGAACCTATGATCATCGAGTGATCTTCTGAAAACCCTCACCGCATCATCACCCTGAAAACCGGAAAAATGTGTCCCCGATTAAACAATATTTGATTGCTTTCAAAGTGATAACTGACTTTGCTAAAATTCGGTATGCGAAGCACATCCAATTCTTAGCTCGATCTCAAAGGAGTTATGGCTCACTTACAAACGTCAGCTCTTAACCCTGAGAGATCGTCAGTAAAGACGGGGATATTTGCCTCAAACAACCTCACTTTATTCCTACTTTTTCAAGGAGTCTTTTATGTCCTGTTTTTTGAAAAGGATAAAGAAGCAAATGGTAACACTTGGGACCCTGGCTTTCCTGTCTGTTTTGTCTGCAGGAACTTCGTTTGCCCAGGATAAACCAAACATCCTCGTAATCTGGGGGGATGACATCGGACAGTCAAATATCAGCGCCTATACGAAAGGACTGATGGGATACCAGACACCTAACATCGATCGGATCGCGGAAGAAGGCATTATCTTCACTGACTACTACGGAGAACAAAGCTGTACTGCTGGCCGCTCGTCCTTTATCATGGGACAAAGTGTTTTCCGCACGGGCTTGTCGAAAGTGGGACTCCCAGGTGCTGAGGAAGGGATGATGGAAGAGGATCCCACCATCGCAGGACTTCTCAAAGACCAGGGATATCGAACAGGTCAGTTCGGTAAGAACCACCTCGGAGACCGCGACGAACATCTACCCACGAACCATGGCTTCGACGAATTCTTCGGTAACCTCTATCATCTCAACGCGGAAGAAGAACCAGAAAACGAAGATTATCCCAAAGATCCAGCCTTCAGAGAAAAGTTTGGCCCAAGAGGCGTCATCAAGTCTTTTGCAGATGGTCGTATAGAAGATACCGGACCCCTCACCAAAAAGCGCATGGAAACAGTTGATGATGAAACTTCAGCTGCAGCCATCGACTTTATCGAGCGTGCACACGCAGCAGGTGAACCTTTCTTTGTCTGGTGGAGTGGCACCCGCATGCATTTTAGAACACACGTCAGCGAAGAAAAAATGGCCCAGATTAAAGAGAAATATCCAGCGGCTGATGAATACACGGCAGGCATGATCGAGCATGATATGCATATCGGTCTCTTCCTCGACACCATCGACCGCCTTGGCATCGCTGATAACACCATCATCCACTATTCAACAGACAACGGACCTCACATGAATACCTGGCCCGATGCCGGAATGACCCCCTTCCGCGGTGAGAAAAATACTAACTGGGAAGGTGGATGGCGTGTGCCCTGCGCTGTTCGCTGGCCAGGAGTCGTTGAACCAGGGTCCGTTTCCAATGAGATTGTCCACCACATGGACTGGCTGCCAACTTTCCTCGCGGCCGCTGGTAAGGATGATATGAAAGAAGACCTTCTGGACGGCTATACATCTTCGGCTCTTGGACGCGATTATAAAATCCACCTGGATGGCTATGACCTCACAGAACATCTTCAAGATCCACAGGGAACACCCAGCCCTCGGGAAGAAATCTTCTACTTTACCGACGACGGGGACTTGTCAGCTCTCCGGTATCGTAACTGGAAGTTTATATTTCTTGAGCAAAAGACAGAAGGAACTTTCCGCGCCTGGATGGAGCCCTTTGTTCCACTTCGCGTCCCGATCATCATTAACCTGAGACGCGATCCCTACGAGCGTGGCATGAAAACGTCAAATACTTACTACGACTGGATGCTGGACCGCGCGTATATGCTCGTCCCTGCCCAGGCGTACGTCGCGAATTTCCTCGAGACTTTCCGGGAGTATCCACCCCGTCAGGAAGCGGCCAGCTTCAGTCTGGACAAAGTTCTTGAATCCATGGAAGCAGGCGCAGCGGGAGCGCGCTAACCTCCACATTCCATCACATAGCTATCTGAAGGCGGGGCTTACGAGCACCGCCTTTTTTGTTGGGAGTTGTGGTTAACACCCTCCTGGGATCACTGATCTCCCGATCGACACAGACCCATAACCGAGATAGACTCGAAGCTTATTCTTGAATAGGCAGGAAGTATATAACTCTGCCAGGAGGAGGAGAGCTATAGACGCACACTAAAAGCGAACTGCGGAAGCGGTTCGACCAGGGGGATCTCCCCAGTCCGGGTAGCCTCCTGCTTCGGCAACCCGAGCTTGGCGATCAAACCACTCCCGTGGTTTTGCTTTCCATAAACTCTAAACGTTCGAAATCGTCATTGGTGAATGCACGGACCCGGCGTGGTTCAACTTCGGGTAACAGTTGCTGATCATCGGAGTGACGAGAGCGTTGGCTTCATGTGCAACCTTTGACCGGCCAGATTTGAGCTATACCGAGACAATGCTCAGGTTGCGCGAGCAGAAAAACGCCACTGGATAAGGCGAAGCCAGTCGAAGTGCTTTGCTCGTGGGATTGCAGAACGATCCTGGTTCTTCGCAACAAAGCAGGGCCAAAGGCCCGTCAACATACCAGCCCAGCTCGTAGTCGAGCGAAGCCGACGAAGGGCTGGGTTACTCGGATAAGAGGATCCGTAGGGCTGTAAGCCCGATCCATGATTTCATGTGATAGATCGGGCCTTCAGCCCTCTTTGTTTGAATGAACTCAGTACCCAGCCCTGCGCCCGCTACGCTGGGCTTCGAGCTGGGCTGGTATTGAGACGCACCTTTGGTGCTTTGGGTTGCTCAGAGCACTCGGCTCTTATGAGCAATTGCTAAGAGTCATTTGAGGTTCGATGAAGAGACCCGATCCCCAAACCCAAAGCTTGATTCCTGAGACGTGAGATCCAATGCGCCTGCAAGAGGAAGGATCGCCTAACTTGATGTGTATCCTTCGATTGCCGGAATTTGAACCACGCCACGGACCCACCCCTCCTGGTTCGATGCCGGAGCGATGTTGGAGCGATGCAGGTCCGATCGGCATCGGACCGGGATAGGTTCGGGATCGCCGCGGCATCCCCTCAATGGGAGCACCAGAGCGAAAATAAAGCGATAATTTTCTCTTGACTTCAGGCGAAATAATAGCGTAAGTCTTTATCCGCAGCGGACAATGCATGTAACACCTCCTTCCATTGAGGGGAGGGACTCTCAATGAACTGAAGGAGGATCAGCTCATGGCCAGGATCCGTCTCACCACACCTCTATCAGAAATCAGCGGAAAGCTCAGCAACGAGCCCGACGCGCCCGTTCTCTATACCATCGACGGACGGCCGTTCCTGCGCGCACCAGGAAAGAACGCCAATCCCAATACCCTGCGACAGCGCCTCTTCCGCGCCGGGCTTACGTCCGTCTCAAAACTCTATCGCACCATGACCTACGCTCAGGCGGAAACATGGCAAAGCTATATACAATCCGTTCAAGATAAACGGACAGCGTCCGTGAAAGTACCGCGGCGCGCCTATGACGCCTTCAAGCAGATCAACCTGCACCGCTTCATGGCTCAGGTTTCGCCCACCCTCGAAGCGCCGGATCCAGATATCCATCTCGCTGCGATGAATAACCTGATGGTCTTGCGTATGGACGCGACCACCTTAAGACTTTCCTTTTCCCATCCGTACGGTGCCAACAAGACCCGTTGGAGAATCCGACTCACCCCACCGTTGGATTCTCCCATGCGACGTGCCTGTCAGGATGAGTACCGCTCTCCCCTGCCTGTACCCGGGTCGGGATACTTCGCTGGAAACAGCTTTGGCGAGACACTGGATATACAGACAGATACGAACTACATGTCCGGTGACACCTTGGGCATCAGCATTCTGATTCTCTCAGATGATTTCGTTCCTGGTGAAGAGATCTCTTATCCCAGAATCGAGATTTTCCAGCAGTAGTTCACGACGTTGCTCTGCTCTCAAAAGCCGTTCTTGAGATGTTAGAGTAGCAGCCTTCAAGAGTATTGCTCGCTCCCTGCGAGCAGGACGTCTGAATAGCTGTATGGCAGGGAGCGGTACGGGCATTCAAAGTCGAGTAATGGTCTCAGCAGCCTACCCTCCCCGGGAATGAACAAGGGGGCATCGCACAAAAAAAGGACGCCTTTGCAGGCGTCCTTTGATGATCTTTATGCTTGGAAGGGAAAGAGTTGGGGGTGCTTACTCTGACTTTTCTTCCGCTGCAGCTTCTGCAGGTGCTTCTGCTGCTTCAACCTCTGCCACGGGCGCTTCTTCCGCAGCGGGTGCTTCAGGGGCTTCTTCACTTTCTTCGAAGAGATGTTCTTCACCTGGCTCGATCAGACGCTCAACCCTTGCATTTACCATGGCGTTAACACCTGGATAGATACGAATGCGTACCTGGTGGTCACCGAGGGTTTTGAGGTTTTCCATGTCTACACGACGTCGCTCGATTTCAACATTGAACTCTTCTTTGACAGCATCAACAAAGTCGCGTGTTGTGACAGATCCGAAAACCTGACCACGATCGCCGGCGCGAAGGTGGAAAGTAACGGTCTTGCCATCCAGTTCTGCCTGGATTTTTTCCGCATCCGTTTTTTCACGAGCAACGAGTGCTTCCAGTTTCTTTTTCTTGCTTTCGACAACCTTGAGGTTTTGCGGAGTGGCGAGGAGTGCCATGCCGCGGGGACCAAGATAGTTTCTGAAATAGCCACGCTTCACGTCGACGGCTTCTCCCGCTTGTCCCAGGTTATCAACAGATTTAAGTAGTACGATCTTCATCTTTTGGATCTCCGTAGATTCTTCAGGTCTATATCGCCGTCATTACTTCTGGCGGGTTGAATAGGGGAGAAGTGCCATATAGCGGGCCTTCTTGATAGCAGAGCTAAGCTCGCGCTGAAACTTTGCAGAGGTTCCTGTCACGCGACGAGGAATGATTTTTCCTGTATCGGTGACGAACTTCTTCAGGGTTTCGACGTCTTTATAGTCGATATACTCAGCTTTGATTGTTCGGAAGTAGCAGATTTTCCGGCGAGGAAAGCGTCGACGGTTGTTTCTGGGTGGACGACGATCTCCACCGCGGTCTCCACCGCGGTCTCCGCCGCGATCTCCACCGGGACGATAGGGACGATCAGAACGTTCGGGGCGCTCTGAGCGCTCCGAGCGCTCGGGACGAGAGCCTTCAGCGTTAGCTGGTTTTCCTTCAGTTGATGAAGGAGCGCTTTTTGGTGTTTCTTCACTCATGATATGTGGAACTCCTGTCTATGCGAAGTAAGTAGTTGGCCATCACTGAGGACAGCCGGTCGAAGTATGTTAGAAGGGCAGGTCGTCTTCTGTTTCATTGCCGCCGTCAGATGGGCTGGGTTCGTTCTGGTAAGAACTGTAGGAGTCGTTTGCGCGATCACTCTGACCGCCTCCATAGTTACCAGATCCGCCGCCCTGTCCATCACGGGGACGTGCGCCAAAGTTCACGCGGTCAGCAACCACAACGGGGTCACGCCGTTTTTGACCTTCCCGGGTTTCGTATTCGTCGATCTTTAAACGACCTTCTATCAGAACCTGTGATCCCTTTTGAAGGTAGCGATCACAAAGTTCGGCCGTCTTATTCCATGTTTCCACTTTAATAAACATGGTGGATTCATTCTGCTTTCCACGAGAGCGGTCATTCACTGCAATCGTGTAGTTTGTTACCTGAGCTCCGGACGCTGTATGGCGTGTTTCCGGGTCCCGTGTAAGATTACCGATGAGAAAGACGCGGTTCATTTCCATGATAGTCGTTTCCTTTAGCTCCCCGTGGAAAGCGTGTTGAGATTATTCAGACTTTGGGGCTTCTGCAGCGGGAGCGCTGGCAGAAGGCGCTTCTTCAGATTTCTTTTCATCTTCGTTGCTTGAGTCAGCTGCGGGGCGTGAAGAGGAACTGTCACGATCCCGAGGAGGGCCGGATGGGCCGCCGTCACGATCACGTCCTCCGCGAGGTGGACCACCGTATCTTCCGCCACCGCCGCGATTACCACTGAAACGCGAGCGTGATTCTTCGGGAAGAAGGGCTGGATTTCCTTTGGATTTGCCGATGACAGCACGTGTAACCATGCTGCGGATAATCTCGTCTGAGTAACGGCAGTGTCTTTCGATTTCTGTGATCAGTGTTGAGTCAGGATCCGCATCGAAGAAAACGAGGGCATAATATCCATCTTTTCTTTTTGCGATAGGAAAGGCGAGGCGCTTTTTCCCGATGATCTCATTACGATCATGGGTACCGCCGTAGCGTGCGATCACTTCCTGAAGTTTTTGAAGGGTTTCTTCGTGTTGCTCTTCCGAGCGAGCTGGATCAATGATGATCATCAACTCATACTTGATGGGCTGCATAAGCATTGGCTCCCTTTGGGTTTGCCTCGCTTCTTCTGTTCACGCCGAGCGAGGTAGGGCTATGTGGGCCCAATAAACGGGCGCTGATTTTGCAGTGTTTCCATGAGGAGACATGCAAAGAGCAGAGAACTCAGCGGATATCGGGCTCAGCCGTCAAGAGAAACCCTCGCGCAGCAGATGAAAAAGGACGTTAAACGTGTGCTACTGCGCCAGTACATCTGACGGGTCAAAACCTAAGCTGTTTTCTCGATCTGCCATTGACACAGTTAGATTCGAAGTTTAGCAATTTGTGATATTCTCAAAGAACGATTGGACGATGAAAAAAGATACTATACCACCCGCTATGATTAATAAAGCTGTCGAGCGCCTGCGGGCGCTCTCCGACAGCGCACGACTAAATATACTACTCCGCCTCCGCCAGGGAGAGAGCAATGTAACTTCACTGGTGAAGGAATTCGGCATCGCTCAGGCATCGGTCTCGAAACACCTCGCCATCTTGAAGCAGGTCGGGTTTGTACAAGTTCGCCGAGATGGTTCTCAATCCATGTACAGCATTAAAGATGATTCTGTATTCGATGTTGTACGTCTTATTTGTGATGGAGTTCATAAACATCAGACCGAACTGGCGGAAGCTATCGGTCTCGATTCACCAAACTGGGATATTTAGCTCTCTGGTTACGCTCGAAAACTCAGGCTCTAGATTTTGTAGGTTGTCGCCCTCGGAACCAACGAGGGCGACATTCATGCTTACGGGTAGATTTTTTCGAGTCTGACATCACTGTAATACGCGAGCAGGATTTCATCATAATTCTGGCCTTTAATGGCACGACCAAGTCCCCCGATCTGGCAGAGCCCAGCTCCGTGTCCCCAGCCTGCCCCGTGGAGAGTGGCACTCGAAATCCTGCCTTGGTCATCGAGTTCTTTCTCGATAATAATGGCGCTGCTGAAGAGAAACTTCATCGATAATCCTTCACGGATCTTATACTCTGAACTCAGAGTGTGAGTGGACTTCTGATCATTGTCATCTGTATAGATCACATCCAGCTCAATCAGTCGCCCACTCTTACCGCGAGATCTGGGCACAAGATCATGAACAGCTTTCAGGTTTTTAATACCGGAGCGCTTTGTCAATGATTCGACCAGGCTTTCCTGAGTCACCTCAACCTTCCATCGAAAGTATTGTCCCTGTTCATCGACTCTTCCGAGATAACGGGTAATGGTTTCTTCAGGTACCGTTTTCGGGCTGGCGAAGGCATCTGTATCGTTTGCCCATTCACCACGGATATATTCCTCAAGATTTTGTTCCGTAACGGGAAAGAAAGAATGCACGATCGATCCTTCCGGTGCGTCAACCATCGCCGTAAGCCCTTCGATCTCCTCTTTCCAGACGTTAAAGCCATCTTCGGAGATCCCACCAGTGCTCTTGCTGTACCGCGCATCACAATAGTGATTTGTTTTCGTGATGAGGACTTCTCCGCGGCACTGGTCGATTGCTTCAACGGCTCTTTCGGACCATCCTCCGGTGCCCTGGTAGCGCTGACAGCAATCATCATTACACCAGAGAAACGGTTTGCCTGGATGTGGGCTGCGTGGCTGCCCAAGCAGCCAGCTGCGGGCTGCAATGGCCTGGGCTTTCATAAATTCAATGGGGCATTCGCCGCTCATTTCACCGGTGATCACGCCAATCAAATAAGTTTCGAGAGGTATTTCATTGATCATGATGAGTGCGCCGTCTCTTGCCCTGAACTCAATGACGTGAGATAGCGTCTGGTCTATATTCTTTTGCCAGTGAAAGCCACGCCCAGCGACAACTTCTTTCACAAGGATGCCGTCTCCAGCTTTGCGAGGTTCAAAGTCTGAGGGTGGGATAATACGCAACAGGTGCTTGGGGGTGTGTATAGGCAGAGGATCCTGATCATCAAGCTGCACCCAGTCACCGTTAGCATCGATGCGATGTTCTTTTTCTGGATTGAGCTCTATGTGCTCGCCGGGTTCATCGGATTCGAGTGTATATCCAGCGGCTGGAACCTTAAATTTGATCAGATTCTTTTCATCCTCCTCCAGCACGATACCGATTCGGACAACCGGCTCTTTTTCCATTTTATACTTGCCATCAACTACAGGGAAAAGGGCTTCCTGACTCATACTCTTCTTCTCTCTTTGATTTAAGTGTTATTGAAACTTCTGTTCGAACAGATCCTTCATTGCATCCCAGGACCGTTGATCTGCGTTCTCATTATATGCGGACGGCCCAGAGGCGTTCGGATCAGCATCTATATCGGTGAAGGAATGTTTCGCCTGGCTGAAAATAAGTACCTGCCAGTCTATATCGCCTGGTGCCCGGAGCTCATTCATGAGACCAAGGAGTTCTTCATCGGAAACAAGAGGGTCTTTCCCACCATGACAAACGAGGACACTGGCCTTAATGTTTTCTGCGTCCTCGGGGGTGGGTGAGTCCAGTCCCCCGTGAAAGCTGACAACTGCGTCCACATCTGCACCACTTCGGGCGAGCTCAAGAACACCCGTACCTCCGAAACAGTAACCAATGCTTGCCGTTCTTGATTCATCGACTACCTCAAGGGCCTTCATCTGCTCAAGGGCCAGGTTTAAGCGCTCACGATAGAGTGACCGGTTGCTCTTGAAGCTTCCTGACAGCTGGCCTGCTTCCGATGTATTTTCCGGACGATTTTCTTTACCGTATATATCAGCCCCGAAAGCAACATAACCAAGATCGGCAAGGTTACGAGCGACCCGTTTCTCATGATCTGTGATACCCATCCACTGATGGATAATAAGAACACCCGGCGCAGAATCTGTGACCTTCTCGCTATCGTAAGTAACAAAGCCTTCAAGTTGAACATCACCATGGGAATAAGTCATCGGCTTCTCAATGATCTCAGCACTTATGAAAGAGGCCGGGAAGAGTGCGACGAGGGTGATCAGAAACAGATGGTAGCATCGAGTTGTTCGCAGTAACATGTGCATGTCTTTTCTCCTTGTTCGGGAAGATCTAAAGGCATTGCGCCCCAATCTATCGCACGACGCAAGGCGATGCTGAGTCTTCGATGGAAAAAAGGATGAGAAAAGAGTTCAGAATGTCAGATGATCAACAGATTCAAGTGTTGTTCTCTTGTCAGTTAGTTCACAACAAGCATTGGATTAGAGTCCTTCAGAAGCTCTTCTTCTTCCTGACTGAGCTCTGGAAAGTCAGCATCGATAAGAAGCTTGTGGGTAGTCTCACCATAACATTCAGTCAGACCTTCAATAATTGCCACTGACTGAACGGTCCTGGCTGGTTTCGGCATTTCCAGCTCGATGGTAATTTCAGGGTTGAGGTAGAAGAGATCTTTCATCTCGGCTTCTGGAAGATCCTCAAGTTCGAGGCGGATTCCGAAAGGAGTGATTCGGGTAACCTCAGCTTTAAACTTACTGGGTGGGAGAGATTCATTGATTCTAAGCAGTACCCAGGCAATCTGCTTTGGTTCGCTTTTCTTTTTGCCCGATAGGATTTTTTGAAACATGGGTTTGATTCCTGACCTCTTGTGAGGTTGAGAAGAATCGGACCCCAGTACTATTCTGTCAAGTTAAGCCCGATAAAACAGGGTCTACCCGATAGGTCACTTTTAAAGCCAAGAGCTTCAATGTTCTACGAGCGGAAAAAGAATTTCCGGGTGATCTGTGTCAGGAAAAACGGCAGGAACAGGGAGGCCGATGTTGCAGGGAAACCAACATCGGCCAGATTGGGTGGGGTTTTGGGAATGTATTGTCCGTGGGATCTTATGAACTATTTGTTCATTAAGCGGATATGGCCTAAGATACAACAGTCGTGCCTAAGAGGAAACCCTGATAAACCGCTACAAAGAGCCTTGAGAGGCGAAGAAAAAAGAAAAACCTGTGCACAATGCGTAACGTCTTACTCCTGTCATGGGAAAGTACTTCCATTTCAGGTCAGCGGGGTTGCAAAATTTGTTTACATTCTCAATTTCGAAAATCTTCCTATTTTTCCCGGGCATATTCAGGTGCGTTAAGTCTCTTTCTGCTGGACAGCAAACATGCAAGAGCTCTACGACTTCTTCCCCTTGCTGATGGTCCGTTCAATTCTGACCACGACAAGAATTTGCTGAATTCAGGTATTTGAAGATTATGAGCAGAAAAAACGACCTCTATGAGCGTGAACTCGCGCGTTACCGTGAGACCCTTCGACTTGATACAGAAGTAGCTATGGATCGCTACGGAATGAGCCTGATTCATTCTTTAAGCCCTTCTGAGAAAGTTCTGGCCCTCAAAGAGATGGGCAATGAGATCACAGACGCTGCCGACTATTATAACCTTGGTATTATGCATGCCGACGACGAAAACTGGGATGAAGCAATCAGCTACTTCCGTCGTGCCATCGAGTTGGAACCTTCACTCACCGATGCTATCTATAACCTTGCTGTCTGTTATCAGAAGTCGAACCTGCTTCCGCAGGCCAAGTCAGCCTGGCAGTCTTATCACGACGCTATCGAGGACGACGAAGAAAAAATTCAAGTTAAAGAACATATTGGTTCACTTGGTATATAAGCTTCATAATTACCAGGATCAAACTCAGGAATAGCAAAACCGCCAGTTGTAAAAACTGGCGGTTTTTTTGTCCGCGCGGCATATTCGCTAACCGTGCTTATGTAGAGGGGCGTGAAACTCGTACTTAGTTCTTAGGCTCAAAATCGTAGGAGAAGATTTGGAGATTCTTAAGGAAAATGGAAACTCCTTCGTCGACTGGTTGAAGATCCTGCCATACATCCCAGTAGACGGAGATAGATGCATTTTCCTCTGCGAGTTCCGGTGGAAATGCAACCCACGCGAAGAAGTTTTGTGACTCTCCACTTGGATTCCCTTCCGTTTCTCCAGCGAAGTTGGCTCCCAGCTCTACCGTTGCTGTAAAGTCGAGGTTTTCATCCGCGAAACGCAAACGTGTTGGAATCGCGTCGAGCTCGCTGTCCTCGCCATCAACTGAATCAAGAGTTGCAACGAACTTGACTCGATAGATTTTGCCAGGTTCCAGTGTAAAGACATCTGCTTTTTCCCACCAACCGAATGAGAAATTAAACTGGTCAGGGTTTACGGTGTCTGGACCGGCTGGACCAAATGTGCGGATCCCTAAACCTTTCTCGGTTCGAAGATGTTCAATGTCATAGCCGCCGAGCATTGTGTCGGACATTTCCCAGTCAATACTTCCGTTTCCGAGTGATTCATTGTAAACCAGCTCTGGACCCTTCAGAGAGCCTGGAGTGTAGGAAACTGCTTCTACTTCTTTGAGTCCGATATACTTTCCAATGCGACCAACATTCTCTGTCACGAAGGACATCACATCAAATGCGACGGCCAGCCCATCAACATCCTCTGTGGGAAAACCATTGACGATGAAAGGGGGGACATCAGTGAAGGACTGAAAGACGTAGTCTTTACCCGCGAGGGGGATGTTCTCAGAGTCATGGTCATCGTTCGCAAACGCATCTTGGAGGACATATGTTTGAGTGAAACTGGCGTCGCCAGCAGTAGCTCGAAGTCTGAATTCAGGAACATCCTCAGGGTTTTCAGCATCTGTCGTCAGATGCCATTTAACTCCCAGTATGTTCAAGCTCTCCAGTGGAGTGTCCTCATCAACCAGGTCTGTTGTCTGGTAGAATCCGAATGCTCCAGTTTCGTTAATGCGAAATCTGATTTCATTGGAGATTGTTGGAACAGGAGGATCATCGAAATCCACTGGCTCAAGGGTTTCCGTTGTGATCGCGTCATCTGCTCCAAGTATAGGTGTATATTCCCAGCGCTCGTCCGGCATGGGATAGACAACCTCAAGTTTACTTGCTGAAGCTGTGCTGATTGCGCATACAATACCTGCGCAAGCGGTGGATAAAACTGCCTTTCTAAGGTGTAGCGGAGAAAGCATAATTACTCTCCATTCATAAGTATCGGTGCATCCGAAACCAATGGCGTCGAATACCCCCCCGTCATAGGTGTTGCTGACGAGGGAAGACTACCTTAAAAAGAGATTGTTCAATAATTCAGAGGCAACCTGAGGTAAATCTGGAGGTATTTAGATGTAAAACTATGAGGGTCTTGATTCTTGAGAATGATTAATGGGAGTCACTTATCAACTGAAGAATTTTTCCCGCTGCAACCTCAGCTCCATCACAATTACTCCTCATCGTTTTCGTCTCTCTAGTACTTAGGTCAGCAAGAGTTGAAAAAATCCCAGAGTTGTTCAGGTCCTCATGCGTCAGATAAAGTGCATGAAGGTACTCTTCGGCTTCTTTCAACATGGGCTCGGTCTCAGCGAAACCAATTCTTGGAAGCATGGCCAGCGGAGTATTATTCGCTATACACTCACTTACAATTCCATAACCAGGTTTAGACAGGACCACATCGGCAACTTTCACGAGGTCCTGAAACCGTGGCTGCCAACGATCGTCTAATTGCATATACTTTGAATGAGGACAGGCAGGGAAGCCGATAATACTGATACCCCGATTCTCATGGGTCACTTCTGGAAGAAGTCGCAGCTCCTGACCTCTCAATGCTACGAGTATTAAAAGTGAGTCGTTCTTAATAGAAAGCTCTTCACGGACGGACACTTTGTCTGCTTCAGACCTCCTCGCAACGATTGGAATTTTCTCCCGTCGCGGAAAAACTTCGGCTCCAGGTCCCAGCGGAACTTCAAGTCCAAGTGTTGTGTATGAATACCAATCCCGGATCTTAGTAACGAGGCTCTCCATGCCTTTGATTTCAGCATATATCTGATCCCAGGTAAAGTTCGCGACTCCCACAGATGGAACAGAATTCAGTGATGCAATGTAGGGAGCCAGCGGTGGCACATCAAAGAGCACTCCATCAACTTTAGCGGCCTCGAGCTCGCGTGCTTCATGCTTTGCCAGTATATCCCAGGTTTCATAGAACTCTTCGCATGCTTCCTGTGTCTTTCTCGGATCGGTTTCCAGAGAGTTTTTCTCGATGCTTCCGACATCGATAGCAATACGGGTCAAAGAATGTTGACGGGCAGAAAGAAAATCTGAGAAGAGAAATTCTGGAGCTGTTGTTCGAATCAGAAACTGTATATCAGGCAGCAACAGCAGAAGCTGACGCATGACCTCGCAAAGCCTGGTCGCGTGGCCAAAACCATGACCTGTCACATAGACGGCTAACTTCACGGCGACTCGACAGTTTCAGAGTCTTTAATGTCGCCTTCCTCAAAGAGAGCCTTACGGAACATTACGGGATCAAAATCCCTCAAATCATCCACGCCCTCTCCGACACCGATAAGTGTAATGGGAATCTCGAATTGATCACGGATGGTAATTAAGATGCCGCCTTTGGCCGTCCCATCCAATTTTGTCATCACAAGTCCTGTAAGAGGAGTTGCTTCTGAGAAGACTCTAACCTGTTGTATAGCGTTCTGACCTGTTGTCGCATCAAGTACGAGCAATGTTTCGTGGGGTGCACCTGGAATTTGTTTCTGGCAAACTCTCGAGATCTTGCCAAGCTCATCCATAAGTGCCTTTTTGTTGTGTAGTCGTCCGGCTGTATCGACGAAAACGACATCTGCTCCGCGGGAGCGGGCTGCTTTCATCGCGTCGAAGATCAGTCCACTTGGGTCTGATCCATGAGACGACTTCATGAATTCGCTTTCAGTTCTTTGTGCCCAGATTTCCAGTTGCTCAACAGCTGCCGCGCGGAATGTATCACCGGCAACAAGGAGGGGTTTTAAACCCGCTTGCTGGCACCTCTTGGCCATTTTCCCAATCGTCGTGGTCTTTCCAACTCCATTTACTCCAACAACAAGTACCACGTATGGATCCTGAGTCGGTTTTGGCTCAAAGACCTTCCCAGTTCCCACAAGTATCTCTTCGATCGTCTGTTTAAAGAGATCCCAGATCGCATCGGCACCCTCAATTTTCTCTTTTTGTGCACGCTCTTCCATCCTCTGAATGATTTTCAGAGTTGTATCCATGGACACATCGGAAGCGATGAGCGTTTCCTCCAGCCTTTCGATGGTATCATCGTCAAGCTTTCCTGAAAGACCAATCGCTGCTCGGATTGCTTTGATAAAGCTTCCTGATCCAAATCTAAGTCTTTCTCTAAGTCTTTGAAACCAGCTTTTCTTTGGCACTTCCGGGGCGGTCGAGGTTTCGGCAACCTCACCTGTTTCGACACGCTCCTCTAACGGCTCACCTTCTTCCGGGGCTTCTGCTGTCTCAGGAGTATCCTCGGTATCACCCGGCGCCTCTTCCTTATCTTTCTTTCCAAACCAGCGAGAGAAGACGCCTTTGCGTTTCCCATCACCACCTTCTGGAACTTCTTCCAACTGAGGTTGATTATTAAAGCCTTCAGGTCCAACGGCGAAGACATCGTTGGCGGGATCCTGCTCGTTTTCCTGGGAAGGGTCCAGCTGCTGTTCCGTTGGCAAACCCTGTTCTTGAGTTTGCTCCAGTGAGGCATCGGGGTCACCTTCAACCTCTTTCACTGTAAAGATCCGGCTGAAGAAACCCGGTTTTCTTTCAGGCTTATTTGACTCTTCTGGCTGTGGTTGTTCGTCGCTCAAAGATACACTCCCGCTGTAATATGCTTCATCTATCAGGCGCGGTGCAACTTTGTGACCGGTCGGGCTGGGTGCTCAAGCCTCATCATCAAGTTGTTTGCAATTGAAAATCGGTTGTGGGATTATCCAGGTAGTCCAGCGCTTGCAGTGAGGGGTCTGACAGAGCTCTTACCAGTGTCAATACTGCCAGAAAGGCGCATCTGAGCCAGTCTGACGGCATCGCGTGAAATGTCACAACCGAGAGCATTTCTCCCCAACTCTTTGGCAGCCACCAGCGTTGTCCCACTCCCGCAGAAGAAATCTCCCACCTGAGATCCTTCCTCACTGTGGCATCGTACGAAAAACTTGAGAAGCGCCAGAGGCTTCTGGGTCGGCCAGCCGGTCCACTCTTTCGCATGGTTCGGAGGGCGAGGTATATCAAGAACGTCTCCGCTCACCTTTCCTTTGGGGTTAAAGAGATGAGCACGCTTCTTCGCGATGACCGCGTCGTAGGGAACTCGAGCCTCTTCAGGATTAAAATATGGTGAAGAAGTCTTTCCGTACCAGAGGATAGTATCATGTTTACGACCATACCTCTTCTTGCTGCCTCCGCCGGAATTATATTTCCAGATGATTTCATTCTGGAAGTTGTTAAAACCGAAAATCCTGTCACAAATGACGCGCGCGTAATGAGTCACTCGCCAGTCGAGGTGCAACAGCAGCGACCCATCATTGCTGAGTGTGTCCCGAACAATGACTAGACGTTTTTCCAGATATTCCAGATACTCCTGAAGTCCATTCTGCCACGAGTCTGTGAAGCCCCCGGCAGTGTTGCGTGCTTTGAATTTCTTCTGAGTAAAGAAAGGAGGATCAAGATAGACGAGCTGAAAATGATCCGTCGGAAGACGATCACTCAGCTTTAAGAGATCTCCGTGCAATACTTCTGTCTTTACATTCGGCAAGGTGAACTGTCCCACAGGAGGTGATGGTCACCAAGCATCGTAAAGATGTTTTTACAAGATCAAGAAAATAGTTAAGATCTATTTATCGCCTTCTTTTTTGGAAGACCCGAGTTGAATTTGCACGGAACGTTCCTTCTGATGCTCGGGGGCGACCTCCTCAGGAGTGAGCACCTCGACATCACGGCGCCCAACCACTTCGGATGCCTTCTTCCCCTTCAGTTCACGCGCCAGCGACGCATTCATTGCGGCGTGTGCAAGGGGCTGGGCTGCCCCATCAAGACGTTCACGTGCAGCACGAAGCTCACGATAGTCCCTGGCGTCCATCGCTGCTTTCAGTTTCTCCATTTGTTCTTCAACAACGATCAGGTCCAACTCGTCGATAAGGTCACCCGCTTCCTCCTTCATTTTTGTGGTCGCCCTCAAGACCATCTCGGCCCTGTTTTTTTCCTCAATGAGCATTCGCTGCTTACGTTCTTCCTCGGCATTGTCAGCCCCGTCTTTCAGCATGGCATCCAACTCATCGTTGGTCAGGCCATAGCTTGGCTTAACTTCGATTTCCTGATGTTTCCCAGTTCGTTTATCGGTTGCAGTAACATGCAGAATTCCGTCAGCATCCAGGGAAAACGAGACTTCAATACGAGCGAAACCTGCCGGCATTGGCTGTATGGGGCCCAGTTTGAGCCTTGCAAGCGACCTGTTTCTATCTGCAAGGTCATGCTCGCCCTGAACAATATGTATATCAACGTGAGTCTGGTTATCCACAAATGTTGTAAACAATTCTGTCTGGCTGCATGGAACTGTTGTATTACGCTTGATCATGGTGGATGTCGCTCCACCATATGTTTCTATACCGAGTGTAAGTGGTGTCACGTCGAGAAGGAGGAGGTCCTTACGATTACCTCCAAGAATATCCGCCTGCACAGCGGCACCAAGAGCAACAACCTCTTCCGGGTTGAGTTCTGTATGTGGTTCGCACTCGAAGTATTCACCTACAACCCTGCGCACCAGTGGGATTCTCGTGGATCCACCTACCATCACAACCTCGTCTATATCTTCTGGAAGTAAATCACCGTCCTCCAGGGCTTGTCGACAGGGTTCCAGCGTGAGAGCAATGATGGGACGAATCCAGGACTCAAAGGTCTCTCGAGATAGCTGTCGTCTATAGACTTTATCATCACCAAGAACTAATTCGATATCTGCGTGGTCATTGTCGGTTAGATCTTTTTTTGCCTGCTCGGACACACGCCGCACTTGTTGCTTCAGAGTCGCATCCAATACAAACTCGCCGACTTCATTTCGAGCCTCTTCCAGAAGCTTTTTTGAAACCAGTGCATCTATATCGTCACCGCCCAATTCAGTATTTCCATTCGTTGCGAGAACTTCAAAAACACCCTGCTCTACTTTGAGTATGGATATATCAAAAGTACCACCGCCAAGATCATAAACAGCAAAGGTACCTTCCTGTTTTTCCTGGAGACCATAGGCGAGGCAGGCCGCCGTTGGTTCATTGACAATTCTCAGCACATTCAAACCAGCAATGAGCCCAGCATCTTTTGTCGCCTGACGCTGGCCGTCATTAAAATATGCCGGAACCGTTATAACCGCATTTTCTACAAGCGCATTCAGGACCCCCTCGGCCTTTTGCTTTAGGGCACGAAGTATCTCGGAATTGATCTGAGGGGGAGTCATCCACTGACGCCCCAGTTTGACGCGCACAAGCTTGCCGGGCTCGCCCTTTATCTCATAGGGCAGCTTCTCTTCTAAACCAGCCAGGTCCTCTATATCTTTCCCCATGAGACGCTTAATGCTGTAAATAGTCTGGGTAGGGTTCTTTTCCGTGTTTCTCTGAGCCTCTTCACCTACGAGAAATTCAAATTTCTCGTTTACACTAACAACCGAAGGAACGATCCGGGTTTCATTATCCTTAGAGAGAACTTGAGGATTTCCATCAATAATCGCAGCAACAAGGCTGTTTGTAGTTCCTAAATCAATTCCGACAACGCGAGGCATACAGGAGAAGGTCCCTTAGTTCAAATGAGTCGAGCCAATGGAGCTCTAGAGCGGTGAAGGATGCAAGGGGGATACCCACAACAGCTCTTCTTGACAAATCCTAATATTCCAGTATCGTAATATACATATCAAGCGTAGAGGAGACAGCCATGAAAAAAGCAAAAGTCCTTGTAGCAGGCGCAGGACCCGTTGGGCTGTTCACTGCGCTCAACCTGACCCGCAAGAATATCCCCGTCAGAATCATTGACCGAGCCGATGGACCCAATGAGGAGAGCTACGCGCTCGGCCTTCACCCTTCGAGCATGCTTTTACTGGAGGAGGTTGTTGTCCTCCAGCGGTTCGATGAGAAGGTAAGAAAAGTCAGAGAAATCGAGCTCTTCAATCTTTCCGGTCGAAGACTGGGAGGGGTCAAAATTGCTGATACCAACGTCCTACCCAGCTACGTTTACGCAGTCCACCAGGGAGCTGTCGAGCACGCATTGATTCAGGCTCTCGCTGACTTGGATGTCCATGTGGAATGGAACAGCGAGCTTACAATGATCGAGGAAAATGCCAGTGGAGTTTCCTGTAGTGTCACCCATTACGGTGATCTTGCCCAGGGTTATGGAACAACGAACTCATCGCGGATCGCGGGTCGGGAAAAAACTGACTCCTATGAGTTTCTTGTTGGCGCGGATGGGGCCCACTCGCTTGTTCGCAGACTTTCCAGAATTCCAATGATTCGCTATGGCAAACCGAAGCATTACGTTTCTTTTGAGTTTTCAGATTTATACGAGCAGCCTGATAAAGTTCGTATTATTCTGGATGAAGGTCATTCAGCAGCGATATGGCCACTTAAGAAGAATCGTGCGAGATGGAGTTTCGAGATTCCTCCGGGCGTTCATACACCGGGACGGGAAAGTGACCTTCGGTCGTTTATCCTGGAGCGCGCACCGTGGTTCAAAGTTGAGAGGCTCGACATTCACTGGTCTTGCCACGTGAGTTTTGCTCTGGCGCATGCTGACACATTTGCAAGAGGACGTGTATACCTTGCAGGAGATTCGGCTCATCAGACCTTTCCTTACGGCATGCAGAGTATGAATCATGGGTTGAGCGATGCGCGGCTTGTATCGGATGTCTTATCTTCATCTGGTTTGAAGGGGAATGTCCAGGACGCTGAAGAGAGATACAACAAGGCTCGACTGATTGAATGGAAGTGGCTGATGAACGAGTCGTCGAAGAAAGTTCGCAATGACGCAGACTGGTTCAGTAAATACCGGGGCGACCTTGCTTCATCGTTGCCATTTTCCGGTACCCATCTGGACATCGTTCTTGAGGCTTTAAAGGAGAACTGTCTGGAAGGTATCGCGGCGACCTCAGAGGTAATTCCATAAAGCGTCCCTCGCATGGAGGAGTGTGGAGGGATCTATACGTCAGAGTGGTGCCTCCGAACTTTGCAGCCGAGTATATAGTGGGCGATACCATCGTCATCAACGAGGCCATTTGTGCATTCAACCTTTTCTGCAGAACCTTTCTCCGGCTGTTTAACTCTCGCGTTAGGGTTGACGAGCTTTCTACCAGGAACGATGAGCGAGTTTTCCTCATTCAGGAATCGTTTCCAATGCCTGGAATCCCTTTGAATAGAATTGATGGTAATTTCGCAAACAAACTCATCCCGAAGCGAGAACATATTAAGTAACTCCTCAGTCCCAGGGAGCCCAAGACCGAGATAGGCCTCGATACGAAGAGAACGTCCCACTTTCAGACCCGGCACCGGTGGAGCCTGACATGCAATTGGGAAGACACTATCGATAAGAAAACCCGCAGGAGAAATTGCAACGCATTCAGCATCTATCTGATAGTAGCAATTCCCCAAATGCCTGAGTTGCTTCGGAGAATCTTCTTTCAAGCACATGTAATGGGGACTGATTTCAAGAAATACATCATGAACATCTCCCTTATGTAGATCAGGATAAGTCTGGTCCTGAATCGTCCATGAAGGGATTCCAAGAAAATAGGACTGAATGTTGTCCGTCTTCTTCATTCGTTAATGCAGCTTTGCTCCCTGATGATGTAAGCAATCAAGACCTGCAGAGGCGAAAAGACAATAGAAGAGGAAAAATCCAATTGATTAATTCTGCGATGTCGAAGTATATATCTTCTCCTGATATTCTCTTCTTTGCTGGTTTGCGCGCTGAAGCACTCGTTTGTCGTCACTGTCCTCCGCATCCGTCCTCGCCCCCAGGTAGAAAGGATTTTCATAAGTTCCATCTATTCCAACACCGATTTCACTCGAGAGGTCAAGCTCTGGATACTTCCTTGGCCATCTCCACAAATCATCATTATTCGCTGCTGATCGTTGAGTCACATATTGATCCGTTCCTCCCAGATCAAAAAACAACCCGATCCCATTGTAACTTTCACGAGACGATCCCCACTTCGTAATTCTGGCGGCCCCAAGCCCATAGCTGTCCTTATCATGAATTTCATAGGAATCATTACCGCTGAGATCAGCCAGAATCCCGATCCCATTGTCATTGCCAGCCCCTAGACCAAGGTTTCTGACATGGTAATTCTCATCTCCCGACTCATTCAGAAGAACTCCGACCGAATAATCATGACCGCAGCCCAGGGATGTATACATTTCTGCATGATGGGTATCATCCCCCTCTCCAAGATCCAATAGAACTCCCACGGCAGAGTGAGCCGCACTTCCCTGCGTATACCAGACGCCCTGGTAAGTGTCTTTACCAGAGTCATCGATGAGAATCCCTGTTCCTTCGAGAAAGCCACACCCCTGCGAAAAAACCTGAGCAGTATAGACATCATCACCCTCCTCATCATAAAGCAGCGCAACCCCTCCTGAAAGCGAACGGCCATCTATCAAGTCTCCACGAAACCCCGTCGCGGCGCCCTGCCCCATTGAAACATTATGCTCTGTTGATTGAGCAGAAGGATCGATCAAAGGAAAATTCAAAAGACTATACGTAGTGTTTCCACCATTTTCGATGAGAACAGCACTCCCTTTCGGCCCGGCGCTTGCCTGAGATCGAATGACAGACGTATATTCATCCCCACCCCCTTTGTCGAAGAGCAGCGAAACACCGCCCAGGGCAAAAGCCTGTGAATAGGCGATTGCCTGGTAATTATCCTCGCCCTCGAGATCGATATGCATTGCCATTCCAAAGAAAGTAGATGCCTGAGAGAGGTGATCACCATCATAGCGATCGTTCCCCTCCCTGTCCCAGGTGATGCCGTAGCCAAAAATCGCCGAAGCTCCCTTTCCAGGCTCAGACCAGTGACGGTCATTCCCCGTATAGTCATAGACAACAGAAATACCCGTCCTCGCGTTTCTCTTATCATTGGGGAAATAGTCGTCATCGCCTTTAGTATCAATGACAAGAAGCGGCTTATCAGAAGAATGTATGGAATCCTCTAAGCGCGTATCGACAATCACCTCCCCCAGTGGCAACGTAAACCTGACATATATTTCCTGAAGGTCATTATAGTTATTTTCAAGTGAATACTGGAAGTCCTCGATTGCCAGTGTCAAATCCAGCATACCCGACACAAGAGCCTCATATTCCACATCATGAATATACAGACGAAAGTCGGGCCCCTGAAAATCTCTGAATCGACTCAGAAGAATCTGCTCATACATTTTCTGGCTGTCAAGGTCCTGAGGTATATCTCTAAAGGCGCGACGACGAAACATTTCCGCCTCCATGATAACGGCGATAAGTCTGGCAACCTCAAAGCGAAACGTTCCCTGCAAATCTGCAGCGCGATCCAGCTCCGCATCGATATCAAAGTCCCCGAACTCCTTTTCCATATCTTCGAATGCTTTGCGGAGTGGGTCTTCTGCATCCAGCAGAATATTATCGATGGAGCGGAACGGATGGCCAATATATCCTCTTGATACGCCGACCCCCAGAGGACTTGCAGCGTAGAGAAAAAGCCGGTGAATAGAATCCTGCCTGTCTTTGAAGCGGCCTTTCAACATTCCAACTCGGTAAGGAATGGAGAGAGGATCTGCAGAGAGCTGGCGGAGCAGTGGTAAGCGATCCGAGGCAGTTGCAGAAGTGATGAGAGCGAAGGGGTCCGGCTGAAGACGACCGCGGGAAAGACCCCCTGCCTCGAGGACTTTTTGCAGCGCCAGGGTTCGAGTACTCGCCTGGTCCTCGTTCGCGTCTTGAGCAGAGGCCGATTGCGGTCCAAACTGCAGGACGAGGACAAGGATCAAGAAGGAAAGTATTGCTCGCGTTAGACGCATTTGCTGGTAATTAAATTCTTTCATGAAAGGTGTATCAGTGCTTTCGGCAGGAAGTAACATCAACTTCAGCTAGCGAGACACTGATGAGACAGCGGAAGCAATGAAATCATGAATTCTAGAAAACTGACAGTCGCAACATTCGTTGGACTCTCCATGGTTTGCCTTATCATTGGTCTAATCGGTGGCATTCTTCTTCTGGAAAAGGTGGAAACCTCGAATTATCGGCTCCAGATTGCCAACGATACAGAATACGGGATTCGCTTTGCCATGGCGCTGGAAGCACAGCTGGAGATGTCAGAAGACCACGGAATGATTCTCAAGGCGATCCAGAACTCTCTCGTCTCAAGCCCTTCGGACAGCTCCCGCTATCTTTGCCTTCTCTCGGACTCAGGAGAAGTCTTGTGCCATCCGCAGGGTAAGAACCTCGGCTTGAATGCGGGTGGCATGACCATCAGGACGGAAAAGGAAGAAATCGCCTTCTCTCAATGGGTGGAACAAGGGGGACAAAGCGGACTCTACATTGTCGACGGAAACCCAAAGGAGCTGGTCCAGCGCATTCCTATTGAAGGAGTTCCCTGGAATGTCGTGGTTCATACTAACCTGGAGGTCCTTTCCCGTACCACCTCCGAGATCAAACAGACAATCATGCTCATCCTTGTTCCCATGGGAGTGCTGCTGGTGATTACAGGCACTGCCGTGGTTCGTCTGACCGGCAGACGCTACGAAGCGATGATTGAAGAGAGTAATCGCCTGCTCGAAACCCGTGTCCAAGAGCGGACCCAGGCACTTGAAAAGGCTCTGGAGGATTTGAAGCAAACCCAGGAGGCTCTCATTCAGAATGAGAAAATGGCTTTGGTCGGCCAGCTGATGGCCGGTATCGCTCATGAGATACGAAGCCCTCTTGCTGCCATTCAAATGATCGCTCAAACGATGGAGGAAGATGCCGAGAATGAGGATGAAGGACACGAAGCCCGGTTGATCATCAGCAGTGCCGAACGATGCAACCGTGTTGTGAGGAACCTTCTGAGCTTTGCTCGAAATGAGAGTCCCGAAAAATCACCGGCATGCCTGTCTGATGTTGTCGAAGAGGCCCTGACCCTTCTTGGCCCTGATCTGAAGGACTCCAAGGTAACTCTTCTCAAAGAACTGGACAAGGAGAGGTTCACCGTTCAAGTTGACTCGGTTCAGATTCAGCAAGTAGTAATTAACCTTGTAAGAAATGCGATAGAAGCCCTGCTTGAATCCACTCAGCCTGAGGATAGAAGGATCAGAGTCAGTACGCGCGTGGTGGAAGGCTCATTTCATCTCGAGATTGAAGATTCCGGAGACGGGGTTCCACCCGAAGTCCAGGAAACTCTTTTCGAGCCTTTCCATACAACGAAAGGTCAGACAGGAACCGGCCTCGGACTCTCTCTTTGTCGTCGCTTCATCGAGAGGCATCAGGGTGAAATTAGTTATAGAAAATCCGAAAGTCTGGGAGGCGCCTGCTTTGACATTGTCCTTCCCGAGAACACCAGTAATGAAACTGTCTATAAGGAGATCTCAGAACCATTAACTCCGACACGCCCCAACTGAACAAAGCAGACCTTGAGATTGAGTACGGCTTGAAACTCACCCAGGTGTTCCGCGGAGAGAAAGTACTCTTCTTCTATGATGAGAGTGGGTCGATCAGTATCATTCACACGTTTCTGATGCTGCTGCTCGGGATTTTTATTTCTCTTGTAGCGGCTTACCTCCTGCATCTTGGTTCAAGTATCTCCTACCTGCCTTTCCTGCTTCCCGCCCTGTTTTTCGTTCTGATTTACTTTGCCTTGTATATAACAATCAACTTTGGTCGCTGTCGAAATCTTTTGGCAGGCTTTCTTCTAGGTGCGTTAATCGGAGTGGTCTATTACGGGGGGTTCTGGTATATCAACTACCATATTGAAACGAATTCCTGGAAGCCCATGCACAAAACCATGATCGAGCGAACCTACGATCTGGAATTGAACTTCGTGGGCTACTTGAGATTTAGAGCCAGGCAGCTTTCTGAAAGTCAGACAGACGGAACTTTCGGGATGTCTATCATGGTATCCGAATTTATCTTTTTTTCAGTTATCGCAGGAATGCTCGCCACCATTCTCTCAAGTCGCATCTTCTTTGAGAAGGAGAATCGATGGGCCCGGCGGAAAAAGTATTACTACGCAAACAATCAGGCAGAAAAGCTGATCGAAGCCCTTGTCCAGTATGATTGGGAAACATTGCTCTTCATTCCAAGAAAACGACGTGCCTATCCCTGGTCGCCACACATACAGGTACAATTTCATTATATTTCAAAAAGCGAAGGTTCCCCGGTCTTTGTCACTGTAAAGGCGATCTACCTGTCCCGAGATTTCTCAAGCCCTCATGTGGATCGAGGCTCACTCAAAGGTCTGTCAGAAACACTTCTGGACGGGTTCATGGTGCCTGCCTCTCAAGTCAAGAAACTGGCCGCTGTCTTCGAGGATATAGACCTTCCCCGAAGTTCATCGAACTCAAGCCAGTATCAGAGGTACGGCAGCAAGGCGAGGTGATAGATATAGGGAATTTAATAATATGGACAACCTTTCAATCTTTCTGTCGATACTATGCAGTGGAACTGTGCTATTGATCACGGGGGTAGTTATCTACTTCCTCATAAAATGGCGGAATGCGAAAGATGGTAAAATCATTGCAGAAAAATATAACGAAAATCTAGACAAACAACTTAGTACCCCAAGAAAACTTATCAAGGTCGGTCCAGAGGATGTTGAGGCCATCGATAAAGACTTCTTCGACCAAATAAACTCTTGGGCAACGAAAAAGGAATATACATACCTAGGAGATTATAGAGATCTCCGCGTAGAAACTTTACAGCCCAATCTTGTTTCCGCGATGAGGGTTTTCGTCAACCATGACGGGACAATATCTCTAACATGTGCCCGATATAGAGCGAGAGGGCCCATGCGTTTGCTTCAACTCATTGGACTCTTCAGAGCTGACGACAAACTCAAATTTATTGTTTTTATATCAGAATTGAACAACGATACCTTTATCCGGTCATCAAACACAGAGGAGACTGACTATCAGAGTTACCCTCCCGAAGTCGTGAATAACAAACACACTTGGTGTATACACCTGGAGCAACTGCTGGAATCTCACTGCACTCATTTAAACATTGCCCTCAAGAGTGCAGAAGAAGTCCAGCCAAAACAAATAGCTACTGTTGATGAGTTTGATAAGACTCTAAGCAAATTCGACAAACTCTTATATGAATATCGAATGGACAATCTGGAGGTCAGACTCAATGATCTGTCTGCACTCCTTGAAAGGACAAGAGGAGGCAATAAATTGTTGAGAGAAGTGGTTCTCGAAGAAACAAGAAGTATCTTTGAGAGAAGGCAGGCTCGGAGATCCGATTAGAATAGCACGTGAACGGGTGGGAATCTGGTATCCTCCCTCGTTTGAGAAGAGAAAAAGTTTTTGGTCGAATATCGTTCTCAACTACTTTCGGATCAAACTTAAGGTTTCTCGACAAGATGGAAGGGCTCACTCAGGAAGCGCGAAAAATCATTCTGGAAGAAGCAAGACATATGATTGAAATCAGACAGCTTCAAACGTCGATGAAAGATAAGTCGAAAGGGAAATGTCATTGAGACCATCGACTAAGAAAAGTGTTTGTCTAGGCACATGATGGAGCTGACCCACCTGACAATATCGCTGTTGGCCCTTGCCGGGATAACGCTCCTCTATCTATACCTTCCCAAGTACGGCCATTTTGCAAGAGAAACAATAGCTGCGGAAGAGTTGGCGATCACAATTAACACCAATATCGATAAAGGTGCTCTATTCCCGAGCTATCTTGGTTTGATCACAGAATACAAGAGGGATTACTTTGATTCTGCCTTATTCACAGAGTATACCAAAACGGCCGGCGATCTTGATTTTGAACATATTGCAGATCTGTCAAATCTCAAGAGCAAGGAATGGGATTCACGAATCGTTACGTATTTACGTTTATTCTTTTCCAGTGAAAAGACCTCTTGCTTATTGTTCAGCCAATTAGAGATGTTGGGAACCTATAAGGAACTACAGGATACCAAGACAATCCCGGGTCCGATAGAATACTGCACCATTGAATTAAGGTCTGAATTCAAGAACGGAAAGTTTTTGATCACCTCTCGCGATCTCGAAACAGGCTTTCCATGTGACCATCCAAGGTTACTTAGACACCAGTACTCATCGCAGACCCCACTCGAAGAACTTATCTCGAAACACTTTCAAAAGATCCAAGAGCTTCAGGAACAAGAAAAAGGCTTTCAACCTCTAGTGTTCGCTGACTACTCATCATTTCTCACAAGTGATACTCGATTCCATTATAAGC
>CAYTGM010000026.1:0-74672 GCA_964437365.1 uncultured Candidatus Sumerlaeota bacterium | reverse complement strand
ATACTTGCCAGTCTTGGCATTGAAATAAGACTCAAGCGAGGGTGTCGCACTACCAAGTATAACAGGGGTATTACTCATCATCCCTCTCATGATGGCCGTATCACGAGCATGGTATCGTGGATTCTCACCCTGCTTGTAAGACCCTTCATGTTCTTCATCAACGATAATGATTCCCAGATCTTCCAAAGGCATAAACACAGACGAGCGTGCTCCAATCACAATCCGAATCTGTTTTCTCTGGATCTTAAGAAACAATTCAAGTTTTTCGTTTCGTGTCTGATGAGAATGGAACACTCCGATTTCCTGGTTAAATCTTCTGACAAATCGCTGCACAGTTTGTGGTGTGAGAGAGATCTCAGGCACCAGGCAAAGAGCAGTCTTCCCCTTTGTAAGAGCATTTTCGATGAGTCTCAGATAGACTTCTGTTTTACCACTTCCAGTGATCCCATGGAGGAGATTCACACTAAAGGCATCATTGAAGAGGTCTTCGCTGACACAGTTAACAACTTCCTCCTGCTCTTGAAAAAGGACCGGCTTTGAACCGAAATTATCCTGCGATGTATAGACTTCGGAAGGAAAGAATTCTTCGAGAGCTTCCAGCTCAATCAGCTTGTTAATAACAGCAACTGAGCACCCTGCTGCATCGACAAGGTCTTTCTTAGTTGTGAAGATCTCTTGTGAATGGGCTTTCAGTAGAAGCCAGACTTCTCTCTGTCTTTTGGTCAGATTTGTTTTTGAGTAGTCTTCCCGAACTCGGTAATTAACTTCCGGCTTGTAGGAAATGTCAGAAAAGCCGATCATGCTGGCTGTTGATATCGCTTCTCCGAAGGTGCATGAGTAATAAGATGATATCCATTCAGACAGTTTGAGCATATCATTTGAAATATTATACTCCGGGGAAGCTCTCCGGTTGATGGAGCGAAGTCGAAACTTGGGTTTAAAGCCTGCAGGCTTCTCATTGACTGAAACCACACACCCGATTTCCTTCCCGCGCTGAAAGGGGACTTCAACAAGCATTCCTGGCTCGATACTCCCATTTAAATCGTCAGGGAGTATATAAGTCAACAATCCCATTTTAGCTCGGTTAAGAGCTATTTCACAAATCCGCATAAACTTCTCAACCGCCGAAAAAGTCTAGTTGCTTAGCTAAGGAGGAGGAAACCGATCGCCTTCTTCCTTCAATGATTCCTTGATTTAATCGATCTAGCTCTGATTCCTGATATCCACTCACCTGTAATGCTCCCTTTAATTTCAAATTGTGGTACATACAGGTGAGCTCTGTATCATGTGAACGTTGTTCCTGTTGGAAGAAGACAGGCAATCCAAGTCTGAACGCTAAATCAGCCACGTAAAGCGCACCACTCTTCCGACCCGCCTCACCTAATATGACTGTTTGAGAAAGTGCTGCAATAAGCGTATTCCTTCGGACCGGTGTGTGACGATTAGTTTCCTGGGAGAGGTCGAACTGAGATACGAGAAGAGTTCGCACTTTACAGCAAATATCCTTATAACGGCTATACCAGTTTGAGAATGAATGAGAAGAGAAACCGCAAGGTAGAATCACTACCAGAGGCATCGATGAGTGATGAGCAAACCTCATAGCGGTCTCATCTACGCCGGCTGCTCCACCTGTCACGATCACTGTTCTCTCCGAGCGTATGTGGTGAAGAATTCGCTCTAGTGCATCCCGGTAAAGCTTACTGTGAGATCGTGTTCCCACAACTCCGAGGTAGCACAAAGCAGCACCATCCTTGATAAGGTCACATGCACCACTGATATAGACAGACTCAATGTCATCTTTCGGAAAAGAGAAGCCCGCCAACCTGGTGTCCTTTACAAGGACCTTTGAGATGCGTGAATGATCAAAGTCTCGAGTCATGGACTTAAGATGTCAGGCCCTTTTCTGTCTTATTATTCCGATCTCAGATGCTTGAAATTCTTATGCAGTTTTCTTTAAGAGTCAACCGATCGGAGGTTAACAGGAAAGAAAAAGGCCGCCCGAAATTCGAGCGGCCTGAGGGAAAAGCAGGTTGGATAGACTCGTCGTGATTTCGGTCAGGGTGCAGAGAGTTCGCTTAAGCTAAGTTCCTGTATATAGAACGTAGCATCCGCGTTATCCGAAGCATCGAAGTGAAGAAGGTCGAAGGCAAAGCGTACACCCTGCTCTGCGATAGCCTGATTGCTCGGTTGGTAGTATAACTTATAGGTCTTTCCACCAATCGTTGATGGTGCGTTGGAAGCTTCGCCGTCAAGGCCGGCGACTACCAGAAGGGCACTTTCATCATTGCCGCCCGTAGTTAGCCTTAGTCTGAAATCAGGAACGCGAGTTGGGTCTTTCTCGTCTGTACCAACTCTTACTGAAAGCTCGTACAGCTTAGTAGCATCCAGTGTCTTAGTTTCACCTTCTGCTCCGAAACCGAGGACCTCTGTCTGCCAGAAACCAAAGACATTGTCCTGACCGCCGGGGCCAATTTCAATACCCATCTCGGACTGATCGAAAACCGCTGGGTTAAAAGGGGAAATTTCTCCACTTTCGGTCCATGTCTCACCGTCTATAGCTGTTGTTGACAGACGCAATGTTCGTTCGAGCTTGCCCCCACTATTGGTAAGGTTAAGCCACGTATCTAACCCATTAACGCGAAAATACTTTGGTACATTCTTGAAAACAGAAAGTGTATCTTCTTCGATAAGAGTTGCATTGGGGAACACACTATTCGGAACTGCGTCGGTTATCTGAAGGATATCATAGTAATCGTAAGACGGAATGTCTCTGAAAGAATGGCGGAGGAGAGTGATAAAGCCACCGATATGCGCAGCCGCAGCGGATGATCCAGTAAATCCAAAGGTTCCTGTACTCTGTGTAGATACACTGGAATAACTCACAACAGCAGGTGATTCCTGCTCAGTATACCATTTGACGAAGTCACTCTCATTTGCTCGACCGGGCCCAGGTGTCAGGCCGGGAACAGTAGACCCATCGATAGTATCAACCCCGAGACTAGCATCAATGGCTCCAACCGATATCACAGGTGGTGGTGCATCGCCGTTATTTCCAGCAATGCCGTGGGTCAAAAAATCAACGCTGGAGGCATCAACGATACCTTGTGTAATAATGGCTGTAAAGAGAACTGGTGCGCTATTCGAGCTGTCTTTACGACTCAAGACAAGTCTGAATAGTGCATTATTGTACCCAGGAGGAATGAATGCGGTGAACTTTTCTATGGGCAACCCCGTTCCACCCTGAATGTCAGATGAAAATGCAACGACATCATCAAATATATCATCACCTGGACTGAGGTTCTCTGGCTTGAATAGAAAAAGGTCAAGATCGTCAACAGCACGGGGATCCCCTTCATCCCAGATGTCGTCCCAGACAATAGTTACTTCAATAATGTTATTCTGCGGTCTGATAAAAAGCTGAGAGGAAGTTTCTGTGAAAGAGGACGCATAAGCCCAGTTATGAAATTTAGAATCGCCAAAACCAGGCGATGGTGAGAAGAAACCATTCACGAAAATCGGAAAACGCTTAGTTTCTACAGCTGTGCTTCCGTCATTCAAATTTAGCTCGGGAGGAGTCTGGTTACCCGAAGCCGTCACGTATACGACGTTTTCATTTAGAACAATTTCTTGGGCGCGTCTAGAGACAGTACTGCTCCCATCAAACCTTCCTGCATCGTAAAAGACGAGGTCATCGACGATCACTTCAACGCCCTGACTCAAGAGATACTGACGAGCCTGATTCATCAGAACTGAAGTTGCAGCCTGTGATTGGAGTGCCGTTGGGTCGTAGAAATAAAGTGAAGCGCCTGGCGCGATATCATGAACGATCTCAAGCATCGCAGCACCTTCGGGAAAGAATCTTGGGTCTCCCTCGCCGTCTATTTCATGGAACAGAAAAGATGTCGGCCTGATTGTGACCGCACCCAGGCTGCCGCTGGAAGCACCGTTTTCACTGAACTCATCAATAGGTAAATTCCCGCTGGCGACTCGAGGATCGTTATTTGAGCCTTCTGTTTGTGCGAAACTGGCTGAGAAACCTGAACCGAAAAGGCCTTGTGATATGACGCCTACTCGAATGCCATTGCCATTTATGTTTCCGTAATTTCGGATGAAGTTTGTCTGCAGGTTGGTTTCACCTTCAGTCAGGACAGACCCTGTGGCTGGAATGGCATAAGAAGGCCTGCGAAGAGTTCGTACACCGTCCAGAGCGACCACTTGTTCAACGGAAGAAAGTGGAACCCATGCCTGGATCAGGTAGGACCTCTCCTCTGTTGCAATGATCTCCACACCCAGTTTCTCAAGTTGCTTAGTCAACAAAGGCGAGAAGTATTCGACAGAGATATATGTTTCAACTTCATCGTGATTTTCACCACGAGCAACGAAGATGGGGAGCGCTCTCTCGTCATGTGTACTCTTCTGAAGCCTGACTCTCTCTTCTTTTGTAACAGAGGAAAGCTTCTGGACCAGGTGAAAATAATCCGAAGTCATCTTCGCTGAGGGCTGAGGAAAGACCTCGCGTGAGGAAATATGGGAGACTTGATCTGTCAGATCTGCGAGTGTGAGAGAGGGGCTTATAGCACCGATTACCCCCGTGCTGCAAACAGCCGCAATTATCTGATATGTTGTCCATTTCTTCATTTCGATCGACCTTTATTCAAATATGTTCCAGTCATCTACTGCTGTTTCGTCGTCCTTCTGTCCGTCATCACTGGTATCTCTACTAAGAGTAATGAAGAACAGGTTCTCACTGCTGACTGCAGTTTCACCGTCTGGGTTAAAGACAAAGACCTGACGTGGTCCAGGCGTAGCAAACCCTTCAACTCGTATATCCACATCCATGACTTCAGCTGACTTGACGATTGGATTGTTCAGGACGGTCACACCCTGGCCGAAGAAAACTTCAGCTCCCGAATCGAACTGTCTACCAAAGATGCGAACGGTCAATGTTGAGCCGATTGTTGCGACATTGGGCTGAATTCCTGTCACTGCCAGTTTAGGGTCAATGATAGGACCAGTCGTTGCAGAGTAATTCAGGGAAGTGTTTCGTATAGAGTTATAGCTCGCTCCGAATCGGAGGTTTTCGTAGAATGCATCAAGTGCACCATTCGCACTACTTCCGAATCGTCTACCTGCTTCGGCAACGTAAAGGTCAAGGTCTCCATCATTTTCTGCATCGAAGAGAACAAGAGCACGAGCCTGGCCATGCGGATCACTGAATGAAGCCTGACCTTCAACCTCGGTAGTTGGACTTAGTAATGTTGTCTCTGCAACAGGAACCTCATTGGCTGTTCGATCACCAAATACCGGTACACCAGTGGCTCTCAGATTCTGGAGCAGGACAGTTGAGACACCATTGAATGTTGTAGTGATAGCGACCATAAGATCAGGCCATCCATCGGCATCCACATCGCCAACCGTGCAGCCGTAAACTGACTCAAGCACTGGGCTTTCGAAAACGATACCAGTGAGCTCTGTGAAGTTTCCATTACCGTCATTTCCAAGATAAATGTGATCACCATTGGAAGCCCATAAGATGACGTCGAAAACAGGATCATAAAGAGGTGCTCCCCCACCTGTTGTATTTCCATTCAGGTTGATGAAGCGTGCGGGTCTTTGTGAGACGAACGTATCGTTGGGGTTAGAAGCTGACACGAGAACCTCGGTTACAGGTACTCTTGTGAAGTTTTCTGGGACATCGAAAACAGGAACAGTACTTCCCAGATATGTGGTTTGAGCAAGAATCTCAATGAGTCGGTCGAACTTCTTCACTTCGTTATCAGTGACGATTCCATTTCCGTCCTGATCTTCAACCAGGTCACCGTTCCTTCCGAGGTTTGCAACAGTGATGGCTCTTACATTGGTTTCTCTCGCAGGGAAGCGGATCACATCAGCACGACTAAACTGACCTGTGCCATCATTGACGAGCATGATACTTAAAGGCTCAAAGTCGTTTGAGGCAGCTGCGGGGTTGATTGCCTGGTTATTGCCAATAATGATTTCTGGAGCTCCATCACCTGTCAGGTCGGCTATTGCTGCAGCGCGGCTGTCGTCAAGATAGGTCTGGCCACCAGAATTAGGAACGATTGGAAGTCGTGTATTCGTCTCATCAACGAGCACGACAGAATTAGGATCGTTATCATTATTCAAGCGGTTCATGAGGAGGACGTTTCTCGCCCCGAAGTCCGCAATACCGTTCGCAAGAAAAACGTCCGGGCGACCATCTCTATCCACATCTCCTAATGCAATGCCTCGTGTGAATTCCTTATTTCCCGGCCCCGATAGATCAGGATAAACAGTGAGCCCAATATTCTGGACTCTTTCGTATATACCATCTCCTAACAGAGTATTTTCGAGGATGATGGATGGAAAGCCACGACGCACAAGTTCTGCTGGAACGTCATTATTGGGGTCATCGAGATCAGCGCGCCCAATTCGGTTTTCTCGCCATTCGTAGTCGACCAGAGTGTTGTAGAATCTGTCTCCTCTGAGATTGGAAGAAAGAAGTCCACTGTTCAGAAACATGTCCTCACGGGCATTTCTATTGAGGAAAATCTGATTTCTGTTGAGAAGGTTTGATTGAATAATATCCAAATCCCCATCCAGATCCAAGTCCACGAACTTAAGGTCAGTCGTCGATCTCAGGAATGAATCGAGGGCCATCTCAGGAAATCCTTCAGTCACAAGTTTCGGTGCGGGGTTACCGACACCTGACGGGAGAAACCTGGTTGCGCCTGGAAAGGTTGGTCCATGGTTGCGATAGACATAGGACAGATCACCTACTTCAGCAAAGGATCCCCCACCTCCGACGAGTATATCGAGCAACCCATCACGATCAATATCCCCAACATCGACAGAATTGTGCGAGCCGGAAGGGAATAGACCGCCTGGACTGGAATCATCAAAGGCAACCCCCATGCGGTTCGGAATAAATTTCGTACTCGCATCCGCGAACATTGGAGAGTCATTTGAAGCATCAAGACTCGGTGGAGCACTGGGTCGGTATAGCTGATTCGTAAAGATTTTGATTCCGTCCGAGTTGGTACCAACGATGATATCATTGTCACCATCATTATCAATATCGAAGCTTGCTAGAGACTGCCCTCCGAATCTCTCGACAGGGCTCGGACTCACGCTGATGGAAGATACGGAAGTGTAATCAGCATTTTCACCATCCGCAGATGCCTGATAGATCGTCAAGAATCCTCCGCTGTTGCTGAAGACGTTCAGAGCGACCTCCTCAGCATCACCTACAGCAACAATTTCCGGGATACCATTAAGGTCGAGGTCACTGAGCACTATATCGCGAGTACGCTGCTCATTCTCTACGGGATCCAGAAAAGTATCCAGTTGTTTCCCGGGAGGTCCAGTCAGCCAGCCTGGTGAGTTGTTGAGAGAAGAGGCCTGTCCATTGAAGACAAAGTTTTCCTGGAGCCTGGAGACGCCGTTCGATCCCTCGCGTAATGCGTCATCAGGGAACCGCGAAAGTCGCGCATTTCCAGGAAGTCCATCTGTACCTCTCTCAGCGAATACCATGATGTCCGTCGACCAACTACCGTATGTATCGCCAACATCGCCAGCGAGGGAAAGAAACTGAGGAAGAGTGGTCACGAATTCTCCATCTTCTGGAGCGTCAATGTCCCAGGGATGATCTTCGCCTGCCCCAATCAATGCACCCACCGTGCTGTTGGGTAGAGGCATCCACTGCTCACCACCCCAGCTTCGGTCGAGGAAGTAGCCATCAACGGTTCCATCGATGAAGGCTTGACCATAGTAAGGGCCAGTAACGACTCCGAAATTGGGAACGCCATTCTCATCCTTCAAATCGAAGTTCTCGAGAATCTTATCCCGACCATCATAGATCTTTGCGTTGAGTGAACCAGAGCCATAACGCGAGTTTTCACCAACGAGATGATAAATATCCGGTCCATGTATATTGAAGAAATTACCAACCAGGACTTCCCACACATCGAAAGTTTCATCCTGACTGTTCCCCGGAGTTCTCGGACCCTGTTGAGGTAAATCAACGCGTCCAGGTGGAATACGATCAAAGAAATTGCTCGAGATTTGATTACCACCAAAAAGACCGTCACGGCCCAAAGTTTCATCCCGGAACCAGTATCTGTCTACACGCCGTCCTCGTCCCGAGGACTGTTCGTCCGGAGGGATGCCAGGATTAAAGACGGACTCAACCAGCGAGTCGGGGAATTCATCAACGAACGTGAGAAAAGCATCAGGAGTACCGATTGGAATACGATTCCCATCAGTATCAACGAGCTCATCTCTTCGGTTGATCAAGATTCTCGTGCCAACACTAGGGGAACTGAAGGGAAGCTGCAGGCCCTCCTGATCCGGATCTGTGTCAATGAGCTGAAAAGCATCTTGAGAGGCATTCAAGTCTAACAGGCCGTAATCGGGTGCTTCTATACTTCCTGTAATTGGATTAACAGTAAACGCGGTAGCAGCACTAAAGAAATTAGTTCTGAATGGCAGAATCAGGTCGATATCACCGTCAGAATCAACGTCTGCTGCTTTGGCTCCTGAGTTCACCAGTCGTGTGTAAAGGTAAGACGTGGAAGATTGCTTCGTGTTGAAGATGCCAGGCAGCGCCGAGTCCGTCACGTCAACAAAGAAACCATCGCCGATATCATCATCATCTGCGAGAGGATTACGTGAGGTATCGTCCACATCAATATTTATAAGCAGTCTCGAAATACCACCCTGTTGGTTATCTGTATTGGCGGCATTTGAAAAGTAGATATCCAAGTCGCCATCGAGATCAAAATCGAATAAGACGGCCGAATCTGTGGCATCATCTCGCTGGAGTGGCAACCTGTCGTCTCCACCGGGCTGTCCGAAGCCACCTTCTTCAGGGACTCTATTGACACCAAAAGTTGCGTCGAAGAACACGCCGGGTGTTCCATTTGCACCTTCATTCAAATAGATACGGTTAACAAGACCAGCATCTGAAGCATCTTCACCACCCAGACCCTGAACGCTCAGGACCAGGTCCTGGTAACCATCATTGTTCAAGTCACCGTATGCAATATGACCGACGTTAAGCTCGTTGACGGGTGAGCGCTCATCTGACTCATCAACGATTTCGATCAACCCATCTTCACAAGAATCACCGATGCCGTCACCATCTTCGTCTAACTGCTCGGGGTTGAATGTATCCGGGCAGTTGTCTTCCTCATTCAGGACTCCGTCACCATCGCGATCATCATCGCAGATATCACCGGTCCCATCGCCATCGGCATCTTCCTGCTCAGGATTTGGTGTGAGTGGGCAATTGTCTATTTCATCAGGAACACCATCGCCGTCTATATCTCCATCGCAGGCGTCACCAATTCCATTTCCATCGGAATCTTCCTGACCTGGGTTTGGAACAACGGGACAGTTGTCTTCTTCATTTGGAATGCCATCGCCATCAATATCATCATCGCAAACGTCACCGAGGCCATCGCCGTCCTGGTCTTCCTGAAGTGGATTTGGAACATCGGGACAATTATCAAGAGCGTCTGGAATTGAATCTCCGTCCCGGTCCCCTTCGCAGGCATCACCGATACCATTCTGATTAAGATCTTCCTGGTCGGCATTCGGGGTAAATGGACAGTTATCAACATCATCGAACACCCCATCACCATCCTGGTCGTTAATGAGACCAGGCAGTCGATCGCTTGTATTCGTAATGATATTTACGTTTCTTGCATTGGATGGGAGGCCAAAACCAATTGAAGGATTATCCGAGAAAGGTTGAATCGCAGGTCCACCTTCTTGATAAGGGAACCCGTTCTCAACCTGACGTATTTTAACATCAAACTCTGTTTCTACTCCCGGAACTTCAAAGGCGAATACCCAAGTGATCGTCCTCGTCTGACCAGGGGCCAGTTCAACGGGGTTATAGCGCTGGATAAATCCGCGCTGGATGATGCTGGTCGCGAGTGGACCATCTATAATCCCTCCCGTTTGAAAATCCCATAAGTTTGTTCCAAACGCACGCTGAAAATTTACCGTCAGCAAAGCATCAGCCGGTGTTGCAAGGTCTGGCAGATTATTTACAACTGCCATTCGGTATTGAGGTTCTCCAATATTGTCATCCCAGTAGATATAGCCAGGACCGTTCGGACCGAACTCCTTCCCTTCCTGTTGAAGGGAGCCGTTAATGAAGAGAGAAGGCCGCGCTGACTGGCCAAATTTCGGGTTGGAAAGGTGAGCAAGTCCCCACTGCTGTGTTCCATCAGAAACCTGCTGTGCACCAACGAATCGGGGTCCATCTGTATTCGTATATTGCCACGTAACTCTCATGGCTCTCGGACCTCTTACCTCGAAGCGTCCATCGTTGAAAGGAATTTCAGTTTCATCAAGAATTTCAAATGTCTGTATAATCTGCCCAATGGTATCACCGAGGGAGTTGCGAATCAAATAGCCAATTTCCAGTCGATCTTCAGCCTCACTGAAATCGAGCACCTGGCCAAAGTTTCCGCCAAAACCACGGCCTCTGTTGTCCAGATATATATCACGTGCGCGGGTTTCGTTGTCTGCTTCAACAGTCAACAGCCCAACCGTCTGGTTAACATTGTTGAAAACATCGAGCATATCGATACTCTGCGGAAGGCTAGCACCGAAACGACCCGTTGGAGCGAGACCTGGTTCTTCTTCACCCGTTTCTGGATCAATAAACACAACGGGGACAAATTCAGGATTCATCTCGAGATAGTCACTGGCGAAGATGGTATCGTCGGGAACGAGATCCGGATTCGGCGTGACGCCAGGAACCGGTGCGTTACCCTCAACACCACCGAAGAACTCGTTAGGATAGTCCTGAGAAACACGGAAGAAGGTTAAACTTTGCTGGCTGAAATAAGCGACATTTTCATCGCGGCCTGTGATGAAGAGATACCAATCCCCGGCAGGATCGAGGTTGGTCAGTCTATATTCAGAACTGAACTGTGACTCATCAGCATTGAGAAACACGAAAGCACCATCATCAACATTGTCCGGGCTGGCCAGCAAAGGAAGCCTCTGCTCAGGGCCTGCCAGAATGTGTGTTTCCAGCTCGACTGGTCCGACAAACTGTTCCGTTATACCAAATCTGCCGCCTTCAATTATTGTATCCAGTGTCAATGGATCATGAAGATTCTTCGGCCTTCCGGCGAACACCGGATGATCAGGAAGCTTTCCTGTCAGAGTACCGGTTACTCCGATCGCCGCAGGAATCGTGTTTTCAAAAGGAACCGTTGAGCCTTGAAGCAGCAGTCCAGATATCGTACCATCTCTGTGTCCGTCATAGACAGAAATCAGACTGGCCTCATCGTCCTTCTTAAGTTCTCGCACCTCATAAGGATTTGAAAGAAACTCATCATTCACATCTCCTTCAACAATGTAGAAAGGGGAAAGCGTTGAATTGTACAGATGAGATTCAGCGAGAGGAGAAGATCGACCGACGCCCTTTGTAAGAAGTGCCTGTATATCGAGAGTACCAAGGACCGCAGACTCACTTAAGCCATCAAGTTCAAGGTCATCTTTATCATCAGGATAATCGAAGTACTGAATTTCGCGGTTGAAGGCGAGGTCAACCTCCACAAGCACACCGGCGGGAATCGTATCTCCCAATCCATAGCCCGAGTTCGTTGAAATCAGAAGACGAAGTGTTTCAGGAGTGTCCGTGTCAGTAAAGACAAGCAACTCGGGGACGGCACCGTCGATGCCATTATCAGTTGCAGGAACAACGAAGGAATCAGGATTCGTAGAGTTCAGCTCATAGTCTTCATCGAAGTAATAATAGATCGGTGTGAACTGGACACCATCAGCAACAGGTATCGAACCACCGACAGCTCCCGGAGGAGGATCGCGAAAGGTTACCAGGTTAAATCCATCCATCCCGGTTGCCTGTGGACCATTTCGAAGCACATCAATGGTTGGGAAGGAAAAAGTATCTGAAAATTGAGGAGTAGAATATTCGAGCTCAGTCCCAACATCGTCCCATTCTCCTGCCGCTGCTTGAAGAGCGCTTAGAACATCGAGGTCAAGGATCGGATCATCGCCCGTATTGAATGCCGGGTTAATCACAGAAGATTCAAAGCCACCTCCCGATCCCTGTACCGGACGATAGAGATAGAATGAAATATTTTGATCTTCATTCCATCGCATCCATTTTCGATCGATAATATCATCGGATGGAGTTGAAGGGTCACGCCCCTCAATCGTTCCCACCAGCAGTCCTGGCCCACCCAGAGCGGCCTGGCCCAATATCGAAAAGAGGCAGACCATTAAAGTGGCTGCCCGCATCGAGAATTTACTTACTGGATGTCTTCTCATATGATCTTCCTGGCGAATCTGGCAATCAGCGTTCATTCTGGAAACCTTAATCATTCTATCTTAATATGCCCTTTGGATTTCTCTGTTTCAGTTAACTTTTCTGCTCTTCAGCTCGTCGGCTTCTTTCTTTCGTGTTTCACGTTCTTTTTCAGCCTTCAGGATATCATCTCTCAATTTCGCTTTAACTTTCGAGAGTTCCTTGTCCGTCATATAGGCCATTGTAGGCAGTGGATCGAAAGACCGTACCACAGGATTTGCCGACCGAGTTGGCACTGCAAATCGACCATAAACCCCAGCGATTTCATCCTGGGCACCACTCCGAGCCTTCTTCTGGTTCTCTTCAGCGACGAGCTGTTCAATCGCGCTGACAAAACTATCGTAATTGGCTGTCTTTGCTCTCGTGCCATCCCTCTGCGGTCCGCGAAAACGACTCACCTCTGCTTTGGCAGGAACTGGCTCCATGCCTTTCCTGGTGCGAGCACCTTGATCACTAAGATTATCGATGGTAAACTTACCCTGAAAGCCACCGACGATCGAATAGCTTTGAACAAGCGGGTCCGAAAGGTCGTACTTCTCACGGCGGTCCTTCGGAAGTCGATCGATCGGGCGACTGAGAAAGAGAATTGCTTCTTCGTCTTTTCTGAGAACAGGAACGGCGGCCACATCCATGACAAGTTTTCCGACCTTGCCACCAGGATAGGTCATCTCCATTACCGTTTCCTTAGAAGAGCCTTTCAAGCGATCAAGTACACCCAACTTTGCGGTGGTCCGTATCTGTTGGTTCTGCATGGTGGATGATGTATCCTGAATACGCACGACAACGATTTCATCTGATATCGCCACAAGCTGCTCAAGCGACAGAGGCACGACACTCGCCCGGGATACACCAGGCATGGCGGCCAGAATCATAAAAAGCATCGTGCAGCAGAAAAGTTTCTGGCAGAGGCTTGTTGTACTGCTTTTGATCATCGTGGAAGATCCCTTTCCCGATAAATTATCTAAACAATCTTACTTAAGGACCTCAGGGTCCAAATGCTACAAATCCGAAAGCATCACTTGCATCGATGCTCGGGCTTGAAAATCTTGTAACATTCCCTTCGCTGACGGTACCGTTCGTTGGATCATACTCCCAGATCCAAGTCGTGTACGCGACCCGCGTAGGATAATTACCTACACTTGAGCTGTTGCCCAGATGTCCATCAGGGCCAACAGAAAGCAACATCCATCCAACATCATAGAACCCGCTGGAGTTTGAATCAACGGCACCCTGATAATCGAATTGAATTCCAGGGTCCAGTCCTCTGCGGAGATGCTGAACAAGCTTTGCGTCATAGTAATCAATTACATTATTGGGGGCGGCAACACGATTTTCGAACACGTCGACCGGAATCGTTGAAATATAAGAAATCGGTGTTGTTAGAAAAGTCAAATCTCCGCGTTGCCCTGTACCGCCTTCGGTGATTCGCCGGGTCACATCGCCCATCCCCTGGAACGACCCACCCGCGGGCCATTTATTTCGATGGGGGTAGCGATTATTGTCCACGCGATAGGATTCGACCGCCGTTGCGAGAGAACGCATGTCAGCCTTGACCCGAGATACTTTTGCTCTTGTCTGAGCCTCCAGAAAGTTAGGCACCGCAATCGCCGCCAGAATCGAAATAATGGACACAACGATCAGAAGTTCGATTAGTGAAAAAGCGGTCTGGTGTTTCAGCAAAGATGTGTTTCTTCTACGACGGTTCAAGTATCGTTGATTGAGTCCGCAGATCTTCCATTTCATCTGACTCAGTTTCTCCACTTCAACTCCTCCAACAACAAGCTTTAGAGCATAGGGCTGCCCTGCGCTTTGTAGCAATTTCGATCATCTGAGAGTCCTCCTCAGGGGTGGAAGCGTCAAGGGGGGAATTGCCCCCTTTTCCACGTTTCAGGGGTTCATGGATCTTAATTGGATTGGACATCTGAACCGCGCGAAAGGTTCCGCCTGCTCTTGAAATGGCACATAACACCACTCATGACATCAGGTCCCGATCATCCATGAAAGAAAAGCCCCCCCGTTGCACAAGGATGGTTCCAGGGAAAAGGATTCGACCTCGCCATGAGGTATCGACCGATCGCTCACTTCAATTTACAGACAATTAGCTACAGTATCCTTCGGACTTCCCTCTCTTGGATGCCGCGGCGATCCTGGAGCGTTGTCGGTCCGATCGCCATCGGACCTGGATCGCTCCGCCATCGCTCCGGCATCGTCCCGGGAGGGGTCTGGAGGCTTTGTAGGATCCTCCCTCTTACTGACGCATTGGATCTCATGCTTAAGAAATCAAGCATTGAGTTTGGGGATCGGGACTCCTCATCGAATCTCAAATGACCCTTAACAATTGGTCATGGCGGTCGACTGGTCTGAGCAACCCAAAGCACCGAAGGTGTATCTCTATACCACGAGCAAAGCACTTCGAGGCTTTCAGGCGCTCAGAGCTCCTGTTCGCAGCCAGCATATCATGATCAGGACTTCTGAAGATCACCGAAGATAGTGCACAGTCTCAGGCAACATCGGGTCGCACCCAATTGCATCCAAAAAGCCAACTGTTATAACTAGAAAAATGAAATGCCTTATGGACAAAAACATCCGTTTCAGCTCGACGAAAGTATGAATACCCGATGTTCAGAAAATGATTTTAATTCCCGGAGGTAAATCCAACAACATCAGTCTTTGAGGAAATGTCAAAGGGCAGGCAGGTCTTTACTGAGTCACTTGCGAGAGTGCTTGCTGGGCTGCCCTCAACATCTCTTCAACCTCTTTTGTTTCTGGATGATCTGCACTGAGGTGATAAGCTCTGATCCTCCATGCTGACTGAGCTTTTTCTACGGCGGTTGCCGTGTCTCCTGATGTCCAGGCATCCCTTGCCATCTGGATAAAGTCGTCTGCTTCTTCTAGAGGGGGCATAAGCTCCTGCCCTTCCAGATTTTCGACAAAGACTCCCCCGCCTGAGAGATGACCAAATTTCCTCTGGTTTGCCGCAACCTCTTCTGCAAGGTTCCCATTCTTTTGCATCTTTCTCATGTTAGACCTGTGAAGGGACCCGGCATTCTCAAGGATTGTCTCTGCGCGAACTGACATTGGGGTTCCATTATACAGCGCCCACTTGAACTCGAAGGGTGCGATCATCCACGTTTTCGGATCTACAACATGAAGAATCATGGGCTGAGGCGAATAGAGGACCCACTCAGGCCGCTTTTCGCGAACCTTCTTGATCACAGCATTTGTATAGGCAGGTCCTTCATTCTCCACAATGACCTCATACTCTTCATCACTTATTTCTTCTGGAACAGACGCAACTTCTACTGATTGAGAGTCGTAGAAGGAAACCTTACCTCGGAGCGGACTGTTGAGGAAGCTGATTCCGAAGAACCAACATACCCCGACGATGACCAAACCGACCACACGATACATGAAGCGCGCGTAGTTGTCGGGAAAGAGATGAATGAATCCTCGGAGGAGAAAGATCAAAAGCAGGAGAGGGTTGAGGAAAACAACTCTCTGCTCTCGAATAAAAGTCTGTGGGAAGATGATCATCACAAAACCCAGGAGGCTTATGACGAACATGATGATCGCGAGTATTTCCATAATCTATTTTTTATCCGTTACGCTAAAGAACGTTTATCTGAGAGAATGGGCATGCTCAACCCGAAATCTATTCATATTCTTTAGATCTTTTTTCGGTTATATATCTAAATCTTCAAAAGTTGTGAAGATTTGTTCTTGACGGTCTTCAGCTCGTTGGATGTGAGTGGGGATACGGGTCTATAAACAATGTGCCGAAAGGCCCAACCTGTTCCGGCTCCCGCTGATAATTGCTGCTCATTCCCGCTCCGGAAGTATCTCTTCATGCTCGCACTACAACAGCTCTTTGATTATTTTACCATCGACATTGGAATTGATTTAGGAACCGCCAACTCTCTTGTATATGTCAAAGGAGAGGGCATCGTTCTTCGTGAACCCTCGGTCGTTGCCGTCGAGAAAGCTTCGGGCAAAGTGGTTGCCGTAGGTATGGAAGCGAAGAAGATGCTTGGCCGTACCCCTTCAAACATCACCGCGATTCGCCCAATGAAAGACGGGGTAATTGCTGACTTCGATGTGACTCAAGAAATGCTCAACTATTTCATCCGTCGCGTCCAGCAGGGACGAGGCACGAAATATCTGACGCGTCCGCGTGTTGTTGTGTCGGTTCCTTCAGGCATAACGGAAGTTGAAAAACGCGCTGTTCGGGAAAGCGCGCTGCATGCTGGAGCACGTGTTGTCCACCTTATCGAAGAGCCGATGGCGGCTGCTATGGGCGCTGGGCTTCCTGTTGAAGAACCAATCGGATCGATGATTATCGACATCGGTGGTGGTACCACAGAAGTTGCCGTGATTTCTCTTGGCGGAATCGTGCATGCAACCTCTGTCCGCTGTGCCGGTGATTCAATGGATGAGGCTATCATTCAGCACATTAAAAGAAAGTATAACCTGCTGATCGGCCCAAGAACAGCGGAAGATATTAAAGTCTATATCGGTTCTGCGGATCGACTCGATGAAGAGCTGATCATGAGTGTGAAGGGTAACGATCTCATGGGAGGTCTCCCCCGCACCATCGAAGTACACAGCGAAGAAATTCGGGATGCATTGATGGATCCCATCATGACAATCATCGATGCTGTCAAAGGTACTCTGGAAAAAACACCTTCTGAACTCTCAGGAGACATTATAGACCGAGGAATTTGCCTCGCAGGTGGTTCCAGCCAGCTGAGAGGTCTCGACACTTTGATCGGACGGGAAACAGGCCTTCCCGTCTATCTCTGCAAAAATCCGGAGACAGCCATCGTCGAAGGTGCTGGTCGTATTCTTGAGTCACTCGACATGATGCATAAGCTGGAAGTCCTGGTGAGGTAGGCTTTAATACTTTCCTCCTGGGCCTCAAGATTCATGACGACCTCCCAATTTCTGGGAGGTCGTTTTTCTTCGAGTGATCTTCAGAAGTCCTGCTTATTAAATGCTGGCTGCGAGCAGTAGCTCTGAGCGCCTGAAAGCCGCGAAATACCACCACTGTTGCTCCGTTTCCAAGCACACAGTTCCACCCCTCTCGCACACCGTCTATCATACCATTACCACTGAAGATCGCACTAGAAACCGAAACCGGATGAATAGCGATTCTCGAGTAACCTTTGTGCTCCGAGCTGCTGTTGCTCATCTCCCTCTGCAGCAAGTTTCTCAATCCATGGGAGAGTATCAGGAAGACCCCGACGAAGAATATGATAAGCATCAGCTCCATTTTGAGGTACATCATCATCAGCCATGTTTTCCAACACAAAGTCCATCAGTGGTTCGTTCTCGTAGACCTGATAGTGACGACCAAAGTGTTCGATGAGTCGTAAACAGGAAACAGTCATCTGCCAGTCCTCCATGCGAACGCCAACGTTAAGCCCTGCTTCCAGCACAGAATAGACAGGTTCGAGTTCCGTTTCCTCAAGATCATCCATAGAATAGAGAAGCCAATTGGACTCACTTCGATTCCATCGTATATCATCGTCAGCGAAGTTGGAAACGATAGCTTCTGCAATTTCGACAAGTGATTCGCGATCGTTAGAATAGATCAGGAATTTGGCGAGGTTAATCTGAGAATGCGCTTCCGTTGTATTTCGAAGCTCATTTCTTACGGCACTTACCGCCTGCTGCTTGAACTGGCAGAAGACCGGAGTCAGGCGGTGTGTCCATCTATCATAGAATCTTGAGTATCCGTAATAGGCTGGTTCTTCAACCTCTTCGCAGGCGCGTCTTATCCCACGGTGGAAGATATTCTCATCCAGAGCGACCGTTTTCGCAAAGTAGTGATGGTTCTTGATGTCAAAAAGAGAGCTGGGACTCTGGACGAGCCATTCAGCAATCAACTCTATCCTGATATCCTTATCGACAAGATCCGAACTGAGAATTTCAGTAATTTCCGCTTCGGGAAAGAGATCTATGGACCTGAGGTAAGAAAGCGCAAGGCTCTCGGTTTGACTATACACTGAGTGGTTTCCGTTAAGGGTAGTCTCCGGAAGCCCTTTCAAAACAAGCGTTGAAACCTTCAGTAAAAGACTTTTCGTTTCTTCATCCGGCTGATAAAGGAGTTCGTATCCTTCGCTGCCGTATTGAATATAATGCGAAAGAAAGAGTGAAGATAGCCTTAGTGAGTACTGTGAGAGATGTAACTCTGTTTGAGTCTCTTCAACCAGTGCGTTCGCGAGTATTTGGATAACGTTGAGTTCAGGGTAGTTGAGTGCTGTTTTAAGAATTTCTGCCGTACCATAAGCATTACCCGGAATCTCATCGTCTCTGAAGTGCGTTAGCAACTCACGAAAGAAAGGCTGCTCAGAGATGACTTCATCTGAGTCTTGCACAAGTCGGAGCAGCGGCTGTCTCCCCCACTTCAGGTCACGACCGTGTTGATGCCCAAGGAGATCAATCTTTGCTGCGGTCTCTTTGAGTTGCTTTTTCGTATCGCTTAAAACAGTTTGATCTGTTTTATCAACAAGGTGAAGGGCGAGGTAGCCTGTAAATTGTTGCTCAGGTGATGCCGATGTCAGACAATCAGACGCCGAGGTGAGTGCCGACGTGGTGAATCCATCTTCCTGCTTTATTCTCGCCGTTAAATGAAATGCGTCTTCGTAGACTTTGAGCAAGGCCGGCATCTCCCATTGATGAGAGTGGAGAACCAATGTGGATGTTGAAGACGTTTGAGCGATGGTGGTTTGAGTCTGAGCCAGGGAAAGTGCAGGAAGGATTGAGAGGAGAAACAGGAAGAGGAGTAAGAAGGAGAAGCGAGAAACCACGGGCAGGAACCTCTTAGTTTGAATTGCCCAATTATTTGAGAACCTGTCTATGCAAGAAGATCAACTAAAATGTTTGTTGCCTTTTGCATTCAGGCATCATCACAAGCCTCCATCTCTTCAGATTTATCACGAACAACACTCAACTTATTCAGATGTCTATACAGCGTTGCCTTATGCACACCTGAAAATCGAGCCGTCTTTGTCAGGTTGCCATGTTTCTCTCCATGGGCTTGTCAGGGTGATCATCAGAGGGGAGACTTCGACTTCCATAGATGGAGGTCTCCATTTCCTCTGGGGGATAACAGAAAGCCAAAGGAGTAAAAATCCACTCGTTTAAGCCAGGGTGATCTATAATCCCAGCAGACGAGTGATATTGATAGATAGGTTTGATTGAGTGATTTAAAATAAAAAAAGAGAGGTGAGTGGAATGACTCACCTCTCGAGATTGCGGTAGAAATTAGTCGAGGATAGACCAGTCAGCTACGTTGGTTGAGAGGCCCGCTTCGAACTTTGCAACATAGTCACCAGCTGCAATGTACATGGCTCCACCAGCTTCGTCTGGATCAACTGCACCTGCGAAGTTGTTTGCAACAGAGCCGGAAAGGATCACGAAAGCACCTGTAAGAGCGCTTCCATCTGAAAGGTTAGAAACCGCACTGAAGGTTTCTCCACCGTTCCCAGAGTTAGAGCTGTTGCCGAGCATAAGGCGACCATTCTCTACGATATCGATATCATAGCGGAAGCTCATGTCTGAGTAGGTAATAGGAGAGCCAGCGGCTGAGTAGCCGTTTGCAGGTGTTCCATCTCCAACAAACAGAACAGGGCTCTGTCCAGGCTCATGAGCGTAGATTTCTGTAAGGTCTGAAGAAATCGCAAGGCCTGTGATTTCAGGGCTGAGTCCAGAGGCGATGGTTGTTACTTCAGTGAGAGTGTCGTCATTAGCACCAGCATCCTGGGTAGCAACGGAGATCGTGCCGCCGCGGGCAACAACAACGACCAATGTGCCATCTGCCCAGCTTCCCGTTAATGCGAGTGCACGGGAATTTCCGGTAGTTGCTGGCTGGAAAACAGTAACTTTTGATCCCGATGCGTCAGTTGTTGATTCATCGCCAACACGAACGACTGAACCTGAAAAACCTTGTGTAAAGATCTGGCCGTCATCACTTGCTTCAATCTTGAACTGTGAGACAGTACCATCAGGTGTTTCTGTGTTTGCAATAGTCTTGATTTCAGAACCATCAGCAGCACTGAGAACCACGACTGCATTGTTGCTACGATCGCTGACAAGAACGTTGCCTGTAGCAGGGTTGAATGCGACGCCACGAAGGTCGGCGCCGAAGCCGGTTACGGCCCATGCTTCAGTTGTACTGACTGATTCCCAGTCCTGTGCGCTCACGGCCATGGGTGCAGAGACCAGGAGAGCTCCTAATAGAATTTTCTTCATCATCTTCTCTTCTTCCTACTATTTGGAATTTACACATGTCTAAAGACATGTTCGGAAAGAGAAGTGAGTGATAGTTTGGACCGAGGTCAATACCTTTCCATAGAGGACAAACCGAATCCAGAAAATCAGTCCAAAGAGCAGGGTAAACTCGGGCATCTCCGTAATCGGTTGGTTTCTAGAGGGCACCTGACAAACCATTTCAAAAGCTTGCATGTAACCAGTGATGGAGATGAAGGGTGATGAAACCGCTGGCTTGGAGCGTTACGATGCTGGCTGGCAGTGAAGGCACACAATTCCTGGGCGGATGCGCGAGTGAAGAGAAACAGGAGGGAGAAACGGATCTGTCATTTCAAGAAACTCCATATGCCATCATATCACAGAGTTCTTGTCGTCACTATGACTCGCCACCATCAAGCATCTCACGGCTGAGTCCTAACCGATTCATATGCCTGTACAGAGTGGCCTTGTGCACGCCCATTATCCGAGCTGCTTTGGTCAGGTTGCCACGGGCCTGTCGGTATGCCTGCTGAATGTTTTCCTCGGTCATTTCAAGAGAGGAGGCTTTTTCTTCCACAGAATCCTGAAGAATCTCCGTTTCCACCACATCATCGGAAATGGGCAGAGCAAGAATTTCCTGGTGAGGAGACTCAGACTTCCAGACGTGCAGCTCACCTCTATCAGCAGACGTTTGATGACCGCTGGTGTAATACGTTCCAGGCTGGTAAACAACCTCGTCGACCCCCCATGACCCCGGCGCCAGGTACTCTCTCTCGTACATCCACTGGCTCAGAGCTTTCGCGCTAATGGCTTCCCCCTGTGTTTCAATGACGAGTCTTTCCATCACGTTTCGAAGCTCTCGGATATTACCCGGCCAGTAATAATCCTTAAGAACGCGGAGTGCCTCAGGTGTCAGCTTCCTGATCGACCTCTTATATCGACGGTTAAAGAGATGCAGAAAATGATCGACCAAAAGAGGAATATCTTCTTTGCGTGACCTCAGTGGAGGAACGTGAAGGCGGAGAACGGAGAGGCGGTGGTAGAGATCCGAGCGGAAGCGATTCTGTCTTACGGCGTCCTCCAACCCGACATTAGTTGCAGCCACCACGCGCACATCAACTTCGCGTTCCTGCTCGCCACCGACTCTTTCAATGATGCCTTCTTCGAGAGTTCTCAGCATTTTTGCCTGAGACATGGCGGGCATATCACCGATCTCATCAAGAAAAAGTGTTCCTTTGTCCGCGCGCTCAAAACGACCGCGATGTTGCCTATAGGCTCCTGTGAATGATCCTTTCTCATGACCAAAGAGTTCGCTCTCGAATAGCTCTGATGTAAGCGCACTGCAATTAACTGCGACAAAGGCTTCGCTTTGCCGCTCGCTGCGCTCATGTATAGCACGCGCAATCAACTCTTTTCCCGTTCCCGTTTCACCGGTAATGAGGACAGGGGCTTCTGTGGGTCCGTAGATGGAAATCTTCTGATAGAGTTCAAGCATGGGAATGGACGAACCGATAAGTCCATGAAAGGCTCCGATGGCGGCAGCCTTCTGACGCTGCTTAATGACTTCTGTGACATCTCGCATGAAGATCATCACGCCGGGCTCGTGCTGGAGCTCCGGCAGGTCTTCGGACCAGTGCCCTGAGGCAAGAACCGTGAGGTTTTGCCCATCCCTTTTAAACTGCAGAAGGTGTTCTTTGATGGGTTTTCTGGTATGTCGTATTTCTTCAGCCATATGAATCAATGGCTCTAAGGAGGTGCTTTCTTTCAGTCGCTTGGCTGGAGTTGGGAATTGGTGATCGATATCAAGAGAGGATGTGAGCCATCGGGGAACACGGATGGCAGAGTTCAGCTCTTCACCATTTGCGGAAAAGAGGGCCACGTGGCTGTTTTCGGGGAGTACAAGTGTGTTTCTAGGAGTCATGTTGAAATCCCACGTTAGCTCGAACCAATACTTTCTGGAGTTTCGCCGCAATAATGAAGAATTTCAAGGCAAAGTCCCTGCCTGTTTTACTCCTTCTCTGCTAAGGCTCCACAGTAAAGCTTAGCTGGCGAAGCTGATGAAGGTAGGTTGGTGGAAAGAAATCAGATCGGCTCTTGTAATGGACAACGATCTGACCCAGTCGATTCATAGCCTGAATATGATCTGGGTCTCTCTCAAGGAGGCGCATGTAACACTCTGCGGCTTTAGGCCAGAGCTCAGATTTGTAGCAAAGGTCGGCCAAGGATTCCAAATCGTTGATCGTGATATCACCCTTGACGAATTGAGATATCAACTCGGGGGGAGCGGCAGGTATATCGTTTGTTGAGAACTTGAAACTTTCACATATTCTCAGGGCCTCATTCCAATCCCCAGAGATATAATAGTACCAGAAAAGAGAAGGAGCAATAGCTGACATGTCCGTCTTATCAGGCTCGAAGCTTTCAACGCTCTTCTTTGCCGCGTCAAGATTCCTGGTAGCCAGGTACCAGTTTAATAACTCTGCCTGATAGATTTGTGGTCGAGCTTCATGGATTCTTTCCAGTTTTGCTCGCAATTCCATGACCTCAAAATCTAGTCTGATTTTCCCTGAATCAGGTTTCAAGTTCTTTGCGGTGCGCAGATCTCGGTATGCTTCAAGAATCTCTCCTCGCAAAGCACGGTCATGTGCCCGAAGTTGCAGATAGATTGGATAGACATCATCAATTGTTCTTAGTGACGCCGAAAGTCGTTCCACATTTTCAATATCACCTTGCTTCTCGTAGAAACGAGCGAGCGACAGAGCTACCCAGGGATCATCTTCAGCACTTTTTTCAATGATCTGAAGTTCTTCGTGACCTATCTCAAAGTGTAGAATCACATTTTGATAGATTTGTCGAGGTTTGACATTCTCCAACCAGCACCACGACTTAGAATAGGGTGTATTAAATCCATTTAGATGATTGGACCTGATGTAGAACTCTCGAGTTTGTACAAGCAATGTCTCTTCTGCATACTCGTTTGCGGTTGGTGTAGACAATTCATCGAGGGTATTGTTTTCCTGTCCCCAGTCATAGTTGGAATCTGTCATCAAACGGTAACCTTTGCCCCAGATGAACTCTGCTTCGGCTGTGAGTATTGATGGAAAGGCGTTAAGAAGAACTGCTGTATGCGAAAGAAAGAGGAAGGTTAATGCGATTATTAATCTTCTGTCAAATTTAATTGGTATATACATTATCATATAGATGAGAAAAGGGAAGACTGGTAGCAAGTGGCGAATCCCTATCTGCGTCCTATTAGAGATCATAGTAAGCAGGATTAGAACACAGGGAAAGGAAAAGATAACGAGCGACCTGGGTGATCGGAGCGAAAGCAGAACGAATGGAACTGAAAGCAAGATCGCTATAGATAGTCCAACCGGTGATTTAAACAATAATAGAACTGGATAGTACCACCATAAACCTTGAGTTGTTTGAACTCCAGCGAGGTAGCTCTCATTCCCGGCTTCTGCATATTTGATTTTTTCAAGTGTCGCTTCAATAAAATCCTGAGGCAAGAGGGGTTCTGCCAAGAGAATAGTCTCTTGAAGAAGCCCTGAAGGTTCGTTGATGGAAGATCTCTCATACTCACCTATCCCTTTAAATAGATATGAAACCCCGATACACAGCCACACGATGACGGAGAAGAGAAGAATATGAAAAGTCGCATGCATCACGAATCGTGAAGGCCTGTTGAGGCGAATAAGAAAAATGCGCCTCCCCTGCGAAAACAGCGGGAGGAAGACGAAGCAGGTGACGAAACAGATGGGCAAAACTAGAGCGGTTACTTTTGAGGCTAATGCGATACCAGATAAACATGACAAAATCAGACAATTCCTGAGCGAAGATCGAAAGAGATAACGGCGTAAAGCGATCATCGTGAAAAAGAGAATTGCGGTAATAAAGAAGTCTATCGTGGAAATAATAATATTAGATATGAGGACAGGATTGAGTAGAAATAGTCCGAGCCCAATCGATGCTTTTTTCTGTCCGAAATCACGTACCAACAAATTGAAAAAGAACCAGGCAAATGCCGCCCCAAGAAGAAGGTTTGGAATTCTGGCTGCAAGCGGGGGAAGCTCACTGAAAGGAGAGAGCTCGTTCGAGGTCAAAGCAATCAGTGATGACACGAAGAGTTGGCCTAGAGGCGGATTGTAAACCCCTCCTGAGAACTCTCCCGTTTTCCAATACATCCACCCTGACGTCAGGTGAGCAGCGTACTCGTCATTTATTGATCCATTAACAGAGGCGAGATATAGAAGGGCTATTAGCCATAGGAATATAGACGCACAGGCAACTAATTGAATGCATGATCTCTCATACTTCTTTCCTTGCTCATGACTTTCCAGAGTTGAATTCATGACATATGATGATGAACTGACACTGGTTCGTACACTTCCCTTTTCATAGACCAAGCTTTGCGTAGTCTTGAAGGATTTCCTCGACCATTTGCTCGCGATATTTTTTGTCTTTGCTCATCTTTGCTAAAGAGTATACTCTTTCTTTAGCTTCTTCAAAAGTGAGAAGTTCGGGTTTTTTGATATCCTCTGCATAACCAACTGATATTCGGTCCATCTCTTCCCATATATCCGTGAACTCTCCCTTGTCAGTATTCAGGAATGCAACATCCTGTAAATACCCTCCCACACCTTCGCGGGTCCAAGCAATATCGACTACTGAATTTGCCTGACTTGCCAATTCCTCACGAGTCATTGAGCCAGACTCCACCCGATCTATTAGTTCAGCAACCTCATCCTTCTTCAACCTTTTCAGATAAGCTATTGTTGATCGATTTTCTAAGTCTGATGAAATATTCCAACTGTATCGTTTTCCCTTATATTCAACAAAGGTCCGAAACTCTCTTCTATATTCTTCGAAGTATGCTTTGGCCTCATTTTCAGTTACTGGTTCTGGATCTGGCAAAGTCTTTAAATAGCGTTCGGCAAGAAGCCTGTTTTCTATGAGCTGGAGGGCCTGTCTCACCACAGCCTTCTGAAGCAACCCTTCTGCTTCTGCCTTGAGTTTGATCTGTTCCGTTGTTATGATCCGATCTATACCCGCTTTGACTTTTTCGATATCCCCTGCTACATTATTGTATGCGTGTGTTGCGCCCACCTTGAATAGGACTTGGTCGAAAGTAAGTGTGACCTGATCATTAATAGTAACAAGAGGTTCATCAGAATCATGTGGTTTTTCGAGCTCGTATATATTTTCGTTTATCTTGGCAGGAAAGGAATTCTTGACCTCTTCAACAAGGGAACTCTGCATACTTTGAACTTTTGTTCGTGCGAGGGATTCTTTGATCATTGGTCCGGCGATTTCCAGTGAAACGGCGTTGGCCTGAATGACTTCGTTTAGTTTTATTATTTCCCAACCATATTTTGTTCGGACTGGCCCAGAAATTTCCCCGGGCTCAAGGGACTTGATAGCTTCCTGAATTTCAGAGGATAGACGTTCCGTTTCCACAGGACCAACTGCTCCATCACTTTCACCGGCTCCATCGAGCTCCGAATATTCCTGAACAAGAGACTCAAAGTCTTTTCCTCGTTTAAGTTGCCTGATCAACCTGTCTGCAAGTTCCCTCTTCTCGCTCTCAATGGTTTCCTCACCATTAGGAACCAGAAGGAATATATGTTGAAACGCAACCTTCTCTTCTTGAATAAAAGACTCGAGGTTTTCATCATAATATCTTTGGATCTGTTCATCCGAGATGTTCGGATATGTCAGATGTTCGTTGATATAATAATCCAGAACAAACTTTGATTGATAAAAGTCGACATCCGCAAGAAGTGACTTATTTTCCATGATAGCTGAATTTTCTCTGGCTATCGCAGAAAGCTTGCTCTCTAGAAAAATCTCCTCTTTCATAGATTCAGCGGGATCAATTTCTCGATCAAATCGAATTCCACGAAGTACTGAAGACCTATATATATCTGAATAAACCTCAACAGTTTCGTCTGTTGGTGGCATTGTGAGTTCAATTTCTTCTGCCGTTATTTCACTCGCAATTGTAATACTAAAGATGATCAGACTGAACTGAAGTAAACGATGGAAACACTTGGCTTTCGTCATTCTGCTACTCCTGAATTTCATCACTCTCTCTAAGAGCTTTTAGACGCTCTAACTTCTGCTCTAACTTTGGTAGTTCTGGGCTATGAGTCAAAGCCTTTTCATAGTTTTGAATCGCAACGGCTGGCTGTCCTGTCGCTTCAGCGATTTCACCAAGTCGAATCCACGCTTTGTAAAATCGTGGCTCAACATCAACGACTCTCTGTAAGAATTGATATGCCTGTTCAATATTGCCTGATTGAAGCTCTTTTAACGCCGTAGAGAAAAGACTGTATAGCGTATCAATCCGCTTCTTCGCCTTGATCACATCTTCAGGTTCAATACTTTCTCCATAGTCAATATTAAAGTAAGATGCTTCGTAGACGGGCTCCCAACCAATTGACTCGTTAATATACATGTCATCTGGTTCCATACGACGGAAGACCCTGTAATTGGCATTCTGATAGACAAGTTCAAAATCGAAGAGCTCCGTTGGCTTAAAATGCATCTGATAGATGACCGAATCGATACCAGCTTCTGGATATCCTGCAGTATATGATAATGAATCTTTCGAACTGTCCAACAACCAATTACTCTCATAAAGTACATACTCCACACTATACTCTTTGCAAAAGCTCAAGAGATCTGATTCCTTTTGATGAAGGGCCTTCAAAAACTTTATAGTCTTATCTCTGACATCAGGGTTTTCGAATTTCGGTTGAAGAATTGTTGTCTGGTTTCCATAGGCGTAGATCATTGCGGAGGTTCCGATACCAGCGGCATAAACACCTTGAAACTCCTGATTATCCTGCATCCACTGGAGCAAGTCCATATGGCTCTGCCTGAAGAAGGTGACTCCATGCTGCGGTAGACCGACAGCCTCATCGATCATTGACTTAAGTGGGCTCTGAAGCAAAACCGTATATAGAGCATAGATAAGTAGACACAAGAGCTGTAGATTTCGAGTTGGAACCAGAGCCTTCAAGGTTCCCACAAGGTAGATACAAAAGATAAAGTTGAGATACCCGTGAAGTCGAAAGAAAAGGACAAATCCAAATACTGCAAGCAGAAGCATCAGGGCAGAATACAGGACGATTTTATTGGATTTGTGGATAGATGTAAGTTCGGAAACTTTTCCTTTGAGTAGGAAACAAATCAAAAGTAGCGGGACCAGGATATAGGCAATAAGTTGGCTCAATCTTGGAGAGTGAAAAGCTTCCACCCACATCAATCTTGTTTCTGGATTGAGTTCTTGAGGGTCTGCAGGTTTTCGAAGAAAGAATCGTAACTTGTCTGCTACAATGGAAGAGACATGACTATCAGCTCTATCCGTCAGAAAAAGGGCGAACCACAAAGGAGTGGTAAGGATCGCAACACACAGCCAGGTATTTGCACGCACTGCCTGTGGCAGGAGTGTCCAAATGATCAGCGCGTAGCTCATGACAGCAGCCGGAGAGAGAGCGAAGACCCTGCTGGAGAGCACAGGCAATACCAGATAAGATGGTATTGTCAGGATCAGAAAGAGAGTAAGTTTACGTACCTTGAGAGGACTATGAACTCCAAGAATGAGAATAAATGAGATCCAACCGAGAAGGAGGAGGTAAAAGGGCCGACTCATGTGCCAGCTCGAAAACGCAAGCCATTGAAAGAAAGCCGCAAGAGCAGGTTCAGCCCAATCACGCGGCTTCCATTCGCTGCTTTCACTTGCTGCTTTTCTACTCAAAATGATGAGTGTCAAAACGAATACGGCAAAGATAAACGTATATGAAAGGTTTTCTCGTCCAAAGTTTCCGATGACTCTGAGGTAGGAAAACGGATGCAGGAGATAAACGGACAAACACAAAGAAAGCGTGACTAAGTCCAATCTCTGAGAATAGGCAAAATACCCTGCTATTAATATGGGCAGACTTGATAAGAAAGCGATCCACAGAATCGAGTAAACAATTGGGTTCTGTGTGCGAAATCGAGACAATAACGGGGAATTGCCGCATATATACTCAAGCACCGGGGTTGTATCTATCCAATGTTTAAGCCCTTCAGGAAACTGGATGCGAGAGTCTTTTGATGGGAGGGCACCATTTTCCTGAACAATCCCCGACCAGTAAAACTGAAGTGTAGCTTCTGAAGGGTAGAAAGTTTCTGTATTCCACCCGTGAACTTCAATTTCTTCATGCGACAGGTAAACTTTAATTCCGAAAGAAACGAGGAAGAGCAAAGCCGTCGTCATGGCGTACTTATAACAGCTCTTCAAAGAAATCTCCCCGATTCAGGATTCCAGAAGTGGGCGGTGTGAATAATGTCAGCGGTTGTTGCTTTGGCAGAACTCAAGTGCCTGAAAAGCTAGGTTTCCCCCTCGACTGAGGGGGAAACCATGAGAAACTACAATCGTTTAATTCGAAGAATCGAATTAAAATACTGACCAGTCTCTGACGCTTGTTGTTGCAGCTTTATACTGGATATCGTCCAGGTAATAAACGTCTGCACCAGCAGCTGCAGATCCCTGAAGCAGGAAGATTCCGCAGAGTTCGCAGTTGGAAGATGAAAGTGTACCATCTCCTGTGATCCATGCTTCGCTGGCATCATTGTCGATGTCATACTCGACATCCTGCCAGCCAGTAAAGTCGATAACTGTTGGATTAGAGAATGCTTCATAGCCTGCGTTGTTGCCAGTATCACACATGTAGGGCTGGATTTCTGAGCCCTGATTTGCACCAAAAACGGAAATGCTGATAATCGGTTCTGTGCTGTGATCCGAAGGACCAGCTTCGAGGAGTGTAGTAGGCTGGATACGTGAGACAGTGCCTGATGCTCCCCAGTCGAATGTCAGCTTGGCAGAAAGGCCGGAACCAGTAGTATTGTCCTGCTCATCACTGTATTCTTCTGCACCGTTGGTCACAGATGAAGTGCCACTGAATGTTGGTCCCCATGATGATCCGAGGGATGTTGCAGTAGTTCCACCTTCGAAGTCCTGGATGACTGTCTGGGCGTTGATTGTACCAGCTGCAACAGCGAAAGCTGCTACGCTAGCGAGTAAAAGATGTTTCTTCATCTTTGAGCTCCTTCTTTCTCATGAAAATTTAGTGCCGACTAGCCTAATTGTTTACATGAAATACATGAAAGCAGGGGGGCATAAAATCAGACACAATGTAAACGAAACGCCACCCGCCCCGAGTAGTCAACTAGAAAGACGCTCCAAGGAGCTAATTCCTGCCATCTAAAAGTCATTCTCCAAACTCCTTGCCTTAGAATAGGCTTTCATTATTCACTTTTCGTGATGAAATTAAAGTGTGGGATTCAATGAGTAAATTTAGAATCATGGTAGTAGATGACGATCAGGATGTACGCCATGTCATCAGCTCCTTACTGAACCTGGAATTCGAAACGGTCGAGGCAAAGAACAGCCTGGATGCCCTGGAGCGACTCGACCGCTATGAACCGGATGTTCTACTGGTCGAGGCAAATATGCCCATTATGAATGGGATAGCTCTCTCTGGAGCCATTCGGAGAAACCCCGATTACAAAGAGATTCCCGTATTTTACCTCAGTAATAGTACGGCTCAGGACCTGAGAGAGTCTGCCCTTTCAAGTGGCGCCATTGGTTTCATGGAGAAGCCATTTCAAGGCTCAAAACTCATCGAATCACTGAAGTCCGGGATCCAGAATGGGCTCACTAAGCCCCGTTCAAAGGACTTTACTGTCGATGAACTTCTCAGTTTTGAGTCGATAACTGAATTCTCAGATATCCACAAAGAAGGTCTTAATTGGGGGGGGCTGAAGCAACCGGCTAAACCCGGCGAGAAGAAACCGGCCGATAAGAAGAGGCGCGTTTTTGGGAAGAAAGCCAGCAAAGAAGTTGAGAATGCTCCAGCTTTGAAAGGAAAGGACGCTACTGATATCGGTCTACCTCCAGCTCCGGTACCAGAATACAAAGCTTTCTCCCAAAAGCAATCCGAGGAAAAAAAGAGAGAACGCGAAGAGCAAAACCTCAAGAGTGGTGACGAAGAGACAAGGCCTGCTTTGAACCGTGGAGATATCCTTGAAAGGTCTGCTGATTCTGAGCCTGCTGATAAGAAGTCTAAACCCAGCGAAAGGCCTCTATCGAAGCAACCGAGTAAGCCACCCAGCTCTCAGGTTGTTCAAAATAAAGCAGAACCGGAACAGAGGAAAGAGCGGGTTTCTAGCTCTTCGGAGCTCTCCCCAGCAGAGATTCTCGCGCGCAGGCGCATGAGAGGGCTTTCAGGCATACGCAAGAGTGCGGACAAAGGTAGCCTCCCGCGAATCATGGTCCTGATCGACAAGCCCGATCAGTTGCAAACCTACCATGGAGCAATCAGGGGCCTGGGCGAATTCCTTCCCCTGGAGGATCCCGTTGAAGCTATTGAGCTGATCGCTCGATTTCAGCCTGACTTGATCGTCCTGAGCATTGTCGAGCAGCAGTACAATGGTCTTCAGATCGCACAAATGCTCAAAAGCAATCCGAGGCTTGCAAATACCGAGGTTCTCTTCGTTCAGAATGCATGGTGTGAAGAAAAACACCTGACGGCCGCCAGAAACTTAACGCGCAATCCCATGCTTCATTTGCCGCTGATGAAACAGCAGATCATCACAACCGTGAAGAGTATCATTTCAAAACCTGGGTTTGAAGTGACCGAGAAGACCCTCTCCTATGGTATCTATGTGAAGGAAGTGATCAGGGCTGCCGAAGAAGAACGGCAAAAAGAAAACAAGGCTAAAGAAAAAGAAGCCTATGCTGATCATATGCATTCACTGGTAAAGTTTATGGCAACAGAACTGAAAGATTACAAAGAGCCTCAAGGCTATGATGAGCTCAAGGGACCCGGAAATAAGGTACATAAGGTAAATTGACCCCTGAACGTGACATCTTTCTGCCCCGGAATAGACACTCTCATTCTAAACTTCTTTCTCGGACCAGTTCCCTTTGAGAACGATCAGAGCCAGAATCGCTGTACGTACAACCCAGTCAAAGGCCATGGCGATATAGATGCCCTGAAGCCCCAGATTCAATGGGAAGGCCAGAAGATAACCCAGCCCGGCTCGTATACCGATAACACCAATCATTTGAGCAATAAACGGATAAGTTGTTTCCCCAGCTCCTCTCAGTCCATTCGCGAGAACCATCGTGGATGCCGTCAATGGTTGACTTAGCGCGGTTATAATCATGAGAGGAATTCCTATTCCCATGAATGCCTCGCGCTGGTCGGAAACAAACCACCCTAGAAACCATTCGGGGAAAAGACAGAGGAGGATCCCGATAAACCCCATGATAGACATGCCTATAGAGATGCACATGGAAAAGCTGCGAAGGGCTTTCTCTTTGTCTCGAGCGCCCAGTGCCTGCCCTACAAGAGTTGAAGCAGCAATTGAAACACCGTATCCTGCCATGAACGAAAAACTTTCAATTCTGATAATCGATGTATGAACGGCATAAGCAAGATCTCCGAAACTCCCAATCATCCCAAAGAAGATGAAGAAGCCAATAGAGATCGCAATCTCTTCCCAAAAGGCCGGGTGAGAAATACGGAATATAGATGCAGTAGTTGTTGGAATGTACAACTTCCAACCACTCTTCGAAAGTTTAAAGACTCCATCAACTCCGTCTTCCTCCGTCGACGTGGCAAAGAGTGAAGGTGAGGGCTCGATCTCTTCATCGACTGTGGTTGCCTCCACTGGTACTGCTGCAAATAGCTTTCTGGGCCGGATGCCTCGAAAGCCCACAAAAGACATAATTCCGAATTCAACAAGAAGTGCTATACATGTCGCAACACCAGCGCCGTATAGACCAAGCTTCGGGAATCCGAGGTTTCCGAAAATCAAGCACCAGTTGAAAAAGACGTTCACGATGTTAATCGCAAGGGTCGTGAGCATCGGTGTTTTGGTATCCCCGGCAGCCCGGAGAGAAGCCATCATTGTGAAGCTGGCCAGTCGGAACGGAAGAACCAGAAGCACCAGGTGAAAATAGGGAACAAGTTTATCAAAAAGCTCGCCCTTTGCATTCAAAAGAGGAAAAAGTGTATAGGATCCTGGAATAAAGAGGCATACAAAGAAGAGTCCAATGAGAAAAGAAAGAAGAACTGAATGAGAAAAGACCGAGCAGGCCCGCTGCACATTCCCTTCTCCCCAGCGGCGAGCAATCGTGGCAGCTGCACCAAATTGCAGACACCCGCCAATACTTCTCAGGCGCCACATGGTCATTCCACCTATACCCGCAGCAGCAAGTTCGATCGGCCCCAGCGAAGCAACCATGAGCGCATCGACCAGAAAAATGGCCGAATTAAAAAGGTTTTCGAGGACTGCAGGTATTGCCAGCCGAATTGTATCTTTGAAGAGCTTCAAACTGACCTTCGATCAAAAAAGAGGCGGTTCTCAGTCGATACTGACGGCGAACAGAGAAGGCCAATTCTTTCCAGTAATATAGAGCAGCCTATTCTCCTGATCCCATGCAATACCATTTAACACATTTTCTCTCTGCCGGCTTGCGGCAGGAATGAGTTTGCGGCAGTCAATAAGACTCGTGACTTGTCCGGTTTGTGGATCAATTCGAGCGATGAAATCTTCTCCCCAGATATTCGCATAGACATTTCCCTCTATAAACTCCAATTCGTTCAATCGTGCAAGTGGCCGACCATTGAGGGTCACCGGTAGTTTCTGGACCAGCTCAAAGGAAAAAGGATCTCGGAACTGCAGATAGTGGTCTCCACTTGTCATGAGTATATAATCGCCATCAAATGTCAGACCCCACCCTTCACCCTCGTAGGTGTACTCATTTATTACTTCGAAACTGTCGATGGCATAGACAAGAGCTCTTTGTTCTTTCCAGGTGATCTGGATGAGTCTTTCATTAATTCGTGTCAGCCCTTCTCCAAATAGCTCGTCGGGCAATTCTACCTGCCGGACAACTGTTCCAGATGTAATTTCCGTTTGGCGAAGTGTCGATTCACCGTAAAGACCTGTACTTTCATAGAGGAAACCGTCATGGAAGAGAAGTCCCTGGGTGAACGCCTCATTATCATGAGGAAATTGACTTATGACGGTTGGATTGATCAAGGGGACTGAGCCACGCGCGAAACCTGGGACACAAAAGATGAATGAGACTAGAATCAGGTAGAAATAGAAGATTCGGCTGGATGAGAACCGATCAGTTGAATTCATTCGAAAAGGGATCCTTATCAGCAGGATAGCGAGCCTCTAGAAACATTAAACCATGTGGTTTTGTACACGCCACCTGATTCGGACGCTCTCCTCTTTCCAAGGCTCTCGATAATTCCTCCAGGGAAATCTTGCCGGAAGCAACGGACAATATCCCGCCTACCATGAATCTTACCTGATGATGCAGAAAGCTTCTTGCAGCGAAAACGATCTGCCAGACTTCGCTTCCTTCGAAGAATCGCGCAGGGGAATCAGGCTCAATTGCGAATGCCTCATCAATCGTCAATAGACTCCTTTTGCCCTGGCAGCTGGACGATCTCCAGGCAGAAAACTCATGCTTACCCTTGAAGAGCGTAACAGCCTCCTTGATTAATCCCTGCTCGAATGGCATACGGATGGTTGTGACCATATTCCTATATACGGGTAGGAGCTCTCTCTCTTTCGAAAAGCGATAAACATAGCGTCGCTGTATTGCATCAAACCGAGGGTGAAAACCATTACTCTCTGCTGCTTTGAGAATACGTATATCCGGAGGAAGGAGTGAATTCAAAGCGACGCTCACGCGTGGCAAGGGTATCCTATCAGAGATATTAACCCGAATGAATTGCTGGGCTGCATGCACACCGGCATCTGTACGACCTGCAGCGACGAAATTTAAATCTCCATGAGTCCCCAGTCTTACGACAGCGCTCTCCAGTTCTCCCTGTATAGTCCTGGATGTATGTTTCTGTGCCTGTAATCCCTGATAACTCGTTCCATCGTAGGAGACGATCAATGCAACTGGCCTTGATGATAATTGCATGAGTAATCTGTATTTACAGGGGCGCCAGAATTGTCTTTGAAATCGCGATACAGGAAGAAAGCACCGCTTCAAGATTCTTGAGTGGTATCATGTTAGGTCCATCACTGAGCGCATTATCTGGATCATCATGCGTTTCGAGAAAGAGAGCATTAGTTCCGACAGCACAGGCGGCTCGACACAAAAGAGGCACGTGCTCGCGATTGCCCCCCGTTGCTTTACCCAGACCTCCTGGTTGTTGAACACTGTGAGTTCCATCGAAACAGACAGGGTAAGAAGTCTTTTCTGCCATGAGCTGGAGACTTCTGAAATCTGTAACGAGTGATCCGTATCCGAAAGAAGTTCCACGTTCTGTAATCAGGATATCACGGCATCCTGCCTCTTCCAGTTTTTGTACAACATTTACGATATCCCAGGGGGCAAGAAACTGTCCTTTTTTAACATTCACTGCCTTTCCGGTTTTTCCAGCAGCTACGATGAAATCAGTCTGGCGACAAAGAAACGCGGGGATTTGAATGATATCGCAGACATCGGCGGCTGACTTTGCCTGGTCTTCGGTATGGACATCCGTTAAGATTGGCAAGCTGAACTCATTTTTGACACCTTCTAGTATTTTGAGGCCTTCCTCAATGCCAGGACCGCGATACGACTCGATCGAGGTTCGATTAGCCTTATCGTAGGAGGCTTTGAAAATAAGCGGCATCTTAAGCTTTTCACATACTTTAACAATTTGCTCAGCCATTTTCATGACATGGTCTTTAGACTCGATGACACAGGGACCGGCGATAACAGCTAGATCGGCGCCCCCACCTATCGAAAGATCTCCTACTTTAATGGTTTTTGTCTGTGTGTGTATGGGTGCTCCCCATGAGTTGCTTTCCATCAGAATTAACTTTTCCTTTTACCTATTCAACATTTCTTCTCTCAGCCTTGGATAGGTTTTGGACACGGCTGAGCAGGTCGGCAATTCTTTTCGAATCCTCGCCAGTCCACTTCCTTCCATTATAGCGCGACTCATAGTAGTTTCTTGTAACATATATAAAGTCTTGAACAGCTGGAAGTCGAATAGAGATTTTTTCTGCAAACTCAAGCGGTGTCAGGCTTTCCTTTCTTGGTTCTATTGTTTCGAGCTCTTGTAGTACCCGCAAATAGTCCTGCAAAGCAGCTAGCTCATTGGCATTTCCCTTTGCACTTGTTTTTCTTGTCTTATTTCGAAGTGTTCGAAGCTTTTTGAATTCCTTTGCAAGCAATATGATCAGCACGACCATCACAGTGAGAACTAGAAGAATAAGTATCAGGCGTCCTCCGCTGATCCCTCCGGTGGATCTCCTCAGAAAATCCTCTGACAAAAATCGTCTGAAACTGGGAATCGCGCTGCCCCGTCCAAACATGTTCTTGTATAGTTCTTCCTGGTCAGTCTGATCGTAGTCGATGACATTTTCATACCACACCAACTTCACCGAGTCCCACCAGCGTGACAGCTTTCTGAACGTATTGTCAGGAATACGATTGCCTCCAATTCCGCTTGAAGGAGTCGGATCGAAGGTTAACCACATCTTGTAATCGCTAGAATAAGCTTCTACCCAGGAATGGGCATGTTGCTTTCGAACCAGAAAATACTGCCCTGAGCCTGTCCACTCATCGGTTACATATCCGTTCACAATTCGACTTGGAATATCAAGGGTACGCAACATGAGGGTCATCGCGGTTGCGAAATACTCGCAGTGTCCTTCTCGGGCAGTGTTGAGAAAATAGGAGAGATGATCCTGACGCGAGGCAAACGAGATGTCTAGACTGTATCGATAGGCCTTCTTCAGCTCCAGCTCGATCGCTTTCGCCTTCGCGTGAATATCATTCGGATCAATTCCTTCGGTCCAGGCTTCTGCCAGATTACGCACAACTGCCATATCGTCATGATCAGGCAGCTGCTTATAGACCGAGAGAGAAGATTCAAAGGAGGAAGGGTTTCTTGAACGTATAGCCCTGATTGCGTTTGCGAGGACTTCTCTTGGACTGCCTTGATTAAAGTCGGGTGACAGAGTTGCTTGATCCTCCGGAGCGTACTCTGTTCCTTTAAGCCCCTTCGTCGTGTAGGTAACGGCACGGTTCCAGCCATCAATATTGAGCTGAACAGACTCAGCTTGATTATCCACGATGAAATTATGTCTTGTAGGAAAACGGTATTCGAAAGGTCTGTTGGGTCCGAAGAGAAAGCCTCTTGAGTTTGGCTCAACTGTAATTTCCAGCTCGATCTCCGGGAGGTGAGACCCTGCCATTTCAACGCGCCTGAATTTTATCTGCTCTTCATTCCTGAGCATTCGGCGTTCTGATGTTTTTGAATCGGGTCCTTTGGTCCAGCGACGCCCATCGTAATAGTCGAGAGACGTACCGCGCAGACGGATCATTGCCGGGTCTGGGTCACCTTCAATAATATCAACACCATTGAGCGGCCTGACCCGCATTGTGATTGTTGGGTCCATCTGTATTTGTTCGACTCCCATAAAGTCGACAATATCATTAAAACCGGAAACAGAACCTGATGCCCTTGACGGAGTATATCCACCAAAGAAATGCGTGGCTTGTAGTCTGGGAATAAAGAAAAAGAGTCCTGTCCCAATAAAAAGGATCATAATGAGGACAGTAAAGAGACTCGCGGATGTTCTATACAGCCTGTATTTACGCCTGACCATTTTATTGTACTGCGACTGCAGGAAGTCTCCATGCGGACAGGCATAAATCGTCTGTGGTTCACTTTTCCTAAAGAACCCCTTCTTTTGCCTGTTAAGGAGCAGGGAAAGCTCAGCATCTCTTTTGATCGTCGTGGTAATCAAACCCCCGAGCACCAGAAACATATAGATAATAAGAGCAGGGGCAAAAGTAAGAGAAGAAGTAGATACGGAAGCTGCAAGTATCTGAAAAAATGTTAATGCATAGACCTGTAGAGAATCTCTTGTTTTCTGGTTAAACCAGAGCTTATTGCACTCGAGATATAAAAAGAGATAAATTACCGAATAGAGTTCCTGGCGCAGGAAAAACCAGCCGTACAGCGCAGCAATGATTGCAATGATACTGGCTACGACCCAAATGGTATTAGACAAGTGGATTTTAATTTTGTTTCTGTAGAAGCAAATGACGAAAAAAACAAGAAAAGTTCCAATCGCAAGATTGTGAAGCTCCGTATAGCAAGCCAGAACAACGAAAGCCCAAAGGGCCGTGGCAAAAGTAAAATATCTCTGCACCTGATGGAATGCGAGCGAGCGACTCATCGTCTCTCCTCCGACTGGCCACTCTGATGAACACCACGCATCAACGCCTCCTCAAGCTCTCTCTCGAATTCGTGGATAGAGATTCGATGAAAACTTCCTGACAAAGAGCTTCCCCCACTGTAGGCTATCTCCAGAACGACCGTCTCCTGACTATCAACATTTAGAAAAGCAGCGTCTGCCTCTTCTTTCCGAATCATTTTCATCGAGGCCAAAGTCCTCCTGCACCTTGCAAGGTGAGGAAGCCCGCTGCCAAACCCCACCATACCGCTTGCAGTTCGGAGCTCTACTTCATGCTGATCATCCAGTAACCATTCAATGATCGAGGCTGTAAGGATAATCGCTTTCTCGAACTCTTCAGTAGTTTCAATAGACGGTTCAGGACTTCGATTATCCAGGAGCACTGTGGCACGGCGCCGCTCTTCCTTTTCATACTCACGAACGATCAAGTTCCCTCGCCTTGCACTCACTTTCCAGTGAATATCTCGGGCCGAATGCTCTGGAGTATATTCCCTGAGTCCATAGAGTCCCGAGCCAGCTCCCTTGCTGACCGATTCATAGTCTCCCAGGTCTGCCTTGAGAGACTGCATCCGGTTATCAACCTGAATCACCTGAGGGAGAATCAAAACTTCATTGGTATAGTCGAAAGAAAGCGTCCTTTCGATGAGACCAAACGGGAAACGGGTGGCGACTGAAATACGGTCCAGCTTATGGGCACCTCTTCGCGAAAAGAAGCATTCATAATCCTTCCTGGAAATCTGATTCTTGGGCGGAATAATATCAAAGAAAGCCGCACCCAATCGTTGTTTCGATGAGAGGTAGTCAACGAGCCTCAAACTGTAGCTTGAAATGAATCTCTTACCATTTCGAACAGTCAGTGTGACTCTCATTGGGACACCTGCCTGCCAGACCTTCGGGGCTAAACGTGTCACCCGGAGCTTCCGCAATGATTGGGTGGCAAGAACGGCTGAAAGAACAAAGAACGAACAAAGCATGGAGAACATTAGATAAAGGAGAGGAGCCCCTGTGTTGAGTGCGGCAAGACCGATCAACAACATCGTTCCAACAAGGCACCACCCTTCGATTGTCAAATAGAGAGAAAAGCGTCTTCTTAGAAACGCTCCGAAGAGCGAGTCTTTCATGCTTTTGATGATTTTTCGCACACTGTTCATGGAAAGGAGGGTTTCAAAAACGATACCTGATCGCAAGACAAGAGGATGGCTATGTGAAGCATTGCTTGTCTTTCAGATAAAAAGCGAGTCTGATAGTGCTTGCTCACCCAATTAATAATCGTCACCTTTCTCCCAGCAGACCATCAAGAAAGAGATCATCCGTGCCGTTTACCATCGTATCTCACCCACTAATCGCCCACAAAATGACCATGATGCGGGACAAAGAGACACGTATGAAAGAGTTCAGGGAGCTCGTCTCAGAAATAACCCTGCTCCTTTCCTACGAAGCCACCCGGGAATTACAAACAAGAAGATGTAAAGTGACGACTCCGTTGTGCGAAACAGAGGGCGACACCCTCGAGCATCAGGACCTTGTGATCGCCCCTATCCTCCGAGCCGGCCTTGGAATGATGACCGGAATGCTGGACCTTTTGCCCAAAGCCAGGGTTGCACACATCGGCTTGAGAAGAAACGAAGAAACGAAAGTCCCTGAAACCTATTACACCAATGTACCAGAAGACCTGTCAAACTCGACGGTTATCCTTGTTGATCCGATGCTGGCAACCGCAGGCAGCCTGTGCGCCGCGATAGAATATGTAAAACGAAGCAACCCGGCTATGATCATCGCACTTTGCCTGATCGGGTGCCCTGAAGGTAAGAAAATCGTCGAAAGCAAACATCCCGATGTGCATGTCTATCTGGCGGCAATGGATGAAAAACTCAACGAGAATGCCTATATCCTGCCTGGTCTGGGAGACGCCGGTGACAGGATGTTTGGTTCTGCATGACCGAGAGACCTCTCTGAATCATCACTCGAACAGGAAACTATGGCTATACACCCATCAGCAACGATCGATCCTTCTGCAAAGGTAGATAAATCCAATCATATCGGGCCGGGCTGTGTCATCGGACCTCATTGCGAAATTGGTCCGAATAATATCTTTATGAATGGCGCTATCATCGGAACCAGAACGCGAATCGGATCTGAGAATACCTTTCACTATCATTCAGTGGTCGGCCACGACCCTCAGTACCTTGGCTTCAATCCCGAAACGAAATCTGGTACGGTCATTGGAAATGGAAACCATTTCCGTGAGTTCTCCAGCGTACACCGTGGTCTACACGAGGGAAGTAACACTGTCGTCGGTGACAGTAATTTTGTTATGGCCTATGCTCACGTAGCCCATGACTGCGCCATTGGAAACAATTGTGTTCTTGTAAACTACGCAGGACTGTCAGGTCATATTCACGTAGAAAACAATGTATTTATATCCGGACATGTCGCTATACATCAATTTGTCAGGATCGGTTCATACAGCATGGTCGGAGGTGGAGCCGTTGTTTCGAAAGACGTTCCCCCCTTTATGACCCTCAAGAACTACGGTACTGTAATTGGAATTAATGCTGTCGGTTTGAGGCGTGCAGGTTTTTCCTCGGAACAGAGGATCAACCTCAAGAATGCCTATAAACGTCTTTTTCGTGAAGGGCATTCAGTGAAAAGAGGGCTTCAGCTATTGCAAGAAGATTATAGTGGAATGTCTATACCTGAGGAAGTTCAGGCTCTGATTGATTTCTGTACAGCAGAATCTAAAAGGGGACTCTCACGAGGTCCAAGATCACAACAGGAATCAGTTGAGGATTAATACCATGTCTGCACTTAAGAAGCGAAAACCTCCCCTCTTATCTGTAGTAACGATTAGCTGGAATCAAAAAGAGGATATCATAGAGTATCTCGAAGCGATGAGCGAGGCGAAGGAGAATTGCAAGTTTCCCGTGGAGATGATTCTCGTGGACAACGGCTCTGTCGACGGAACGCCAGAGTTGATCGAATCAGAATACCCTTGGGTAAAACTCATCAGAAACGAGAAAAACGAAGGCTTTGCCGTTGGCTGCAATGTGGGCCTCCATGCCGCAACGGGTGATTACCTTCTTCTTTTTAACCCCGATGCCCGTGCAAATGGGCGTGCTTTTGAGGGAATGATCAAGTTCATGGAAAAGCATCCACAGGTGGGGGGAGTTGGCTGTCAGCTTCTTCACGATGATGGCCTGCCTCAGCAAAGTGCTTTTGAAGAACTCTCACCCCTATCTTACGTCCGATTCCACTCAGCACTTTATCCTCTCATAGAGAAGCTGCGCAAGTTTGCTTACCGTGTAAAACTGATCGGTTCCAGTAAGCCCTATGGTTGTGGATGGGTACAGGCTTCCTGCCTGATGGTTCCCAGAGCAGTCTATGAACAGGTAGGCGATCTGGAAGCCAGCTTTTTCATATACTGTGAGGATACGGACTGGTGCCATCGTATTCGTCGGTCTGGTTACCGTATTGTGCATATCCCGTCTCTGAAAATTTCACATCGTCAAATGGGATCGGTGGGAAAAAAGCCCGAGTTCTTTTTCCGGCGTGTTTATCGCAGCATCGTGCATTATACAAACCGACAGTTCAACGGCTCAAAAAGAGATCGTATCTTCAGGATGATGTTGAGGGATATGCAGTTGAGACGTCCTATCTATATGGTACTGGGCTATATACGACCAGCTAAGAAGGATCAGTATAAAGAGCGTATAAAATCTGTTGATCGTCTGATCGCCATCATCAATTCTCGCAACCCAGATTTATTCCATGATCCGCCTCCAAAGTAAATCGACGAAACCATTTTGAGGAAGATCAAAACAATTGTTTAGAGTTGCCGTAGATGCGCGCATGATCCGCCACAGCGGAATAGGTGTAGTCCTTTCGGGCCTGCTTCAGGAGTGGGCTGCATCCCCTCCCCCGTTTGAAATTATCCTCTGTGGTTCGAGGGATGTTCTTCAAGAGTCGATTCCCTCTGATCTCAAAGCAGAAATTGTCAATTGGACTCCAAAGGTCTACTCCCTAAAAGCGGCGATTGTACCGCCCCGCTTCCCCCGTAAAGTTCACGCCTGGTACTCCCCTCATTATGCGACCTGCCTGAGAACGGGGCTTCCTGTCATATGCCATATACAGGATGTCCTGCATATCACGCATCCAACCCAGCGCGGAACAGGAATATACAACCGTCTTTATCTGATTGGGCTCAGGCAAAAGGCAAAGTATGTGCTTACAACAAGCCGACACGTCAAAGTTCAACTGCAGACGCTCTACTACTTTCGCCCGGATCGGGTCTTGTGTACCCGTTTAGGTCCTGGGATTATCCAGGAGGACATGGAGATCACCCACCCACTCCCGCCGGTAATCAAAGATAAGAAATATCTCTTATCTGTTGGGATTTTCAAACCTCACAAAAACTGGGATTTCTTATTCTGGCGTCTCTCCCGTATGACGGAGATAGACATGCCCCTTGTTTGTGCGGGTACTGGTAAAGAGCGGGAACGCGTTCACCGTCTAGCTGAACAGTATGGAATATCAGACCGAATTATCACTCTGCCCCGTATATCAGACGAGTCGATGGCGGCATTATACAAAAATGCTGATGGACTTATCTTCCCGAGCGTTGCTGAAGGCTTTGGACTTCCCATCCTTGAAGCTTTGAAAGTTGGAACTCCTGTCCTCATAGCGAACCGGTCGCCGATGAAAGAAATTGCCTGGAAGTGCGCTTTCACATTCGACCCGGATTATCCAGAAAGCTTCGACCGCTCCCTCAATAAACTCATCAATGATGATCAGCAAAGAGAAGAAAATATACGTCGAGGTATCAAGCACGCCGCTTCTTTTACCTGGAAAAGAACAGCACTGCACCTCGAAGATGCTCTCGTCCGCGCTGTAAAAGGGAGCCTTCCCCCGCCGCGTCGAGAGCTCATTTTGCCGAAGGCTTGAAAGCCTTTCTAGCGAAAGACCATTCCAGATCGATGAACGATTCCCGGCTCCATCTCGTGATTCATGGGTGGAGTTCTCAAAGAGCGCAGGAATTCAACAAGCGCACTCTGTTCACTTTTTGTCAGGGAATTATAACTCTCTATACTCTCATTCGCTTCGCTGCCATCACCAGAATGCATCAGGATAGCTTGCCTGAGTGTCGTTGCACGACCATCATGCATCCAGGGGCCCGTATCTGCAACTCCCCACAAAGGGCGTGTAAGAAACTCATCGGGAGGAATCAGTATAGACTGGATTTCAGTTTCCTGGGCTATTGGATCCGACAGATCCTGACCCATCTTGTGGCGTCTCAGATCACTGTATAGAGGAACCTTAACTGTTCCATCTTCTTCAGGCCGCAGTCTGGGCAATGCTTCATCCGGAAGATACTCATCACTGAGATCGAAAGTCAGTCCCCGAAGTCTTCCTGTTTCGTCGGCGATCTGCTTCGCTTCATGGGAAAGTCGAGAAGGAAGCAAGCGACTATCAACCTCTTTGGCTGATATACTCAAATGTGAAGTGCTGCGAATTTTCTCTTTCAGAGAGATATACCTGGAGTCTCTATCCAGAAGTTCTTCCTGTTCCTCAATCACATCAGGATCTATAATCGTCACTCTTGAATCTCTGATTGTCATGCTGGGGACATGGCATTCCGCGCAACCGATTGCGGTAAATAGATCTCTCCCTTCTTCCACCAACTCGGGTTCGAGTCCCGAAGAATCTTCTACAGGCGGACGAAGAGCTGCAACGAAGGCGGCGACCGCACTGACATCCCCGTCAGCGATTTCGATCTCCGGATCGTTCTGAAGGGTTCCGTTAGGATTATCATTGGGAATAAGATGTCGCTTGATGAGTTCTTCAGGTTGCACGCTGAAGTGAAAATTCATGGCTCCAGAGACAAAGTTTCTGAGCGAAGAGGCGACCCCCTTGTGCTGAAAAGGACGCACTACCAGATCAATGCTAATTCCATCAAACTCTGATGTATCGACAGCGCCAATCGGCGAAGCATTCAGGTATCCGAAATGGACCCCTTTGGAAACAAGCTCCACCCTCTGTTCTTCACCAAGCTGAACAGCTTCTCTTAGCGCCAGCTCCTGGATTGTGAGCAGGTCTTCCGTCATTTCATCAGCGAGTCTTTGTATATATCCTAGACCAAACACATGAGGAGGGTTACGAACACGTCCGTTTTCCAGATCATGTCCATCCTCAAAAACAAGCACATTCGCGGATACTCCACCAGATCCACCAACCATTCCTAACTGGCGTGGCATAGACATGGTCGACTCGCCGCGCTGCATGCCGAGACTGTTGTGACATTCGAGGCAACTTTGCGCATCAAGTCCGTTAAACCTGAGAAATGGCGTGATTTGATTACCAGCAAGATCCTGAGATGATCTGCGAGGGCCATCGGGAGCCTCTCCAAACCCGTCGGTCGCTGTGAAATTATTGCTGAAAATATGTGCACCGCGATAGAACAGCTCGTTCACACTGACAGCGCCGGAGTTAATATCCTCCTGATCAGTGCGTATTTCTGGCTTCAAATTACCATCATACTCATCAAGAGCAGAGGAATGCGAATAAAGCAGCATTCCTACGACAAGCGGAACCAGAAGACCTTGGGTGCTTAGCAACCTTGCTTACTCCTTAGCGTTTACTTGATGAAATATAGAGCAGAGCCTGGGAGAATGGTCGAGGAAAAAAGAAAGCGCCTTGTACGAAATACAAGGCGCTTCATGAGTTCTACTGGTGGTGCTTTAATCAGGACGAACGACGTGGTGGACGCGGCTTTCTTCCTTTGCGATCACGATCACGGTTATCTCTTCTTGGTGGACGGCTCTCGCGGTCACCACCGTCTCCACGCTCACGTTTTTCATCTTCTGCACCCTCTGGTTTCTCGATCAGTGCTTTACGGCTCAGACGGATACGACCACGGTCCTTATCGACTTCCAGAACTTTAACGGTAACTTCTTCACCTTCTGAAAGAACCTCATCAACAGTTCCAACGCGACGATGCTCAAGCTCACTGATATGAACCATACCATCTTTATTTGGAGTCAGCTGTACGATGGCACCATGCTCGGTGATACGAACAACCGGACCCGTGATGATTTCACCTGGCTTGATTTCACGTATATAGCCCATGACAAGGTCATGTGCCTTCTGCGCAGACTCTTTGTCTTCAGAGGTAATGAAACAGTTTCCATCATCTTCGATGTCAACCTTCGCACCAGAGACTTCAACGATGTTCTTGATGTTCTTTCCGCCAGGTCCAATAACAAGAGCGATCTTGTCCTGAGGAAGAGGAATCACTTCTACTCTTGGTACATGATCCTTCATTTCCTGACGACCTTGCGTAATAGTTTCAGCCATCTTGCCAAGTATATATTCGCGAGCGGCCTTAGCCTGCTCAAGAGCACGTTCGAGAACCTCTCGTGTGATTCCCTCGATCTTGATATCCATCTGAAGAGCGGTGATACCATCCGACGTCCCAGCGACCTTGAAGTCCATATCACCAACGTGATCTTCAATCCCCTGGATATCCGTTAGAATCTCGAGCCCACCGGAATCATCAGTAATAAGACCCATCGCAATACCGGCAACAGGGCGTGGAAGAGGTACACCAGCATCCATCATTGCCATTGATGTACTGCACACAGTCGCCATGGAGGAGGAACCATTCGATTCGAGAATCTCGACAACGCTTCTGATTGTATAGGGAAACTCTTCGATTGGTGGAACCATCGGTGCAAGTGCACGCTCAGCGAGAGCACCGTGACCGATCTCGCGACGGCCTGGACCGCGTGGCATACGGCATTCACCAACACTGTAAGAAGGGAAGTTGTAATGAAGCAGGAAGTTCTTATAGGTAACACCCGTCATGTCATCAATCATCTGCTTATCAGAAACACTTCCGAGGGTGACAACGGCAAGTGCCTGTGTCTGACCACGCGTAAAGACTGAGGAGCCGTGCACTGAAGGGAGGACATCTGTTTCTGTCCAGATCGGACGAACTTCTGTCGGTTTTCTTCCGTCAGCTCGAACGCCATCCTTGATGACCTTACGACGCATTGCTTTCTCATCCAGTAGATGGACAGCTTCTTTAATATCAGATTCCTGCTCAGGGTACTTTTCGATCAGCTGTTCGGTAATTTCATCCACAGCTTTTTGTACACGAAGGTCGCGTGCTTTCTTTTCGTGAGATTCCTGAATCTCTTTGATATGAGGAGGAATCAATTTAACAACATCTTCGAAGAGTTCTTTAGGAAGTTCTTTCTCTTCGAACTCCATCTTGGGCTTACCGCATTTGCTCCGCAGAGTTTCGATCGCTTCAACGATTGATTTGATCTGGTCATGACCAAGCTGGAGTGCTTCAACGATCATATCTTCTGAAAGTTCTTTCGCTCCGCTTTCAACCATGTTAATACCATCGGAATGTCCAGCAACGATGAGGTCGAGATCGCTCTCTTCCTGTTCAGCGCGAGTCGGGTTAACGATGAGATCATTGTCTACACATCCGATTCGAACTCCGGCGATTGGCTTGATGAAGGGGATGTTCGATATATGCAGCGCTGCACTGGCGGCACACATGGCGACGAGCTCTGCAGGATGATCCTTGTCACTGGCAAGAATCGTTACATAGACCTGCACCTCATTCTTATACCCCTTAGGGAAAAGCGGACGAAGGGTACGGTCGATAATACGCGCACGAAGGGTTTCACCATCAGATGGGCGAGCTTCTCTTTTGAAGAATCCTCCGGGTATACGACCACCCGCATAGAACTTCTCGCGGTAGTCAACCATGAGTGGGAAGAAACCACGATCTTCGCCTGACTCAGCGCCAACAACAGCAACAAGGACCACTGTGTCTCCAACTTTCGCCAGGACAGTGGCGTTTGCCTGCTTAGCCAGTTTTCCTGTTCTCATTTCGAGAACTTTTCCATGACCAAAATCTGTCGTGATCACATGTTCTGTAAAGTTGAGGCCTTCGATGGCCTCATAGTTTGTCTTATTAGACATAAATGTATCTCTCCTGTATATCAGGTAGTAATTTGGCGTAACCCATTGAAGAGTTACTGGTTGAGGAGAGGTGAGACTTTCGGGGATTCGGAATTTGCAGGTACCGTCAGAAGCTCTCATTGTCTGACGTCACTTGAAAATCCCGTTCCCGTGCTACCGTCACCGTTTCCTCAGAAATCAAATCATGTTTGCGGGGTCGGCGTTCTCCTTTCAAGAGTTTGAGAGGTATAAAAAGACAGGTGCAGCACGCGGAGACGTGCTGCACCAAGATCAACAAAGTTAGGGGTTATTTCGAACTGCGATTTTCTATTTAGAACAACGTGCATGTAGGTCTTATTTACGAAGTCCCAGCTGCTTGATCAGAGTACGGTATCTTTCGATGTCCTTCTTCTTCAGATAATCGAGAAGGCTCTTTCTCTGTCCAACCAGCATGAGAAGGCCGCGACGGCCTGCGTGATCTTTCTTGTTAATCTTGAAATGTTCGGTCAGATTGTTGATGCGTTCGGTGAGGAGAGCAACCTGAACCTCGGGAGATCCAGTGTCACCTTCATGAGTTTTGTACTCTTCAATAACTTCTTTTTTGCGTTCTGCAGTAATAGACATGAATATGTCTCCTGGTGTTGTAAAGTCGCCAAAAACAAAGGAATCCGCTGGAGAGGGCAAAACCCCTTGTCTGAGGTCGAGGTGAACCTCGCCAGACACCCCTCATGTGTCAAGGGCCGTTTCAACTCTCACAGCCATTGCAATTCTCGGAGCACATACTCATGATCGATAATCGTTGCTTCTCTTCAGCGTACAGAGCTGAGTTTGCTTGATTAAGCGTCCTAAGAAACCGAGATGAACCCTTCCAGAGAAGAGCTAACAGCAGAAGAATCAGTGGACTCCGAAAAGAGGGCTACGATGAAAAGTCCTGCTTCTCCGAGTTTCACCCTATCTGCAGCCTTTCTAAGCCTGCTTTTCCTGTTCAAGTCCCTTCTCTGGATAATGGCTCTCCCGCCGGGGCAGTCCCACGATGAAATGGACCACTTCGACTATGTGGTCTATCTGGTGGAAAAGAACCAGTTTCCGATTATCCACGAGAACGGCACCCGTCAGCACGCCATGATCTTCTGGGGGGGATTTTCCCGGGGAGAGTACGAATCACGAGCTGATGGCTCCGTTGTGAACCCCCTCTTTGAGCATTCAGTAGAAGCCTATAAAGTGGATGGCTACGTCTTTAATTTTGAGAAGCGTCAAATCGAGGCGGGTCAACCGCCCCTCTATTACCTTTCGGTCGCCCTGGCGACACTTCCGGTTCGCCTGATCCCTGACCCACTCTGGCATTTTTTCAGTGCCCGATGGGTATCAGCTCTCTTTGGCCTTCTGCTAATGCTGGCGGCGCTGAAGTTCGGTTTTGAGACCTTCCCAAACTCTACCTTTCGATATCTCCCAGCTCTGTTCGCTCTGCTTCACCCAAACCTGACCATCTATACAATCGCTGTCACGAACGACTCTCTACTTATCCTTCTCTCATTTCTGCTCTACAAGACTGCCGTGGAATCGAAACGTGAGAGGTCTGCGGGACTCTGGAAATTATCTCTACTCATGGGTTTGCTGCTGGCAACAAAAGCAAACTCACTCGCTTTTCTGCCATGGCTACTCCTCTGGTTTCATAAGGAGTATATCGCCGCAGGTTGGAGAAAGCTATTTGCTCATATGGCGCTTATATCAGCACCTGTGCTATCTTATCTGCTTATTGTACAGATAACTCGCGGAGATAATGCATATCTCTCCTTTGCAACCAGGGTATATGAAAACAAGGGTCCTGCCGAATTCTCCTTATTCCTCTCTACGTTCTTTGAAAGTATCTCTATACGTCTTCTAAGTCAGCTGCATTTTCTTGTTGGCTGGGAGTTCCTCGTCTATTCGATCCCAGTCATTATATTACTCTCGCTTTTGTTCTTCACGCCCGTATTCCTGATAATCAAAAACAAACAAGCAGTCCATTCTCCTGAAGTCTATCTCGGTCTTTCCATGGCGGTGGCAATGTGGCTTCTGCTTTCAGCAGGGTCCTTCATGAACCTTTGGAAACTGGGTATATCCACAGTTTTGGGCAGAATGATGCTTCCGGTTCTTCTCCCTTTTTTCATCGCCATCTGTTGCCTGATCAAATGCCCAATGCAAAAAAAATCCGACGAACGTTCGAGGCAACTTGTCGCAGGCATTGCTTCGTTCCTGCTTATTCTTCATGGGCATACTCTCTTCGCAGTCATGCCCGAACATTTCCAGCATGTTTACGGTAACCTGATCGAGGGACCAAAGCTGGCAAGGCTGTCCCCACTCTGGGCAATCAACCTGCCGACGGGGTTGAACTTTCCTATTGTTGCCAGGACTTTGGTCCTCATTGGAGTGATGATCTACGGAGCAGGGGCCTTCTTTTCAGGCTGGAAGCTGTTCGAGGGGCGGGGAAGGGTATTTCAAATTGGGGCAGGGGTTCTTCTCGTGATGGTTGCTTTGCTCTTGATTTAGCCGCCTTTTCTCCCGACCTCAGACCATGCTCGCTCGATGCTCGGACCATGCTCGGACCATCGCGATGGTCTGATCATGGTCTGGGGCTGGTCTCAAGATCGTTCGAGGGTAAGTGACGGCGCCGGTTGTTGAAGCAACAGCCCGGAGTGCCCCTCCCAGAATCGAGATCATGGTCGTGGACGTGATTAGAGCAGCGGTGATCGAGTTACTGGTACGATCTGGAGTTGATGAGGGACACGATCACGACCACCGGCGAGGCCTGACCATGTTCGAATGCAATTCACCAGGGCCACCTTCCTCGAATGACTCTTAGCCCCCGTTCTTCTATTTCCAGGTCCTTCAGGGAAAAGTCTACGCCCCTTTCGATATTCCGAAGGTACGGCACAAACCACTCTACCCTGCCTTTGAAGGCCTTATTGAAGTATCCGTTATAGTGCATCAGCGCACCTTCCGCTGTGACGGGATGGTTGCCATCATAATCGCCTCCTACCCTGAGAGGCTTTTCGAGGTTGCTGGGGCAAAAGACGAACCCTTCCGCCTTTTCGTAAACCAGGACGATATAATCGATTCCTTGTTCGAGTGCTTCTTTATGCCATGTTGGGAATTGGTCGCTCATTATAGAGATTTAGTATTCAGCCCTTATTAGAAATGACTAATATCTTCTTCCGCCGTATGAGGCAGGGAAAGCTGGGAGACATTCGATTGCTCTCCTCTGGGAGAATTTCACCTTTAGTTGTCAAACCAGAATACACAACGCAAATATTCTGGTTTACCATACTTCAGGATTTGTGGAATAATCTGGGTGATAAACTCTTCACACTCTTTGCGAGCGGCAGTCTCAATCAACCCGGTATTAGTATATACGTCGACCGGTTTGTCCCAATCATATTCAAGGATTTCCTGAATGCTCAGCCAACCAGGATTGTGGGCAAATTCTGCATCTTTTTCTGCTTGCTTGCGCAGGTCCGAGGATAGATCCTCAGGCAGCCCTCGAGGAGAAGATATGGGAATATATCCTAATGGCTTCTTGTTGATTCCCAGTAGCGCATAGAACCGCCCTAGCCAATGTTTATCATTTCGAACATCTGCGAGAACAGAAAAGACTGCATAGTTGCGAAAGACGTGGATCGGAGATTCAAAATATAGCTTCTGAAGTTCTGGGTCCCCTTCCTCATACATGTCATTTTTCACCCAGTCACCAATTGCTTGCCAATATTCGTCTTCTCTTCTTTCAATGTAAAAGTGAATATCTGTACCCATGATTTTTCCAAGTACGGAATGGTGTATTATTCTTCAAATTCATCCCAGAAGGAGTTGAGAGCAGAATAGACTGTCCATGCTGCTACGTCGTCTGGAGCACAGATAACTCGTGCATTCCTGTTGGTGTTACCATGCCCTTCTAAATTTTCCTGCTCTTGTCGAGATCCTTCTCTCATGCTAGTTTGAAATTGTATAGACCAACGGGTAAATTTCTATGTTAGAAATAAAGAATCCACCCTCGCGATTCGGATCGAAAGATAGGAGATCAAGAGCAACTTTCCACTCTGTTTTACCATCACTTTCCCAAAAGACTGTCATGTCTTTATAGTGAACAGAATCTATAGATGGACCTCCATGGGCGAGAACCAATTGTTCAAGCGGATCTGCGAATGCACGCAAACGTACATCTGGGAGCTTCTTACCCTGGTCTGGATAGGGAAATCGTCCTAGATTAAAGGTTATTCTGTATAGACCTTCAGGAAGTGGTATGAGTGATTCTTTGGTTTCAAGATATCCGAACGTATTCGTGGAATCGGCGTCTGCGATCTGGATTCCAAGGCGATCATCAATCCATACGGGAGGATCAAACACTCCCTCTACAGCCTGCAGGCTCCAGTAGTCATGACCTCTCGAACTTAGCACAACATAGGGACTCTTTGATTCGCTTACTGTCGTACCCGCTGAAACGACAATATCGGTCAGAAAGTGTGGGTTAGTCGTTGTGAGGGGCTCTGACCCGAAATCGTGCGTGTAGAATGTGATGGTTTTGCTAAATGGCTGAATTAGCCCCCGAAAAGTATAGTCATCGAGCTGCTCAAACTGATCGATACTTCCCCCGTGGGATGCCACGCGAACTTCCGTGATTCGATCTGAGGAGAATGTAACAGTAATCTCCTGGATTTCCTCGGTTTCCAGTCTCCAGACCGATTCCCATATTCTATCGCAATGATATTGGCCTACCTGACCGGGAGTCGGAAAATATTCGCATCTTTCAAATGTATTGTAAACTGCGATATCCTGGAGAGTATAATCAAGTGGAAGGACAGGAACAAAAGGAGCGTCTTCCTCCGCGAGCACTGTGTTTTGAAGTAGCGTTAGCCAAAACAAGCAGAACCATGCTAATACAGGAATTTTCATAAGCGAGTACTTAACCTTATCTGTCTTTTGAAAACAAAAGATTCCGAAATTTCGATGGAATGCAAATGAAATTACAGCAAGAAACCTGGAGTGATCTTCATAAGGATTGCTCATTAAGTCTGGAGCGGTCTTTTAAAGATTTCTCTTTTTTACGTTGAGGGTGCTATGTTCGTTTTTCAGCGTGAGCCGGTTAGGAACATATTCCAACGCTGTGAACTGCTCCCTTGAGGAACTCGAGGTCGCACTGGAATGCGCTCTTCATAAACAGGGGCGGACCATCTTATCTTTTGGCAGACTGACTACTCAGTCATCGTTAACACTGAATAGACGTCGGATACCTGGCCTCGTCAAAGCGGTGTACTCCAAACCACAACAGCGAAAAAAAGAGCAGAAAGGAGGAGCCTAACAGTCTTGCGCGCACGACCAACTCTCTGCTCGAAGATGCTGACTTCAAGTGGCTGATGTGCCCCAGCGATCAGCATCAGAATAAGCGGTAAAGTAACGAGTCCAATCCAGATAAACACTAATGCGCATGTTCACCAGCCGAGGCTCAGTCGAAGCAAGCCCCGCCCTGTAAACATCCCTAATACTCCGAAGTGTATCTTGATGTTACTGTGCATTAAGGAGGTTAGAAAACCCATGACCGCGAAAACACCAGAGGCGATAAAGAGAGTAGCGACAATAATGAGAGCGTTGGGTAGTTTAGCGTGGTTCACTGGCAAGTGTAAGTCCCATGTACCGGAGGGACCAAGTGCATTAGATCACTGGCCGATAGCCACGAGCCGCAAGGAATTGGAGGAGCGGTTCGAGTTGTTCCTTTGATCCTTCCAGGTCTACCGAATATCCACCTTTGGGATGTCTACTGACATCTATTACTCGATCGACTCCTGGCGCTCGGGAGAAACATTCGAGAAGTTCATCAACTTCCTCAGTAGAGTAGGTCTCAAGATGGTCCTCTTGGATCAGCCTTAAATAAAACTGTACAGGATTACCGCTATTCAACTGTCGACCCCCATCAGTTTCCGCGGACGGGGAGAATCCGTATATCGAAGAAATAGACACCACGGGCGCGGTTTGCGTCGAAGCTGAGAAGATCCAAAGCAACCTTCCAAGGCGTTTCGCCATCACTCTCCCAATAGACAGACATGGGCTCATAGCTGATTTCATCGCCAGAGGAAATTGCCTGAGTACCCACCTGTTGGTCGAGCGGGTTGGAGAAAACTCGAAAGCGTATATCCGGAAGTGTCTTACCCTTTTCTTCGGGAGTTCCTGCATAAGAAGCTGGCCAGAGATATATCTTATACAACCCTTTCGGTAGTGGAAGAAGAGCCTCTTTTGTTTCCAGAAAACCGAACGTGTTTGATGGGTCAGAGTCAATGATCCTTAAACCCAATGGTTCGTCGATCTTTACAGGGGCTTCGAAGACTCCTGGGACGGTGCCCAATACCCAGTGCTCTGGGTGAGTTTCTTCTAAAACGACGTAGGGATTGATGGAATCAGAAATCGGATCGCCAACAGAAACGGTAATGTCGGTCAGAATATCAGCGCCGCTCAGAGGTGAAATACCGATGGAAGTGTCCCTTCGCGTGAAAGTGATCGTGCTGTCGACGGGATAGATGAATCCTTTGAAGGTATGGTCATCAATGCGCTCAAACTGCGAAAGATTGCCATATTGCGTCAAAAGTTCGACGCGGGAGACCGAGTCAATTTCAAAGGTGATCACAATCTCTTGAAGCTTGTCAGATTCAACCGACCAGACCGATTCCCACTCGCCGTAGCAGCTGTAAGTAGGCCTGTATAAACCGCCGAGATTATCACAGTTCACATAGTTGTTTGTAAGTACGGCGTCTTCAATGGTCTCACCAACGGGAAGCACGGGAGGGGTGGCTTGGGCCAGGACCCAAGTGGGTACCAGCATCAAGAGAGTCAGAATCAAAAAGTGCTGAGTTACGTGAAGTTTTGTTGTCATTGTTCTCCTCCGATCATGACTCAGGCTATCAAACTAACTCTGAAATTCAATGGGATTCTGCACCAATGAAATCAAATTTATACGGTGAAAATAAAAGGGGCCGGATTCCTATGAATCCGGCCCAACGCATACTTTACGAAAAAAAACTTACCTGAATCAGTGTCCCCATGTAGGAACGTGTTCGTATTCTTCATTCACGAATTTGTCGTCGGCCATCCAGAAACGCTTATTCTTGTATTTACATTTTCCAGTCTTAACGTGTTCTTCAAACTCATCCCAGAAGCAGTTGAGAGCGGAACTGACTGGCCAGGCTGCCGCATCACCAAGAGCACAAATAGAACGTCCGCAGATCATTCCAGTGCCAGGACCTGTACCTGCAATCGAGCGAAGCATATCAAGATCTTCCATGCTTCCTTCTCCTCGCTCTATACGGAGAAGAATCTTATGCAACCAGGCAGAACCTTCGCGGCATGGCGTACATTGGCCACAAGACTCATGGCGATAGAAAGCACTGAGGTTGGTAATTGCCCAGACAGGACAAACGGTATGGTCGCAAACCATCATCCCTGCCGATCCAAGGAAAGAACCAACTGACTGCATTCCCTCCATCGACCACATGGCATCGAGATGTTCTGGAAGAAGCCAAGGTACTGAAGACCCTCCAGGAATGATAAACTTCAGATCGTGGTCATTACGAATACCGCCGCATACATCATAAATGATTTCACGCAGGGTGATCGTCATGGGAACTTCGAAGACCCCGGGATTTTTCACATGACCAGAAACGCATAGAAGGCGAGGTCCGGTAGAACGCTCGTGAACGTAAGATTTAAACCAGTCGACACCCTTTTTTACAATCCAGCCAACACTGACGATGGTCTCAACATTATTGATGATTGTGGGCTTGCCATATAGACCACTGACAGCAGGAAAAGGAGGTTTCAGCTTTGGATAACCACGGTATCCTTCAAGAGAAGTAAGGAGAGCTGTTTCCTCACCACAGATATAGGCACCACCACCCCGGTGAACAACAACGTCGACGCGACGACCGCTTCCGAGAGCGTTTTCGCCCAAAATGCCAGCTTCGTATGCCTCATCGACAGCTTTCTGCAACACCTTGGCAGAGTTGTAATATTCGCCACGTATATAGATGAATGCTTTTTCACACTCAATGGCGAAACATGAAATGATAATACCCTCAATGAGTGTGTGAGGGCGCTGTTCCATGAGAGGTCGGTCTTTACAGGTACCCGGTTCTGATTCGTCCGCATTAATTGTAAGATAGCGTGGTTCAACGCCTTTGGGAAGGAAGCTCCACTTCATTCCCGTGGGGAAACCAGCTCCTCCGCGACCACGAAGACCCGAGTCTTTAACCATCTCGACCAGAGTTTCCGGTGCCATATCTTTGGCTTGTTCAGCGCCAGAATAGCCCCCGACTTTCTTGTATTCATCGAGCCATTCTGTTTTGTTTTCCTCAATATTAGGGAGGAAGACGCGCTCGTATTCCGCTACAGCCGCAGGAATTGTCATCTTAACCGTGTACCTTTCTTCCTCGAATCATTGAATGATTCAGACATTAGTTCAAGTTAGAGAGAATCTCGTCGATTCTCTTAGGTGTCAGATCGCCGTAGAGCGTCTCACCGACCAGCATTGCCGGTGCTTCCGAGCAAGCGCCGATACATTCCACTTCCTCGATGGAGAAGCGACCATCACTGGAGATATTCTTGTGGTCTTCGAATCCGTACTTCTCACGGATATAGTCAACGGCTTCGTGCGCTCCGCAAACTGCACATGCCAGGGTATGGCAGAAGGCGATGTGATGTTTCCCAACAGGATGCTGGTGAAACATTGTATAGAAGCTGACAACTTCGTAAACTTCGGCAGCGGTCACACCAATAATCTCTGCGACTTCGCGCATGGCATCCTGAGGAACCCAACCGTGATCCTCTTGCACCATCCACAGAACCATCAGGATTGCGCTACGCCGCTGAGGGTAACGCGCACAAACCTTCTCAATTTCTTCTGCTCTCTTGTCTAGATAGCCCATAATCTATTGAATCCTGGTGAATGAAAGAGCCAGAGCTCTGAGCCCTGGCCTGTCTATAATTATCTGTCAACCTCGCCCATAACCGGGTCGAGGGAAGCGATGATAGCCACAATATCGGCAACTGTCTGTCCAAGACTCATTGCCTCAAGCGATTGAAGGTTAATGAAGCTGGGGCTTCGAATACCGAGGCGATAAGCTTTCGACCCGCCGTCTGATACGAGGAACCACCCAAGTTCGCCCTTCGGCCCTTCGATAGCCTGATAGACTTCCTGTGGGGGAACTTTGAAACCTTCTGAGGCGAGAAGGAAATGATGGATCAGATCTTCCATCGACTTCTTCACGTTTTCTTTAGGTGGAAAGATAACTTTGGGGTTATCTATATTCATCCGTTCGCCGGAATGCTTTTCGAGTTTCTCAAGTGCCTGATTTGCAATTTTCCAGGACTCTTTGATTTCCTTCATGCGCACAAAGTAGCGAGCGAGGCAGTCACCTTTAGTTTCTGTGGCCACTTCCCAGTCCAATTCTTCGTATGCGAGATAAGGAGTGTCCTTACGAATATCGTAATCGACGCCGCTTGCACGGAGGGATGGGCCGGAGAGTCCAAGTGAGATCGCGTCCTCTTTAGAGATTGGACCAATATCAATCATACGGTTCAGGAAGATTTCATTGCCGTTCAGCATCGTTTCCAGGTCGCGGTGAGTATCCATGTATTGATCGAGAAACTCGCGTACCATCTTGCGCCATTCGGGGTAATCAGGACGAGCTACGCCACCGACACGCATATAGCTAACAGTGAAACGTGCACCGCAGATCCACTCGTAAATGTCGTATATCTTTTCGCGCTGAGTAAATGCCCACATGAAGATGGTCATGGCACCGAGCTCGAGAGCTCCTGTTCCAAGCCAAAGCAGGTGAGCAGAAATACGTGCAAGTTCACAAAGCAGAGTCCGTATATATTTACATCTTGGTGTTATCTCGAGCCCCAGTGCTTTCTCAACTGTCAGGCAAAAACCTGTGTTATTGGACATGGGCGCCAGGTAATCCATACGGTCTGTGTAGGGAATAAACTGGTGAAAAGTCTTATGCTCAGCATGCTTTTCTTTCGCGCGGTGGAGATATCCAAGGTGACAGGTGCACTTGTTGATAATCTCACCATCGAGATCCAGGACTACTCGGAGAACACCGTGTGTAGACGGGTGCTGTGGACCCATGTTAAGGGTCATACTTTCGATATTTTGAACAGGTAACTCTACCGTGCGTTTCGTTGTCGCCATGCTATGGAACTCAACCTTTCCTAAATCGGTCCTGTGCGTTTGCTGTTAAATGTCTGAAAGCTGTTCGCGGATACGGGGAACGAGGTTCTTGGGCTCGCCCGCGCGAGGTTCCGTGCTGCGTTTGAAGTAGAATGACTTCACACCACCGAGAGGGAAGTCTTTACGAAGGGGATACCCTTCCCAATCCTCTGGCATGAGAATTCGGCGAAGGTCAGAGTGATTGTTGAAGATAATTCCGAACATGTCGAAAGTTTCGCGCTCAAGCCAGTTCGCTGTCTTCCAGACACCTTCAACGGTGTCGATTGTTGGATCATCTTCGGGTACCGCAGCCTTAACGCGCATCCGATGAGTTTTTCTTGTCGAATAGAGCTGGTAAATCACTTCAAACCGGGGTGATTTACCTCTAGACATGTTATCAATGCCAGTGATGTACGAACAGAAGTCGAATTGAAAATCACTGTCGTCACGAAGCTTTTCGCACACATCGACAATGATTTCACGGTCAACTTCCATCACCACTTCATTTCGCTCTGTTAAGTCGACGGACTTAACCTTATCGCCGAAATACTCTGTGAATTTATTCTTTAAGAGTTCCTGTAATTTTTCCAGATCAATAGCCAACGGGGCTCTCCATGTATTAACAAAAGTTAGAAGACGGGTGTTCTGCCGACTTTTTTCTGCAGCTGCATAATGCCATAGATAAGTGCTTCGGGACGAGGAGGGCAGCCGGGTACATAGACGTCCACAGGGACGATTTCATCGACCCCCTGCAGTACTGAATAAACGTTGTACATGCCGCCGCAGGATGAACAGGCGCCCATGGCGATGACCCACTTGGGCTCAGCCATCTGGTCATAGATTCGGCGAACAACGGGAGCCATTTTCTTGGTGACGGTTCCGGCGACAATCATGAGGTCGGCCTGACGGGGTGAGGGGCGGAAAACCTCGGCACCGAAGCGGGCGAGGTCAAAGCGTGAGGCTGCGGTTCCCATCATTTCAATGGCGCAGCAGCTCAGTCCCATCATCACGGGCCAGATTGAGTTCTTTCTTGCGTATCCGATAGCGTCGGTCAGTGTTTTTGTCAGTGCGTCCTCAGGAGCCTGGAGAGTAACAAAATCTGTCGTTCCCTCTTTAGTTCCCGGAATAACACCGGTATCTGTTGTTAATTCCAATTGAGTGCTCCTTTTTTCCATTCGTAAACGAGGCCAACTAACAGGATAACCATGTAGCAGAGCATGAGAATCATCGAATAACCGACAAATCCAGGCACCATGGCGTTTTCCTGGTGAGTCATGGCCAGCGCCCATACAACGATATAAACAACTTCCATGTCAAAGAGCAGAAACAGAAGAGCCACGAGGTAAAAGCGGACAAAAACCTGAACTCTTGCAGTTCCGACAGTTGGAACACCACATTCATAGGGCTCCAGCTTGGCCTGGTTGGGCTTACTCTTGCCAAGAAGAGGTGAAACGATCAGACTGAATGCCATAAACCCAATGGCGATAAGAAACATAATGAGAACAGGGATAAAGGCCTGTTCGATCGAGGTGGTCGCGAGTTGATTAAGGGTGCTCATAGCTTTCCGTTATGGGTTGAAATAGATAAGCATACAGGTTGCTTGTGAAAAAGATCACAAACCCGCGGAAACAAACCCTTTCAGCCGGGTATCTGTCAATTGCAAAACCCTCACCTGTCCCCATCTGTACTCCAGCGCGAAAGATTTGAAAGGGATCATCGCATTGCCAGGCAGACAAAGAGCGCAAATCGACGCAAAGCGACCCTACTAAAGCCCTCTCATAATTCGATTTAAATCAAATCGACAAACGCCCTGACGAGACCCCGCCCAACAGACCGGTGAGCCTCCGGGTCAAGATAGGTGCCTGATTTTCTCCCGAACGTGACCTGGTTGTAACCACCCTCAGGAATAAAGGAAAGAACCCCATACTTTTCGCGCATGTAATGGTAGCTGATCCCTGGTGAAAACTCGACAACTTTCCCTTTTCCATTCAAGATGAAGGGGCATTCAGAAGCTGCTTTTCGCAGAAAACGCGCAACTCTTCTCTGGTACTCTTCGGACTCAGCGGTTGCGCGAGCTGGACCACCGTAGTGAAACAGGTAGTGCTCATGCGCTGATGAATCAGCGTGGAAATCAATAAACAGATCGAAAGGGTTACCTTCTGAGACCCACTCATCGACAGCTTTCGTCACGAGTGCAACTTCCGGCGTCTCTTCTGTAGGTGCGTTCCAGAATCGGTTTAAATTCTGACCTAGAGCATTATCCCTGTAATTCCCAGCTTCTACTCCATCAGGATTGATCATGGGAACGACGAAGACAATGGCGTCCTTGAGATAATCCTGGGAGGCCTCAGCTCCCAGCAGAAGCTCATCGATAGCCCCCTGAAGCGCGAATGAGGCTGGAGATTCAGCTGCGTGCTGGCGCGATGTCAGCCATATTGCTTTCCTGGGTTTGCTGTTTTTCGGCAGATCCGAGAGTGTGAGGAGTGAGATAGGCCTTCCTTCAAGGCTTTTGCCAAGTTCAGAAACGGTAACGCGTGAGTCTTCTCCCCACCGCTTGATATCTGATTCGAGTTCTTTGACTCCATAAGGAAAGTGAGAAGCCAGGAGGACTTCATCATTGGATATTTCAACGGAAAACTCAAAGACTCCGGAGGAATATTGATGCACACCTGGTGCGTTAATGTGTTTCCAGGTTTTTCCCTGGTCAGTGGAAATAACCGGCCAGTTTGCATTCCAAAAACATGGAATATTTGTTTTATCGGTATTGATAAGACGAAAGGTCAGGTTCTTTCCGGCTGCTCCAGCCACCTTGAAATGAAACCATTGCTTGTCATCTGAGCCGGTGTCCTCTCGGATTTCGAACTGAACGGTATTTTCTTTTTTGACCTGGAAATTCATCCCGTTGCCGCAGGGGATGTTGCTGTCGAATGTAAACTGCATAGATGTTCCCGAAAAAAATCTGATTTGTTGTGCGCCTCTTGCTTAAATTAGCCGATCCAAACGGGAGCTCAACAAGTTATTCCTTTCCACTACGCATTGACCCTCTCCTGCATGCATCTCAATCTGCTTTGTTCGTCTCACAACCACATTCTTAATCAGGAACAGGCTTTCATAAAATTCGTCATTGCAGGAGGCACCGGGCAAGTAGGGCAGATTCTCGCGCGACACTATGAACAAAGAGGCGATCAAGTGGTGGTCCTTTCCCGTCACACACAAAACAGGTCGATCAAAGGGAAATTAGTAGAATGGGATGGACGTCATCGAGGTGATTGGACGTCGGAGCTTGAAGGTTGTGATGTATTGATCAATCTTGCAGGCAAGTCAGTAAATTGCCGATATAATAAGAAAAACCAAAGAATGATCAAAGAATCGCGCGTTGATGCGACGAATGTGCTCTCGGATGCGCTCGATGGTTTGAAGACACCACCTGCAATCTGGCTTAATGCTAGCACAGCAACCATCTATAGACACTCCCTGGATAAAGCGATGGACGAGAAGAATGGTGATTTGGGAGGAGATGAGCCAGGAGCACCCCCTAAATGGAATTTCAGTATAGACGTAGCGAAGTCCTGGGAGGAGGCTTTCTTTGCCGGCAGTCATCCTGACACCAGAAAGGTTGCGTTGCGATCAGCCATGGTCATGAGTCCGGATCGCGGGGGGATTTTCGATACGATTTTGTCTATTGTTAAAGTCGGTCTTGGAGGAACCAATGGGAAGGGGAACCAGTATGTTTCCTGGATTCATGAGACCGACTTCATAAATGCCATTCAGTTTATTATAGACAATGATGAAATAGAAGGAGCAGTGAACGTAGCCTCTCCCAACCCTGTTACTAACCGGGAGTTCATGAAGGACATCCGAAAGTCATGGGGGATACCGATTGGCCTTCCCGCGACGAAGTGGATGCTTGAAATTGGGGCCATCTTTATGCGCACAGAGACAGAGCTTCTGCTTAAGAGCAGACGTGTTGTTCCGGGGCGCCTGCTGGATGCAGGGTTCAAGTTTACTTATCCAGAGTGGCAAGAAGCAGCGGCAGAGCTCTGCAAGAGGTCTCGTGGCAAATCCGCATGAGCTCTCTACAGAGATGTCTCCCAGCATACATTCATGTGAAAATCAATAAACTACGAATGTCGTCAGGTCTCTTCAAGCCTTGGGCCATGGACCAGTGATAGCCAGGGTTATCCCATTGTGCTGTATATTCACGAAGAGGGTGCTGCCATCTGGAGAGAAACACACACCTGCAAGCTCTGAAGCACTGATCGCGTTTCTTCCAAGCTTATAGACCTCTCCTTTCTGATTGATACCAAGAAGAAACTGATCAGGACCTGATCCATCTTCACAAACGATAATGTCACCCCAGGGAGCCACAGTGAGGTTGTCCGCATTTTCAATGATTGTTCCATCATTCGGTTCCACGAAGAGTTCAATGATTCCGGGACTCTCAGTTTCTTTTGTTGTTCCCTCAAATTCGCTCGGAGTATATCTCCAGACCTGACCTTTCTTTGCTTCGCCACCGTTGGTACATGCAAAATATACTTCTCCTTTACCGTACCACATTCCTTCTCCTCGGGCAAAGCGTGCGGCTCCTTTTTCAAAACCCTGAAATCTAAGGTCATCCTGTGGTGCTTCAACGTCTTCAATATCTATCCATTCGACTTCCATTTTATCACCCGGCTTAATAAGCCCTGGGTTATCCCAATTTCGAGTGTCGAGACTGGGTTTGCCTTTGACGACAAGCGCCTGAAGCTTTCCGCCCTCTTCAAGCCTGCCCGGTGTGTTGGGGATGAATCGATAGATGAGCCCATCGTGTCTATCTTCCGTTTGATAGACGATTCCTGATAAGGGATCTACAGCAACAGCTTCATGATTGAAGCGTCCCATATCTGCAAGTGGAACGGGGGCGGCCAGCTCTCCATTTAGTATCGCGGGAACTTCAAAGTTATATCCGTGATCTTTTTCGAGCTGTTGTCCTTCCACAAGGATTTCGCCGGCTTTATTGACAGACTCCTCGCAGGTAATCCAACTGTTCCATGGAGTAGGTCCTCCTGCGCAATTCCTGACGGTTCCCATCAGGCTAAGTCTCTGGTCAACGACCTCTTGTTTCTTTGTATCAAAAATAACGTGCGAGGTCCCGCCACCGCACGGTTTGCCACTTCCATTGTCGTATATCTTGGAAGAATCAATTTGATCCAGATATTCAAAATTGGGACCAGTCGCTGCTTCGGAAAATGCCTGAGGAAGAAGTTCGTGGTTTCTGACAAGAACGACGCGGTCGCCTCTTCCCGTAAAGCAGGCCATCCCGTCAGGACGTCCAGGGACAAGTAACCCGTCAGACATTCTATCCCCCATCATTGAAACGACCGTATAAGAAAAACCGGGAGCGAGATCAAAGATTCCCTCGGGGTCAGCATTTAGCCTACCGCTCTTTGCGGAACTAATACCGGGAGCAGGGTTTGCCTGAGCAGAGGAACCAAGCGCCCTCAAGCCGGCGAACCCGGCTGTGACAGCAGCTGACATTTGAAAGAAGTGGCGACGTGAAAGACTCATGAAAAAACAGATCCTTGATCAGATTTGCATGAAGTCTAGAGTTCACATGCCTCAGAGGTCAAGCAATGTAGATTTCTGTCATGATTTTGTCTTTGAGGAGTAAGTGAACGTTGAAACTCTGATTAAGTCGCCATCTGTTGGAAAACAGCTTCAATCCGTGCAGCATCATAAGAAACAGGTAACACCTCACCCATTTTGGAGGGAACCATACAGACAATCCTAGTATCGGTATTCTTTTTGTCAGCCCTGGCCGCTTCCAGAAGTTGTTCATTCGAAAGTTGTAGCTCTGCAGGAACTCTTGTGGGCAGTCCAGCTGCTTCTATCAGCCTGACGAGCCGATCATGTTCTGAGTCTGACCATGCTGAATCCTCTTTAAGCCCAAGCTTTGATTCCTCAACCATCCCGACGGCTATTGCCTCTCCATGACGAATAACTCCGTAGCCTGCAGCGTTTTCAACAGCGTGCCCTATCGTGTGGCCAAAGTTCAGAATCCGCCGTAATCCTCCTTCGCGTTCATCCCGAGCAACCACATCGGCTTTGATCTCGCAGCTGCGTTTGACCGCAGATGCAAGAAGCTTAAGGTCCCCTGCCACAAGCCCCTTGATGTTTTTCTCCAACCAATCGAAGAATGAGCTATCGTATATAACACCATACTTGATGACTTCAGCAAGTGCTGAAACGACCTCTTCTTTTGCGAGGGTTTTTAAGGTCAAGAGATCGGCTATAACAAGGCGAGGTTGCCAGAAAGAACCAATCAGATTCTTCCCATAGGAATTATTCATTCCTGTTTTTCCACCAACACTCGAGTCTACCATGGCGAGCAATGTTGTTGGAACCTGTATGAACTCAATTCCCCGCAGATAGGTCGCCGCAGCAAACCCTGCAAGATCTCCTATGACACCTCCACCCATTGCCACCAATAAATCCTTGCGCGTATACTTATACTCACAGAGGCTGTTCCATATTTTTTCAAGATACTGGATATCTTTGGTTCTCTCACCAGAGGGAAGAGTTAGATGGTGGTACACGACGGACTTTTTGTTGAGACTCTCTTGAAGTACAGGCAGGTGAGTTGATGCAACGGCTTCATCGCAGACGATAAAAACCTTTCGATCTTTTCCCACCTTTTCAAAATAAGAAGCAAAATCAAGAAGAAGGTTTTCTCCGACAAAAATACCGTAGGATCTCTCATGAAGATCTACAATAATCTCAGTTCTCACGGTTCCTTCCATGCTTAACCTCTTTTCTGATCTATACTTGCCTGGAGTTGAGCAAAGCTGACAATCGTTCGAGTAGCTTTTCCTTTGGCAGTACTTCCTGTTCCCTTGTCTTGAAGTGCTTCAACATCACTTCACCTCGGTCCCACTCTTCGCCTCCGACAATCACCACGAAGTCGACGTCTTTATTCGAAGCTTCTTTCATTTGCTTTCCAAGGTTTTTCGCCTGGTAGATAAAGTCAGTATAAACCCCAGAATCTCGCAACTCCTCGGTTAAAGCCAAGGCATCGTACTTAACACCTGAATCGAGGTAGGCAACCAGGACAGAAGCTGAGACAGACGCAGGCACGGTGATCTTCTGACTTTCCACAGCCAGAAGTATACGCTCGATACTGGACCCAAAACCAATACCCGGTGTCGGAGCCCCGCCGATCTGTTCAACAAGCCCGTCATAACGCCCTCCCCCTCCGATGACCTTGATGGAACCATCGAGGGTTTCGCAGCTGAATTCAAAGGCCGTTTTTGTGTAGTAATCAAGACCGCGCACTAGCCTTGAATCGATCTCGTAAGGGATGCCCAGCTTATCCAGCCCCAGCTTCACCTCGTCAAAGTGGTCTTTGCAATCATCATTCAGATAGTCCAGAATCGAAGGCGCATCCTTGAAGAGCTCTTGATCTTTCGGATCTTTGGAATCGAGACAGCGAAGAGGGTTCGTATATAGCCTGGACTTTGAATCCTCACTCATCGCATCCTTAAACTGTTCCAGATACTCGATGAGCACCTTTCGGTAGACAGGACGACAATCCTTGTCACCAACAGAATTCAATTTGAGGGTTATCTCTTTCAAACCGAGCTTTCGATAGAAGCCGTATTGAAGAGAGAGAACCTCAACATCCGTAGCAGCCCCTTCTTCTTTGAAGATCTCGATCCCTACTTGGGTGTGTTGTCTATAACGTCCCCGCTGGGGCCGTTCGCTTCTGAACATCGGAGCAATATAGTAGAACTTTAATTCTGGTTGGTTACGCGAAAGTCCATGCTCCGAAACAGCTCTACAAACTCCGGCGCTTCCTTCTGGACGCATCGCCAGAGAAAAGTCTGTTGGACCTTCAGCAGAAGAACGTCCGACAAGATACATCTCTTTGCCAACGATATCGGAAGTTTCGCCACTGGTTCTTTTGAAGAGTTCCAATTCCTCTACAACCGGCGTTTCTATATACCGATAACCATGGACTTCAGCCCAGGACCGAAACTGATCACATACCCACAACCAGTTTTGAGATTGATATATGAAGTTCTTCTGCCCGCATGGGAGGATATCTCCCATTCCTCGAACAGATTTTACCTTTTTCTGAGTCATCTTACTTTCCGAAATCATAGTACCTGCGGAACATCATACCGCGAGGGGCGAGAAGCATATGAAGATTCAAGACCGTGGCAACGCGAAAGAGTGCCTCTGTTACACGTATCGATCAATTTGAACAAGAACGCAGTCTTCGATCAGTTCAATCTCATTATCCTGAGCAAATTTGCGGATTTCATCACTGCGGGTCCCAGGTTGCATCCAGACATATTTGATACCCAGCTCCTTGATCTCTTCCATCACCTTGATTCCGATTGATGGATTCACCACCATATCAACGACTTCAGGTACATCCGGGAGATCTTTGAGGGAGGGAAAGACTTCGACTCCATCTATGGACTTCAACCTCGGGTGAACGGGCTGTACGTTAAACCCTCGGTCCTTCAGTACGAACCACAACTTGTAACCATACGTTGCCGGATCCTCTCTCGCCCCGACTACAGCCCAATTCTTCAACCTGAATGTCTTTTCAATCAATTCCCTGTTCATCTTCCTGTCCTTTAGCGAGCTTTTCTTGCCACGGTTCAATGCATTTTGTCAGGAACTCAACCGTCAGAGGAAGTGCTCCATCTGGTGTCATTTCACTATCCATATGCAGCACAATTGTGTCGAAAGTCGTTGTCTTGGCAAGTTTCCAACGGGGGTCCTGCTGTACAAGTTTTTTGCAGATGATCACAAGGTCGTCAGCCTTGGGTTCAATCATTGTCAGTGTAAGGGTATTCTGGGACTTCTTAACGGCTGCTATACGAAGATCCTGACAGGCAATCCTGATCCGATAGGTTTCGATGAAATTTTTGACCTCTGTCTTTAGCGCTCCGAAGCGATCTTTCATTTCACTTTCGATGTCTGAAAGATCCTGGTCCGTGCGTGCTTCTGCAAAGCGTTTATAGAATGTAACTCTCTGAGCCTCGATCGGTATATATGTTGGGGGAAGGTAGCAGCTTGCATCCCAGCGCACTTCAACCTCAAAAAACCTTTTGGTGCGCCGTCCATCCTTTGCTGCTACTTTCTCCGCAAGAAGTTCACAATACAACTCGAAACCTATCTCCGTGATCGTACCATGCTGAGCTTTACCAAGTATATCGCCAGCACCACGAATTTCCAGGTCACGCATGGCAATTGAGAATCCAGCTCCGAGCTCCGAAAAGTCTTCAATCGCCTGAAGTCGTTTCACAGCGGTCTCTGTAATCGCCCTCCCCTGCGGAACAATCAGATAGGCGTAGGCCTTTCTTTTCTGACGCCCCACACGACCACGCAGCTGATACAACTGGGCGAGCCCAAAGGCATCCGCACGATTAATGATAATCGTGTTGCAATTTGGTATATCCACACCGCTTTCAATGATCGTTGTTGCAACCAGAATATCAAACTCCCGGTCGATGAACTTGATCATGGTATCTTCGAGGTCCTGCTCCTTCATCTGACCATGAGCAAAGGTAATACGAGCGTGCGGAACAATTTCCTGGAGTCGCTTTGTTACTTCCTCAATCGTCTTTACACGGTTATGAACAAAATAGACCTGCCCTCCACGATTGAGTTCTCGCAGGATAGCTTCGGCAATCTGCTCTTCCTCGAAATGGATAACCTTTGTCTTGATTGGCTGTCTATCAGGTGGTGGTGTCGTAATAATCGACAGATCGCGTAACCCACTGAGTGCCATGTGAAGGGTTCTCGGTATAGGAGTGGCCGAGAGGGTTAAGAGGTCGATTTCCTTACGCATTTCCTTTAAGCGCTCTTTGTGTCGTACACCAAACCGCTGCTCCTCATCAACAACAACCAGCCCAAGATTCTTGAATGCGACGGTCTTAGAAAGAAGTGCATGGGTCCCGATAACAACGTCCAATTCTCCTTCCTGAAGTTTCTTCTTTGTCTCTTTGATTTCTTTGGGTGACTTGAACCTCGAGATCATTTCCAGCTTCAATGGAAAGTCTGCATAGCGTTCCCGGAAGTTGTTATAGTGCTGTTGGGCCAGAATTGTTGTTGGACATAAAAGCGCTGCCTGCCTTCCACTTTGGACGCATTTAAAAACTGCTCGTATAGCCACTTCTGTTTTACCATAACCAACATCACCACAAACAAGTCGGTCCATTGGCTTTTCTTTTTCCATGTCCTGCTTGGAAAGAGTTATAGCTTCAAGTTGATCAGGGGTTTCCTGATAGAGGAAGCCTGCCTCAAACTCTCGCTGAAGATGTGTATCGGGATCGTGCGGGTCTCTAGTGGCCATTTCACGCTGTGCATAAAGACCCAACAACTCATCGGCGAGCTTATCGATCTCCTCAGAGTGCTTTTCTCTGCGCCGTGCCCATTTGTTGCTCCCGAGTCTATCGAGTGCAGGGTGTGCCGACTCCGGTCCGCTATACTTCTGAACCTTGTGTATCTTGTCTACAGGGACGAGAAGTTTGTCAGAATTTGCATATTCAATATCAATAAGGTCAACCATGCGTCCGTCTATCTGCTGGACACGCATGCCAAGAAACTTTCCAATTCCGTGATCGACGTGAACAACGAAATCGTTTCGACGGATTTCACTGCTCGACTGGATTGGTTTGCCTTTATAAATTTTCTTATAGACATATCTTCTCTTGTAGCGTCCAAAGATCTCCCGGTCAGTCATGATGCAAAGTCGAGCATCAGGCAAAGCGAAACCGGTCTGCACGCCACCGACAATTACCAGAACATCCTGGTAACCTTTAAGAACATCCTTCAGCTCGATCTTTGCATTCCAGTTGCTGTTGGTAATCGCTCGAGCGCTGATTTCCTTTTCTTTCAACAACTCATCGAACCGCTGTACCTGCCCATCATTATCGCAAACAACAGCAACCAGGTAGTCTTGCTTCTGCAACTTGCTGATCTGATTGAGCCAGCTCTCTAAGTCCCGCGATTCGCCGGCATAATTAATTTGCTCGAATCGAACATGGATAGACTTCCGGTCGGGCTCTGGAGGCATTTGGCTGTGTTCTATGCGAGAAAATCTCTTAAAGAGCTCTGGGAGATCGGAATTGGGAACAAGTAATTCTTCGGGTTTAGCGATGCGACCTTCACTCCTCTTCAGCGCGAACTCATGCTGCCGCCTGACCGAGCCATCAAAGAATTCGCAAACTTCCTGATATCTCTCCGGTGACTCGAGAACAACAATCGTGTCATCAGGAAGATGGGTAAGCAGGCATTCAAGTTTCCCCTCTTCTTCGAGAAACGATTCTACCTGCTTCTTCAAACTGTAAGGTGGAATAACAAGATGAGCATCGGTACCGAGATCTTCCAGACTTCTCTGAGTTGAAACATCAAAGGTTCGGATACTTTCTATTTCATCGCCGAAGAGATCAATCCGCACTGGATACTCTGAATTCAATGGGTATATATCGATAATACCCCCGCGGATAGAGAATTCTCCCCGGGCTTCAACAAGAGGCTCGCGCATATACCCAGATTTTTGAAGTGTATCCTCAAGCCGTGACTGGTTGATCGTCTCTCCCCATTTGAGGTGGACGGTCAATTCATCAATACGACTTTCGGGAAGGACCTTCAGCATCATCGAATCTACGGGTGCACAGATCACAAACGGTTCCGACTCAGGGTTATGTCGATGGCGTCCGATGGCTTCGAATACATCTAGAGTTTTTGCCGTGACCTCGATGCCCAGTGGCTCATCATCGTAGGGTAAAACCTCCCACTTCGGATAATGGAAGGCATTCTCCACTCCAAAAAACTCAAAGTCTCCAACCAGGTCTTCTGCTTTCTCATTGCCGGGTGTGAGAACCAGCATCGGTCGTCGTTCTGTGAGCAGAAGCTCCGATAAGACGAAGGGGAGTGAAGAACCATGGAGTTGTTCGAGAACGATCGTTCTACCTTTTCCATGCAATTCATCATAAATTCTCTTCGTGTGGGTTGATCGATCATTCAGAACCTGATGAAAGACGTTGGCTGTTTGCTGCGCGGGCATTCTAACTCCATAAGGCTAAGTAATTGAGTCAATCGCTGACCTCGAACATCGGTAATGTTTCTCCGTTCACGACCGCGAGTAAACAGATTTCCCTCTTGTCAGGCTGACAGAGGAAAGTCCATGTCCTATAGAATAATTTGGGTTGTGCTGTGTATCGAAAGGAAAGAACGTTCGCGCAAAGAAAAAATTCTAGAGGAAAAAAATATGAGGACACGGATACTTCCATTCGTGCTGGCGTCCTTAGGCGTCATCGCACACAGTGGATCTGAGGGAGCAACAATCTCTCCTTCGATCCCCAATGGTCCATCAGCAGGATCTTACGATTACAACACTCTCACAGAGGTAAACTGGCACAATTTCAACATTGCTTCGACGGACTGGGTCTCAGAAATAGATATTTCGTACACCTGGGATACAGATTCCTGGCCTGAGGAAGGCGCGCTCATCTTAAGAGCTCCTTGGGGACAGGAGTTTCTCGTGCAGGAAGACCTCACCGACGGAACATACGGGTATAATACAACCAGCATCTCGCCCTTCCCTGCTACAGGCACCTGGTCGCTCTACATCACAGATACTTACGGTGATGGAGGGCACTTCATTAGTAATATCAGCCTGACACTTACCACCGTTACCCCGAATCCAAATCAGGCATACACCGTTCAGACACTCGACGATTCCATCAATACGGACGGTCAGCTTTCTCTTCGAGAGGCTGTCGTAGCTGCAGAAACGAAGACTTCTGTAGATGGTGCACCTGCAGGAGGAAGCTCAAACACCATCTTCCTACCTCCAGGAACGATCACCTTTGGAGCAAGTGGCACCGATGAGGACGAAAGTTTGACCGGTGACCTCGATATCTATACAGATCTGATGATTGTGGGACATCCGAGTGGAGGGACGACCCTTGATCTGGCAGACCTTGATCGCGCCTTTGAAGTTCACCCTTCTGGCACCCTTACCCTCTATAACGTCATCATCACGAACGGACAGGTCACCTCCTCCATTACACGCGAAGGTGTCATCAAGACAAGAATCGTTGGTGGAACAGAGGCCACACCTTTCGAGTTTCCCTGGCAGACCGCGCTTTACAGCAAGCCTGGTTCTGGACTTCCATCAGCCTCGGACCAGTTTTGCGCGGGCTCCCTCATTAACAACGAATGGATCCTCACCGCCGCTCATTGTATCTCAACAACCAACCCGAACGCATACATGGTCGGCTTCAATAAGCATGACATCTCGAACACGTCGGAACCGAACCAGGAGTATCACGATATTTCTGAAGTTATTGTTCATCCCAGCTACAATAGCTCAACCTTTGACAGTGACATTGCTCTCCTCCGGCTTGCATCAACGACTGATGTAACCGGTATTACCATCGTCCCCCAAAATGACCCTGATGACGTTGGTGGAGTGGGTGACGTGGCGACCACGATTGGTTGGGGAGCCACCACGGAAGGAGGGAGCGGCTCCAACACGCTTCTCAAGGTAGACGTTCCCATCGTGAGTAATGCAACGGCGAACGGCTATTATGGTGGCCAGGTGACAGCGAACATGCTCGCTGCCGGTTTTGCCGGAGGTGGAAAAGACGCCTGCCAGGGGGACAGTGGAGGGCCTCTCTTTGTCCCGACACCATCCACACCTTCAGGTTTTACCCAAGTCGGCGTTGTCAGCTGGGGTGACGGATGCGCCAGACCGAATGCCTATGGTATCTATACAAGACTTGAAAACTTTAATGACTGGGTAAGCACTCAAATCGCCAATGCAGAACCGCGATCAGAGTTTATCGGGGGTGCTGTGAAGAGCTCTGGAACATTCGCGGTCTATAACTCGCTCTTTCATCACAATGAAGCACGTTATGGTGGTGCCATCTATTCCAATGGCGACTTGATCATCGGGTCTTCAACTTTCGTTGATAACCGTGCGGAATTCGGTCAAGCCTTCGGCATCGGTGGAGGAACTGCTGTGATTCAAAACACCATTGCTTCTCGAAACGACGAGTTGAACGGCGGAGCGCTTGGAGTCTATCAACGTGGAACGCCAACTCTCACGGTCGAAAACTCGAACATTGAAGGTGGAGTCCTAAGTGGCCCCGGCAATTCAGACGTGGATCCATTCTTCGTCAGCTTCTCGGACTACCGCCTCAGCTCTTCCTCAACTCTCCATGATGCGGGGAATGACGCGTCTCTCCCCTTGGATGCCGGTGACCTTGATGGAGACAACGATTACTCTGAACCGCTTCCACTCGACCTTAAAGGTGCTGGCCGTATCTGGGGTTCTTCAACAGATCCCGGAGCTTACGAATTCGATAATACAAGTGTTGAAAACTGGTTCATCTTTTAATCCACTTCAAGAAAATCGACTGAAAATAAGAAAACCCACTCTTCGAGATGAAGAGTGGGTTTCTTCGTATTTTGTCGCGGCGCGAGCCCCCGGGCTACCTGAACACCCGAGCTGCACAACTTATGGCTGCTTCCTTCCGGATCTGACCAGGTTCATTGCCGCCCGTCATTCAGGGCCCGGAGACTCCCGCCGCGCCAAGGCGACAAGAACCTCGACAACGAGATTCCGCGACGAAACTTAGCCCTGCTTCTGGTTCTCCAGCTCCTGAAGAATCACTTTGCGTGATGGAGCTTTCGTTACAAGACCTGACTTAAGTGCCTTTGTAGAAACGTAGGCGCGGCGTACTTTGCCGTTCTCGTCGATGATCTTAACCTTCTGAATATTTGCTTTAAACTGGCGCTTAGTTTTGTTGTTCGCGTGACTTACGTTGTTTCCAATACGACGCTGCTTGCCAGTAATCTCACATTTAGCCATTGTTCATTCACTCTTTAGACCATATTTTGACCCAGGAACAGAGGGAGATCTGCTCCTGAGGGCGCGCTAAGAAAAGGGAACAAGCCTCCCATGTCAAAGGAAAAGAGCCTTTTCCCTCAATAATCAAGCCATCCACAGGTAATTAGAGACGTAAGCATCCTTACTTCAGTCATCAATAAGGAAAATCGGATGGTTTATCGAATTAAAGAGAAACCCCGGTTCTGGGCGATAGATTATGAAATTACGGACAGGAGCGGTGACTCACAGTATAAGGTCGTTAGGAAGGATACCAGCCTGGGAGGCGAATTTTCCTTCCAGGAACGATGCGGGAGAGAACTCGCTCGTATCAGTCAGAAACTCCTTTCGTTAAAGCCCTGCTACCAGATCGTGATCGATGACCATGTTTACGCAGAGGTGACCAAGGACTGGAGCTAGCTTAGCGAGACATTCAGCTTCCGTGTTCACGGACCCAGCGGCTACCAGATTACCGGGTGTTTCTGGTCCCATGAGACCGAGTTTTCGCTAAACGATCAGGTGGTAGTCCAAATAAGAAGGAGCAAATCGGGATGGTTCTCCAGCTACGGAGTTAGGATCAAAAAGCAAGAAGACCCTATCCCGATCCTGTGCGCCTGCATTATCGTTTTTGAAGTTTTGCGACCACCATGTTAGCTGACGTTCGCTTCTTCCCCACGATAACAATGGGCAGCCTACTAGCGATTTGATTAAATAAAGAGAGAGAATATTATGACAACATACGGTCTGATCTTTTTTGGGTTACTTCTCTTCTTCCTACTTACCGAACGCTTGAAACGGAGAGGGAAGAGTCTCCCGTCTCCTTTTCCTCAATCCTGGCGATCCCCGATGAGTGAAATTTGTGGTTTATTGTTCACAGCCGGTCTGGGCATCGTTATATATCGTGAGTTTTCCGTTTCCGCCGACGTTTTCTTTCTCTGTGCAGTTGTACTTTCCTTCTTCATCCCTGAAGAACAGAAGAAGAAGTGAGAGGCGAACAACGTGCGGCCCCGGGTTCTTGTATAGAAATATCACGGCTCCAGCCGAGCGGAACAAATCATTTCGAATCAAACAAACGGGAACGCAGGAAGCGATTCCACCCTTCATATAGAACCCCTTGTGTCGCCCCGCTGGGGCGAGAATCTCTTTTCGTTCCGAGGTCCCGGGGCTGCGCGCGAAGCGCTGACCACGGGCTACTCGCTTCGGTTCCTCCGGAACCAGGGGAAGCAGATTGAAACAAACTATACGATTTACCTAAAGTTTTGACCAGCTGAGACCTGCTTCGCTTCAGGGCTGCCGCGATCCAGAACGAATATCTCCACCCGCGGTGCTGATCTGTGAAGCTGAAATCTCAGGCAGAATGTTGATCATCTCATCTACGCACCTTCCAGTGAAACTGCGCCGGTTCGGCGTCCGGCTTTCCCAGGTGGCATCGTTGCCCCTTCTATCCTCCTTCGATCGGTGTTCGATGCACTCCAGTGGTTCGATAATGCATCGAACATGCATCGATACTGGTAGCATCCCCCGTTCTTTCTTCCATGCAGATCTCTTGAATTTCTCGCCACTTCCCTTGACGCATCCAAAGGTTCCTCCCTTTGATCTCGGAAATCTTTGGATCCGGAAGGAAATGATCATGGCAAAAGCAGTTCTCGCGTATTCTGGTGGGTTAGATACCTCGGTTATCGTTAAGTGGCTCGTTGAAAAAGGACACGAGGTCCATTCCGTCTATGTGGACGTTGGCCAGCCCGCCGATGATATGGAGGAGATCGAACGCAAGTCGCAGATGTGTGGCGCGTCGAGCTTTCATAACCTCGATAAACGCGAAGAAGTCTGCCGTGACTTCGCCTTCCCCTGCGTTCAGTGGGACGCCAAGTACGAATCCGTGTATCTCATGGGGACCTCGATTGCACGTCCGATCATTGCCAAAGGTTGCCTTGAAGTCGCCAAAGAAGTCGGTGCTGATACGTTTGCTCACGGCGCAACGGGCAAAGGGAACGACCAGTGTCGCTTCCAGCTGACCGCTGAAGCCCTCTGGCCAAACATTCAAATAATCGCTCCCTGGCGTGACGCAGAGTTTCGCGCCCAGTTTCCCGGCCGGAAAGAATTGATTGAGTATTCAGAAAAGCACGGAATTCCCGTGAAAGCTTCAAAGTCTAAGCCTTATTCTCAGGATGAAAACTGCCTTCACGTCAGTTATGAAGCGGGCTCCCTGGAAGATCTCACGATCGAAGGTATGCTGATTCCCGATTACGCGATGGTTGTCCGTCCCGAAGAAGCACCCGACAAGGCTGAATTCGTTACTGTTGGATTTGAGGAAGGAATTCCCGTATCGATTAACGGTAAGAAGATAGGAAGTGCTTTCGAACTGCTCAAACAATTGAATGAGATTGGTGGTCGCAATGGTGTAGGCATTCTCGACATGGTGGAGAACCGCTTTGTTGGAATGAAGAGTCGAGGTGTTTACGAATCACCAGGAATGCATGTGCTTTATCAGACGCATCGTCTCCTGGAGCAGCTGACCATGGACCGCGAGCTGATGCATCTGCGTGATCGCCTGGCTCCTGAAGTTGCCGAGCTGGTATATTATGGTTTCTGGTATTCGAGAAAGATGGATTCTCTGCTGGCTTTCATCAAGGAAGCTCAGAAGAACGTGACTGGTGAAGTGAAGGTGAAGT
>CAYTGM010000025.1:0-85268 GCA_964437365.1 uncultured Candidatus Sumerlaeota bacterium | reverse complement strand
GCCTAATCAAATGGGTGCCTCTTACCACTCATCCACAACAATCGGTTATATCTCAGGGCTGGCTATTCTGCCGAAGTCGATTTCATCTTCAATCGAGTTGACTCGTTCATCTTTTTGAGAATTTTTTCGTCCATACCCGCCTCCATCCGTTCAACCATCTGCTCCGGAGTCTGTCGATTCTGAAGCAAGAGGTCGATCTGAGGGTTAAAGACATCGGACTCGAGAATGCCATAAAGAGGAACCTGAGGGATCCGCCTTGCGAGACGCAGTTGTCGCATGAACTTTGGAATGTAGGGATACTTAGTCATGTCGAGGTCTTCCCAGGCTGAGAGCCGAACAGGAATTTGTCCGAGCGAACTCGCCCACTTGCGTTGATTCTCCTCGCCGGTAAAGTAAGCAAGAAGTTCGTAAGCAAGCTCAGGCTTTTCAGAAGATCGAAGAATGACTCCGGTCTGGCCTCCCACGTTGCTGCTGGACCAGGCAGCCACGCCAAGTTCTTCGACCAGTTCTGGCTCGGCTGGCTGGAGACCCAACGCCTCAATCTCATCTTCCGTCGGAGCAGGGATAAGCGATACATCGAAGTCGAGTCCAGCATTCGTAAAATTCTCAACATTCCAGGGACCGGTCATTGCCATTGCATAGACACGATTCAGGAAACCCTGTTCCGGGCTGAGAGCACTTCGTTTCCACGCGCCTCCTTCATAGTCGCTACTGGCAATATCAACAAGACGCTGCAGTGCTGCGACTCCATTCTCAGAGTCTAATTCAGCCTCGGCAATCCCTGCATCATCGTACTGAATGAAAGGGACCTGATACATATTAAAGAAAGGGAAGTTGAACCAGAGAGAGGAATGCATGCCCAGTGCATAGACACCATTTTCGGCATCAGTGAGAACTTCACCGTAGGCCTCCATCTCTTTCCAGGTTTTCGGGGCTCTATTAGGATCAAGACCAGCTGCTCTCAATTCGTCGGCGCGGTTGCGAAAGATCTCGCGGTTCCAGAAGAGAGAGACGGTCGTTGTCTGGACAGGCAACCCATATAATTGTGTCTCACCAAGTCGATTAACGATGCCCGCATCAAAAGACGCGTTAACGAACTCACTTCGTGCACCTTCAATCGACTCGAAATCTGCTTTGAAAGCATCCAGTTCATTGACAGGAACAAGCGCGTTTCCGAAGGCAAGGTCAGTCACCTTGATCGAATCTACAAAAGCAATGTCAGGGGTAATGTCTGCCAACGCTGCAGTGCGCAGCTTCGTAAACATATCATTGAAGGAAACATACTGAATTTTGATCTCAAGATCTTTTCCGTTCTCCGCCTCCCATTGCTTTTCAAAATCCAGCATCATCTCACGAAACATATCTGTCTCTTCCGCGTTAAACCCCTGCCAGATCTCGATGACCTCTTTGTCAGAGGACTCCTCGGAGGCACACGAAGCAAGGAGTAACCCTAATACAGAACTAAGTACGGGAGCAGCCACTCTTCGTATAGATAGCTTCATCATGTTACTCCTTCACCGAACCAGCAGTGAGTCCCTGCATGAAATACTTTTGGAGTGAAAGGAAGAGGATAGAGATGGGAAGGATAGAGAAGCATGCCCCGGCCATAATCTTTTCCCATTCGTTAGCATTCTGTCCTTTAAACTGCTGAAGACCAACTGGAAGAGTGATCACGGTTGAATCGCCTGTATTGATAATTAACTGCCAGAGAAAGTTCGACCACTGTGTGACGAAGACCAGGAGGAATAGCGTAACCATGATCGGCAAACAGATTGGGATAACAACCGTGCGAAAAACCTGAGGGTCATTAGCTCCGTCTATTTCAGCCGCAGCAAACAGGTCTTTAGGAATCTGATCAATGTACTGCTTCAGAAGAAATAATCCGAACACATTAGCAAGGTGAGGCACCACCATCCCTGCGTAGGAATTCATCAATCCAAGACTCAGTGTTATACTGAACTGGGGAACCATATAAATCATCCCTGGAACTAACATGGAGGAGAGCAAAAGGATAAAGATCGCGTTGCGATAGTGGAACTCGAACACAGAGAACGCATAGGCAGCCATCGTGCAAATGATCACGGTAATGAAAGCACAACTGGTCGCTACAACGAGTGAATTGAAGAAATACCTGCCGAAATTGAATTCTTTGCTGGTCAGGATCGTCTTGAAATGCTCAATTGTATAGATATTCTTAACAGCCTCTTTATACGAAATTCGCTGAACGACGCGTGCTGTCTCGAAGACCTCATCCCGAATCATCGCAGAAAACAAATCTCCGTCTCTTTTCAGTTGGTATCGATTACCACCCGAGAAGAGCTCCAGCTGCTCAACCCCTTCCGCCCGGATCTGCACATCCACACCACCCGGGAATTGAACGATCATAAAGCGCGGAGGTCGGTTATGGGTAATTGTTGTCGCCAGATCGAGATAAGAAAAATCGCCTGCATCATTTGTTCGCTTGGCCTCAGGATCTATAATAGGGTCTTCACCGCTGACGATAAATCGGTAGAAAATTTCCTGAACATCACTTGGAACCTGAAAAGTGCTGGCCCAGGTTCCAAAGGCACTTCTCTTCATCGTCAATGATTGTTGAAGCCCCTTTTGATCCAGGTAAACAACACTGACAGTTGTAGCGTCGGGGTCATCATACTCAAGATGGACGAATTGATATCCCGGTGATAGCATTTCCAATCGAAGCGGGTCGGACCCTGGCGGCGGTGAATAGATGCTGGTAGACGGTAAAAACTGGAGTCGAAATGCGGTACCTTGAACTTTGAATGCTGTCAGGATCATCCAGAAAAGAGGAACCAGAACGACGAGCAGAAGAACGATGAGAATAAACAGCAGAAACCCCTTCTTGATGAATGCAAGAGAGTTCTTACTTGTTGGGTGAACGATAAAGTCAGCAACAGGGTTTGATTTAGGCTTCATCTTATTTCCCCGGCTTCAGAACTTTAAAGTTAATATAGCTGATGATTAATGCAATCGCCAGAAGAACAAAGCTGATCGCTGCTGCTTCGCCGTACATTGACTGATCGAAAACCTTGAATAGATGATAACCAGATATACGTGCACTCTGCAGAGTCTGCCCGCCAACTTCCAGACTGGTTCCGCCGGTATCATTGGTCATCGAATAAATCTCAGCAAACGCGTTGAGAGAAGCCATAAGCCCTGTTATGATGAGAAAGAGTATAATGGGTTTCAGCAATGGAAGAGTAATATGTCGAAGCTTCTGCCAGGCAGACGCTCCATCCACATCGGCCGCTTCGAATATAGATTGATTGATATTATTAAGCGACGTAAGAAATAGAATCATGCCGAACCCTGCGTTCTTCAGGACCATGGCAAGCGCTATGGCAGGAAGAGTCGTATAGGGGTTGTTCAACATCCCCGAGCGAGCAAAACTGTCGATTCCACCAGCAATCCCAAAGGTCTGCCCAACCACTGACTCCACCAGATTGGAGAAGGCGATCAGGATTCCTGAGACCAACCCTCCCGTTGGATTGTATATCAGAAGCCAGATGACACCCACCACGTAAAGGTCGAACACATTAGGTAAATAGAAGCCACTTCTCATGAGGCCAAAGCCACGGATGGATTTGTTCAGGGCGAGAGCTAAGGCTAGAGACAGAGCAAGTCCGGGTATTATCGTGAGTATCGCGTATGCAAAAGTGAGAATGACCGACCACCAGAAGATGGGATCAGACATAATCCTGGAATAATTGCCAAACCCCACATAGTCCATCGTTCCGAAAATATCATAGAAATCAGAGTATATACTGACACGATGAAGGCTGATCCAGAAACTGTAAAAAAGCGGATAGCCCACAAAGACGACAAATACCAGCATAAAAGGAATGAGAAACGGGAGGGCTCTCAAGTCCTGTCTAACTGAGATGTGACCTGCGGGTTTCAACTCACATTCACCTTCCTGAACTAAATATTATCATCTGCTGACTTCATCGTCATCAACTTTACAACAGCCCCAGTTACAGGCTGTAACGTAACCTCTAGTTTGTCCATGTCGAAAGATATATTCTGATGATTTCCGAACAGAACTTTGTGGAAGGAGAAGTGAGGGAGCTGACCTATTCCGACAGTCTGAGGCTCTTCGGAGTTATTGAGAAAGACATATACACGCTCATCCTGGTCTTCCAGATACCGCTCGAAAACAAATGTTTCCTGGTCATTGTCAAATGCCACGGTTCGGAAATCTCCACGTCGGAGCAGCGTACAGCCTCTTCTCATCTGTGCCAGTTCCTGGTAATGAGCAAATAGATCATCCTTAATTTGATAATCAGGATTCTCATAAGGCATCATGTCTTCCCACCACATGGGGAACCTGCAGAGAGGGTCATCAGCTCCGTACATGCCAACTTCTGTCCCGTAATAAATCATGGGAGCTCCGATATAGGTAAACTGAAAGAGTGAGAGAAGTTTGAGCCTCTCGTAGGCCTCTTCTGTCGGCCTTCCTCCGTAGAAATCTTTTCCTTCCGGTTCCTGGAGCCGGTTCCAGCCATCAAATAATGCATCAGCTTCTATATCGGGGTTCATTAATCTGGAAGATATACGGTCGGTGTCGTGACTATCAAGAAGGTTCTGCATGACGAAACCAGAAGCCATTGGGTAGCGGATCCTCAACCAGGCAAGTTCATTGGCAAACTCTTCTGCTGATATACGGTTCTTCTCATTTCCAAAAAAGCGAAGTGCTACGCGTCTGAACTGATAGTTCATAACTGCGTCGAAGGTAGTACCATCGACCCATTTTTCAGCTGAGTTCCAAATCTCGCCGATTAAAAGAGCTTCTGGATTAATACTCTTAATGTGATCGCGCCAGTTTTCCCAGAACACCATCGGAACATCCATGGGGACATCCAATCGCCAGCCATCTACACCATCAGAGGGATCTCCGTCATTGTTCGGATCCATCCAGCGCTCAGTTATATCGTAGATATAGTCACGGACTTCCTTGCTGGCAAGGCCGTGCTCTTCATTTTTCAGGAACTGAGGCATGCCACCATATCCGGCCCAGCCAACTGGAGTCACCGGATCCCAGGAAGCGATCTCAAACCAGTCTGCATAGGGAGACGCTTTACCCTTTTCTTTGACGTCGCGAAAAAAGAGAGACTGGTCACTCAAATGATTGAAGACACCATCGATGATAACCCGGATGTTTCTCTTCTTGGCCTCCTTCAGAAGGTCTAGAAAAACCTGATCGCTGCCGTTGAACTCCCAGGGTCCAGCCGCGGGATCTTCAGACTCTATAGATTTCGCGAATGACCCCGCAACACCGTAGGAGTCGTCTATATGGTGATACACCTCTCCATCATACTTGTGATGGGATGGTGCCTGAAAGATCGGGTTGAAGTAGATGGCGTTAACACCAAGATCTGCCAGATAGTCCAGCTTTTCAATGACACCTTGTAAATCGCCACCATACATACGCTCGTAAATATCAGGCATTACATTCTCATTACCATCTGCGGTGAAGAGTGTAGCCCCTTCATGCTGCTCCCAGGGCTGAAGAACCATGTGGTCCGCTTTCCACATGGAAGTCCAGTTCGTCTTAAAAGGATCGTTGAGATGTTCCATATTATTCTGTTCGCTACCATCCCGAAAGCGATCCACCATGATTTGATACCAGATGGCATCTTTAGCCCACATGGGCACCTGTACATGATCTTTTCGGTCCAGAAACATTTCCCAGCTATCTGTCTGGTGAGACTGGCTGTCGCCGTCATGAACAACAAACCGGTAATCTGTGATTCTGACTGAAGGGTGTACGGGTTCTCTGGGTAGCGTCAGGTGGTAGTCATAATAATCGAAAAAGCCTTCGCTGGTGACTTTGACCATGGGCTTGCTTTCAAGAACTTTGCCCTGGGTGAGCAGTTGCAGCTCGGCGGCAGTAGCATCATTCCTGATTGTCCTGAAGCGTATATAGACATCGTGCGTATCCTGGATATCAAAATAAAGACGATTCTTTGGATCATGTTCCAGCGCATCAACAAAGAGAACCCCGTCGTTTTGTTCACCCTTCAACGAGGCAAAGTAAGCTATATCGCCAAGTCGCAGAATGGAGTTCCTGTAGCCTTCCGCAACCTCAGGGTTAAGAGGATCGGAATGCCAGTCGTCAGGCTGAGAGACAAACTTGTATTCATACTCGCCGGCGGGGAGTTCCAGGGAAACTTCATAGGCTTCTTCTCCCTCAATCTTCTTAAACGGGTTTGCCGAACGACTCCACTCGTTGAAAGAACCGGCGACGATGGGATCAATAACTTCGAAATCGGGAGACCATCTGATGGTGACGTTGTATAGTCCCTCAGAGGATTTCTCGATATCGATATGTTCGAGTTGAGCTGTTTGCGGGGAAACTTCCTCTTTTGTGATCTCTCCAGGTTTAGGACCAGCAAAAAGATCAGCATGTAGGAACAGGAACAGTGCGAAGAGATGCGCGCCTTGGAGCAGAGTTCGATATCGAGGATACTCAATCATGGACGATACTCCGAAAAGACGAAGGGATTCCTGACAAAGTAAGAGAAGACCATACTTTGAACAAGGCATTTGTTGGCGGAAAGTTGGCGATGAACTCTTTGCCGATTAAGCCACTGGCCTGTCTTACAGAATAGGACAGGCCAGTATTGACTATTGGATAAGAGAGAGTCTGCAGGAAGATTCAGGGATTAGTTGCGCTGCTGGCTGCTTGTGCGGGCGATATCGCCAACAGAAACAGTACCATTCGTTGGATCGTAAGTACGATTCGTTCCTTCGAGAAGAGCGTTTGCTTCGGTAACAGGCTTACTAAGGGGATTCGTCGGGTTATTCTGGAAATCGTTGATACGGTCGGGCCCAGCACTATTCATGTACCAGTAAACCTGTCCCTGCCTTCCATAATAATCGTCGAGCGCCTTGCGAGTCGCAAAGAGGTTGAATGGAGCCATACCTGGGAGAGTTTCTCCAACAACTGCTGTCGTATAGTCCACATATTCGAAGGTCGGTGGCTGTCCTGGAGTAGCAGGGAATGAAGTCGTTTGTTGCCAGAAGATATCGATTGGTAGTGAAGTAATATAGGAAATGGGAGTTGTAACCGGACGGAGACGGAGGTTGAAGGTATCGGGATCGACCTCCTTAAAGCCCTGCCAGGCGATAGGATGCCTGTTGTAATCCACATAATAAGCTTCAATGGCTGTTGCGAGGCTTCTCATATCAGCCTTCACACGTGAGACTTTCGCGCGGGTCTGAGCTTCGAGAAAGTTTGGAACGGCGATCGCCGCCAGAATGGCGATAATAGCAACCACGATCAGAAGCTCAATCAGTGTAAATCCTCTTCCCTGGATACCTTTACTTTCAAATAGACTCTTTCTCATACGTCTGGACCTTTCATTTAGAAGACAACCATCAGGTTGATTCTTTGTGTGCACCTTTTGCACAAGCTCAGCTGATTTCTGGACCTCGACTTCCTTCAACACCAGGTTTAGGGTTTAGAGAGTCCAAGCAACTGTCTGATCATCAAAAGAAAGCCCATCACTTTGAAAAGTCAAGCTCAACTTGGACTGATTTCATATTTTTTGCACAAATCATCAAATTCGCCCAAATCGAATTAAAACCTCTAAAAAAGCAACTTTTCGATTAACAAACCAGAATTAGAGCGCTAAGCAATTCGCAAAGAAGCAACCGCCATTTGCTCATTTGCACAGGACTTGCACACATGATCGGATATTACCTTCAAAACACTAGCAGCTCCAGACCCTTCCACGCTCAACCGGGAGGCCAAAGATATGAATCAATGAAAAGATTTCGGAACAATGCTGCCACGACAATTCTCCTCGGACTTGCTGGCTTCTCCTTCACTTCCTCACTTTCCGCAGAAACTCCCATCTGGCCCTACATCGAGGCACCTGTTCCAATAGATCCGATCAGCCTCTCTCCTGGTGAAGAAATAACGTTAAAACTTGGAGCGAGCACCTCGCCTCATCTCGTCAACCTGAACAAGGCGACGATCCCAGGCGGCCTTCCCGTTGAATACGATATCATCGACAATACAACCCTAAAGTTGAAAGCAAAAGACGTAGAAAGCCGACGCGGGCTCGTCACGGTAACTGGAGTGGATGGAACAGGCAAGACCCACCAGGTTGACATTCCCGTTTCTGTGCAGTCACTTCCAGAGGTGACCTTTACCTATGATCCAGGCAAGAATTCGCCTGCAGATCGTGTCTTTGCGGCCGGAAGCTTCAACGGCTGGAATCCAGGCTCACACCCTCTCAAAGAACAGCCCGATGGAACCTTTGAGCTTACCGTCGAAGTCTCACCCGGCCCACTTACATACAAGCTTGTTGTAGATGGTGAATGGATGGCTGACCCTTCTAATCCAGAAAAGGACACAAGCGGGTATGGCAATTCCCTGATTGATGTGCCCGGATCGGTTAGAGAGAAGTTTTCCATGCTCTATTTGCCAAAAGTCTCCGACGGCAATAAGGCACACTTCACAGCAATCCTGAATAATGAAGAAGAACTCCTGAAAGACACTGTGACGATAGTCTATAACAATAAGAAGGTCGCCGACTCAATGTGGAGCCTCGATGGCCGCAGCAGCACAATCAACCTCGACTTAACAGATGTTGATACGTTCGATGAAGACTGGATCTATATTTATGCGGAGACGAATCAGGATCGCTTCACAGAGTCATCCTTTATGCTAACCTCTGAAACTCCGACCCGCTCTCCTCGTGATGAGGTGATGTATTTCACCATGACCGACCGCTTCCATAATGGCGATACGAGCAATGACTGGAAGCTTGAGGATGACCGCCCCAAGGAACTCGCGAAGTATCAGGGAGGCGACTTTGCAGGAATTGAGGCCAAAATCGAAGAAGGATATTTCAAGAATCTGGGTGTCACCACACTCTGGATATCCCCTCCCAACGAAAATACGCCAAAAGTAGAGAAAGAGACAGTCGATCCGGGAGACTTCTATACATCCTATCATGGCTACTGGCCTATCTCTTCGACAGAAACGAACCCTCATTTCGGAAGCATGGAAGACCTGAAGTCACTGGTTGAAACAGCACACGAAAACGGCATAGCCATTCTTATAGACTTTGTTGCCAATCATGTTCATGAAGACCATCCGCTCATTCAAGAAAACCCGACGTGGTCGACTTCTTATGAGCTTGAAGATGGCAGAGATAACTTGCGGTTGTTTGATGAATATCCTTTCACGACCTGGTTTGACAGCTTCCTTCCCTCCTTTGACTATAGTGGAAACAATGAACTCATAGATTTCCAGATAGATTCTGCAATTTACTGGCTTGAAGAAACAGGAGCTGACGGTTTCCGTCATGACGCTGTGAAGCATATACCGAAGGAGTTCTGGTCGGGGTTGACAGAAAAACTTCACGACAAATTTTCAGAAGGTGAGCGAAAGAGCTTTGTCTATCAGGTAGGAGAAACAATCTCTGGCTATGGAACGGTCGCAGAGTTCGTTGGCCAGGAAATGCTCACTGGCCAGTTCGACTTTCCTGGCTACTTTGTTCTGAAGGATGTCGTCGGGCTTGGCCAGGGTGGAATGGACGACTTGGCAAAGACGATTGAAGACGCAAAAGCATACTATCCCATGATGAGCATCATGAGCCCTCTCGCTGGCAACCATGACGTAAGTCGATTTCTCGCCTATGCTGACGGTGATTTGCCAAGCGGCGAGGATGAGAAAGTAATAGGCAGAGATAATCCGCCTGAGGTTGATAACTCTGAATCCTATGAAAAACTGATCGTTGCCTATGCCTGGCTGATGTCTATACCCGGCATGCCCATGATTTATTACGGTGATGAAATCGGGATCACGGGCGCAGGCGACCCTGACAATCGACGTCCCATGATCTGGGATGAGTCCAATGTCCCAGAGGAAGCACTCGCGATTCGTGATCACCTGGCAAAACTCGGGCAGGCTCGTCAATCTTCGCTCGCTTTAAGACGTGGTAACAGTCATGTTCTATTCAGCGATGATGAATTCCTGCTACTGCTGAGGACGGCAAAAGGGGAAGCAACTCTAACAATGCTCGCAAGAAACCCGGAATCCAGTAAACTGATCTTTGCTCTTCCGGACTATCTTTCGGAAGTGAAGGGCCTTAGTCCACTTGCGACAAAAGACACGAGTGTTGAAATCGTAGAAAATGCGATTCGGTTTGACTTGAATCCCTACTCCTATGGAGTTTGGGAAATCGAATTTGAGTAACGGGAAGACATTCCATGTCCAGTCATGAAGAATCACAGTCCAAAACCGAAGAGGTCGATTCGTTCGAAGCAGAAGCGGAGAAGGAATCCGTCGGGATTTTCAGGGAGCTTTATGACTTTCTCCGGTTTAATAAGAAGTGGTGGCTCGCTCCCATCATTCTGGTACTGATCTTTCTCGGTGTTCTGATGGCGTTATCTGGCACCGCTGCAGGTCCTGCGCTATACTCACTTTTCTAAGGACTTATCTCTGGAAGACGATCTGAAAGTACTATTGGACAAAGCCTGGGCACTTCTGAATCGAGGCGCTCAGGACAAGAAACACCCCTGCAATACTCCGATCCTGATCACCTGGAAGAAAGAAACTGGCCCTTCGTTTCGCTCTGTAATCTTGAGGGAAGCTTCAACAGACGAAAATTTCCTGAGCTTTCATACGGATATAAGAAGCGACAAGGTTCATCAGTTGAAGGAAAATCAATATGCCGGCTGGCATTTCTGGTCGAAGAAAGATAATACTCAGCTGCGAGTATCGTCGGCCGCGAAGATTCATCACTTAGACGCGACTGCCGAGGAGAGATTCAAGGCTCAGTCGCCTTCTAGCTTGAAGATATATCTCGCGCCTGAACGTCCGGGCACCGAAAAGAATGTCTACACGCCAAATATGCCAGAGAGGTTTCTTGGCAAACTTCCGTCTCGAGAAGAAGTTCAGGAAGGATTTCAGAACTTTGCATGGATCAAATGCGCAGTTACTGAATTAGAAGTTCTTGTCCTGAATCGAGAAGGACACAAAAGAGCCCGATTCATAGTGGAACCGGGCAAAGTTTCTGGCACCTGGCTGGCACCCTGATCTTGCTTACCGCTCAATAAACAACCATTAATCCTGAACCAGCATTGTCCCGCAGCCACTCTCGGTGAAGATTTCGAGGAGAAGCTGGTGCGGCTCAACCGCACTCAGTATATGCACCTGACCAACGCCATTTTCCAGAGATTTGAGAGCTTCTTCAACCTTGGGGATCATCCCACCACTGATAATTCCCTGTGAAATCGCTTCTCTGGCCTGTTTGAAATCAAGCTCACTGATGAGGCTTGTTGGATCGTTCATATCTGTCATCACACCAAGCTTGTCGATCATGAGAAGGAACTTATCAGCCTTCAGGTCAGAAGCGATACTGGATGCGATCGTATCTGCGTTGATGTTCAGAATGTTCCCTGATGCATCGGCAGACAGAGGGGAAATAACGGGAAGCACTCCCGCGTTGAGAATATCATTGAGAATCTGTGTATTGACGCTCTTCACGTTGCCAACTTGACCAAAGTCTATGGCCTCGTCTCCCCCGCCGGTAACTTTCATCGGTTCACGCTTTTCAGCCACAATAAGTCCGGCAGACATCGCTGAAAAACCCATGGCTCGAACGCCTGCACCTTGAAGTGCTGCAACGAGATCAACGTTCATCTTACCGGCGAGAACCATCTTGAGAGACTCCAGAGACTCTTCGCTGGTGATGCGACGACCGGCAACCTTCTTTGAGTCAACACCCAGCTTCTGTTCCAGCTCAGTCACCTGAGCTCCTCCGCCATGGACGATGACCACCTGAATACCAACACTGTATAGGAAAGAGATATCCTGTGCAAGCTGTTGCAATGCCTCTCGGCTTCGCATCGCCTCACCACCAAACTTGATAACGAACTTTGCTCCCTTAAATCGACGAAGAAAGGGTAATGCCTCTTTGAGTAGTGAGATATCCTGCACGTGATGACTCCTTCTTAAGGTTCGTGACTCTGGTGAGTCTTTGATCTATACTAAATAGTTTACGAGTTCATTCCACCGAGAAGCTTTAGCAGTAAAGCCTTTTGTACGTGAAGACGGTTTTCTGCCTCATCAATAACAACGCTGGCTGGTGAATCCAGCACTTCAGAGGTAATTTCAACACCTCGTCGGACGGGAAGGCAATGGAGGTGAATACCATCGCTGGTTTTCTTCATTTGCTTGCTGGTCAGTTGCCATTTACCTTTGTAGGCGAGGGCTTCCTGCATTTCTTTATCCGGCTGACCGTAATTCCTGATACTTCCCCAGCTCTTCACGTAAACAGCACGAGCTCCCTCATAGCTCTCTTCAAAATCGTGAGAGATATTCAGCGTGCCACCGTTTGTACTCGCCTGATTCTTCGCGGACTGAATCACATCCTCGTCCAGATCCCATCCTTCAGGGTGAGCGAGTCGTACTTCCATGCCGGCTTTACACGCTTCCAGCAGAATACTGTTGGTGACCGCCATCGGGAGTGGCTTCGGATGCCAGGCCCAGGAAATAACGATAGGCTGCTTCTTAAGGTCCCCAAGCTTCTCTTTCAAAGTCAGTATATCTGCAAGACCTTGACATGGGTGATGCAGACTCGACTCCATGTTAATAAGAGGCTTGCCTGAATACTTTGCAAACCCTTCATGAATGGGTTCAAGTCTGTTATCTTCCCATGATTGATCGTACTTGGGAAAAGCTCTCACAGCGAGAGCATCGGTATAGCGCCCAAGAACAGCGGCTGCTTCGCGTATATGCTCAGACTTATCGCCATCCATGACTACATCTTCTCGATGTTCAAGGTTCCACATTCCGCTCCCTACATCGAGAACAGTTGCGTCTCCGCCGAGGTGTTTCATGGCTACATCGAAAGAAACGCGTGTCCGCAGAGAAGGGTTGAAGAAGACCATTCCAAGGATCTTCTTTTTCAAGTCGTCTCGCCAGGGATCTTTCTTCAGTGCTAATGCAAGGTCTAGAACCTCAGCGGTTTGCTGTTGCGACAGGTCTTCCGGTTTCAAAATTGCAGTAGGAAAGCTCATTTGTATCTATACCTTATTAAGGCCATGTCCCCCACCATCCGAGGGGTGACTCCATGATTTTATCTTCAAGTCCGGCCATCGTGTAAAGACACTGAACGGCCTGTCCAGCTCCACCTTTCACCAGATTATCCAAAGAGCTGACGATATACAGCTTTCCGTCATCACCAACACGAGGTCTTACTTCCACGTAGTTCGTGGATTCAATGGAAGCGCATTCTGGTTCGCGGTCTTTTAAGACCTTCACAAACTGATGAGCTTTAGGAAGCTTATTGTAGAATTCTTCATAGACGCGTTCAACTGCACTTGTATCTGAGGCATCATTGAGTTCGCAAACAACTGTCGCAAGTATGCCTCTGGAGATCGGTGCGGATATTGGAATAAATGATACGCCTTCCAGCTTTGAACCAGCTATACCGGCCAGCTGAACAATCTCTGGTGTATGCTGATGCTGGAGAAACTTGTATGGCTTCAGCGTCATGCTTCTAACAGGATGGTGAGTCCCAGCTTTAGCTTCTGCTCCTGACCCAGATGAACCCGTCATGGCGAAGACCGTTGGCGTCCCCTTGATCATCCCGTTTGCGGCAGCAGGAAGCATGGCCAGATTGATAGCCGTGGCAAAGCAACCAGGCGAAGCAACCAGATTAGCTTCTCTGATCTCTTTGAGATTGAATTCTGGTGCACCGTAAACCGCTGTTGAAAGCAGCTCTGGATTGGGGTGCTCGCGCTTGTACCATTTTTTGTATTGCTCAATATCTTTGAGGCGAAAATCACCACTAAGATCAACAACGCGCTTGCCGAGCTTAACGTAGGGAGCAAGGTGTTCGGCCGATGCGCCATGCGGCAATGCACCGATAATGAAATCTGATTTCTCTGCAACCTCAGCAGGATCAGGGTTGGAGAATGCGAGATCTGTCTTTTGTTCGAGGTTTCTGTGAACAGTGGAAACAGGTGTGCCTGACTGACTTCGACTTGTTGCATAGACAACGTCGAATTCACGACTTTGAATCAGGAGCCTGAGAAGTTCACCTCCACCATAGCCGGTGGCGCCCAGTATTGAAACCTTCAGTTTATCGCTCACGAATCCTTCACCTCAACCTTCAGTCCTGCTTTGTCTGACACAAGCTGTGCCAGAGTAACGGGTTCGTTTCGCGCATTTGCACAGTCTATCTTCATCTTACCACTGATATAAGTCACACCTACATCATTGTCTGTCACAGGGCCACTGACGATCTCGGGAATGTGCTTAAACTGCTCAAGGAACTGAACACCGCCCCAGGCACCAACAAGATCATTCGCACATAACACACGCACTTTGACACGTTTGTGAATAGACGGGTCCTGTAAAATACTGTCTAGATGATACCCTCCGATAACTCCGTCGCCAAGTTCGAGAACGATGAGATCTGGAGAATCCTTCTCAAGCTTCTGGATGACAGCGCGAGCAACAGAAGCAAGGTCTCCTGTATTCACAGTGCTGGGTAAACCAACCTCAAGAAAGGAGGATGTCGCGATTGCTCCATTGTCGCCCATTGACAGGGTGTCTCTGAGAGCAGCAACACCAGAAAGTTTGCCGGCGGCTATACGAACTCCACTGTAGCTTAACAGTCGAATAATCTCACTCGCGGCGTACGTCTTTCCACTGTTCATACATGTTCCGAAAACAAGAAGAAGCGGAGGTCCTGTCTCAGAAAGTTTCTCACAGGGCTTAATTCCAAAGTTCTTGATATTGAGTAGCTCGCCATTACGGCTGACCTGTCCGAGAACTTCGCAGGGAATCGGGTCACCCATCGCCCGGCTTGCGGAGGTACACTCGCCCATGACACCGCCCACATTCAGCAGCGAAATGGTGTCGCCAACTTTGAGCTTTTTGGGGACGCTTCCCATATAACCATGGAGCGCCTGACGGGCACCAAGAACACCCGCGATGATGTTCCCCGTTACAACTTTGGCGAGACGGCCTGAAGGGAGCTCAAGTTCTCCGTAAACCTTACGCTCGCCCTGGGCACGAACGACGATGATGGCTCCTTCGGCGACATCGATGTCTTCCGAAACTTCAACGATCGAATTCAACTTTGCAGGAGAGGTAACGGATCCGATTCGGCCCAGTCGAATCTTACGCTTAAACTTCAACGGGGGATTGCTGGACGATTTTTCTTCGGAGGTTGCTTTCATCTTATCCTGACCTTTCCTGCTGAGAATTCTTCCCAACATGGTACCTTTGCTTAAAAAGGGTCCTCGAATTAATGCGACCCCCTTGCTAACGCTAGGAAAAACTCATGTTATTTCGAAAGTTTACTTGGTGGATACGAAAATTGTGAGAGAATTGAGCACGTTATTCAAGGGTTGATACGGGGCCATTCCTCATATTGAGGAGAATGGAAAGCTCTTTACCTCGTCATCATCCCATCAGGCTGCGCGCTTCCCGGATTCACGCCCTTTTTCCAGAATGCGCTCTGGAACGGCGTTTAGATCCCAGACGATTCCCAGCCAACTCAGCGTCTTTAGACCATAATAGGTGAGATCAACTTCCCACCAGTAGAACCCCTGCCGCGTTGCCGCGGGATAGTAATGATGGTTGTTGTGCCACCCCTCTCCCAAAGTAATCAGGGAGAGAATGAAGTTGTTCTTTGAGTGATCGCCGGTGTCGAAGCGTTGGCTGCCGAATTTGTGGCTGAGCGAATTGATCGTGCAGGTCCCGTGGAAAAGAAGAACGGTTGAGATAAAGAACCCCCAGATCAGCATCTGCATCCCACTGGTGCCAAGGGACGGATAGAAGTGATTCAGAAAGACACCGAGAAAAAAGAGCCCTGTTCCCAGTAGAGCAGGGACAACAACGTCGAACCGGTCAAGGAGACGCAGCTCGGGATATTTCATGAGATCCTTCACCTGATCTGTATCCGTGGCGAAATTAGCTCGAGAAGTGAACCAGAACATATGGCTCCAGAGAAACGAGTGCTGGTGAGGCGAGTGGACATCATCTTCCTCATCGGAATGACGATGATGCTTTCGATGATGCGCTGCCCACCAGAGTGGACCCCGTTGAGCAGAGGAGTTCCCGATCAGCGCGAAGACAAACTGAGCTGCGCGGGTCGTTCGAAAAGTTCGATGAGAAAAATAACGATGATAGAAACCCGTGATGGCGAACATGCGAACAAAGTAGAGAGTAATACAGACTCCCACAGCAATTGGGCTCCAGCCGACCCATATCACTCCAAAGCACATCAAGTGCACCGCCAGAAAGGGCAGTATCCTGACCCATTCGACACTCTTTTCCGTTTCGGGAATATTCTCTTCCTGCGGAGCGCTGTGTGTATCAAACCAGCTGAGAAAATTCTGTAGAATATTGATAATACTATGTTTCATTATATTTAGCTTAATTACCTTATAGGTGAGAGGGAAGCAGCACGGGCTGCGGTGACTGCGCGTTCAATATGAACCATAGCGAGATCTATGGCAAGGTGGATAGAGGCTACGGAGTATGTTATTTTGATGACCTGATTTACCGAAACTCCAACATGAGTGAGCCACCAAAAGTCAGCTGCTTTTAAGGTTTGTCTCTGCTGCTTGTTCCCTAATATTCGGGTGCATGCTCATGCACCAGACATGCACCAGACAAGCAGCAGAAACTAATGAGAAAAGCAGCAGACAGGGGTAGGGAAAAAAAGTGCAGAAGGATCAAGAATGTGTGCCCCCAATTTATCGATCAAACCAACAGAAAACGCTCCGCACTTTTTTCAACAGATGATTGGGGTGCGCGACTTCCCTGCGAGTACCAAGAAAAGGCAGGAGGCTTTGGCGTGCGGTGGCCCTGACACCGCTTTGTACCTCGAGGCCCTGACTCGAGGCTTCTAAATTCGGACGCACCTTTGGTGCTTTGGAGTCAGGAAGGGGCTCCCATTCAACAACCTCTGTGCCCCAGTGCCGCGCGATCATTTGTTCTGCTCCGCTGGAGCGGTATATGTCATTTAACTCTGCCCGGGGTCGCGGGCAGAGCCCTTACCCCGGGCAACTCGCTTCGGTCCCGCTGGGACCGTGAGGTGTCGAACCGCTCTGCGGTTCCATCCACCCTGGAATCCATCCACCTCGGTTAGGCGGCGCGAGAACTCGCTTGCCAACCACGAGGCGAAGAGCCGTTCTCGGAAGGATGGGCCGATTAGCGGCTGAGCGAGATAGGTGGATTCGGAAACAGGTAAACGCAGGCATAGTGGTACTATGTCGAGGCTTAAATGTTGTCGAAGGCTCCTGTCGCAGCCAGTAGATAACGGCAAAGAATTTCGAGAACGGCTCTATAAGTATCGAAGTGCTCTGCACTTCTTTATGCAGAAGAAAGAACCTAGTTTAAGAGTCGAACACGATCACCGGCTATGCCTGATCACGATTCAGTATGTTTCCTCCTTAGAATCTAATGTCAAAGCCTGCCAAGGTCAGTTCTCAAGTCACAGAAACTAGCAGAATCGATTCGTTCTCTAAACCGAGATAAGAGCCGAAGGCCCGACACATAATCGCCTATGAGAAAACCGGGCATTCAGTCCTCCCATAGGCCTCTTAATCTCTAACTCGATGCGCATGTACCTATTCCCGCTCCCCCTGCCCTTGACAGGGAGGCCGCTTTCGTTTGACATCTCCCACGCTTTCGCAGCTGCCTAAGCCACATTGTATCAAAGAGAAGAAAATGTCCAAGACCTACAGCGTCATCACCTATGGCTGCCAGATGAACGAACACGACTCTGAAATCATGGAGGGTCTGCTTCAGCAGCGTGGTCTCTCCAAGATCAAAGATGAACATGAAGCAGATGTTGTTATCTTCAATACCTGCTGTGTTCGAGAAGGCGCTGAAAGTCGAGCTATCAGCAGATGTCAATCGCTCAAATCGGCGAAGAATGGAAATGATGACAAGGTCATTATCATGTCCGGTTGCGTTGCGCAGGACCAGGGACAGCAGCTGCTCGAAAAGATTCCCCATCTGGATATCGTCATCGGAACGCGCGATTATCTCCGCCTTCCCGACTTGCTCGACCAATACGCCGTGGACGGAAAGCGCGTCGTTGCAACCGAGGACATCGACCAGCCGCTTTCAGTTAAGATCACTCCTGTCCGCCGCGATGGACTCCGTGGTTTCGTAAATATCATGTATGGCTGCAATAACCGCTGTACCTTCTGCATTGTTCCCAAAACGCGCGGCGAAGAATATAGTCGACCGATTCAGGACATCGTGGATGAAGTGAAAGAAATGGCCGACCAAGGCTATCGCGAGGTCACCCTGCTGGGCCAGAATGTTAACAGCTACATGACTGAAAATAGAGAAGATTTCTCTGATCTGCTTCACGCTTTGAATGAAATCGATGGACTGTGGCGTATCCGCTATACAACGTCGAATCCGAAGAGCTGTCGGGACCGTCACATCAAAGCAGTTTCTGAATGTGAAAAGGTCATGGAGAACCTTCACCTTCCCGTCCAGTCGGGCAACAATCGCATCCTCAGAGAGATGAAACGTGCTTACAATGCTGAGCGCTATCGTCACCTGATTTCACTGTTCCGCGAGCATAACCCTCAGCACTCCCTCACGACAGATATTATCGTTGGATTCCCCACCGAGACCGACGAGGAATTCCAGGAGACTCTCGACCTGGTTGAAGAGATGCGCTATGATTCCGCCTTCATGTTCATGTACAGCCCACGCGCTGGAACAGTCAGTGCCGAAACGATGCGTGACGATGTCCCTCTCGTGGTGAAAAAGGAACGACTCAAGAGATTGATCGACCTCCAGGAAGCCATCAGCCTCGAGAAAAACAATGCGGAAGTCGGCCAGACCCATGAGGTGCTGGTTGAAGGCCCGGCTCGTAAAGACCCTGATGCCCTACAGGGACGAACACGTACAGACAAGCGTGTTGTGTTCAAGGGTCAGCCTCGCATGATCGGGAACCTCGTGAAGGTCAAGATCACAGATAACAACTCTCACACCCTCTTTGGCGAGGTTGAAACGAGAGAGCCAGCGCTTACTTGATGCTGGTAAATAGAGAACAATGACATCTATCTCTGTGAAGAGCCCTCAAATAAATTGCAGCTCAATGTGCCCTGAAGCCATGAGAAGTGACCAAGGGCAGTCTTATCTGATCACGCGGCTTTGCTGGATTCGAGAAAGCTATGCACGACTCCGTTGACATGTGAAGGAGTCATACCCATGGCGATGCCGATGCTTTGGATCATCTGTTTCTCTGCCTGCTGAAATTCCCCATCAGCCATAGCTACGTGAAGGGCAGAAACCAGCACGAGCTCCTTCCCGCGGTCGTTCAAAGAGCCTTGGAGACTCTGCAAAGCACCATGGAAGTTTTCGTTGCTGTTTTGAATACGATTTATCTCTGTAAGGATGAGATTGCGATCAATCTCATTCCTCGTCAATTGCTGATAAATCCTGCAAACCATATCGACTTCTGTGTCATTAATGACTCCGTCTGCCAGAAGAACATGAATCATCACTTTTGTGATGGCTCTATGGTATTCAGCTTCGAATTCCTGCGCCGATGTCGGAGACGTATGCATTAGCACCCTAGTGTGATAGGTATCTTTACAGGACTCACATTCCACGTACTCTCCAAGCTCCTTCAAAGGAATAACCGGAATGAAATAAAGCGTGAAGAAACGTCTTACTTTCTTGTGTCCGTAATTCTGACTAGACCTGCATCCTGGGCAGTTAAAAACCCCTTTTGCATGTGTCCTCGTAATCCCGCGCATACCGAAAATGATCATTCTTCGTATCTCCCTATTAATTAATCACTGTGTATACTCACCATTGGGCAGCTATACTTACTTTAGCCAATCGACATCCTGCACATCCATTTATGATTTAGCCAAAAAATACGCAGAAAAATTCGAATTTTGATGGTTTGACAACACTTACTTAATAAATAAAGACTGACAAATGAATGGGTCAATTGTAAATAAATCCATATGGTTTCGAAATTTCTGACGAAGAGCACGATTTGAAAAAGCGGCAAGATGCCAGGAAAATGCTGATTCTGATGATATATCTCAACCTGAGAGCAAACTTTATCCTCCATCGATCCATCAGATGGGATGTAACAATAGTCACTCGACCGGAATGTAATCGAATGGTATTAGACTTGCGCATTGTACTTATCAGGAGACTTCTTCGGGAGGCGTAAATCAAATGAATTCAGGTACTTACATGGACATCCTTAGAGATTTAAACGCGGATCCGCGGTTCTACGACCGCTGTATTGCGGTGTGCACGGGGCTTCTTGCCGTGATACTTCTGGTCGTTGCTTTTCTGTTCATTCAGTCAAACAACACGGCCGACGGATCAACATCGTCTACGATCAGTGTGCAAACCGACGAAGGTCTCACCCCAGTGGGAAGAGATGTTTAAATAGAAGTCAGGGATTATATCGAATGAGATATTTCGCGTGAATCTGCTTGGCTCTCTGCATGGACAGATCTCACAAATGTCTCGGCAAATCAGTCTTGGAGAATAGCACGATGACAGTTCGCATGGGCGGCAGACGCCGTAAAAGAGGGTTTACCTTCATTGAGATTATGCTGGTTGTGGTAATCATTGGGATTCTAGTGGCTCTTGTAGGTCCTCGCCTTGTGGGACGTACAAAACAGGCCAAAGTAAGCGCCACGAAAGCACAGATTTCGTCTCTTGAGAATGCGCTCAAACTTTATGAGATGGATAATGGTGAGTTCCCGGACAAGCTTGATGCTCTTCTGGAAGCGCCATCAAGTGTTGAGGATTCATGGAACGGACCTTACATCGATGCGGATGTAGTTCCAAAAGATGGCTGGAACCTTGAATTTGAGTACAGTTCACCCGGGGAACATAATAAGAAGAAATTCGATCTGATGTCCGCTGGCCCAGACAAGGAAATGGATACAGAAGACGATATCGTCAACTGGACCAAGAAATAAAGCTTAGACATAGAGCAATCATGAAGGAGGCAGAGGGAAGATGCTATTTCAAGAGGATAGTAGAGGCAGTAGAAGTGGGTTCACTTTCATCGAGATAATGCTGGTGGTAGTTATCATCGGAATTCTAGTAGCTCTTGTAGGACCTGAGATTGGTGGGCGCGCCAACCAGGCAAGAATACAGGCCACAGAAGCACAAATTTCATCTCTAGAAAATAGTTTGAAACTTTATGAGATGGATAATGGAGGTTACCCCGAGAAGTTAGATGCCCTCATTGACGCTCCCTCAGAAGTTGAAAAATCCTGGAACGGGCCTTACATTGAATCTGATACTGTCCCCCGTGACAGTTGGAACCTTGAGTTTGAATACAACACGCCCGGCGAACATCATAAGAAAAAATTCGACCTGAGGTCGGCTGGCCCGGATAAAGAAATGGATACAGAAGACGATATCGTGAATTGGACAAAGAAATAAAGCCAGTAACTCAAAACTAGATTAGGCGGCGTCGTGGATTTTCCATGACGCCGCTTCGCTGTTGCATCCACCCTGCCAACCTCATCTAGCATGGGAACGTACTAAGAGTAACAACAAAGGATTCACACACGAACAGGCGAGCTATGACTGAAAAGACAATCGAGAACGAAAGCTCTGAGATGAGAGAAGCCTTGAACACCATCCGGGGATGCTTCTCTCAAATTCCGCCTATTCTTGTTGTGGCAGGAAGTGGCCTTGGCGGCTTTGCGTCGACGCTTCAAGACCCAAAGAAGCTTTCTTACGAAGAGATTCCCAATTTTCCTGGAAGTACGGTAGCGGGACACGAGGGAAACCTTGTTTGTGGTCAATGCGGCAACCAGAAGATTCTGGTGATGAATGGGCGCAAGCATCTTTACGAGGGCGTCGATGCGAAAACCGCCGTCTTTCCCCTGAGAACACTGATGCTTGGAGGTGTGAAGACAGTCATCCTCTCGAATGCCGCTGGCGGCCTGAATAAAGAATTCCAGGTTGGCGACCTGATGCTGATCAAAGACCAGATTAACTTTCAATTTCGCAACCCGCTCATCGGACCAAACAACGATGAGATCGGACCCAGGTTTCCCGATATGAGCGAACCGTATAGCAGACGCTTGATGAAGATAGCCAGAGAAACAGCAACAGAGCTGAAGATCACTCTGCGTGAAGGTGTCTATCTTGCCGGACTTGGTCCCAGCTATGAGACGAAAGCTGAAGTACGGATGCTGAAGAAGCTTTCCGATGTGGTTGGGATGAGCACAGTACCGGAGACGCTGTCAGCGGTTCACGCCGGAGCTGAAGTACTGGGAATAACACTTGTCAGTAACTCTCTTGTTCAGGAAGAGAATGTTGTAACAACCCACGAAGAAGTGATGGAGGCGGGTAAGAAGGCAGGAGAAACCTTTAACAAACTCGTTACCGCAATTATTGAGAAGATTGATCAGCCGGTATGATCGAAGTTCATCGACTGACTAAATATTACGGCCAGACTCCCTCTATACAGGACCTGACGTTTCAGGTTCCCGAGGGGGAAGTCCTTGGTTTTCTTGGACCCAACGGTGCCGGTAAATCCACAACGATGCGGATTCTTTCTGGCCTGCTCTCCCCCACTGAAGGGAAAGCCACCATCATGGGAATGGATGTCCAGAAGGAAGCTGCCAAGGTTTACAATCACCTGGGATATTTACCTGAGTCGGCACCTGTCTATGGTGACATGACTCTTTTCGGCTATCTGAAATTCATGGGCGGAATGAAAAACATTCCTTCAAAGCAAATTAAGAAGGAAGTTGAGCGCTGTATATCAGAGCTCAACCTGGTCGCCGAGCAAAAGAGGCTTATCCGAAACCTCTCCAAAGGAACTCGACAAAGGGCCGCCATTGCCCAGGCAATGCTGGGCCATCCGAAAATACTGATCCTCGATGAACCAACGGTAGGTTTAGATCCCAGCCAGATTAACGATATAAGAGAACTGATACGTTCATTCAAAGGGAAGCATACAGTCATACTCTCCACTCATATTCTTCCCGAGGTAGAACTGACATGTTCTCGAGTTGTGATTATCAACCAGGGTCGGATCGCTGCAAATGGTACTCCTGAGGAGTTGTACAGCAAGCTGGACCAACGCCTGATTATAGAGTTTAGAGGCGATATATCCAGGGTCAAAGAACTTGCTGCGAGCCATACTGGCTCTGCCAGAATTGAGACACGAAAAGGAATCAGTCCTGGATCACAATCTATTGTTGTTCATTCAAGAGTCAAAGACGAGCAACGATCTGTACTGACCAAAGAACTCATTAACGCGGGTATAGACCTGCTGGACTTTCACCAGCAAGTGCCTTCCCTTGAGGATGTATTCCTTGAAGTCACAGGAAGGAGAGCTGCTGCGAAATGAATATTCTTCGGCACTCCTTTCTGGTTTTTAAAAGAGAGCTCATAGCACTTCTGACTTTGCCGCTGTTCTATGTGCTGGCAGGAATCTTTTTTCTTCTGACCTCAGCAATCTATCTGGTTACTCTTTATGAATTTGCCTTTGGTGTCTTCAATGATCCGGATCTGACCGTCAATGTTACGGTATCAGTCGTGCGCCCCACCTTTCACTCGTTACACTTCTTTCTTCTTGTTCAAATCCCTCTCTTAACCATGCGCGTTTTCGCCGAGGACAGATCGATACGAATGCTGGACCTTCTGCAAACAACCCCGGCAAAAGACATGGCTCTTGTCATCGGAAAATTTGCAGGGACTTATGCCGGTCTTGTTCTCTATCTTACCGCAACGTTTCTTTTTCCACTGATGACATCCTTTGTGTCTGACATTGAGTGGCCGGTTGCGATTGGGTCGATGATAGCCCTTCTTCTTTCAGCCGCTGCCTACACAGCGATCGGAGTGTTCTTCAGCGCAATCACTGAGTCGCAGGTGGTAGCCGCGGTGCTTTCCTATGTAACGATCTTTACCTTCATCTTTGCGAGTTTCTTTTCTGATGGATTCGGTATTCTTCCTCTGCAACAGGCGGTTCAGCACTTTGCCGTTCTAGAGCATGTGGGAACTCTATTATCGGGCGAAGTTGCTCCGATGAACATTATGTATTTCATTGTTGTTACCGCGATTTTCCTCTTCCTTTCAGTACGCATTCTAGAAGCAAGGAGGTGGGCAAGCGCATGAGAAAATCCTCGAGTTGGATACGCACGATTCCTGTTCTTCTTGGCTTTATGGGCCTTTCAGGCGCTCTCATTCTGGGAGCAGTGAAAGGAGACTTTAACACTTTTCATGGTCTCGTCGGGGTTATCTCACTGATATCCATAGCGGGAGGATTGCTCTGGCTCCGTGACCTGCGCTGGAAAGACTCCCTGACAAGTATTTGTTATTCCGTGTTTGTCATTATCTGCTTGTCTCTTATATACCTGATTTCCGCAAACAGGTATATGCGTTACGATCTGACGCGTGACAAGATACACACCTTAAGCGAGTCTACCCAGGAGCTTCTGACTGCCCTGGACCCAACGGATCGCTATGAGATCTCGCTTTTCGCCCCTATCGGTGAGCATCAGAGCCTGCAAGCTTTTCTCAACAACTATCGCGAACTGGCTCCTCAGATTAATTACAGCATTTATGACCCCGTGATTGATCTGAAAGCAGCCATGGAGTATGGCGGAGAGGTTGATGAGGGAACCATGATCATCACACGGTTTAACGCTCAAGGGGAAGAAATGGCCCGTGAAGTTGGATCTCTTGACGTCGGGGATTTAGATAAAGAGAGTCGTCTGACTAATACCTTTGCGAGGATGCTCTACACAGACCAAAGAGTGATCTACTATACGAGTGGACACGGTGAAAAGCCATTGGACGGATCTGAAGAATCCCTGACAAAGGTCGCAGAATTTATCGTTCAAACTTCGTTGCCCATTAAAGAATTACGGATGACTCAGGGTCCTATCCCCGATAATGCGGCAGCCATTATCATCGCGGGACCACTTCGAGACCTCTTTGACCCAGAAAGAGAGATGCTCGAAAAGTACCTGCAACAGGGAGGAAAGCTTCTTGTATTGCTGGACCCTCTCCCCCAGCTTCGCCAGGCGGAAAGCCTTGAGAATTTTGAACGGCTACTCAATCAATACGGTATAGATCCGCAGAAATCTCTTGTTGTTGATCCGGACGTTTACAGTATTACACAGAATTCCTACACGCCCCAGGTTCTTTTTACGAATAATGAAATCGGTCAGAAAATGGGAAGAAACCCCTTCCTGCTGGACCGTGCCCGAGACTTCCTCCCGACAGAAGATGTGGCTTCCGGCATTAGCCTCGAAGTCTTTCTCGTATCCTCGGAAAAGGCTTGGACGGAATCTTATCAGAATCTTTCGGACCTTCGTAGTACCCGCTCGCCTGTTCCACCCGATGACAGTGAAGAAATCGGAACAAAATATCTGGCGATGGCTGCGGAAAAACAAAATCAGGGCGGACGCTTTGGAGATGTGACACGGGTTGTTGCAATCGGAGATTCGGAAGCCTTCGCTGACTACAACGCTGCCACGAATGGTTCATCCATCAAGTTCATGCTCGAGGTGCTGGCATGGATGAGAGAAGAACGTGGACTGATATACGTTCCGCAGAAGATTCTTTCCAGCACGCCTGTGAGAATGACAGGATCAACGTTCTGGACACTCTCCGGGATTCTTTTTCTCCTTGGTATTGCCATTACTTTCGGAGGGACCTTCTTCGCCCTCGCAAGGAGGAGGTCATAATGTCCGTTAAGCGACCAATTGTAGCCATGCTTCTCGCGATTGTCCTCTTTGCCATCTATCAGTGGGACGTTGATCATTCGGAGAAAGCCCTGCTTGAAAGCCTTCAGCAGGAACGTGTTCTTTACCAGGATCCCTCCTCTGCTGTATCACTTAGATTCGATAATGAAAATGGTTCCGTACAGGTTGAACGAGACGCTCCGGGATCAGAGTGGAAGGTGACAGCCCCGGTTTCCGCACCAGCGAATCAGACTGTCATTGAAGCGTACCTTGAGAACCTGAGAGGTGCCAAGAGACAGAGAAGAGTCGAGGCGGCCGATCCCTCAGAATATGGGCTTCAAGAGGCTGAACGCGAAGTCTATATGACGTTTCAGACTCCCGAAGGACCGAGGGAGTTTCGTCTCATGTTCGGGATTCAACCGGGCTTGAACAATGATGTCTATGCCATGATTGAAGGGGAAGAAGAGATCTTCACCGTTTCCGAATGGTTCTTCAGGCAATCTGCTCAAGGCTTGTCGGACCTGAGAGACCGTTCTTTAATAACAGAGAATATTGCTCAATTGGGAGACTTCAGTCTTTCCAATCCGCGAGAAACATTTTCGGTCCGCAGAAGATCGGGCGGATCGACGGCAGATTGGATTGTGGAATCTGGAGATGGATCCTCCATGCCTGCGGATAGATCAATGATTGATCGTTTTCAGGGTAACCTGATGTCTGCACAGTTTCTTACGATCTTCGATAACCCAACAAGCTCTACAGAGCAGCTCGGCCTCAACCCACCGATGGCTGCTATCAAGACTCCTGACGAAACTTTGATCGAGATTGGAGAGCGCATCCCCCAAAAGGAACAGTTCTTCGCACGTTCTGCAAGTGGCCGAGTCGGTATTATTTCTGCAGCCTCGGTCAGTGATGTTTTCAGAAGCCCCCTCGAATGGGGGACCAAGAAGTTTGTATGGCCCAGTCAGAAAAAATGGTCGTCTATAAGGACTGCCTCCGGTGATATTGAAACGCTTCTCGAGAGGGATGATGAGGGTGAATGGTATCTGCCGGATCACCCAGAGCTGGGACTTCATCCGGAAAAACTGAAGATCTTTCTGGATGCCCTGTCAGTTTTCTCTGCTCGTCAGTTTCTCGAAGAATCTGTGAGTGAAGATAAGTGGATATCATACGGGATTGTAGAACAAAGTTATCGCGTTGAAGTGACAGATGAGGATGGAGATACATACGGCTTCAGGCTGGGCAGAACGGATACCCGGGATGGAACGACTTATATCCTCCGAATACAGGACAGCTCCGTTTGGAAAATCGATGTCAGATCTCAAAAAGATATCTACAAATTTCGCAAAGACCTGGTGGATAACCGGCTATTCCCAGAAGTAGCGCAAAAGACGACCAGGTTCGAGATTCATTCCGAAGCAGGCACAATCACCTTTCAGAAGACCCCTTCAGCGTGGGAGTTTTTCTTCCCGGCTGCTCAGCCAGTTGTGATTCCAGGAAACTTTGTCCTGCAGTTCCTCAATTCAATGGAAACATTGGAGGTGGAATCAGAGATGATGACTGGGGCGAGTATCGCCCCCCAGGTTTCCTTTAGTTTCTATGAAGAAGGAACGGAAGAGCCCTATCTCGAATTTGGACTGGTAAACCGTACCCAGAGTCTCGCTTTCTTTCAGAAGGGCGAAGGACTCTATGGTGTTGGCAATGAGCAGTTTGAGAAGTTTGATGAACTCATGGCGAACCTGATCCTGGTCGGAAAGATCAAGCAGGAGGAAGTCGCCAAGGGGAACCAGCAGTAATTCGTCGAGGAATTGGATCAATTTAGACCAGTTTCAGGCGAAAGGCAACAATTGCGCTTGCGGTGAAAGCCGGAATCTTGGCAGGAGAGCGGTCTCTCAAGGAAAACAAAAGTTTTTTGACTGAATAAGCACGACGAATTGGACTCAATACAGGTAAGTTAATGGCAAAGAAACCGACAATTACACAGGAAGATCTGAAACACGATGAAGTACTGGAGTTTGCAGATCACCTGATCTTTTTCCTGAAGACTCATGGCACAAAGCTACTCTGGGGAGTAGCCATAGGATTCGCCATTTATGGTGTCTCCGTCTTCATGCATCAGAAAGATGAGAGTCGGTTTGCGAGCGCGAGCAACTCCTATTACCAGGCGGCCATGAAGTACGATGAAGCACTTTCCTCTCACCAGTGGGCCACCCCAGAGCGCGAACAGGCCATGCAGGAAGTGATCAGTAAAGCTGATGCAATCATGGAGGAGTTCGGAGATACCGAGGTTGCCAGAAACGCCATGTTCTTAAAAGGCAACGCTCTCTACTTTTCCGGCGATGAGCTGGGACAGACAGAGAATACAGACCGCGCCATTGCTGTCTTCCAGGATTATTTGACAACAGCCGAAGAGCAGGGTGAGCCCTTCGAAGTAGGTGCAGCTCTGCTTGCTCTTGGTTATGCCCATGAAAACCTGTATATACTTCGTCAGGCGAACGATGTTGAAGCGGCAAAAGCAGCATTAAATGGTGCAGCTGATTACTTCAACCGCGTTGTCGATCTGAAAGGATCAGGTTTTCTCAAATATGAGGCGATGCTTGCACTCGGAAGATTAGAGAACTTTAATGGCAATAAAGAAAAGGCCAAAGAATACTTCATGACAGTCCTCGAAGAAACTTATCGCAAGGTCCCAGATCCCGAAGAGAATGCTTCAGAGAGAGACCGGATTGTCTATGAAGTGAAGCGACTTGCGAACTCATTTACGTCTGGCTCAACGGCACTTGTTAAGCTGAGAGAGATGGGTGTCGACACAGATGCTCTACTCGAAGAAATGGATGTTCCCGAGGCGGAACTCTAACCTAACTATACAATCAATGGTCTTTCTGGAAACCGGGTTGAGACGAAGCCTCCTTCCAACTCCTGATCAGGGGGGCCAGAGTGATTGTCCTTGTCTTCATTGTTTCATCTTTTGAGCTGACCCAGCGAATAGTCAGGCTTGGGGTTGTCGACTCATCTACACTGTATCGGGTGGATAGGTCGACTTGATTGATTCCGTCTATCCATGATTCCAGATTGATAGCTTTACTTCGATCTTCCCATTGATACTCGATTTCCGTGCTGGAGACAGGATTCTCCGGGAGGTAAGTCGCGAACAGGGTAATACTTGTATCTTGAATCCCGAATTCATCCAGAAAGACCCTCACACGCTCCTGACTTTCTTGTGCTGCAATCAAGGATTCGCTTTCGGATAGCTGACTCTCCGAAGGGTGAATAACCTTGGAATCACAAGCAAAGTTCAGAAATCCCAAGAGGAAAACAAGAAACACAGCATAGGATGTTGGAGCATCGTGAACTTCATGTACAAGGAGTTTTGTATAGGGAGACATCTGCGGCACCTGTTATGGCCTGTGCCCGCCTTTTGTATTGTCAGCGGGGGCAGTAACCTCTATTCAGACCGTTAAAGTCGGTATCAAGAGCATCGCGGTGAACCCGCTCAAAGCTCTTACATTAGACCGAGAAGAGTTGAGGTAATTGTCATGTCTGTTTCAAGCATTTCAAACAAAGAGCTGGTAGAGCGAAGAGAAAAAGCCGTTCCGAGAGGTCCCTTCCATGTGGCCCCGATTTTTGCCGCCAAAGCTCAAGGCGCAAAGCTGTGGGATGTCGATGGGAAGGAATATATTGATTTTTGTGGTGGAATCGGTGTACTGAATGTCGGGCACAACCATCCTAAGGTTGTCGAGGCTGTCAAATCAGTTGCTGACAAGTACCTCCACACCTGCTTCCATGTTGTAATGTATGAAGAGTATGTCGAGCTGGCGGAAAGAATCAATAAGCTGGCACCGATTAAAGGAGCTGTTAAGACCGCCTTCTTCAACAGTGGTGCTGAAGCTGGTGAGAATGCCGTCAAAATCTGTCGTTCCTACACGAATAGGCAGGGAGTTGTTGGATTCGAGCGTGGATTCCATGGCCGTACACTCCTGGGGATGACCTTAACAGGTAAAGTGAAGCCTTATTCCGCTGGGTTTGGCCCCTTTGCCCCTGAAGTATATCGACTTCCGTATATGCCTTTCTTTGCCACCGCTCGTGAGATGTCGGACGAAGAAGTGGCCAAGGCAGCAAACAAAGCTCTGGACAATCTTTTTGCCTACCATATTGAGCCAGAAAACGTCGCTTGTGTCATGGTAGAACCTGTTCTTGGAGAAGGAGGCTTCAGACCACTCCATTGTGTTGCCGCGCGTATTCTATACGAACGTTGCAAAGAGAATGGGATCGTGTTCATCGCAGATGAAGTTCAGTCTGGTTTCGCACGCTGTGGTTCACTCTTCGCCATCGAGCGCTATGAACTCGAACCAGACATGATCGCAATGGCCAAATCGATCGCTGGTGGAATGGTTCTCAGTGGAGTAACAGCGCGAGCAGAAATCATGGATGCGCCTCAAGTAGGAGGCATCGGTGGTACCTACGGTGGAAACCCCGTTTCCTGTGCTGCTGGTAATGCAGTCCTCGATATCATCGAAGAAGAAAAACTTTGTGATCGTGCCAACGAGATCGGTGAACGAGTCATGACGAGGTTTAAGGAGTTCTTTGAAACTTACGACTTTGTCGGAGACGCTCGCGGTCTCGGCGCGATGTGTTGTCTGGAAATCATCGATGGCAAGTCAGGCAAACCCGACGCTGCAAAAACCGCAGCAATCAGCAAAGCCGCTCTCTCAAAAGGTCTGCTCATCATGAGTGCCAGCGGGAACGTCATTCGTACCCTGATGCCATTGGTCATTTCAGACGAGGATCTGGAGAAAGCACTCAACATTCTTCAGGAAGTACTCTCTGAAGTCTAAGGCTCGCGTTACAAGCAACTGGAAATAAAAGAAGCCGGGAAGCATTACTGCTCTCCCGGCTTTCTAACATCCAGATACATTTAAAAGAGAACACTTAGTCGCGGAATCTCTTTGTCAATTCATCATAGTAATCTATACGACGATCACGCAGGAAGGGCCAGGCACGCCTCACAAGATCAATGTGGTCTTTATCCAGCTCAACAACAAGAACCTGTTCTTTATCATCTGCTTTTACCAGGTATTCGCCCTGTGACCCACAGATGAAACTCTCACCCCAGAATTGCATCCCTTCTCGATCATCACTCGGTGCAGGTTCATAACCTGTTCGATTAACAGCAATCACAGGAATACAATTAGCCACCGCATGACCACGCTGAACCGTCTTCCAGGCTTCAACCTGCCTGATGTGCTCATCCTCTGGGTCCTCTGGCTTATAACCAATTGCAGTTGGATAGATCAGCATATCCGCACCACCAAGAGCCATGAGGCGAGCTGCCTCGGGATACCACTGATCCCAGCAGACTAGAACACCAAGTTTGCCAACACTTGTCTCAATCGGCTTAATCCCTGTATCTCCCGGAGTAAAATAGAACTTCTCATAGTATCCTGGGTCATCAGGTATATGTGCTTTCCTGTATATACCAGCTACAGAGCCATCTTTCTCAAGTACGACAGCCGTATTATGATAAAGGCCTGGTGCGCGCTTCTCGAAAAGAGAAATAACGATGACTATACCAAGTTCCTTTGCGACCTTCCCAAACTCCTCAGTGGACGGACCGGGAATCTTTTCTGCGAGTTCGAAATAGTCGTCGCTTTCTATCTGACAGAAGTAAGGACTGTTGTGCAGTTCCTGCAGGATAACAAGTTCAGCCCCTTTCTCAGCGGCCTCTTTGATTCCGGCTTTCAGCTTCTTGACATTCTCGCCTCGGTTATCTGAACAAGCTTGCTGAACAATTCCGACTTTGAGTTTCGACATGTTTTAACGTCTCCATGATAAGGTGTTCTTAAATTGTCATTTCCATGACTGAAACGGGAAGGAGAAATCCTTGCGCTCTCCAGCCTGCCTGTGGATTCTCACCCGAATTGTAGTTGTTGTATGTAACAACCACAAACACATCAGCGGCCTTTTTCCACGAGTGCCCGCCGTCGCCAAGGAGAAACGGATGAATACCCCTCATTCGCTCAAAAAAAATATACTTCTGCCAGGTCTATGCCTCGTCTTACCATGCATGCCTTTGCAGGCAGAAGTAAGTCTCACAACAGATGTTGATAGGGATGGGATCATTAATCCCGAATTAGACGAGGCTAATGAAGAGCGCTGGACAAAAGAAAGAGGCGCCCTTTTCTTGAATAATTGTGACAGTGACCTGGATACTGGAGAACCCGATAATTATGATTCACTGATCAACGGAAAAGAAGACCTCAAGGATCTCGCTCGAATTAATGTTTCTGGTATAGACAACGCCATCTCGCTTCACGTGAAAGTAAATGAAGATGCCGTCGACAACGTTCGTATATTCGCCGACAATGGAGAGGGCCTTCCCATTTCCCTTGAACTTGGTTATGGACCTAATGTCGCTCCTTCTTTCGCTGGAGGCGACACATTGACCCTCTGGATCGAAGCCAGAAACTTTGCTCATGCTGAGTGGATGGGGTTTGCCGATGTTACCTTAATGGCAGAATTTGCAGATGGGACAACTTCAGAAGATACCGTTAGACTAAGAGTGGCACCCTTTCTTCTTTTGTCAAACTCAGCTCCTGGAAAGAAAATTTATGTGCGTGATTTCCCGGGGAGGAATGAGAAGCTAATCGAACAGCTGACTGAGATCGCCCCAGAAGCAGATGCTGATCTTGTTGTGGTACCTCCAGAAGAGGAAAATGGTTATCCAGCACACAACATCTGGCTTCAGGACACGATGGAGATCGGGTATACAGAAATGCCAGGTGTCCGGATGAACGTCGTCATGAAGGCAAACAGAAATAAACCTCTGGATAATTATGCAAAAGAGGGAATGCTTGGTCCCGACTTTGGATGGATCGAATGCGGTGAATTTCGCCGGGAGTTTGGTCAGGGAAACGGGGGAAAAGAGTGGCTCGACTGGTATGGTAACCTGGATGTAACCCCCCCACTGCCCGACCACCCGCGAGGTCGAGTTTTTTACGGTATAGACGGAGAAGATTCCCTGAACCCCGAAGTGGTCTCCATGCTGGAAGCTCAAGGAGTCCAGGCACCCGCCATACCTCTCGACGTGGGTTGGCTCCTTATCAAGCATGTTGACGAAACAGTTGGTATCGTTCCACTTCCAGATGGAACCTTTAAAGTCATGGTTCCGGACAATACTCTCATGGTCAAGCTGCTGAAAGAGTGGGACGAAGCAGGTTACGGAGACCTCGAGATTCTTGATCCTTTTAAAGACTATGGTTTTCTGAAACGTTACGAGAAGGTAACAGTCAAAGCCCTCCTGGATGACGAAGAACTGATGGCCTATGCAGAGAAGTTGCAGGAGGAGCGAATCGAACCGCTGATAGAAACAATCAAGACAGAATTTCAGATCAGCGATGCTGAGATCATTCGTGTACCCTTCCTTCAATCAGAGACAAAGACGACAATCTTTCCGAACATGATCAATGCGCTCTTCATTAACGGCCATCTTGTCATGGCAGATCCTGCGGGACCGATAGTCGATGGTGTAGACCAGCTACAAAATTATATGCGGAGAGAATTCAGTGACTCCGGCATCGAGATTCACTTCGTTGATGATCGCCAGTACCACAAATGGTCGGGGAACGTCCACTGCGCAACGAATGTTGCCCGAGAAGGCTTCGAGCCTAACTGGTGGACTGAAGGGAACTGAGCCCCTCTCACAATAACAAGAAGTATTATACCTGCTCTACAGATTATTTGGTAGAGCAGGTATTTGTTTTTACGACTCTCTTGTGCATTCTGTCTATACATTGCCTCAACACAAGGCATCGTTCACGACTTTTGCCAGAGAGTAAGACCGCTTCAAATACATCCCTTTATTGAATTAAATCAAAACGGTCATAGGGCTGATAGAAAATCAGGGTTGCAAGTGAACCCACTACTTGTATACCCTGAAACTGTTGCATAACAACTGTGTCTTACATTAATTATCCATGGAAAACTCTATCAAACCTAAGAATTTAGATACCGTTACAGACCTGAACAGCTCTCAGATCGCATCCTCTTTCTTCGACAATCTGAGAAAAGCCGATGGCTCTTTGCTCTTGCTGGATTACGATGGAACCCTGGCCCCTTTTGTTGAGGACCGGCACAAGGCATTCCCGGCTCCGGGAGTCAAAGAAGCGATTCAGAATATTCTCTCTTCATCAAGTCGGCATCGCGTGGTAATCGTTACGGGCCGAGAGGCGAACGATGCCCTGAAGCTTCTTGGGCTCACAGACAGCATTGAGGTGTGGGGCTGCCACGGACGGGAATATCGCTCGCCCACCGGAGAGATCTCTCACTTCGGCATTACTGAAAAAAACCAGGAAGGTCTCTCAAAAGGAAAAGAGCTCGCTGAACCGCTCGTTCCAGAAGGTCGCCTGGAAACCAAGGCCGGTTGTGTCACCGTGCACTGGCGAGGCTTACCCGAACAGGCTCAGCATGATATACATGAGACCGTTTCTAAAGCCTGGGAAGAGATTTTGAGTGAACATGAACTTGAAATTGTTGAATTCAATGGAGGCTTAGAGCTTCATGTGCCGTCTCGCTCAAAAGGTGATGCTATCGAAGCGCTCCTGAAAAGTCTAAAGACTAATGACATCCCGGTTGCCTTCCTTGGCGACGATCGAACCGATGAGAATGGCTTCCGTGCACTTAAGGGAAAGGGCCTTTCCGTATTTGTTGAGGTCCAGCCAAGAGAGACTCTTGCAGATATAGCAATTAAGCCTGAAGGGGTTGTCCAATTTCTCGATACCTGGAATACGGCTATACAAAGGAAGAACAATGTCTAAAGATCATAAGCTCTTGATCGTCTCAAATAGATTACCAATTGTTATCAATAAGGAAGAAGACGGAAACTGGAATATTAAAGCAGGCTCGGGCGGACTTGTCACAGCGCTGAAGCCTGTGCTAAAGCAATATGGTGGATCGTGGATAGGCTGGCCAGGAGACGCAGGTGATGCACCGGTTGACGAATTACTCGGGAAGATCGGCGATGAGCTCGGATGTGAGTTTCATGGAGTAGACCTCTCCCCTGAACTGGTCGATCTCTTCTACTATGGTTTTTCAAATGAAACCGTTTGGCCCTTGTTCCATGACCTGTTTGAAAGCTGCACATTTGAGCAGGGCAAATGGGAGGCGTATAAAGAATCAAACAGACTCTTTGCAGAAACTCTTAAAGAAAAAATAGAAGAAGACCAGACAGTCTGGGTTCATGATTATCAATTAATTATGGTAGGACAAATGATCCGGGAGATGGGAACGAAGTCTCAACTGACGTTTTTTCTACACATCCCCTTCCCTCCCCCTGATATATTCCGCCGCCTCCCATGGCGAAAAGAGTTACTCCGAGCCTTTCTTTCCTACGATCTGATCGGCTTTCAAACCCAGCGTGACATGAGGAACTTTTCTAACTGCATTCGACAGTTTGTTCCGGATGTAACCATCACCACACAAAAAAATATCACTCACTTGATGATGGAGAATCGCTATATCAGAGTCTGCTCGGTTCCTATCAGTATAGATTTTGATGACTTTAAAAGTAGAGCAGAGTCGCAGCCTGTTCAGGATACTGCATGGTATATCCATGAACACATTGGCGAAGTTCAGGTCATCGTCGGCGTTGATCGCCTCGATTTCACAAAGGGCCTTCCAGAACGTTTCTACGCGTTTGCAAGAGCTCTTGAAAAATACCCTGAACTCCATGGTAAAATAGCACTTGCTCAAATCGTTGTTCCCAGCCGAATGGAAGTTCCACAATATCAACTTCTTAAAGAAAAACTGGATGGCATTGTGGGCGAAATCAATGGGCGCTTTGGTTTTCGCGGATGGGTACCGATTCATTATATGTTCCGGTCAGTCCCACAAACAGAACTGCTGGGATACTACAGAGCATCTGAAATTTGTCTGGTGACTTCGATCAAAGATGGAATGAATCTCGTCTGCAAAGAATACTGCGCCTGCAGCGTTGATGATAATGGCGTGCTCATCCTGAGCGAATTTGCCGGAGCAGCATCACAGCTCGAAAATGGAGCCATGATTGTTAATCCACATGATGAAGAACATATTGCCGACTGTATTTACAATGCCTGGAAGATGCCGGTAGAAGAGCGCAAAGTTCATATGAAAAAGCTGCGACGTGAAATCAAACGAAATGATGTCTATCGTTGGGTAAAACAGTTCCTTGACCAATCGAGGAAATTGATTGAGACAAAGTAAAAAGGCACGAGGCGGGTCCTCCCCCACCACCTCAAATTGCTTTCAACTCAAACCAGTAAAATCCGTACTCTCCCAGAGTTAGAAGGTAAGGCCACTCTCCGATGCGTGGGAAATGGTTCCCGCTGAATACGTCGATCGGTGTATAGCCATTGAATTCCTTCATCTCCAGTTCAGCATATTGAGACGCCTGAGACAGGTTGTTAATCACAAGCATCGTTTGCCCATTGTATCGAAGAAGATAGGCGAGGATCGCCTCGTTTTCGGGTTCCAGGAAAAAGATCTCTCCCCGGGCAAATGCCTTATAGCGTTTCCTGACGGACACAACTTTCTTAAGCCAGTTGAGAAAAGACGATGGTATCCTCTGAGTTGCCTCAACATTAACACCCTCATAGTTATATACAGGATCCATCACCGGTGGAAGAAAGAGTCTACTTGGGTCAGCCTTTGAGAACCCGCCGTTCCGGTCACCCGTCCATTGCATGGGAGTACGACATCCCTGGCGGTCACCAAGGAAAATATTATCACCCATACCTATTTCATCTCCGTAATAAAGTATGGGGCTTCCTGGAAGGGTCATGAGCATGCTGTGGAGCAACTCTATCGCACGTCGGTTGTTCTCCATCAAAGGGAACAGTCTTCGTCGTATTCCCAGATTCAACTTCATTCTAGGGTCTCTTGCATATTCAGAATACATGTAATCGCGTTCCTCATCGGTAACCATTTCCAAGGAAAGCTCATCATGATTTCTGAGAAATGTCACCCACTGACAATCTTCGGGAATCTTTGGAAGCTTCTTAATAATATCTTCAATAGGCCGCCTGTTTTCTTTCCTGATAGACATGAACATGCGCGGCATGATCGGAAAATTAAAACAGCTGTTAAACTGATCCCCCTCACCAAAATACTGAACAACATCTTCCGGCCACTGGTTCGCTTCAGCGAGAAGCAAAGTACCTGGGAAATGCTTATCCACATGGGCCCTCAACTTCTTGCAAAACTCATGGGTCTCAGGGAGGTTCTCACAAGAGGTTCCTTCTCGCTCAAAAAGGTAAGGGACCGCATCGACTCGAAATCCATCGAGTCCCTTTGACAGCCAGAAATCAACAACGCGCAACATTTCATTCTGGACCGCCGGATTGTCGTAGTTCAAGTCAGGCTGGTGTGAAAAGAAACGATGCCAGTAATGTTGACCTGCAACAGGATCAAAAGACCAGTTCGATGTCTCTGTGTCACAAAAGATGATTCGCACACCATCGTACTTTTGCGGATCGTCAGACCAGACATAATAGTCCCGGTAAGGAGAATCTGGGCTGGATCGGGCCTCCTGGAACCATCGATTCTCACTCGACGTATGATTTACGACCAGATCAGCAATTACACGTATCCCGCGTAAGTGAGCCTGCTCAATAAAGTGTTCGAGGTCTGCGATCGTTCCGTAGTCGGGATTAATGCCGTAATAATCAGCGATATCGTAGCCATCATCTCTCAAAGGAGATGGATAATATGGCAGCAGCCAAACGCATGTGACGCCAAGTTCTTCTATGTAAGGGAGCTTTTCTGTGAGCCCCTGAAAATCTCCAATTCCATCACCATTACTATCACTAAAGGCGCGGACACTCACCTCATAGAAAATGGCATCTTTATACCAGTCTGGGTTTTCTGCATTGTCCATCAGTTTGTCTGAATTCATATGACCTCTCAAAATAGACGACTTTGTACGTCACAGGCGTGAAGTGCCCTGAGTTTTTCCTCGGTACCCTAGCCACAGAGCAAATCACTATTCCACTGTTTTTTCTTCCCGGTCTCTCGAACTTCATCACAAAGAGCGTGTTTTCCTTGTGCCCGTGGGCCCTTGTCGGCTCCCTTACTTTTCGTACTTAAGCTTTAGGATCTTAGAGATTAAATGATGCAGCCCGAAATTCAGCATGACGCCGTTCTGAAAGCCGAAAACCTCGCCAAGAACTACGGTGAAAACCGAGTCGTGAATGGCATAAACATCGAAGTTAAAGCCGGTGAGGTAGTTGGCCTTCTCGGTCCAAATGGAGCGGGTAAGACCACCTCATTCCGAATGCTGATCGGATTCACCGACCCCACGGAAGGCCGGGTGTTCTTCAACGATCGCGAAATTACGAGCCTGCCGATCCACAAACGGGCTCTTCTGGGAATCAGCTATCTTCCCCAGCAAACCAGCATTTTCAAGAGAATGACCGTCCGGGAGAACCTCATGGCTGTTCTCCAGGGTCGTGGCTATCCCAAGAAAGAGATTCGCCCGATTGTCAATCGACTCATTGATGAACTTGGCATCGGCTATGTGGAACATCAGGTGGCTAGCAGTCTTTCCGGCGGTGAGATGCGGCGCGTGGAAATTGCCCGGGCTCTTACAACCAACCCAACGTTCATCTTCCTCGACGAGCCCTTCACGGGAATCGATCCTCCCACCGTTGAAGATATACAGGGAATCATCCGAGAGCTTGCCGAAAAAAGAGGTCTCGGTATCCTCATCACCGATCACAACGTCCGTGAAACGTTGCACATTACAGATCGCAGCTATATGATGGCGGGAGGCAACGTTCTCGTTTCTGGAACGGTCGACGAGATTCTTGCCAACGAACAGATTAGAGAAGTCTATATCACTAAGAGTATTGCCGACGATCTATCTAAAATTTCCCTCTCAAGCAAAGAACTAAACAAGATCAAAGAAGAGAGTAAAAAAGAAGCCGAAGAAAACAGCTGATTAATCCGATGGCCCACGACAAGGATCTTCACCAACATTTCGGCTATGGCTTCGCACACGACTCCGGACTTGCAATAGTAGATGGAAAGACTGCAATGCCAGTCTTTGCCTCGAGCCTAGAGAGAATGAGCCGGAGAAAAACAGATGGTAATTCTCCCTGGGAACTCTACTCATGGGCCGACAAATATTCCAGCACACCCTGGACACCATCAGGGTTCTATGACACCAGCATTTTCTCCGAGGAAAACGGGTTCTATGCGGTAGAGCACTCCAATGACTGGTCATATCGATGGGCGAAACCAGTCGCCAGTTTTCGAATAAGCTCAAATTCCAGAAGCCTTATCATTTCAGTTCTCCCTTCACACGTTGCTGGACGAGTCTGCAAATTCAGGGTTAAGACAGGTAATAACACCTACTTTTTTGATAATCGCAGGCATATGCATGTGCTGGAAGCTCCCATAAAGAGCGGGCAGAGAGTGGAAATCCTCAGTGATAGATTCGTAACAGAAAGTGACGACCCCAGAGAACTTGGTATTCAAATCACTGGTATATACGTATGCTTCACTGGAAATCATGCTACGGGAACACATGCCGTTGCATCGGAGTCAGGTCCGCAAATTGCCCGACGCATCATTGAGAAATCTCTGGTCAATCCCAAGACAAGGTCCTGGAAACATAAAGGCAAGACTGTCTTAAAATCTTTGGCAATCACGACCGCTGCTTTCTGGAAAGGATACAGAAGCCCTCTCACATACAGAAGGGTTGATCGCTCGTTTCTGCCTTCCCCCAAACACTTCGACCACCATCTATGCCATGCAGCAAGTGCGTATTACCAAAGTGGGTTGCAAAAGGCGATTGTACTGACACTTGATGGTATCGGAGATACTTATTCAAGCCGCGTCTACCTTGGAACCAATGGCAAGCTATTTCCCAAGAAGAGCTACTACTTCGAGGAACTCCCCACGGGACTTAACTATGAACTGGTAACGGGGATGCTGGGAATGAATCCCACCCGTCACGCAGGCAAGGTAACAGGGCTGGCGGCTCACGGACAGTTCAATTCAAAGCTGGCAAAAAAACTCAATCGCTTCTTTGATAAGGTCTGGAATCCTCACGACAAACTGGACGTTGGCGTTTTTCTCTGGAGCGGAGAAGCTGGATACAAACGGCTTCAGAACTTTAGAAGAAAGGCGCTGGGAGCTTTCAGCCGAGAAGATATTGCCTGGTATATACAAAACCGAACTGAAGTTGAAATTATCAGGCTGGTCGAAGATCTTCAGATTCGATACCCAGCCTATGAATCCATTGCGCTCGCTGGAGGTGTTTTTGCAAACGTTCGGCTGAACCAGAAAATTAAGGAGCTGGGTTTCAATAACCTGTTTGTTCAGCCCGCCATGTCCGATGCTGGCCTTTGCATGGGGGCAGCCTTACTTTCACACGTTGAAGAGAAGGGAAAGCTTATCCCTTACCCTCTTGAGAATGTCTTTCTTGGACCAGAGTTCTCAGATCAGGAAATTAGAACTCTTCTCGAAAAAGAAGCGGTGACTTACGATTATATTTCTGACGAAGAAGATTTATGTCGGGAAGTGGGAAGACTTATCTCTGAAGAGAAGATCGTCGCGCATTTCAATGGACGCATGGAGTTCGGTCCGCGTGCGTTGGGAAATCGTAGTATTCTGTATATGCCAAAAGACCCCACTGTCAATACATGGCTGAACAACAGATTAAACCGAACCGAGTTCATGCCATTTGCTCCTGCCTGCCTCTATGAAGACGGAGACAGGTATTTTCTTGGACTTGACGGAATACGACATACGGCAGAATTCATGACGATCACTTGCGACTGCACAGAAACAGCCAAGGAAGAGATTCCCGCTGCAATCCATATAGATGGAACCGCTCGCCCTCAGCTGGTTCACAAAGATCATAACCCGAGGTTCTGGCGAATCCTGCAAGAGTACAAAAAGCTGACAGGATTCTCAGCATGCATCAATACGTCCTTTAATATGCATGAAGAGCCCATTGTCGCTACACCGGAAGACGCGTTGCGGGCCTGGAGAGAAAGCAAATTGGATATTCTCGTCTTAAACCGATTCGTTATTCAGGCGGAAGTTTGATCGGGATTGAACTCTTCGAACCTGTTACTGGTAATTTAAAACCCCATCTTCAATTTTTGCCAGAACGCCCAACATCGAATCTATCTCCCCCTTGTCGAGGTTACCCACGAGTGACTTCACGAGTTTCACGTAACGCGGCACCAGCGCCTCAATCTTCTTTGTTCCTTCTTCAGTAATACGAATGTGTTGAACTCTGCCATCTCTTGAGTTTGCCAGTTTTTCCGTATAGTTCTGCTCACACAGCCACTTGATGATGGGCGTTAAAGACGCTTTGCTCACACCTTTTTTTTCTGCGATTTCTGTGGTAGTCAGACCTTCCCGATACGAAAAGTGGAGAAGAGCCAGAATACCATAGCGCGGAAGACTCAACCCCTCTTTTGAGAAGAAATCTTCAAGAACACGAGTCACTAAATTGGCTGTTCGCATACATTGAAGATAGATGTGCATCTGTTCCACAGCGGGAAGATCCAGATGATTGTACTCTTCAAACTTTTGCTGTAAAAAATCAATAGAAGGGACTTCTTTAATAGGTATCATATACGGTCAGCTCGTTTGTCTTCATTCAGACTTCATGAAACGGTATCAGACGCTTCAGGTAAAGAGGTATTTAGCCTTTCGTCTGACCGCGAGCCTTCAACTGGAGGCCTGACAAAGCTCAATTGATAGACTTCTCCGGTCAGGCCTGGGCCGAAGGACATCATCAGCACCGAGTCTCCTGCCATTGCCTCCAGCCATAGTTCTCTCAATACCAACAATACCGTCGACGAGGAAAGATTCCCGTATTCTCTTAGAACAGTTTTCGAACCGTTCATTTGTTGCTCGGTGAGATTGAGGGATTTCTGCAGCGCCCGAAGGATACTCTTTCCTCCCGGATGTATAGCCCAATGATCTATGGAATCGAAATCTGTCCCCGAGGCCTCAAGCCAGTCTAGAATCCAGCCCTGAACGGAATCTCGAAGGATATTTGGAACTTTTGAGTCCAGGTCCATCATGAACCCATGGTTTCCAATTCTCCAGCCCATGGTATCTTGAGAGTCCGGAATGATAGTGGATGCAGAGTCAATCAATCGCGCTGATGGTAGAGTTTCTTCTTCCCTTGCCTGGACCACAAACGCGCATGAAGCATCTGCAAAGAGAGCATTCGAGCGTATATAACTTGCTTCCCAATTGCGTTGAAAATGGAGACTGCACAATTCTGTCAGACATACCAGAACCATCGCCTCTGGATCAGCCTTGCAGATTGAGTCAGCGACTCTCATTGCATTGATTCCCGCATGACACCCCATGAAACCCAGGTGAGTCCTCTGGATGAACGGAGAAAGACCAGTACTCTTGATCAGGGAGATATCCCAACCTGGGCAAGAAAAACCGGTGCAACTCGCAGTAACGAGGTGAGTAACCTTCGATTTTTCGAATTGGTTTCTGTGAAAGAACCGCTCCACTGCAATCTGGGACAGGATCGCCGATTGCTTTTCATAGATCTCCATCTTATCTCGAGTTGTTTCACCATAGTTACTTTTGCCTGTCAGGTAACTGTAGCTCTCCTCTAGGATGTACCTGTTGTCTATTTCTGAATCTCTGTATATTCTTTTCAGCACACGAGACTGTTTTTCAGACTCTGCCTGATTTTGACAGGCGATTCTCATTGCTTCCTCCTGAGAGAGGACCCTTTCGGGAAATGCGAATTCAGGCAGTCCAGTTATATAAGACATTATAGTATTCTTCCTGACCGACTGGAAAGTAAGCCAAACACTTCTGAGGAAAAGGATGGGAACCTTTGAAGCAGCCCAATGATCTTCTTGCTGCGGCTTGCGGTATGAGCCACTTTCCCTAGTAGTCGCGAGCGTAGCTCCCTTTTTTTCGCTCGCTGTCTCTCAGCTCTTAACCAATTCTCGTTCACCGATTTCTCACCGGACTGTAAATACTTTATGATATACGGGACGACATTCATCCCCGACTCCATGGCCCAGGCCATACCTTCTCCGCTTATTGGTTCCGCATAGGAGAACAGATCACCAATTGGGAACTGCCCTTCCTCTGGACATCCTTTATATCCAGCGGGAAACACAGCTGTTGTTTTCCAATGAGAAGCTCTCAGCTGCAGAAACGAGGAATCAGGAAAATCAGAGAACATTCGCTCGAGTGCCTTATCGACACCTCGCGCTTTCTTCACAAGATTTTGCTCGACGGCCGCGGCTATATCAAGGTGCCCCCCTTTTAGAGCGACGAACCCTGCGTACCCGAACTGATGACTATACATTTTGAGGACACCCTCAGGTAGACCAATGGTATTATTCACGATCGTTCCACAGCCGATATACCGAATACCTGAATTATCTTTACTGGACGTGGAACCTTTTAGCCCCATTGCCCAGACAACTGACTTTGCCTGTAAGTTTTTTGACTTCTGAGTAATGATGACAAAGTGCCCCTTTTCACGTTTTAGATCACCTTTTGAAATCGTTGTTTCATAGAGCACCTTCCCACCACGAGAGACGAAGACTTCGTGTAACTTCGTATCCAGAACTTCTCGTGAAATAACGCGGCCTCCCTGTTTGACCGGGATTCTGATCGTTCCCGCAGAACTTACCGCTTCTATTCTTTTTAAAGGATGCGAATGCCTGTGGAGATCCCTCTTATCAATGCGTAATTGGTCGATCAGATAGGACACTCCGCGGGGCGAAAGGCAGCAGCCACAGACTTTCTGTCGGGGAAATGAGCCCCGCTCGATGATCAGGACGTTCAATCCCTTCTGGAGTGCCTTGATACCACAAGCTGCTCCTGCGGGTCCCCCGCCAATGATCACAAGGTCAAAGATCATGACATGTAGCTTCTGATTCTACTGATTGGCATACGCTCATATCAAGTTTAGAGCATGGACAGTACCAATGAATACTCTTGCATGTCATTGTAGAGTCATTATCTTCGATTCTCATTGTCATATTCATTTTCTATGGGATCTGAGTCCATGATGGGAGCAGCAGAACCACAATTGAGCGGAGAAGTAAAATCTGTTCTTCAAGAAGCCATGGAAACCGCCAAGAGATACTGTCATCAGTATTGCTCCGAAACGCATCTTGTCTATGCAATCCTGCTGAAGATTCAAAACGATTCCGAAAAGATTCCATCTCGCATTAAATACCAATCGAACCGACTTCGCTATCAGCTCGAAGAAGAACTTCGAAGTCTACCAGTAGGAAGCGAACAAATGCCTCAGATGTCTGAGAGCGCCGTAGTTTTAGTGGCAGATGCAATCGAGGATGCACGTGAAAGTAAAAATGATGAGGTAAATATTTCGAACCTTGTCAGAGTTATTCTCAAGCTAGACGATCGTTCATCCCTTTGTCCACTGCGAATCTTTATTCTTGAGAATGAATATACGGCTGAACCATTCCTCTCATCGATCAAGAACAGATCGCACGAGTGGGATGAGATCATGATCCAGGCAAAGCTCGAAACGAAAGCTTTTGGGACCACCACCATCACTCCCGGGATATTATTTTTGTCCTTAGTCGAGCTCAAACACCCATCGGTCGCTGTTCCTCTCGAGAGGTCAGAGGATGATCTTGGGGTGCTTGCTAAGAGAATCCGTGGGCGTATTCAGAGCTTCCATGAGAAATTAGACGAAAGCAGCCTTATGAATGTGGGCGAGTTGAAGCTCTCTCCCGAGGCCCACACGGCGATACAGGAAGCCGAGAGGATTGCACATCTAATGGGTGCGCCAAAGCTGCGGGGAGAACACCTTTTAGAAGCGCTTATCGTCCATCATTCTGCATTCCTGAAACCGATCCTGCAGAAATTGGGGCTGGAGTGATCGTCGAATAAAACACCCGCGCAATCGTTTACATGTTGCCGGGGTTCGAAGCTGTATCGATGCATGTTCGATGCATGATGCTACCACTGGAGTGCATCGATCCTTCTTCGATTCTGGAAGCTGGAGGGCTCCATCTGTCGCGTGAATGCGGGATCGCGAACAAGTATTCACGGCCCTGAAGTTGCTTTCCTGATTGCACTACAGCAAACCCGCGCCAATCTTCGCTGGGTCGTATGTGGGCAGGGAACAGAAGATTTGACTGAACTGTAAGGATACTATGGCATCGAGCTCTGGAAAAGGCCTCAGAAACTACATCGTACGTCGTCTTCTCCTCATGATCCCTACCATGTTAGGGGTTACGCTGCTCGTCTTTCTCCTCTGCCAACTTGTACCTGGCGGTCCAATCGACCAGTTTCGCATGTCTCTGATGAGCGGAGGTGAAGGAGAATCAGGCGCCGTATCTACAGCTGGACAGTCCACCTCAGACATTTCCGAGAGCAACCTGCAAACACTGAAAGAATATTACGGCTTTGACAAACCGATTCACATTCGTTATTTCGATTACCTGATCAACCTTGCTCAACTTGATCTGGGGAAATCGTTCAGATACTCGATTCCTGTCATTGATATTATTAAGCTCCGTCTTCCCATCTCACTCTATTATGGGATTATCACAACCATTCTGACCTATGCGATCTGTATCCCCCTTGGAATGCTGAAGGCAGTACGTCACCGTATGATGATTGATAATGTCTCGAGTCTCTTCATCTTCATCGGATATGCGGTACCAAACTTTGCTCTGGGTGCCGTCCTTTTAAATCTACTGGCTGTCCGTTATGATATATTTCCTCTCGGAGGTTTCAACAGCGATAATTTTGAGGATCTATCATTCTGGGAGAAGTCAAAAGATCTGGTCTATCACTCTATATTGCCACTGATCTGTTATATGATTGGTTCACTGGCTATTATGACGATGCTTCTTAAGAACAGTTTACTCGAAAACATGGGCGCCGACTTTGTCAAGACAGCCCTTGCCTCGGGGTTAAGTCCACGGAGAGCTATTTTCGTTCATGCTTTCAGGAACAGTCTGATTCCACTGGCGACAAGCTTTGGTCGTAACGTCCTGCTCATTCTGACCGGTTCTCTTCTGATCGAACGAGTCTTCAACATTCAGGGGATAGGACTCCTCTTCTTCGAATCTATACAGGCACGAGATTATCCTGTTGTCATGGGGCTGACGGTAATTTCAGCGGCTCTTCTCCTGATAGGAAACCTTTTGTCTGATCTGTGTGTCGCATTCGTCGACCCGAGGGTGCGTTTTCAGTAAATGAAGAAATTCTTTCGACTTAACCCTATTACGAAGAAACGTCTGTCTCGTTTTCGTAAAATACGACGAGGCTACTATTCATTAATAATTCTTTGTGTCGCCTTCTTTATCTCATTGTTCTCAGAGTTTATCGCCAATAACCGCGCGATCATAGTCAAGTATGAAGGACAGTACTATTTCCCCACGTTTAAATTTCTCCCGATGGAAACGTTCGGCCAGGAAGATGAGTTCGGCTTTACTGATGTTGAGACGAACTATCGTCAATTAGCGGTGGAATTTGAAGGGACGGAGAACTGGGTCTTGCTCCCACCTATTCCCTACTCTCCACTGGAAAACGACTTTGATTACGATGAGCCTCCTCCTAACCCTCCTGACAGTCGGCATATTCTGGGTACGGATTCCCAAGGGAGAGATGTGTTCGCACGACTGCTATACGGCTTTCGCATATCCATGTTCTTCGCGCTCTCTCTTGCTTTTCTGGCTCAAGTGATTGGAGTCATTATTGGATCGTTGCAGGGATACCTGGGCGGAAAATTCGATATATTCAGTCAACGCGTGATCGAGATCTGGAGTACGCTCCCGTTTCTCTATATCGTCATTATTCTCGGAACATTCTTTACGCCCTCCTTTGTCATGTTGCTGGCAGTGATGGTGGCTTTCAACTGGATTAACATAACCTATTACATGAGAACGGAAATCTATCGCGAGAAGACGCGCGAGTACTGCCAGGCAGCAGAATCGATGGGAGCTTCACGCTTCAGAGTCATCTTTAAGCATTTGATTCCGAACTCGCTGACTCCCCTTGTAACCCTGACGCCTTTCGAGGTGGTGGCGGGCATTTTTGCGCTTACAGCCCTCGATTACCTGGGTTACGGGCTGCCAGCACCAACTCCCAGTTGGGGTGAACTTCTGGACCAGGCTTTGCAGTCCTCAAATCGAGATAAGTTGTGGCTGAGTCTTGCCCCATTCGGAGCACTTTCTGTAACGTTGATCCTTGTGACAATCGTTGGAGAATCCGTTCGAGAAGCATTTGATCCAAAAGAGTACGTGAAATACCAATAATCGAAAAGAGGTATAACCATGAAGACATTCTTGAAGATTTTGACATCTCTTGCCTTTGCGTTTCCCGCAGTCGCTCTTAGCCAACTGCCCGAAGGGATCGCATGGGAGACAAATATGGATGATCCATCTATTGGTGATCCCGCAGCTGTGAAAGGGGGAACCTTTGTTGACTATACAATAGGATACCCACAGTCGTTCCGGATTTTCGGACCAAACTCGAACAGTATGTTTGCCAATTGGAATAACCCACAGACGAAAGACCTTACTCTTGTTGGTCTTCATCCTACGACCGATAATTTCATTCCACTCCTGGCGACCCACTGGTCGGTTCAACCCGACAACAAGACTGTTTATTACAAGCTTGACGAGCGCGCACGGTGGAGTGATGGAGAAAAAGTGACCGCTGATGACTATCTGTTCACGGTAGAGATGATGCGTTCTCCGCACATTCGAGACCCTTTCTATAATCAATACGTAGAAGATTATATAGAGTCCGTTGAGAAAATCGATGACTATACGATCAAGGTAGTAGGCACGAAAGAATCATGGCGTCCTCTATACGATTATGCTCTCTTCCCGATGCCCGAGCACACGATTGAATTGACCGAGACATGGGTTGATGATTCCAACTTTACTCCCCCGGTTGTCCACGGAGCCTATACGATAGACAGTTGGGTCTTAAACGAAAGCGTTACTTTCAAACGTATTGAAGACTGGTGGGGATATGATCACCATTACTTTCAGGGGGTCTTCAATGTTGACGAATACGTCTTGAAAGTCATTTCAGACCCGGAAAGAGCACTGGATTATTTCCAGAAAGGAGAATTGAGTTTCTATTCTTTCAACTCTTCCAGGCTATGGGCTACGAAGTCTGACTTTGAAGCGATCAATAATGGTTGGGCAAGTAAGACAGAGGTCTTTTTGAAACAACCGATCGGCCTGTCTGGTATCATTATGAATCTCAGCAAGCCGGTCTTCCAGAATAAGGACTTTCGTCAGGGGCTGCAGTACCTCTTCAATTTTGATGAGCTGAATAGCAAGCTCATGTATAACAGCTATTATCGTCAAACATCACCATTCGAAGGAACCCCCTACGCGAACCCTGAACTTTCTCCTTATCCCTACGATCCGAAAACAGGTGTGAAACATCTTCGTGCCGCAGGGTTCACGAAACGAGGACCAGATGGCTACCTTGTAAACGATAAGGGAGAAAAAGCGGAATTCACCCTGAGCTATGGTAGCAAAAGCTTTGAACGACATCTTACTGTGATCCAAAACACCTTTAAAAGAGCCGGCGTTAACATGAAGCTGCAGCTCCTGGAACGCGTCGCTCTCTTCGAGAATATTCGCGAAAAGGCTTATGAAGCAAGCATGACTAGCATGACCGCAAACTTCTACCCTGCACCTCACCAGTATTTTTCGACTGAGTTCAAAGATAAGCCACAAACGAACAACTTCTTTGCTTTTGGGTCAGAAGAGACGGATAAGCTTATAGACACATACCGGTTCAGCATGAATGAGCAGGAACGCATGGATGCGATGCATGAGCTCGACCGGATCATTCAGGACGAGGCCTTTATTATTCCTTTCTGGTTTTCGCCCAGCATGCGCATTGCTTATTGGGATTACGTGAAGTTTCCTGATTCCTATTTCCCAAAAAGAACTCAGAGTCATATGGAGTACCAGGTTTTCTGGATCGACCAGGAGAAAGAGAAGGAAGTGAAAGCGGCGATGAAGGAGGGCAAAAAGCTCTCTTCATCGAACCCACTTGTGGTGGATCCCTACGGTGTGAAAGAAAGTCTTGAGGGGAATTAATTCTCTTTGCCGGACCCGATTCTGAGTATAGAAGATCTGAGGGTCACCTTTACGACTGAGAAAGGTGACCTTCAAGCTGTCGATGGCGTCAGCCTTTCGGTTCAGAAAGGTCGTATACTCGGCGTTGTAGGAGAATCAGGCTGTGGGAAGAGCGTCACAGCACTTTCAATTCTACGTCTTGTCCCTGATCCTCCCGGTAAGATTACAAATGGTCGCATTCTCTGGAAAGAAAGAGACCTCCTTCAGCTTCCAATCAAAGAGATGCCTGATATACGAGGCACTGAGATTGCCATGATCTTTCAGGATCCGCTGACATCTCTCAATCCGGTGTTTTCTGTCGGTAGAGTTTTTCAGGAAGTTTTGAAGAAGCGCGAAGGGCTCGGAAAATTGGAAGCCCTCAAAAAAGCCGAGAAGGCGCTTGCTCAAGTAGGTATTCCCGATCCTCGGGAACGTCTGCTGAGTTATCCTCATGAGCTCTCCGGAGGGATGAAACAGCGGGTCCTGATAGCACTCGCACTTCTTTCAGAACCAGAGCTTCTTATAGCTGACGAGCCAACGACGGCACTTGATGTAACGATCCAGAAGCAGATTCTCTACCTCATCAAAGACATGCAGAAGCGCAAAGAAATGAGCGTTATCTTTATCACGCACGATCTTGGTGTGATCGCTGAGCTGTGTGACGACGTTGCTGTCATGTATGCAGGGAAAGTTGTAGAAAAAGCAGATGTCTACGCGCTCGTGGAAAAAACCAGGCACCCTTATACAGAAGGTCTAATGAACAGTATCCCCAGGCCGGGAATCGATAAGTCACAGAGGCTTTACGCCATCAAAGGCACTGTTCCTTCGATGATCGATCCCCCCAGAGGCTGTCGATTCGCCTCGCGCTGTCCTTATGCAGATGAAAAGTGCAAGGCTGAAGAACCGCCACTACGAGAAATCAGTGATTCACATTTTGTTGCCTGTCACTACCCGCTGGGAGGCGTCAATGACGACTCCTGAGCCGCTCCTGATCGTTAACGACCTGTCTCTCCACTATCCTCTTCGCGGTGGTATCCTCCAGACCAAGCAGGGCTCTATTAAAGCGGTGAATGGCGTTTCATTCACTATATACAAAGGGGAGACCTTGGGACTTGTCGGGGAGAGCGGCTGTGGAAAGTCGACGCTGGGGCGCACGCTGATGCGACTTGAAACTCCAACAACCGGAAATGTCTTGATGGACGGAGTTGATCTGGCGCATTTGAGCAGACGTGAACTCTTTCACAAGCGTCGTGATCTGCAAATGATTTTCCAGAACCCATTTGGTTCGTTGAATCCTCGTATGACCGTTGGCGAAATCGTTCAAGAACCTTTAGTAATTCATAAGCTTGGTACGCGTCAGGAACAGGAAAGAAAGGTTGTTGAGCTTCTTGAAAAAGTCGGTCTCTCAGATCAGATCCTGAACAGATATCCGCATGAATTCTCTGGAGGACAAAGGCAGAGAATTGGAATCGCCCGTGCACTCACACTGAATCCAAGGCTTATCATCGCTGACGAACCTGTCTCTGCCCTGGATGTGTCGGTTCAGGCTCAGGTCCTGAATATTCTTGTCGATTTGCAGAAGGAACTGAGTCTTACGTATCTTTTCATCTCCCATGACCTCTCAGTTGTTGAGTATATAAGTGACCGTGTGGCGATCATGTACCTGGGGAAACTTGTTGAGATTGGCCCAACGAAATCAATCTTCGCAAAGCCCTCTCATCCATACACACGAGCCCTGATCGAATCTGTGCCTAAACCTGATCCCCGAAATCGGCTGCAGTCAGAACCACTGAAGGGCGAACCTCCAAGCCCTGCCTTTCCCCCGCCTGGTTGTGCTTTTCATCCTCGTTGCCCCTTTGCGACCGAGGAATGCAGGAAAGAGGTCCCAGCGCTGGAAAAGATTACAGGTTCAGATACCAGTCACGTAGCAGCCTGTATTCACAAAGACGAACTGCCAGAATTCCAGCGATAATCACCCAGATCATGGCCTAATTGAATCCGTCCTTGCGTTCAGGGGGGTAGGCTCCGTTAGATGCCCACCAGCTTCGCAAACCTGGAAGGTATAAGACATGAAAGCAGAACAATTCCTCGTAAATTTAAGAGAACTCTATAAGGAGTTCGAAGACGATAAAGAGAGCACCGAGTATCAAACACTCCTCGATGCCTATAAATTCATTTCCTATAATATGGAAAATTTCCAGAAGTACCTCGATGAGACACGAAAGGACAATTGATGCCTGAGACTCCTCCCGTTCGCGTACGCTTCGCTCCCTCTCCGACTGGTTTTCTCCATCTAGGCGGTGCTCGCACAGCACTCTTCAACTGGCTTTGGGCGAGAAAGAACAACGGCACATTTATCCTTCGCGTCGAAGATACTGACACAGAGCGTTCAACCAAAGAATCAACTGATCAAGTTCTCGAGTCAATGAAGTGGCTCGGTTTTGATTGGGATGAAGGACCATTCTTTCAGAGTGAACGACTTGAGATCTACCAGCAGAAACTGGATCAGCTCTGGCAGGAGAAGAAGATCTATCCAGCCTTTGAATCACGCGAAGAACTGGATAAGGCGCGCGAAGAAGCTATTGCTAAAAAAGAGACGCCTATCTATGACAGAGCGGCTCTTAAACTGACGGATGAAGAAGTGAAAAGTAAGATGGAAGCCGGTGAACCCTTCGTCTGGCGCCTGAAAACTCCCGATGATGACTATACGGATGTCCCTGAAACACTGCTGGGCGGGGAAGGAAAGACACGATTCCTCAACAAGGAGATCGATGATTTCATTCTCACTCGTCCTGGCACATTGGACAAACCAGGGATGCCCCTTTATAACTTTGTGTGCGTGGTGGATGATGTATTGATGGAAATCACGCATGTTATCCGTGGAGCTGACCATTTAACCAACTCGGCCAAGCAGGTTCTTATATACGAAGCGCTTGGTGCAGAACCACCTCTCTTCACGCACATCCCTCTCATTATGAAGAACAAGAAGAAGATGTCAAAGAGGGATGAAGATGCAGATCCGATGTTCCCTGTGAGCGTCTCTGCGCGCCGTGATGTGGGATACTTGAAAGAAGCGATGGTCAACTACCTCGCTCTTCTTGGCTGGAGCTTCCCTGACGATCAGGAAATCTTCACCGCAGATGAGCTGATCGACAACTTCACACTCAGTCGTCTTCAGAAGTCCAATGCAAACTTTGATGAAGATAAATTCCTTCACATCAATAGTGTATATATCAAACAGCTGTCAGCCGATGACCTTTATGAAAAAGTTCTTCCCTTTTGGGAAAAGGCTGAATACGAAATAGCGGGAACGGAAAAGGAGAAGCTCTTTAAGATTCTGCTCCTTGTTCAGGAACGTTGCCGACTCCTGTCTGACTTTCCGAGCGCGACGAAGTTCTTTTTCGAAGCACCTGAAACATACGATGCTAAAGGCGCGAAGAAAGCCTTCAAGGGGGACGACACAATCGAGATCATCAACATGATCATTGAATGCTTTGAGAAAGTAGAAGTCTTTACCATCGAGAATGTAGAAGCCGCGATGCGTCAGTTGAGCGAAGAAAAGGAAATTGGCTTTGGCAAGATAGCCATGCCTGTACGGATCTCAGTGACAGGTACAATGGCCTCACCGGGCTTGCCTGAAGTGCTTGAGCTACTTGGCAGGGAAGAAACAGTCAAACGACTTAGGACAGTGGTTTCGCACCTCGAGAAAGGCGACATTCCGGTAAATGAGTGAAATTTGCCGTTGACGCGAAGCGTTCAAGGTGGAAAGCAACTCGCCAAGGTTTGATGAAGAAGAAATGCGGAACTTAAACTTATACAATGTCGTGGTAGTGGTCGTGCTTGAGAAATAGCACTTTCCGCGGCTAATGCTTAGACTGAAATCATCGCCGCCGGACACGGCGGCGATCTTTATTTAAGCGGGAACTCAGAAAGGAACCTTTCCAAAGATGTCTCAATCAGAAGAACTCCTCCATACGATCAGTGCTCTCGTTGAAAACGAGTTTGGAGTCCTGGCTCGTATCGCAGGTCTCTTTGCAGCTCGTAGCTTCAATATCGAAAGCCTGACTGTTGGCCCAACTCAGGATCCAACCATGTCTCGCATTACGATTCGCGTCAGAGGCGATGAATCAATTCTGGACCAGGTTGAAAAGCAGCTCCAGAAGCTGATCGAAGTCATCGGAGTACTGGACCTCACCAGTTCTGGCAGCTATATCGCCCGCGAGCTGATGTTCGTGAAAGTGAATTGCTCACCTGAAAACCGTGTCGATCTCCTCAAGATCGGAGACCTCTTTAAGGCTGAGGCTGTAGATTATACGCCTGGAACGCTCACATTTGAAATCATAGGCCCACCCGAGAAGCTGGATAATTTCCTGACTTTCATGGAGCCTTATGAAATCGCAGAAATCGCGCGGTCAGGAGTAACGGCCATTAATCGTGGTCCCGGCGGTATCCAGACTGAAATAAGAAAAGAACAGGAAAGACTCCAACAAAAGAACAGCCTGACTGCCTGATCCGAGAATCTCCACACGCAGTATTGTACGAGCCTCCCAGGTTATGGGGGGCTCTTTTTCGTCTTAGATTGTTTATTTATACTATCTTTATTTCATCAGCGAAAGTCATTTAATCATGGAGCTTGACTTGAAGAGGAAGGATACTAGACTCTTCAGTGATTGAACCTTACCAAGTTAAGGGACATAATAAGGAAGATGACATGAAGAAATTTCTCATCACTCTCGCAGCTGGATTATCGCTTTGCTTCGCGCCAACTCAAAGCCAGGCCGACTGGACAGACGACAACGCATTCTGGGGAATCGTTGGCTTTGGAACAGGATATATGCTTGGTAGCTCAAACTATTGCAATACCTACAGACCAAGATACAGGTCGCATTACTCTAATTACAACTATGGCTATTATAATCGACATCACTATCGCCGCCCGCGGGTGAGCTTCGGATATAGCTATTCGTCCTCAAGCTGCTATACACCTGCCTATCGCCCAACCTATGTTCAATCCTACCCTTCATATGAGTACAATACTACGACAACGGCACCCGCGTATTACCGAGAAAAAAGAGCCTTCCCTTTCTACCACAAGGTAGAAGTCTATAATTCCGCTCCAACGACGCCTGTCGTCAGCCGCCCGGAAGCCGTATCCCTCGCTGATAATCCTGAACTTACGCCTTCATCGCTCCAAAGAGCATCAATGCAGTCAGACCAGACGGATTCACAGCCTGCTCAGACAGAAGAAAAGCCCCGAATTGAAATTAACATCGGAGACAACAACAGCGATGTGAATATTTCTGTCGGCTTAGATTCCAACAGCGGGACAGAGAAAGAAGTTTCGTGGAACAGATCACCTGCTTCAGCTGTTGTCGCAGTCGAGAATAATACAACAACCCGAAGAGGGCGTTATGTAGATCTTAGTAACCTTCAGGTGGCAAATTCTCAGTTACCTTCAGCAACTGAGTCTCAAGATGCTTATGTGGAGCTACCACAGAAGGAATACTGAAGGATCGGTAATCAGCGCTAACATCGCACGGGCACTCTAATTGCCCAACAAACCAGTGATCCTTTCTTCGAAAATAGAGTGGTCAAATAGATTAGACCGTCCTAAGCTTCTGGTAAGAGAGTTTCATATACAAATCTAATTTATTCGACAACATGCAGTTTTGAGGTTGAATAAAGTACAGACTTGTTCGTAAGTAATTGGCACGACTGAACTTAATGCTACTAATTTCGATTGAGATGAGAGAAAATCGCTTCTAATGGTCTTCAAATTATTAATCAATGGTCGGAATAATTTTGAAGCAATTTATTGAGCGTGTCAGGATTGATACAATCAATTAAGTTCCTTTTGCCATATCATACCTATTGAGAGGAAGACGCTTAATCCGTGAGGGAATTCAGCGCATCACAGACACCTTTACTTATACAAATCATAGATGATGACCCGATGACTGTTCGGATGATCAGCCATATTTTAAACTCTGTTGGTTGGGAGGTTCTCGCATCAAGCAATCTCACAGAGGCAAAACATCAACTCGAACTCCAAACACCGGACATCGCCATTGTTGATGTCTTTCTGGGAGAAGAAGATGGCCTTTCATACGTTTCTGAGCTTAGAGAACGCTACCCGGAGATGGGGATTGTTGTCATCTCTGCTGAAGATACCGAATCCCTCGCGAATAAAGCGACTCGCAGTGGATCCGACTATTTCCTTTCAAAGCCAATCGCGCCAACGGCACTCTCATTAACTATACAGAAACTCGACGAGCTCAAAGGCGAGCGTGAGCGAGCGAATATTCTCGCCCAGGATATGGAGCGCTCACTCAGAGATAACATCTTTCCTGAAATCCTGACGCATAGCGATTCGATGAAGGCAGCTTTACGACTCGTTGAAAAAGTCAGCCCAAAAGACCTCTCTGTTCTCATCTTTGGCGAGAGCGGAACGGGGAAAGAACTGATTGCTCGCGCGGTTCACCATAAGAGTTCACGCAGTAAGAATAAGTTCATAGAACTCAACTGTGCAGCACTCCCCCCCAACCTCGTCGAAAGCGAACTCTTTGGCCATGAAAAGGGAGCTTTCACTGGAGCCGTCAATACGCGCCCCGGGAAGATTGAACTCGCCCATGGAGGAACACTCTTCCTCGATGAGATCGGTGAACTTCCACTCGAAATCCAGCCAAAGCTTCTTCGCGCACTCCAGGAAAAGCGTGTGACACGAGTCGGTGGGAAAACAGATATCAAAAGCGACTTTCGTCTGGTGTCCGCCACGCACCGCGACCTGCTCAAGGAAGTGAAGAAAGGAGACTTCCGTGAAGATCTCTTTTATCGCGTTGCCGTCTTTCCCATAAAGCTTCCACCCCTGCGTCATCGCATCGAGGACCTGGAGCTTCTTCTCAAATTCTTTCTGGATGAAGAAGGAGTCGGGAAACCCAGCATCCCTGCCGCTGCAATGGAACTGCTGAAGAGTTATCGGTGGCCGGGAAATATACGGGAACTCAAAAACTTTGCGCAGGCAATCCCTCTTCTCACTGACAAGAATGAAATTGATGAGCGAAGCATCAGGAATTATTTCGGAACGCGTTTGAACGATCCCCTCGATGGAGGCTCCTCATCCACAAGCTCAAGTAGCGCGGGCAAATGGACCATCCGTACCGATTATTCCGAAAAGTCAGAATCCAGACCCTCCTCACCCGTCCCCGCTCCCAAGAATGGCAAACGCCCCGTCAAGAAGCTGGAGGTGGTTGAACGAGAGGAGATCGAGTACGCTCTTGAGTGCTATAACGGGAATGTTCCAGAAGCAGCCATGGCACTCGGCATGGGACGAGCCACTCTCTACAAGTACATTAAGAAAAATGATATCGATCTCAAAGTCTTTGGATCTTGATTTCCATCTACCGAGATTAACATTGCAGGCATCGAGTTCTCCACTGAATCTGTGACTACCTGCGTGGAAACCCACGTATGTTCTATCAACGTACAATCAGTTGGAGTCATAAATGTTCAAACGAGTTCTTGTCACGGGAGGAGCGGGGTTTATCGGATCGCACATGGTCGACCTTCTCCTGGAAAAAGGATGCAAAGTTCGTGTCCTTGATAATCTGGAGCCTCAAGTTCATGGTGATATCGACACCCCTCCAGACTACCTCAGTAAAGAGGCAGAATTTATCCGTGGCGACATCCTTGATCGAGATGTCCTGAAGAAAGCCATCGAAGGTTGCGATGCCGTTATTCATGATGCCGCCATGGTCGGTGTCGGTCAGTCTCAGTATCAGATTCACCGCTATACAAACGTCAATACAACAGGCACAGCCCTGCTCCTTGATATACTCGTCAACGAAAAGACTTCAGTCGAACGATTACTCGTTGCAAGCTCCATGAGTATTTACGGCGAAGGCCTCTATGAACGCCCCTCAGACAAGAAAAAGGTTTTCCCTTTTCTGCGTCCCGACGAGCAACTCGACAAGCACGACTTCGAGATGCGCGACCCGGAAACAAATGAAGAGCTCACACCACTCCCTACTCCAGAATCAAAACCGCTGTACTGCACCTCTATCTATGCACTCAGCAAGAAAGACCAGGAAGAATACTGTCTCGTGGCTGGTCGATCACACAACATTCCCGTGGTTGCGACTCGTTTCTTTAATGTATATGGACCGAGACAGTCGCTCTCGAATCCCTATACGGGAGTCGCTGCGATTTTCTCTTCCAGAATCAAGAATGGTAACCCGCCAAAGATTTATGAAGACGGTCATCAGTCACGTGATTTCATCAACGTACGTGATCTTGTAGAAGCCAAACTCTTCCTTTTGGAGAACCCCAAAGCAAACCTGGAAGCCTTTAATATCTGCACAGGCAGAAGAACCTCCGTACTGGATATTGCTCGACTGCTTGCGAAGCATCTCGGCCGACCCGAACTCGAACCTGAAGTAGTCAAACGTTACAGGTCGGGCGATATACGCCACTGTTTTGGAGACCCCGGCAGAATGAAAGAACTCGGCTGGGAGGCCAAAATAAGCCTCGATGACGGACTCAAAGAACTTGTTGAGTGGTCAGAAGGCATTGAAGCTGTCGACTCTGTTGAAAAAGCACACAAGGAACTCGTCGAAAAGGGACTTCTCAAAGAGTAACCCTGATCATTTATGAAAAAGAGCGATTTGATCGAGGAAAAAGAATCGTTATCAGAAGCTGCGAAACAGCCTCTCCGACAACCCGTCTTCTGGTTGATGGTGCTGTATATCTTCCTGCTCGCAGCAGGAATGTTTATCACCCGTCAGATCGCCCCACCAAACCTCATGGCCAACGACCAGGAAAAAGTGGCCGCCTATGTACTCGATGCTCTCGGTAACGGTGAATGGATTATTCAGCGCGATGATCGACGCGATCCTTCGAAAGCAATAACCTCTAAACCACCCATGATCACATGGATGACAGCGGGAACTGCTGCTCTATTTGGTGTTCTGAACGATGTGACGCTTTACCTCCCTGGAGCAATCTGCACGCTACTCGTCGCCTGGTTGATTCTTTGGATCGGAGCACGATATTTCAATCCTTATGCAGGGTTGATCGGTGCTTTCGCCTTTCTCATGTCCATGGCGGGCTGGAAACTGGTGCATATACTTCGACCCGACACGGTCTTTACATTCTTCATGTTTCTATCAGTCTGGGTGTGCTTTCTCTGTTATAAAGGAAGGCTTCCCTGGGTTGTCTTCTGGCTTACCGCCGCTCTCGCAACGTTGTCCAAACTCCCCCTCTCACCGATCCTTCCTCTGGTTTCACTTCTCGTCTTCTGGAAGAGGCCAAACGCAAAGATAACGACTAAGGAACGTTTCATCTGGGTCCTCAAGCATCATGGACCAGGTATCGTTCTCTATCTACTGGCTATTCTTGGTTGGTTTGCCCTCGGCTACCTTGAACAGGGAGAGGCAATGCTGGAAAAACTCATCGGAAGAGAACTTGTACGACATGCCTCTGAAAACGCCGATGATTATGAGTACAACAAGTTGATCGAGCCAAGTCTGTATATGCTTCTCAGGTTTGCACCGTGGACGATCATCGCCGTTTGGGGATCGTTCTGCTTTTATCGCAGCAAACCTAAAGGAGTAAAAAAAGAGATCTACTCCTACCTCCTGTTCTTTACGCTCAGCGGTTTACTTCTTTTTTCTGTTATCCAGCACCAGCGGTGGGTACACCTGTTCCCCCTTCTTCCAGCGGTCTCTCTTTTTGCCGGCATCGAGTTAGCCCGTCATATGACGCCCAAATGCGAGAAAAAGCTGCTCCAGTTATTCTTACCTGTTTCACTCTTATGCTGTCTCATCGCTTACGGTTTTTTTCTTGTCTATCAGCCCTGGGAAGTTCAGGGATCTGTGGCGTCTAGACAAGTTGGGAAGGACGTGACAGAACAGGTTGGATCAGAATTTCCAATGATGCATCTCGACCCATCTATCAGCGTTCAATATGAGCTTGGCAGACTCCGACGTCGTGTTTCATTGGAGCAGGCACGCGAATCTCTCATGAGTGAGGAAGCGGCCTTTGTCATGGTTCGACGCAACCAGGAACTTGAAGACCTCATGTTTGGCTATGTAGGGGCTTACTGTCATGTCATTGGCTGGTGGCCCTATCAGGACGGTGATCGCGGCTTTCGACTTGTTTCAAATCGCAGCGAACTTCGCTATTACGAGGACATGACCTTCTATCACGACGATTACGAAATGAAGCTGCACGATCTTGAAGTCGTGAAACTCAAGCACCACCACTTCCATTTTAAAGCCACCAGTGACGACTTTAAACTTAAAGTTATCAATTATGGCGATCAAGAGCGAGAGTTCACTGTCGTCATTGATTATGGCTCACTCACGAGGACGGAGACGAGAACCCTTGCTCCTGAAGAGGTTGCCAACTTTTCGTTTTTAGAATGAACAAATAGATAAACGAACTGCTGCCGCAGTTCCGATGTATTGATATTCCCACCCCGGGTAGACTCCTGACGTCGTCTACCCGGGGTACGTATACACCGCAAACAGAACCGCGGCAGCGGTTCGTTAACGAAAACCAGCCTCAATCCAAGAAAAAGCGTTCGTCATACTCAACACCATGCTTCTTCAATAATTGACGATACTCTTTCTCCCAAGATTTATCCTCATGATGCATTTTCTGCTTGTTGATATGCCCTCCAATTTTTTCTAAATCCCAATAGGAAATAGAAAAAGCACCGTATCCTTCCTGCCAGTAGAAGTCCTGCTGAAGCTTATTATTCTCTTTGAGAGATATACCAGACTGCCTCTTCACTTCTTTGAGGAGATCAGGCGTCGGAAGTGTCGATGGTCTTCTGTAGAGAAGATGTATATGCTCCACATGTCCGCCGACAGCCAGTGAACAACACCCCTGACCTTTCAAGCTCGAAGCAAGATAACGGAAGACATCCTCCTCATTCTCTGAAGTCAGGAACGGTATGCGGTTCTTCGAACTGAAGACAGTGTGCTCATAAACAGCGTAATACGAGTGAGCCATGATCACTCTCCTTCGCGTGTTTGATTGTAATGTAGGTTATTCGGTTAAATTGAAGAGTATCTTCTTTATCAGGACAAACAGAAAAAACGAACTGCTTCCGCAGTTCTGACATCTGACTCTCCCCACCCCGGGTAGACTCCTAACGTCGTCAACCCGGGGCTTGGCAATCAAACCACTCCCGTGGTTTTTCGTTCCTTGAACCTTAGAGTCATCCACGATGAACCGGTCAATGAGCCTACCATTCGAGGAGTACTCTCCGAGCTCAAAACTTAGCGCCCTTCCTCTAATAGTTTGCCGAACAACCTCTGTGTCTCAACGGCCTCCTCCAACTGCGGCAGCAGTTGTATTACCAAGCCCCGGGTTGCCGACGCAGGAGGCTACCCGGGGTGCATATAAAAACAAACAGAACCGCGGCAACGGTTCGTTAATCAACCGTTCCCCAACTCCAGGAGAAAGAACAGCTCCTGTGACTTGAAGGGGTGCCTCACCCTCTACCCACTGTTTCATTGCCCCGGATGGACCCTGGCAATTGCCGATAAGGAAATCGACAACGAAGTCGTAGGCGATGGATCAGGAGATCCACACTCCCAACGTCACGCCATGTTTTCATTCTTCATCCTTCTGCACTCATCCTTTCCTATCTTCCTTCATCCTTCTCTATCCTCCTATTAACCTGCATGGAACATGCATAGAACATGCATTCCGATGCACGTTACAACCACGTTTCATGAATTTGCCACCGATGTAAATTTCATGTAAAAGTGACTCCAGGTACTTGACAGGAAACGGGATCTGCTCTACCTCCTCTCGTCGAAACACAAACTAACTTCTCAATCGATCCCGCACTGTACCCGGTGGGTCGATTTAGAGTGATCTTCAATAGGAAAGCTTAGATAGATGGTGAACGAGAGTGGTGGACCTGGATGGATGAAAACGAAGGAATAGTGGTGCTATTTCGAGGCTTTCAGGCGTTCAGAGTCGCTACTCACAGTCAGCAGAAAATAAACAGGACTTTTGAAGATCACTCTAACAGGATATCTATACCCATGGCATTGATTAAATTCCACCCTACGATTTCGCATATACGAGGTAAGCTGGGTTCAGGACCCGACGACCCTATCGCCTACGAAGTTGATGGCCGAACCTTCATTCGCTCCTCCGGCAAGGTGGAGGACCCGCAAACTCCCCTGCAGCTCACCTACAGAGCGATCATGAAGCGCGTCGCTTCTGCTTACAAGAATCTCACTTACGAGCAGGCAACGTCCTGGCAGAACTGTACAAAATCCCTGCAACAGCGAGAGAGTCCTCTTTATCAACCGCCTCGCCGGTTTTACGGAGCCTTCCAACAGGTCAACATCCACAGACTCGTAATAGGTCAAGCGATCCTCTACGAAGCTCCCGAGGCAGAAGCTATCCATGTTCCCAGCACTCCCCCACAGATTGAGTGGGTTGCTCCTCAACAGTTACGAGTCCGGTTTCGACATGCTTATCATTCCAACGAGACCTGGTGGCGAATTCATGTTTCTCCTCCGCTTGCAACGGCTTTCGCCAAGGCGAAGAAGAACGAGATTCGCTCGACCAGCGATGATCCGAGCCAGAGCTACTATATCGGACAGGAAGTTACTCAGGATATCCTTATAGACACGAAGGAGAACTATTCTGCCGGAGACAACATCGGCATCGAAATTCTCGGCCTGAGTTCAGACTTCGTCCCCGGGGAACGTATTGTACATCGACGGTTGGAAGTGGTTGCCTGACAATCCTAGCAAGTCCGTATAGTTAATGCACCACGGAAAATCCTCGGCTTATTGTCAATTTCTGAGTTGCACCCTGTTGGGTTACTCGTAAATGCAATAGCAAGAACACTGACATTCGCATACTGCAAATCCCCTTCAAGAATTCTTGTAACACAAGTGCGTTTGAGAGGGTAGAGGACTATATCATATGGGTATTCTAAGCGTACTTTTTGGTGGAAAACGTGATTCCAAGGTCAAAGATTGTGATTCGAGTCTGGACTTGGCATTTATACTTTTGGAAAAACATGAGCTACCTCAGGCGGAGATGGTTCTCAATTTTTTCAAAGAGTTTTCAAGACCTGAAGAAACACTAGGTATAGACCATTACTCCAATTCCGAAAAGGATCAAAAGGTAGCTTCTTTTTCTCTGAACACGGGAGAATGCTTTATGGTCGCTTTCATACCAGCGGCGGTACCAAACGAGGAAGCTGAGGAAGCAGCAGAGTTCAGCCTCTCACGTTTTAAAGGCGATTGGAAGCCACCTAAACACTCGGCTCATCTGATTGTAACAGGGCAGGCAGTTGATCACTCAAACATGGTCATCCGCTTATCAAGGTTCACCTCATTCATTGCTGCTGTTGCGAAAGCCTCTGAAGCAATTGCTATATATTGGGGGAACACCGGTGCGACGCATTCTACAGATTTTTATCTATCAGTGGCTGCCGACGAGGACATTCTTCAAAGAATCACTCTTTGGTCGGGCGTCAGTATGGCTCGAGAGTCTGATGGAAGGCTCAGCCTTCTGAGCCTCGGAATGCAACAATTTCAGCTTCCTGACTTATACTTATTTATTGGGCCTGAAACTGAGCATGGAATTAAAGCAACTGAGATCATGGAGACTCTCTATGATTTTCTTTCTTACCTTGTAAAACGCGGGGAAGCCTTCCCTGATGGGGATACCGTGGGAAGGACTGATGAGGAACAACTTGAAGTACGATACGTAAGATCACCTATAGATCGAAGGAAGAAAGTCTGGCGCTTAGAATTACCGTAGATCTTACTACGAGAGTGAATCTAGAAACCTATAAACTGGTGGATTAAACTAAGGATTTGAATTCACTTACTACTTGAGATGCTTTGATTTAATGTACCGGGCGATGGCTCTATTCATATCTCTAATATTAATAGGCTTCTGTCCATCCTTAGAAAGCATTCCGTAGACCTCTAAAACTTTTTTCTTTTCTTTAATCATGGTACTTTTTCTCAAGCGAGTACTGGAATCGCACTTCACTTTTCTATGAGCTTCTTGAGCGAAACAAAGCCTTCCCTCCGAACTTCACCGAGCACTTGGCATTCATCATTGCTATACAGAGTGAACTGAAAGGTATTATTCCCTCTCAATAGTCTATCACGGTCTATAGACAAAGCAGCATGAGTCATCATGAGGCCCGTCCAGCAATAAGGCAAAGACCATAGATAGAAGGCATCGCTCCAGGGATCATCAGAAGGCTCGCCTTCCCATGACATGGTAAGCCCTTCCGTCTCGAAAAGTGAGACATACTCTTCGTGTATATCAGAGATCTTATTCTGAGGTGGATCGGGCAGCGGAACCTCTCCCATGGGAACCTCCCATTGAGCATAGTCCAGATAGATGTCTTCGATCTCTGTAAAGATGACTTTGTGCATCTCAGCTTCTAATCTTCTGCCCTGCGCAAGTCCGACAGCGAGGTTCACGAACTCCTTATTAATACGATCCAATGATAAACACTTCTCAAACCACGAGGTTACTTTGGCAAGCTCTGGTTCCAGATCAACCTCAAGCATTCTATCGTACCCTTGCTGGATGCTCACGATCCCTCCATCCCTTGGAATCGGATAGTCGCCATCCTGTTCTTTTCCCAACAGTAACAGCTTTTTCATGGCTTCTTCTGCTGGCTCAAGGGTCCAGTTCATTTCGAGCTGTTCTGAATAATTTTTAACATTCATGTCTGTTTATCTCACCACAGCTGAGGCTAGAGTTGCTGGGATGATCGGGCAAGGAGGTATTGATCGTTAGCCAGGCTTACTTCTCTGGATTCTTGACCTCGATCACTTCCTGTCCGAGGAGTTTGCGCGAGGGTTTCTCTCCTGTCAGCTTGCAAACCTTCTCCTCGACCCAGTAGCCAACCTTGAACATCCATTGCTGAGAAAAGAGTATGTGGAAGCTGATATAGCCGATGGCACCACCAAAGAGAATATCTCCCGGGTAATGGCGTTTGAGTCTGACACGAGCCAGCGCCGTCATCGCAGCCAGCACGTACCAGAGAATCTTTGCCTTCGGAAAAAGAAGCGTCAGGTAAGCGGCCAGAAGAAAGGCGCTGCAGGAGTGACCCGATGGGAACGAAGAAAAGTCGCCGACTGTTAAGTCTGAGCGCTCGTCTTCTTCTTTCGTCACGCGATCGATGAAGTCAATGCCAGGGCGGTCCTTGCTGAACCACATCCAGTAGTCACCAGGTTCGGGCTTAAGGATAGGGTTATCATGGGTTTCAAGGTATTTGACAACTTCCTCCAGTTTGTCTCCCTCAAGACGAACTCCATGAGGTGGACGGGCGCGTCCGCTGGTAATTTTCAAAGTGGAAACTACGGTAGAAGCGATGAGAAGTGCCAAAAGATAAGGGGCGAGCGTGAAACGATACTCCTTATAGTAGATCCAGATGAAGATGATCATGGCTGCGATGGCCAGGTCGCCCACAAACTCGTTGGCTGTATGAAGGTAGCCGGTGGTGAATTCGAGTGGACCTCTCAGAAGTGTTGAGTAGATAAAGTTCCAGCTCTGCACCGAGAACTGAATCTCGATTATGGCAATGATCGCGGGGATCAGAAAAAGCAGGAAATGTCTGAAGGTAAATGGCTTCGGGAGCTTAAGTTTATTGGGAGCTTGATTCGTTTTCAATTGAGGCTGTTGGTATCCTGTTCACATCTGTTTGGAAACGAGCGTGAGCATGAAGGCTGCCTGTTCCTGCTCAAACCGATCAGAAGTCGGGCGACCGAATCGGTCAACTACGAGAGCAGCTCGACATAACCCCGACTGACAGAAGGACTTCACAGCACTCTTTACCGTGGCAAATCAAATCAAAACAGCCCTCATTATCTTTTTCCTAAGCCTTTTTATCTATCTTCTGGGCAACGGCAGCCATGGTTTATGGGATCGAGATGAACCACGTTATGCTGTGGCAACGCGACACATGGTCTCTACCGGCGACTGGATCATCCCCCACTTCAATGATCAGATTCGCTATGATAAGCCGATCCTGATCTACTGGATGATGGCGCTCCCGATGAAAATTTCAGGAATGACGGATGCCGGGGCCCGCTTCAATTCCGGGCTGATGGGCGCCTTTCGAAACGTTGCGATATTCTATCTGGCCCTCGCGGTGGGTTGTCGAAAGCGAGGGGCCATCGTTGCCACGGTCATTTCAGCGGTCTCTCCCCTGCTCCTGATCCTGTCAAAAGCTTCCATTATCGATTCAACTCTGTCGCTCTTCGTGGTGCTTTCAATGCTGCTATTCTGGCTGCAGGAGCAAAGAGGCTTCGATTGGAAACGTCACATCTTCTTCTGGGCATTGGTAGCGCTCATGGGTTTGGTGAAAGGTCCTCCGGGACCTGCTGTAGTCTTCATGGGAATTCTGGCCTACAAAGGTTGGAATCTGATTTCTGCTCCGGCGGAAAAAGATCCCTTTCTTCCAGAAAGTTCACCTCACGGAAATGCGCCGAACGTCCTGATCCGACTGGCCACGGGCTTTGTTGTTTTTCTTATTGTTGGGATGCCGTGGGTACTTCTTGCCTGGCAATATAACAATGGAGAGTTCTTTAAGGTTTCCTTCGGCACGCACGTGGTTGAAAGAAGCCAGACACAAATGGAAGGTCATGGTGGCCCGATCGTTTATTATATACCCATCGTTATTGCTGTGTCGTTTCCCTTTATTGGTTTTCTCTTCGAAGCAATCGGTTGGTCACGTGGCTTTCTGAAGACCCGCTCAATGCGGTTTCTCTGGTCGTGGATCGTACCAGGCTTTATCATGTTTTCCGTGGTTCAGACAAAGCTTCCTCATTATATTGCTCCGCTGATGCCGGCCTTCTTCGCAATCATTGGTTTATGGTGGGAAAAGGGACACCGAGGAATATCTCCTCAGCCGAGATGGTGGCGGGGTGTCGTCGCTGCGCTGGTGATGATCATGGGGATAGGGCTTTTCTTCGTTCTGCCCCTGGGATCGTCTATCATGAAGACAGGAGTTCCGTTCATTGCTCTCGCATTGCCGACCGCAATCATTGCCCTTGGTTCATTCATAGGCTCGATGTACTGGATGAAAGGTGCGGTCATTCCCTCGTTTATCACGCTACTCGCTGGTTGGCTTCTTGGTCTTGTAACCATTTTCAGCTATTCAATTAGCGAGGTTGATGCTGTCCGTCCATCTAAACCTGTTGGTTACTGGGTCCGTGAAAACGTTCCTCCAGATGCAACGATGATGATGGCAGAATACGATGAGCCGACACTTGTGTTCTATACGGACCGTGTGCTTGAGACGATGAGTCGGCGTAATCCTGAGAAAGCAATGGAAGCTCTCAATGACACAAGCAAGCCAGCCGCATTTATCGCGACAGCATATCGCTGGAGCGAGTATATGCGAAAGTGGGAAGGAAAAGAGATCCATCCACAGGTTCGTATGCTCTACAAGAAAGATTTCTTTCATTTTGAGACGGGGACTCCCCTGACCATGGTTGTCATTGGCAACTGGCCGAACGATTGGAAAGACAAAAACGGAGATTCTGAATGATACCCTATATCGACCGAGATTTAATCCGCAGCTACCTCATGACATTTATTACTCTATTAGCCTTTGTTCTCATTGGTTATTTTGTGAGTGTCATTCTTGAGAAATCCCGTTATCTGTTCGCAGGAGATACAGCCAAGATTGGCTGGATTCTAATGTATTACATCTCCTCCATTCCCCGCCAGATAGTATATGCGATCCCCTTTGCAACGGCAGTCTCGATTCTATGGGTGTACACAGTAAAGGCGAGGCAGAATGAACTTCTCGCTTATTTTGCGGGGGGACTATCGCCCGTCCGTGTGGCTCGGCCCATCGTCATCCTCGGCGTTGTCTTCAGCATCATTTGTTTCGTAGCAACCGAGTTTCTCGCCAACCCTGGAGACCAATACGCCGCCAAAGTAGAGCGTGTACAGATTGAGGAACGCAGTATTGAGTCATTGACGAAAGAGAAAGATGTTTTCCAGAAAGGAAGAGGAAATCGTTTCTATACCATTCGTTCCTTCCAGCCAGAAACACTGACGATGACCCTTCCGGTCATCATCGACATGGGAGACAACTGGAATCAGCCGAACTGGCGCCTGGATGCAGAATCAGCACAGTTTCATACTGCTGATACGGCTGAAATAACTTCCGATGAATCAGAAGCGATAGAAGGTGAATGGGTCTTTAACAAGGCGGTTTTCCGTCGCATGAATGAAAAGGGAGAGGTTGTCGAGTATATTGAAGAGGACTCGCTGAAAGAATCTGATCTGGATATCCAGATTGAGGCAGAGCTTTCCCGCTATATTCGCCAGCGCTATAAGCCTTCCCGCATGGGAGTTAGAGAGCTCCTGGAATATATACAGACTTTTGAGTTGCAGAGCAAACCAACCCATCAGCTGAAAACTTATCTCTACTTCAATTTTGCGCTGCCCATTGGCACCCTCGTTCTTTCACTCCTGATGTGCGGTCATATCCTTCGTCCCGGTGCTCTGGGTCTGGTGAAAGGGTTTGGCGGAGGAATCCTTCTGATCGCCGCTTACTTTATCGTACTGGTGACCTTCAGGCAATTCTCGTATAGTGGAACCCTACCCGCCATTCTGGTGATGATTGTACCGAATGCGATCTTTCTCGTCCTCGGTGGTTTCCTGATCACGAAGTATCGGGCGATGTAATTTGATTAGAGTGATCAGTTAACGCTGAGTGAAATGATCAGATCGTTCATGGTTTCTTCGCCAGGTTGAAGGTACTGAAGCTCTCCGGATTCTCTTTCCGAAGCTCGACCCGCCACGTAGCAATTGGCAGGTTCGATTCCCATAACGTGTGTCGAAGCACCGGGCTGTTTCCATTGTACTAGTTTTGGAAGTGTATCAACGCTCCAGCTCAATTCAAGACTCAGATCAACCTTTTCCGTTCCTGCTGGAAAGTTTGGGTTTCGGATGATGGCGCTGGCCATCGGACGATCCAGGTCATCATTCATTTCCGACTGTATATCAGAGTGGTAATAGACACGTTCGGCGTAATCTGGATCAGGGTTTTGCCACTGATCAAAGCCTTCGAGGGGAGTCTTTTCCTCTCTTGGAACAACAACATTCGACGGAAACTTGAACTGAGTTTCGGGAGAAAGAAGTGGAAATCCAAAATTGAAGTGATAGAGAATCATGCAGGGAACGGCTTTAAAGCCGAGATTCCTTACGGTGTCTCTTATATGCAGAGAATTCTCTCCTGCTCGAGAGAAAATATCACGACGCAGCTCAAGATTTTCGCCGAAGATACGAGATTCGCGAAGAACGCCTGACGCATAGAGTTCTAACTCATCATCGGTCCATTGATTACAGTACATGACCTGCTCTGCAGGGGTATGGTGTATCTTGCCATGAGCGCCCAGGTTTTCACCCTCATCGGTGCAGGGAGCCCCAACCTGGGAAAGCCCGCAGGTCATTAGAAGGCCACCGGCGGCTGTTCGAAGCCATTCGATCGACTGATCACGAAAGTAAGAAGGATGACAATCACCATTCTGTGACTGCCAGGAGAGAGGCGAACCCATGAACTCTGCGAGAGAGATATCCATCCCTCGGTCCGGTGAAACGTAGTAGCTAAGACCCGCCCCGGTCCTGACCTGGAGCTGGCGGACATTCGTTTCAGGTCCATCATTAAGCCGGAAGGGTCGAATTCCTGCAACCTGCTCAATGCGACCAACGCGTGCTTCTATCTCGCTTCGTGTCCAGGTCTTACCGAATAGTTTCATGGGTGCGTTTCCCTGCTGTCAGTTCGTTACTTCTTAGACTTTTTCTTTGCTGCCTTTTTGGAAGCAGTCTTCTTCTTAACTTTCTTCTTAGAGGGCTTATCCTCTTCTATTTCAGGAATTCTCTGGATGCGTGGATCGCTGAAGATATCTGCTTCGTCACGACTGGTCGTGGAAAATTCAGATACGATGGCGCCTTTCGGTCCAGCCTGAAACCAGTGTTTAATGCCAGGTTCGATCGTGTACTGCTCTCCAGGTTTGAGCTCAACCTCATTGAATACGGTATAGACGCCTTCTTTTGGCGCTTTCGCCTTGGGCTTTTTAGCACTTTCCCCATCGACATAGAGGTACACTTTTCCAGCACGGCACCTGAAGGTTTCACGTTTACCGGGATCATCACCTACCGGAGGATGCAGGTGTTCGGGGCATGTCTGCTTAGGGAACATGATAAGTTCTTTCGCACAATACCGATCATTATTTTCATAGACCACAATTTGAAGTCCTGTCGTTTCGAGTTCATTCAAGCCAAAGTCTGCCACCTCGATCTGAGACTTCTCATCTTTAGAGAGAACGATACCAGCTGCTTTAAGCTGTTTTGCCGAACGATTTTGTGCTTTTATCACTTCGCTGCGTTTCATATTTATTCACCATCTTTCGTATAGATTCTAAGGCGCGGCTATTTCAGCAGCCAGACACCTGTTTTCACATCTTGAGTTCCTGTTGAAGGTTTGATACTTCCTTCACACTTGCTCCATGATCTGCTCAGTCTTTCATCAAGCTCTTTTCCGGTGGGAATGCCTGAGGTTGCGTCTGGAGCTTCACAGGCACAAGCACCAACAGCTGTCGCATAGCGAAGACATTCTCCAGGTCCGTTACCCTTAGAAAGAGAAGCTAGAACACCAGCAATCGTTGTATCTCCTGCGCCGGTCGCCCCAACCATTTCAACCTGAAAGCAGGGCGTCCAGAGTTCTTTATCAAGCCATGAAGAAGAATCGCAATTGCAGATTTTCAGACGATCAATCTGCTTTGGATCAGCTGACGTCTTCATATACAGGCCTTCGTCACCGAGCTTCAGGACAACGACACCGACTCCATAGCCAAGGAGTTCTTCAGCAATTCCCCGTGCATTGTCAAGTGAGAGCGGCTTTACTTTCTTATATAGCATGTATGAAATCTCATCGTAGCTGGGAAGGAAGAGATCTACTTCAGGAAGAACGTTTTTCAAAAATCGAGTCCAGTCCAGCTTTCCTGACTCCGAATCGGGGTCGGGCATAGACATATCCAGACTTCTTAGCGTAGAATTCACCCTCGAGAAAATCTTCTTCAATTCCTCGCCTTCGTTCTGGTAGATTTCTTTCATGAGCGGAGGATACCCAAAATGGAAAATCCCTACATGATCGAGATCGATATTCATCAAATCTTTGGATGAAAATGTGTCATTGGCTCCCGGACAATGCAGGAAAACCCTGTCTATACCTGGTGGACTGATCACCAACGTATAAGAGGTGTCGCTCTTCTGATCCACGACCATGGACTTTGCCAATTCAGGATTGTGATCATTGAGAATGGAGATGATGACTTCACCAAATGGGTCGTCCCCCACCTTGCCCATCAAGCGCACAGGAACACCTAACTTGTGTAGCGCAAGCCCTGTATTAGCAACGGCGCCACCGGTGGCAATCGTTGCTCCTCCAACATTGAGCAGCTTTCCAGGTTCGAGAAGTTCCTCTAAACTGTTCTTCTTCACCTTAATAGATGGAATCAGATCCAGGCAAATATGACCTGAAATAATAATACTTTTTGCTGCATCACTCATTCATCAATACCCTGTAGATCAGTTAATCTAGTAAACGGTCCAGTAGTCTGTATATTCAGCAACTTCGCCCAAGACGTCAATCTCTTTGATGATGCTTCCCATGTAGGCGCGGTCATTACCATCCTGATCCAGCTGAGGATCTGTAATAGGCGACCATTGATCACGAAAGTCTATATCGAAGGTGCTGACGCACCAGTAGCGGATCTCCAGCGAGGTGACACCGGTAGCAACAACGCCGGAATCGTCTTCCCAGCTGACAACGGAGGAAGCAAAGTCTCCTTGAGATTTCTGTCCAAAATTTCCTGAAGTTACTCCCTCGACTGCAAGTTCACCATTGATGATAACATCAAGGTTCTGGAAGGCCCGGTTACCCGTATCACCCTGATGAGCAGCGAAAGAACGAATGGAGTTGATCAACACAGGCTCTGAAAATTCAAACCTGACGTGAAGAGAGGGATATGCGAAATCAGCAAGAACGAGACTGGCACCATTTGAATTGAATTGTCCATCGGTCAAAAGTGCTGGACTGCCTACATTTGCCGGGTGAAATGCGCCGGAAATAATCTGTGGAGTCATCCCTTGCACCAGATCATTATTTGAAACCTGGTACTCCAGTGGACCATCTGTATACACATTCCAAACAGGTGCCTGATCTCCTGGCTCTGTAGAATCTGGAGGGGGCTCGGGCCCAGCATCAGTTAAGTTCAAAAAGGCATTATATGTGGGTTTCTTTGTTCCCATACCTTGTGTCCATAGCCCCCACTTATCGACTTCGCTGAAGTCTTCGTATTGAAACCAGAAGTACTTCTCTATATACGGACCAAGCTGAGGGTTTTCAGGGTCGACCAGCGTATCCATAGCGAAGAATGAATCTGTCAGATAGAAAGCCTGCGCTCCTTCTGTCACAAAGAAACTGCTCCAGCCCATTTCAGTGAGCCATACTTTCATCTCGGCGTCACCATTTGCATTCATGACAGCTTTGATTTCATTGTTGAGTATATTCCCCAGAGCTGGTGTTGGGTCGGAGAATATTTCGGGATATGGATGAGCTCCCACTGCATCGAAGGGGGAATAACCGTTCGCCAGTTTGTAATCCTTCATAGCCTGGGTATCATATACTTCCTCCAGATAGTTTGATGTATATTCAAACCCTTTGGGAGAAATCCCTCCGAAGATGACCATCGCCTCCGGATCAATTGCTTTGATGGCATCATAGCACTCGATCAGTATTTCCGCGTAAGGTTCTGGCTCGATTCTCACATCGAACTCTGGCAGCGAGAGGTCGGGCTCGTTCCAGACCTCCCAGTGCTTGATGGGATGCTCGCGATCGTGATAATGTTCGACGATTTCAATTGTCCGAGAGACGAAAGCCTCGCGAAAGGCTTCAGTTCCCCAGTAAGAGGTATCTTCATTTTCAGGGATTGGTTGGCTGGCGTAATCAATGAGGCCAAGTATTTTGAGGCCTCTCTCCCCCGCCTGATCGACAATGTAATCATAGGCAGGATAATTGATGGATTCCGACCCGTCGAGTTCAGCGATAAACTCCATCCGCAGCATGTCTGGGTTCAGGTAATCAGTGTCGTCGGCGATGCGCTTGTTGAACCGAATGCCTGCTCCTGGGTAGTACATGGGGACCGTCAGACATTTCATATCCTGGCGAGTCAGCTTCTGAGCGAAAGAGGGACATGACACGAAAACCAGGAGAATGGACATGAGGACAAGCTGGCAGTTCTGGTTGAAATTCAAGGTTTAGGACTCTCCCCGACAAAGAAATTTCTTAGTTTTTTGCAAACGTTTCCAACGTCGCTCCAAACTCTTCATTATGGGCCTGATTTCAAGTAAATTCTCCCTCATCATGTAAACGATTCCAAATTTCATTTGCAATGACCAGCGGACTCCATGAAAGCTCCTCACAATTTGAGGAATATCACTCACCAGGTGTTGAGAATTTCCTCATGAAAAGAAGGGAAACAGGAAAGAGTGACGAGTCTCAAACCTGGGCCTGGGTGCGAGAGGCCTACTACAAAACAGCAAACTGAAATCCCGGGTTGCGTCGCGCCTTTAGACCGTCATTCGTTGCTGCAGATGATACAAACACAATATTGAGGATGATCCATGAGCACAGATATTCAAACGAGAAAAGCCATTTATGTCCTGAGCACGCACTGGGATAGAGAATGGTATGAGTCTTTTCAATACTACAGATTCCGACTGGTCCAGTTACTCGATCGGGTCCTTGATGGCCTGGAGGACGGCCGACTGAAGGGGCCCTTTACCACGGACGGTCAGGCAATTATTCTCGAGGACTACCTGGAGATTCGCCCCGAGAGAGAAGAGCAGATCAAAAGGTTTGCTAAAGAGGGAAAGCTGGTGATCGGACCCTGGTATGTTCTCCCCGATGAATTCCTGATCTCTGGTGAATCGCATATACGTAATATCCGTCAGGGTCGAGAAACAGCGAGGAGTTATGGAACCGAGCCTTCCAACGCCGGATTTATCTGCGACCTCTTCGGTCATATCAGTCAAATGCCACAAATCTTCAAAGGTTTCGGCATCGAAACAGCACTCCTTTGGAGAGGCCTTAATCTGTTTGGCAAACGCAACCTGGTTTGGAAAGGCGCGGATGATACGGAAACGGTCGCCTTTAAATTTGCTAATTATGGGTACTGTGATTTCACCTTTGCTGTGCGTGATGGAGATAAATTCGAGGTTAGATTCGACCGCGATGACAAAGAAAAGAAGCTGACCGAATATTTGAAATCAGAATCTGACAACACGGAAATAGACACTCTTTTGCTTTTCGACGGCGGAGATCACCAGGAATGGGACCAGCAGCTATACGAAGTCATCAGTGATCGCTTAGGAAAAGAACAGGATGGTGTCGAGATTACCCACGGAAGTCTTGATGATTATGCGAAAGAGCTTCTCTCACAGCGTGATCGCATTACGACTCGGTTTGAGGGTGAGCTCAGAGAGCCTGGTAAAGTCTTTAAAGAATCATCTCACCAGATTCACGGTGTACTATCCAGTCGCGTTTGGATTAAACAACAGAATACACTCTGCCAGTCACTCTTGACACAATGGGCTGAACCAACAGGCATCCTTGCGGAGCTCGCTCTTGATCGCTCATACCCTCATGGCTACCTGAATGTTGCCTGGAAAACCCTGATTCAGAACCATCCACACGACTCTATCTGTGGTTGCAGCATTGATCAGGTTCACAAGGATATGATATACAGGTTCGATCAGAGCAGAGAAATTGCAGACCGAATCACGATAGACGCAACGAAGAAAGTGGCCGCTTCCATTGAAGGTGACATTGAAGACAAGGAAGTAAGAATGACAGTCTTCAATCCTTTGACAAGTGCGTACAAAGGTACGGCAGAGTTTACTCTTGAGATACCTGAAGATTATCCCAAGTTTGGAGAATTCTTCGGTTTTGAGCCGAAACCAGCTTTCCGTATATTCGACTCAAACGGCAAGGAAGTCCCCTACCAGAGGACAAGTCAGCACGCAGACCGACTTCGCTTTCGAATTTGGGATGCGAAGTTTCCTGAACCTTACAAGGTTCATGAAATTGGCGTGAGCCTTCCCGTCGAGATACCTGCCACCGGATATCAAACATTCACGATTAAACCCGGTGAAGAGAACATTCCAACACGCCACCCAGAGGATAAGGGTCTCGCTGTCTCTGAAAGAGCCATGGAGAATGAAGATCTATACGTCCGAATTGAAAACAATGGTACTTTAACAATCAAAGACAAACGCAATGGGGAAGTTTATTCGGATGTACTCGTCTTTGAAGACCGTGCAGACATTGGAGATGGCTGGTTTCATGGAGTTGCTGTCAACGATCAGAAAATTTACTCAACTGCGGCAGCCAGTGATGTTGCACTGATTGAGAACGGTCCGATGGTTTCAACGTTCCGTATCCGCACGACAATGAATATTCCCGAAGACTTTGATTTCCAGTCGATGCGCCGATCAGAAAGACGAGTTCCTCTCGTGATAGACAGCTACGTATCACTTCGTCCAGGTACAGATTATGTCGAAGTAAAGACTGATATTAACAACAACGCGAAAGACCACCGCGTTCGGATGCAGGCTGCCACCGGATGTTCTGCAAAAACTTACTTTACCGACACACCCTTTGACGTCGTTGAAAGAGATATTGAGCTCGACCCTCAGAACCATGAATACATGGAACTTCAGGTGGAAACGGTACCCCAGCAGAACTTCTGTGTCGTCAATGATGGCAAACGAGGACTCGCCGTTATAAGTACAGGCCTGATGGAAACTTGCGTCAGAGACCTTGAGAATAAACCTGTGGCTCTTACGCTCTACAGAAGCACGAGGCGCACAGTAAATACAAACGGAGAACCTGATGGTCAGATTCTGGGACCACAAAGCTTCAGCTATCTGATCAAGCCCATTGTGAAATCATTTAATCGAAGAGAGCTGTACAGAGACGCACAGCTTCTTGAAGGAACTCTCCGAAGCGTCTATATAGTCAAAGAGGATCAGGAAATTCACCGTCAGAAAAAGGCCCTTCCCACTTCCGGCAGTCTGATTGATGTTGAAGGAGATGCAGTTGTCACCAGCTTCTACAAGGCAGGGGACGGATACGAGCTTAGACTCTTCAACCCTGAACCCTGGAAGATCGACTCAACGATCAACCTTGGAGACTTTGCCACTGGTTTGAAGAACGTTGAGATGGTTGACTTTGAAAGTAACCCAGTCGGAGATTCAAAGCAGGCCATCAAAGGCAACTCAATAACCATCAGCCTGACCAAGAAACAGATCATGACACTTCGTTTGACGAAGTAAATACAGGAGCTCATTCGTGAATTCTCATCCCAACGGTTTCAACTTTGGCCTCGGTTCGATCTCACTTGTAACTGATGCCCAGACAAGATCGATCAGTGCTGAAAATACCTCCGGAGCCAAAGGTGAAGGTGGTAAGGCCATAGAAGGCCCGGGGAAGGCTCCAGCCAGAGACCTGGGTCAGGGATGGAAAATAGCTCCTTGTATAGTTGTGACCGGCAATATGAAATACGAGCTTGCCAGTATAGAAGGACCGGGGGTGATTCAGCATATCTGGATCACCACCCACTTCATGAACTGGCGTAAGCTTATTCTTCGGGTATATTGGGATGATGAAAAGACTCCTTCTATCGAAACTCCCTTGGGCGATTTCTTCTGTATGGGTTGGAATGAGCATTCAAATGTGAATAGCATTCCCGTGGCAGTAAACCCTTCCGGTGGGCTAAACTGCTACTGGCCGATGCCTTTCAGGAAGAAGGCTCGTATAACGATTGAGAACCTGACGCCTGATGAAATCGGTGCACTTTACTATCAGATCAGCTATAGTCTTGAACCTGTCCCTGACAATGCTGGGTACCTGCACGCTCAATTCAGAAGAAGCAACCCCCTCCCCTATAAAGAAGTCCACACTCTTCTTGATGGTGTAAAAGGCAAGGGTCAGTACGTCGGGACCTATCTGGCCTGGCAGACAAATAACACCGGCTGGTGGGGAGAAGGTGAAATCAAGTTCTTCATGGACGGCGACAAAGAATTCCCTACGATTTGCGGCACCGGCACGGAGGACTACTTTGGCGGAGCCTGGTGCTTTGAACAACCGCCGGGTACTTACCAGACTTATTCCACACCCTATCTTGGATTCCATCAACACGCTGGAGGAGACGGCCAGACAAAATCAGGGCGTCGCTTCGGCATGTATAGATGGCATATTATGGATCCCATCCGATTCCATGAGGATTTGAAAGTGACAATTCAGGCACTGGGCTGGCGCGAGCCCAGAGAAAAGCTCCCACGATACCTCGCGCTCCAGGACGATCTCGCATCCGTGTCTTATTGGTACCAGGTTGAACCACATGCACCCCAACCTGAATTACCTGACCCAGACTACCTGGAAATCATTTAAAGAAATTCTCCTCTAACCATCTCAGTGGAGGAGAGTTTTACATCCCAGGAAATTCGTAGAGATAAGGCGAATTCGGATATCCATTCGAAAGCCTGTTAATTGTTTCAGCAAAGTCCTGCTCACTCCCAAGTGACCGATAGGCTAAAGCTTGTATATAGAGCACCGTTTCCTCTCCTCGTTGCCAAAGCCGCGAAGGTAGAAGATCCGGAAACGTTGATGACTGACGAAGAACCCTCTTCGCCTCTCCCTCGCTCAACCCCTCTTCCTCGTACTTCTCAACCTCATCGAGAAGAGCATAATAGGATTCTATCGACTTTTGCTGATAGAAAGCGTCGAGTTCTTCTCTCAACGAAGAGGCAATATCCCACCCTTCAGACTCGATTTCACTTTCGATGTCTCGAACGGTTGCAATGTCAGCTTCTTCCATGGCCTCATAAAGATCAACAATCAAGCTCCGTCGCTCTTTTTCTTCAAGCAGGCTTTCTAAATCTTCGAAGAGATCATTCGATTCCATATCTCCTGTAACGGAAAAAAGGGAGTTCAATTCTTTCCTGTAAGCCTCAAAGGAATCTCTGTCACCTTTGCCTGCGAGATTCGAAATCTTCTCAAACATCTCACCCTTGAGTGTTTCCAGTCGCAACCGTCGTGATGCCTCTGCCACCTCCGAGGTATCGTCCTTTGAGCCGAATACAGAAGATGAGTAGACAGCCTTTTCAAGCATATAGATATTTTCAATATCATTATATACCTGGGAAAATCCATCTAAAGTCTGTTCGAAGCCTCTCAGCTTTTCGCGCTCTTCGCGAAGCTGAGCATCCCATTTTCCTCGGATACTAGCTTTAAGCTGTGTCGTCTCTGAAGATTCCCCCGCGCCAATTTTCTCGAGCTCATCGAACCAGCGATCAACTTTTTCCACCAGCTCGACCGTTAGACTTTCTGAGGAAGAAAGAAGTAACAAATCGTCACGGAGTTCGTCCGCAAGAGTCACACGCACTTCTTCGACCTGAGACTTCTGCTGCTCATCAAGCGGTCCGGTGAGAAGCTGGTCAGCCTTTTCCAGAGTTGCCTCCACATTATTGTTTCTTGCCATCATATCAAGAATCTGAATTTCCAGATCAATTTTCGCATCGATAGCTGCTGAGAGGGCTCTCCCGGAGGGAACCTCCTCACTTTCTTGAGCGAGGATCGACGCTTCGTTGAGTTTATTCTGCTGGAAAGCCCGCCAACCTTTTTGAGCCAACTGCTCTGCCGGGTTCTCTTTAAGCACCACTTCACTGGTATCACCCTTGAGCAGCATCGCACCGCTGACTACAACGAGCAGGCAGATCGCCCCGATTAGTCCGTATGTAAGATAATGCATTTTCTGAAAAAGCGGTGCACTTTTCTCCAGACTTCTCAGGTCGAGAAGATATTTGGAGGCACGCGCAGCATGAGGATCCAGATTCAACGCTTTCTGCCAGGCCTCACGAGCTTCCACAAGCCTGTCCATGCGCGCCAGAAGGCTTCCCCTGAGCACATGAGCCTCGATCAGGTGATCGTTCAGCGACAGCGCAGTGGCGAGCTCTCCAAGGGCCTCATAGTATTCCTGACGCTCCGTCATCTCGACTGCGTTATTGAAATGCTGTTTAGCCTTATTTACAATCAAGCGCAGCATCGTGAGGTCTTTGCCGCAGTGATAACACTCGGCCCGATCATCACGATTTTCTGTGGAGCAATTGGGGCACCTCATAAGTTTTTGGGTCTCGTCTCCGTTCAGGGTAAATTCATGCCTTGGGAGAAAGGGGTTAAAGGTCAAGGAAAGTTGCGTTTTTTCGTTGACTCAGGGTCTTAATTGGTGAGGATTCCGCTCCTCTGTTGAGCGAGAGTAGCTCAGTTGGTAGAGCACCAGCCTTCCAAGCTGGATGTCGCGGGTTCGAACCCCGTCTCTCGCTCCATCTCAACAATTCCATCGAAGAAGATTCGGAAAGACCTTAAGGTCATCATTCCCTTTCAATTCTCAGCGCTCCCTCAAGACTATCTGTACTGATTGAGCTTTGTCCTACTCTTATATGGTATTCACCTGGCTCTAAGACCTTTTCCATCTGTTCATTGTAAAACATGAGTCGGTCCAAGGGAATTTGTATTTTGAGTGCTTTCTTTTCTCCTTTGGTGAGAAAGACTTTTTCAAAACCAATCAGCTTTCGTTTAGGTCGAGCAAGAGGACTGTACTCTTTCGCCATATAGACCTGTACTGTTTCGTAGCTGTCGTATGTCCCCGTATTAGAGAGCTCCATACTTACTTCAAGAATATGCCTTTTTCGATCCACCTCAAGTTGAAGGCCTCCGTATTCAAAAGAGGTATAGCTCAGTCCATATCCGAACGGAAATCGCACTCCCCCACTTTGCCCCAGCTTCTCGTAATCATCGCCACGTCCAGAAGGAAGGTGCATATAATGAATGGGACACTGACCTATTGACCGTGGAACGGTGATGGGAAGACGTCCACTTGGGCTATGATCTCCGAACAGTAACTCTGCAAGTGCATTACCTCCTTCTTCACCCGAGTACCATGCATGTAAAATTGCGTCAGGCTTATCTATCCAACTCTCCATGGTATGAATACTGGAAGAAACAACAACGACAACGAATGGCTTGTCCAGCAGATGAGCACAGTCAATCAGTTCCAATTGATTGTCAGGAAGATCTAGTGAAAATCTATCACGTGCTTCGCCGGTCATGCTGAGTGATGTTCCCAGCATGAGTATAGAAAGGTCGCTCTCCTCGATCATCAGCCTGGCTTGCTCAAGCTCTGCTTCAGTGGATTGAGTGTGCGTACCACCTGGCGCATAGACCAGCTCCACACCTCTTTTTTCAGCAATCTCACGTAACCCGGACCACGGCGTGACAACATGCTCTTTATCGTTCAAATCCCATGAGTAGTCCCCGAGCTCAATTGCATCAGCGTTAGGACCGATGACTGCAATCTTCTGATACTGATTCTTAATGGGCAGGACTTGCTCGTAATTAGTGAGAAGCACCATTGACTCCCGTGCAGCCTGACGCGCCAGGGTTCGATGCTTCGGGCAGTTGCAGACCTTTCCAGCATGCTCAGGATCAAACTGTGGTTTTTGATCAAGCAATCCAAGCTTTTCCTTGATAGACAGAACTGAAAGAACGGCTCTGTCTATATCTACTTGAAGGGTTGGGTCATCCTTCAACTCTTCCTTCAGAGGATCCAGAAAGCACCTGAGCCTTGGAAGCTCGACATCCATTCCTGCTCTGAGAGACTGAGCCGCCGCGTCTCCCATCGACGTGGCCGTCTTATGTAACTCCCATTGGTGAATGATTGAATGGTAGTCAGAGACAACAAACCCGTCAAACCCCCATTCCTCTCGCAGGACTTTTTTCAAAAGCCATTCATCGCCAGAACAGGGCTTTCCGTTCAGTGACCCATAGGCAGCCATGAGACTCATGGCACCAGCTTCCTTGATCGCCGCTTCAAATGGAACAAAATATTCTTCTCGGAGGATTCTCTCTGAAGGAAAAACAGGCCAACTATCGCGACCAGCATCTCCCTCGAAATTATAGACAAAGTGTTTTGGTGTGCAGACAACATTTTCTGCCTGAACCGCCTTAATAAAATTCACTCCCATTCTTGCGGCGAGAAGTGGATCTTCTCCATATGTTTCCTCTGTCCGACCATTTCTGGGATCGCGACCAAGGTTCAGTGTGGGGCTCAACAGTTGTTGAATTCCCCGTGCATGGGATTCTTTCCCGATAACAGTTCCCACCTGAAACATAAGCTGTTCATTCCACGTTGCTGAGAGTGCCAGTGCCGAGGGAAAGACCGTCGTTCCATTGCCGATCACCCCGTGCACGCCTTCGTCATGAACAATGAGAGGAATCTTGAGGCGAGTATGACTCTGTATATAGTCCTGATCCTTCTGGACGGTTTCAGCAGCCTGTCGGGGAGGAAGATCCCTCACTTGTGTCGAGACAAAGCCAAGTCCATGTGATGGAATCATCTTCTCGGGCGTGATAGATTCGATAAACGAAACTCGTTCTTCAAGTTCCTGAGAACCATGGGTGTTCCAGAAAGTATCAAAGAACATATAGGCGCCAAGCTGCGCGATTTTCTCGTCGAGGGTCATCTGCTGCAGGAGCTCACGGATAGACATGAATTACCTCAAGATGAATTAAATGAAGTGGTTAAAAAGACGTTCCCCCACTTAACGCGAATCAAGTGAGGGAGGCCAGAAGAAAGAGAGAGGAATGAGGAGAATGCTGAGTTAGTTAATCTGCTGTGGAAGCGCGACTTCGCCCATAAAGCGGCCGATGTCTCCGTAGCTGATGGTGCCGTTAGTTGGATCATAAATGCGGTCTACACCGGGAATGCCGAGGTTCGCTTCAAGGCCGTATGCAGCCCACTCAAACCCTTCATCACCATCTGTGTTATAGGGAGGGTTTGGCTTGCCAGCGTTCGGGCCCCATGTCTTGAGGACGGCTCCGGTAATATCAAAGGTTCCTGAGGCACCTGAGACGAGAGACCCCCATGATCTCCAAGGCGCTGGAGCAACATCGTATCGGTATTGATAATTGAAGTACTGATAACCATCAAGTGCCGCGGTTCCCGAAACGTTGCTACCGGGAAGGAAGACGTCTTTCGGAAATGAGGTCATGTAGGCGATAGGGGTTGTGACATGAAACACCTTATTCAGGCGGAATTGCGAGCTAGCTCCACCGGCATCGTTAGGAGGATAGGTATTCGCGTCGACGTAATAAGATTCCATGGCAGTGGCGAGTGACCTCATGTCAGCCTTCGCGCGTGAGACCTTAGAACGGGTCTGCGCTTCAAGAAAGTTAGGGACTGCGATCGCCGCCAGGATGGCAATGATGGCGACAACAATCAGCAGTTCGATCAGAGTAAATGCCTTTTTATTCATGGGATGATCTGTCCTCTATGGTGGTGAGTTTTTGCGACCTTTCTGAAACCGTTCTCTCTTGAGCTTCAAAAGCAGATTAAACATACAAGAAATTTGATCTGCCGGTCATAATTAAGGATAAGACTGCTCCAACTCTTAATTGAATGCAAGCTTATTTTTGTCTGAGAGCTTCATTTTTGTAACCGCTTACAAGACCCCGCCAAACCCAGAATATAAGCCTCTCAATCCCTTTGCCCCCGGCAATCCCCAACCCTCAGGATCACCCATATTAAATTTTCCTCAGAATTACCCCCTCCATAGAAAGCCGCACCCTCCATGAAACCCAGACTCATTATCTCCGATATCGATGGCTGTATCACTGGCGAAGGCTCCGTTCCCGTTGACTCAAAATCCTTCCGTCTCATTCAAGAATATTGCGCGAAGAGCCACCAGCAGCCAGAAGACTTTCCTCCACTCATGCTATGTACAGGCCGACCACAACCTTATGTCGAAGCGCTGATGAAAGTTTTGGGGATCGAGAAGCCCGGAATCTGTGAGAATGGAGCGATTATCTATTACCTTGAGAAAAATTGGGCTAAGTATGGCCCAGGAGTGACCCCGAAGAAAATGGAGGGGCTGAGAAAGGTCCGCAGCTTTATTGAACGAGAGATCATCCCCTTGCACGAGAATCTCTTCTACCAGGTAGGCAAAGAAGCTCAACTCTCCATATTCTGCGAGGACCCTGCGCTCCTGCGAGATGTCGCCCCCAATGTGGACAGGTTCGCCGAAGAGCATTGTGACCTGAAACTGGATATCAAGCCATCACATTTCTACCTGAATATATCCCTTCCCGGAGTGACCAAGGGGACGGCGATACGAGCAGTTCTGAGCGAAATGGGGTTGCGAAAAGAAGAGGTGATTGGAATTGGTGACACCACTGGTGACTTACCGATCCAGGAAGAAGTGAACTGGTTCGCCTGCCCCTCAAACTCCCAGGAGGGATTGAAGAAAGTCGCCGACTATATATCTCCTTACGCAGAAGCTGAAGGGTTTCTGGATATACTGAATAGAGTCAATAATCCATAAAGAAAGCCTCCGGCAATTGCCGGAGGCTCTATATACCTGACTTATTCAAGGTGAATGACTTATGGCCAGATGTATGTGCCGGAAATTGGATGCGGAGGAATGCCATCTGTATTCTTCTGACATCTAACGATATTACCAGGGCTGACAGTTCCATTGGTTGGGTCATAAGGAAGGAAAGTTGCACCTGCACCATGGAATGGAACTTTGTCTGGACCATAGCCATAGATCAGCCATTCGCCGGTCCACTCTTTAGGACCTGACCAGAAATCAGAAAAACCGTTGGGGCTGCTTCCACCATTGGCCGGATTCAAATACCAGTCCCAGTAGAAGTATGCATACCTGTAACCGACTCTTGTTCCTTCTGGGTAGGTCCCGTTTGAAAAAGTAGACTGTGGGAGGAAAACATCTTCAGGAAGGCTTGTGAGGTAGGCGATAGGTGTCGTTAAATAGTTGGGTGTTCTAGCATGGAAACTGGCAGAGTTTGGCGTCATGGGAACATTGGGTAGATCACCAGCAGGTGGATATTTGTTGTTATCCACGTAATACGATTCCATCGCGGTGACCATAGTTCTCATATCAGCTTTACAACGAGAGACTTTGGAACGGACCTGGGCTTCCAGAAAGTTGGGAACGGCGATAGCGGCTAGAATGGCAATGATCGCAACAACGATCAATAGCTCAATCAGCGTAAAGCCGTTTTTTCGGACAAGATTGTTGAGCATGGCGGTTGAACTCCTTAGAATTTTGAATATCAAAACTCCCTCCACCGTGAAACTTGGATGAAACCGATTTGTTTATCAACCCCATTCTCTTGCAGAGTATGATTTTTTTTCGAAAAAACTCAGGGAACAAAGACGCCAACTATCCTGTAAACCCTGACTTACAATAAAAACCAAAAAAAATGATGTTTTTCGTACAATGTACCCTTGACAGCACCCCCCTTTTTGAAGTCCTTAGGCCCTCGTTGTCGGGGTATGGCGCAATTGGCTAGCGCACCTGCTTTGGGAGCAGGGGGTTGCAGGTTCGAGTCCTGCTACCCCGACCATCTCTTCTCTCCTTCTTTAATCCGAATAAACCACCGTCCAGTTAGAGGTTTTTCAAGGGACCAGAAAACTTTTTGATTCATCGAATCAACTGGCCGAATTTTCGGTTTATTTTTGAACTTGTTTTCAACTCCCAACAAATCAAACAGTAGATTCTACACCCGATAACCTCCTTCATGAATCTCCAGGATGGTTCAATACAGCCTCGATTGAAGGTATACTTTCTTCCAGTTGAATGGGCTTCCGTCAGAAAAATCAGACCATATTTACCTGGCTCTGAAATACAGGTAAGCAAATAAGGACTCGGTCCTTCTCATCGGAACTAGCCCGATTCCCATTGGCGAGAAAATCGAACTTTAAAGCTAATGATGATAGCGACCCATGCTATCGATGAATTCGATCCCGAGGGAAATACCGGCAGGTATGTTGGATCACGGGAGAGGGAAGAACAAACCCTTCGCAGTTAGGTATGTCTAAAGCCTGAACCACCCGAGAATTCGCAACGTCCATTTTACTGCAGGCTCCCTACACGACCTAAGAATTCGCATCAAGACCTCTCCAGGGACGATGCCGGAGCGATGTCGGAGCGATCCAGGTCCGATCGCCATCGGACCGACAACGCTCCAGGATCGCCGCAAGATCATTTTTAGCCGTAGCAGGCTGCCCCCCCCGAACCTGGGCCAGTCTGCTGCAAACCTAAATCAGATCTCATTGAAAGGCGTCCCAGGAAGTTTCCCGCACTCTTCATCCCATCATCCCCAAATTCCGATCAATATTCTCTTGGCACTCCAACAGATGAGACCCTTCATGCTTTTAGAAATCAGAAAAGTCCCATCATTGAGCGAGATGTGTTTATGAATGTACAGATAACTGTGGAACGGATGCTGGAAGAAAAGGGGGAACTCTTTGAACTCGAGCTGGTAGCTGGAAATGAGGGTCTTCGAAGAAAGATTACTCAGAGTGAACTTCATCGCCCAGGACTGGCGTTTGCCGGCTTTCTTGAGGTTTATACCTTTGATCGCATTCAGATTCTGGGAAATACAGAGATCAGTTATCTGGCCAGTCTTGAGAAATCGGAACGCTCACGGCGCCTTCAGAACATTTTTGAGTACTCAATTCCCTGCTTTATCGTCACAGCTGAGAATACTCCCCCGGAAGAGCTTCTGGCTCTAGCCGACAAACACAGTGTCCCGGTCTTTTCCACACCCCATGAAACCTCTCGCTTCAATGCGATGATTTCCTTCTGGCTCGAGCGTGAATTTGCTCCCACCACAACAATCCATGCGGTTTTTGTTGATGTATTCGGGGAAGGTGTTCTGATCACCGGTGATAGCGGTGTTGGTAAAAGTGAGTGTGGTCTTGAACTGATCGAGCGTGGTCACCGCCTGGTGGCAGATGATGTAGTTGTGCTGCGACGATTGGGACGTAACATTCTCATGGGCTCCTCCGTCAGCACAATACAACACCACATGGAGGTACGTGGTTTGGGGATTATAGACGTCGAACTACTTTTCGGAATCGGTGCCGTCAGGGAGGAAAAACGTGTATCACTGGCTGTTGACCTGCATAAAATGACTTCGGAAACAGAAGTCGATCGACTGGGTCTGGACAAGCAACGAACCAAATTGCTTGATGTAGACATTCCTTATTTCCGTATCCCGGTTGATTCAGGTCGGAACATTTCAATTCTCGTTGAAGTCGCTTCGCTCCATCACCGCATCCTTGAGAGAGGAATCAACCCTGCACAACGCCTTAACGATATGCTGATTAAGAAAATGACAGAGGCGAATGAAGGATGAAGGATGAAGGATGAAGGATGAAGGATGAAGGATGAAGGATGAAG
>CAYTGM010000024.1:0-85967 GCA_964437365.1 uncultured Candidatus Sumerlaeota bacterium | reverse complement strand
ATTTTTCAACAAACGAGCCGCTCTCAATTACCATGAGCGGCTCGTTTGCGTTTTAAACATCACTTTATATACAAAAAATAGGCGAGGCTATGAGGCAAGTCCTCCTTGCCAGCAAGAGAACGCAATCAAACAGTCCCAGTAGGGAAATGCGAAAAAGAAAGCACACGAGACGCTTTCCCAAAATCCGAGAAATGGTCTGGCAGCAAATCGTATGAGTCATAAACAGCCAAATAACCCACTACATGGCGTTACACTTGAGACCGTTGTAACGCGGTTGAACGAGCATTACGGTTGGGATGGACTAGCTGAGAGAATCGACATCAATTGCTTTAAGAACGATCCATCAATTAAGTCTTCACTGAAATTTTTAAGGAAGACCCAATGGGCGAGAGATAAAGTTGAGAGATTGTATATCTCAACCTTCGAGAACCCGTCCCCATGGGCTTGAGACTTCGCTCTCAATTGCCTTCGACAGGGACACCTTTATTGCCTGTTGAGCAACCTTTTGCTTGCGATGAATAAAGTTTCCTTTCCGACATGAGCTGGCTACGAGCACTCCCTTCAGCATCCCGAAAGCTTCGAAATAGCACAATTATTCCAATGTTTTCAGAGTACTGAATGGTCCATTCTCGTTTACCACCTATTTGGACTTTAATTTTGCCAACCATTTAGTTCTTGAATAAAGGCCTAAGAAAGGTGCCCAGCGAATGGGTTGGGCAAACTGCAGCCGTAGCTGCTCAGTCTATATTTTCCTTACGAATGAAGATTCGACCATAGTCGCTCGACCCTCATGAGGAGAATGGAATCTGACATGAGATACCCAGTACTTGGATTCACCTTTCTGATACTGACTCTTTCCACTCCAATCTACGCGGTTATCATTGGAGGAGACAGTCGACAGTGGAATTTCGATTCCTGGACGACAAAAGCCGGCGACTCTCTGACGACCAATACCTCAACTAACAACTTCCACTATCAACCGGTTATCAAAGATACAATTCTGGCATCGATCACACCAGCTATCGAAAGAACAGAAGATGGGCTCACGTTGAGGGCCGATGGGACTACCGTGCTCCTGGACCCCTACCATGTCGGGATGGACAATCGTCCTCTGACCCACCTTCCGATCACCGTTGATCTTGAAGGAAAAGAGCTCAAGGAAGACTCTCTGATTGTGGATTGGCGCTACAGCACAACGGGAGAACTCTGGTCTTACTGGTCGCCCATGAGATGCATCAAGGATGAGCCTGGGCGCATGAGATTTAATGGTGAGTTAAAGGTTCCGGCAGCTGATACAAGGAAATTCCGTCAGCTTTGGAATCAGTGGGCGTATGAACAAAACAACTGGCGTGGCGACAATGCAGACGAGTACTATGATTTCGTTCAATCATCCAATCCTCAAATGATGGAGGAAGTTCTGCCACTCATCAGGTTTGTCCAAGTGCGGCTTAAGTGGAAGGAAGGGGAGTCTGCAATTCTCACGAAGTTGAAATCACGATCGGACTGGGTGGTGAGTGGGTTGAAGCAATAGTTCACGGTAATCAAATCTAGGCTGGTATACCGCTTCTTGAAACTGACAAGGTATATGCAAAACCTGTTTGGAAGAGACAATATCATCATGCGACTTTGCTCCTTAAGCAATCGAACAAGATTCTCCACCAGAGGACTCGCTCTTTGCTTTACCATTTTATCAGTATTATTGATATCCGGATGCGCATCGAAACGGCAGTCGGTTGCTCTGGTTTACGGTGAACCAGTCTATCGCGATGAACTTCCTGTTGAAGATGCAGGATCGAGCCTTTTTGAGATCATCAATGATGCTGTTATAGAAAAATATATACAGAACAATAATCTGGATTTCTCCGACGAAGAAATGATTGCTCACTTAAAAACGCACCATGAGCCTCTTCCTGATTCCCTTCAGAGTGAATTTGGATTGGAACTGTTTCGTCATATTTTCAAGACTCGACTTGTTGCACGATCCCTCTTCAAAGAATATGGAGGACGAGTGACGATTTCGAGTTTTGGACACGCAATCGCTATCGATGCCCAGAAAGCGCTCCTGCGGGATGAAATGAAGGATGGTGCATTCAGGATCTACGACCCAAACTTGGAGAAGGAATTCTGGCAGTCAGTGACCTTTGGATCGGGAGATGCAACTCTGACTGAATCCACAGCTCGAGAAATGTTCAAAGATCCGGAGTATCTTTGGGACGAAGAATAAGTCTGGGTTTTCTGTATAATCCCTGCAGAGAATAATAGGTTTTGTCTCGTTTACTTTTTGCGTCCTGAAAAATTGAGGTTGCCGATATACGCTTCCATCGTCTTATCTCCGCATAGGAGACTGTCGAACAAATAAACAATTCAATTTCCTTCACCAGTTCGGCAAACAGATATCATGAAGCCCACCGTAGCGGACAACAAACCCATCCCCGTAGAACTGAAGAAGGGTGAAGAATATTACTACTGTGCTTGTGGAAAGTCTGGGAATCAGCCTTTTTGCGATGGCTCCCACAAAGGCACGGACTTTACTCCCAAATCATTTGTGGCGGAAGAAGACGGCGAAGCCTATCTATGCCGTTGTAAACAAACTGGCAACCCTCCCTTTTGTGACGGAACCCATACTAAGGTTCCAAAAGACAAGGTGGGAGAAGAGTATTCAGTAGAGCGGTCGGATGATAGCGACGGGATGCCTGAAGCAGAACCAACTCCTGAAGAACCTACGGTCGCTTTCATCCACCAACTCGCCCGTGAAGGATTAAGCAAGCTTGGACATCATGGCGAGATGGGAGCCATGGGTGTTCCCCGGTCTGAATTACCTGATTGGAACGATATACAATTCATGGTCGCACAACTAGCAACCAAACCTCTCTTCGAGGACGAGCCGGTTGGAACAGACCTGATCATCGGTCCTGAGGCGAAGAAACCCCTTCCCCTGAAAATTCCGATCTTCGTCAGTGATATGAGTTTTGGGGCCCTTTCTGAGGAAGCCAAAGTTTCTTTATCAAAAGGTGCTGAAATGGCCGGAACAGGTATATGCTCTGGAGAAGGCGGGATGCTTCCTGACGAACAGGAAGCCAACAGCCGCTACTTCTATGAACTCGCATCTGCCAAGTTTGGCTATGAAGAATCGATTCTGGAGCGTGTTCAGGCATTTCACTTCAAGTGTGGGCAGGGTGCCAAGACGGGAACCGGTGGTCATCTGCCTGGAAATAAGAATACAGGACGTATATCAGAAGTGAGAGGTATTCCTGAGGGTCAGCCAGCCGTTTCTCCGCCGACCTTTAAAGACCTGAGTACTGTTGAAGATTTCTCTAAGTTCGCGGACAAGGTGCGAAGTATAAGCGGAGGCATTCCTATTGGGTTTAAGATGAGTGCTCAGCATATTGAACAGGATATTGATTTTGCTCTGGAAGCAGGTGCCGACTATATTATTCTTGATGGTCGTGGAGGCGGGACAGGCGCTGCTCCTCTTTTATTCCGAAATCATATATCTGTTCCGACAATTCCAGCTCTTGCTCGCGCACGACACCATCTGAACCGTCGTGGTGCTAGCGGACGCGTCACTTTGATCGTTACTGGTGGACTTCGAACTCATACAGACTTTGCAAAGGCACTTGCCCTCGGAGCCGATGGAATCGCGATTGCAAACTCAGCAATGCAGGCGATCGGCTGCGTCGGAGCCCGCATTTGTAACACTAACCTCTGCCCTGCTGGGATTGCCACTCAGAAACCAGAGCTCCGTAAGAAGTTGAATATAGACAAATCAGCGAAGCAACTGGCGACGTTTCTCGAAGCAACGGTTGAGCTGATGAAGGTGATGGCGAGAGCATGTGGTCATACACATCTGAATAAATTCAACAAGCATGACATTGCCAGCTGGCACAAGGAACTCGCGGAACTGGCAGGAATTCAATGGTCGGGTTTCAAGGAAGACAGGTGAAGTGGTCCCCATGGCTATTCCGAAACTTCAAAATCCCTTCGACTGGGTGACGCAGTGGGGTCACATGATCCTCGGCAAAAAAGTCGATCGGGAAAGAGACGAGTGGCTTTCGGGCCCTATTGGGAAGATTAATGAAAAGGCAAAAGAGTTCGTCGGTAGAGTTGCAAGAGATGAACAACTCTCAATTAAGAGGAACGAGCCCGGGGCGGGACTTATCGATAGTTTCGAGGATCTGGGCATATCAGTAAACCCAAAGATCGAGGCCTTTTATAGTCGTACCAGTGATTACGATTTAGATGCCTGGACTGAATGGAAACCTTTCTTTAAGCCATTTGGTTCCATTGTCGGGCTCCTCTTCAGCAAGCGCATCCAGCAGCTCTATTTACCTCAGAAGGCACTGGAAACGGCCTATGGGATCAAGAGCGAAATTATACGCCTTGTTGACAGAGATGATCAATCCGTCTATCGGGTCTGGCATCGACGCCTGAAGAAAACCCGTCAGGTCATCTTCTATGGAATCTATACACATTGTCAGCTTCCTTCCGGGAAACCAGGAATTAAGACGATCTTTCCTCTGCCGCAAGGGAGTGCGACTGCTATCTTTGCCATAGAAGCGGATAATAAGGGGAACCTGGATCTTATCTCAGCTGGGAAAAAGTACGGTGACCCTGGCTTTTACGTGATGATCGAAGATCGGAAAGGACAGCTCTATAAACACTATATGTCTTATTTTCGCCAAAGAATTACTGTCTATGAAGATGAAGAAGGTACCATCAGAGCCGATCATTCGATGAATCTTTGGAACTTTCGCGTGCATGATATGCATTACAAGATTATGGAGAAGAGAATAAGGAGGGAAGCTTGATGAGCAAAAAGAAGGACATTGTCTACACGTTTCACCTGGCTGAGTGTAGGGTAGATAGAACGTTGAAGACCCTCTGCTGTCCTCCAACCAGAAACCAGGTTCGAGGTCTCCTGCACGCCGAGTGTATGGCTCCGATGACATTAGGTTCACCGATATACTCTGCGCAGAGAATGCAGTTAAGCAAACTAGTTGTTTTCGCGGCGTGGAAAAGTGCATCGGCTATTGACGATTATCTTGCAAGTACGAAGCTCGGTCGTGTTCTATCTAATGGGTGGCATGTGCGAATGTCTTACCTGCGTCAATGGGGTCGAGTGAAAGAGTTCGATAAGTTTCTGTATAGCACAGGGGGAGTCGGTAATGAGGAGCCGGTCGTTGCTGTGACTCTGGCAAGAATGAAGTTGCCTCAGGTCCCTCGCTTTATTCAGTGGGGTAAGCCGGTGGAAGAGCTCGTTCGTGACCATCCGGGGCAAACACTGGCACTCGCCGCTATGAGGCTTCCACGTACAGTCTCGACGTTCTCCGTCTGGAAATCGCAGAAGTATATGCTCGATATGGTATCTGGACATAGTAAGGTTCCCGAGCCAGAGCGTCATGCGGTTGCGATGAAAGAGCGCGACCGAAAGGACTTCCACTTTGAGTTTACGACACTTCGCTTTAAGCCTCTGGAGGAACACGGATGCTGGCAGGGGCGGTCAAAGAATTTACCGTGATTGAGAGAATCGAGATGCTGAAGCGATGTTTCAAACAGTTCAGAATGAGTGGTGTTCGGAAATTGACCCGATCAATTTTACTAATGATTCCGGTTCAACGATGACGAGAAAACAAGAAATCTACAGAGAGATGCTAAGCTGTTCTTTGCCAGCTTCAAGAAATGCCCTGTCTCGATTACATGGTTGGAATCCTCTCAGGCTCTTCCAATCAAGGTATAGACGTTTCATCAAGTCAAGTTATGAGCTCGCAGAGCTCACCCATAATCTCTACGAGACTGTCGCTGATGAGGACTTTAGAGATCATGACATCTGGTTTTTGAATCATCAGGCGAGATCGTTCTACGATCAAAATAACGAACAGACTTGCTATAGCTACTCGACCATGGTCAATTACATTCAAGAGCTGTTCAAAATCGTACCAGAAGAACTCAGGGATAAGTTGGATTGGGAAGGGCCGAAAGGTGACTATTCACACGGTCGCCCTAAGTCAGGCCATGAGATAATGCATGAAAACCAGGGGGCCGCGGAAGAGTCTACTAACCTATCGCGATAGAGGTGAGCATCTTCTCTTAATTGGAAGGTCTGCGGGAATAATGGAACCATGGCAAAGAACTCTATTCTTCCTCATAATTGGGGTGATACTCGCCTTCCCTGCAGCAATACTCATTTCGGTCGTTTTGGGCTGGGTTCTCATGAAGTGGGAGAAAACAAGACTTTGGCTATACTTGAAGAAGAGGTCTCTTCGCGAAGGAAAAGTAATTGTACGCTGGCCTGCGAAGGATATAAAAGAAGAAGTGATGATCGTGGACCTATCCAAGTTGAATGACAATCTAGTTGGTGTAAAACGGCGGCGATATAACATGATGAATCATCCGATGGACCCTCCTTCCTTTGGCGAATTAGAGTTTCTTGGACTCAGAGAGGTTTTCGAAGGCTTTCACTCACATTTGAAGGTGACCTGACGATGGTCTGTGTATCTTCAAGATATGGACCACTCCCTGAATAGGATGATATACTAACTATTTATTCATGTAAGTATTTTATGAATTATGTTTGCGACTTTCTTTCCCGTCACCGATTTTGCACAATCGGTGCGATGATTCGGATCGACATAAGGATGAATGCCCGTATAACCATTCCATCGATTAGCCAAGAACAGACTGTGTAGAATTGAATAGTTTAATGACAGAAGCAATCCTCTTTATTGGTATCCAGGCATCTGGAAAAACTACTTTCTACAGAGATAGGTTCTTGAAGACACATTTACGTATAAGCCTCGATTTGCTGAAGACTAGACACAGGGAGAAAGGTCTATTCGAGTATTGCCTTTCCCATGAAGTGCCATTTGTTATCGACAATACGAACGTAACGACCTTAGACCGAGCTCGCTATTTGGAGACCTTGAATAAGAAGAAGATTCAAACTATAGGGTATTACTTTCAATCTCAAATCGAAGACTGTCTCAGAAGAAATGCTACTCGTTCGGTAGAAGAAAGTGTTCGGGAATTAGGCGTGAGAGGAACTTATGCGAAATTGGAAATGCCATCTTTGGACGAAGGTTTTGATCAGCTTTTCTATGTTTCCATCAAAGATGATTCATTCGTTGTAGAGGAGTGGAATGATGAAATTTGATGATCTTAATTTGAGAATGCGAGAGTATGAGAAAGCTGGAGAGCAAACTGTCCTTCCGAATGTCTATATGGTAGCACGTATTGATGGCCGATCATTTACTAAACTCACCAAGACGACGCAAGCATTTGAGGCTCCGTTTGACGAACGATTTAGAGATTACATGATCAAAACGACATGCCACCTGATGGATTGCGGATTCAAAGTGATTTATGGTTATACACAGAGCGATGAAATCTCACTGCTCTTCGATTTAAGAGAGAATGCTTTCGGAAGAAAATTAAACAAACTCAATTCCGTTCTAGCAGGAGAAGCAAGCGCCAGCTTTTATTTGCTGCTTGGCGATCATGCGTGCTTTGACTGTCGGATCAGTCAATTGCCTAACGTTGACCTCGTTGTGGACTATTTTCGGTGGAGAAATGAGGACGCGCATCGAAATTCCCTCAATGCATGGTGCTACTGGACGCTTAGAAAGAATGGTAACACCCCCACTGATGCAACTCACCAGTGTGAAAGATTATCAGTGTCGGAAAAGAATGAGCTTCTCTTTCAAGTAGCAAGAATCAACTTCGGAACTCTGCCTGCCTGGCAGAGACGCGGAGTTGGCGTCTATTGGGAAGGATTTAGAAAGAAAGCGATCAATCCGAAGACAAATGAAGAAGTGGAAGCAGAACGCCGACGCCTAAACATTGATATGGAACTTCCAATGAAAGATGCATACAGCGAGTTTGTCCGACAGCTTCTGTAGAAATCCTGATTGAGCATTGATGGGAAGAACTATCTCTGAGGCTTAGAATCGACCCGATAGCTAATAGGCAGCACGAAGAGTTGATCTAATCAAGATAACGAAAGAAACCTGATTGTCAAAGTCCTTTGTATTGGAGAGAGGAACTTAAGCCACGAGATCAAATTCCATTCGTGTGAGAATCTCGGTCAAATAACTTCTCCTTGAGGCAAAAGGTTATGGGCATAGAAAAGCAACGGGGCTTTCCAACTCTCAAGAAACTCAGACTAGTTCACGTGTTACTGATAGCGTGGGGGCTAATTCTTTTCTGCTTACTCCTGATTGCGTATATAGGATTCGGTATTTGGGACAAGAACTATCAGTATCGCTACAGCCTTGAACGTTCCTGGGCTCTTGCCCTCTCTATACTCTGGTTTATACCATTGTCTTTCTATATTCTTAGAGATGTAAAGTTCGCATACCGGATTGGTACTATATTTATAGTCATTATTATCTCCTTTCTCTGCTGGCTCACGCTAAATCCTGAGTTTCGAATCAAACGTGGTTTAAGTAAAGCTCATTCGATTAGAGTCACCTCCAGATTGATAATCGAGAACGCTGATGGGAGTAGAGAACTTAAGGAATTCGATTTAACCACGATAAGAGATCCAGGTACGGTTTCCAGACTCTACGAGAGACTTGAATTTACAGATCCGACTTGGCGAATTCTACACTACTTTAGGAGATATGGCGAATTCGACTTAATACTTCTAGATCAAGAAGGTCTTGAAATCATGGAGTTCGGAATCGTTAATCAAGGATCAGGAGTTCTTACGAGAACATTCTCAAATACTGATAGACACACTACAGAGGAATTTCAAAGAGACCTAATGGTTGCTTTCTTTGAATCTCTACCTGACGATGGGGGAGCGTCACTTCCCGAATCCAATAACAGAGCTTTAACAGTTTGCATGGGCCTGTGGTATTCTGAACAAGCTGTTGCTTCACTATCGAAAAAGTCAAATTCTGTTGATGATGATCATAAAGCATTAATTGCGTCTATTCTGGGGAAACCTAGGATGCACGAGTCCGCAGTACTCACACTCATTGATCTGGCAAAGAGCTCACACAATGAAACAAGGTTGAACGCACTCCATGGTTTGGAGGGGTTTCGTCAAGTTCCAGCCGCCCAAGACTATCTCCAAACATTGAATTTACAATCGGTGTCAGATGAGTAGATTAAAGGAGCGATCATGCAAGCAAAGTGTCACAAATTCTTCTGGTAACAGCCTGGTACTGGTTCTATTAAGAATGATGACTGGTGACTTATATTTCTTTTTGAAGCAATCCCGTTCTGTCGACCTTAAAGGTTAAAAAAAGTAAAGTAGCCTTGCAAGGATTCGTGAGAAATCGTGGACTCGTCGTCTTAATTCATCGAGAGACGTTGAATATTTAGTATAAGGGATCACTTGGTATCCAATGCGCATTCAGAATCAAAGACGCGGACACGTTGAGACCTTCTGGATTTTCTTCATTATTCTATGGATGCTAGTGTTCGCTGGACCTATTCATGCCCAACTGATCCTAGGCTATCCTCTGACGAGCCAGCAACTTAGCTGGTATTCACTAATTACATTTATAGTGGTGGTCACGTCTATATCAGGAGATGCCTATCTAAGAGTCAAAGGTCGCGACCTCACGAGATTCCTCTTCATTATCGTGATGCTGATTTTAATTTCTCTGCCATCGATGATATTGATTGTTGCTTCTGGAAGTTCCTCGATTTTCCTGGGTGTCCTAGTCGAATACTTTCCTGTGCATTTTTTCTTTGTATCATGGTGCTTCACAACTGCAGTCTTTGACAATATTTCAAAGCCTGTCGCTGAAGTGCCGACCTTATCTTATCTGGGTGGAGAGTGGAATGTGGAAGGGCATCGACTTGGAACTCTTTTTCTGATACACAGTGTCTGTTGCGTACTCCTGAAGTCTAGCGGAGGTATCATTCTATTTCTTCTTGCGATACCCATCACATGGCTTTTCTCACTGGTATTGTATAACATATCTATTCGGTTATGGGATGACTTTAATCAAGGAGAAGTGTCTGTCCAGAAAGGGTGACTAATAAGCCGACTAATAGACTGGAGAGCCTTGACGTACAGATGCTGAGAATTAAAGCCAAAAACGAAGCTGGGTTTGCCCCACACTATGAGCTATTCATGATAATATATGAAATTGGTGTCTTGGCATGGCTTTTAGTGCCTGACTATGTTTTGCTCACTTATCTTCATCCAAAACCTACACTTTTGGTCTTGCGCAGTCTTTTCTTGCTTTCGGTACTTCTTATAATCCCCATTATGTTTCTAGCATTATCAAGGTATTGCAAAAGTTTCCTCCTTCGTCGATCTAATGTCCTTTTAGGAGCCATACTATTCACCCTCCCTTTTTGGATTCTAATAACCTTTTCTGATTATGAGCCCTTATTCTTGACGATGTATATCATCTTATTTCCTCCGATTTTTGGAGGTCTGATTACCTTCGCGATTCGTTCGGAGATTATCATTTCCAGGAAAAAGCGATTGAGAGGTGAAAAAACTCATCTGGCGAAACCAACAGATGATGTGACTACTTTCCAGCACGGCTTATTCGTCATACCCGCTTTGGCATGTGCGCTCCTGAGCGGATATTTCAAGATAAATTCTTCCGACATATATGGGATTCCATTCTTGCTTAGTACCCTCGTCGCAACAGCTTACATCTTTCCAATGTATTGGTACAGAGGTACCATAACTCTTTAACTGCCTTCCCAAGCTTGTTCAACAACAGCCCCAAACTAACCCGCGACTTCCTCGATTTCCAACTCCTCTCTCGCATGCTCCTTTCTCCACTCGAAGAAGTTCCTTCTTCTCTTTTTCTGTTCATTCTGACTATACAGCTTTTCTGATAGCCAGTAGATGCCTTCCTTCAGTTCCTCGCAGGACATGTTCTTTGGTTGAAAATTGAGATCGAAGAGTGTACATTTCTCCCAGGCTTCCTGCTCCAGAAGACGATCCTCATTCTTGAGTCGTGTATAGAGCGGTGTCCCGGGGAAGGGTGTCTGCAGGGTCACCTGAACCTCATAGAGTGGAACCCGGTGCGCAAAGTCATAGATCTCTTCGAAGATTCGTGGCGTGTGCTCATCAAGACCAAGAACGAAGCAACCATTCACTGTCAGACCATGAGCGTGTATTTTTCTCAGCTTTTCCACGTAGCTTTTCGCCCAGCGGTATTTGATGTCAGTATTCTGTTCGAGTCCATGGAGAGCTTCTCCTCCAGGGCTCTCGAGACCAATCAGGAGCTGTCTACAACCTGACTCTTTCAGCAAGACGAGGAGTTCCTCGTCATCCGCAACTGAGAGATCAGTCTCCGTGAACCATTTGATTTTCAGCGGAATGAGAGCTCTACACAGCTCCTTTGCCCAGCGCTTATCAACGAAGGTATTGTCATCGGCGAATTCGATGTTCCCCGTTGGATCGCGATCCAGAATCGCCTGTATATCACGTACCACATGTTCCACGGGGCGTTTGCGGTAAGGTTTCCCGAGCATCACGTTAGAAGCACAGAACTCACAGCGCCAGGGACACCCACGCGTTGTCTGAACCGTATAGCGATTATATTCGCGGTCGTCCAGGAGGTCGTAGCGAGGAACTGGTAGTTTGCTCACATCGACGGGGTCGTAATCCTTTGCGTCGAAAACTCGGTCGGCACCTCCTGCATCTGTGTGTTTAACTACCTCAGGCCAGACGTTTTCCCCTTCACCTACAACAATATAGTTGGCGTGACGTGAAGCTTCTTCAGGAAGAACACTGACATGAAGACCTCCCATGGCGACCCTCACTCCGCGAGCTCTCAATTTGTCTGCAATGGCATAAGCTTCCTTAACCTGAGCAGAAAACGTGCTGATTGCAACGAGGTCGTAAGTATAGATTTCCTCCGGAAGTTCTTTCGATTCCTCAGACTCAAAGTACTTCAATTCATGTCCCGGGGGAGTCACAGCCGCGAGATAGAGTAGCCCAAGACTCGGCAGGCTGGCGATGACTTTCGAACGAGAAACAAAGCCAGGAAGCGTTAAGCCAAGCTCGAGAAGTTTCGGATCGTGAGCGCGAACACCGCTCATGGCAAGAAATGCGATCTTCATGAGAACCCTCCAAAGTTAAATAGAGCCGCAAGCACGGCTGTCAGAAGTGAAAGAACAGGAATGAAGAAGAGATGTCGGAAAGGCATTTTCCAAGCCGTAAGAAAACAAATCGTCGGCATGAAGATTCCACCTAGAGCGACTCCATATGATATCAGCAGAGCCCCCAGACCTCCATCACCATGTATGGGGAAAATACTCACCAGAAGATTGAAGAAGCCCAGCGCGCAGCAGGCTATGTGACCCAACCGGAGCAACCGCCTTGAGAAGCTGTTATAGCCGCCAAGAAAGGCCTCTTTGTGGAATCCAAGGCCCATGATGGCTCCGCTAACAAAACCAGCCAGGAGCAATATCCATCCGACCTGCCAATTAAGAAGTTCGATCGATCCGTCCATCCAACCATTGCCTTCCTGTTCTATGGAATAAGTAAATAATATTCACCTTTGCAAGCAAATGATTACAAATAGACGGCTAGTTGGTCAACAACTATTTATTTGTAAGGAAAACTACACGAATGTTGATTTCAGCCTACCATTTGGAAACCTTCCCAGTCATATTACAATGAAAGAAGATCTTTATCCTCTGTCTATATAGGACAAGACACTCTGGTTTGCGAATAAAGAAGGAGGATTAATGGGATGGCACATACATTTCTCTGCTTACTGATTCTAACCATTTGCTCAGTTGTACCTGCGACCACTTTTTCCAGGTCGGAGGTCGTATGCAAATTATGTGATGAGCCGACCACGGTCTCCAAGTGGATGAGCTACGGGAGTTACGTCTACCATTGGGAGTCAAAGTACGACCTTGTCTATTTCCCTCTCACATCAGAAGGAAACATTTGGTCATGCGATACTTGCGGATATACAAGACTGAGAGAGTATTTCGATGACTTAGATGATAATGAGAAGCTGATTCTCGAGAAATACCTGGAAGAAACCGGAGATTCGAGAATCCCTGAAACGAAGGAAGAAAAGCTGGAGAGAGTTCGGGATATTAACCAGAAATTGGGGAGGGATGGCACGCGACAACTTCTCGTAAATCGTGTCCTTACCTATCACTACAGAGAAGATCTTCCTGAACGAGCGAAGGAACTTGCAGCAGAATCAATTAGGCTCCTCGAGGAAGGGCATGGCGATTTCCATTACCAACCAAAGATTCGACTATACTTGCTAGGGGAATACAATCGTCTAACAGGAAAACATGCACTGGCAGAGAGTTTCTTCGACTGGGCCTTGAATTCATCGGGTACGACGATCTATAATCTCTACCTTATCGGAACTCTTCTCATGGGTCTGGTTGTACTCGTATTGAGCATCCTACTCATCATTCGTAAGAAGCCAAAAGGATTCAAGATGGCAAGCGCCATCTCCATATGTCTGATCGAAGTATTTCTGATTGTCATGGCGTGCATGTATATCGTCTTTAGTCGATCTGAAATGAGTGAATACGACGAGTACTACAATCCAATCATTAAGAGCCGTCTTGCACTTGCTCTTGAGGGCGATTCTACGCCTTATCCTTCTTCTTCACAACCTTCTTCAGAGGATTAATAACGACCTCTTCGATAACGCTTCCGGGAGGGGAAGAGACCATCATCGAAACAACCTTTGCAACTTCCTCAGCTTCAACGGCGTTTTCATCTTTCTCTCCGGGTTCAAAGCTTAATTCATCGAAAAAAGGAGTTCTCACCATACCGGGGAGCACGATAGACACATGCACATTGGAGTGAGAAGAGTCCTGCCGAAGAGCTTGTGCGAGGCCTCGCATACCAAACTTCGCTGCACAATAAACAGTGCCTTGAGGACCACCCCTTAAAGAGGACTCAGAGCCCATAAGAATTAAGTGACTGTTCGGACGACGCTTGAGGAAGGGGAGGACCGTTTTAGAAACAAGCAGATGGCTGGTCAGATTCAGATCTATACCCCTTCGAATGCTGTCATCTGAGAGCTGCTCAAGGTGACCAAAGATGGGTGAGCCAGCATTTGATATACAGGCATCAAGGTTCTCGAATTCTTGCAGCTTGGACCTGAGTTTTGGTACCAGGCGATCCAGGTCACTTAAATCAAGAGAGAGATGATGGTATTTAGGGTGATCAATTTCTGTTTGAGTTCGACGGGAAATACCGATGACGTGGTAACCATCTTCCAGAAGGCGTTCGGTAATTGAAAGACCAATTCCCTGAGAGCTTCCAGTAACGAGCACGTATTTATCTGCCATGAACGCGAGTCTCCGTAGTCAGAATGATTCTGGTAAACAGGAAAATAACTTCTCTGGCTCTATGAATTCGAGCATTTTCTTTTCGACAAAACCGATCATTTTTTGTTCTCGTTCTTTTCCATAGGAAACCATCGAGTCCCTCTTTTGCATCCCACAGGCAAAGAGCGGTTCTTCTGGATAGAGTCTCGAGATGTCCTGGAACATCTGTTTGGGAAATCTAAGAGGACCAATACTCACTGAATGGATCTGACTTTGAGGGATTTGTTCTTTCAATATCTCAATGAGTTCACTGTAGTTTGCTTCAAAACTCTCATGAGAAATAAGTGGATCAAGACGGAAGCCAACCTTCCATCCGGCATTTGCCAGCTCCTTCATCACCTTGATTCTCTGATCAAGCGGTGGGACCCCTTTTTCGAGTTTTCTGGATACGGCCTCAGGGGTCAGGCTGAAAGCCACGACTGTTTGTGGATCCGGGTCTATATCAAGGAGGCGACGTCCCACGAGGCTCTTAGTTCTGAGTTCAAGCCAGGCGTTGGGGATCTCTCGAAAAGCAGGAAGAAACGAATCCGTAAATTTTGTGACAGCATCCAGAGCGAGAGAATCGCAGTCATAGCCGGAGAAGAAGTAATAGTCCTCATGTGGGTTCGCCAAACAGGTCGATCTGATTTCTTCGAGAAAGTCCTCATAGTTCACAAACATCACATAATGAGCAGACTGATACATCCCTTGAAGAAAACAGTATCGACAATCATATAGACAGTTCAGGACATGCGAGAAGTAATAGTTATGGTGTCCTCCGATGCCGTAACCCTCTGGCGTGGGAAGAACATGGTGTTCATGACGTTTGGCCAGAATCAGTGCGGGGTTCTTTTTTTGAATACGAAAGTTCTGTGCGCGACGGTTGAAGATCTCACCATAGTGATCGCAATAGACGGGATCTGCTTTAGGAAATCTGGACAGAATCTCCTTTGTCCTTTCGTGATCCATTACCTGTTCTTCAATATAAATTATATCTATCATCCTGGCTATATCTTCAACGTAGACTGATCTATTCTTAATTCAAGGGCCTTGAGAACTTCTTTTGCATCTTTACAGTCCGCGACGAGAACTGAAACATCTGCCTCGGGCCATAAGGCAGCATACCTTCGGAGAAGATCAAGAAGCTGATGCTTTCGTGTCTCTGTAAAATGCCACTTCTCCTGAAATGCATGGAGGATTGATTCATCAACTCGACTGACAGCACTTTCTTTTGCCAGATCAGAAAGAGCACGGATCATTTCTTCAGTAGAGGGGATTGCCTGCTGGATAAAATCTTGAAGGTCTTCCTTCTTTAGTTGATGAAATCCTTCTTCTGGTGTATCAGAAACTACCTTGATGGTGTGCACAAACTCTGCAGTGCTCAGCTTCATGGCCTGCTCGATAAAAGCAGAAGCCTCCATATCGTAGACACCGGGGTTCGTGAATTCTTTTTCAGGCTTGTCAACAGTATAGACAGAGTCCCTGGAGATAGTCGTATGCCCTATATGCTGGGGATAGAAACTTCTTCCCGTGGTTGCCGACGTGACTTTGTTTCCTGTGATCACTTGTCCAATGGATAAGGAACCACTTCCTGCGATCCCTATATTCAGCCAGATGGAATTTCTGGCGGCTCCTGTTGCGGCGAACAGACAGCCGACTGCAGCGGCACAGTTGTTTTGACCCGATCCTGAGATAACCAGATTCACCTGACCGTTGGTATAGATGCGAAAGGGATTGAACTCTTTCAACCCTTTCAGTTCAAAGTGCTTGATCAGTGGAGCTGCTTCCTGATGGAGAGCAACAACCATGTTAACAGGTCTGGTAGACATTATTTACTGGTCAGCAACCTTTGAATGGGTTTAGAGCTGTTCTCGAATTTCTTTGCCCTTATCGGTAGGCTGCGAGAGGAGCTCGCCGTGTCATGAAAGCCTCGACATAGCATCGCTATGACTGCGTTAGCCTGAAGCCGAATCCACCTATCTCGCTCAACCGCTAATCGGCTAATCCTTCCGAGAACGGCTCTAATAGCTTCCGCCACAGAGCACAGATTTGACGCTGTGCAAAGAAGTCAGCACCCTGCCCTCCCCGGTCAAAGTGTTTTTTCCTGATTTATTACCTTTTGAAGCCTGAGATACGTGAGTACTTGTTGACTGGAAGGGGCGTTCGTAACATCTTTTCACGGTTCTAACAATCCAGGAGACAACGATGAAGACTCAATTTAGAAACCTGGCAGGTCTCTTTCTGCCTTTTGTGTTGGCCGGCTCCATTCAAGCCGGTTCAAGTGGCTGGACTGAAGAAACTGGATTCAACCCACTTCCTCCTGGCTGGCTCGTCGGAGGTCCTGCGGCAGTATTCACGGTGCCACAATTTTCGCAGGCAGGCGATACCCATGGTATTTACAGTGCCGGAAATACAAACTGCTTTGGATACATTGAGAGTTTCTTTGACACACCAATAACAAGCTTTCAGCCCGGTGATATTTCCAAAGTACGAGGCATCTTCGTTGCCCGTTTCCGAAATTATGTCGAGGCCAATGCCAAAGAGAACGCACCAACTATCCGTTGTCGATTCAGCAAGCTTGACTTTAGTCAGGCGGCTGTCACAGCGATCGAGTCGGTCGGAGATACGTCTTTTCTTCCCGAATTAACAATGGGGATACCGGATCCATCGAACGACCCAATGAAACTGGCATCTTATTACACGGCGCTTGAGTTTCCTACCTCTGCTGGGTTCGTAACGGGCCGATATTCATTTGATCTCCTGAATTTCGGTGGAGCAAACGATCCAAGTGGTGCTCTTTATTTGGATGATATCTCTTATCGACTCTTCTATACACAAGACCTTTCACTCATCGACTCTGAGGTCATCGACCTCACAACAAGCGATCGTGACTCTTGGAACTTTGTTGGACCCCCTGGGTTAATCAGTCCAATAAATTCCTCTACTTCCAATGGTCTGAGTATGCGCGCATCCACAAACGGAGAGCCAGCTGGCGCTGTCTTTGGATTCTGGGAAGGGTCCAGCACTTTGAACTTCATGCCCGGTGCCATCTATCGTATAGAATGGACAATCGCAACGGGGGCAGGCGTAGGCGATGGATTGTCTGTCCCAACAGTTCGACTCAGAGGAAATGTGGATAGTTTTCAGGTGGGATGGTATTTGAACCTGGAATCAACAGATGCGACCCTGATGCCTACCAGTGGGACTTCAAAGACCTTTCGCTCGTATCTTGTCTGTACGGAAGGAACTTCTCAACCTGTTAAGCTGGCTTTTGATTATCTCTGGGTTCCCGGTGATGGCAATAATCCTGTCATTCCCGTTACTCTGAAGAAATGTACCATAAACAGAATTGCGAACTTTCCGTGACCGTTTCTTGGACGGTAATTATTCAGGCCAGCGAAGCTGCTCTGGAACTTCCTCGCACTGCACTGCTGTCTCAATCCACCTGCTGTGTGTTTCCCTCAAACTTTTGACCTCGTCATGCTTACTTCTTTTGATAGCGCCAAGTGCATAGACCCGTAGCTTACTGCACAACACGATCGCTGTATTTTGTCGCTGTTCATCATTGAGTTCTCCACTTTCGAGGATCTTGACGAGGCTCCTTATCCGAAATCGGTCCATGCCCCAATATTTACGGGATAGCTGGTCCTCGTGTCCACCGTACTTGATGATTAGTGGCTCATCAAGATAGCTGACAGGATACTTCGAACAGATGCGCAACCAGAGGTCGTAGTCTTCACAGGCGGGAAGTGACTCGTCAAAATATCCGACCTGATCAAAGAGCTCTTTTTTGATGAGAACAGAGGAGGGTGATATACAGCATAAGGGCAGGCAATGTTCATAGATATAGCCACCTCTCTTCTGATGTTTTTTCATTTGATTGACGAATTTCCTGTTTCGGATCCATTTCTCATTTGTATGGACAAGTAAAGCCGATGGGTCTTTTTCGACAACTTCTATCTGAAGTTCCAGTTTCTGAGGAAGCCATTCGTCGTCTGAGTCAAGCAATGCAATCCACTCCCCCTTGGCTTTTCTGATACCCGCGTTTCTAGCAGCGCTGACGCCTTGGTTCTCTTGTGTGATCAGTTGAACATCAGGATAATGATTTCGAATGTGCTGAGAGGTTTCATCCGTAGAACCGTCATCTACAACGATGATTTCTTCAGGAACCACAGTTTGTCCCACGACAGAATCCACTGCCTGCGTTGTTGTATTTATGCGATTGAAGGTAGGAATAATGACACTGATTTTCATATCTAAGGCAGCTTCAGTGAACTCTTCACTTTATTTGTTGGGTACCTGTTGACTATGTAATTCGGTCGTCCCATCTTTTCTTCAATATTACTTATTGGAGAAAATGATGAAGAAACGTTTTTCGCTTCTCGCGGCACTATCGATGTGCCTGTCAGCCCATGCGGTTTGTTTGGCCGGCGGAGGTCCCTGGATACCTTCCTACGACTTCAATACGGATGATGAGGGGTGGACTACGGGGGGCGCAAATGGTGTCTTTGACTTCCCTTTCTTTGGACAGCTGGAAGGAACCATAGGCATGACAGCCGCCAATAACACGAACTGTTTTGGCTTCTATGAAAGCACTTCGGAGTCTCCCATCACCGATTTCAGCCAGGAAGATGAACTCAAAGAACGAGGAATCTTCTTCGTGCGACATACAACACGTGTCGATGCCACTGCCAAAGCCAATGTTCCAACTTTTCGCTACCGCTTTACATCATTAGACTTCAGCAAAGCAGCCGTCACTGCCATCGAGTCAGTCGGTGACCTTTCTTATATACCAGATCCTCCCCAGGAATTCCGTGGCGGCGGGGGAGGGTTCCAGCCAGCCAAGTTTCACTATACACTCTTGGAAGTTCCTTCAAATGAAGGAGAAATCACCGGTCGATTCTCTTTTGATATCTTAAATTTCGGCGGATTGAACGATCCTATGGGAGCGGTCTATCTCGATCAGATCGATTTTCAAACAATCTTTCAACAGGACCTGGTGCAGGTTGATCAGGAAACCTTCGACCTGACAAGCGATGATCGTCTTTTGTGGTCCTTCAGCAGTCCCCCTGGTCTTATAGACCCTGTCAGTGCCAGCAATACGAATGGCCTTACCCTTGCCGCAGCCCCAGGAAATATAGACCCTCCCGGTGCTGTTTTTGGTTCCTGGGAGTCGACTTCGGCTCTGGACCTTGTCCCGGGTGTCATCCTTTGTATAGAGTGGACCTTAGAAACATCTGCCTCCGCTCAATCCGCTCTCTCCGTTCCAACGATTCGACTACGCGGTAATGGAGAAAGCTTTCAATCTGGCTGGTATCTGAACCTTGAGTCTACAGACCCAGACCTCATGCCTACAGGCGCGGCAACAAAGTCTTTTCGCTCATACTTTGCTACAGGCGATGGTCCGGAAGAGCCTGTCAAATTAGCTTTCGACTATCTCTGGGTACCTGGGGATGGAAATGATCCTTCCATCGCTGTAACCCTTAAAGAATGCACAGTCACTCGATTTGGTGGGAACTGACGTCTAATTTATATGAAAACCGATATTGAGAACAGGAACCCTCACCGGGAGTCCTACCTCCTCCCTACCTCATGTCGACGTCTGACGGACGTCTCAAGTCGTAGGTAAGACGTAGATAAGACGTCGGACAGACGTCCGTCACCGGGTGAGGGTGCGGGTCTTCAACTTACCTTGCATTAAGAAAAAAGATCGGGTGCGTCATCATCGGTCACATAGGCGTCAGTGCGGCCGTCCTGCAGCTGTAAACTCACCCTTTGATTTTTCTTAAGTTGTTCCTTTTTCATCAGCACTTTGTCGGACTGCGAGTCCCGGACAATGGCATAACCCTTCTTGAGGATAAGCTCTGGGTTATGACCAATGAGAGACCCTCTTGCTTTATTCAGGCGTGCTTCCAGCCGTTCTTTTCTCTGCTGAATGATTCTTGGCAGGTCTTCCATGGCCGAGTCGACGCGTTGCTGATATTCCCGGAGAAGAAGTTCTGGCTGCCTCAAGATATGATTGTCGAGAAGCGCTCTCAGTCTATACTTCATGTTCTCAAGTCGACTGAGCATGATGCGGTCGGCCTGATCTGTCAGGCCCTTCAGGTTCATGAGCAAATCGAGATACTCAGCAGTGACAAGCTCCGCTGCAGCCGAAGGTGTCGGAGCTCTCAGGTCTGCTACAAAGTCACTGATTGAGAAGTCTGTTTCATGGCCCACAGCAGAGACGACGGGTATTGGCGAATTATAGATCGCCATGGCAAGCCGCTCGTCATTGAATTCCCAGAGATCTTCTGCCGATCCTCCTCCGCGACCCACAATTAGCACATCAATGAGTCCGCTATTGGAGAGCTTCTCGACTGCCTGGGCCAGTTCAAGCCCTGCCCCATCACCCTGAACCTTGGAGGGGTAGAGGTATATACTCAGGAAAGGTGCTCTTCTGCTGGTCACATTGATGATATCTCGAATGACGGCTCCGGTTGGGGATGTGACCACGCCGATCGCCTTTGGATAAGGCGGAATCTCTCTCTTGCGATCCTGGTCAAAGAGTCCGGCTTCCTCCAGTTTTTTCTTCAGTTTGAGGAATTTTGCCCACAGCTCTCCTTCGCCAGCTTCCGTCATCGAACGCACATTCAACTGGTACTGTCCACGTTTCTCGAAGAGGGTAATTCGTCCTTTGCACTCGACCTCAATTCCTTTGTCCGGTTCGAAAGTGAGGCGCTGGACATCGCTCCTCCACATGACGCAATTCAGCAGGGCGCCTTCATCTTTGATGGAAAAATAACTGTGACCCGAGGGTGCGACTGACCAAGAGCTCAGTTCTCCTTTGACTGTGACCTGCTGAAAAGTACTTTCCAGAGTCGAACGTATGATAGACGTCAGTTCACTGACAGAGAACGTATCAGGGGTATTACTGATGGATCTTTTGAGCGGTGGCATAGTTATCAATAAGCTTAAAGAGGTGGGATATAGTCAGAAGCCCAGCCGCGGACATTCTTTCCGTTGAGGATATGAAACTGTCGAAGTCGATTCAGTTGTCTCCGTCCGAATCCCCCCAGAGGAAGATAGATGATCTCACGGCCAAGTGATCTGGCATAGTTCGTAATTTCTTTATCAGGACCTTTCGGAGCGATGTAAGCGATATACCTTTCATCTGAAAGATGAGCCGCCGCTGCTAGAAGGAGTCTCCCGTTCGTCTTCCACCGTTGCAGGCTGGGAAGGTGAAAAACCTCAGGGATTCCTCTCGCCGGATAGACAGAGAGAACCCCAAAGTACTCGCAGCGACTGATCCCTGGTCCAACCATTTCCTCCATCGGTGGGGTGGAAAAGATCGCAATATCAGATTCGTTTTGATGTTCAGCATAGAGGGTGATCTGCCAGAGATTGCGATAGGCGAGGGGAAGGTCACGCCAGACGAGAATCACGGGCCCAACACGACCCCTTGGGATATAATCTTTCTTGATATAAATTTTCTTCTCGTGAAAGTTACGAAAGGTTGTTCGTATATCCAACCCATCTTCAAGAGAAGTTGTAAACTCCTCCGATGTACTATGTACTTCGGCGAGCTTATGCAATGCCTTCTCCCTGACTCTCTGGAAGAACTGTTCGATCAGTTCGTCTTCGGGAGGCCAGGAGCAGATGCCACTGAAACTCTGGTGTGCCTGCAGTTTCCAGAGCATCTTCTCTAATTTGGAAGGTCTTCTCCGACGAAACTTGAGTTGAATGATTTGCCTTTCAGGCAGAGGATGTATGGGAACCAGTCTTTCCATGCTTCCGTCGAAATCACAGAAGAAATCAAGTGTTCCCAGTCCAGTCGTTTCTGCTGGTTCGTCGTTCGAAATCAACTGTTCAAGAGTCTCTTCTTCATCATTCGGAGGATAAGACTTTGCCAGTTCCAGAAGGATAGAGGCAAAATCATCTCCGAGGCATCCTTTAGCCGCAATCACCAGGTCGTAGCTGGTCGGGGTCAGTTGACCTGCCATGATCGACAGGTTACGGGCGAATTGATAGAGGGTTCTCCAGTCGGTCCCCGAAAGAGTTTCGTCGTACTCTTCCTTATAGACTTTCGCTGCCTGGTGGAGCAGCTCGTGAAGTGCTTCCTCATAATTGAAATCCAGATAGAAGCCAGCCTCTGATCTGAATTGTTCATAGTTCCAGATCAAGTTTGGGATCTCTTCTGTCAGGTGTGCAATCTTCGTGGCCTGAACAGGAAGGAGTTTAATGACGCTGGGGGGATGGTCCTCAATGGATGACTCAAACCCTTCGTTTAAAGCTTTCTTAATGAATGCTGTGTGGTATATATGAGATATATAGAGGACGCTGCTGTACTGTTCCGAGAGAATTGTAAGTCTCTTGGCAATGATACTGATACGATTCCGGTCTGGTTCCACGGTGTTGTATTTTTGAACCAACTCAGCGTACTGCTCAGCGCCAACATTTCTCAGTGTCACTGGATCGGGGAAGGAATCGGGCTCCTCCATCCGGCAGTCCGTCGAATCAATGAAATGCAAAGGAATTTCGTGGTCTATCGCCAGACGGATGGCTTCCACGAAGGGATCGGCAGGTGAGATCAGAAACATCAGTGGACGGTCCTGGTCGATCCCGGCATCCGGTTTCCACGTGACCGCAGTGATCTCAGGGAGTTGATGGACGGCATTGATGATGGAAGATGAGAGAGAAGAGGGGAGCTCCACGGCGATACACGAAGGCTGAAGCGCGTAGAAAGCTGACCTGACAGATTGAGCACTCTGAACTCTTCCCGGTTGAACGGGAGTGATGGACAGGCTGTCGGTTATTTGAATAGATTGGCTTGTCATCTCGAAATTGACCTCTCAACGAATAGGTCGAATCGGAGAGGAGATGTCAACGAAGAGCCTGCGGTCAGGGTAAATGGTTTCGTAGTGGAAACTGATTTTACATCCAGGTGGCTCTCTTTGCTTGCGAACCAATCCGATAGCAGTGAATCTGTTAAATGCAAGTGATCTTGAAAACAACTGCATTGGAAAGCGGATAGCACATGTCAGCAGGACGCGCTACTCAACAACGATTGAGGATAGGGTATTATGAGGATTTTACGACATTGCCTGTTGTATCTGGAGTGGAAAACCAGGTAAGATCAGCGACCTTAAGAAGATGTTCCCTGGATGAACTCCGGCTAATGATGAGTGCGGGAGAGCTGGACGGAGCGCTTTTACCCACTCCTGATGCTTTATGTCTGAGTGGTGTCAGTATTCTTCCATGCAGTACAGTGACTGCCGCCGGCGCCAGCCGGTCGTTCATGATCTTCTCGAAGAGACTTCCAACGGAAATCCAGCGTGTTCTGGTGGATAAGGAAGACTACGGCTTCGCAAGTCTCGCGGAACTCTTGTTTCCGAAAAAAATGATGATCAGACCAAGCTTTACTTTCAGTGATTTTCCCCTCGATCCCGCGGAATATGATCTCATGCAATCGGATGGTTATGACGCCTATCTGCTCACCGGGAAGAATGCCATTTTTGTCAACAAAGAGGCCTTCGCCTTTTCATGGGATTTAACTCTCGCCTGGCACGAGTACTCCAGACTACCATACGTGATTAATTGCTGGGTCATTCGAAAAGGGGTGAATGCTGGACGCGTGACGCGTGAGCTTGCCGAGCTTGCCCGGAAAAACGAAGGTGATATAGACGTTGCAGATAAGGCAAGTACCCGATTTGGAATCACCCAGACGGGAGCTCGAAAAATCTACCGCAAAGCCTTCTTCACAGGGTTCGATACTCCGATTATCACATCACTCAGGCAATTCGGAAAAGAACTGTCTCAAGAAAAGATTCGGAAAACACAATCAATTAATGTATACACTGAGCCAAAGTCAGGAAGACCCGTCTAGTTGTGACACCCATACTGATTTTCCTCCTCGCAGGATTTTCTTTAAATTTACTGATCCGTCCTTTCAAGAGAGCCTCTATCGGAGCTGTCTATGCGTGGGGGATCACACTAGCCATCCTGATCGGCTTCTTTCGTGTTATTCTGGGTCTGTCAATTTCTGACTACGTTATTCTGAGTCTCACTGGGTTATCTTTTTTCTTTTATACTTTCTTTCGGAATGAAAATAAAGGTAGTCGACGACCGGGTGACTCTTTCTCTTTCCAGATGAAGAGCAGAAGACTCTGGCAAAATGCCGTCATAGGTATGATATCGGTGGTGGCCATCCTTTGTCTCTATCGAGCTGTTGGTTACCCGACTATAAATTACGATGTGCTTTCCTATCATCTCAGGCTGGCTGAAGGGTTCCGCTACCATGAAACGGCTGGCGCACTTCTCTTCTCTCCAGAAATATTTTACGCAAGACTCCCATTAGGAGCCGCTATACTCGAGAGTCACTACATTACCGAGGGTAACGCCGTAGGGAGAGGGATCGGTATCAATCTCTTCATCTGCTCAGTCATTCTGGCAGGGGCTTTTTCGATGATGAGGTGCATTGCCTACCTCGGTGGAAGGGTCTTTGCAAGAGGACTTGGAGGAAGCCTCTATGCCTCTCACCCCCTGTTCCTGGATAGTCTTATGTCCGGTCTATATGATCCCATCCTCGCTCTGCTTGCTGTCGCATCCCTCGAGATAGTCCTTTATTCTTTTTCAAAAGGATCCAGGTTCTATACAGGCCTTTTCGTTGCAGGCCTTCTTGCAGGAAGTGCTTTCTCCATCAAATATAATGCGGTTGGAGTTGTTCTTATTCCTGTCGGACTGCTGGTATTTCTATTCAGTTTGAATAAGTTGAAGGAATTGAAAGATGGTTTAGGATTCAAGGTGCTCTTACCTTCTTGTTGCTTTGCGGGTGGTTGTCTCCTTGTGATGCTCCCATGGCTCATAAGGGCGTATATCGTTTCAGGACATCCTCTTCATCCCTTTGCTGGATTTACCGACTCATGGTCGTCGACTCAGGCTGCTTTTGTTGTCGATCAGCACAAACCACTCTCACCTTTCAGCATTGACTATATCTCCGATGTACTCGTTAAGACCAGTGTTCTCGGGTTTGCTCCTCGTCTTGGGGAATTTGTTCTACCCATTTCTCTCTTCATCGTTAGTGGATTGGTCTGTCTGTTTCGCAGAGAGCTGAGAACTACCGGTGTGATTTTCCTAGCAGGCATCAGTGGTTACTTTTTCTGGTGTTTGGTTTCTCTGAATCCTTCGAGGTTTCTCACCGGCGTTCTTCCCCTGCTCTTGCCATCGCTTGCAATTGTAGTTGGTAATCACTGGAAGGGCAGAGTTTTTCAGTTGGCGTCGACCCTTCTTGTCGTTTTTGTCTGGTTTAACTCTGCCTATACAAAACTACAAAGTGTTTACGATTTTCCAGTAGCTTACGGTGCTCATGTACGGGAAACCGAAGATCTTGCTTTCCTCGGAGAAGACTATTCCAACATCGTGAGTGTTGCTGCAGATCGAGCTGAAAGTGAAACGGTCATGCTTTTCTTCGAGGGGCGTCTGGGGCTGTTTCCTCTCAATTCAAAGGGAAGAACGGTTTGGGATAAGGCCGTGTACGGAGAGGCCGTCAAGGGGTCTGAAACACCAAAAGAATTCGCGGAGAATCTTGCCAGGATCGGTGTGACTCATATCTTTGTGAATGAGCACGAACTGTCACGTCTGCTCAAGTTTTATGGGCCTGAGGAGTTTAAGGAGCGTCTGCAGATTGGAGGTGTCAGTCTCGATATTCTTACCGATGATCAGCTTGCCCTCACCTATTTGTCAGAATACCCTCCCCACCGTTTTGCTGAGTTAGAGAAGCAAGATCTTCAAGTGCTTCTCGGATTTCTCAGATATTGCCGCAGTCAGACGCAGCTTGCGGTTCCAGGAGGCCAACGCTCGGAAATATGGTTCAAAGATCTAAGGGATATTCAATGGGAGAACTGAAGAGAAAATATCGCATTTCCCTGGTCGTATTGATGACGACTGTGATTGTTCAGACATCAGTCTGGGGAAGCGTTGAGAATGGTTTAGAAGGTGTCGAAGTACTCCGCGAGGATTTAGTCACCAAGGGTGAAGAGGGGCGGCTGCAGCTGTCACCTGAACCCTTAAGGGAACGCATCGTTTCACCGGCTTCCATCCTATTTGACTTTGAAGCCTCTGACATGATTCAGGAACCGGGAGGAGTCCAGATTGAAGCCGATTTTTCAGACCCCGGGTCGCTTGAGCTAACCGGGTATTACGATGGGTATATACCTTTTCTTTTCACGAGGCGAAGCTCTGAAAGCTCTGATGAGAAAGTGTTGCGATGGCAGGTTAACCAGGTTGATCGCTTGACGAGTGTTTCCGTGTCTCTCCGAAGTGCACATGCTGGTAACGTGACTCTTCACAGTATCAAGAAGGCTGACTTTTCTTCTCTGCCGTTGAGCGAACGAGTTGCAGCTCTAGGGGATCGTCCTCTAAGAGTTGCTCGACATCTCGATGAAGGTGAAGAGAACTCGTTCAGGCTTCAGTTGTCCGTTCCGAGCGATACCATCTCAGAGTTTAAAGTTCCTGAACCCTACTTAAGGGTCGTTGATCCTGCCGACGAGGAGAACAATGAACTTCGCCCCCTGGGGGATTTTGAGATAAAGGATAGCTATACACGAACAATCAAGTGGATCGAACAAGACTTTAAACTATCTCAGTCTGCTGGATCGTCTGTCAAAATCTCCATTGAGAAAATATTCGGTGATGAAATGGAAGTCATCGCATCGACTGAGTATGTTATCCCGGAAACCAATCCGAATTCGCTGGAATACCCTTTTCGCAGTATAGAGGATTTTACGGTGATCGAGCGAAATGGCGAGCTTTGCTTCTATAGTGTGGTTGCAAATGCCGGTGAATTTGAGACCGATGAACTTTCACCCCTCACCGATCAGATCTGGCTCTCTGTCTATAACGGGGATAGCTGGCCAGTAAATGAACCTCTTCTCACATCACGCAGAGATATTGAGTGGCTTGCAGGCGGTCCTCACTCAATCAGTATTGTAGAACTTTACGAACGCTTTCAGATGGTCTTCTCAACGACATACTTCGATGGACGGGAAGGTCTTTCTGTTGCCTCCTCCAAGAACTCCCTTCGCGTACAGTCTTCTGCCAGGAACCCAGTCATTGATGCTTCTGAGGTTGAAAGCAAGGTACCTTCATTGTGGAGAGGAAACGCACTCTTCAACTTCAATGAGAGCGCCTTGAATTTTGCCTTGAGAATTGATAACGAGGGAAACCGTGAGGTTGAGGGATACCTTTCAAGACTGCAAACGGTGTGGAGTAATACCGGAAGCCCCGTCATAGAAGGATTATCAGGCTCTGCGACCTGGATATCTTCTTATCAGGATGGCGACAGGTATTATCTGCTGGCCGGTCCAGAATTGCAGCTATTTACATCGACACAACCCCTTGCGGTGTGGGAAGAGGGTGTCGTTACGCGAAAAACTACGACCAGGAAGGCGGAGATTGTCAAATGGCAGGACCGTATCTGGCTCGTAACGCTTCTTTCTCACAGTGGTAAAGGTTATATACAATGGGATGAAGTTGATTTGCGTGAAGATGTGCTGGAAATACCCTGATCAGGGAAACCCCAACTGGAGATCTGTATGCCGATCAATGAAGACGAAATCGTAGAAATGATCCTTAAGGCAAAGGCTCCTGTTTCTATCACCCATATCACCCGCAGATTCAAAATTAAGGGTAATGACAGACGTGATTTGAGAGGGCTGCTCAAGCAGCTTGTTGATCAGGGCAAGATCGCCCGCGTTCGAGGTAAGAACTATACAGCGCCCAGTGGTAAGTCCCAGGATATTATCGGGCGCCTCGAAGTAACCAGCAGAGGCTTTGGATTTGTCAGGCCTGACTGGGGCGATACGGAAGGGCATCCTCCTTTCACAGGTGACCTCTTTATTCCACAGAATAACCTCGGGAAAGCACTCGATGGGGATATTGTCAGGGCCGAGTTAATTCGTAAGCAGGCCGAAGGGCCTATGGGCAGGATTCAAGAAGTCATCGAGCACGCTCATCGCAGAATAGTCGGTCGTTATCAGATAAATGGAAAAAAAGGGCAGGTCTTCCCAAGGAACAATCGAATAGAACGCCGAATCGTTGTTCCTCATCCGCCAAAAGACCTCAAGGTTGAAGATTTTGACTGGGTAGAAGTCGAAATAAGTGAATTTGGCTTCAAAGATGAACCTCTCTACGGAGAAGTTATTAACCGTATCGGTAGTGATGATGAGAATGGAATTGATGTTCTTCTCGTACTGCGCGATATGGGGATTTTTGAAGAGTTCCCCGACTCGGTTGAAGCTGAAGTGAAAGATATGCACTTCGTCTGGGAAAAAGACCTGAAGGATCGCGTCGATTACCGAGATCGAATCACTCTGACGATCGATCCAAAGACAGCTAAAGATTTTGATGACGGACTGAGTATTGAGAGAAACAACGACGGAACCTGGACGCTGTATGTACACATTGCAGATGTTGCACATTTCGTCCGCCAAGGGACTGCGCTCGATCGCGAGGCCCACGAACGTTCGACCAGCATTTATCCGATTGATCGCGTTGTCCCCATGCTTCCATCCAAACTAAGCAACTTCCTGTGCTCACTCAGACCGAACGAAGATCGGCTAGCAATGACCGCTGTTATGGTGATTTCCGAGGACGGAGACCTTCTGTCAAAGAAAGTCCACAGCTCGGTTATACACAGTGATCGCCGCTTCACTTATGAAGAGGTGCAAAGCCTTATTGACGGAAACCCTCCGGAACATGAACACGATGAGGAGCTTCTAGATACGGTCCATGGACTCAGGAAAGTTGCCTCCTTGCTGAGAAAGCGCCGTTTTGCCAGGGGAGCACTAGACCTTGATATCCCTGAACTCAAAGTCATGTTTGACGAGTCCGGGTCTGTCTCTGACCTGAAGTTCTACGAGCGCTTCGAGTCTCACAAAATCGTTGAGGAGTGTATGCTCATTGCCAACGAAGCCGTTGCGCAGTTGCTCACGGAAAAGGAGATTCCACTCCTGTATCGTATACACGAAGTTGCTGATGAAGCACGTTTGCTGAAGCTCATTCCTACATTAAAGGCCTTCGGTATCCGTCTTGGGTCTGAGGATGGCAACGTAACACCCAAAGATATACAAAAGGCTCTGGAGCAGGCACAGAAACATGAAGCAGGGCATATCCTGCGACGTCTTGTATTGAGAGCCATGAAGAGAGCAGAGTACGATCCCGAAAATGTCGGTCATTTTGGTCTGGCCTCTGAATGCTACTGTCACTTTACGTCCCCGATCAGGCGCTATCCAGACGTTGTCGTGCATAGACAATTGAAGGCCCTTGAAGGTAACAGGAAACCACCTTATAATCTGGAAGAGGGTGAATTAGATGAGCTGGGTGAGCATACCAGTCGTCTTGAACGGCGCGCCCAGGAAGCAGAGTGGGAAGCTACTGAAATCAAATCACTCGAGTTCATTAATGGGTATGTGGGGGATGAGTTCGACGCGTATATCTGTTCTGTACATTCCTGGGGACTCTTCATCGAGCTTGAAGAATATCCGGTTGAGGGTCTACTGCGTCTTGCTGACCTCAAAAATGACCACTATGAACTGGATGACTCAGAAATTCGCCTGGTTGGAAAGAGAACAGGCCACACGCTGAAGCTTGCCGATAAAGTACGCGTTCAGGTTGTTCGTGTCGATCCCCTTTCAAGAAAACTGGATCTTGAGTTGTTGGATATACCGAAAGCGAAGCCGGGCAAAAAGCCTGTCGCCAAGACGCGCAAAACCAGGAAGAAAAAATAACCGACTCCCCGACGTTGAACCTGATGGTTCATAGTTGCTCAATCTGATTCGCTTTCACTCAGCCTTTTCACTTCTTCTCCGCCCAAGAGCTCTTCGGCTTCCTTGAGCGCGGGAATAATCAAGTCGCGGCAGGGCGAGTCTTTGATCACTGCTTTTACACCCGCCTCGTCTATCTTGTCTGCTTTGTTGCCTGGGAACCAGTGACCTGCGTTACCAAGCAGGTTATAGCGCATCTTGCCGTATTCAACCATGTCATAAGCTAGTGCGAGGTTCCTTAGCCAGAGAATCACGTGCATATTTATATCACCAGGAGTTTCATGCCATTTGGGAAGATTCTTTCTGTAGTTCTTGACAAAATAGCTCCCGACTTTTCTCTCGAGCTCCGCTTCAAGCTTTTCAATAATCGGAGGAACAATCTCATCAGCCTTTTCGTATAGACCGACTGCCTCCATATGAAGATCAAAATCCGAAGGTTTCGCTGCGCCGAGACTCAGTGTGTGAACCTTATCCTGCATCAGGCAAAAGAGGTCATTGAAGATGATTGGGTGGTAAGGAGAACATAACTCCAGCAGCTTCTCTGTTGGAGTGTGCAGCATCCCCCCCTTATCAGTAGGGCTGATGATAAAGACACCCATGTCTTTCCTGGTAGCTGCTTCGATCGAAGGCCAGTTATCCTGAAAAATGTAATACCAGTGCAGGTTGACATAATCGAAGCCGTTACCGGGGGCTTCCTCTATTGCTTTAGTAATGATTTCTGTTGGTCCGTGGGTCGAAAAACCGAGGAACTTTGCTTTGCCTTCGTCGCGAAGTCGGAATGCCATGTCAAGACAACCACCAGACCGGCAGGATTGATCGAAGGTAGAATCCTCATTAATTCCGTGTATAGCCAGCAGGTCTACATGATCCAGCTGTAGGCGATTAAGAGACTCTTCAAACTCTTTGCGGAACTCTTCTGGGTCGTCTTTGGGGCCGATCTTTGTCTGTACAATAATTTCATCGCGAGGAAAAGTTGGTAGAACAAGGCCTAACTGTCTCTCGCTGGAACCATATCCACTTGCTGTTTCGATGTGGTTGATTCCGAGCTCAACAGAGCGGTGGATCGTCGCTTCCAGGTTTTTCTGATTCTCTTCGGGTACTTCGTCCAGAGGGCAGTCTTTCCAGTTATGCTGATAACGCATCCCCCCGCAGCTGAAGACTGGCATTTCTATTTCGGTTCTGCCGAATCGGCGTCTGAGCATAATCTGAGGCATCCCGGTGAAAATTAATCATGAAAACCTGAATCGAAGAAACGACCCTTTCGATTGTAAAGCACGACTTTAACTTTCATTGTAATGGCTGAAAACTCAGGTGCAAGTGCGACCTGCTCGCGGGAGATCTAAACTTGATCAGTGGCAGCTTTCACGAGCAATAAGCTGAGGAGTCATATAGAGCGGTTTTGTTGGTGTTCCCGACTTAATAAACTCAAGCAACATCTCGGCAGTACGGTAGCACATTTCTTCAGTGGGGTAGCGAAGACCGCTGATGGTGGGACTGCAGAGAATAAACGTCAGGTTCTCTTCGAAGCCAACAATCTTGGTTTCCTCTGGCACCTTTGCGCCTGTCTCCAGCAGCTCTGCGAGGACTGCGTAGGGAAGATGCTCACCGAGGGTGAGAATCCCGTCGGGCTGACCATTCTCTTTCAGGTATTTCTTAAATCCTTCCCGGGTTTTCTTGAGCTCACCGGGTAGATACGCGACCTCAAAGCTCACATCGTCGGTGAAGTCAGAAACAGCTTTCTTGACGCCTTCCAGTCTTTCGACGGTTGCCTGCTCGCGTTTTTTCGTTTCTGGTACGCAGACAGTAATCTTCCGGGCTCCACAAACGATCAGATGGCCCATGGCCATGCGCCCGGCCAGTGTTTCATCCGTTCTGACATTGATAAAGTCCCCATTCAGGGGAGCTGGACCAACAATTCCTACCTTGAGACCGCTTTCAATAACTTTTCCAAGACCTTCCGCGTCGTCCTCCGGGTTGATCCAAATGATTCCGTCGACCGTTTCCTGGGCCTGACTGATCAGCTCGGGAATAGTCCTTCCCGAGTGTCGAGGCATCACTACAAGATCCATATTCTGGGTCTTCAGGCAGCGTGCTATACCGTGCTGCACCAGCATGAGGTCGAAGTGGCGAAAAACCTGTGAAAGAGAGGACGTATCGATCGCTCCCTCCAGAGAATCGTGCACCGGGTAGCAGAGGCCAATAGCGTTATGGCGACCGGTAGCCAGACGAACTGCAGCGCGGCTCGGGCGATAGCCCAGCTTCTTCACGGCAGAATAAACGCGCTGTTTCGTTTCCTCACGGGCGCTGAACCCATCATAAGAATTATTCAGAATCCTTGAGACGGCCGCGATCGAGACTCCTGCTTCCTTTGCTACATCTGAAATTGTTACTCGTTTCGTCTGCTTGGGGGTGGAACCAGCCATTCAGCTTACTTTCTAAGGGATCTCTACACCGTAAGGGTTACTCGAAAGGTGTCGCCATTCATTCGGGCCTCGATTAGGCGAAACTCATTGGAAGATGGTCAAGAGAAGAGGGAGAAAAGACTTACAAATAATCATGAAATCGCTTCTCTTACGGCTTATGGTCCAAATGAGAGCATCAATTCTCAGGGCGAAACGGAGAAAAAGAGTGGAAATTGTTCCAGAATTCCCTCCACGATAACCGAGATTCGAGCAGGTTCCTTGATTATTTTCCCAACCGAGACGATTTTTGCTCGCGTTTGTGTCTCCTGTTCGAGACTAGTTAACTGTAAGTCAACTAGACAGAATCCATAGAAGGATGCCTCCTTGAGATCTTTCAACGTGCAAAAAAGCTTACCGGGGATATCCCGACTTGCCGCTGAAGCGAATAAACGAATAGAGCGAGCTGCTGAAAACAACGAACCTGTGTTTATCACCGGCGAGCTGGGCACCGAGAAGGCACTCGCAGCGAAACTCATTCATCAACTGAGTGAAAGAGCTGCAGGACCTCTCTCAAAAGTTGCGGTCTCCTGGAAACTGCCACCTGATCTCGCCCAGCATTTTCAGTCCTGCGACGGCGGATCCCTGATCATTCACCTTCAAAAAGAATTTCCCATCGACATGCAGTATACTCTCGTGGAGATGGCCACCGATAATGCCTTCGCCGATCCTATGACCGGCGAGCTCGTTGAGGCCGACGTGAGACTCATTCTCATGACCAGCCTCGACATGGAAACACTTTCATCGAAAACACCTATCCTCCCTGAACTCAGTGAGCTGTTTGAGCGTCAGCACATCGAAATCCCTCCTCTTCGCTACCGTAAAGAAGACATTCCTGCTTTCGTACGCTACGCCCTTAAACGCGCTTATGAAACGGGAAGAACTATGGCGGAATCTATCGATCCTGCCGTTCTCAGCCTGTATAGACAGTGGGGCTGGGAAGCCAATTCTGAAGATTTGCTCCTTGTAACCGCTCGCGCTGCCTTGAACGCTCAAGGACCCGTCATCACACTTGATGACCTGCCTTCCGAGTTTATTGACAAAGTAGATGAAGATACCCTCATTGCTGCCCGGCGCGTGCAAGGATCTGCACCCACACAAATGCTCACGGGAGCAGAAAAACTCGGCGGTCCCACTCATTCCGCCGCCGGCGAGACCAGCGAAGATACCGATCGCTTTACTTATCAGCAGCTTAAAGACGCTAAGATGATCGACGACGACACAGATGTCAGCGCGATCCTGAGTAACCCTGCTTCTGATGAGAGCGACATGGATGACGTCGATAAGCCTCAACCTGACGATAAGGCTGCGAAAGCTCCTCCCAAAGCCTCTCAGCTGGTTGAGATGGACCCTCGTAAGTCTCGTATCCTTTCGATGGCAAAACGACTTCACGCCCAGGCACAGCTCCTCAGAAATCAGATGGATGGACCAGGGCATTCAGGCGGGCCGAGGCCCGGTCTTGCAGGCACTGCTGCGGCCGTCACAGAGGAAGCTCTCCAGAGAATCACCGAAAAAGAGGCCCTTGGAGCTCTTGAAAAAGAACTCGACGTGGGTCTGGACATGGTCCACCAGCTCAGACGCCAGCTGGCGCTCTTGAATTATCGTCAGCAGCAATCCGCAGAGACTGTTCGAGATCTGGTGCAGAGAATCTCACTCCTGACTACCGGAGAGTCCTACCAGGCTGATCCCGAAAAAGAAGTCGTCGCAAACGAAGTGAAAGAGCTGACCGATAGTCTGACGAAGATAGACAGCATTATTCAGCGCGTTTCCACCGAGATTCCCATGTTTGGCGAGCACTTCGAGAAGACTATGAGCGGTACCCCCTCAGAGCATCATGATGAAGAAGATAAATTTAAAAAATAGCAGGTCCTTCCCTCTTGACACGCACGGCCGAAGTGACGAGGTTTCTGCGCTCACACCGACGTGACGTGTGGGCCGGTAGCTCAGTCGGTAGAGCAGCGGACTGAAAATCCGCGTGTCGGCGGTTCGATTCCGCCCTGGCCCACCACTTTCTCTTCTTTCCACTGCTATTCTTCCATGAGGTTTTCCGCTTATTCTTCTTCCTCCTGCTTCTCGGGGGCCTTTGCTCATATTAAGAGGTGAATCGAATTCGGCTCACCCAAATCTCGAGCAGTGACTGAATCAAAATTGGAAAATTGGAATCTAGTTCTCTTGTGGGGAGACAAAAGCTATGATCTAGCTACCGTTGAGATCTATACGCGGGAACTAGCCTTCAAGGACCGGAACCGTTGAAACGGTTGCGGGGATAGATCGTAGACCTTGTCCTCACGTTAAAACATGAGGCCTTCGGCAAGGCTTCGCCTTGATCGGAGACGTCATTTAAATGTCTGATTGGTGTGAGTGTATTCTTTTCCGTGAGCCAGTAGACATTCGAAAAGAACGATCTGGAATGACGTCTTCCTTTGAGAGAAGCTCCATGAAGAGCCCCACGGTGGATATCTCTCCAGGAGGGTTAAAAAGCTTGAAGGAGCATTTGTAGTCTAGAGAAAATGAGTTTTGCGCTCAGAAGCGCTTGGCCAGAAGCTCGATACGCGATTGTATATCTTCTGCGCCGTTCTTTGACGAACTTCTTGTTCACCTCCACTCACTAGTAGATAAGGCAAAAGTCTGAGTATAGAAGCGCTCCCTTGAGGAGCAGCCATTTATTGACACAATCAAACACGGCAAATTTAATGATCAGCATATGGGAAAACTAATTCTCGCCAAATAAAGCTGGAGAAATCATTATCCGTATTGTTCTCTTACAGGTGAATACAACCCATCTTATCAGTTGATGCCAGCAACGACTTTCCCAACAGGATCAGCCATGGAACAAGTCTCATATGTAAGAATCGAAGAGCTTAACCCAAACGAACTACTGGGCATTCTTAACAAACAAAAGGTTCGTGAATATCTCGTCTCTCATGCTTTATTCGACCAGTCCTCAATACAGGCTTGGATTGCAGGGAAAGTAACAGTCAACTCGAAAAGCGGATGTAGAGTTCGAGGCATCATGGTCGATAAGGCTGTGGCGGGTTGGTGTGGGATTCAGTTCGAAAACGATTCTTACGAGCTAGCCATCGTTTTGGATGAGAAATACTGGGGCATAGGAGTGCGTGTATTCAAGGATGTCATCACTTGGGCTTCTGAACTGGGTCATGACAAAGTTCTTTTGCATTTATTGGCCACACGTCCTGAATATACCTTTCTTCGAAAAAGGTCCGTTAGAGTATTTGAGAGCACACTATTCGGACAGAAGTTTATCAGCTATGAACTCCGAGTGCCGAACACTTAGAGTGGATGCGAGAACAAGGGTCCGAGTACGTGGATAGAAATAATTCTCGATGCTGTATTTTGAAAACAGAGGACCAGTTGGCTATTTCGAGGATTTCGGGATGCTAAAGGGAGTACATGTAGTCGGCTTATATCGGACAAGAGGTTTGGTGCCCACTCTAACTTCCGGAAATATGGTCCGTTAGTTGTCACGGGTCCTACCGTTGTTTCTCAGTCTCTTGCTTCAGCCCGCTCGTTCGATTACGAGCGACAAAGTGTTTTGGTCATCGACTTTATCGCGAAAAGCCTTCGTGAGAATCTTGCGGGCTCTGAGGTAAAGACGGCGTATATCGAGCCTGACTCACCATGGAAGAACGGCTTTGCTGAGAGTTTCCATAGTCGCGTGCGCGATGAGTTCATCGATGGAGAGAACTTTCATAAAATGCTGGAGGTAGAAGTGATGGGAAATAATTGGAAGTGGAAATGGAATCACCATGCGGCTGCATGGATCCCTTGTCCACAGGACTCCAGTCGATATTAAGGAGAAGTACAATCGAGACCATGGTTCAAATTTCCCACCCCCTCGGGAGGAGGAGGCATCGCCTCAAACCTGGCGCTGGATCCACAGACTATAAGCCCGCATACTCTCATGACGACTGTTACATAAAAGGGGGACAACGGCCTTGATCCGACAAACTTGGGGCTTCCGAATCCGGTCGAATGAGAAGGCTCTGTTCTGTTAATGTCGTAAGCGTCTTTACTCAAACATCGACTAATAATTCATGAGGCTTCAAGGTGCCCATTATCTCTCGAGTATTGATGACCTTGTTGCTGATTAGCAGGGATATCGACTCCATGGAAATAGAGAGCGATATAAAGGATAAGATGGCGGTAAGGTGTGTTTGAAAGAGATCTCAAGATGAATGGCGGTTATAATAAAATAGCTTCGTATATAAGCCTGGGTGTATTTTCCATAATCCTCCCACTCATTTTCTATTTCTTCACTTTCCATTTTGAGTTCAACCTCGGTCGAGTATATCTGTTTTGCCGTGTTGTTGTCATTGATCTACTAATAGTCTTCGCAACGTTTCTCATCATGTTGGGCCAAACCTCAGTTTCTATTGAATGTCTTGAGAGCAATCCATCTAATGGCTCGCTCGACACTTTAAAGCTCCTTCAGTCTCACATAAGCATATGCTCCATGATCATGTTTGTTGGAATAGCTATAGAATGGTTTATTCTAACGAAATATATAAGAGAGGTGAATAGTCCTTGGCGTTGGTACCATCTTGCCGTGCCTCTTTTGATATCTTTGTTCTCTATTTTGTGGAACCAAATCCTTACGGTCCGGATTGTTTCTTTCTCGTTTCTGAAATTCTCTCGGGCCAGGAATTCAAACCTGCCTTTGATGTTGAACACGACGCTACTTAATCTCCTGGGCTACTCGATCGCCGTCTTGATATTTAACTCCATTGCATTCTTTGTTTACTTTTTCGGATTCGCACTGCTGAAAAGAAACGGTGAACATGAGATCGAGTTTTCGGAAATGTTTAACCAACCGGTCTATATCCCGTCGCGCTGGGAAGAGTTGTGCATCAATTTCGTCGCATTCTGCTTAACAATGCTATTTGTCCTTGGGTTAAAACTGATCCTCGTCTATAAGTTGTCTCCCAGAGAGGAATAGATTTGCACTTTGGCTTGTTTCAAACTCAGATTTTTCCTCAGTCAATACCAGATCAACTATTGCAAATGAAGAATGCGTAAGCATTGTATCTCAAATATCCAGTGATGGTTCAGAAACCTTTCAGCCGTCCTCCATCTCTTGAGGTTTCTAAACTGACTCTAGAGATTATAGTATTGGCAATCAGAAGGAAAGCCGCCAAGTCTTGGCGTGAAGCATTCTGGACGCTACCGTCGTCATTTTTGTCTCTTTGTCTATCCGAGTTTATTCGTGGGGAATCTATCATGCCGATCAGGAGATCGGGCGGTCCCAGGGAGGGTGCATCCGGCAAAGTTCCCATCCAAGTCCTTCCATGTGCACATCGGAGTGCTCGGTGGTTTTGCCATTCCATCCGTTGAATTGCTGTCATTATACAGTGAAGGTTTCGAGAGTTATCTTCAGAAGTCCTGCTCATTATGTGCTGGGTACGAGCAGTATCTCTGAGAGCCTGGAAGCCTCGAAATAGCACCACTATTGTTGCGTTTCCAAGTGCACAGATCTCTCCCTCTCGCACACCATCTATCTACCCATGACTTCTTAATATGACTCTAAGGTTAAAAGCGCCGGTCTTCGACCAGCGTTCCCAGGAGGGGGAGACACGGTAAAAATTCGCATCCAAACCCCTCCAGGGACGATGCCGGTACGATGTCGGAGCGATGTAGGAGCGATGGGCATCGGACCGAGATAGGTCCAGGATCGACGCGGCATCCACTCTAGCCGCCTCGAGAGCGTTGCACCCAAACGCTCAAAACAACTCCACTAAGTCCACGAGTTGCTTCGCATTCAGACTAGTCATCATCAGCAGTCAGCGGAGGAGCTCCAGCCCTCAAGGTAACCTCAAGTATCTCAATCTTATCTCTCCAGACCGATCAGCCATCCATTGGAAATCGGAGGCACTTCGCAAAAGACCTTGTTTGACCTCCTGTCCTGATCCGATCTAACTCCTCGCCGGTCAATCATCTGGCACAGCAATGGCACAGATTGACTTTGATTAAATAAGCTCCAAATTCAACTCATTGAAAATTTCATCTATGAATAAATTCGCCCTCAGTGGAATTCTGCTCATCGGTATCATCGGACTGCCCGTTGGACTTTACTTTATTACCGAGCTGACAGCCGCGAAACCAACGGAACGCGAGACACCACCCACGCCCGTTGTCGTGACTCCTGCAAGCCGTCAGCCTTTCGTTGACCGCATCGAGGCCATCGGCACCGCCCGCGCCAACGAGTCGGTTGCGATTACGCCTCCCGTGACAGAACGCATCACCGCTGTGTTCTTTGAGGATGGAGATCTGGTTGAGGAAGGGGATCTCATTGTTGAGCTCAGCAAAGATGAGGAGCTCGCACTCGAGGATGAAGAACTGGCAACGTTGGCCGAAGAGAAAGCGAGTCTCCTTGAGGCAGAAGCGAGTCTCGTTGCTGAGCGCGCTCGCGTCACCGAAGTCAAGGCCTCCATTCGGGAAGCGGAGAAAGATCTGAATCGTATTAAGCGTCTTCTGGATGAAGGAGTTTCCACAGAGTCTGACCTCGAGGAGGCAACGGCATCTTTCGAGACGCTGCAGGCTCAACTGGAAACAGCCGAGGCGCGAATCGCCTCGGCGGAAGCGCGTGTTCAGTCAGCGGAAGCTCGCGTTCAATCAGCAAACGCCCGGGCAAAGTCACAGCAGGCAAAACAGCAGGACCGTATTCTGCGCGCCCCCTTTGCCGGGATGCTGGGTCTGCGCCAGGTGAGTGCAGGGGCAACAGTCAGCCCCTCAACGGTGATTACCACGCTTGATGATATAGACCCTATTAAACTCGACTTTTCCATTCCCGAGAAGTTTATCTCGTCGATCAAGATGGATCAGGAAATAGAAGCCCACAGTGTTGCCTATCCCGGTCAGACATTCAGTGGCAAGATTTCTGGTATAGACAGCCGGCTCGACCCGGTGTCACGTTCTGTTGTGATCAGAGCCTTGATCGATAATCCAGATGCAACGCTTCGCCCCGGCATGCTCCTTACAGTGGAAGTGATTCAGTCCCGCGACAACGTCCTCCTCATTCCCGAGCAGGCTGTGGTACCACGCCAGGGGCAGAATTTCGTCTATACGATTGATGAAGAGAGCAATGCTCAGTTGACACCTATCACGACTGGGCGTCGTCAGCCGGGTGTCGTGGAAATAATTGATGGAATTGAAGAATCAACTCAGGTCGTCTCTGAGGGAACCATCAGGCTTCGTCCTGGCGCACCGGTTGAGATTGTAGAAGTGAGAGAAGATTTCATTCTCCCATCTCCTTTGAGTTACGAGGGTGAGTAAGAATGTTTATTTCTGATATCTCCGTCAAGCGACCCGTTTTCGCGATTGTTGTAAACCTCCTGTTCATTGCGTTTGGTGTTCTTGCCTATACGGGTCTTCCTGTTCGTGAATATCCCGACATTGATCCTCCAATCGTTTCCGTTGAAATCAGCTACCCTGGGGCGTCAGCCGAAGTTGTGGAGACTCGCATTACACAGGTTGTGGAGGATAGTATCAGTGGTCTTGAAGGGATAAAGACCATACAGTCAAGAAGTCGCGATGGTCGCTGTGATATAGATCTGGAATTTATTACGTCTCGTGATGTTGACGCAGCGGCTAACGATGTACGTGATCGCGTGTCGCGTGTTGCCGATAACCTTCCCGAAGAGGCCGAACCGCCAGAAATTGTTAAAGTGGATTCTGATGCCAGCGTTATCATGTGGTTGAATCTTTCCAGTCCGAATATGACTTCCATGGAGTTGACCGATTATGCTCAGCGCTACTTGCAGGATCGTCTCTCCGTCATCGATGGCGTAGCACGCGTTCGTCTTGGTGGCCGTCGAGATTATTCCATGCGGGTCTGGCTGGATCGCGAAGCACTCGCGGCCAGAAGTCTGACCGTTGAAGATGTTGAGAATGCCCTGAGGTCGGAGAATGTCGAACTCCCTGCAGGTCGCGTTGAATCTCTCGAACGAGAATTCACAGCAAGAATGAAACGTGAGTATCAGACCGCAGAAGATTTCAGTCAGATGGTCATTGCTAAAGGAGGCGATGGTTATCTTGTAAGGCTGGGAGATGTCGCCCGTGTAGAAGTTGGTCCAGAAAGTGACCGCACGGACTTTCGCGGCAATGGTGAGCCGATGATAGGGCTTGGTATTGTCAGGCAATCAACCGCTAACACGCTGGATGTGACAAGTAGTGTGAAGGAAGAGGTTGTTAAGATAAACCAGAGCCTTCCCAATGGCATGCAGATCTATCAAAGTTACGACACCTCAATCTTTATCGAAGAGGCGATATACGAAGTCTTCAAGACGCTTTTGATCGCGATTGGTTTGGTTGTACTCGTGATCTTTCTCTTTCTCGGGAGCGCACGGGCAACACTGATTCCTGCGGTGACTGTTCCCGTTTCTCTAACAGGGTCGATGATCGCTCTCAGCGCTTTTGGGTTTTCGATCAACCTTTTGACCCTTCTGGCGCTTGTGCTTGCAATCGGGTTAGTTGTCGATGACTCGATCGTTGTGCTGGAGAATATCTATCGTCGAATTGAGCTGGGTGAACCACCATTGCTCGCCGCCTATCGCGGTGCGCGTGAAGTTGGGTTCGCCGTTGTCGCAACAACAATGGTGCTCGTTGCGGTGTTTGTTCCATTGGCCTATATGGAAGGAAATATCGGACGACTCTTCAGTGAGTTCGCCCTGGCCCTTGCAGCAGCCGTTTGTTTCTCAAGTATTGTAGCGCTCACGTTATCCCCGGTGATGGCTGCCTGGTTCCTTAAGCCAGTGTCAGAAAAGAAACTCTGGCTTGTTGATCATATAGACAGAGGATTTGACAAGATTGAAGATTGGTATATTCGCTCGGTTAAAGTGATCGTTCGATTCCCTCTCTTGATCGGAGCTGGCATCGCCTCAACGGTTGTCTGTATCATGATTCTGGTTGATGCAATTCCACGCGAGCTGGCGCCCCAGGAGGATCGCGGCGCGTTCTTTATTATCGCAAAGACACCTGAGGGGTCAAGTTTCCAGCATGCTCTGAGGGAAATGCGCAAAGTTGAGGCGGACATGCTCCCTCTCATCAGTTCAGGCGAAGCCATGCGTATTCTTGCTCGTGTACCAGCAAGTTTTGGCGGAGATGAAGTCATCGATGGTGGAAGAGGAATTGTTCTGCTTGAGCATTGGAACAAGAGAGAGCGTTCAACCGAAGAGATTATGACAGAGCTTCGCGAGAAGTTCTCGAAGCATCCCGGTGTGAAGGCCTTTCCGGTGATGCGTCGGGCTCTTGGTGGGGGAGCAGGCCAGAGCATTGAATTTGTTATCGGAGGACCAACCTATGATGACCTGGTAGAATGGCGGGATATCATTCTTGAGAAAGCAGCTTCATATCCGGGGCTGACCTCGCTCGATTCGGATTATGAAGAAACCAAGCCCAAGCTCAATATCGCTATAGACAGAGAGCGTGCGGCGGATCTTGGTGTTTCTGTCCGCACTGTCGGTCGAACCCTGGAAACAATGCTCGGTAAACGTCGCGTAACAACCTATATTGATGATGGAGAAGAGTACGACGTTATCCTTGAAGCCGAGGACGAAGACAAGCAGTCCTTTAATGACCTGAGTAATATATACGTTCGCTCTGAGAGATCTTCACAGTTGATTCCGCTTTCAAATATCGTTCGGTTAGAGGAAAGTGCCGATGCCCCGGAAAGAAGAAGGTACAATCGTTTCCGTGCGATAACTATTAGTGCAAACCTGACTCCAGGATACAAACTTGGAGAAGCACTCGATTTTCTAGAAACAACAGCAAGGGAATCTTTACCAGCGACAGCTGTGATTGATTATAAAGGAGAGTCGAGAGAATACAAAGAAGCCGGAGATAATGTGATCTTTGTTTTCGCTTTGTCCCTGCTTGTCGTGTTTCTTGTTCTTGCGGCGCAGTTCGAGAGCTTTATTCATCCCGTGATTATTATCCTTACTGTTCCCCTGGCCGTCGCCGGTGCTTTACTTGGTCTCTTTTCAATGGGAAGCACACTTAATATATATAGTCAGATTGGTATCGTCATGCTGATCGGGCTGGCTGCGAAGAATGGTATCCTGATCGTTGAATTTGCAAACCAGTTGCGTGACGAAGGATATAGTTTCGATGAATCCCTCTTTCTGGCAAGCAAGGCCCGACTGAGACCAATTTGCATGACTGGGGTCTCAACCATGTTCGGTGCTGTCCCTCTGGTACTGGCTACAGGAGCCGGGTCGGAAAGTCGTGCGACGATCGGCATTACTATTCTCTTCGGAGTGGCTTTTTCAACGGCACTGACACTTTATGTGATCCCGACCCTTTATTACCTGATGGGCAGGCTTACACGATCCCCTCAGGAGCTGGAAAGAGAACTGAATAAACTCTCCGATGAAGTTCCGAATCAGGTTTAGACATTTTGCTCTTGTCAATATTCGAAAAACTCTCTATGACCTTGGTTTCTGTGGGTTCGAGTGGGAGTTTTTTTTCGAAACTTCACAAAATCTGCAGAGAGGTTTGCGAGCCAGGCATTTATTACTTGATATCCGAGAGATCACTTCAGTAGAGTTTCGGTGAAAGTTTTTTGGTTCGTAAGCCCAGAAAATTCGAGAATTTCAATTTGGAGAGTTTACATGGCTGCTGCAGTATCAGATATGCCAGACCTTAAGGAACAATCAGCGGTCTCAGAAGAGATCATCAAGAACTATCAGAAAGATGGACATGCCGTCACACGCAATGTGTGCAGCAAAGAGGAAGTGGACCTTTACCTTCCAGAAATCGCTGAAGGGGTGGATAAATACAAGAAAGAGAAAAGAAAACTGGAAGACCGGGATACCTATCACAAGGCGTTCATTCAGGTAACCAATCTCTGGGAAAGATGTGAAACGGTCCGAAAGTTTGTCTTCGCGAAGAGATTCGCTAAGATCGCTGCCGAACTGATGCAGTGCGATGGTGTGAGGATTTATCATGACCAGGCTCTTTTCAAAGAACCGGGAGGTGGCCCCACTCCCTGGCACCAGGATCAATATTACTGGCCCATCGATTCGATGAAGACCGTGACCATGTGGATGCCTTTCATCAATGCAGGTCCAGAGCATGGAGCACTTGTTTTTGCTTCAGGTATTCAAAATGAAGGAGCTCTGGCGCAGCTGGCGATCAGTGATGAGTCGGCTGACTGGTTTGCTCGTGAGATGTCACGGCGTGAGATTCCGCTGAGAACCTATGAGCTTATGGCAGGCGACGCGACCTGGCATGCTGGCTGGTGTCCCCACAAGGCGCCTGGAAACTCAACCTCGCTCCTGCGCCCAGCGATGACCGTGATTTACGTCGATGCCGATGCAAAGATTTCAGAGCCGGCGAATCCTCATCAGCCCAAGGATCTTGAGGTTTTCTTTCCTGGTCAGAAGCCTGGAGAGAAGATTGGCAGTCCTCTGAACCCTGTTCTTTATCACAAGGATGCCTCAAAGATAGATGTTTAAGGCGTTTTTGTGGCACCTTTCCTGAAATGCGTAAGAAGGCTTGGCTAATAGTGTGGTTCCAAGCCTTCTTTTGTTAGAAAATAAATAAAGTCGGTCTTTTGGAGCACGGTTGTTCCAAAGATTTTTATTTTTATATTAAATACCCTTTGACCTCCGACGCTCCTTCTTTCTTAACTTCTTTCCGAGAGTAATTAAAGATCCCGCCCTCCCCCTGAATGAGAACTGATAGGGCGCGAATACAAAAACGGATGAGGTCAACCTTATGTCCCCTGCTAAGAAAGCTGCTTCGGGAGAGAAACTACCTTCCGCAGTGGAATCCTATTACCTGAAACAGTCAGGTCGAAAATTCCGTTACGATCCGACGGAAAAAATCGGAATCATTGAAGTCTCTAACTTTCCCCTGCTTGGAAGAATGACTGCTCAACGCTTTCTTGAATGGGTTCAGGCAAATCCAAACGGCGTTATCAGCCTTCCCACTGGAAAAACACCTGAATACTTCATTAAGTGGACCAAACACTATCTCGAGAACTGGAAGAAAAAAGACGTTCAGGAAGAACTCGCTGAAGTTGGTATAGATACTTCCAAAAAACCAAACCTCAAAGGACTTCACTTCGTACAGATTGACGAATTTTATCCGATCGATCCTGCCCAGCATAACAGCTTTCACTACTATGTTGTGAATCAGTATATCAAAGGTTTCGGCCTTGATCCGAAGAAGGCACTTTTGATCGACCCAACATCGATTGGTATTCCAAAAGGAATGTCTATCGACGATGTCTTTCCTGGAGGCCATGTTGACCTCCGGCTGAGATCCAGGAACCCCTCATCAAACCTCGAAAAGCTTCAGCAGAGTGTTATCTTCGAAGTTGATCAGTTCTGTACGGACTATGAAGAGAAGGTTCGTGAGCTGGGTGGCATTGGATTTTTCCTCGGTGGCATTGGTCCTGATGGACATATTGGCTTTAATCCTCGCGGGGCGCATCACCAGTCACCAACCCGCCTCACCTATACAAATTATGAAACTGAGGCAGCAGCGGCGACGGATCTTGGTGGTATAGAAGTTTCACGTCACAAGCCAGTGATCACGGTCGGTCTTGGAACGATTTCCTATGACCCAGAGGCAGTCGTCCTCGTATTTGCTGCAGGTGAAGGCAAAAGCAAGGTTGCAGCAGACGCGATTCAGAATGATCGCTCAGTTTTCTATCCTGCCAGCATCATGCAGGAACTCCCGAATGCACGCTTCTACCTCACAACAGGCGCCATTACCAAGCTTGTTGAGCGCCGTATAGACGACCTTTCAAAAGCAGCTGATCTTCCTGAGTCAAAGCTGGAAGAGCTGGTCATCAATTGTGCCCTCAATAATAAAGTCAAACTGGATGAGCTGACGAAGAAGCATACTAAAGGCGACCGAGAGCTTGAAGTGGCTCTGCAGAGAGTTGGGCGTCCTGTGTCAGAAGTTGCTCACATGGCTCGCCATTCTATCATCCAGAAGATCAATAAAGGTGTCGATACCGTTGAAGATCAGACGATCCTTCATACTGGTCCACACCACGACGATATCATGCTTGGCTATATGCCTTACGTGATGCACCTGGTGCGCAAGGCAACGAACAGAAACTATTTCAGCGTACTCACATCAGGGTTCACTGCAGTAACGAATACATTCCTTCGCTCGATCTTCACGGATGTTCTTGAGTTTATGGACAAAGGTGATTTCGATCAGCCGAAGCAGGATGGTGCCTTCAACGCTAAGAATGATGTCGCGAGAGCCGAAGAAGTTTATTTCTTTCTCGATGGCATTGCTGGTATTGACGAAGATGTCCGCCGCAAAGCACAGGCGCGCAGAATGCTCTTTAACCTTTCTACTGTCTATAAGACTCAGGACTTCAGAAAGCTGAAGACTAAAATCAACGACGACATTGAGTATCTTGATTCTCAGTACCCCGGAAAGAAAGACGTCCCACACATCCAGAAGCTCAAGGGGATGCAGCGCGAATATGAAGAAGAATTGATCTGGGGTTACGTAGGAACGAATCCAAGCGATGTTTACCACTCTCGTCTTGGTTTCTATACGGGCGATATTTTCACGGAGCAGCCAACTCTTGATCGCGATGTTGCACCAGTTCTGTCGATGATGAACAAGCTGAAGCCAACAATCGTTTCTCTCGCTTTCGACCCTGAAGGTGCAGGCCCTGATACACACTATAAAGTTCTGCAGGTTCTTCATGACGCACTTCTTGCCTACAGTGAGAAGACTGGGATCGAGCCTCTTGTCTGGGGATACCGTAACGTTTGGTTCCGCTTTCACCCTGCAAACTCCAACGTGTTTGTCCCAACAACGCTGAACACGATGGCGATCATGAATGATTCGTTCATGCATTGTTTTGGCTCACAGAAGAATGCTTCTTTCCCGAGTTTTGAGTACGATGGTCCTTTCTGCTACCAGGCCTCACGCCTTTGGGTTGAGCAGTACGGAATGATTCGTACCTGCCTGGGCGGAAGATTCTTCACCGAGAACTCAAGCCCTCGTCTGCGCGCAGCCAGAGGCTTCGTCTTCTTCAAGGAGATGGCTCTGTCCGAGTTCTCTGGTGCAGCCCGTAGTCTTGCGAAGGCTACTGAGAACGTTAAAAAGTCATGATTGCTTCAGCAACCTCGCTGAGCTTCAACTAATTCCGACCCCGAGCGGCTATCAAGTGCTCGGGGTCAAACTGTATGTATAGATAATCTCATTAGACAGGAAAAGAGATGATTACTGGAACATTCTTAGACGAAATTTCGCACGACATCCCTGCTCAAAACTGGTCTGCCAAAAAGTGGGCTAAGGACTTCGATGCGATGAAGAAAGCTGGTATTGATACGGTCATTCTGATCCGAGCGGGATACCAGGATAAAGCAACATTTGATTCCAAAGTATTAAGAAAGCTTCACCCCTCTCTCATCGCTTCAGATGACCTGGTCAGGTTGTTTCTTGATCTTGCAGAAGAACGCGAAATGGATTTCTTCTTCGGAACATATGATTCAGGTGAGTACTGGCATAGCGGTCAGTACCAGAAGGAATCAGACCTCAATCGCGCATTTTGTGATGAATTCTTTGAGAAATATGGAGATTCACCCGCTTTTAAAGGGTGGTATATCTCGCACGAAATCAACACTTTCGATGAGGGGGTCATGAAGGTCTATGAGGAGCTTTCCTCACACCTTCGAGGAATCAAAAACCTGCCAATTCTCATCTCTCCGTATATCAAAGGGGTAAAGCAATTCCCCGATGAGGCCATTACTTTAGGTGATCATGAGAAGGAATGGGATAAGGTATTTGCACGCATCAAAGGACTCGTTGATATTGTCGCCTTTCAGGATGGGCATGTGGATTTTCACGACCTGAAAGATTACCTTCAGGTAAACACTCAACTTGCGAGGAAGTATGGTTTGAAGTGCTGGTCCAATGTTGAGAGTTTTGACCGGGATATGCCGATCAAGTTTCCTCCTCTGGAGTGGAGAAAGCTGAAGTTCAAAGTTGATCAGGCGGTCGAGTCGGGTGTAGATAAGCTGATTACATTTGAGTTTTCGCATTTTATGAGCCCTAACTCAATCTACCCTGCAGCGCACGGTCTATTTGATCGGTATTGTGATGAATATCTGAAGGAGAGTCTATAAGATGACACAGAATCCATCGCGTGAAGTTCTTCAAGGACTTCATGAAAAATATCACAAGGAACTCTATGAGAACGTGATGCCGTTCTGGATGAAGTATTCTCCAGATGAGGAGAATGGCGGTTTCTTTGACTGTCTGGACAGAGACGGAAAAGTTTATGATACAACAAAGCATATGTGGCTTCAAGGACGTCAAGTCTGGATGCTCTCGAAGTTGCACAATACTCTCTATACAGATTCTGATTCGTCTGAATATCTGACCCTCGCAAAGTCGGGCGCTGAGTTTCTCCGCAAAAATGCCCGTGAGGGAAAACGTGTGTATTTCTCTCTGACGAAAGAAGGAAAACCTCATTTCATCCAGCGCAAGATGTTCACGGAGTGTTTTTACGTCATGGCTCTGGCAGAGTATGGACGGGCGAGTGGCGATCAGAGTGCTTCCGAAGAAGCCCTTGAGATGTTTCAATATGTGATGGAATATGCGAGGGATCCGACCATTCTAGGTCGTCCCAGTTATCCACACCTGCCGAAGACCTCTGCGCTGGCGATTCCGATGATTCTGCTCAATCTCATCGAAGAATTACATGCGGAAGACAAGTACGCGGAACTCTCAGCCTGGTGCGTTGAGCGCATTTATAAGCACTTCAAACCTGAGTTGAAGCTTGTTCTAGAAACAGTAGGCTACGACGGAGAGCTTATAGACAACCCGCAGGGGAGAATGGTGAACCCGGGGCACGCTATTGAGTGCGGGTGGTTTCTTCTGAACTATGCCAGGAAGACCGGGGAGAAGGAGCTCGTCGATACAGCATTGAAGATGATCGATTGGTCTTACGATTTTGGATGGGATAAGGAAAATGGTGGGCTCTACTACTTCCTTGATCGTGAAGGCTATTCTCCAGTTCAACTTGAGTGGAATATGAAGCTCTGGTGGCCTCATTGCGAAGCTTTGATTGCCTATTTGATGGCTTGGGAAGAGACCGGTGAAGCTCAATATTTTCAAAGGTTTCAGAAGCTGACGGACTACTCATTCCAGCATTTCTCAGACCCTGAGTATGGAGAGTGGTTCGGCTATCTCAGCGAGCAGGGGAAAGTGTCGCAGCGGTTTAAAGGCGGGCCCTACAAGGGGTGTTTCCACGTGCCGCGAGCACTTTTCATGTGCGAGCAGATGCTGAAAAAGTACTCGCAATAATAGAAAAGGGAAGCCGCGAGTGGCTTCCCTTTTCCTATTTGTATATGCAGTTACAGGATATCGCTTAGAAGTCCAACCAGTCATTGACAGTTGAATCGAAGTCACCGTATCCACCGATCAGAACTCCACCACCAGCGGTAACGTTGTACGCTGTTTCGAGCTTGCCAATGCTGTTGATCACAGTGTTATTGAAGTTAGGCGTGGCGTATGTTGGGTTCGTATTCGTTTCGATACCGGCGTCATCACCTACAGAGATCGTGAATGGGTTAGGTGAGAACACACAGTTTTGGAACTCCGTCAGGGCCCCCGCATTAGCATCCAGGGAAACGGCTGCCTGTGCACCACCACCAAGGATGATGGAGTCACGAACGATGTATCCTGTTGGTGCAGGAAGTGTGTTCTGTGGGTAAAGCGCGGCTGTCAGGTTGCCAGCGTTACCGCAATTGACGAAGGTGCTGTCAGTGAGCTCGTGACTGATTGCATTTGAGCCAACCTGGTTTGTGTAGACAAACCCGTCACTTGCCGAACCGACGATCAGGAGATGGGAGGTTGTCAGTGAGGTAACATTGTCTGCTGCAACCTCGATGCCCGCTCCCTGGCTATTAAGTGAAACGACGTAATCCAGAGCGATTTCGTCTCCACCAAAAATCGTAATACCATCTCCGTCATTGATTGAAGTAAATGCGGGCTGCTGCTTAGTGCCAACCATATTCAGATCGCCTGTTGAGGTGCTGGACCCTGAATCGCCGATCTGAGCTGCTCTTCTCGCACTTCGTGAAGAGAAGGAGTCAGTAAAGGTGATCGAACCATTCCCGGTAGAGTTTGCTCCCGTTGAATAACAAACAAAGGCATCACGACCAGCTCCGATAACTTCAACTCCGTCGAAGACATAGGTTCCGTTACTATCGACTGCGCCGCCAAATGAACGGGACATGATGTAGAGTACATCGTGAGGCCATGAGCCACTTCCAGATCCAGTTGGAGCTATGAAGGCCGATGTATCAAAGGGGTTCGTAATCGCCGGAAAGCCGGCACCGACCCTTGGTGAGAAGAGGAGATTTTCAAATGTGATAGAGATATCAGCGTCCTGCGTTTCGGCTGAACTGAAAATTCCTTTTGTTCCTGCAACACCATCGATGCTTCCGGGTACAAAGATAATGTCTTTGATGGTGACGCTGATGTTGTCACCTTCAATACCGAAGCCGTATTGAACAGAGGCGTTTGTCAATGTTTCAGTTCCATCGTTGAGAACAATAATGGGTCTGTTTGTCGTGCTTGCTCCGCGGATGGTAACTGATTTCCCCTTAAGCTCCAGAAATTCGGTGTAGATACCTGAGGCGACGACAATCTCGTCGCCTGTTGCGCTTGCTGCATTAATTGCGTCTTGGATTGTAGCCTGATCTCCTGGTACATTGATGGTCGCTGCAGATACACTGCTGGCGAGCACGAGAGCAGGAATAGTAAAAAGACTTTTCTTCATGCTTTAAGATCCTCAAAGATGGATTTTAATAATTATCACACCTTATATATACGTGACAATTTGCGTGATAACTTGGAGAGACATGAATATTGGTCAATACTACAATTCACAGGTCATCTATTTGACACAAGGATTTGCCAGAATGCCGAAATATGAGGATGCTGAACAGCACATGGATTGAACGGATCGATTGACTTTAACAGGAATGTATCGAATCTGCCACAATTGAAACAGGAACGTTACACTTCATGAATTCAGAGAGGTCCGTTAAATTTTACCTATCTGGAAAGATTGCGGCTGAATTTGCTTTGTCCTGAGATTTTTTGTAACAATTGTCTATAACTTAACCCCAATGTCACAACAATGCCTCCTGACAACAGGAGGCATTATGTGCTTGTTCACTGAATTGATGGAGTTGACTAAGAGTTATCTGGGAGCGCACTTGTCCTCAGGACCGATAATGTAAGCGACGCCGCCCTTATCGAACCAGGCACGACCAAGCTCTTCAGCATTATAGACAATTGCATCCCCAACCTCTTTGTGCGCCGGGTCATTCACTATAACATTCCCTTCATCATCAAACCCCCTGATCACAATTAAGTGACCACGAGTTGATTTCATGGGATTGCTTGGAAACTCGCCTTCACGAAAACGGATCGAGGCAATCACGGGCTGACCTTCAACGATCAGGCTCTTTACCTGATCCCAATTTCGCATTCTCTGAACCCACGAGACATAACCTTCGTCACCAGCGAAGGCCGTTGCCCGGTTCCAGTTTCCAAAAATTCCATACTCTGGATCGTATATCTTCAGAGCATTTTCCAGAACATTCTGCTCTTCTTCTGACCGATATCCTACAACCATGGAAACACTCGTCGGTGAGCAGGTTGATCCGGAGACCGAAGGATCCAGGTCCTGTTGCGTATAGAAAGGAACGGGAAGGCTCTTCTGCCACACCCCGTCGAGAGTTGATGCCTCTCTCAGTCCAGCTCTCTGATCTGCATCTTCAATGACACCAGAATATGCTGCCGCAAGCCTTCTCAAGACTGGCCTCTTCTCTCCAGACATATCGTAACTGTACATAGTAATACGGTATTGAAAAGCATCGGCGGGCAGCTCGAGGCGAATGTGATCAACATGAACACTTCCAGTTTCAAACCTTAATGTTCTATTAGGCCAGTGGAGACTCTTCCCCCATTGACCGAGGTATAGCCATGGCGACCAGAAATCGTTCTCACTATCTCGCACACGAATTTGAACGGTTAAACCCGTTTCATCATCTATATCTGCATTCCAGGAAGGAAGTAGTTCTGTAAAAGGAATGTCTGTCTCGATGACTTCCGATACGAATCGACCTCGAGCTGGATATCCTCTGACACCCTTCTCAATCGTGAGTGCAGAACAAGCTGTGTCTGGATGTTCAATAATCTCAAGTCGGTTCAGTTCACCAGCTTCCCAGGCTTCTTTGCTGTCAATAAACAGAAGTCGGTCGATGGTATTCGGATCATTTCCAAGTTGGTTGCTCAATGATGGTTCATCCTGGGCATAAAGTGTGTGGGTCACAGAGACTATAAGAGTTACCGCGATGCAGGCAAGAAGCATTGAGTAGATAGAGTGCTTCTTGAATTTGAGTCGAATAGGCATTTAGTCTGTGACCTCCGCGTCTGGTGAAACTTTTCGGTTAATAAGTGCCATGACCGGGCCAATAACTGTCAACTTGGACTCATCATCATTTAGCGACTGGACAATTACTTCATTGTCATCACCTTCTTCGAGGAAAATTTCACCTAACTTCACCCAGCCATTGGTGAACTTGTTTTGGAAGTTGATCTCTTTCGATAGGTCGCTCGAGACAGGAGACTGAACGGATACAATCGTTGACATCGATTCGTTAGGAATATCAGCAAATCTCATGTATAGATGATAAGAGGCTGTGACCGGAACTTCAATCTCGAATTCAGCGGAGCCAAAGTCCCCACCTTTTTCGGCAAGAAACTCTTCCCCATCAATTTCAATTATATCCCAATCTCCGCTCGTTTCCGCTTCACCGACCGTTGTTATATATCCACCCGGACGCCAGGAGGGATCGCGGTAGGGGATATCTGCAGGCACCGCATAGGGACCTTCGATGAGGGCTTTCGCATTAGACTGATCATTCTTGCGAAGACCTTCGTAGAAGAAGTGAACTTCACCCTTAATTCCGTTCTTGCGGTTATACTTGATGCATTCAAGAAGCATATCGCTCTCGATAACATAGCTGCCAGACTTTGTCAGGATCCCGGGGTAGAGCAGTGAGAGCTGATCTGCCGTAAACTGGTTCTCAACAAGATCATCGACGATTTTCTTGTAGGCAGGCAAATCATAGCGGTACGCCTGTGGATGAATTGAATCAACCAGACCGCGATTTACCCAGGTGTAAGAATCCTGCAGGTACTCATAGAGCGCCCAGTCGTAATAACTCGGTGACATGGAAATCGTAACATTGGGATTAATCTCTTTGGCATTCTCTCTTAATTCTGCCAGAAATTCCGTTAGAATATCTGCACGCCAGCGCACCCACTGTTCGTCTTTATAATCCTTCGGAGGGTCTTCACCGAATTCTTTCCTGTAAAGAGAAACCGTCAAATCATCATAGCCAGCGAGAGAGGGGAGCGCGGGAAGACGGTCATCGCCCTGAATTCCGTCTATATCGTACTTCTCAACGACTTCCATGACCAGATCATTCATGAACTGTCTAACTTCAGGATCGAACGCATTCATCCATTCGAAATTGTTTTTCTTCGCCAGGTTCCCCTCCTGATCAAGAGCTGCCCATTCTGGTCGCTTCTCGATGATGTGACCTCCACCGATATTATAGGAGGTTGCAAACCCGAACTCGAACCAGGGAATAACTTCTATCCCCACGCGATGAGCTTCGGTGATCACTTCAGCGAGCGGGTCACGGCCCTCATGTAGAGGGTCTATACGCACGCCGAACTCCTTTTCCATCACATCACTCGGATAAAGTGTGACAGCTTTGTTCCAGACAACCGGATAAACAATGTTGAAATTGTGCGCAGCGAGAAAGTCCATCGCTTCAGCGATCTTTTCCCGACTCATCATAACATCTGAATCAACATTCGTAAGCCAGACACCTCTTAACTCTTTAACCGGGCTTACATCTTCGGAATAAGAAGGATGGGTACCAAGGGCCATCACAACGGATAAGAAAGCACCTCTTAAAACTGCCTTCGTCTTACTAATCATGTATCATATCTCTCTTTTATCTAGTCTGATTAAGACGACCTTCCCCGTCATTAAATCAAGTGCAAGGCCATTCTCCTGGTGCCGAACCTGGGTCTCTTCGTGATTTTGTTCTCCTCCCTAAGTCTGGCGGTCCTCCCGACTCGAAGGTAAGACGCAGGACCGACCTCCGTCATCGGGAGTAATCCTCCAGCTCTCTTTCATGTTTCAAGCGTGAGATATTTCGCACGTGTGCAATCTTGCAACTCAAGGTTCTGTGAGTTTTTCTGCACGGCCGTGGTTTTGAAATAGAATCAAATAGTTCATAGACCATTGAAAATAATATGTTTAGGTGTCTTTGTCCTTCTAGTCCTAAGCTTGGGAATAGCCGTTGCACTTAGTAGGAGCCACATGCCCCGCAGCTCTAATGACTGGAGATTATAAAAATGGCTACTAAATTCACAGAAGATGGACTTCAGAATTATCTCAACAACATCAGCGATCACCGCGTGCTAACGAAAGAAGAAGAAGTCGAGCTCTTTCAGAAGCTGGAAGCCGGGGATGAAGCTGCGCGGGAAGAAATACTTCGTTGTAACTTGCGTCTCGTTGTAAAGATCGCACTTCAATTCAAAGAGAGTGGACTCCCTGTTTCGGACCTGATTCAGGAAGGAAATATCGGATTGATTTATGTAATTTCGAAGTTTGACTGGCGTAAAGGATTCCGCTTCTCTACATATGCTGCATTTTGGATTCGCCAGGAAATCCAGGCTGCTATCCGCAATAATAACTCAATGATTCGCCTGCCTATTCGCAAAGCGAGGCTGCTTGGAAAAATCGCTGAAGCTGTCCGTCACTTCAATAACTATGAAGGTCGAGACCCCAGTAATGAAGAAGTTGCTCTCTTCGTGGGCACTTCGGTGAAGAAAATTGAAAGTATTTCCCATATGAGAGAAAGCATGGTTTCTCTGGATGCAGAAAGAAATGAAGATGGAACGAACCTCTTCGATGCAATTCCTGATTCCGCACCAGCGCCTTCCGCTCAGATTTCTGAATCACAGTCAAAGCAGGCTCTTCGCGAAGCACTCTCAATCCTTAGTGATCGTGAAAAGAGAATCATGGAGTTACGTTACGGATTGAACGGTGGCCCCGCACTCAGCCTTCGCAAAACGAGTAAATTTGTTGGCCTTAGCCAGGAGGGTGTTCGCCGCATTGAGCATCGTGCTCTGCAGAAACTGCGCCGCCCGAATATCCAGGCTAAGCTTGATCCAACAGTTACAGCCGTTGCTGCCTGATAATTCCTAAGCTAGAGATTCAAGATGTTGCATGAGTGATGGGTCGATCCGAACGGGTCGGCCCTCTTTATTTACGAAGACATGGAATGTCTGAGCTTCGGCAACGTCTATATCATCTTGATTAGTCACTGAATACTGAAAGTCGAGTCGTGTTCTGCTGAGGTTTACAATCTGTACCGAGACAGACAGAATATCGTCGTATTTTCCAGGCACTCTATAGTCGATCTCACTCCTGCGCAGAGGTAGCATAATGCCAGAGTCTTCCATTTGTTTATAGCTCATCCCTGAGGTTCGAAGCAACTCGGTCCGGGCTGATTCAAAAACCACCAGGTAACGCGAGTGATGCATATAACCCATCATGTCAGTATCGGCGTATCCGATCCTGTACTGATAGATGAATTGTGAGTGAGAGGGAGATTCTGGTCTACTGGGCAAACTGTCGTTCCATTTGCTGGAGAGTCTTGTGATTAATCACATCTCCATACTCCATGCTGTCCTTAAACCGGTCAAGGTCCAGATGCATCAGTGTCCACTCATCATGAGTGTTATGTGCAACGACATGTCCTAACTCGTCTTTGCCCCAGTAGATTGCATTCCATTTTCGGGATTTATCAAATTGGATGACCAGCTGCCGCCCTCGTGTTAACTGAGAGTTTGCAGATGCATCTTCATTTCCAGCAGATTCGACTTCTCCGGGAATATCAAAGTCATCATCAAGATCCGTTTCCCCAAAAGAAGGGTTCGTGCTTTGCGCTGATGCCGTGGCAGAGGAGTAGCCGGTAGTTTGAGCACCTTTGCCTGCCGCAGGAACGTGGGAACAATCACGGTACTTCAGCAAGTGGAAGACGATCATATCTCTTTCCCAAAGATTAGATTTCATCATCTGGTCGAGGCAAAGCTGCGATAGTCGTCCAATTGGTTCCACATCATAGGAATAGAGCGGAATTCCTTGAGGAGCGAGACGACCCTGCTCCTTCAACATATAGACAATATCATAGTCTTTAACAGGGTTTGATTCCTTAAAAACACCTACGTTACCATCTTCAAAAAGTAGGATTGTTCCGGGCAGATAGTTCCCCTGTGCGTCCTGCATCTCAACCTGTCGGGTCCAGGCAGTCTGCCCTTTGCCTTCTGCCTGAAAGGGCGTTCTGTTCACAGGAGTGGCGGGCCTTGAAGGGCTCGGTGCTTGAGGTGCTATATCGACATCTGCATGCGTGTCCGGCCGGGGAGAGGCCACGGGACGTCTTGAGGCTTGTGGTATGGGCGTCGAGTCTTTCGCGGGACTCTGAGACGGTGACCCTGCACTATAGCCTGGGCCAGGTTGATTCTCTTTCGACAAGATCGAGTTTGCCAGCCGGTTCAGATAATCTTCTGCGTTTTCATCATCGTTTCCTCCGCCGGACTGGTTTTGACTAAAAAAGATGTTCTTCATGAACTCGCCTAACCTTCATTTATCTTAATGATCTTTGTTGTAAAGACCACTCCCTCAAATGAAGGAGTAATCTTGAGGATTTGTCTCTTCTGTGGCAACTCAATTCGCAAAAAACATTTCACTGGAAAACATTTTTGAAATCAAGTGCTTTCATGCAATTCAAGTATGGTGCAAGCCTGTTACTTTATCAACTTTCCGTACGCTCTAATCGCAAATTCCTGCACTCTCGCATCGGGATCATGACGCGCATAGTCGACCGCGCTCTTGATCCGGTCACTGCTTAGACCGCTTGCCATCAAACACTTGAGGGCGGTGAGTCTCACTTCGGGGTCATCATCCCAGTTCAAGAGAGAGATGAGCGTTTTCGAGAAGTCCTCCTCGCTCGGAAGTACCAGTGAGGGCGCCTTTGCCTTATTCTTTGGCTTGGCAGGTAAATCAAAGAGGTCAGCCACCTCATTCAGATTCTTCGCCAGCTCTTCCGTGTCCTGACTTTTCCCCTCCGAAGTGTTTGATGATTGAGCATAGGAAAGTGGATATCCATCCAGACCTTTCAATATCCCTTCCAACGCAACTAGCGACGCCAGTCTATACTTCTTCTGCGGATGGTCAAGTCCATCTATCACCTCTTCAAGGGCTGGCAATCCATCAGCTCCCATTCTTCCAAGCGCCCTGAAGGAGAGCAGATATTCTTCGTCAGAGGGGTAGCTGTTTACAAATTTTAACATATAAGGAACGGCTGGTTCACCCATACTGGCAATCACATCGGAAGCTCCCCGTGCGACTTTTGGCTCGGGATGATCAAGGAGATCGATCATGATCGGCAGAGCACCGAGAGACGCTTCCCCGTGCTGCTCCAATTCGCGCAATCCCTTCAGTTGCAATTCCACATTCTGGGAAGAAACCTTCTGCAACGAGGCGTTGATTTGTGACTTGTCTGCAGCGCCTGATTGCTCCTTCTTCTGACAAGACGCGACCAGGCTAACTGAAAAGACCAGCAGACAAAGGGTGATCGATTTGATAATCTTCAGACGTTTTGTCAACGATTGCCCCTTGAGTGAAATTGAACTCGATGATTAATCAGAAGCTCACGAAGCAGCAAGAGAGGATAAGCTCAATCCGTAGAATTGCGATGAAAAAAATCAGGAAACAATTTCATATAATCTCAGGTGGCCAGACGGGCGTTGATCGAGCTGTTCTCGATTTCGCCCTCCAGAGCGGGATGACACACTCTGGGTGGTGCCCAAGAGGACGGTGGAGCGAGTCGGGAAGAATTCCCGATCAATATTGTCTGAAAGAATCCTCGAGTCGAGATCCCGCACGAAGGACTTTTCTTAATGTTCGTGACTCGGACCTGACGCTGATTCTCGTTACCAGGAGTGTTTCAAGAGGAACACTAACGACACTCAAATATGCATCTATATTAAATAAGCCTGTCGTTGTCATTCGATCAGCTGAACAGTTCGCAACATGCAGGCAACTGATAGATCAGATCGATTCGAATCCGGTACGGGTGAATTTCGCAGGACCAAGGGAATCTGAATCCCCAGGCGTTTATGATTGGTCTCGAGCTCTCATTGAGAAGCTTTTTGCGGAAATATAGACAACGCCGACAAGTTCAGAAGGGGAGCCAACCCTAACAACCTCGTACTAATCAGCTTCCCTCAGGTTGACTACTTGCCTTCTCTTTTTCAGCTTCTCTCTCTGCTTTCTCTTCTGATGCATCACCCTTTTGATTTGTTTTAGATGACTCTTTCTCTTCTGGTGATGGAGCTTCTGCTTTTTTCTTTGCTGGAGCAGCTTGTTTCTCTTCAGCTTTTTCTTCTGCCTCTGCTCGTGGCGAAGCCTCACTCACGGGTTCTTCACGAGCTGCACTCTCGTTCGCGGCTGGTTCAGTTGGAGCCACTGTTTCTTCGGGTGCCAACGATGTTGACTCAAGTTCCCTCATTGCTTCATCGGCGGCGTCGGGAGTGATCGTGTCTATTGACTCCCCTGATGCACCGGAGGTGACAGGCTGGTCATCTTGCATGTCCGCCTGAGGTGTTTCGACCTCACTCTGCTCGAGAACATAGTTCGTAAGAAACTCTTCATGTTCTGCTTTCACGTCCTGAAAAGGCGCGTCTTCCTGTGGAACTGGCAGTGTGGTGGCCGTGAGGTACTTGCTTGCGGGCTTCTGCCTCAGTTCGTCATCTCTAAGGATGTCGATGGTCAGGATTCCAAGGACGAGATCCAGTGCTTCTTCAGGATAAACGCCAACGTCTATACCAAATAGCGGGGTGGCGAGCTCAGCGCCAAAGCTTAAGTGCCTCTGTCGTCCATCGTCCCAGTGGGGTTCATTTCGAATAATTCGGCGGTCTCGATTCTCTGTCCACTCATTATTGCCCATAAGGTATTTGTTACCAGCGACAGGTTCCATCTCGTTAAAAGAGATATAGGCAAGCGAAACGCCACCTTCACGGCGTCTTTCGTCAATAATTCCAATACCTCTTCTATTGATGCCTGCATATTTTCCTTCCCAGTCAACGTACCCGAGTTGAGCAAGGGCCGTCGCCCTTGCCTTCAGTCCGAAAGCCTTGCCTTCGTAGGGGGCTCCCGCGCGAAAACGAAGAATATCGAGGATGTCATTCCCCCGATCCTTGAAATACGTCCCGACACCTCCCTCGGCAAGTGATGGAGTCGTCGCGCCGAGAAAGATGGCGCCAGTGAGAAGAATCTTCAAAGAAAGTGTTTTCAAGCGAGACATGTAGTTCGGTGTCCTGGGTGAATTTGTGTTCTGGAAATCTTTAGCACGCAGCGAGGCTGGAGATGCAAGGCACAAAAAAGAAGACCGCCAGAGGATTCTGGCGGTTTGTTTCAGTTATTCAGCGAGCAAAAGGCGCTTAAGACAGATCCGGTTAATCGACAATGCCTTCGTGGGTCAGCCATCTTTCAACTTCCAGAGCTGCCTTGCAACCGAAGCCGGCCGCGGTGATCGCCTGGCGATAGCGATGATCATGGATGTCGCCGGCGGCCCATACGCCAGCTACGTTCGTTTCCTGCCTGTCGTTTACCTCAAGGTAACCGTTCTCGTCAGTCTTGAATTGATCACCGAGAAAAGCACTATTGGGGGTGTGTCCGATGGCGATGAAGAACGCGTCAGCCTTAAGTTCCGAGGTTTCGCCAGACTGAGTATTCTTTATTTTCAGTTTTTGCATGACGGGAAACTGGCCGGAAGTATCGCCCATTATTTCGACGACCTCGCTGTTCCAGACAACTTCGATATTCTTGGTCGCGAGTGCGCGGTCCTGCATAATTTGTGAGGCGCGAAACTCATCACGACGATGAACAATATATACTTTCTCGAGAAGCTTTGCGAGGTAAGTTGCCTCTTCCATTGCTGAGTCACCGCCTCCAACAACAGCGGCTACTTTGCCTTTGTAAAAGCCACCATCACAGACCGCGCAGGTGTGAACACCGCGATTCCAGAAGGTCTTTTCACTTTCAAGACCCAACATTTTCGGAGACGCGCCCGTGCACACAATAATCGAATGAGCCTTGATGGGACCTTTAGAAGTCTCCAGCACGAAGGGTTTCTGCGAGGTATCGACGCTCTTGATCTCGTCGTAGATAATCTCTGTGCCGTAGTTTTTCGCCTGGTCTTCCATCTCCTGCATGAGCTGAGGGCCATCTATACCTTTAGCGAATCCTGGGAAATTTTCGATCTCAGTGGTCGTCGTAAGTTGCCCACCAATCTGCTGTCCACAATAGACCACAGGAGAAAGGTTGGCGCGGGATAGATAAATCGCCGCTGTCCAGCCAGCGGGTCCACTCCCAATAATGACACATTTTCGTGTTTTTTCTTCACTCATTTATGGTTTTCTACCTCTTCTCTCAATCTTTCAAGCGTTAGAATGTTATGGATGTCCTCCGCAGCAGATGGAAGCAACTGCGAATTCCCATTCCTCATTATCTTTTCAAGTAGACTTGTTGCAGTAGCCTTCAGGGAGAAGAGCTAATTAAATCATGACCTTGGTTTTTCTTCCTCAGGCACATGGTTCCCATGGATGACGCACTCCTCATCATCTTCACAGAGATCGCAGCTCTTGGGTCCCGGGCATTCGAATGTATATTCACTCCACGCTCGACGAAACGCTTTCACGGCCGGCTCGTCTCGATGGAGGAAATCCAGGAATGCCATCAGCTTATTGCGCAGCTGAGAGCTCACAAGGTGTTCAATCTTGCAGGCATCAATGTTAGCCTGAGACTCAGGAAGGCCAAGAATTTCGTTCAGGAACTGCACCATCAGCCGGTTATTGATCTCAATTTCGTGCGAAATTCTGTCACCCTCTGCCGAGAGCTTGAGGAACCGGTTGTGGTCCTCTTCAACCCATCCCTTCGCTTTCAACGTCTTGATACTTACAGATGCACTGCCAGGAGTAATTTCCAGCTCTCGGGCAACATCAGTCACCCTCGCGTAGCCCTGCTCCTTATGCAACGAGTGGATGGCCATTAAGTAGTGGGCCATACTGTGAGTAATCTCGTTATTGTCGAATTCTTTCCACTCTTTCATACTTGCTTCGCCTTTTGTGTCTCACAACTTTTCGTACTTTTAACCCCAAGCGACATGATAAGGCAACCAAATCTGTGCCTTATTCTTAGCACCTCAGGGAATAAGATCGCTGAAAGCAGCCCACTGCTTTGGTAGATCAGGTTTATCAATCGAAGACCCGGCGATATAAATTAGAGCTGATCAGCCCTTCTGGATCGCAGGCGTTCTTCAATTTCATGAATTTTTCAAGATTCTCAGACGGGATAAACTCATCTGCCGTCCCCTTTTTCATTGTGGAATCTTTCGCAAAGTAAAGCTTCCCACCGGCCTCTAACACCAACTGGTCCATCTCGTGGCACAATGACCAAAGGTCTTCTCGATTCCTTTTCGTGACCGGAAAATCCATCGCCAGGGAATAGCCATCCAATCCATGAGTCATCAGAAAATCATCCTTCCTGTGTTTCTTTGTGACACCGAGATAGGAATAAATGCCTCGCTGATGAGTCAGCTCAATCTGCTTTTCGAACACCTCCACGGCATTCTCGACAGGAACGAAAGACTGATATTGTATCAACCCCCCTGGACGATAAGACCATTTCCAGTTGGGCACATAATCGAGGAGAAAATGAAAGGCCGCATGACTCTGCATGTAGTCCTTCTCTCCACCTGGTCTCAGCTGAAAGAAATACTTCGCACGGTTCAGCCACTTCATGCCAAAATTGGTAACGATCGGACGGGAAAGTTTCCACATGATCGACCTCGGAATGAGACCCATAATGTTCTCGGGAAGTGATTGATTGGTAAGCTGCAAAGTTTGCGCAGGGACAGCGTCTTCACCCGGTTCCAGCTGCCGCGCAAAGTGCATCTCGCCGCGACCAAGCTTCTTACCGCGAGCGAAGCAATCAACCCAACCTACCATGTAATCCTTCTTGTCTTTTTCTGCTTCAAACTGATCTGCCATATCTTTGAAGTCTTCCACATGGCGGGGGAAAACTTCCAGAAGGCCACTGTAAATCTTCTTCAGCTGCAGTGTGATAGATGTAAAGACACCGAGGACTCCAAATCCACCGATCGCACCAAAAAACAAGTCCGGGTAGTTCTCCCGGTTTACCACCAGCTTTTCACCATTTGGAGTCAGAAACTCGAACTCAAGGATATGGTCTCCAAACGGCCCCACTTTGTAGGCGTTCTTACCATGTATATTCATAGAGGCACAACCGCCAACAGTTGTGAACATGGTGCCTGACACAACAGGAGGCCAGTAGCCGTCACCCAGAACATACTCCCAGAGATCTACCAGGCGAACACCCGGTTCTACTTTAATCTTACCACTGCCAGGGTCCCACTCAAGAATCCTTTTCATCCTTGAGAGATCGAGCAGGATCTCTTCTGCATTCTGAAAAGCATCACCATAGCTGCGACCTCCGCCGCGGAAACCAACCTTCCTTCCTGACTTACGGGCGAGCTCGAAAACCTCTTCAACCCCTTCGACAACACTGGGGCGGAAGACATGTGCCATGGAAGAGCTCGCCATCCCCCAGGCTTCTACCGGTTCCAGATGGTCTCTTGGGAGAAGGGGTGTCCTGTTCTCCCCCTTTCTGGCCTTACGAGATCCTTTGTTCTTGGTAGGGGCGGTCTTCATATATTCTTTCCAGCAAAGATTCTAGATGGGATCATTCTGATGATTGACATGATCGGAAACCAGATCATGGGAGTATAGACACAGTTTTTTCTTTTCCTGATCGCTTTATAGATCAGGGAAGCGGCTTCATCGGCTTCGATCATAAAGGGGAGCTTTAATCCTTCAGTCATAGGAGTCTTCACGGGCCCTGGCTTAACGGTCAAAACCTGTATAGAACCCTTTCCAAAAGGGAATCTCCTGCCCAGGTGCGTCAGCCTGTTCCTGAGACCTTCCATGTAACAGTTCAGCGCTGCCTTCGAGGCACAGTAGACCGGTTGTCCAACTCGTCCCCGATCACCGGCGACCGAGCTGATACCCACGATACTTCCCCTCTTCTGGCGTTCACATCTCATTGCAGCCTCATTCAACCATGCAAAGGCCCCTTTAACATTGATGTCGATGACCTCATTATCTTTTTCCGTGTTGTACTCATTAGGACCAACCGGCGGCATGGCGCCAGCGCAGTATATGATCAAATCGAATCCCCCGAGGTCTTTGACGATTTCCTGAAAAAGTATCGGAACTTCTTCCGTGTTTTTCACATCATGAATGTAGATCAGAGCCTCACCCTTCCCTTTGCTCTTCACTTTTTCGGCTACTTCCTGCAACTTTTCTTCACGACGAGCCACCAGTCCGAGCTTGTACCCGGCCCTGCCGAGGCGTATTGCCAGCGCTTCTCCGATTCCTGAAGAAGCTCCTATTATCAACGCATGTTTCATAATTTTTCGATCAATTCCGGAGGAAATCAGTTAATTCAGCAATTATCCTCTCTTCATTTCGGGGCGACAAAGGAAAACCACAAAAAAAAGGAAATCTTCTCTAACTCTCAATTGAGCAGGAAATTTCATAGCCTCATGTGGTATGCTGAAGGATCTTACCCAGTTTATTCCCCCTTCATCAGGGCTTTCTTGTTGCGACATTCCACCCTGATAAAGCAAAAAGAAGGTCGATGCCGTTGTGCCTGACTGTTAGACAACGAAGCATTTTTGCTCCGGCCAACGCATTCGAAGCTGAGAGATAGGATTATCATTATATGAGTTTTCTTCGCGGATTCAGGAAGAAAGATGGAGAAGAGAAGGGGCCCCTTGAGGAGGAGAGTGCGGCGAAAGTACCGCCCAAAAAATCCGCCGAAAACCCCATGAATAAGGACGAAGAGGCTGCACCGCTTCATCAGTCCAAGCGACGCGCACGCATCCCCAGTAAAGAAGAGCTCATGCGAGGCAAGAAACAGCAGCTTCGACAGAGCCGCATCGGGAAAATGCTCACCGAATCAGGTCTCGTTAGCGACGAGATGGTCCAGGAAACCCTCAAGGGCCTCAATTATGAAGCAGGTACCACCCTTCAAAAAAGCCTCGTCGATCATGGACTGGTCCGGGAAGATGACGTTCTAGAAGCTCTGGCAACAGAGCTCGACATGGATAAGGTCTCACTTCGTGAAGTCGAAATCAATGATGACCTGATCGCTCAGATTCCCAAGAAAATTGCCAACGAATACAAAGTCTTTCCTGTATCTTACACGGACGATGAAATTGTCGTCGCCATCTCTGACCCCCTGAATATTCAGGTCACTGACGACCTCCAGAGGGTTCTCGGGAAACGCGTCATCACACGCCTCGCTTCTGAAGAAGAAGTCGACCGCTACTTCAAGCGGTACTACGAAGGCGATGAAATCAGGAATATTTATGAGGGCATAACCGATGGTCTGCATCAGAAGGAACTTGATAAGATGCAGGACCAGGAAGTGGAGCTCATCGAAAATGAAGACGCTCCACCGGTTGTCAAGTTTGTCGATCTCATTTTCAAGCAGGCTGTTCACGAGCGCGCATCTGATATCCATATCGAACCAAATCGCGATGGCGTCGGTATTCGATATCGCATCGATGGAGTCTTGCAGGACGTTCCCTCACCACCGAAGAAATGGCAGAACGCGATTATTTCCCGTCTGAAAGTACTCTCAGGAATGGACCTCGCCGAAAAGCGAATCCCACAGGACGGTCGTATCAAGCTCTCTCTTCCCGATCGAAAGCTGGATTTGCGTGTGTCTGCCCTGCCCGCGATTTACGGCGAAACAATTGTCATGCGTATTCTCGACCAGAGCTCGGTTCTTCTCGGGCTTGAGGATGTAGGCTTTCTTCCCGATAACATTACGCTCTTCAACGAGTTGATTCGACGCCCAACCGGCGTTATCCTGATGACCGGTCCCACCGGGTCGGGAAAAACAACGACACTTTATTCGGCACTCTCAACAATTAACACGCCGGAAATCAAGATCGTTACTATCGAAAACCCTGTGGAATATATGCTCGAAGGTGTAAACCAGGTACAGGTGGATGAAAATATCGGGTTCGACTTCACCCAGGGCCTGCGCTCTATTCTTCGTCAGTCACCCGACGTTCTTCTCGTTGGGGAAATGCGTGACCTTGAAACCGCTGAAATCGGTATTCGAGCCGCCCTGACGGGTCACCTCGTTTTCTCAACACTCCATACAAACGATGCCCCATCCGCTCCCTCTCGTCTCGTCGACATGGGTGTGAAACCTTTCCTCGTGGCCTCTTCACTGCAGGCTGTCGTTGCTCAGCGTTTGATTAGACGTCTATGCGGTGCCTGTAAAGAACCCTATATACCGACGAAGGAAGAGCTGGAAGAAATCGATGCAACACCTGAGGATTTCGAAGCAGTCGAAACGTTTGATATACACCGAAACGTTGGTTGTGATCGTTGCTCTGGCTCTGGTTATCGCGGACGTACGGCTATTCACGAAATCATGGTCGTCGAAAACCGCCTGAGACAAATGATCATTAAAGGTGAGTCTGGATTCCGCCTGAAGAAAGTTGCTCAAAGGGCTGGCATGCGCACACTGCGTATGGACGGCTGGCAGAAGGTGAAGCTCGGGCATACCACAATTCACGAGGTCGCCCGTATTACTCAGGGCGACTGATTAATCTCGAAAAACCTCCTTCAAATAGACAACCCCCTCTGCCAGACAGAGGGGGTTGTTTATATCTGGTCGATCCTTTATATCCGAATCAGCCGTTGTTTTTCTCAAATTCCTTCATGAAAGCAACGAGCTGATTGATGCCTTCTGGATCCATTGCATTGTATATCGACGCGCGCAGTCCACCCACAGAACGGTGACCTTTCAGACCCAGGAACCCAGCTTCTGCGGCTTCCTTAATCATCTTCGCTTCAAGTTCTTCGCTGGGAAGACGAAAAACAACATTCATCAATGAACGGTCTTCCTTCGCAACGGGCGTTGACCAGTACTCACTACTGTCAAGGCAGTCATAAAGAACAGCAGCCTTCTTCTCATTCTGCTCCTGCATCGCTTTCAGTCCGCCATTCTTCTTCAGCCACTTGAAAACGAGGCTGACGATATAGATCGGGAAGACAGGGCAAGTATTATAGCAGCTCTCATTGGCGAGCATCGAACGATACTGAAGAATCGTTGGAATGTCTTCAGCTCCCCGCTCGATCCATTCTTTTCTCGCAAGAACCAGTGTGACGCCGGCAGGACCAAGGTTCTTCTGTGCGCCAGCATAGATCAGACCGTACTTGCTCACATCAATCGGGCGTGACATCATGTCAGAGGATGTGTCTGCCACAAGGAGAGGCTTACTTTCAGGCTCGTTCTTGAACTGAGTACCGAAAATCGTGTTGTTCGTTGTAATGTGTGTATAGGCAGCGTCGTCTTTCAGATCGAGCGACTTGGGGAGGTATGTATAGTTGTCTTCCTTGCTGCTGCCTGCAACGTGGATATTACCAAACTTTTTAGCTTCTTTAATCGCTTTTGCCGACCAGGAGCCAGTATCAACATAGTTCGCCGTGCCGCCCTTCAGAAGGTTCATGGGAACCTGAAAAAACTGAGTGCTCGCACCACCGGTCAGGAAAAGAACGCCCCACTTGTCATCAAGACCAAGAAGCTCACGGCAGTCCGCCTCTGCATCGGCAAGAACCTGCTTCACTTCTTTCCCACGGTGAGAGTGCTCCATGATCCCTGCGCCTGAATTCTGATAATTGAGAAGATTATCCCGCGCTTCCTCTACTACAGTTTCTGGCAAAAGAGCCGGGCCCGCGCTGAAATTCCATTTACGATCGTAGCTCATCTTTCTTCTTCCTGATCCATATTGTTTTGCCTGCAGGTGCTTCTGGCTGGACCGCAGGGGAGCTGCATCATCAAACTGCCGACTCCCGGGTCAATGGAGGATTCTACACGGCACCATAAAGATCTGTACTTGCCTCAAACAATCACCGGAACGCACTCTCTCCAACTCATCATTTCAGAATCAAAGGCTTAAGACTCAACATCATGGCTCAGCTTTATTTCCGATACTCAACCATGAACGCCGGCAAATCCATGGAAGTTCTGAAGATTGCCAATAATTATGAAGAACAGGGAAAAGAAGTCCTCCTGTTTACCCACTCGATCGATACAAGATACGGGGTGGGAAAGATCACCTCGAGAATCGGACCGCAGAGAGACGCCATCGCCATCGACGACAAGACAGATCTTTACGCGATCATCAGCGAAAACGCTCCGAAGAGCTGTGTGCTCCTGGATGAAGCGCAGTTTTTGAGCCCTGAGCAGGTGCGTCAGCTTTGCGATGTCGTTGATAAACTCAATATCCCGGTTATTGCCTACGGGCTGAAGACCGATTTTCTTGGAAAGCTCTTCCCCGGAAGTGAATCACTCCTTTGTTTATCGGATAAGATCGAAGAGGTGAAGACCGTCTGCTGGTACTGCGAGCGGAAAGCGCTGTTCAACATGCGCGTCATGGATGGCAAGCCGGTTCGAGAAGGGGAGCAGGTCATGATCGGCGGGAATGAAAGTTATGTTCCCGTTTGCCGGATTCACTTCCACGGGATCGAAGCGGGGTAGCATTTCCTCCCTTGGTGGGCATTTCCTGCAGGATAAAAGTCGCTCTGAGCTATTTGAATCCTTTCCCTTCTCGCTGTCAGGCGAATGCCGGCTGTCCTTGTCGGCGGGTATTGAAAGATCTTCTTTCTGCTGAATCGTGGTTAGCGGACTCTACTCACTGACTACATTTGAAACTTTTGAACTGAATGTTGGTGCTGATTGGTTCGAGCGACTTAGGCGAAGCTCGGACCATGCTCGCTCGATGTTGAGACCATGCTCGGACCATTGGTATGGACTGAACCTGGTTTCTGATTGGTGGTGGGGTGGTGGAATGCCAGGGGTGGCGAAACAAATACGAAATAGACACTTGACAATTCGTTCTCTCTTCCCTTACCGTTAAATCATCAACGAAGGGCGGGGTTTTCCCCCACGATTAGTTTCTTAGAGAGGAGTTCCCGGCAGGTGCCGGGAGAGATAGACGAACCATGCCTGCGATCAAGCTCAATCCAGCTTTACAATCCCTGACAGGACAGGTCGGGAGCGGACCTGACAGTCTTGTCTATTATCAAGTGAACGGACGTGTCTTCGCCCGGACACGAGGCACCACCAACGACCCAGCCACCACACGACAACAGGTCAGCCGCGCCGCACTGCGCTTTGTCAGTAAAGCCTATAAGAACCTGACCGTTGAACAGTTTAACCAGTGGATCGATTTTACAGAACAATTCAAGGATCATCAGTGCGTCGAAAAAAACACACAGCGCTATACAGTATACGATCTGTTTCGTCGACTGAATCATCATCGCTTTCTTGCAGGAGAACCGCTGATGATGACACCTCCCGCATTGGAAGCTCCGGGAAGAATTATCATCCAACCAACGATACACCTGATCGATTCCAACCGGTTGAGCGTTCGCTTTTCTCATCGCTGGCGACCGGGAGAAGCATGGTGGCGCATCCATCTGTCACCACCGTTAGATTCAGCAGTCCGCCTGGCGAGAAAAGAAGATGTGCGGTCGCCCACGATCAATGCCCGTTCCTGCTACTTTCTTTCCCAGGCAGGAGAAGAAGAGTTTATCGTAGAAAGCGAATGGAACTATACGACCGGAGAGACTCTGGGGATCAAAGTCCTCGGGTTGAATATAGATCTCTTTCCAGGGGAGGAACGCTTCGACGCGAGGGGAGTTGTTGAAAGCTGAGATAAAGAATGACTAACCACGGATGGACACCAATGGACACGGATGCGGAGGCAGAGAAGGTTCTTCGAGCTGGAATTAGACATGTATTCGTCTGGTGATGCTTTTGAATACTGTACGAGATCTCTTAGAGTGAAGACGCTTTCGCGTACATATTGGAGAAAGAGTATAAACTCCTTCCGAGCTGAGCGAGGTTTTACCGTAGGCCTCATGATTGTTGATGAGGTAAATGATCTAAATATATGCAAAGAACCGTTTCAACGTTTTCAACTAGACGTGCAACCTCCTCCTCTTGTTACATCCCGCGGACAGCTTTGATCGTACAAGGTGCGGAGAAACCATACGATGGAGCGGGTATTTCCTTCAGGTTTTTAAAACATACAGAATAAATTGTAGATACATTATTTTCTTATGAGTATCTTGAATCTACGAAATGAATTGACTTTCAAGGCAAGTTTTCGCTTTCTTCAATTAAGATCCAGAAAACACAACAAAACAAAAACGCTTTTTCAAGGGGAGCACTCCAATGAGAAGACACGTTCGAAAAACACTGTTATTTGCTCTTTCTATAATAACCTGCACGTCAGCCATCTATGCTGCACCGGAAATCACGATCGCAGCTTTCGAGGCAGACGACCTGGAAATCACCAGCAATATAACAACAGGCATCTCCGTTCATGATTTCGTTGAAATCAATTCTCTCTATGTTAACTCTGAAGAAAGTCAGATATCATTCAGCTATGACTCACAGGGTACGAATAAAGTCACGATTGGGAATGATCCGGTGCATACTTATGACTCGGAAACTGTCATCAGTATATTAAAGACGGGTGATGAAGGTGAGGCTGTATACCTCACTCACTCGTACGACTATACAAGCACAAAAACAAATGCACAGAAACTCCTCGGAAAGAGCAATGTCGAACTAGCCTCTGTCGCAAACGTCGATGATGAAAAAGTGTCGGCACTCGTTTTTCTCGATCTGATCAAGAGCGATGTCATTGATTACTTTGGACAAACTCAACCCACTGACGATATTTGTCTCGCGCGCATCTGGAATGGCAAATTGGTTATTATTCTGGTTAAAGACCATTAACCAAAAATCAATTCACGCATAAGAATCGAATCGTTGGTTATTTGATTCTTATGCGTGAATCTTATCTTTTAAGCGTCTTTATTTCGCTCTCCGCAACGAAATTTATATCTTGATTCTCAGTCTATATTATCTCGCACGCAGGCGCAAAGGCGCACAGGAACCGGCCAGGCAGACAGGATGCCGCTTAAAGATGGGTGATATATAGATTAGTTCAAACTATCTAAATCTGAAATCAGAAACAAACAAATCAGTGATTAGATTTCAAGGTATCTTTGATGTGGATTTCTTTTGGTGATGGAAGAGTTTACTCTCTGCGCCCCTGCGCCTCCGCGCGAGCTATCCAATTCTTCTAACTGCGCTGAAAAAAAGAAGTCTGTCACCCATTCCTATTCAATCTTATACAGACACTGCTTTACAAGACCCTGAAGAAACGCCACTTCTCGCTCCGTTGCGTTGCCGCGCTTCAATAGATTCCTCACACGAGCGATGTTGCTTTTCATGCGCACTTCACCAGGAGAGTCTGTCGCCTTCAAGAGTTCCTCGAGACGTCCGCATAGACGTTCCACCGAGGCTGCATTCGCAGGCACGTCCTCTGGGTGTTCACTTCCAGCCAGGGGATTGAGTGATTTTTCCGAGGGAGCAAGCCCGCGACGGTCATGTCTTTCATAGGCCTGATTTTCCGCCTCTGTCAAACAGGCGATGGCGATTCCGATCGCCTGAGCCAGATTCAGTGAAGAGAATTCCTTCACCGTGGGGAGGCTCCACAGAAAGTCGCACGCTTCCATGTCTTCACTATACATTCCCCGATCCTCACGACCAAAAACCAGGGCGCACTTTGTATAGTCATTCTTGCCTTCAAGAAGATTCGTCGGAATCATTTGGGTGCAGTCGAGGCGATGTTGACGTCCACTCACACCGGTCAAGCCGATCACCAGCTGCTGATCAGCAACTGCTTCACGGAGTGATTCAAAGGACTTTGCACTTCGCAGAAGTTCTGCTGCTCCAGAGCTGAAGCGCCGCGCGTCGTCGCCGTTGACTTCACACCGGGGAGAAACCACACGGAGCTCGCTGAGTCCAAAATTCTTCAGAACTCGAGCGGCAGCTCCAACGTTGCCTCCCTCCTTCGGTTCTATGAGGACGATGGTCCAGCGTTTCATGGAGACTCGATACTGTACTCTTCCAGTTTTCTATACAATGTCTTGCGACCAAGCCCAAGGGTGCGTGCTGCTTTGGCTTTATTGCCACCGTATTCCGCAAGCGTTGCTTTGATCAGTTCCCGCTCAGCATCGGAGACAGTCATCCCGACGCGAAGTCGGATAGAGTTCGCCGGCGCTGTTTCGCTACGGATTTCATCCGGAAGGTTTTTGGGATTAATCTCTTTCCCAGACGTCAGAATTACGGATGATTCCATGATCGTTCGAAGCTGACGAACATTCCCGGGCCAGTGATAATTCTGCAACAGGGACATGGTCTTGGGATTCAGTGACAGGCTTTTTCCATGCTCGTCATTGAAGTGCTTGAGAAAATGACCAGCTATCAAGCTGATGTCATCAGGGCGTTCGCGGAGAGGGGGTATATCTATACGAATCACGTTAAGTCGATAATAGAGATCTTCTCGAAAATTGCCAAGTTCGACTTCCTTCTTCAAGTCACGGTTTGTGGCTGCAATGACGCGCACATCAACCTTGACCGGCTTTGTGCCGCCAACACGCTCAAACTCAGATTCCTGAAGTACACGAAGCAACCGAACCTGAAGCTCAGGTGTTGTCTCACCGATCTCATCAAGGAAGATCGTGCCACCGTTCGCCATTTCAAAGCGTCCTGGCTTCTGTTTGACAGCTCCCGTGAAGGCGCCTTTCTCATGACCAAACAGCTCTGATTCAAGAAGTGTTTGTGTCAGCGCACCGCAGTTTACCGCGATGAAGGGTTTACGTTTACGAGGGCTGTTAAAATGTATCGCTTTTGCAATCAGCTCTTTACCGGTTCCGGTCTCACCCTGAACAAGAACATTCGCTTTGGTAGGAGCAACCTGACGTATCTTCTCAAAGATGTTCTCCATTTGAGGTGAATGCCCCACAATGGAATCAAAGCCATAGCGCTCATTGACTTCTTTACGCAGGCGCTCGTTCTCCTGCTTGAGTGCTCTCTGTTCGAAGCAGCGCTCAACAAGTAGTTGCAGTTCGTCTATATTGACGGGTTTGATCAGATAGTCAAACGCGCCTTTTTTCATGGCTTCGACGGCTGTCTCAACGGTTCCGTGACCAGTCAGCATCACGAACTCAGATTCGGGGTTTTCTTCTCGAGCATGATCAAGAAGCTCCATCCCGTCTAACTTGGGCATTTTCAAGTCGGATATAATCATATCTACGGGAATCGTCCCCAGCTTCATCAGGGCGTCTTCGCCGTTTTCAGCGAGGAAGATTTCAGCTCCCGTGGATTCGAGAGCCCATTTCAAGCCCTCACGGGTGTTCTTTTCATCGTCAACAAGGAGGATAGTGCGTGTCATAGAATGCCTCCAGTAAGCATTATGATACATACCTAGGCAAAAAGAGCGCATGTGTCAATGCAATACACAGTCTAAAGCGTTAAGTGCTGATAATAATGGACTTAAGTGAGTAATGGCGAATTGAAGAACTTCGACTGAAATCCCTTTTCCGGTCTTGACCTTTAGATGATCTTCTCCGAATGTGACTGATCAATCATCCTTTTAAAGGTCATCACCTTGAGTTTTTTTGAAAAGTCATGCGCACCATTCGACAAATTACCGGTTCTCAGAGAATGGCACGCGCCGGATAACGACTTGATTGCTTTCCCTCTCGGAGGGATGGGCTCAGGGATGATCTGTATAGAAGGAAGCGGTACTTTCTCTCACATCTCCATTCGAAATCGCCCAGAGCTGAACTTTGAGCCGATGGTCTTTGCTGCTGTTTCAATCAGGGGGAAACCAGATAAGGCACGTGTCCTCGAAGGTCCTGTTCCTAAATGGAAAATGGCGGGTAAACGTGAGCAGGGCTTTCTCAGAACTTCTTCGAATGGGCTACATGGAACTCACTTCGGACTGCCACGATTCGAAACGGCGAGGTTCCGTTCGTGGTTCCCGTTCTCAGAAATTCTTCTCGAAGATGATCATCACCCCCTCTCCGTTAGAGTGATCGGGTGGTCACCCTTTATTCCCAATGATGAGGATGCATCTTCTCTTCCGCAGATCGCCGTTGAGTATGAGCTCGAGAATACAACTGAATATCCTGTATCAGGTCATTTCTGGTTTAATGCCGAGAACTTTCTAAAGTGTGATCATGGTGGCGAGCAGACACAGCAGCTGGAGAATGGATTTCGCCATGTACAGACGGAACTCCCTGGGCAGGAACACCTATCCGGTTCCTTCACCGCTACAGTTGATAGTAAGGATGTCACTGTTGATCCATGCTGGTTTCGCGGAGGCTGGTTTGATGCACTGACAGTGCTTTGGAAAAACTCGATTTCCAACGACAGGCCAAAAGAGGAGAACGGCTCTGAACGTATAGATGGATCTCCGGGTGCTTCATTAGCCGTTCCCTACAATCTTAAACCGGGGACGAAGCGTGTTTTTCGCGTTCTTATATCCTGGTATTTTCCGACATCCAATCTTAATTTTGGTGCAGCTGTAAAAAAGAAGAACGAAACTTATGTTCCCTGGTACGTTACACAATACTCTGATGCAGAACGACTTCATTCTCATTGGCTAGATCAATGTTCAACATACAAGAATGAAACACTCAGGTTTACGGAATCTCTCTATCAGCAGGATATTTCTCCCGTCTTTATGGAAGCTGCATCAGCGAATCTCTCAATATTAAAGTCTCCTACACTTTTACGAGAGGCTACCGGCGCACTTTGGGGTTATGAAGGTTGCCAGGCAGAATCAGGCTGTTGTCATGGAACATGCACCCACGTCTATAACTATGTCCAGGCGATTGCCGAACTCTTTCCTCGGCTTGAGCGAATACAGCGGGAAATTGAGTTTTCTCTAAACCAACAGAAGGACGGTTTTCAGGTATTCAGAGGAACTCTGCCCGTGGCAAAGTCTAAGAGAGAGTTTCATGCAGCGGCAGATGGACAGCTCGGTGGAATTATCAAGGTCTTTCGTGAATGGAGACAGTCGGGTGACACGGATTGGTTGCAGGCCCTCTATCCTGCCGTCGAAAAGAGTTTGAACTATTGTATAGAACAATGGGACCCTGGCAGAAGAGGCCTACTTGAGGAACCGCATCACAACACCTATGACATTGAATTCTGGGGTCCAGAGCCGATGGGAATGAGCTTCTATTACGCCGCTGTGAAAGCGGCTATACGAATGGGTGAAGCCTTGAATCAGAATATAGATGACTGGAATCAGCTTCTACCCAAGATCGCTGATGGTTTACGAGCACTCTACAACGGTGAATTCTTCGAACAAAGAATCAAGTGGAAGGATCTTCGCTCTGATCCCCTGGATGAGAGTAAATGGCAAACAAAGTATAGCGAGGAGGCGAGGGAGCTGCTTATGGAAGAGGGGCCAAAGTATCAGATCGGTGGCGGTTGTCTATCTGATGGTGTCCTGGGGTTCTGGCTGGCAGAAATAAGTGGATTGGAAATTCAGGAATTCCGCGAGGAAATTGAATCCCATCTTCGTTCAGTGTACCGCTATAATTTCAGGGAATCTTTGAAAGAGCATGTTAATCCACAGCGCCCTGCTTTTGCACAGGCGGATGAAGGAGGCCTTCTTCTGTGCACATGGCCCAGGGGAAATACGCTAACTCTTCCTTTTGTCTATAGTAACGAAATCTGGAGTGGCGTTGAGTATCAGGTTGCATCACACATGCTGCTTCATGGTTTCAGGAAAGAGGCAGAGGAAATCGTGGCAACTTCACGTTCAAGATATGACGGAACGCGACGGAATCCCTTTTGCGAATTTGAGTGTGGATTCTGGTATATCCGATCTTTGTCCTCATTTGCTTTGATAAATGGGGCACTTCAGGACAATATGAAATCTGAATCCTGAGAAGTATCTTGCTTTGATGATGTTATCGCAGTGAATTTCGCTGCCAATTTAACTAGTCAGGAGATGAACTTTGGATCACAGCCAGCTTAATTCCTCCTACTTAAGAGAAAGATTCGGGTTTGAAGTCAATCCGCGCGTCTTTTTTCCTGCTGCCTCCATTATCTTTCTCGTACTCATTTTCGCTTTAATTTTCCATGACAACCTTGAAGAGAGCATGAAGTCGGTTCAAAGCTGGGTCGCTGATGTCGGTGGCTGGTTTTTCACGATGACTATGAACCTCGTCCTCTTTTTCTGTGTGCTTCTCACTTTTTCCCCTTACGGGAAAATTCGACTGGGTGGTCCAGACGCTAAACCGGAGTTTTCTTACTGGGCCTGGCTCGCGATGCTTTTCAGCGCAGGGATGGGAATAGGATTGGTCTTCTATGGTGTGGCGGAGCCGATATCCCACTTTGCGAACCCTCCTGTTGGAGAAGGTGGGACTCCTGAGTCAGCCAGACTTGCCATGCGAGCGACCTATTTTCACTGGGGGGTCCACCCGTGGGGCATCTATGCACTGGTTGGCCTGTCCCTGGCCTTCTTTGCCTATAATCGCGGACTTCCACTGACCTTGAGATCTATCTTCTACCCGCTTCTCGGGAAAAAGATATACGGTCCTCTTGGTGATATTGTTGATATTGTAGCCATTGTTGCAACGCTGTTTGGTATCGCTACTTCACTGGGTACGGGTGTCGAGCAAATGGTGACGGGACTCGATCATTTGCTGGGTGTCGGAAAATCGAATACAGTGATGTTTATACTCATCACATTTGTTACAGGGGCGGCAACGCTATCTGTTGTCATGGGCCTTGATGGTGGAATCAGACGCGTCAGTGAAGGGAATCTGTATCTGGCTTCAGGTCTTCTGATACTTGTACTTATTCTTGGACCAACGATCTTCCTATTGCAGAGCTTCTTCCAAAACCTCGGTGCGTATATCCAAAACTTTGCCGGTACCAGTGGGTGGAGCGCTGCCTACGAAGGTAGCGATCAGGTTAGCGGCTGGTTGAAAGGCTGGACCATCCTTTATTGGGGTTGGTGGATCAGTTGGGCTCCCTTTGTCGGGATGTTCATTGCCCAGGTCTCAAGAGGTAGAACAATACGCGAGTTTCTGGTTGGTGTTCTCTTTGCCCCAACACTGATCACTTTCTTCTGGATGAGTACCTTCGGAAATACAGCGATATACGAAGAGCTTTACGGAACAGGGGGCATTTCTGAAATCGTTTCTGAGGATCTCTCCATGGCTCTCTTCGCACTTCTGGAAAAATATCCTATCAGTCAGATCACTTCAGGCATGGCGATTATCGTTCTCGTACTTTTCTTTGTAACCTCGTCGGATTCAGGATCGCTCGTGATCGACGTGATTTCAGCTGGAGGTCATCCAGACCCGCCAGTTATTCAACGAATTTTCTGGGCTGTCCTTGAGGGTACGATCGCTGCCATTCTTCTTGCCGGGGGAGGACTGATCGCTCTGCAAACGGCTGTTGTTTCCACAGGGCTTCCCTTTGCTGCGATCACTCTCCTGATGGCCGTAGGTCTATACAAAGGGCTAAAAGAAGGTAAAGAAGAAGAAATTGAAGTTGGGCTGAAAGCAGATCGAGTGAAGCAACGTCCCGGAACCATTGAAACACTAACTGCCCCGCAATATGGAAGAAGCTGGGTCGTCTTGATCTGGGATGCTCCTGTGGATGGTGGTCCTGTTGCTGCCTATCGTATCAGGCGACGACATGAGAGAGAAGATGACTGGACAGATCTTGCCGTTACCGTCGAAGAAACGGCGGCGCTTACGCACAAGGAGAGTCGAGGAACCTGGGAGTACCAGGTCGTACCGATGAACCGTGCAGGTGAAGGTACTTCCAGTCCTGTTGTCCGCGTTGACTATGATTCTGTGAGTCACCGTTCGACAGATCGATTGCCGCGCCAAATAAGTTCTCCGAACGCAAAGACTACGTGAGACTTATGACTGGAACTGCTGGAGGTTAAATCCCTCCGGCAGTTTCTTTTTCAGTGACATCAATGGTCACTGTGACGCCTTCTTCGTTTTGAAAATCTAACCAGTCAGTTGCCCCAGTCCATTGTTCATCAATCGATGTATACTCAAACTTATAGATTCCTGCGGGGAGGTCTTCCAGGCGACGACTCGGCTTGGGCATTTCGAAGTTGTTTCCAATCATTCCCATCCCTCCAGCGTTTTCCGGCGTATCGCGCTTGAGTTTCAGGTTCAACGTACCCTGTTGTTCATCATCTGAAGACGGATAGACAACGATCACATCAAGATCTATCTCTTTAGGACAGTAGGTCACTTCCTCTTGGTCCCCCACGGTAAGTATTCCGCCCCACATAGAGAAGCCCATGTTGGAAAGATTCAGATTCTCTGTAACGTTGAAATCACCTTTGGGAAGATAGGTCACGGCTTCGCCATTGTGATCAAACCTGATGTAGAAGCCGTCGTTGCCCTGATGAATAGAGATTGCTGGAGGCGTTTGCCCCTGTGCAGGAACGCCAGCGAAGTCTTCGCATGAAACACGAACCTTTTGATAGGGGCTTGCATCGATAACTATATCTGGATCGCTGTACTCGCTAACGTAAATACCTTTATTTTCAAGAAGGGAAATTCCTTCGTCGGGATCCTTAACGGTGATTTTGTACTGACCATGGGGAAGGTCCACGAGAGGTGTTTTTTCTCCATGGCGAATCTTCCCTGATGTAAATGGCTTCCAATATTGAGTAATCGTATAGCTAAGCTCCCTGGATTGAAGATCCTTTGGGAAATAGACCGTAAGCGTATAGTCTTTTTCAGGGTATTTCTCCGCCAGTAATTTGATATCAACAGGACTGTCTTCGCGATGAGAGACTTCAACTCGCTCAGAGAGCTTATATTCATCGCTTTTGAGCGAAATGCGATACTCACTGAATGGTGTTGATTCAAAAGTGATCTCGCCTTCCTCATCAGTCGTTTCGTTAAGGTCAAAGCTGTAATTGTCGAAAGGATCCTCGTAGTCCTGAACCATCTTACTGACACGAACTTCAACCCCACTGATTGGTTCTCCAGATTCTTTGTCGACGAGCTTCGCTTTCAGTGGTGTATAGATCTGAATCGGCACGAGGAGCTCTTGCTGCTTTGAGGAGTCGAATTCTCCTTTCGAGAGGGTCATGAAGCCCACTCTTCCCGTAAAATCATACCTGCCGTCTCGGGTTTCCAGCATTGAAATCTTATAGCTGTGTTCAGGCGAGAAGTGAAAATTGAGGGACTGGTCATTATTGGAGAAAAAGGAGAGCCGCTGGATGATCTCATTTCCATCGTAAGTAACAAGCATGCCACGAAAGGTTCGTATTCTTTCACCTTCAAATTCAGCAAATACCGTCGTCTTCGGTTTTTCTTTCTTGAGAACAATTTCCTGGTCACCGTCTAGGGGGCTGAATTCATCAAGAGCGAAATAGTCGTAGCCTTCCTTGATGAAGGAAACTTTATATGATTCTTCGACAGACAGCCCATCGATCTCGAATCTACCTTTGGCATCAGAAGTGGATCCTCTCCCACCTCTGGCAGAAACCCTGACACCTGAAATCGGTTTGCCCTCTTCATCGATTACCCGACCAAAGATAGTTGTTTGTTTCCCGAAGATAAAATCGATCTTGCCGACCGCTTGATCTTCTTCAAGATTAGCCACTCGAGCCTCTGGGGGAGTACCCTCAATATTCTTTAATGCCTCACTGGCAACGGCCACTTCTATTTTTCCAGTTGGAAGGTAGGGAAAATCATACTTTCCCTCTGAATCAGTATGTACAGAGGTGATTTCCCTAATTGTATTATCCGATCGGCGTCGGCAGACCACTCGGATGCCTTCAAGCGGTGTCCCTTCCTGGTCGAAGATAATACCGGAAATTGATGCGGTCTTATGCAAATATATATCATGAGTTAAGCTTTCGCCAGACTCAGGAAATTCAATTCTCCCAGACCCATATCCTTCTTTACCGAGATATGAGTAAGAGAAGGACTCTCCTGAGGAACCGAATACTGTATATAGTCCTCCATTTACCATAGTCGTGTTGGAGAATAAGCTTGAAAGATCTATTTTCTTATCGAGAGGCTTTCCATCCTTACCATATACGGTACCCGAAAGTTTGCTCGGGCTCATTACGTGTATGGTTAGGTTCTGAATTTCAGACTCATTACTAAACTCAACGGAGGTATGGTTCTGTCCTCGTCGACTGTCCTCAAAAATATACTCTGGAGTATTTTCCAGACCGAGTATGAACTGGTACCGAAGTGATTCGCCATCATCAGTGTTCTCTCCCGATGAATTGAGAGGAGTCGCAATGGCGGATGTTGCGAACCTGCCATCCAGATCAGTGATGACAACATCTTCTTCAAGATATGGATTGGTTGCCAGTCGTGCCCAGGGGTTTGCCCTCAATTCTAGTCCTGGCACTGGTTTGTCCGTTTCTCTGTCCAGTATCTGTCCTGCAATCTTTACCTTTCCACCAACTGAAACTTTTGTGAATGTCTGATCGTCTGAGATTCTAATAGACCTGTCTGCAAACGAGTAGTATCTAGATTTGCCTTTCCCGATATATTCAGGCTGAACAACTAGGTGATATATCCCGGATTTTAACCCTTCAAATTTGAACATGCCAGAGTTGTCTGTTTTTCTCCGAAAATGGACTGAGTTCTTATAGCCAAGATGCACATTGAACGACTCCAGACCATATCCGTCTATATCCACTACCTGACCTGACAAGACCTTCTCGTCACTTTCTAAAGCAATTTCTAATACTGAACCAGAAGATGATTCTATATACTCAAACGCATAATCAGGATGAGTAACTTGAAGGCTTAACTTCACTCCATCAGGAATTGCGTTCAACTGAAAATGTCCCCCAGTGTCTGTTTTTGCCTCCGATCGAAAGCTTTCTGATGCATAAGGTCTTACGTGGTTTGATATGCCGCTCCTCTTCAAAGGTTGCGCCAGAATCGAGGCTTCTTGAATCGGGCTTCCATTTGTATTGGTGATTGTTCCGGTGATCAAGCCTTCGCGCCGGAGTGTTACTGTATAGTTTTCATCACTTTCCTTGAAACCACCTGGTTTGTGTAGTGACCCTGAATAGTCCAGATATCCATCTGCAGTAAGTTGAATCGTGACGGGAGTATAATTCATGGATGTAACAGAGAATTGAAGTCTATCACCAGGAGAAAGTACTTCCTCCACTCGCTCTACTATGTTGTTCCTCCATATTGAATATGTATATTTAGCTGAATCAGGAATTAAGGGCATCCCCTCGGTATCAATGACATCTATTGTGATATTCCGAACTTTCAAACCTTGCTGTTGATGCGTTTCGCTATATATTTCAATCTCTGATGATGGCACTTTTTGAGCTGTTGAATTATTCTTGTCCGGTTCCGTTTCAATTGCGGGAACAGCAGGTTTACCGACCGCTTCCCCGTCGAGCTCTTTACTCTCTTGATGTTTTTTTAGCATTCTTGAACCTGATGGGCCACTTGCCACATGGGTAGTAGAACCTGAGTTGTCAATTCTCTGAAGTGCTGTCACCAACACGGCAACCACCGCGATGCCAGCGGCAACGGCCAGTATTTTCGACGTTATAGTACCCGTAAGACTTCCCGCCCCTCCACCAAGGGCGCCTCCGATAGACGCCTGTTGGAAAATCTGACCTGCCGTCATGGCGCTTACCGGGGGAGTGAGCAGCATGCCGCTTCCTGTTAGTCCGCCGAAGATTATAGACGGAGCTCCCAGACCCAATTTACGGAACTTTGGTTCGAGTCGTTTCAGAGCTTCAGAAATCTGCCACGAGATAGTCCCCTCTGGTCGTTCAAGTATAGACGCGATTTCTTTCTGTTTCAGTCCATGAAAGTAGAAGAGCTCTGTGGGAATACGCATCTTTTCCGGTAGCTCTCCCACTGATTGTCTAATGAGAGCTTCCTGTTCCTTATTGATGACGATATTGCGGGCATCCTGTGAAGTAAGTTGTTCAAGGGCGTCCTGTTCCACAGTAACCTCTCGTTTCTGGAGCCGGTTGCGGCGCTGTCGAAGGTTGTCAGCTTCCCGGTGAATGGTTCTTCCGAGTACGAATTTCGCATCTGATAAATCATTATTCTTATTCTCTTTCAGGTATCGAATCCAACCAATGTTGAGAGCTTCTATCGCGTCGTCGGTATTCTTCAGGACACTGAAAGCGATCGTGTACGCATAAGAGTTGAGCTGTCGATGAAAGGCCTCAAAGTCCTTTTCGAGACCTGTTTTCAGGTAGTTTTTCCAAAGTTGGTCGACGTTCATAGGATTCAGTTTCTTTCCCCTTTTGGAGTCTTCATCTTAAATAAGATTGTCGAATCAGGGAAATCTTGGAAAAAACTTCCTTTCTAGATCACTCTAGTTTCCAACTCCTGCAGAAACTCTCTTCAGGTCAATGGTGACTGTATGCTCGCCGGGATCATGGAGGTCGATCCAGTCTGTTTCACCAACCCACTCGCCATCGTCGGAGATGTAGGTGAATTTGTAATTTCCGATGGGGTATCCAGAAAGGCGCCGATAAGGTTTTGTCAGTTGGAGTTCTTTCATCGCTTTTCGCGGATCAGCATCCACTTGATATCGCCTTCCTTCAAAATCCACAATGATATTTCCGCCTTGCTCGGTGGATGAATCTGGATAGACCATGACAAGATCCAGATCAACAGCAGGGAAAATCACCTCGAGGTCTTTCTCGTCTGAAAATTGCAAATCAAGAGAGTATGATCCAAGTCCATCTTCTCCACGAACATAAAGGTTATATCGTCCTTTTCTAGCAAAGAAATTAATGGAACCTTCATGATCGAGTCGATGACTGACGATATCGGAAGCCCTTTCCCCCTCGAACCAGAGCTTTAAGTACCTTTTATTAAAGCCTGGGTTTTTCACTCTAAGAGTGTACTGCCTATACGCATTTAAATCCCAGATCATCTGGCACCCATTCTCCGAATCCGGGCATCTGAAGCCGGCCTTGGAAACGATATAGTTAGAAGATGGATTGATGAGCGTGACTTCCGCTCCACCTCCAGTGTTTATTTCAAGCTGTATTGTTTCGCCATCCACTACTTTCCCTTCTTCTGCCCTGGTGGATGAACCATAGTATCGGTAAATGAGCGAATCATCTTTTAAGTTTTCGGGAAACAAAACTTTCAGTGAAAGCTCAGTGGTTTGACTTTCTATTTCAGATTGCTTCATTTTGACTGTATGTATAGTCGCGGAGGTGCCTGGATGCTGAACTCGGGGAGCAGAGGGATTCTGTGTCGGATATCTGTATAAAGATACGGCATATTCTCCCGGGATGGCTGCAGCAAAAGTCACTCTTCCGTCTGAGTCTGTTCTTTGAGGAGGAAGGGAGGACTCATGAATATATTGGTGATCAGGAAGCACACGATGAAGAAATATCTGCCTGTCATCCAACGGGCCGAGAGTTTCCTCCGAAACAATCTGTAATTTCAGAGGATCTGTCAGCTTAGTCTGTAATTCTATATGATTGTCTTCAGGATCAAAGTATTCAATATCATGGATGGCATAATTTGCAGGTGAGGTAATTGACAAATCTCTTTCTACAGCGATGAGCCTGTATTTCTTACCTGGTTTGAAATCAACAAAAGCGGAGTCCAAGGATGAGCGATCAATCGAGTGGATCTGTTCCCATTTTTCTTCATATACGAAAACGGATAAATCGAAAGGTATTGGTCTGTTGGAAGAATTGAGCAGAGTGATTTGAGTCCCAGACATAGCCTCTCTCTGCAAAACTACATTCTGATTCCCGTCAATAACAGAAATGTCTTTGAGCGAAAGAGTTTCATAGCCATCCTTCATGTACTCTACATCAATAGAAGCATTCTCTTCGATCCCCTCGATGCGATATGCTCCGAACTTGTCCGTTGTGAAAGATTTCGAACTGTCTGACCAAACCCTCACGCCCTCCAAAGGAGCGCCGTTTATATCGCTAACGACCCCTTCAAGGATCCATCCCTTTTGCAGCACAATATCCCTTTCAACGACCGTTTCCTCGCCGAGCAGTGAAATAGAGAAATCGGAGAGTATATATGGTCGCAGCCAGTTCGTATTTGATGGGAAGGGTTTGATCTCATATGTATTCTTTGGAAGGTTACTGAATTGGTAGCTTCCATCGTCACTCGTTCTTTCATTGAGCAGAGATCCTCCAGCATCGGCAGTCAGTAGAGCATTTGCAACGGGGTTACCCTCTTCGTCTTTGACGGTCCCCTTCAAGGTTACTCCAGGTTCCAGTCGAATATTCTTTACGATCGCGTTTTTCTCCTCCGGAATCCGCAAGGTTTCCTGGTAGCTTCCAGCGTCGGAGATCACTTTCAAGACCATTTGGTTGGAAGGTCTTCTTATTGCCAGATCATATGTTCCGTAGTCAGACGTCAATGTACTTGAGTTTCCTGCGTAGACCCTTATCCCTTCAGGAGCCCGACTATCGGTTGGAGTATATATTGTCCCAGAGATGAAGAATGCTTCTTCCAGTGGAACTTCAATATAAGGAGAAATAGATGATGAATTGAAACTGATATTCGTTTGATTTGAATTATATGGGCTGTGCGAAAAAAGGAAACCTGACTCCTTGGATTCCAAGTTCAGCGAGACAGAAAATGAGTCAGAGAATGGATACGGCCAACCTCCCCACTGACTTCCTGCAAACACGATAACCCGTTCTTCGAGATATCCATTCTCATCCGAAACTGCCTTGAAGTCGACAGGCTCACCTTCATCCCTCATATTGTGGTTCATGATTACTTGGAGGTTGGGGATCGCTTTTCCTGTATCGGCATTCACGAGTCGAAGTTTGAGTTCCGTCGGTCCGCCAGTATAGATGTCGAGATGCTTTTCTAGATCTCCGGGTGAAAGTTGAGCCGTATTTGATCCCTGCTGCCAGTATACACCCAACGGATCGGGGTCGACAGGTTTCACTCGGACATGGTAGTCGCCTTCTTTGAGACCACCAAATTCAAAGTGACCACCTTCGGCGACAGTATTCATCTGAAGGGCTGGGTTTTCTGGGTCCGTTAATGAGAGAATGACATCATAGTCCTTTGTACTTTCACCCGTTGGTGTATAGACTTTTCCAGTCAGGTATTTGGGTTCGCCTTCCAGCTTAACAACCATCTCCTTCAGATCTGTTTTCTCAACGAGCTCCCAGCGATGCTCTGGATGCATGAAGGCCACCTGGTAGTTCAGCTCTTCCGGGACCTTGTACAGGGTGAACCGACCCAGCTCGTCGGTATAAGTTTCCTCAGAGTAGTCTGTCGGTTGCTGATATTCCTTTTCGGGGTTGATCCTTCCGTAAGCGCGGACATGGACGTTCTGAAGTGCTATCCCCTCGCTACTGTAAACTGTACCACTGGCTGACTTGAGCTGACGTAATGTCACATCATGAGTCAACGGGCTGTCGCCATCTCCACCTGAAAAGTAGCTCACCCAGTCCACATATTCATGATAGCCTGACTCTTCGATCTGATAGTAAAAGCGTTCACCATAAACAACGTCCTTTTGAAACGATGCGATACCTTGCTCGTTTGTATAGATAGATTGCTCATAAAAATCCGGATTTGCCCACTCTTTCGTAAGAGGCGTGAGGTTGACTTTCACGCTGGAAAGAGGATCGCCGGCAAGGTCTTTGACAACCAGCTTAATATCTTTCTTCCCTTTCTTGAGCCGAACAATAGGAGTTGGCGTAGCTGCTACCCTCTGGTTCGCAGTCGTGTTATTGCCCTGATTGTTCGAGCTCTGCCCATCTCGTCCGCTCCTGTTGATTCCCTCATCGGATGAGTTCGCATTGTCTCCTCCCGGTTGATCGCCCATTTGTGAAATATCAACGGAGTCCGCGCCAGAGTCTCCCTTGAAGAATCCTCCAGATAGAGAACTGCTCAATTGAATACCTGTGTATACAATGATAGCCAGAGTCAGGATAACACCAGTGATAGTGACCTTCCCTGTCACTGTTCCAAGGAATCCTGTGGAAGCGGCAAGACCTCCTGCTCCAGCAGATTGTTGAAAAACCTGACCTGCTGTCATGGCGCTTGCCGGGGGAGTCAGCAGCATTCCGCCTCCTGCAAGTCCACCGAGGAGTATAGACGGTGTACTCAAACCGAGTTTCTTGAACTTGGGCTCAAGCTTTTTCAGAGCATCAGCAATCTGTGAGGAGATTGTCCCCTGAGGACGGTCGAGCACCGAGGCGATCTCTTTCTGTTTCAAACCGTGAAAGTAGAAAAGCTCCACTGGGATACGAAGCCGCTCGGGGAGCTCACTGATGCTGTTTCTGACCAGGTCCGCTTGCTCATTCGTCATGACTGCGTCACTTGCGTCCCCGCCCTGGTGCTGCTGCAGAACCTCTGCCTCAACCTTGACCTCGCGCTTTTGATGACGTGACCTTTTCTTTCTAAGTCGGTCCGCTTCGCGAGCAATGGTTCTGCCCAGTACCGGTTTAATATCCTTTGAGGTCCGTCCTGCGTTCTCTTGAAGGAAACGGAGCCAGCCGGAATGAAGCGCATCGAGACTCTCTTCTTCCTCCTTCAGGTAGGCGTGAGCGATGGTATAAGCATAACCATTCAACGCCTGATAGAATTGTTCAAAATCCTTTTCAAGTCCGGTCTTGCAGTACTGATTCCAGAGGTTTGTATCATTCATGGAATGTTCTTTCGGCTCCTTGGAGTGATATTACTTCCTTTGGAACCGAGGTCATCCATTTCTTGGATCTTTTTTCACTTATTCTTGAGCTTCTACCTCTTCCAGATCGATGGTGACTGTGTGCTTTCCTTCCTCTGTGAGGTCGATCCATCCTGTCTCGCCGCGCCACTTGCCGTCGGTGGAGGTGTAGGTGAAATTGTACTGGCCGAGGGGTGCTTGTAGAAACTTTCTGCTGACTCCGGTCATCTCAAAAGTTGATTTCAGACTTGGACCTTTATCCGATTTATCGCTCTTTGTATTTCTAATGATTACTTCGACAGTTCCTCCCTGTTCAAATTCTCTTGATGGATAGACAGCAATAATCTCGAAATTCGTCCTTTCTGTTCCAACTTCATATTGGCCCTGCTTCTTCGCTATAATAGTCCCTGTGTTCCACAATTCGATGCGTCCCAGAAATTCAATCCTCTCTCTGACTTGCAATTCTCCTTTGGGAAGATAAATAGTCATAGAGCTATCGTGTCCGAATTTAACCTCATATTTATCTTTCGCTTGATTGAGATGGACTTCCAGAGGTTTATTTTGAAGATCTTGAGCACGCGTTAA
>CAYTGM010000023.1:0-89613 GCA_964437365.1 uncultured Candidatus Sumerlaeota bacterium | reverse complement strand
ACGGGTGCACTCTTCTCTCTCAAATGTCATCCACAACTTTAGGGCATATCTCTCGCTACCATAGATGCTACCAGTATCGATGCATGTTCGATGCATGATCGAACCACTGGAGTGCATCGAAGCTCTTTCGATCATTGTTCGATCCTGATCATACCTCCCGCCGCATCTGGAAGGCGGTGCCCCTATTTTAAAGGTTAGAGCAATCTGACAAGTATTGGGGTTTAGCGCCATTCTCGAAAGGATTCTCCAAAACGACAATGCATGAGGAATCTGCACGAACAGAGCAAACTGTTCCATCCAGAGTCCCTGAAGATAAGGTATGAGTGATTATTCCACTTTTCTGAATTCGGTCGGATCGAGCTGCATGGCCGGTGAGTTGGGGTCGAGACCCAGATTGCGGAGCGTCTCTTCGTCAACTCCATATGCCTCGCTCAGAGCGCCCATCGTGCCTTCATCTTTAATTGATTCTGGTTCCATCTGGGGATTCTTCATGATCATCCATTGGCCAGAGGCGTTGTAGTTGCTTATTCTTGAGACGTAGGGACCCCAATACATAGTGCGAGGAAAGGCAAGAGTTGTGAGATAGGGATCTTGCCAGATGTCGAGGAAGTACTCTTTCCCTTCATCAATCATCCCTTTTTGTATATATGCTTTCAGTCTGTTGATTCTGGCAAGATCCTCAAAGGGTGAGTTCTGATATTGCTCATCTACTTGAAGCAAAATCTCTTCTCCCTTTTTCCAGTCACCAAACTTGATTTCATAATCGGCCAGAATAAGAAGAGCGTGTGGTCGAAGCGCTGCTTCAGGAGCTTCCTGCACAAGCCGTTCAAGAAGTGTCTTCTGCCTGGAAGAAAGCATGAGGTGCTCACCCGGCCCTGCACCCCGTAACTGAAAGAACTTAAATATCGTGTAATCCTCTGAGAGAATATCGAGAGCTTTCTCATCGTCTCCGGTGGGTTCTTTCACGGTGATCTTGAAGGTTCCCATCTCCGACTGAGGGTTTTCACCATAGGGCGAATTACAAGCGAGAAGAATTCTTATAGTATATTCTCCCGGGAGGTCGAAGGCCGCACCAGTAATGGTTTCATCATCCATTGCCATTGTCTGAGTCAGACGAAAGACGGACTGCGTTTCGAACTCTACGACACTGTTTGGGACCGTTGCTCCGAGCTTCAGACCGGGATATCGGTACGGTTTGTAACCTTCGGGAGGATAAATCAGTGCTTGTAAATCATTAGAAAAATCGAATTTTCCTGAAAGCTCGCGTTTAATTCCCGGCGACAATGACCTGAGCGCTATCCGTATCATCAAAGGTTCGCCGAGAACGATTTCAGGATTCAGGATAACAACTTGTCTTTCAATATCCGTACAAGGAACGATTTCGCCAAACTGGGCATTTCCCCACTTTGTCCCCTCCCATTCAGCCCGCACACCATGGTGCGGAGCCGCCGGTACCGAAAGCATCCCGTTCGCAGAAACAGGACGATTTTCCAGCACAAACCAGGCGCATACTATAAGGAATAGGATTGGGAATCTCTGCATCAGAAAACTCTTTTGATAAAATAGAATCTCGCGCTTGTTCGAAGTAGAAGCTGTTGACTGTTCGGGTCAAGGGGTCAACTTCCCATTTCTTACCTCTTCATTGAGAAGTCGTGAACAAACCGTTCCTCGAATCGACTCAGACCGGGTAGCGACCGTTTGGTTAGAGCGGATACCAAAAGTAAAGTGTGCGTAGAGGATCAGCTTCAGGGTCCGTTTAGTATTCTGAAAACGCAGGAATAATAACGCTGTTTCGAGACTTTCGAGATACTGAAGAGAGTGCTCTGAACCAGCATATATCGGACGGGGTTGTTCGCAGACCCTCTGAAATAAGGATCACCACTCGATCATCGGAATTTGGTTCTTCAGAAGAAAGTCATTAGCCTGGGAAAAATGCCGACAGCCGAAAAACCCTCGATCTGCGGACATCGGGCTGGGGTGAGCTGATTTCAAAATCAGATGGCGCGAACCATCGATCAGCTTTTCCTTTTCCTGAGCATTCCTCCCCCACAGAAGAAAGACCATGGGCGTCTCTCGTTCAGAAAGAGTCTTGATCGCCTGAGAGGTCAGGTTCTCCCAGCCTTTGTTCCGATGGGAGTTCGGCTCATGGGACCGCACTGTCAGGGAGGCATTGAGTAGGAAGACCCCTTGCTCAGCCCATCGCATCAGGTTTCCTGATTTCGGAGGTGACACGCCGATATCACTCTCAATCTCCCGAAAAATATTTTTCAAGGAGCGCGGCAGGGAAACACCCTCTTCGACAGAGAAACAGAGCCCGTTAGCATGACCCGGAGTTGGATAAGGATCCTGACCCAGAATAACAACGCGTACTTCATCGTAGTCGGTTGTACTGAAAGCTCGAAAGATATTCGGCGCCGGAGGAAGAATCTGATGTTCTTTCCTTTCCTCGTCAAGAAACCGGATCAACTCGGACATGTAAGGTTTTGCGAATTCACCGCGTAATAAGTCACGCCATCCCGCGGCAGGCTTCCCTGTTTTCCATTCTTCGGTAATGCTTTTCATTCCTGATTCTACTCTATTATGAGGATATCTGGCTCAACCGATTTGAAGCTCATTGTGACCGTGAGAAGAGTGCGGTCAACTCGCGATCGAGCAGAAGACGATCATTCATCGAGATAGCCAATACCCCAGTTCGAAGGATCAATCCAGTTGCGCGCCGTTCCATTCCACGCCATCGCATGCCCCGGCGTGTTCCCCTCGGGTGCGATATCGCCATCGTCGAGATCATCCACCTGAACATCGAGCCCGATTACCTGCCCCGGCTCGAGTGTAAACTGGTCATCCTCGATCAAGCTTTGTATCGGAATACGCGCTTCGAGGTTGTAGCCTGACTCGGTCTTTGTATAGGCGACCTTCCCATCATCAAGGATCACATCTTCATGAAACAGGAAAACTACGCCTTCGCCCGACTCGGTTGTGGGAGCGAGACCAATCTGAAAATCCTGCTTTTTGTCGATCACTTTAAGCCGACTTGGCCCGCGGAGTCCAAGATAGACTTCCAGTGCATCACCTTTCCACAATTCATTCGGCGGGTTAGGATTATGAGGTCCCTGGTCATCGTAAATACGCCCGGCAACATAGATATTTTCTTTGTCATAAGCAAAAGAAACCTGGGCGTATATATCCTCTTTAGTCCATCCATCCTGATTCCGCGTGATTTGATTCTCAGAATTGATGTCGAGTGAGGCCGCATCACCCCACTCATCCAGAGAGCCGTCGATCGTGATAGAATCCGAGGCTTTCTTCAGAGTATAGATACCTATTTGTCGTCCGTCATTTTCTCCGAACGCGGGGCGCCAGTGGGTGACAGGGCCTTCGGGAGGGAAGAAGTCGGCTTCCTTGAGGTTGATCGTTTCGTTGATCGTTGCTCCTTCACCGAGTTCCTTTTCATCCGTTTCATAGAGGGTTTCTTTGGACCCAGGATCTACCAGATTAAGCTGGAGGGGAGCGCTGTATTGAAAGGAGCTCAAATTTCGCACCGTATAGTCGGCCAGAAGCTTGTCATTTTCCATATAAGGACGAAACATGACTTCAAGAGCCGGTCGGACTTCTATTTCCGTTGTTATCTTGAAATTAGACCGGTGGCTCATGGTCCCCGCAAAAAAAGCCGCCCTGCCTTCCAGCTCGATGCGGTGAAGACCTGATCCACAATCCTTAGCGATCACTACCTTTTCAGACGCGTCATCCCAAGTTATGCCATCGCTGGTTGTTAATTTCGTAAACTCTATCCAGGGGGTCGCAAGTCCAACAGGAGATCCAACCTTCAAGTTCGTCGACTCACCCGGTGAAAGAATCGTTAGAGGTCGTTCAAATTGTACACCCGCTTCAGCCATGTAATGAACAGGACTCACACCGTGTATGTACCTGGGAAAGTTTGTAATAAGGTATTCCTGTCTATCAGTACCCGTTCCACTCTTTTGCGGGTCATGATGGATTTGCGCGCGAGTGACTTCTCCCCACTCTGTGTTCCACGCAGCGATGCTATACCCGTTAAACTTTGGATTGTAGTAGAGTACTCCGTACGTATTTTCTCCCAGGGATCGAAGGATACCTACCGGTTCTGTGCCCTCAATCTCTTCAACCATTTTCTTATATGCATAGAAGGCTGGCTTCGGTTTACCTCCCGCTTCCACAAGACCTAACTTTGAGTCCCAGGATGAATCCGGGTCATCGTCCCAATTCTGAAGATCAAAGTAAAAGAATCGTTCGATACCGAGGGCAAAGCACAGAAGCTGATTGCGCGGCACCAGCGACGCCTGACGTCTATAGGACTCTTCCTTATCTTTTGTGTGTGCACTCACTCCTGACTCAGTAATCCAGATCGGTTTTCTGTCTTCATAGCGGTGCATCACCGCACGTATTTCCCCAATTTCCCGAATCACTTCTTCCTCCGACGGATGACTGCGGTAGTAGTGGTAGTCAAAGAAGTCGAAGTTGTCTTTTGCACCTTCAGAATACAATTTTTCCGTGAATTCTCGGTCCCAGCGGCCTAAGGGAGCCATGGCAGGCGCCCCCAGTCTCACCTCTGGGTTTGCTGCACGCGCACGCTCCGCCGTGATTTTCAACAGGCGGGCATAGGAAGCGGCATCGGGGGATGGCGACCAGAAGGTTGTGATATTGGGTTCATTCCAGACAGACCAATAGGTTGCCCGATCGCCGTATCGTTCAATCACCCGAAAAACATACTCTCCGAAGTCCTCATAATCCTGGTCCGAAACGGGAGCCGTGCGCCCTTCTTCCTGCCACCAGGCGGCTCCGTAGCACAAGATTGGATACCATTGGATGTTGTGTTCTTCAAACTCGTCAAAGACCCGGTCGGGTCGGGTGAAATCCCAGGTACCCTTTTCCGGTTCAACGACATGCCACCACAGATCAATGCGATCCCAGTGGACGTCGAGTTCTTTCATCCACTCCAGTCGGTCCTGGACGACACCGTCGATCTGGTCGGGAATATGGAACATTTTACTCCCATTCAGGGCAAAGTAGCCGTCTCTCAGGGGGGATTGCTGTGTCGCGGGTTGTGCGAGGAGAGTGTGATGGGCCAGCAATGATAAGCCTGTGAGGAGTAGTGCTTTAAATTTCATTTTCAAATCCTGGGAATTAGCTTTCTCAATCAACCGAGAGAGGAGTCTTCTAATTCTCTGGTTCGAAGTCAAAATCATTTCACGGGCGCCTCCAGTTAGTTCTTACTAGATATTGTAGTCTTGGTTACAAATTCCTCTTGATTTGATCCCCCCTCCAACATTAGCACCACCCTTGGCCTTGATCCTACATATCCAGGTATCAGGCGTTTATTCAGGTCGTATACTTATTTATTGGAGTCTTACACATAATGCTTTCCGCTCATTGCCTTCTGCTCCGCTCAAAGCTTGTTCTCATCTTATCGTTCATCTTGATGGTCTCGGCCGTGTGCCGTCCCGCCAGCGCCTCGGATTATGCAGGAGAATATCCCTATAAGATCGTGGCCACGACAGGGATGGTGGCAGATATTGTCCAAGTGGTAGCCGGGAAACACGGTGAGGTGACACGCATTATAGGGTCGGGAGTAGATCCTCACCTTTATATGCCAAGCCGAAGAGATATGATTCTTTTCAGCAACGCGGACATTATCTTCTATAATGGCCTGCAGCTGGAAGGAAAGATGAGCGATGTTCTGGTGAAGATTGGCCGGAAAACGCCCGTCTATGCAGTCACAGAACTACTGGATAAGAAAAACCTTCTTGAAGATGGTGATTACCACGATCCTCATGTATGGATGGATGTGATGAAATGGAAATCCGCCGTTCAATCAGTTGGAGGAGCGCTTTCGGAGTATGATTCAAAGCATGCGGAAGAGTATAAAGAGAATGCTCAAGAGTATATGGCGCAGCTCGATCGACTTGATGCCTATATTCGCAAGGTTGTCTCGACGATACCTGAAGAACGACGCTTTATGGTGACTGCCCACGATGCATTTGGCTATTTTGGAAATGCCTATGATTTAGAAGTGAAAGGCATCCAGGGACTTTCAACGGAGTCTGAGGCGGGCATTCAGGACATCAATCGACTTGTCAGCGAAATTGTTGCGCGAAAAGTGCCTGCCGTTTTCGTCGAGTCAAGTGTGTCTGACAAAAATGTGAAAGCACTGATCGAGGGAGCCCAATCCCGTGGCCACCAGGTTTCCATTGGGGGAACTCTGTTTTCGGATGCGATGGGCCCTGACGACACCTATGAAGGAACGTATATCGGTATGCTTGATCATAATGCAACGCTGATCACTCGAGCACTTGGTGGACAGGCGCCTTCGAGCGGAAGCCAGGGCAAACTCAAGCTGATCGATAAGGAATTGAAGGATGCCGGTGGAAACTAAGAATCAGGCAAACCAGGAAAAACAACCTTACTTCAGCCGGGGTGCCGTTACTCCCTATGAAGATCACTCTCACGAGTCCCCATTGTCTATCCATGATCTTACGGTGGCTTATCACCGAAAACCTGTGATCTGGGATGTAGACCTCGACCTGCCCGACAAACAGCTTATCGGCCTGATAGGTCCTAATGGTGCCGGTAAGAGTACTCTCATTAAAGCTGCTCTTGGTCTTATTCCGAGGGCCTCCGGTGAAGTTCGTGTATACGGAGAACCATTTGAGAAACAACGGGACCTGGTCGCTTATGTCCCACAGAGGGAAAGTGTCGACTGGGACTTTCCCGTTAATGTGCTTGATGTGGTTCTTATGGGACTCTATCGCCAGATCGGCTGGTTCAGAAGAATCAAGGGTGTGCACAAGAAGAAGGCTCTGGATGCTCTTTCGAAGGTGGGAATGCAGGATTACGCCCATCGTCAGATCAGTCAATTGTCTGGCGGGCAGCAGCAAAGGGTCTTTCTTGCGAGAGCTCTGGCCCAGGAAGCTCAGATATACCTGATGGATGAGCCGTTTGCAGGAGTTGATGCTGCGACAGAGAAAGCGATTATTACTCTCTTGAAGGACTTAAAGGAGAGAGAAAAAACCGTCCTTGTTGTACACCATGATCTGCAAACTGTGACGGAATATTTTGATTATGTTGTCATGTTGAATATGCGTGTCGTAACTCATGGGCAGACCAAAGATGTCTTCACGGAAGAAAATCTGAAAAAGACGTACGGTGGCAAACTGACTCTTCTGACCGCAGCAGCAGATGCTCTTGCTCGCGGAAGCCGCTAGCCCGGTGATTCCTCAAGTCTTAAAACCTATGGTTAATGCATATACAAAGAATCTGCCCAGTATAAGTCCGCTTATCCTCACGCTACTTTTAATCCTGCTACCCGGTTCCATTTCAGCAGCGTCTGATCCTTCGTTCGGTGAATCACTGATCCGTATTCTGCTGCTGCAGGATTACAACACTCGCGTTGTGGTAATTGGCACGATCATTCTGGGCGTGGCATGTGGAGTTCTTGGCAGCTTTCTGATGTTGAGAAAGCGGGCCTTGCTTAGTGATGTTATCAGTCACGCAACGCTCCCCGGTCTTGTACTCGCTTTTCTCCTGATGGCGTTTGCCGGAGGCAGCGGCAAGAGCCTGATCGGCTTATTGATCGGGGCCAGTATTACAGGTATCATTGGAATGAAGTTTGTCCTTCTAATTCGAAGATATACACGCTTGAAAGATGATGCAGCACTCGCGATTGTTCTGGGTGGCACCTTTGCAATCGGGATTGCGCTGTTGGCAGTTGCAACAAGACAACCGATGGGGCACGCAGCAGGATTGGAAGGCTTCATCTACGGAAAAACGGCTTCCATGCGGTACATCGATTCTGTACTCATAGCCTGTGCTTCGATCGCTTCGTTGGCGGTTGTTGTCCTCTTGTTCAAAGAGTTTCTGCTCTTGAGCTTTGACCAGCAGTTTGCGTCAACGGAGGGGTGGCCTGTATTCTCCCTCGATCTGATCCTCATGACCTTGATCGTCATTGTTACAGTCGTCGGACTTCAGGCTGTGGGCCTGATTCTTGTCGTAGCACTTCTCGTGATTCCACCAGCAGCAGCTCGTTTCTGGACTCACAAGCTTAAGATGCTCGTTTTCCTTGCAGGACTTCTTGGTGCTGCGAGCTGCTGGCTTGGATGTGCTTTGAGTGCGCTTTTGCCAAACCTGCCTGCGGGAGCCGTCATCGTCCTTTCATCTGCGTCGTTCTTCACAATCAGTCTTTTGTTCGGAAGTGAAAGAGGGGTGATGAAGAAAATTTATCTTCATCAGCAACTGAAACGTCGGGTCGGTCAGCAGCACCTGCTGAGAGCGATCTTTGAACTGGCAGAGAATGAAGGCAAAGAAGACCATATGAAATCTTTTGTCTTCAACAAAGATTTATTATACCAGATGCGCACCTGGAAGGCAAAGGACCTCAACAGATATATACGCGAAGCAGTCAAAAAAGGCCTGCTTTCAAAATCGAAAGAAACTTGGAACTACAATTTAACTGAAGCAGGGGTCGAGAATGCCGTCCGGATGGTTCGCAATCACCGGCTATGGGAAATGTATTTGATCACCCATGCGGACATCGCTCCGACACATGTAGACCGAGATGCAGACCAGATAGAGCATTTGCTCCACCCCGACCTAATCGACCAGTTGGAAACAATGCTTGATGATAGCGACGAAGAAAAGCGCGTTCCATCGAGTCCTCACGAGCTTCATGTTGAGAAAGGGAGTGGGATCTGATGGAACTGTGGTCTCAATATGATACCTGGATTGTTGTCATTGGGAGTCTTTGTGCAATCTCCTGCGGCCTGCTTGGGAACTTCCTGATTCTTCGTCGGATGAGTATGATTGGCGATGCGGTCAGTCATGCTGTGCTTCCAGGTATTGCTCTTGCCTTCCTTATTACTGGTTCCAGGGACAGTATCTATATGCTTTTAGGAGCATCCATCTTCGGATTAGTAACGGTGTTCCTGATCCATCTTGTGAAAAGTCTTGGAGATCTCGAGGAGGGAACTTCCACCGGCGTAATCTTTACATCACTTTTTGCCTGTGGGCTGATTCTCATCGAGCAGGCTGCAGACCGCGTTGACCTGGATCCAAGCTGCGTTTTGACGGGGGCATTGGAATATACACCACTCGATACGATACTGATTGCGGGCTGGGAAATTCCACGAGCTGCCATGACAAACGCCTTCTTTCTTCTTGTTAACGCAGTAGTTATTATTGTTCTATACAAAGAGCTATTGATCGTGTCTTTTGACCCTTCTTTTGCAGACATTCAGGGATTCCGCTCACAACTCTTGCACTATGGACTGATGGTTCTTGTAGCGGGGACCGTGGTTGCTGCATTTGAGTCTGTGGGATCCATTCTGGTCATTGTGATGCTCATCATTCCTGGAGCCTGTGCTTATCTTCTGACAGACAGGTTGCCAGTGATGATACTCTTGAGCACCGTTTTTGCCTGTATGTTCGCTGTCTCTGGACATCTTAGCGCCATCTATTTTCCTCAATACCTGACCCAGGCTTTCCCAGAATATTTCGTAGATGCGAGCACAAGTTCTGCTGCCATGATGGGTGCCATGGGGACTGTGATCTTTCTTGTGGTTGCGCTAATCTCTCCTAAATATGGAATTATCAGTAAGAGTCTATACAGGTCATATCTCTTCTTCGGAATCGTCAGCGATGATATAATTGCTTATTTGTACCGCCACGAAGAGTTTACCCCTCAAGACAGGATCGCGGTAGGAAAGAAGGTTCTCAGAACGAAGCTCCATCACGGTTTGATGACCGACCTCTCCCTCTTTTTTCTTAAATTCAAGAGCAAGATCAACACGGGACCTGAGGGTGTTTCCTTGACCGAAAAGGGGAGAAGAGCAGGTAGACGTCTCATCCGTTCTCATCGTCTTTGGGAAACCTATCTGGTCAATCAGGCAAATTTACGCCCAGACCATGTTCATTCTACGGCTGAGAAACTGGAGCACTATACAGACAGAAAGATGAGAGATAAACTGGCCACAGAGACAGGGGAGGCCTTGCAGGACCCTCATTCGGCTGATATACCTCCAGAGGATCCTTCACAAACTGAAACTCGACTTCCTTAAGACCCAGCCATGGCCATTCTATTGAATCAGTTCAGGAGATTTACGACAGAGGACATTTCCTGCTCGGTCAATACACCAACGTTTCTTGCTTTTTCTTCACCCTGACTGTTGTAGAAGATCCAGGTTGGAACTCGAAAGACGCCATACTGTTGTATCACTTGGGGGTTCTTTCCTGCATCGACGGATGCAAAAACCAGATCGTCCGTAAATCCTTCAACCATGCCGCGCTTAATATGCTCTCCCTGAACCAGGCATGGCTGCGCTGTCGGTGAGGAGAAATAAAGAACGAGGGGCTTACGTTGGGAACTACTGATACCTTGCGCCGTGTTGAGCGGGTAAAATCCTGGTAGAAGCTGTGATGACCCGTAGCCTTCTTCAGTAGAGAAAGACAATGTGCCATAGTTACTTCCGCTGGCGATATGCGTACTGCCCTGAGAGCCTCCCTGTTGACTTTGCGTCAGGTTCATTGCAAGCCATGCGTCTTCTGCAAGCCTTCTTGCTTCACTCGATAATCGTATAGAGAAGACTTCAGGGCGAGGTGCTGAAGAGAGAGCTGGCTTGCCGCCATGAATATAGATCATCCCACGTCTGTAGTCTGTTGCGGCAGCGCGGTACATCTTGTTTGGCAGTCCTGTTCGCTGGCGAAACCACTCCCCAACTCCTTCAGGGCTGATGAGAGTCCACCAGATATCATTGCTTTCCTGGCCACCCTGGTACCGGGGACACATATAGAAGAGGTAAGGCCCCGCTACCGCAGGAACTCCAGAGTAGGCTCCAACAGGAAGTGTTACAGATTCTTCGCGCCAGGCTCCCAGCAAACCGTTTCCTTTAATCTTCGCCGAGTAAATCTTCTTAGACGGATTAGACGGCCTCTTCGTTACGGCAGGGTCCTCGTGCAACCCACCCCAGACATACACCTTTCCTGCAACGACGGCGGCACTATGAAACCAAAGAGGAGCTGGCAGACTGGGAGACTCCTGCCATGAGCCAAGAGAGCCATCTGCACGAACAGGAATACTCCAGACTCGGTCAGAGACAGTTCCGTCTTTTGCAAGACCACCTGCGACGTGAAGAAAGCCGGGAGTTGAAAATGCCGCTATACAAGATAGACCCGTTGCGTCGAATGGCTCAGACACGTTCCAGCGATCCAGAAGACCATTGCTCAGTGGTCTTGACCAGGCAATTGTGCTGATCCTCTCACCCTCAACAACCTCGGTAGATCCACCAAGGACGTAGACAGTGTCATTCAAGACAATCGTACTGTTGCTGATATAATGCGCTGCAACGGGCATAGGCACAGTCTCAACCCAGCGGGTCAGTTGTCCGTCAGGAAGAATCTTTGCAACATATGATGACCTGAGTTTTGCCTGGGTGACAGTACCAACCTGTCCGGAACCACCAAAAGTGTAAATAAAGTCACCGAGAACGGCAGTTCCGTGGAAAGCCCTCCCGACCGGCATTGGCGTAGTTGCTTGAAGAAAATCGTTCTGCTGGGCATGCAACGGCAGGATCGCAGATAATAGTGAGATTAGCAAAAGAACGACAATTCGATTCAAAGCTCGCATGGAAACACTCCTTGGTTTTGTCCTGAACTCGTTATCTATCCTCACACTCTCAACAGACGCGTAACTACACTGTTTGATAATTCAGCCAATGTTTACTATTACCGGGTCCAAGTTCTATAGAATGAGTAGAACAAATTGCACACCATAATGAAAGAAGGCATTCCCTGATTTTCAGTATATACTAACTGAAATTCCAGAATAGGGCTATACTGACCTCATTCCTGGTATATTTCATAGTATATTCCCTGATATAGACGTAAGGGAGAGCCTGAGTAAACGCTTAGATTTCTGTCACGCTTGAAACTTTTCCCTCAAAAAGAATACCTGAGCCTCGCAGCTTCCGGTATCCCTGTCGAACGAATGACTATTTTTTGTTCACCACTTTGAACCTTTGTGAAGCATTATAGGCCACTGCATCAACATGGAACATTTAATCTTGCAGCCCTCAACCTTCCTCTTAGGGTTAATCTGACATGAAATACTGAAGAGACTCCCCAAAGCCACCATGACAGATCGCTCCAGACCAGAGAACCCAGCCATCAATGAGATCAAACTTCTCAGCATCCTCATACCTGTATTTAATGAGGTAAGAACTCTTGAACCACTGATTGAGAAGGTGATCAGTGCCCCCCTCCCCTGCGACCGTGAAATCATACTTGTGGATGATGGTTCAACCGATGGAAGCAGAGAGCTTGCACAAGAGCTGTCTCAGAAATACCACTCTTTAAGGGTTTTCTGTCATAAGAAGAATCGAGGCAAAGGCGCCGCCTTACGCACAGCCATCAAGAAGATGCGGGGGGACTGGGCAATTATGCAGGATGCCGATCTGGAGTATGATCCCATGGACTGGCAGGCCATGATCGTTCCTATTCAGATGGGTATTGCAGATGCCGTCTATGGTTCGCGGTTTCTTTCTGCTAACTATCGTCGTGCCCTCTATTTCTGGCATACGCTCGCCAACAAAACTCTCACCCTTGTCAGCAATGTTTTAAACAATTTAAACCTCACAGACATGGAAACATGCTACAAATTGATCCGTGGAGATATCCTCAAGAGCTTAAAGCTCAGGTCCAATGGTTTCGATATCGAACCAGAAATAACAGCCAAACTTGCAAGATGGGGTGCCCGTATATATGAAGTTCCCGTGTCCTACCGAGGAAGGAGCTACGCAGAAGGGAAGAAAATACATTTTAGAGATGCATTCCAGGCCTTCTGGGCTATGATTCGGTATTGTTACTTTGATCGCGACTATACCAACCACGATGGTTTTCTGATTTTGCAGGCCGTTAGAAGAGCAAAAAAGTTTAATCACTGGCTGATGAATCAGTTTAAAGAATATACAGGGAACGAGGTTGTTGAAGCAGGTTGTGGCATCGGCAACCTGACAGAACTTCTTCTCGACAAAAAACGTCTCGTGTGCCTCGACTACGAAGAGTTCTATGTAAAGAGAATCAAAGAATCTTATGGTCATCTGAGCAACATTTCGGTCTCAACGGCTGACCTGACCCAGGAAGATCACATCCGAACTGCCACCAAGGGGAAACCCGTTGATTCAATTGTTTGCATCAACGTGCTTGAACACATTGAACCCGATGTACTCGTCCTTGAAAATTTCTATAAGAACCTCAAGCCTGGTGGTCATGCGATCATACTGGTACCTCACAACCCCGATATGTATACGGAGGTTGATCGGTTATTGGGTCATTACAGACGCTATACGAAAAAGGAGCTGGCCGATAAACTCCAGCAGGCAGGTTTCGAGGTTGTAAAAACCTCCGGCTTCAATCGAGTGGGAGGCTTCGGCTGGTGGTTTTCTGGAAAGATTCTCAAAAAGAAAACTCTATCACCGGGTCAGATGACTGTCTTTGAAATGTTGATGCCGCTTATTCGCATTCTCGAGCATATACCATTTCATCCCCACAACAGTGTTATCGCTATCGGGAAGAAACCTGATGATCGCTGATCGCTTGAAACTCATTCTCTGGCCCAATCAATGCATTTTCATTCCACAAGAGTAATTAAGGAGCATTATTTATGGATATGATGACTGCTACTGACCCAATCTCTCTTTTTGAGCGATGGTTCGAAGAAGCAAAAGAATCTGAAGACAAATACCCAGATGCTGTTCAACTTGCCTCCATCACAGAAGAGGGTGTTCCAGATGTCAGAACAGTTCTGTTAAAGGGACTGAGCTCTCGAGGCTTCGTAATCTATACGAATTTTCAAGGCAGAAAAGGGAAGCAGCTCCTGAAGACACCATTGGCAGGACTGTGCTTTTACTGGAAATCTCTCGATAGACAGGTCAGGGTACGTGGCCCTGTTGAGGTTGTATCAGAAGAAGAAGCGGATGCGTATTTTTCATCACGCCGACGAGGCAGCCAGATTGGCGCCTGGGCCAGCCCACAATCCGAGGAAATAAGTGGGCGGCAGGAGTTGATGGATCGCGTGGCTAAGTACGAGGAAAAATTTGAAGGGAAAGAAGTTCCACGTCCACCACACTGGTCGGGCTTCAGAATTATTCCGAGAGAGATCGAATTCTGGAGAGAAGGAGATTATCGCCTCCATGACCGCCGTATGTTCATAAAGAATGGAGATCAATGGGAGACGAGAATCCTGGCACCTTGAGAATTGTGATTCATCATTCAACTCGATAAACAGTAAGTGAATCAGAAGAGAGAATGGTTTCGAAGCTCTCAAGCTCAGCCCCACCTTTACCAAAGTGGAAGATATATCGGAGTCCTTCCATCGAAAGAACCTCCTCCACATTAGATCCTTCATGAAATCTGAAGAGAGCTGGTCTGCCAGACACAAGTGGTACATGCTGAAGGTGCTCAACACCCGCATCACCACTCTCCCACAAGAGTATAGACCTGTCTTGAACTCCCTCGAGTTGAATCAGCCCAGACCCACCACGCACTGCCTGCTGTAGCAACGCTGCGGCAAGAAAACTATCGTCACGGAAGCCTTTTTCATTTTCATGATTTCTCTGTATCTGCATGAATCCGAACCGACCAAATGCCAGGACTATGAGCCCTGAACAGACAAGCCCTGCGATGGAAAACCCTTTCAAGACTCTTGACTTCCTCACGATTGATAATTCAAGCGGGAGCATCACAGAACCCATCAGAATGACCACGAAAGGGATTATTGTGTAGACATATCGCTCAATCGAAACCCCCACCCCTTTCCATGTAACCATGAACAGATAGACAGTTGCATAGATAAGAAACAGTATGAGAAATATGCGAGCCTGCTTTCTCTTAGAGGCGTATACGATGAACACGATCAGACCAATCATTAGCAGAGGGTTCAGTCCTCCTAATTGAGCCGCCAGTTCAGACGGAAGGAGGGTCAGTTTTTCAAACAGAGACCCCTCAACTCCTTTCGTATTCATGGCAGTTTGATCAGAGAAGAAACCAAAGGGCGAACCCAGAACTCGAAGACTGTCCAGCATCCAGAGGAACGAAAAGGAAAGAGATGTAAAGAAAAGAAGTACTGCTCCTATTGAAGAAAATATTCTATCTTGAGTCGGCCCCTCCGCTTTTTTATTTCGATTTAAAAGGTATAGAACCAGATAGAAACCGATGAGTGCTGCAACGAACATCCAGCCTTCATAGCGCCAGGCAGAAGACAAGGCAGCTGAAACACCGGCGAGTGTAAGGAGCAACACCGAGTTTTTTCTCAAGGCGGCAAGAAAAGCTGCTGCTGCCAGAATCATCCACGTTACAGCTCCCACCTCTGACATTGCGCCTGTCCCCAACCATGTCGTCATCGGGAGCATGGCAACGACGAGACAGGCGAACCAACCTGCAAGACTACATGTGTATATTTCTCGACATAAGACTCCTACACCCAGCACTAAGCAAACAGAAAAGACGGAGGCCACAATCCGAATGGCGCTGACAACATCACCTGTGAGCACGGCAACAATCTTTGTGAGAAGAAACGGTCCGCTCGGCCAGATATGATCTTCCAATGCAAACACATGGTTTTCAACGAAGTATTGACTGATCAACGTACGTGATCCGTCATCCGGCCAGAGAGTCACGTACCCTGATTGAACAGCCGATAGCTTGAAGATGAGGCATATTGCCACTGCCGCCCAGACTCCGCTCCAGTACAGAGTTTCCCGATGGAGCCAAGGCTGATCTTTCTCCTCGCCTTCACGAAAAAGAAAAATGGCAAGTCCAAGTGAAATGAAACCAGCGATAATAGATAAGAGGGCCGTCTCGTTCATCAGTCCTTTGGCTCCTGAGTCTGGGTGAGAGGTATACGACAACCCTCCAGATCAACGACAACATGAATATTCCTGTCAGCTTCCGTGCATAAAGTTGATTGCACTCACTGCTCACAGAACTTAATTATTCTGCATTCTAATCAGGATTGAGAGAACATGAAATCTTCACGAATTCCTATCTTTGCTTTTTTCTTTTCACTCTTTCTTACATCAGGGGTCTCGGCCACCGCCGAAGATCATGATTCCTGGCGTGCTATATCTTTGAACGACTCTAAAATGGCGCTTACTCATATTCGCACATCTGACATGATCACGAACCTGGCCAAAGAAGCTTCCCTTCAGGCAGTCGAGGAAGAAGGGAAGGGTTTCGTCGCGGAAGACGAGGTCTGGACAACGGTAATCGATATGCGTGATTCCCACGATCATAGAATCGGTTCCTACCAGGGTGATATCATGGTCTATCCAGCCTCGGTCATCAAGCTCTGCTATATGCTTGCGGCTTACGATCAGGTTCCCACGGGCAAGATTGAGATGGATGAAAAACTTCAATCCGATATCGCACAGATGATCACTGTTTCGAATAATAAAGCAACCAACCGGGTTCTGGATCGGGTCACGAATACTTACTTTGGCCCTGATCTGTCGGGTGAAGCACTTGAGTCCTTTGAGTATAAGAGACAGGCGGTAAATCGCTATCTCACTGATATAGGACTCGAGGACCTGTGGGCGACAAACAAAACCTATGACAGTGGAATTCCTCTTTATGGTAGAGATATACAATGGCTGGGTGGTCGCGCGGGTGATAATTTTGAAAAGTCTAATATGATGACCACTGACGATACGGCGAAGTTGCTATATCTGATCTGGAACAAAGCCGTTGTTTCTCCAGAGGCTTGCGATAAAATGCTCAAGCACATGGACAGGAATGGTGAAAACAAGGCGATCTTCAGCAAAATGGTTCCTGAAGGCGTCAAACTTTATTCGAAAGACGGCTATACAGGACTTTGCAAACACGATGCAGGGATATTCGAGCTGCCTGGGGAAAAGGGTTCTGTGATCATTGTCTCCTTCAGCAAAATAAGAAATGCTTCCGGTGATCGACCTCAAGTGATCGAAAGAACAGCAGAAATCATTCTTGAGAAGCTAATGAATGAAGAGGGTGAACTCGATCTCGCAACTGCCGATGAGCAACCTGAGCAAGAATGAGACTAGCCTGCTTACAGAGATTCCGCCCGGGACTATAATCACTGGTGTCTTTACCTCCAGATTCCCTGACGCCTACAATATTTGCGCTGGTTCTTTATGGTGTCGGTGTCCTCTGCTGTGCACTAGTAGCACGACGCTTTCTTAAAGAAGCTCCACTTCTCTGGATTCCCTGCGGGTTTCTGATCTGGTATTTGACGGTATCAACCGTTGCTGTCGGTCTCTCACTCTTGTCCAGCCTGTCCGGCGGACTCCTCATCGCCCTTACCCTTGTGCTCTCACTTGGCGGAGCTCTCCTGTCTATCAGAGGTGGACGAAAGTTTCATTTTCAATTCTTTCAAAGTGACAGCACAGATTATGTTTTTCTGCTCCTTGGACTCCTGACGGTCACTGCACTTTCATCCTGGTGGAGCTTCTTTAACCTCTATTATCCTTCGTTTGCCTGGGATACGTGGAACTACCATCGACCAATCAGTCTCTTTGCGCTTCAGGAACAGAGTATCTTTAACCCGCCCACGGGGATCTGGGCGATTCATTCTTATCCGAAGAACTCAGAACTCAATGCTTCCTGGCTCATCGGTCTGTCAGGCTGGATTCACACAGCGAGAGTCTTTCCCGTCTTCGTCTATATAGCGGCGACATTGTCTGTCGCACAGATATTAAAGGACTGGAAGCTTCCAACTGGCGTGTCACTACTCCTTGCATCGACAGCGTCTGCTTCCCCTGCCGTTATTGCTGCTATTGGACGTGATACAGGTGACGTCGATCTCCACCTGGGGTTTCAGATACTTCTTACCATCGCTCTTTTGAATCACTACTTTTCAAGTGAGGAAAAGTATCACTCATATCTTCTCTTTGCCTCGATTGCTATCTTCACACTTTCTGGTTTGAAAGGAACAGGACTTCTATACAGCCTCATTCTTGCGGTGGTCATGATCCTTGTGATTTTCGCCTCGAAGGAAAGATTCAAAATCCTGGGAACTGTAATTGCAGTCGGTAGCATTGCCTTCTTACTGACCTCTTCATACTGGATCATTCATAACCTGAATCGTGAAGGCAACCCACTCGGAGCGATACAGGTCGAAGCTTTCGGAGTGACTCTCTTCGAGGGAGAACGCACCATTGATGACATTGTTCCGCCCAACGAGAAGATCAGGGATCGTCCACCATGGAGAGCCTACCGTCGAAGTGTGAAGCAAACCGATGCCATGCAGTACTTCTGGGGTGACCACCTCGGCGGCTGGGGAATTCTCTATAGACACGTTGTCTTTTATCTCTGGTTCCTGTCCTTGGCATGGTTCGCTTACATAAAGCACTGGAACGCTGCGGCTGTTCATGCTTTACTGTTTCTCATGCTTTTGCTCACTCCGGCATACTGGTGGAGCCGTTTTGGCATCTTTCACCTCCTCGCGTTACCACTACCTTTTGCTGCCCTCTTCCACATACCAAAGATTCATCAGGGTCTCATTCGAGGAGTGTGTGTCACCTGGTGGTTCATTGTTGCCTTACTCACTTCAGTTTGGAGCTATCAGACTCACTACGTTCGCTTTCCGCATGTTATTGAGCAACTTCTCCCCTTAAGAAATCGCAACTATACAATCCATCAGGACAGTTATGATCCCCTCCAGAAAGACGACCCGATGCGTCTTGCCTATCTTTGGCTGGGAGAAAATCTTCCGGAGGGCTCAACAATACTCTATGATGTTGTTAACGAGCCAAATTTTGCCTATCTCTTCTGGCGTCCAGATGCAAAGAATCGGGTGATCCACAAATCGCTGAACTCTAAGGAAGACATCGATGAAATTGAGGAGCTTGACTATATTGCTCTCTTGAGTGGTCACAGGGAATCTGGAGCGCTTGAGGCATCGGAGGATTGGTCTATCGTTTTCGAAAATGAGGCGATGAAGGTTTACGGGCGTTTTGATTCAAACCGTTAACCTTCTATATTCAACCCGATGAACTGATCCATTATTGAGATTAATGAATCCTCTTCCGAATCAACTAGTTTTCTATACCAAGAGTTATAATACCAATCGATAACGAAATTATAGGCGAGAAGGTGAGAGAATGCGAATACAAATAAGAATGCTAGATCAGAACCAAGAAGCAAAAGACCCACACATAAGAATGCAACTACATAGATGGGGGTCCACAAGAATACTGAAAGAAATGGCAACCCTAGAAAAGGGATCGCAGCCTGTCTCACATTAGCCAAAAAGGAGTGAAGGTTCGAAGGCATTCTGTAAATCCCTATCGAAGGTATAAATAGCCGGACTTCCTGGAGAATACACGCAGCAGATACGAAGAATAGAGTTAGAGATATGAAGGAGACGAAAGAACCCTGACTTGCCAATACAGCTCCCAGACAGAACAAGGCAAACGCGACCGCTTCTCCGCGTTTTTCGGGAATAAGCACTCCAACGACAATCTCTTCTTTACTTAACCGTGTTAAGTAGAGCTCTTTTAAAAGTCCACTCTTTCTAATCCTATCAATTCTATGCTGACCAAGAAACAAGTGAGACGCCAATACGACCCACCCTAGAAGAAAGAATAACAATATTTGAACGAAAAGCGAAGGAATCAGGTTAGAGCAACCCGCGAAGAACCCTGCAGTTAAAAGCCCATTGAGCGCCCCTCTTTGTACTGGCGAACTTAGAAGAAAAACTCCCGCACTAAGAAACCTTCTATATACAAACAAAGGATTTTTGTCATAGACACTCCAGCTACAGCGAGCATACCCGTCCTCTATGTGAACCCCCTCCTTATAATTTCTGATTGGATCGGTCATCCCCTCTACCGAACGCTCTGCTCCACTTCGTTCAAGAACTGCAACTGACTGCGCGTTTCTATGCTGCCCGGGCGACGCTGCCGAACGGTACTGACAGCCTCATCAGCTGACGAGCCTTTCTTAATCAGATAGGCGGCTGCCATCGTACCCGTTCTTCCAACTCCAGCGAAACAATGGACAAGGACCGCACCACCCTTTTCTTCCACCTCATCAACGATTTGAACAAACTGATCAACCTGAGAAATAGAGGGGGGTGTGAAGTCGTCGATCGGGATATGAGTGTAGCTCAAACGCGCCTCTTCCATGAATGCCTGCGGCAGTGGAGTTTCTGTTAAACTGACCACCGTTGTAATACCGTTCTGTTTTGCCTCTTTCAGGTCCTCCATAAGATCCCCAAAAGAACCTGGTAGAGCAGACCCGGCCAGAAGTCCATCAATAACAAAGGAAAAATTACCCAGCATAGATTATGAAAGCCTCAGTTAGATTCCCGATTCTTCTGACACACGACACATGGAGGAACAAGTGCGAAGTCGAAGCGATGACGTTCTAAACCGTCCTAAAGGTGCTAACTTCTGCATTCTCAGACTAAAAAGCGTTCTTTGCCCTTGTCAATTCACCCTCTCCGGACCGAATAGTAACATCGTATGAGTGAAAATGATCGTCCACAATTATCTAGAGATGGCTTTCGCAAGCTGAGAAAAGATCCTTCCCAGCTTGGCAAGAAAGTGAAACGTTTTCATCAGAAGATGAAGAACGTGAAACCGGAAGACCTGCCTGGCATGGGCTGGCAGACGATCCTCTTTTTCTATCGCTTTGTCATCCTTCTCTATGAAGGCGTCTATCACACAGAGCTTGCTCGTCGCGCTTCCAGTCTTACCTATACAACGATTCTCTCCATTTTTCCGATGCTCGCCATAGTGAGCTTTGTCCTTTCCTACTCCTATACATCGGAGAATGAAGAACAGGTTATCGAGTGGATTCAGGACAGGTTCCTTCCTACCGTAGAATCACGGAGCCTCGAGAACATGACAGAAAGTGAGATAGAAACATATGCCCAACAGCGTGAGTTTGTTGAGAATATACAAGCAATGTTTCTTGATGCTTCAGAAGAGTTCCGGCGAGGCGCATCGAGAGCTGGGATCATTGGCCTCTTTGGTTTATTACTGACCGCAGGAATTCTCTATTATTCCATTGAAAGTGTCGTCAACCAGACCTGGCGCACCAGTCATCGACAACGGTGGACGAAAACCATCACTAACTACGTGACTGCACTCGTCTTTATCCCGATCATTATCGGTCTCAGTATAGCTGGGTCTACCTTTGCCCTTGTATTGCTCGCGGCTCCGGAAGAAGCCGAGCGAGCCGGTCAAACTCTTCCCCTTGGCAGAAGCTTCGATGAGGACATGCTCACCACAGCGTCTCTTAAGACAGATACAGAACCTCTCGTTGAGGTAAATGAAGTACTTGAGACTGCTACAAACCCGACGGCAGCTGAAGCAACACCCAAATTAGACAGTAACGCACCAGAGAGTGCTGCCACTGCTGAAGCGAGCGATGAGAGTAAATCACTGCCGGGATGGATTTTACTGGTAAGAAAATTTACCCGGTACTTTGGGTTCACCGCCCCAGCGATCCCAGCGTTCATTAATGCTCTTATTCTTGCCGTCGCCTTTTCATTCATCCCGGGCACCCGTGTTTACTTCCGCTATGCTTTTCTGGGTGCCTTGATCGCGACTATTCTATGGGAAGTCGCTCGACTCCTTTTCTTCAAGTATGTGGCTCTCTCCTTCGTCAACCGCACCTTGACGGATCTCCTGGGTGTTACGGTGATCTTCCTGATCTGGATCTATATTACCTGGCTGATTCTGCTGCTGGGTAATTTAATCGTCTATACGAGTCAGAACTTTACACAACTCTGGCAGGAGAAGCTTCTGGGAGAGCAGGTCCTTCTCGACGGACGTCTGCTGGTTGCCATCATGGTGATGCTTGCCGCCAAGTTTGAAAAACAGGGCGGAGGCTATGAAGAGTTCGACCTGAGATTACGTCTTGGTTTGTCCCCGGAAGACTTTGACCGACTTCTCGAACCGCTCATGAAGAAAGGCTACGTCACGCACATGGGAAGCACCGGCTATCAGATAGGTAGAGCTCCCGAGAAAATCACTGTGAGAAACGTGATGGAATTAGGCTGTGATGTTGAACGGTTGCCGGTATGCCTCAGATCAAAGAGTCGTGTGACACGCGCCATGCAGCAACTGCAGGAGAAAACCATCAACCTGATGGGCAATGTCACGCTGGCGGATCTGGTTCAACGCCCCGGCGACAGCGAGGAAATTCTCAAGCCTTTGCCAGAGTGAGGGGTTTGATTCGACGAGCGATAGAGTCGTTGATTTTCTACAACCACAGATACACAAAAACACAGAGAATCAAATGGGACCTCACCTCCCGAGCGAAGCGAGGCTTTACCGTTGGCCTCACTCCATACTTCCCTGAAGCTACGTCGGGCGGGAAGTTCGGAAGGGGACGAGCTATACCCCAAACTCACAGTTTATTGCTAAAGAACATGTTCCATTGAGAACATCGCTATTTATTTTCATCTGTCACCTCTTCAAAGAAGAAATCGGGAGGCACTCTACCGCCATCATTGCCGTCAAAATAGTCGTGGAGTATAACATGACCTTCGAGAAAGAGCTCTAGCTTGTTTTCGCTGATGACAAAGTGAAAAAGGTAAGAACTGTCGTCCATGTGAAATCTTGAAACTTTCCTTACTATAGAGAAATCTGAATCTGGCAACCGAATAGACAGCTCCCTATTTCCTTCTTCCACATAAAAGTACACCATATTCGCAGATTCTTTGTATAGCATATTTGCTTCCCTCAGGTTCACGGGCGCCCCATCCAATACGACCTCGGTATCTCTTACGTCTACATCCCCTCCAGCTATGACATAAACAGGAATGCTTGTATCATATTTACCAGTCGCTTTGAGACAACCCGTATTCGAGAAGAGAAGAAGTCCGAAGAATGTGGCATAGAGGCCTAAAACAAGATTGTGGTGCATAGGTGATTTGAAAATCCTTGTAGCTCGATGAAATTCACTTCCTGAAAACCGATAGGAATTAATTAGCCCAATATATCGAGATTCATCGCATTTCCAGGAACTCTAAATATCCATCATCATCGATATAAAACTAATAAAGGAAGCAGTCTGAATGTCAACCTTCTCAATTCGCTAAAACGACCATCGACCCGAGCGAAGCGAGGCTTTACCGTTGGCCTCAGGTTTCAACCTGAGGTTGAAGGATTCCATTATAGACATACAAACTGTTTTAACAGTTTCTTATTAGGTAAACCGTTGAAACAGTTATCTCCTTTTTTGCCACGACTACCGCAGGTTAAAACCTGCGGCCTACGGTAGGGTCTCACTCCGTTCGAAGGTAATCAAAGTGACTCATGGGTTTGATGTTCGCTGGTAATAGATCGTCCGATGCGAGCAAGCAAGGCTTGCTCATGAAAAAGCTGCAGAAAGTCTGCAGCACTCCGAGAACCTGATGCAGGAACCAACACTCACTCTTTTTGAGGTTTTCTTCTGCCTTTACCCATTAATTTTGCCTTTCTGGAAACACCGTCACAGAGGGGATGCTACCAGTATCGATGCATGTTCGATGCATGATGCTACCACTGGAATGGTTCGATGCTGGTTCCATGGTCCGTCGATCCCCCTTCGATCCCGGGAGTAGGTGCTGTAAAATAAATGAGAAGTCTTACTCTGTTCGGAGAGCTTCGATGGGATCGAGCTGCGCCGCTCGATAAGAAGGATACAGCCCAAAGAGAAAACCGATCCCCGCTGATATCGAGGTCGAGGCCACAATGGACTCGGGCGGTACGATGGTTGGCCAGTCAGCGTAGGCTCCGATGCCAAAGGCGAGTCCTACACCGATTCCAATACCCAGGATCCCACCGCATAAACTGATAACCAGTGATTCCACAAGAAACTGAAACAGGATGTCGCGTCGTGTTGCGCCAAGAGCGCGACGAATTCCAATTTCTCGCGTACGCTGCGTTACTGTTGCCAACATGATATTCATGATGCCAATACCACCCACCAGAAGCGATATCGCGGCGATGAAAATCAACACTCTCGACAAGACATTCTTAGTTTCCTGCTGCTGTCGGATCAATTCCTCAGGAACAATGACTGTATAGTCAATAACACCGTTATGACGGCGTGTCAGTACGCGCTGTGCAAGCGAAGAAGCTTCCCTCAAAACACTTTCCCGGTCTACCTTCAAAGCAATTTCGTCGAGTGCTTCCATGCGAGGGTCACCATCACCCAGTCGTCGCAAGGCTGCATTAATGGGCAGATAGACACTGCGGTCAATATTACCCACGTCTATAACAGTCCCACCGGAAGATCCCGATCGTGGAGCCATCACTCCGACAACATGGTACGGCTGGCCCTCAATCAGAAGGATCTGATCGATCGGATCAGCTAGAGGGAACGCGTCGCGTCGTACCTCATCACCAATGACACAAACATTCCGGGATTCCTGGTCGTCGAGGTAGTTCAAAAAGCGCCCATCGGCGACCTCATAGCCAGAGATGAGGGGCAGATCAGGACTTGTTCCGTATATACTATAGGGAAGGACACGCCCGCGCACCTGAATCTGAGCATCCATCTCTTTCAATGGAGCAGAAGCCACGAGGTACTCGGAAAGAAGCGTTCGAATAGAGTCGAGATCACCGCGAGTCAGGCCAAAAGGAGCGAGGCGTTTCTGATCAGCGAGCTCTTTGCCTTTAAGTTCGACCGCGCGAATACGGATCGTATTGGTCCCAAGTGTCGCCAGCTGACGGTTCAGTTCATCGCGCGCACCGGCCCCGATCGCCGCGGTACTGATCACAGCTGCGACCCCGAAAATAACGCCCAGCATGGTCAGAAAGCTTCTGAGCTTGTGAAGAGTTATTTCGCGCGCGCCAATCTTGACGGATTCAACAACTTGCATTCGTGGGAGAGAGACCCTTCCAGACAAACCAATGAAAAATAATGAACGCCTCCAAACAGGAGAAGAGCTTACAGAAGGCAACAGTTGTTCCACGTCGGCAACTGGAAAGAAGATCGCTCAACTTGACCCCTCAATCAGCTTCGGATGAATACTTACGTGATCATATTTTGAGAGATGACACTTTGAGCCAATCTTCAGAATCTTCCCGCATTGTCTCTATCGACATCCTGAGAGGATTAACGATTTTCATCATGATTTTCGTTAATGATATTGGTGAATTGGCGCACCATATCAGCGTTCCTCTCTGGCTTCAGCACTTCCACCAACCGCTACCGGATGGAGGAAAGGACTGGCTGGCCAATGGAATGACCTTCGTTGATGTGGTCTTTCCGGCCTTCCTCTTTATCGTGGGGATGGCACTTCCGTTTTCTATCGGTCGACGGTTTGAACGCGACGAAGCTCTCCCCTCTATCCTGCAACATGTACTAATACGAACGGTGGGACTGCTCATTATTGGCGTATTCATGGTGAACAGTTATATGGCTCCCGATGGAGCAATGAGATTCCCCCAGTTGTGGATTGTTCTTATGTATGTTGGGGTGATTCTCACGTGGAACGTGGTTCCCAGGAAACCGGGACGATTCAGGGATCGGATCATCAACCTTAAGATCTTCGGTGTCTTGCTGCTGGCTCTGTTGGCTCTTGTTTACAAAGGCGGAGGTGAAGAGCGTGCGCTGATAGAGCTGCAAACCTCGTGGTGGGGCATTTTAGGTCTGATCGGCTGGGCATATCTTGTGGCGAGTATCTGCTATATACTCTTTCGCAAGGATATTACAGGAATGCTCATTTCAACAGCACTACTATATACGCTTTTTGCCGTGGACCGAACAGAGGTGTTTCAAGGGCTTTGGCTCAGGAGTAAGATCGACTTTGGATCGATGCTGGGATCTCATGCGGCGATTACCTGCAGTGGCGCAGCGTTCGGAATGATGCTGATTCGGACATCGTCTTCCGACCATTGCAAGCGGCTTCGTCTCGCACTTGTCTTCTCCTGGGGAATGTTTATCATTGGTATTCTTCTCTATCAGCTTCGAGGAGTTCTACCAAACACCTTTATTATCAATAAGAACCTGGCAACTCCGCCATGGTGTCTGATTTCTTCAGCCATCACGATCTGGGCCTGGATCATTATCTACTGGCTTTCTGATATACGCGGGTGGACCCGTTGGGCAGGCTTCTTGAAGCCCGGTGGTGAGAATCCCTTATTTGCTTATATTCTTCAGCCGCTAATCTATGCGATCTTTGCCTTACTCGGAGGCATCATTGGCTATGCAGAGATCTATCATGGACTTGGAGCCAATCTTTGGATCGGTATTGGGCGTGCCCTCTTGCTTGCCTGGTTTGTGACCTGGCTGGCAGGGTCCCTGAAGTCCAGAGGCGTGTGGCTTAAACTCTAATCAATCAGGTGGTATAAGACGTTGTATCGATTTATCTACAAGAACATTTCTTTCCCCATCATCCGTCTTACAGATTCCGAGTGGGCACACCATACGGCAACCTGGAAGCTGGAGCTTTTAGAAAACATGGGAGTTGGCCGGGCCCTTCTGAATTCTGTTAGAGGGGACATAGAGTGTTCCCCTGTCTACACAATGGGACTGGAATTTCCCAACTGCCTGGGTATAGCTGCAGGTTTTGACAAGGAGGTGCGAGTCGCAGCGGCTCTTGCGCGACTGGGCTTCGGCCATGTTGAAGTCGGAACACTCACTCCGAAACCACAATCAGGAAATCCAAAGCCACGTATATTTCGTTTGCCCAGATACAAGGCCGTGATTAACCGCATGGGCTTTCCTAACCCTGGAGTAGAAGAGGTTCTTCCGAGGCTAAAGAAGCTGAATGAAGAAGAGCGTGAGTTTATTCTTGGTGTCAGTATTGGCAAGCAAAAGGAAACTCCTCTCGAGTCTGCGGTGGACGACTATCGATTCCTCATGAAAAAAGTCTATCTTTATTCTGATTACCTGGCGGTGAATATCAGCTCGCCCAACACACCCGGACTGCGTGAATTACAGGGCGGAAGTTATCTGAAGAATCTGTGTCTATCTCTGGTCGAGGAGCGCGATCGACTTTCTGGCTCTCTAAAAGCGGACCGACGCCCACTTCTCGTTAAGATAGCCCCCGACCTCAAGAAGACGGAACTGGATGAAATCTCTGACATCATTCTGAGTAGCGGTATAGACGGTGTTATTGCCACAAACACGACTCTAAGTCGAAAAGGGATCCAGGGCAAATACGCCAAAGAGCAGGGAGGCCTGAGCGGCATTCCCGTGCGTAAGAAGAGTACGGCAGTCGTGAAACGGCTGAGGAAGAACCTTGGAAAGGACTTCCCGATTGTTGGTGTAGGCGGTATATCCGATGCATCATCTGCTCGGGAGAAGCTGGATGCGGGAGCCAATCTGCTTCAGGTCTATACATCTCTTATTTATGAGGGTCCAACACTGGCCCGTGATATTCTCACAGATTTGAAGACCTGATTTTTCCATTCGAGAGTGTTTCGCCCTCCAACTTTCGTGGATTTTCGTCATAAAATCGCCCTTTCAGCGAGAATTCCTGCGCAGCTTTGCCGCAGGGGGAGAATTTCCTTGTTTCGGCGAGAAAGGGGTGCTCATGGTTGGCGCGCATTTAGGAATGAATACGAAAGGAACATTTATGCAGAAATTTCTCAAAGTCTGGCTGGTCATGGCAGCACTGATCACCAGTAGCACAGTTGTCGCCCAGGATGAAGGGGCAGCGGAAGAAAGTACGTTCAAGTCAGAAGGCGACAAAGTTTCATATGCCATTGGTTTGCAGTTTGCCCAGGAGATGAAGAATCAGGGAGTCGAGATCTCTCCTGACATGTTTGCCAAGGCGATCAGTCATGTGAATGCAGGCGAAGATCCTCTTCTCACCGAAGATGAAATGCGACAGACTCTCATGGCATTTTCGGAAAAACTCCGCTCGCAGGCACAGGAAAAAGCGGCTGCCGCTTCTCAAGAGAACCTTGCAGAAGCCGAGGCTTTTCTAGCCGAAAATAAAGAAAAAGAAGGCATTATCACGACAGAGAGTGGCCTTCAGTATGAAATTATCGAAGAAGGTGAAGGCGAATCACCCACTGCGGAAGATACTTTCATCGCTCATTATGAAGGATCTCTCCTGGATGGGACTGTTTTCGACAGCTCATACGAACGTGGAACTCCTCTTGAATTGCCCGTCACTCAAGTCATTCCTGCCTGGACTGAAGTTCTTCAGATCATGAAGCCAGGTGCGAAGTATAAGATCTATGCTCACCCTGATATCGCCTACGGCGAGCGCGGAAGCCCTCCAAGAATTGGACCGAACGAGCTTCTTGTATTTGAAATGGAATTGATCGGCACGAAGTAAGACCTCGGTCAAATTCGTTTCAGTATAAAAAACAACCAGACCCGGGCTCTTTCAGCCCGGGTTTTCTTTTGTCCTCCGTTTTCCTGACCTTGCCCCTCGCTCCATCAATTTCTAATATCTTCTTCACCCTGACTTGAGGAGGTTCTTTTCCAGATGAAGGCTATCATTATCAGAGAAGAGGGTGGGCCTGAGGTACTTCAGATTGCCGAGCGGGACGATTTATCTCCCGGGCCTGAAGAGCTCCTGATTGAGAACAAAGCAACAGCCTTGAATCGAGCGGATCTGCTGCAGCGGATGGGTCGATATCCTGCCCCACCTGGATCACCTCAGGACATTCCAGGGTTGGAATTTGCCGGCGAGGTAAAGGCTGTGGGCGAGCGGGTTCAGCTGTTCAAACCAGGCGATCGAGTCATGGGGCTGCTTGGCGGCGGGGGCTATGCTTCCCAGGTTGTAACACATGAACGTTTGGTGCTCGCCATCCCCGAGAACCTTTCCTTTGTCGAAGCCGTTGCAATCCCTGAAGCTTTCCTGACTGCCTGGGATGCCCTTCTTCAAGGTGAAGCAAAGATGGGTCAGTGGGTATTGATTCACGCAGTGGCCAGCGGCGTTGGATCAGCTGCATTACAGCTGGCGAATGCACTCGGCCTCAAGGTGATCGGAACCAGCCGGACAGAGGAAAAGCTTAAGGCTCTAACCTCTCTTGGACTGGAGCACGGTATTCTCACCTCCGATGAAAAATGGGAAGAGGAGATTCTTGAGCTGATTCCAGACGGAGTTCACCTGGTTCTTGATTTCGTGGGAGCAAATTTCTTAAAGCAGAATTTCAAAGCCCTCAGGCCAAAAGGTACCATGGTCCATATCGGAGCGATGGGCGGCATGAAGGCAGAAGTAAACCTCGGCGTTCTTCTTTCCAAGCGGATTAGAATGCAGGGGACCGTTCTCAGAGCTCGCCCGATAGAAGAAAAAATTCATCTTACTCGGTCCTTCGAACAGGGAGCTCTTCCTCTCTTTCGTGAGGGGAAGCTGAGACCCGTGCTCGACCGAACTTTCGGAGCTACAGAAATCGCGGAAGCTCACCGGTATATGGAGCAGAATAAGAATATCGGAAAAATAGTCGTGGACCTGGAAAGTCTTTAGGGCTTCCATCACTCAGTCTTTGAAAAAACACTCACTTTAAAGGCGACAGTTTTATTGAACTGCTCTATCCTGTTATGGGCACGGCGATCCCACCTCTATCGGAAGAACATTGATGTTCTCAAAAAACATACGGTTCATATGCAACCGATCTTTACAATCAACCTTACTCTTCTCTTCACTTTTATCAGCACCAGCTCTCTATGCAGACATTCTTATAACAGAAGTTTTACCAGGAGTGACAACATCCGAAATAAGAGGTGATACAGTTGAGCTATACAACTCAGGTGTTTCGGCGGTAGATCTGACGGACTGGGTGTTGACAGATTTAGATCCTGCTTCGGTGGAGTCAGATCTTTCGACGGAAGGCACATTCGCTCCTGTTTCGCTCAGCCTGCCCTCACTTCAGCCTGGAGACTATGCTGTCATCGTATTCTCTGACAGTGGTTCCAGTATTGCTTCCTATATAGATACAAACTATGGCCTTAAGATATACGCGCCACTTGCTACTCCAGCATCGTCATTTCTTGCGGATGACTTCGAGCAGCTCTTGCTGATCGACGACAGCGACAACGCCATCGACTTTGTTGCATGGTCGATTACCGATGGAGTCCCATCAAACACAACGGACACCTATGAAGACCTTCAGGCATTGACTCCCCCTACAGCAGCCTACGTGGGAGCTCAGGGAAATGCTGCCTGGGATGCTCCCGACAGTATTATAGACACGGCGACCTATCGAAGCAATACCGTAGACTTTACCGATTATGACAATCCAAGTACTTACGGAAACGGGAGCATCCGTCGCATCAGTACAGGAGAAACCTTCAGTGTGGGTTCTCCGGACGGTCCTTCCAATTTTGAGGCTGTTCCGAACTATCGTGTTTCCCTGGGAAACCCTTCGGATGATGTAACAACTCTCGATGGCTTCCGCCCGATCCGCTATACAGACGACATCGCAGAATGGCTTTCAAGTATCGATCAGTCTAACTTTCCTGACCGACGTATTGCTCGTGATGCGGATCAAAACCCGGCAGATTTTGTGACTCCAAGCGGAGGAGATTTAACGGCGTGGGAGGCACTGCTGGTCAAAGCCATGGCAGGACAGTGGGAAGAAACATTCGATGATGCTACGGCACTTGGGTATGAGGTGATTGAGTTTCTGGATACTGTAACCGGAAAAACTTTCTACATTCTTCGTGAAAGAGTTGCTCCAGGAGAAGCTGGCTTCACGGGGATGGGTGTCTATATCTTCTATGAGGGCCTTGACGGACGAGAATACCTCACCATTCAAGTGCCTCATCCGCGATTCGATTCAAACACGTTGGATCAGGGAGCCATGACTGTTCAGCAGGTTCTTCCTCGTGTCACCATGATTGCAGGCACTCATCGGAACAATCACCTGACAGACTCGTCCTGTGACGGAACATTTTCGGGAGGTGACAGCTATCGAATCAGCGATGTCGCTCACCACCCCGATAACTTCTTTCATCAGACGCACCTCTACCTGAATGACAACCTGACCGATTTCATGGCTATACAGTATCATGGATTTTGTTGTCCCGGAGTTGCCCCATACGATTCCCTAACGGATGACGTGATTGTGTCCAATGGTTATAATGCGTCCCCCGGAGTCGAGGACTTCACGCAACTTTGGCGGACAGAGATAGACGATCAGGCATTCTCAGCAGATGACGGTATGGGAGGAGATACAACGACCGCCGCAGTTTATGGGGATGATGCATTTGTACTTGGTGCGACAACCAACCTCCAAGGGCGCTATACAAACGGAATTGCTGAAGCCGATGTCTGTGACACAGCTGCTGCTTCATCCACGGGACGGTTCATCCACATTGAACAGGACCCGGATGTGCGAGAAGAACCCCAGCATATCCTGGATGCGCTGGATCTGGCCCTCGATGCATTAGAAGCACTTCCTGTGGAGCTTGATCGGTTTGTCGTTGAGTAACGACTTCATTTTTCAGGATAGCGCCAGTATCTGCTGGCACCTTCATCCGTAATCAGTTCTGAAAGATGAGGATCGGCAAGTATATCCTCGAACATCATCGGTTTTCCATCCACAAGCATCTCGCGCTTGATCGGACGAATACCATGGCTATAATCCACATATCCTGCGTGATGAACTGTGGTGAGCGGCTGGATCGGCTTTTCGTTCGTATAGTGCCACCCATAGATCGCAACGCGATTATCGCGTTCGTATACACGATTAGAGATTACAACATCCTTCTTTAAGCCAGAAGTGAGTACTCGCCTCGGATTCTCTCCAAGCTGCATTTCTATGAATCGATGATGATAGTAGAAGGTACTCGTAGCTTCACGCGCAATCGTAAGAGGATATGGTTCGATACGTTGCTCAGCATTCTTTGTCACCTCTTCAACGATCTTGACTGTTGGGAAAACCAGGCCGTGAGCATCCATGAACTCTTGTGCCGTGTGAGGCATCATGGGCATTCGTGCAAAGTCTTCATCAGATCCGATGGAGAGATAATCAGGCATTGTATAGAAGGTTAAAGAGTGATAAACCCCTTCCAGAGTCTTGCCTTCAACGGTGATCTCTTTGAAGTTTCTCAGAAAGTCAGGGATGTTACCCTTCATCATTTCCTCAAGAACCGCAGCTTCTCGTTCATCAGGTGGATAGTCCTGAACCTTCTCGATGAATTTTGAGCCAGAAAGGGCATCTTCTGGTCGAGGGGGGAGCTCGCTGACAGGATCCTCATCAGGCATATCCAGTCCTGCAGGCAGTACATAGTCCATATAGACGCGGTCGCAGGGATATCCTTCCTCAAGTCCATCAAGGGGGCCATTCAGAGTAACACCATGGATAAAGCCATTCCACTCCCCCACCATGGTTGTGTGAAGGATCTTTTGCTCCGGGTTATCATGAAGAAAAAGATTCATCTGGGGCGACTCTGCTATCGTGAGTGAATCCTGTTCCAATTTCTCAAAAGCAACTTCATCCTCAAAGGCACTAATCATCCGATGGCAGGCTCTCAGAGTCCCTCCCGTATTCGACACGATTCGTTTTCCGTTGAGCTCAACATAGCGATCATCATAAGCGAAAACGACAACCTGATGACTGTCATCGATAAGCATCCATTCTAAGAGCTTTTCTTTGTGCTTTTCTTCATCGAAACTGTAGTTGCTGTCGAGATAGACAAACCGATGAATAGAAGAATCGATAGAGTCGCTACCTTCGATGTAACCAGAAAGGAAGCTTCCTCCTCCGCTGTGAGACGCGAGATAGAGTTCCCCATTATGATCTCCAAGCACCTCATCCTTGAGTGATTGAACCAATTGGACGATTCTTTCATTGGCGTTTTCCTGAGTCCTTCTCCATGAAGGCCAGCTCAGGCCTTTTGCCTCAAGATAAACGGTATAGATGTTCGCATCCGGATTTGTTTCTCGAAGAAAAGACGTTTGGGCACCAATGTGTTGTATGTCGAACCTCCACGGAACGCCAGGGTCTCGGCGTGCACCAAAGGTCTGCTCGATGGTATTGCCATTAGGAAGCGCATAGAAGATCAGGTAGTTGGGAGACTGGCGATCAACCTTCGCAGGAGAATCGACTGCCACTCTCACACTCTCTTCAGCCACCATTCTTGACGGAATTCTCTTGAAGAGTGGTCCGGCCACATCAGTTGCTGTAATACGGTTTGCGGTACCGAGAAGAAGAATACTGAAAATAATGATAAAATGGCGCATCAGAAAAAGCTCCGAAGTTGATGCTGTGAAGTTGTCCACAGTCCCCCCGTGCAGTGCAAGTTCCTTGTGTCACCGGGAAGAGAGAGCCTTAAAAAGGCAAAGAGACGCCCGAGCATTTGGAAGGCGCCTCTTTTGAGAGAGAAAGACGTTTTGGCAAGAAGGATATTACTTTGTTACTGTTGAATCATTCATCACTTCATTTGCCTTGGAGATCAAGGAAAGAAATTCTGTTTTATAAGGATCAGCACTTTTCTCAAGAGATATACTGGCTAAATCCCGCAGGATCTCAGGTGTTACCACGCCTTTATGCGTAGAATCCCTCAGCATCATTCCATAAGACGCGGCACATGCAGCGAGTATGAAGTCATCAGTGGCCGCTTCCAAACTTTTCTTCTTATCAATCAGAGGTTGTTCCAGCAATTTCGAAACATCTTCCTTGGGATTCTTGTAGCGCACTTTAACCGTCAGCATCTCGTTCGAATTAACCGTTGTTGTTTCTTGATATTTGAGAGGAGCAACGTTCAAGTCCTCCCCTTTTAACTGAACGCCGAAAGGGATCACCTCGTATAGCGCGGTGACCGTATGACCTGACCCCATCTCGCCTGCGTCTTTTGTGTCGTCATTGAAATCTTCTGCTGCCATCAGGCGATTTTCATAGCCAATCAAGCGATAGGCTTGAACCTCAGTCGGATTAAACTCGACCTGAATCTTGACGTCTTTAGCGATTGTGAGAAGAGTTCCAGACATCTGCTCGAGTAGAACCTTGTCCGCCTCTTTCACTTGGTCGATGTAGGCATAGTTTCCGTTCCCTTTGTTGGAAATTTCTTCCATCAGGGCATCATTGAGATTTCCTCTTCCAAACCCGAGGACCGTTAAGTATATATCATCCTTTGCTTTTTCAGCAACAAGTTCTGTGAGTTCACCAGTATTGGTTGTCCCAACATTGAAATCTCCATCGGTGGCCAGCATGACTCGATTAATGCCGTCTTTGATAAAGTTCTCTTTGGCAACCTTATAGGCTAGCTGAATCCCTTCTCCACCGTTAGTACTTCCACCTGCTTTCAGGTTATCGATGGCAGTTTGAATTGCAGCCGTGTTTGCCCCTGAAGTTGGTGGAAGAACCATTCCCGCCGCGCCTGCATAGACAACGATAGAGATTCGATCCTGACTGTTCATTTCCCGTGCGAGTTTTTTCAGCGAAGATTGAACCAACTCTATCTTATTTCCTCCGTTCATGGAACCGGAAACATCAATGAGAAAGACAAGATTGGAAGGAGGACGATCAGTAACTTCAACAGTCTTTCCTTTAACACCAATACGAACCAGCCGATGATCAACATCCCAGGGACATGATGAAACTTCTGTGCTAACAGAGATCGGGTGTTCGCCGGTGGGCTCTGGGTAATCATATTTGAAGTAATTAATGAGCTCTTCAACGCGAACAGCGTCTTTGGGAGGAACCATACCTCCTTCGAGATATTGGCGGACATTACTGTAGGAGGCTGTATCAACATCGATGGAAAACGTGGAGAGTGGTGATGTTTCGGAGAGCAGGAATCCGTTTTCTTCAATCGGTGTATATTTCTCTGTATTATAGTCACTAACCGTATTCGGCGTGACCCAAATTCCCGGTGCGTTAGGGTCGCCATTCTTGATGCGCCAGACGTCTCCTCTTGAATAGAAAGCTGTATTATCTTGTGGAACGTCAGAAGATGTCAAACCAACGGCACTCTGATAGAAGTATAGATTTGAAGTATCAATTTGCTTATTAGTGAGGGGTCCATTTATTGTGAAGCTCCGGGCGTCGATCATTTGAGGAAGCCCTTCCTCATGCTCGCGCAATCTTTGTCGCCTTGCCTCAGTACCTGTCACTCGGTCAGTGATAATCACAGTCGGCAAGTCACCATCAAAATCGACGTCCCAGTTGTTCAAGAGGTCCGTCTCTGACTCAACCGCTGCGATTCCAGAAAAGTCATACACCCCCCGTAATTCCAAAGTGGGAGTTGTACCGCTTGTTTCTCCATTACTTTCAAATTCCCTGAAAACTGTGGCTATCTTCGTAGCTCCCGAGGTGCCACCATCATCGTTTTTGACGAAATACGTGTTGGTAGTTTGGCTACTTGTTGAACCAGGTTTGTTTGCGAAAACAATGAGACCCGCCGCTGTAACGGGGATCATGAGTAAAGCCGAAACTTTCCTGCTCTTGCTGATCATGATAAGTCTGCTCCTGTCGAATCGTGTTGCATAAAACTGACGATCACAGGATTCAGTTTGTTCCAATTTGCAGAAATATTTTTATTTCAAAATCTTTCCACACCTCGGGAACCGTCTGCAAAGTTGGGTTGTCTAATTCCCAGACGTGCGGGAGGGGGCGACCTCACCCGGCCATCTTCATCTCTCTACCCATGTGAAGATGGCATGGTCCTATTCAAGTGGTTCTCGCCTCAACTTCCACGAGGCGAGAACCATTTCTGTATATACTCTATCTCTTTGTGCTTTGAAATCAGGCCTTCTGTTTTCTGAGGAGACCCATCGGTGTACACTCAGTGCCCTGGCCGAGCGGATTATCTTTAAGGGCTTTTTCGACAACACTCTTTTCGAAGCCACCGCTGGATCCAAGAACCCATGATCCGCCGACATCGTTCACATCGACAATCGCGCATGGGAGTCCTGTTTGTGCATAGACATCTTTCGCGACCTTATCGGGGTCCTTGGGACCCAGAATAACGCAGTCGGGCTGCAACGGAGAAGTGGTTGCGGCGTCGATGGTTGCTGCCTGAGGTCCAGCGACGCGATAGAAGTCGCCTTTACGTCCGACCAGTTTTCCGAGAGCTCCGATAATCGCTGCCACCCAGATACGAGGTGCACCACATTCGTTCACCGCACATTGCATAGATGATGGACGTCTCAGGCCGATTCCGTAGGGGACGTTTGCAACACATCTCCAGAGAATCTTTGCGGTGAGTCCGATCTTCAGCTGGTCTTCTGGAATGGCACGACCTTGAGTCACGGCAACAGCCTTCTCGCTGATGAAAAGTACATCACCAGAAGATGCATGCGGAACGGCGAACTCGCGGATGGCTTCGATTAGATCAGATTCTGGCGTCAGAATATCAGTCTTGATGGGAACTCGGAGATAGACTTTCGAATCTACGGTAATATCGAGTCGGCGATTGGGGTTCGCCTTAAGGGAATTGGAAACGTTGGGGATCAGTTCAGCGGGAGCAGCGGTACTCATAACGGGTTTACCTGTATAGGGTAGTTTTGCCCATGAATGATGATGAGGTGAAACAACGTCAAGATGCTTCTCACCGGGTGTTCGACCTCATCCCGATATCATGTCGACATCTGACGGACGTCTCGAGTCGTAGGTAAGACGTAGATAAGACGTCGGACAGACGTCCGTCATCTGGTGTGGATCCACTATTTTTATCCTTTGCGTCGGCCGGGGCTCTCTCACAAGGTCTGCCCATCACATGTCCTCTCAGGAGATCGGTATCTAAAAATGGCTGAACAGTATATCTTTACCATGCTTGGTTTGAATAAATATTACGGGCAGAAGCAGGTTTTGAAGAACATCAACCTCTGCTTTTTCCCAGGTGCAAAGATTGGAATCGTTGGCGAGAACGGTTCTGGTAAGTCGACAGTCCTGCGCATTATGGGAGGCAAAGACGACGATTTTCAGGGGCAGGCGGACCTTTCAAAGGGGTATCGCCGCGGCTATGTTCCCCAGGAACCTAAGCTGGACGAAGATAAGACCGTTAAAGAAAACCTCGAGCTGGCGTTTGGTCAGACCATGAAGGATCTCGCCGAGTACGATGAGATCACCGCCAAAATGGGCGAAGAGATGTCAGACGAGGACATGGACAAGCTGATGAACCGCATGTCCGAGCTTCAGGATAAGCTGGATGCGGCGAACGCGTGGGAGCTGGATCAGACCATCGCACAGGCCAGTGAAGCGCTGGTTCTTCCTCCCGATGACCGCGAAGTGAAGAATCTTTCCGGTGGAGAGAAGCGTCGTGTGGCGCTTGCGCGAGCTCTCATGGAAAAGCCGGACCTCCTGCTTCTCGACGAGCCCACCAACCACCTCGACCCGGTAACCGTTGACTGGCTTGAGCAGCAGCTCGCCGACTATCCGGGAACCGTGATCATCGTTACTCACGACCGGTACTTTCTCGATAATATTACCAAGTGGATTCTCGAGCTGGACCACGGCGCAGGCATTCCTTTCGAAGGAAATTATTCCTCCTGGATCGAGCAGAAGCTGGCAAAGCTCGCTGGAGAAGAAAAGAAAGACACGCCGCGTCGGAAGGCTCTCGACCGCGAGCTGAAGTGGATCCGCATGAGCAATTCAGACCGTCACGAGCTCCAGCGCAATCGTCTCTCTGAGTACGAGCGACTTGTTGCCGAGGAGAAAACGGCCAGCGAGAAAGACTCGGCCGTGATTCAAATCGCTCCGGCTGAGCACCTTGGCGATCAGGTCATCGAGTTCAAGGGTGTGACCAAAGGCTATAAGGATGTCGAGCTGATCAAAGATCTGGACTTCAGCCTGCCGAAAGCGGGTGTTGTCGGAGTGATCGGACCCAACGGCGCCGGTAAGACAACACTCTTCAAGATGATCGTTGGCGATGAGAAGCCAGATTCAGGGGAAGTGGTTGTCGGGAAAACCGTGAAGATGAGTTATGTGGATCAGGAACGTTCTTCTCTTGAAGGCGATCAGACCATCGTTGATGAAATCGGTGGCGGGAACGACGAGATTCAAGTCGGCAATCGTATGATTCCCGTTCGTCAGTACCTTTCACGATTTGGATTCAAGGGTTCCGACCAGCAGAAGTCGGTGAAAGATTTCTCGGGCGGTGAAAGAAACCGAGCCAACCTTGCAAAGCTGCTCCGCGAAGGTGGCAACGTCCTGCTGCTGGATGAGCCGACGAACGATCTCGACGTCAATACGCTGCGCCTTCTTGAAGAAGCGATTTTGAACTTCTCAGGATGTGTGCTGGTGATCTCTCACGATCGTTTCTTCCTCAACCGTATATGCACCCATACCCTGGCCTTTGAGGGCGACGGGATGGTACGCTGGTACGAAGGCAATTACGAAGAGTACGAAGCGTGGCGCGAGAAAGAGCTGGGATCAAAACTCTTCGAAGATCGCCGGTCGAAGTATCGACGCATCGTGTAGGGTGCCTCGGAACCTATCCAGTTGTTGTCGGCAGTAAATTATAATTGTACGATAGACGGTCATTCAGCATCCCCTTGTTCATCTGTAGAAGTCGATGAATCAGAGCGTAGCTGGACACCTGTACAGTTTTAACAACCGACGACGACAACCGGCGGAAGTATCCGCCTGACAACGACCACGACAACGATCGGTGTAACCTTACGTGACATTTCAGCTCGTGCGAATCAACCACGAGGACTACGAATAAAAATAAATACTGCGGTAGCAGTTAGAGGTCATAGCCCATAGTTGGCCTCACAGGCCTACTATGGGTATCGAGAATTTAAAGGCAAGAACCCTGGCAGGGGTTCGACAAGAACTCTCAAAAGTATCCCTAATCAGGACAGTCGGAAGCACTGCCAGAGACTTCGGTTCCATCAGTTCCATTCCTCATCAGCGCACATCTGCGCTCACCTGCCTCTTCTCGGGAGAGCGGGATTGCTGCCTCCAGCATTTCGCCTGAGCAGCAGGGCTGAATGTTTGTATGGCAGGTGGCACATTGTCCGTGTCCGTGAACCTGTACGATCTCAAGAGGCTGAGCGCAGTAAGGGCATCGATCCATGACGGAGATCTCCTGGTGGAAGGATTATCAATGAGTTTGACTGAAAATCAGACCAGCCCGGTCCCTGTTACAGAGACAAGTTATTTCGTTTCAGGTTGTGTGAAAAAGAAAAGGCAGCGCCGTTTCGTTCAGCGGCCCGTCGGGAAACTGTAATCATTCGCGGCGTCGTGCGGACGAGGGATCACGTGCACGCTGACGAGTTCTCCAACACGGCGTGCTTCAGAAGCTCCTGCATCGACGGAGGCCTTCACAGCAGCGATATCGCCTTGAAGGACAGTCGTCACAAGCGCAGATCCGACTTTCTGAAAGCCGAGGCACTGAGTACGGGCTGCTTTGACGGCTGCGTCGCTGGCGGCCACGAGAGCAGAAAAACCTTTAGTCTCGATAAAACCAAGAGCATCACCATCTGTTTTGTCGTCGGAAGCTTTTCCGTTGGAAGCGATCGGCCCTACAGGAAGAGGCTTGGACAGAGAACGATGTGGCGAAGGAATCACATGTGAGGCGATGACCTTTCCAATCTTCGCGGCGTTTGAGGCTCCTGCATCAGTAGCAGCTTTTACAGCGGCGACATCTCCACGGAAAAGAACAATGGCGTAGCCGGCTCCGATCCAGAGCTTGTGAACAATCTCGATCTGAGCAGCTTTAGCAGCAGCATCGGCTGCTTCGATCATGGGAACCAGACCAACTGTCTCGATCATTCCGAGAGCGTTCATGGAAGGATCGAGTTCGGAGTGTGTTTCATCGTCCAGAATTCGCGTGGCTACCTGATCGTGAAGATTAGGAATGACATGAGCGGATGTTACTTCTCCGACGCGGCGGGCAGCCATGGTACCAGCGTCAACACTGGCTTTGACGCCACCAACGTCGCCCATCGTGAGTGTGGTGACGAAGCCTCCGCCGATGTCCACACGTCGGACAAAATCAACGGCAGCGGCTTTGTTCATGGCATCGGTGGCTTCAACGCCTCCGGTAAACCCTTTCGTTTCCACGAAACCATACGCTTTGGGCATGAGTAAGTAACCTTTCTTCAGTCATTCACAATGAAATAACACGCCATGTCATCTTCAGAGAGACAATGACAATCTTTCTGATCCGGGCAGGACCACAAGGAAAAGGTGAATTTGTGCTTAAGAAGGCTTAAATGTCGAGGGATCAATTTGATGCGAGAAGAAGAAGCTCTTCAACTTTGGCAATTAGATCACCTGATATGTAGGGTTTTTGAATAAAGAGCACTTTATCACGGGTCATAGCTTCTTCGATGACCTCAGATTTACTGTAACCGCTGGAGAGAAGAATTGGAAGATTCGGATCTTCTTCGTGAATCTTAGTGGAGAGTTCTACCCCATTCATTTCGGGCATAACCACGTCGAAGATACAAAGGTCGATCGTGTCGCGATGTTCGTGATAAACCTTGAGCGCTTCAGCTCCATCCCGGGCGGAGATAACCACGTAGCCATAATGCTCAAGAATTTTTCGGGTAACTTTTCGAACAATATCCTCATCATCAGCGAAGAGAACTGTTTTTGGCGTTTTTCCGGACGTGTCCTCCTGGTCGATGGGGGCAATCAACGATCTTTCATGGTCGTCCGACTGATCAAGAAAAGGAAAATATATGGATATACGCGTTCCATCACCCGGAATTGACTTGATGTTGAGAGCACCTTCATGGTTGCTGATGATTCCTGCCGCGGCGGACAGTCCAAGACCTCTCCCTTCTTTTCTTGTCGAAAAATAAGGATCGAAGATTCGCGTCAGAAGCTCCTGATCCATTCCTTCACCTGTGTCATTGATCGTGATGCATATATACTTTCCCGGAGCAGCATTTTCTGGCCTGAATGCTTTGGCGAGCTCTTCTATACTGAGGTCCGCATGATCTGCGACGATCTGAATCTCTCCTGGTTTTCCGCGTAGTGCTTCCCAGGCATTTAACATGACGTTGAGGATCACCTGCTGAATCTGCGTTTTTTCGCCTTTCAGAATGAGAGGTGTATCAGCAACATTTGCTGTCAGTCTCTGGCCATCTTTCAGTTTTTCCCGAACTGCATCAATGCAGAACCGGATGTGCGGCCTGATATCAAACCTCTTAACATCCACCTTACCCTGGCCAGAATAGGCGAGAAGCTGCTGACATAAATCGGCTGCACGGCGAGAACTTGCCCTGATATCTCTTATCTCTTCTGACAGATCTTCTCCGTCCTGATATTTCCTCTCGATAATGTCGATGCTTCCCATGGTGCTTAGAAGAAGATTATTAAAGTCGTGAGCGATTCCTCCTGCAAGGACTCCAAGACCTTCGAATTTCTGCAGCTGTATATACTTTTTCTGAAGAAGAGCCTTTTCCAATTCTGCACTCTTTCTACGAGTGATATCTCGAAAGATCACAACAACGCCGTCGCGCTCAGAAGGTGAAAAGTGGATCTCAAACGAACAATCCTTGTCCAGAAAATGGGCGTCCACTTCTTTTTCTACGACAGAGTGAGAGTCCAGACATTCAGAAATGGATTGAAGAACTATATCTGAAACCTGAGGACAAATCTCTGAAATATGATACCCAATGTATCCTTCGGGACGATATTCGTATACAAGCTTATTAGCCGAATGGAGGTCCAGTATGACTCCATCTCTATCCATCTTGAAAACGATATCGGGCAACCCGTTTAGAAGGGTCAAATATCTGTCTCTTGCTTCTTCAATCTCGTCATTTTTTTGAAGTAGATCCGTGATATCTATACATGTACCGATATACCCCGTGAAGCTCCCCTGTTGATCATAGGTAGGTGCTCCACAATCCTTTACCCAGCGATACTCTCCGTCATGTCTTAGAATGCGATATTTAAGCTCAAATCTGTGATGCTTATCAAAGCTTGACTTGTACGTATTGACACGTGCTGGGAGATCGTCTTTGTGGACAACTTCTGTCCATCCAAATCCAAGATCCCGCTCAATTTCCCGACCTGTGAAATCTTTCCACGCTCGGTTCAGCTCAACGATCTTCTTGTCGACATCAGCTCGCCAGATGATGATGGGAGCCGAATCATAGGCTGCCTGATAGCGCTCCTGAGCTTCTTGCAGGCTATTGCGGCTTGTAACCAGGTCAGAAATGTCTTCAGAAAGAGCGATATAGTAGGCAGGAGAATCCTGGGCCTGACGGAAGGGGCGCATCACGAGGCGGTTCCAGAACTTCTGGCCACTCTTCGTGTAATTCAGCATCCAACCGCTGAAAGGCTTTTCTTCTGCCAGGCATTGATGCAGGAGCTGAACCGTTGCCTGGTCAGTTTCCTCTCCGTGCAGGAATTCACAGTTTTGACCGATGATCTCCTTGGCGTCGTAGCCGGTGATTTCGGTGAAGGTTGAGTTAACGTAGAGAATCGGTGTATCGAGATCAAGCGGACCACAAATCATGACAGCCAGAGGGAGCACGTCGAATGGGAGGCGATTCGAGTTTAAAAAATCTTCTCCCCAGTATTCATCGAGATTGAGGAGCCGTATCAGCTCCTCTGAGAGGCGTTTATGGGTCTCGAGATTGTCCGAATTCATGAGAGGAGGGTGTCAGGCTCGCAAAAACAAGATGGTTCGTGGAACAAAAGATCAGTATACCGTTAAGTATCCCCGGCATCCATCACCGGGAGACACGAGAAACAATTCTGATCGATTCACTCCACCTAATTGACCGCAAAAGGGCAATTGTCAGGCCATCAGACGTTCCTTGATGATTATTCACTCACTTTTTTTGATGTAGATTTTCCAATAGGGTCCTTCAATCTTTTCTTTCCTCAGGACCGAGTGCCCTTCCTCCTCACAGGAGCGAGTCACATTCGCCAGCGGTTCGCCTTCACGTAGCTGTACTTCAAGGATATCCCCGGCTTCCAGCTCTTCCAGCTCAAGTGTCGTCTTCACGAAGGTCATCGGACAAACGTCTAATCTGATGTCCAGCTGCGCAGAAATATGTGATAAATCGGGCTGAGTCATGAGATCTTTTCTGGGGAAGAATTTATGCAATTGGTGACATATTGAGCATCTCTGTCTCAATTAGAGACTCAAATTGGGCTTCTTTATGTGCATTTGAGAATGAAAGGAGACAACCTATTCAGCATCTGCCATTGCCTGTTCCATGATCTTCTTTCTTTCTTCATAGGGAAATTCAGGAAGCTCGTCGATCATTTGCTTTTCAAAATCGTCTGGAGGGGCGACAACCATCCCGACACCGCCCTTGGAAAGCATCCAGACCTTCTCAAAGTCTTTTCGGAGCCATTGGCAGCGGTAGCCCTTCTCGTTTTCGCCTAGTGCTGAATCAGTAATGACAACTCTTCCATCATCGGTGATTCCGTTCAATACAACGATGTGGCCGCCGATTCGAGGGTAGGGGGGATACTCGACCCCTTTGATATCTTCTCCAAATTCAATTGAGCAGAGAATAATCTTTCCTTCTTCAAGGGTTTTCAGAACTCGATCCCAATTGCGGAACCGGTCGATGTACGCCTCAAAGCCCTGTTGGGTCGCGGCGCCGAGTGTTCGTGGCCAGATCCCCGGGTAGTCGTACTCGTCATCGTTGGTCCAGGCAATAATATCTTCGAGATTGAGTGAGGTTCCGAAATATTCCATCGCCGAAGCAACTGCTGCCGACTGACATCGATCAGGCGTATAGTTCCCCTTCGAATCTTCCTGCTTTCTGAGCGGAAGATCATAGATAACCGACTCGAACTCTGTTCTATCCGTTGGGCCATAGTTCTCCAGTTCGGCAACCCTGTCGTTATCAGAAGTAATCACGTAAAGATCCGGAAAGTTTTTCAGTTCTTCTGATCCTGTGCTCTTGATCGAGAACCGAAACTCACTGGCTTTCTTCTTCAAGATTAACTGATCCATATATACAGTACCATGGTCGAAAGTAGGGTTCTTCCTGTCTTCTTCAATTTTCTGAACTTCTCCCCAATAGCCTCCGTATAGCCATGGTGACTCTGACTCATCCTGCATTTTAACTTGAAGATAGACGCGAAACCCTTCTCCATCTTCCAGCTTCGCCGACCATGAGTAGATCAACTCATCAAAGGGGAATGCGGGTTTCGACCAGTCAGTCTGGTGGACACCTTCTTCTGCAGGTTCCCACCCGGCTGCTTTCATTTTCTGCCTGTAATCCATCATATCTCCGGCGTTCAGAGTTCCTGTAAATGCGAACATCAACAGGGAAAGTGCTATAAGTCTCAAAATAAACATGGTGTTTTCTCTCTGTAATAAGGATTCAGGATGCCAGATTAGACATCAACCCACACGGGACTGGACCAGGCCATATTTCCATCTTCAAATTCGACTCTCAGGTAATAGAAAGAGTTCTTCAATTCAAAATCTTCGTCCATGACGGTATTTCGTGAACGGTACCCTTCTCCGCCATAGGTATACCAGTTCTGGTTATTTTTCACGACCGTGATCCACTTGATATCCTGTCGGGCGGTCACATCAAAGCTGATCTTGATTGGTCCTTCTTCGACAACGATCTCCTCTCCCATCAGGTGATCGTTCACACGGAAGTCGAGTCGGGCTTTCACGCCTGTTGTGGCAAAGGTTCTACGCTTCTTCATCGCCTCCAGAATAGACTTCCGTGACAGGTCTGGTGCGAGCACTGCTGCTAACCCTGTTCTGTTGCAGTCTCTTTTCCAACCTGCGTGATGGTGCCAGATCAGTCCATGACTATCGCTGCCACCGATAAAACCAAAGCGGTGTCCTTTCGCCAAAGCATCTTGAAGAAAACATCCCCGCGCTCCTCCCCGATGCGTAATTGGCGTGTTCCCCATATACTCAAAACACCCATGGTTGGAAACGATTTCTGCCAGGGTTTGTATTTCCGGATCGCAGTTTTCCCAGTCAGTCCCTGTCCACCCTGTATGATGAGGGAATACCAGCCCGTTCCACTTCTTGATCAGGGGATAAATATCACTGGTTCGTCTATAGGCTTCCTTTGTATGGTCAAAGAGAGGAATCCCTTTATCGTTTGTATAGATACACTTGTGACCTGCTGCATTGGGGTATCGACCAGTTGTCCATTCCTGAGCGAAAAAAGTCACGAAGCGTCCATCTTCCTGAAAGTGCTCTGCGAGCTCTTTCTGCATTTCCCACTCAGCGAGAGAGATACTTTTTCCAACAAAAGAGTCGTGATCTGTTAACGCTGCAAAATCGTCCTGGTAGTAATCCCGTCGAGTAATATAGTATTCATCTACATCACCCATCCCGTCTGACATCCAGGTATGTCCGTGTAAATCTCCGTAGAAGGCATATAGATCTTCATCAATACCTTCAAGTTCTGTGAGCGGGTCCCATCGATCTGGAGACTTGTGGATATTGGTCAGGGCAAGAGAAACGCGCTCGCCTTCTATCGTAGGAGCAACGACTGGTTCTGTTTGCTCTCCTGCAAGTCCAGAGATTTTCTGGAGAACATTTGCACGAAGGTCACGCCTGACAACCCAGAGATTCCCCTCAGGATCGTACACAGAATCAAGATACTGCCCACGTCCACCCCAGCCTTCCTGAGGCAGTCTGTATATACCTGACCAGGAATCCCCCTCATAATACTGGATACAGAAGTTATGAGAAGGCCTGCCTGTGATCAGAACCTTTCCATCGGGAGCACAATGGACCTGTGGAAACTCAAAGCTCTGATCGGTGCCTTCTTTTTCCAGGTTCTTATCTTTTGGCGGTACAACGGGGTCAAAGAATCTATCATTGTCGAGACATCGAAGATAGAACCAGCGTGGAATATCCCACTGATCGGTTCCCTTGCGATTTGACTGCCAGGCGACCCATGGTCTGCCTTTCTGATCCATTGCAAGAGTCGGGGCGATATTCATCGCCGGATGATGCGTTGCCTTTAGGGGATAGAGAGACCCCTCCTGTCTATACCATGCCAGGTAGATGGTTTTACTGCCGACTCCACTTTGCTGGTCCCAGGCAATCCACCAACTCCCTTTTTTATCGGCAACGGAAGTTGGGCGACGACAGTCCCCTCCTTCGTCAGCAATGAGTCGTCGATTGACTTCGCTAAGATCTTCCCCGAGTTCGACCGCTTGAACTGCAAAGAAAGTTGACTGCTTCTCTTCAAAGAGAACGAGAATATGATTCTCTGATGACACGGAAATGTGCGGATTTAGAATAGGGCGATCAATTTCCAGTAACTCCACCTTCTTTTCTACTGTTGAGTCTTTGATATTGAAGAGCACAACCGAGAGCTTCCACATTTCATCATTCTTTGTGACAAAGGCAATGACAAGCTTATCATCTAGAGGAGCAATACGTGGGTACAGACTCTGGCCTGTACCATCGGATAGACGTACGGCTTCCGAAAAGCTGTTACCGTCGAAAGAGGTAACAAAAACATGGTCTCTCTCATCTTCTTCACCCACCCAGGTTACCCATGGTTTGCCATCTCCTCCCCAGGCGACTCGAGGCTGAACATTTCTGAAACCCTCTCCCACATTCTGCATTCTCGACAGATCGAACTGGCTTTCATTCTCAAGCAGAACGGACTCTTTCTCATCTTCCCATGGAATCTGACCAAAGGCAGTATCTCCGATATAGACCCAGCATGCTGCAGCCATCCCTCCTGCGAGAGATTTTTTGAGAAAGATCCGCCTTGAAATGTTTTGTCTATCGTCTCTCATCGTTTTCTCCGTTCTCTTCTCATTACCTTCACATCATTCGATATCCTGACCACATTGTCCCAGGGTTCCTCAAGATGAATATCTCTCACCCGGTTTTACTCTTCGAGTGAGGGCCAGAAAACAGCGTCATAATAATGAAAAGGCATCTTCCCATACCCGATTCCCGGGGTCAGTTCCAGCCAGCCTTCTCGTTGATATTCGCCCCCTCCGTCGTTATCATTGTGAACGAGATTAAAGCCAAAGACTTGACCTGTCTTAAAATCGATCGCTGCCAGTACAGAGGATGGGATACGGATTTCGTACTTAACCGTACCACCTTCTTCATCGACAGAAATCGCCAGCTCCGATCTTGACTCAACGATTTCTGAAATCTGACCGGGCGGAAACTGGGTCGCATAGATCAGATCTGAACCGTCGGTAAGTCTTGCAACCTCGATTTCATAGTCGTCGGGACCGAATGGATCTTCAGGAAGTGCATTGTTTCCACCGTCGAACGCAAGTTGAAGAGAATCGTGATTCCAGATGACATTGGAAGAAGGAAAGAAGAGCGCGTCGTCTGTATATTCAAAAGCGAGATAAAGGTTATCATCATCCCAGGTCATCCAACCTTCAAGCTTCGAATCACCTTCCCCTTTTACATGGGAAGGGTTAAAGTCCTCTTCTGTCAGCATGGACATGGTTATATTCTTTTGAAGAGAAGCCCACTCTGACAAATCTCCATCAATAACGGGTTCATCCTCCATTCTCCAGATCTTCAGAATTTTGAATTCCTGGTCTACAGAGCGTGTGGACTCCCCAGAGACGACTTCCATATTCAGTAAATTCTCTTTACCATTCTTAAAAAAGGCGGGAGGAAACTTAATGGGTATGGTAGCCTTCCTCTTACTCATGGCGACCACCGTTCCATCGACGGTAACAACTCCATCGCCCTGCCATGCTCCTGAGAAGGAGAGAGGAAATTCCTCTTCGGAATTATTACGGATCTCCATATTAACCATTGGGCGACCGAGATCGTAACGCGATGGCTGAGCGAACGAAACAACGATCGGGTCTTGAACGTCAATAAGCCCGTATATATCTACAAAATTCTGATCATCATCTTTGTGCAAGACTCTCCATGTGAAAAAATACTTTCCTGGAAGTACATCGTTCTTTACCTGGACGACAGCTGAGTTCTCATTTGAATCGAGGACTTCCAGGATATCAGAATCGATGATCCTTGCCTCCCATGCATTGCCATCGGCACTATCGGTCTTCTTTCGATTGAATCCCAGTGTAAAGGTATCCCCAGCTGAGAGAGACTCCTCATCTATATTCCATTCCCACTTTGCTGCCTCAATAATCGCGGGCCCAACACCCTCCAGGTACACGGGGCTCTGATTGATCTTGAGATCAAACTCGCCACTTTCAGATGCCAGCAGTGTCTTCTCACCATCCATCGTATAGTGCATGATTGAGCGAGATGAGAGATTCAATTGATGATCTATCACTTTTCCCTCTTCAGTCCAGGTAACTAGAATCGGGCTTTCTCCGTCAAAAACATATCCATCCAAGCCCTCATATAATCTGACTCGACCGACAACATCTCGCTCCCCCAGCAGATCTACCATAGTCCTGAAGGAGTAGAAGGATTCTTTGGGAGTTCCAGCCATGTTTGCGAACCCTCTAAAGTGCATCGCGTCTTCCGTATCAAGATCGTCCGACCAGTCTTTCAATGTGAGCTGGAATATTCTTTCTATTCCCATATACACCCAGCGAATTGAGGACTTCACAACGCGCTCAGCCTGGACTGTTTCAGTGACTCCGGAAGGACCGGTATAGATTCCTGTCTCAGTAATCCAGAGCGGTTTAAGATCATTATATTCCTTCATAACGTCGCGGATGATCCTGATTTCCTTCGTCTGACTTACCTCATCAGGATTGTTATTGTAGGTGTGATAGGAAAAAGCATCAAAATAGCCTTTGGCTCCGTTTTCATACATACCCCGGACAAAGGGCTCTTCAGCACCTGCCAGGCCTCCTCCCAGAATAACACAATCCGGATCGGCTTCCTTTGCGCGTCGATAAGCTTCCTGAAGGAGCTTTGTATAGACTGCTACATCCGGCTTTGGAGCCCAGAAGGGAAGAATGTTCGGCTCGTTCCATATTTCCCAGTGCTTCACGTAGCCCTTATAGCGATCCACCATTCTGTAGACGTACTCGCCATACTCTTTGATTTCTTGTTCTGTTTGCGGTGCTTCACCTTTCCAGGCTGATCCATAGCACAGAATAATGACCAGGTTTACTTTATTTTCTTTAAAGTCTTCGATAGCCTCATCAAAGTAATCCCACTCCCACTGACCAGGCTCCGGCTCAACAACGCTCCACCAGAAGTCTCGTCGATCCCAACGAGACCCTGAGAGGAGATATAGATCCATATGTTCTTCAGCTTTCTGAAGAACGTCGGGGTCTGGCTTCGAATGACTATACGGGAATCCCATAATACCATAGGGAGAAGGATTGAATTCTAATTCCTCACCTTGGGCTGGTACCTTAACACTGGTTGTGAGCACAAAACTAAGTGTAAAGAGAAGAAACAAAAGAGATTTTTGAGACATAGAAATATCCAATTGATGATGTTACCCTGAAGAAAGCTTCTTCGAGAAAGATCATCAAGAAAAATCGTTTTTTTTGTTGGAGAAGAGATGCGGTCAGGCCGAGTCGGTGTCGTCGTCTTCCTGGGATTCCACGGCAACAGGCGCGAAAAAATCGAGATCACCCAGAGAACTGGCCACGGCTTCTTTCGCCTGTGCGGGTTCAGGCATTTTACGCCCGTCCCGTTGGCGATGCTGACCAGCCAGCTGACCACATGCCCCATCTACATCAAGTGCTTTTGACCATCGGACGCTAACCACGAAGGGCGCATCTCTGAATTCATCGACGAAGCTTTGCACAGCCTCATCAGTGGGCCGTTTATAGGGCAGGAGAGGACTTGGATTGAAGGGAATGATGTTCAGCTTACACGGTTTAACACTCAGCATTTCCCGCAGCTTTTTCGCATGTTCAGGACTATCATTCAACCCTGCAAGAAGCACGTATTCATAGGTAACTCGTGCATTCTTTCCAAAGGCATAGTTGTATGTTACGTCCATGACATCCTTGAGGAGATACTTCTTTGTAATGGGCATGATTTCTTCACGCTCATGCTGCGTAGGTGCATTCAATGAAAGAGCCAGCAGCGCTCCCGTCTTTGCTTCTGCCAGCTGAATCATCCCAGGAACAATCCCACTTGTACTGACGGTTATTCTTCTTGGCGAGAGATCTACACCTTCATGGGTTGTGAGAATCTGTATAGATTTAATCACATGATCGGGGTTAAGAAGGGGCTCACCCATTCCCATGTAGACAAGATTACGATAATTTGCCTCGGGGTTGTCCTCTTTCAGGTGCCTTCGTGCGAAGAGAACCTGGTCGACAATTTCATCAACTTTCATTTGTCGAAAGAAACCGTTAAACCCGGTGACACAAAACTTACAATCGACGGCGCAACCAACTTGAGAACTAAGGCATTGCGTCCAGAACTTGCCGGATGCTGCTGGCATCAGGACAGATTCTACTTTCTTATCGTCTTCCAGAAGGAAAAGAAACTTGTAACTACCGTCGGCAGATTTCTTCAACGCGACAGCTTCTTTGACTCCGCCCAGAACGGTATTTTCCTGCAGCCATTCGCGCATTTTCTGCGGAAGGTTCTTCATCTCCTCCAGAGAACGCGCGCCTTGCTTAAAGATCCAATGAAAAAGCTGCTTTCCCCGAAAGGCTTCGAAGCCCGCGTCTTCTACCAACTTGATCATTTCATTCTGGGACATGCCACGCAAACGCGGCTGATCGTTACTCATGGTACCACTCGACAATCTGTTCTGGAAGTCTTAATCGAAACGAAGACTCTGGAAATATTCGTTGAAGATTGGATCACTGTCGCTGCTCGTGACTCCATCTTCATTGGCTCGCTGCGTGAGTGCGATCACAAACAGCTTATCGCCAACCACTGCGTGTGCGATAGTGATCTTCAGGGAGACTCCCCTGTCAAGGGTACCTCCATAGACATTTTCCTGAAATTCGTATCCTTGATAAGTATAGGTCACTGGTTCACGATTCTTTTTCGGCAAACCACGGATAATTTCCTCTTCGATCGGGCTCAGAATTTCCTGTCCCAACATTGTAGCCAACGTGTTCTTGGGAGGCTCTGTGAGGTAGATAGAAAGGAGGGCGTCCTGCCTCTGGTTCAGAAAGTTGTAGTTTGGTTTGGTTGTTAAATCTGTGGCGAGAGGAGAGAAAATCTCAATTTCAGCCCATTCAAATGCCCCCCAGCTCTCCGGTTTTACCACGTAGAAGTTTTCGTAGGAGGAACCGTATTCCTTCGAATCAAAGCCATCAATCGGATTCGTCAGCTTCGGTACAAACGCCTCAATAGAAAGCTGTGCTACCGCCACCGTTGCAACAAGAGGTACAACGACAAGTAAGGCCCCGAACAGACTCCGACCCAATTCTGGCGCTTTCACGAGCATCAAGAGATTTCCAAAAAAGAAACAGACACCCATAGCGATAAGCGAATAACCAACAGAGGTTGGCAGCATGGAAACCCCACCGAAAGAGGTAAGAACATCGAAGCCAATGACGAGCAAACCAATGAAAATGTAAAAGACCGAGATCAGCACGGACATAATAATGCCGAGGATTCCTGCCCACCTTGCACCGGTAATAAGAAGTAGACCGGTCAGAATTAACGGTGAAGTTGAGGCAATCCCAATGCTGACCTGGTTTGTTTGAAAGATCGAGAGGAGAATCAGAAACGAGAAAAAGAGCCAGGCCCCTGCGGCGACCCGCCTCCCCAGACTGCCGGGATCAACCTGTCGCAGGTTAAGCTCAGGTACATACTTCGGCTTACCGTCGGCATCGACCGCTCCGCCACCAGAAAGATGACTTTCCCCAAACTGCTCGTCGGCATAGTTTGGCTTTGCCGGCACAGCGGGCATACCGCCGAAATCTTGAGGCATATCCTCTTCGGGCTTTTGATAATCCCCGATGCTGGGTTGGTTGTATTGTTGAGGTGCCTGGGAGTCAGCCGGAGGTGGTGGTGCAAATTCATCTGCAGGCGAAGCTCCCGGATCATCATTCCCCTGGTTCTGTAGAGCTGATATAGACAACTGCTGCCCCTGGAATTCGGGCGCAGATGCCTGATTTCCATCGTCCACATCATATTGACCAGGACCGAAACCTTCTTTCGAAGGCGGGTTGGCATAATCGCCCTGAGGTGCGGGTGGTGCAGGAGGGTAGGGATCGCCTCCGTAGGAGGAATCTCCATAATCGTTTGGAGGCGGAGCGTAGGGGTCCGCGGATTGTTGATCCTCTCCGTACCCATGAGCTTCCCGTGACGGATCGCTATCGTTTACATTATAGTCATCATCGTCCCCCTGACTATACTGATTGTTCCATTGGTTGGGAGGGAAACCTCCACCAGAGTTATCGGGGGCGTGGAATATCTTCGGAAGACGTTCTAAGAGAGACAAAATCTACCTCTAAATGCCAGTGCCACTGACTGCCTCTTAAGCACCAAGACCATGATCGAAAAGAGAAGGCGCCACATGGTAATGTCAGGTCAGTCAGAAGGTTGAGACAAGTGGGTCTCGGTTCTCATCCTTGTGAAGATAAAACTAATCTTCAGATTTGGAGACACACAACCGAAAATCAAGCTTAAGCCTGCATATGTTGGAAGATGTAGGCTTGCGGCTCACTCTTTTCGGGGCGAGGAAAGGGATATTCATGGGTAAAAAGTCGATCTAAATCTCTGGAAATATTTGGCTTAAGTTAAAACCGAGCACTCTCCTGCCCTCTTTCATGAAAAGCTGACTCCCAGGTGGGATTTTCGAGCTGTTTTCCAAATCACAAAGGAAATAGGAGCTGAACAGCGGCAGCTCAGACGCTTGGGGTTACCTGGGGAGATCGACACACCATCCACCCTCCCTGGATCGAAGTTCGATGCATTCCAGTGGTTCGATGATGCATCGAACATGCATCGATACTGGTAGCATCCCCCTGTTTTACGTCTGTGATTCACTTGGGGCTGACGGCGTGATCAGTGTGAGCGAGGAGCGGTGATGAAATCGTCCTTCAGCGGAATATGCCGCCGAACAATGGCACCAGAGGACTCTCCCGTGTCCCGTGCCCGAAATCAAAGAGAGGAGCGAAGGACGAGGCTTGCGATCAAGAGCTCCTGAAAAGTAGATTTCTGCTGCCGAAAAGGAAGTGGTCCCCCAATTCATGGGTAGACTTTCAATGACAAAGATGAAAAAAGATGTCTTCAATTCTCGACCAACTAATGGACCTTGAGAAAGATCCTCCAAAAAAGGCCTACTCAGATCCCGTTTACAACCTCGAACGATTCAAAGTCTGGTTGGACAGTCTGAATATACATCTCGAAGGTCTTGAATTTGTCCATATCGCAGGGACCAGAGGTAAGGGATCAACAGCAGCGATCCTGGAGGCTCTCTTACTACAAGCAGGTTTTTCTGTCTGTACGTTCACCAGTCCCCATCTGGACCATTTTGGCCAGCGTTTTCGATTCAATGGAAAATCCTGGTCCAGGGAAGAATTTGAACATAACCTTGAAGGCTTCTACAATAGTCTACTTCCCGCACAACGGCATGGTTTCGAGAAGGGACATTCGTATAGAACCGTCTTTGAGACTCTGACTGCTCTCGCACTCAGGGCTTTTTCAGACTTTGCCAGAAAAGAGCAAGCACGAGGAAGCTCACTTCCTACAATCGTTTGCTGGGAAACAGGACTCGGTGGCAGGCTGGACTGTACAAATGTTGTTAATCCATTTATATCTATCATCACAACCATCAGCAAGGACCACACGGCAATACTCGGAGAGACGATACAAGAGATTACCTCCGAAAAGGCTGGTATCATTAAACAGGGCAAACCCGTTATTCTTTCCCGCCAAAGACCCGAATATCTCGCTGAAGTACTGAAGGAAATTCGACATAAAGCCGAAGAAACGGGCTCACCAGTTGTTCGGTCGTGGGAGCACAATCCGGTATTGCTTCAATCCAGTTCACTGAAAGCACAGAATATCCGGATCAGACTTCCCGAAGGCCACAATGTTAGCAGGCAAATTAAACTCCATGGTGAATTCCAACTGGCGAACCTTGAATCAGCTCTCGCTGCAGCCTGGTATATAGCCAAAGAGTTCAAGCCAGAAATAATGGGCGACACCATTCTGGATGGTATAGACCGGATAGACTGGCCAGGCAGATTTGAAGTGCGTCAGGACCCGTCTGGAAGACTACTGATAGCTGATGGAGCGCATTGTCCTCTCGGAGCTCGCCTCGTTGCAGAAGAAGCGAGCCGTATGATTCGAGGAACCGGCAATGAGCTCCTGATGATTATTATTGGGATGCAGAAGGACAAAGACCATCAGGAGTTCCTTCGAGAATTAATTTCCAATGTCAGTAATCTAGACGTACAGGGGGTTCTGACGATTCCTCTTAATAGCCCAAGGGGCTGTGATCCGAAAGTTCTCGCGGAGAAGTGCCAGCAGGCTGGGTTTCCCTCCATCGCCTGCAGCTCGATCAAGGAGGCTGTTGAAACGGCGCGAGAAACGCCGGCTCATGTTCTTTGTCTGGGAAGCTTGTATAGCGTTGGGGAAATTATTCGGGTTTGGGAAGGCTGAAAGAAAACAGGATTTCTCCGCCCTAACATTTAGTTGCTGAGTTGATGACAGAGTTCCATAGCATTAACCATCGAGGTAATCGAAGCAATTCCTCTCCCTGCAATATCATAGGCGGTGCCATGGTCCACACTCGTTCTTGGGAAGGGTAGACCCATAGTGACGTTCACCCCGTCTTCAAAACTGATCATCTTAAAGGGGATAAGTCCCTGGTCGTGATACATACAAAGAAATCCGTCATACTTCTCACGCGCGCTCACTGTGAATGCTGTGTCGGGGGGGATGGGTCCTTCACAATTTACACCTGTTTTTTCCAGGGCCTGAACTGCAGGAGAAATGGTTAGAGTCTCTTCGTTTCCCAGTAAACCTGCTTCCCCCGCATGAGGGTTCAATCCAAGTACGGCGATTTTGGGATCTGGCTTACCTAACTTCTTCAAAGACTGATTCAGCAAAGTTCCTACCTGAACAATTCGTTCCTGGTTGAGAGCGGTTGGAACCGAGGCGAGATTCTGATGGCAGGTAACTAACCCGACAGCGATCTTATCACTATACATCAGCATGGCATAGGATTCGGTTTCTGTCTTTTCGCCGAAGATTTCAGTATGCCCGATCCAGTCAACATTCGCAAGTTTGAGGGAAAGCTTGTTGATAGGTGCGGTGACGACCCCACTTACAAGCCCTTCAATGGCTGCTTCAATTGCTGTCAGTATATACTGATAGGAAGCACGCCCGCCCTCTGGCGAAGGGATAGACAAAGGAAGAGGCTCGGTAAGAAGTGAGAGATCAAGAACTTCTACAACGTTTTTGCCTGGTTGATCGCTCACGACAACTCCTGCAAGTTCATGAGACTTATAGAAGCGAAAATTGACGTCCAGATTCAAGAGCTCGGCTGTTTTCCTGAGAACAACCTGATCACCGATCAGTAAGGGTCGCATTCTTTCACGTATGTCACTCTCGAGAAGAGCACGAAGGGCAACTTCTGGCCCAACACCCGCAGGGTCTCCTGTTGTCACAGCGATGGATTTTTTCGAACTCACTTAATCAGACTCCTCGCATTCGCTCAGGACTTCTTCTGGCAAACGGTGATCAATGATATACCTTGAGGCAGATTGACTTTTTTCAATAGCCAGGCCTCAATATGCAGCAGTTGGATAAGTAAGAAATTCAAGAACCAGGGCAGCGGAATGAGGTGCGCTTTAGCTCGCCCTTCAGACTTGTAGGCACCTGTAGATTTCTGCCAGAGTTTTTGCAGCTTGCGAAAGCACACAATAGGAAGGTAGGTAAAAGATATACCGTACGAGTATTTTCGGAAAGAGAATCCACCTTTTTTCAGGAGGCTTCTGAAACCCTTGTAGCTATACCGTCGAAAGTGGTGGAGAGCAACATCGTGGTCACTCCAGAGACTTTCATGTGCAGGAACTGTGGCGACCAGATACCCTCCAGGCCGAAGCACCCGATTGAATTCTTTAATCATCAAATCATCGCGTTCGATGTGCTCAATTAAATCAAGGGCCAGAATGAGATCGACAGAATTGTCTGCAAGAGGGAGTTTTACGACATCTCCCCGCAAGAGGTTCTTGAGACCTCTCATCCGACAGAATTGCATAGACACAGGGCTGAAATCAAATCCAACGGGCTCGAAATGGCGGAGCCGGGCCAGCATCAATCCTGTTCCACATCCCACATCAAGAACGCGTCCTCTTCGAGGGACCTCTGAAACAAAATTATCAATAAGTGACTCTACGATCTTGCGACGTCCCTGAAACCACCAGTAAGACCCTTCAAGATCGTACATACGCTCATATTCTTCAATATTCATTCAGTTCTTCAAACTCCGTCTTCAAGCAATACATCTTTATTATTGAAGAGATATTTCCATCCGCTCTCGATTGTCAGAAAAAGAGCAACCGTAAGCATGGCCCATATACACACGCGTGAGACGACAAACATCATTTCAGAGGCACGCATGGCTCCAGCGCTCACGAGATGTGTTTCAATTCCCAGAAACAGCAGCGTTCCGAGGATAACGGCAAGTTGCCAGGCAGTCTTGTGTTTACCAAGTTTATCCGCAGCGATCACGCGTCCTTTTTCAGCAGCAACAAGACGCAAGCCTGTGACAAGAAACTCACGGGCAATGATGATCATGACCGCCCAGGCGGGAATAACGCCCAGCTGAACGAATGCCACGAAACCAGCTGTCACAAAAATCTTGTCTGCGAGCGGATCAATCAGCTTGCCGAAATTTGTTACGAGTTGCATTTTTCGGGCGAGGACTCCATCAAGCCAGTCGGTGATCGCTACAGCAACCGCGAGGAGAAAGGCACAATAATAGGAAACAGCCTGATATCCCGGACTATCAAGACCGAGTAAGTCCTCTGGCAGCGCCAGAAAAAGGAAAGGAATAATCAGGATGATCCTGGATATGCTTAATTTGTTGGGTAAATTCATTGAGAAGGATCTCTATGTCGGTAAGTGACTATCTTGTGCGAGGTGCGATGACGGGGCGGAAGACTTCTGCGGTCAAGAGCCTTCCTTCAGGACCCTCGGTTTGAAGTCGGGTGCCTGGTTCAGATTTCACTGAATTCACAAACCCTAAAGCGATCGATCTCTGATCTTTTGGACTGACGGTGGCACTGGTCACATATCCTATCGGTAGACGATCAAAGAGGATCTCTGCGCCTGGACGAACGGTAACGTCTGTGCTGAACTTCAGACAAATCAGGGAGCGCGGAAATTCAGCGGAAGTGCTGTGAAGAAGAGCTCGTCTCCCTGGGAACTTTCGTTTTTGAAAATGTACCCGAGATGTCTGACCTATTTCCAGCGGCGTGACATCGGTTTTTGCTTCTACATCAACGCGTGGGATACCAGATTCAACGCGAACAATTTCCTGAGCCGCAGTGCCTACCGGTGCTCCCCCAGTGGCATTGGCTGCATCGATCAACTTATCCCAGATCGTCTGAATATACATGGCTCCAACAATAATATCATAGCTGTCGATCATATCGTTTTCGCGATGAATCACAAGTGACTTGGCTGGACCGAAGTTGTAAACGGCACCTTGTCCAATCTCGAGGTCTATATTACTTTGGAACGCAGCCTGATTGATTATTCTTCTCGCCCCCGTACCCCTGACAGCGAAGTGCCCCTGTTCCTCTGTGATGTCATAGACTTCGGGAGCGTGCACACCGAGGTTCTTTGCCTGCCTCGTCAAAATACTGCCGACCTGCTGGCGCCGCGCAGCTGAAGCAAAAAGCAAAACATAATTCTCTTCAATATAGACGGTGATCCCATCAATGATCCCTCCACGGGTGTTGCAGAGGTATCCGAAAAGAGACTCGGAAACCTTTAGAGGGTTCAGGTCAACGGTGAGCAGATTGTTAACAAAGCTGACAGCATTCTCGCCTTCGATGCGAAAACGAGCTTCATGGCACAAATCAATGATTCCTGCCTGATATTGCATGATCGTATATTCTTTTTGAACTGAACCAAAGGACTGCGGTATCGCCCATCCGTTCTCTTCGACCATTTGAGCTCGTTGAGAACTGTGCCAGCCGTATAAGGGAGACTTCTTCATGGGCGAGTTAACCTTTATCAATAATCAGAAGGATACCAGAACGGATAATCTGGGGCTCTCTTCTCTCAGCCATCTGTCACGGAGGTCAAGATTCAATCCTCAAATCCCAGAATGACTAAAACACCTGCTCCACTTCGATATTCACAACACCAAGATCATATTCTCCATCCGCATTCAAAACAATACCAAAACTGATGCTTCTGATGCGCGATTTCGAAGGGTTATAGCCTCTTCTCTGAAGCGCCTCCACCTCCATCATTGCCATCATTCGAAAAGAATAATTCGAGAGAACCATGACCTCGTAGTACCCCTCCCGAGCCGTATTCTCATAGATGCCGTCATCTGTTTTAGCAGCATTCAGGTAGTTCCGACCGCCCTGAGCTTTCGTCCTGCGCCGCTCCTGTTTGATTCCGTAGCGAGTTAGAACATCAGTAACGATGTGATCGGGAAAGCCTTCCAGGTCCAGAGTCCGGATGGCACCCTGAAGCCCTCCATCACTATTGAGCTCAAAGTCTTTGGCTGCAGAGAGGACTTCCTCACGAATAATCTTTTCCCGAAGCTCGATTGCCTTCATATCGAGATTCTGCTGAACGGATTCCAACTCTTTCCTGAGGGACTGAATTTCTGCTGCTTCATCCGCATTCGGGATCCAATCGCTCATCGTTTCCGGAACTTTCGGCTGGTTAGGGTCTACAAGAACGGGAATATCCTCGGGAACCAATTCTTCGCTTTGAACGGGATCGACAATCTCCTCGCCTTCCTCTGTGGAGTCTTTGCGAGTGGCGGCGACCTCTTCCGGTTGTGGCGGTTCGGGAACCAGGTCTTCTACCTCGATGATCTCTGGTTCAGGCTCGGGAACCAGGTTCTCCTCAGGTTCAGGCTCGGGCTCGGCCATCTCCAGCAGGACCTTCATCTCAAGTGGTTCTTCCTCCTGCTCCTTGTTTTCAACTTTTATAAGAGCCAGAGTCAGCAGGAGAATACCGACCATGGGCATGGCCACGAAGAACCCTGCCTGTCGTTCGTAAAATTCTCGTTCGCGATTTCTTACAGAAGGTAATCTTCTCATGACCTGATCCGAGGTATTATCGCTTACTGTGGATTAACTTCGGGGTCATCCTGGAAGCGATCAAGACGGAAGTACATGATCAGGCTGAATTTGTCGACAGAGGCATTGGTTCCGCCTTGGTCACGTCCATCCTGCCAGAAGCTGTAGACTTTACCAAAGACTCGATTTGAGCGACTCTTGGTTTTGACGTAAACAAGCGGCCTCTTCCATGGGTCCAAAGGTGGTACAGCGCCTTCAACATAAGGGCCGTTCCAGCCTTCCAGACCTGGATCAAACTTCAGCATACTCCAACCTTCATCATCTTCAGGTATATACCCGGTGTCCTCGGCAAATTTCATGAAAGCATTGGCATATTCGTCGAGCTTTTCCTGAAATTTCAACTCGGCAACATTTCGCATATACTGCTGCATGTCGGCTTCCCAGCGAGCATTGTCCTGAGCCACTTGTTGTGAGAGATTGTCAACAGCTGTAATACCTGCACCCGCGGCGAGACTTCCTGATCCAACAGTGGTTTCCTGTGCCCACTGATCCCATTCCTGCCAGATCTGAGCTTCATCAACAGGGATGGCGATCTTATCCATGATCTGCCCTTGCAGGTTGACCACGGCCGATTCGTTTTCCTTCAGAGTAACTGACACGTTCGTCTTATTAGCGGTTACATGAACGGTTCCCTCGAACACCGAGACTTTGGAGGCACCGGCAATTCGATCAACGCGAAAAGTTGTGCCACGAACTCCAGCGGTCAGCTCGGGGGTTTTCACGCGGAAGGCATCATCAACGGACCGAGGCTGAACCTTTGTCCATACTGATCCAGCGATCAGGTTGAGCACGACTTCTTCCGAATTCGCGGATAACTCTTCGATAGCAAGATGAGATTGCTTAGGGAGACGTATCTCATCATTGGTACCACGAAGAACCATTCGTGAAGTCGGAGTTTCGTTTGTACGAACCTCGCTGCCTCTCTTGAGCTGTGAGTCTACTGAAACTGATGCCCAGGCTTCTGCTGAGGGAGGCTTGATCTCCACAGGAAAAGTCTCGTGAACGCCATACACAACGGCGTCGAAGCCAGACTGAACTTCAGGAGGTTTCTTTGACTTAAAGAGAGCGGGAATTGCTTTTGGAGCACTCGGCTGAGAGGTGTCAGTAGACTCGCTGGGGGAAGAAGGAGGGGAAGAAACAGGTTGAGAGGCCTGGGCCACTTGTTGGGGTACCGTTGGAGCTGGCGACCCACGCGTTGAACTTGAGGTATTGAATGGGGATGTAGCGCTATTGCTTGAAGGAGAGCTTGTTCCTGGTGAACCGAAAGGATTCGTCGCGGGAGCCTGAGACCCGGAACCGCCACTAAAGGGGTTCGCTGCTCCACCAGAAGACTGGGAGGGGCCGGAAGGCGAAGCGCCAAAGGGCGAAGCTGGTGAAGCCCCTGCGCCACTGCTGTTGCTGCTAGAGCCAAAGGGATTCGTGGATGTGCTAGACGGTGAGGAAAAATTCCCACCGAAAGGTGATTCTGTAGTCTGGCTGCTGGTGGAATTTGATCCGCCCCCAAATGGCGATGAGGCAGAAGAAGCGGGCTGGGAGCCGAAGGGGTTCGTAGCAGCGGGTGCATTTGATGAACCCGACGTGCTGGCTGCACTATTGGTTGCTGATCCTGGCGAGTTACCAAATGGTGAGGAGGGGCTTGGTGCAGCGGACCCTCCGAAAGGCGAGGAAGCCGCTGTGTTGGAAGCAGAACTACCGAACGGATTAGCTGCCGGAGCTGCCGACCCACCTGTTGAAGCGCCAGGCGGTTGCGAGAGAAACATATTTGCCGTAGATCCTGTCGAGGAGGAGCTGTTGGCTCCACTTGCAGCCTGCTGACTGGGACTTGAACCTGCACTGTTGGACTCTCCACCAAACGGTGAGCTGGGATCGTCTGAGGCGGCAACTGGTGCGCCCCCGGGAACGGGTGGAAGATCTCTGTTGTTTGCTTTGATAACTGTTTTCAGGTTTCTCTTGAAGAACCGCAGGTCGCCGTATTGCGTTTTGATGTAAACCTCATCCTCATTTTCTGCGGTAATCTGCCCTGGAACTTCATTTCCAGACAGGGTGATCAACTTATCCTGAGCATAGCTGATCTGGGGGCTGAGCGAGACAATTCCCGCGTTCAGCGCGACCCCCAAAAGTAATGATATCATGCCATGTTTACACTTCATCATGGTGATTCCTCGCAGCTCCTTCGAATATCTTGGTTTCTTGTGTCGTTTTGCATTCATCAGCCGAGGAGAGAACGTATCGACCCCCGAACCAACGAGGGCCAATACGATAGAAGTCTGGAGGTCCTAACACAATGGAAGAAATGCTCAAATTGAGATTTCTTCATGATCAAAGTGTGGGCCAATTAACCGTTGGAGTCAGACTTTTCCTGGCTCTCAGCCTCTTCTTTCTCAGCTGGCTTGTCACTTGTTTCAGGCTGTTCAGCTTCTTCTTTCTGAGTGTTAGAGTCTGCCGTTTTAATTTTTGTCAGTGCCTCAGCCTCGCTGATTCCTTCATCAAAGCGATGGATCGTTACTTTTTCCATTGTTATTGGCGTAATAGGCTTATCTCCAGCTGCTTTTGGTACATTGGCAATTTCCTTGACCAGAGAGACCCCGTCCGAGCCTTCGAGGAGCTTTCCAAAAATGGTGTGTTTCTGGTTCAACCAGGGTGTGGCAACCTCTGTGATGAAAAACTGGGACCCACCCGTTCCAGGCCCACGGTTCGCCATACCGAGCAGCCCGGGCTCTGTAAAGTTGAGCGAAGGATCCATTTCATCTCTGATAACGTATCCTGGCCCGCCAGTGCCCTGGCCAAGAGGGTCACCGGTCTGAACCATAAACTTGGAAATGACACGGTGAAAAATAATTCCGTCAAAGTAAGGTCTTTTCACCCACTCTCCGCTCTTGGGATCTTTGAATTCTCCCGTTCCTTCTGCAAGGTTAACGAAGTTTCTGACTGTTACAGGGGTCTTGTCGTCGAATAACTTAATAAAGAAAGATCCTTTTGAGGTCTTAATCTCAGCAAAATAATCTTTGCCTGATTCTATTTCAGGCCCCTTGTCGTAAGCTCGGGCGGGCTGGCCACAAGCGATTAGCAAGGTCATAGCCGCACAAAAGAGTGCCAGCTTCGAAATGACTCGGTGAACTTTCATGAATAATAGCTCCGATGGTAGTAGTGGGTTATAATAGTGAAGATCCGGTACATCTGGGATTGTGTCACTAGAGAGAGGACACGTTCAGGTCAAGCGCAAGACGCATAATTTTGCTCCCAGCATAAGAGACTCATCCTTATCCCCAACAGGTTTAGTTGAAAAAGCAAACAGATCTCAGCGCGACTTCTGCCAGTTGAAGGCCTTTTCATAGAGGAATTGAGCGACACTCGCGGGAAAGAGGGCAAGAAAACCAAAGTACAAGTAGCGGGGACTCGCCATATGACTCAAAGCGAGTTCCAAGTGGGTGTTCCTCCATTTTCCCTTGTTCCGATGCATCTGGCTAATGGCTCTTTTCGAGTTATTCAAATCCAGGGCCTCTTGCACAGTAGACGGGGAAGCTCCTAGTTGGCGATGCTTTTCGATCACTTTTTCAAGATCATCGTAGAGTGGCTCCCAGGTCCTGAAGGTTGATTCTTTGTATATCCTGTAAAACGCAACCGGTCTTCGTATATATCGGACGTCAAAGTCCTTCGCCAGTCGCATTTGAAGATCCCAGTCTTCACCAAGCACAAACCCGGTTTCAGTGTCGAAGGCCTTTGAAATATTACCATCTGGAGAGACCGCTTCCAGTGCACTTCGCTCAACCATCATACACGTTGGCAGTAGTCCATCACCTGTGAGCAATTGTTTGTAGAAATTTTCCTGAGGAGACCAGTTTTTCGGGAAGAACCGCAGCTTCTTTTGTCGCTTTCCAGGAGAATTCCACAACCAGGCATTGGCAAATAACCACGGGCAGCGCCATGCACTCCACTCCTGAAAGTAAACTTCGAGACACTCCTTCTCCCAGACATCATCGGCATCAAGAAAACAGATGATCCTGCCATTGGCTTTTTCGAGTGCTCTATTGCGAGTTCGACCAGCTCCGCCATTCCGGCCTTCTGCATAGACAGAAATCCGAGGGTCTTTCTTTTCGAACCTCCGAGCGATTCGAACAGTATTGTCCGTTGAGTCGTCGTCCTGAATAATGAGCTGCCAATGCCCATAGGTTTGGTGAAGGACGGACTTGATCGTCTGATCAATATACTTCTCAGCATTATATGCAGGCATAATGATAGAAATAAGCGGCTTTCTTTCTAGCATTTATACCTCTCTTTCAAACTGGGAATATGTGAAGGTGTCAGTGAAGACACACGGTAACCACGATCTTCCAAACCAGCTATTTGATTCTTCAAAGTTTTGCAGTGTTGATCGTAATAATCAGAAAGCGAAACCTGCTCAAAGAATGCAGGGTGGCAATCCCTGATTGCCTGCATCTTGTCTGACAACTGGCTGGATGGATCATGTTTCCAGAATCCCGCTCCTTCAGGTTTCCCTCCATCCGCGCCAATGATATAGATGTCTTTTGCAAGTGCAGCGGCCAGTGGCAGCATGAACATCGTGAGGATATTGGACGTCCTGCCAACGCCCCATGACTCAGAAACATCCAACACCGCGCCTTCCTGCAGATTGGGAAGATAGAAGACTCTGTGATTGTCCAGAATCTCATGACGACGGACCAGTCCCGCATAGTCAGAAAGAGTCAGGAATTTGAATGAATAGTTTTTTGAGGCAATGGAGAGGTCTCTCAAGAACTGTTCTGCATAGACAGAGGGACCGAAGTGATAGATCGGATCGCAAGCAACCATAAATTCCGGTCTCACCGACTCGAGCAGTTCACCGTTTGAGACAATACTATTACAGCCTACAACGTACCCATCTGAGAAGTCGAAGTCCCTGTAGCTGGCCAATGATGGACCCGTGCAAAGCAGGTAAACCTTCTCTTTCTTCGGCAAGGAAGAAACATAGCTGTTAAATTCTTCTCGAGACCTCTCTTCTTCCTTCTTGCTTTCTCGCCAGTCAAATTTTCCTGTCCAGAAAGAAACCATCGATATATACCTGGAATCAAAAGGAGCGACATTAGGCAGATACTTGAGAAACCTGCCGAAAGAAACTTTATCCGGATCCCCAAGCAATAGTAGCCGATCAGCTTTGGTGAATATATCAAAAAAGTTTTTTTGACCCGCTGTCAAAAACTGAATCTGTGATCGAAACTGGGAGAGACTATCAGCCAAATAGTTCGGTCTTTCTCCGGTGGGCTTAATGTTTCTATGCTTTCTGGTAACGATGATTCTTTCCTTTGAAGGAAAGTGAAAGGCGAGTCTTGGAATCAAATCGTCTAGCTCTTTGCTGCTTTCAACTGGCGGCCAGGTAATGACAGGTTCACGTTTGCCAAAGGCAGCCCTCATACTCATCTCGGCAATAGAATAGATAATTCCTTTCTGGCGTGGTGAGAGCTTCATGTATCAGGTATCTCTTCCCTTTCAAAAAAGCGGGTGGAAACTGTATTGATGCTGAAGTTATGGGACACAATGAAAGATTGAATCTGTCAGGTTATTTCTGAGTTTCTAATTTAATGATCCGACATTCCTTGACCACACCTCTACCAGCAATGAGAAAGCATCGGCAATAGAAGGGAACATGAATATCAACCGACCAACTCTTATCTTTATGGGACGCATTTTTTCCGACGACCAGTTCGGCGGTGTGCGTTCTATGGCCGAAAACCTTCTCAAAGCCGCAGCGCCCATTTGTGAAGAACGAGAACAACGAATTGAAGTCTTCGTGCCTGTGAAAGGCACTTCTCCTGTCAGAACAGCTTACATCAAAGAAGTCCATTTGAAACCTCCTTTTGCCTCACGGATAGCCTGGGACCATTGGACGATCCCCAGACATGCTAACCGTCGTCGAAACGTTGTTGTCTATAACACAAAGCTTGTGCTCCCTCTTGGGTTGAAAAAACCTGGAGTAATCACCTTACACGATCTCATGTACTTTCCTCAACCGGGTAAGTATGACTGGAATGAATACCAGAAGTTAGATTCTATCTATATGCAAAAAATGGTACCTCGTTCTGTCAAGAAAGCCTCAATGGTTCATACAGTCTCCGAGTATACAAAGAGGGACGCGCTCAACCTTTTCCCTGACGTTGATGAACTAAAGTACAAATGTATTCCGCACGGGATCGATGCTGAGTCCTTTTCCCCTCGCGAATGGGGACGGGAAGAATATGTGCTCTGGGAATTCCTTCGAGCCCGAGGCGTTCGCGAACCGTTTGTCTTTCACTCGGGCACACTCTCCAGGAGAAAAAATGTGAAGGTCCTCGCCCAGGCATTCGCACAGTTTCTTAAAGAATACCCGGACTTTCAACTTGTACTGACAGGAAGCAACCAGCATGTAAATGAAGACCAGGAGCTATCCCGTTCGTTGAATATGATCCCTCCCGGCAAGGTCGTACGACTTGGCTCAGTGAGTGACTATGCATTAAAGCTGCTCTATCAGCGAGCATCCTTTTTCGTCTTCCCCTCACTTTACGAAGGCTTCGGACTTCCACCTTTAGAAGCACAAGCCTCCCATTGCCCTGTCATCTGTTCCAATGCGACTTCACTCCCTGAAGTGGTTGGGAATTCTGCTCTTCTCTTCGATCCGGCTTCTGTCAAAGACCTACTCGATAAGATGCGCCTGATGCAACGACCAGAGACACGAGATCAATATAGACAACTTGGAGTAGAAAACGTCAGGTCTCGAACATGGAACAAGACCGCGAAAGAGTTTCTTGATCTTGTGGATGAAGTTGCTGCTCGCACTCCTCAGGTCTGACGGTTAAAAGAGAAAGTGCCCGCTCCTGAAGAAGAGCAGGCACAATAATCAGCTAAGAGAATTCCGATTACTTCGAAACGGCTTTCGCAGGCACCGAATTCTGAATGACGGCTTCAACGAAACCGAGGAAAAGCGGGTGCGGTCTCAAGGGGCGACTTTGAAACTCTGGGTGAAATTGACAGGCAACGAAATAAGGATGATCTTTCAGTTCGATCATCTCAACCAGATCTGTTTCCTCAAAGGTACCTGAAATGATCAATCCCATTTCTTCAAATCGTGGACGATAACTGTTATTCACTTCATAGCGATGACGGTGGCGCTCACTCACGTCTAGACTGCCATAAAGCTTCGCCGCTTTCGTCCCTTCTTTGATTTTCATCGGGTAGGCCCCGAGGCGCATTGTGCCACCGAGATCAAGTACGGCTTTCTGACTCAACATCAGATCGACGATAGGGTTCTCTGTCTTGTCTGTAAACTCGAGAGAATGTGCGTCCTCAAGTCCGCATATAGACCTTGCGAACTCAATTAGGGCGATCTGCATTCCAAGACAAATTCCGAAATAAGGGATGTTGTTTTCTCGAGCAAAGCGGGCTGCCATGATCTTACCTTCAATACCGCGACCGCCAAACCCGCCTGGAATGAGAATTCCATCAACTTCTTCCAGCTTAGCTGTCCCATCTTTCTCGATAAGCTCACTATCTATACGATGAATATCGATTCTGCAGCCCAGCGAGTAGGACGCTGCGTTCAATGCCTCATAAATCGAAATATATGCGTCCTGCAAGTCGATGTACTTACCAATCACACCGATCTTGATCACATTCTCACAATCCTTGATGCTCTGAACAAGATCCTGCCAGTCTTTGATATTAGGCTCACCAGCGTTCAGGCTAAGCTCTTCAATCACCCAATCGTCAAAGCCCTGATTATGAAGCATCTCAGGAACCTCGTAAATATGACTCACATTGACGGACTGGAAAACAGCCTTTTCGCCTACATTACAGAACATGCCTATTTTGCGGCGCTGCTCGGGATCCATGGAATACTCAGTACGACAGATCAGTCCGTGCGGCTGAATGCCAATCTCACGGAGGGCTTTAACACTATGCTGAGTCGGCTTAGTCTTCAGCTCGCCAGCAGCGGAAATATAAGGAAGAAGTGTCAGGTGAAGAAAAAGGCAATTCTCCGGACCTACGTCATAGGGAAACTGACGTATGGATTCAAGAAAAGGAAGCGACTCAATATCGCCGACCGTCCCACCGATCTCTACCAGAAGCACATCGGGCTTCATCTCGCGACCAAGCTTCAGGATCCTGCGCTTCACTTCATCCGTGATATGAGGAATCACCTGGACGGTGGACCCTAGAAAGTCCCCACGTCTTTCCTTTTCGATCACGGTGTTGTAAACTCGACCAGCGGTGATATTATGAGCTCTTGAAGTCGGCTTATCAAGAAAACGCTCATAATGCCCGAGATCCAGGTCTGTCTCGGCTCCATCATCAGTCACGAACACCTCTCCATGCTGGAAAGGGCTCATGGTTCCTGGGTCGACATTAAGGTACGGATCGAGCTTCATGATCTCGCATTCGATTCCCCGGCGCTGGAGAAGTGATGCGAGCCCTGCTGCGGCAATCCCTTTTCCAAGAGAGGAGGCAACGCCCCCGGTAATAAAGATATACTTCGTCGGCTTGCGCGTCATAATGTTCCTTCAGTATTGTAGAGAGTTCCAAACGAGTGGCCGGGACATTTACCTAGTCCTCCTCGACCCTCCAGTCAATGGAACTCCCAAGAAATTTCACAAACTTACCATAAACAATGTTATCAGACCTCCGAAACCTCTTTCACATCATGAAACCTTCACTCATTCTCCCTCTATTCCTTCTCCTCACGGCCTGCTCCCACAGCAAACAAGACCCGGCCCTGGCGCATCCCATCCACCCTGATTCAGTTCCCGAAGCTCAACAGTTCGAGCCCAGAAATCAGCAGGAACTTCTCGATCGAGAACGTTTCTCTATCAGCCATATTCTTAAGATTGCTGAGTTTAAGAACCCGATGATTCAGGAAGCCAAGGCGCGCGTTCACGAATCTGAGGGGCAACTCACTCAATCTGCTCTCTTCCCCAACCCCTCCATTGAACCCGCCTGGATAACTGATGATGGAAACAATGACCAATCAGGGGCCGGAGTCGCCTTTGAGCAACCCATCCCCATCACGGGCCGACTTGGGAAGGCTCAAAAAGAAGCAGAAAAGAGCCTCCTCCGAGAAAAGCTGGCGCTTCATGGTCTTCGCCATGAAGTCTACAATCGCCTGCATTTGACGTTCCTGCGACTGCTCTACATCGAGGAACAACTCTCCCTCCAGTGGGAGCTGGGTTCTCTTGCTTCGAAAACTCTGGCGGAAATCGAGTCCATATCAGGCAATGCACAGAACCGGGACTATCTGCGTGCGGAACTCGAGCAGGAGCTCGTTCAATCAGAACTCCTGAACCTCTACACGCAAAAGTCCGTGGAGCAGCTCCGACTGAAAGAGCTGCTCGGAGGTTTTGAAATCAAAGGAAATGCTCTGGAAGGTGAGCTGGATCAAAAGCTCGACTATTCAGAGCTCGCTTTCGACTTTGATTCCACCATCAGAAATCACCCTGAATGGAAAGAAGCCGCGGCTCTGGTTGAGGAATACCTCGCTCGTGAGGATCGAGTGCGCGCTGAGATCTTTCCCGATATCCGTCTTCGATTGAGCCACGACTACAACCCACCGGCCGATGAGTATTCCCAGCGTGTGGGCGTCCGCATTCCAATCCCGCTCTTCGACCGTCAGCAGGGGCGTCTGGAAGAAGTCGAAGGGGCTCAGGAACGCGCGAAGGCAAATCTGAGAGGAGTCGAAGAGCGGCTGACCCGACGCGCCGATGAACTGCTGCAACTGATCAGCGAGTTCGACACCCTGGCGCAGGACTACAAGAACGATTATATTCCGAAAGCAGAGAAGATATACACTCAGTTTCTTTCTGCGCATGAGTCAGGGGAAGCCACTCCGCTCGACCTCCTGGATACACAACGACGCATCATCGAACTCAAACAGGAAGGGTTGCGCTACCTGTTTCTACTCCAAGAGGCAGTGGCAGAACTCCGACATCTACGTCTATATGGCCCGGCGATTCCAGAATAAGAGAGTTTACGTCGAAAACGATCATCCTTGGGCGTTGTCAGCGAAGCGGTTCTCGCAATCGTTGTCGGCAGTTCCTGGAGAACTTATTTCTGGAAGATGTTACCATTGACATTAAACCATATTTATTCAATCCTAGAAACAGACATTAGATGCGTAAACCTTTACAAAAAAACTTGAATCAAATTTTCATGGCTATAAACGAAATGAAGATCATTCCACTAGAAAAAGAAATCTTTCTGATAGACTCATTCCTGTCCGAAAAGGAGTGCGAGCTCTATATTAATCAGGCTGAAAAGATCGGCTTTAGCGAAGCAGACGTTCAAGTCTCTGGTCAGGAAAGACTTCTCATGAAGAACGTGAGAAACAACGAACGTGTAAACATTGAAAGTGTATCAATGGCAAATGAATGGTGGTATAAGCTCAAAGAGATGGAGCTACCGAAGTTCGAAGATAAGACACCCGTCGGTTTATCTCCTCACTTCAGGTTTTACAAGTATGTCCCCGGGCAGAGGTTCAACATGCATAAAGACGGAAGGCAACTTGTTAATGGCAACACAACCTACTATACACTCCTTGCGTATCTGAACGAAGGCTGCGGAGGAGGTAGTACAAAATTCAGGCAAGGTGACATTGAGGTTCCTCCGAAAACAGGAAATGCACTTCTCTTTCAGCATCAACTTTGGCACCAGGGAACCAGGGTGGAATCCGGGAAGAAATACGTCCTTCGTACAGATGTTATGTTCAGTTAATAAGGAACCTGAGAACCATTCGATCAGACCATGAGAAAATTACTGCATTATATCATAGAAGGATGGATGTGCCTCCTCGGTTGCGGCGATCTTAAGAGTATCGCCAATACGCCCAGACCCCGAAGGCCTGCCAAAATAGCACCGCCTCCGAAACCGTTGAAACGGTTCACTCTTTTTGTATATCCATTACCGTAGGTTAAAACCTGCGGCCTACGGTAAAGCCTCGCTATGCTCGAAGAAGAACGAACTGCGCTGGTAGGTTTCGGCAAGTTGACAACACATCTTGTTTTAGAGCAAGCAAGGCTTGCTCATGACAAAGCTGCAGAAAGTCTGCAGCACTCCAAACCCTCTCACTTGTAGAGTAGAAACAAGCAAACTTATGTCGGCTTGGCTTTAATTCTCTTCGTCAGAAGTATAGACGTGCTTGCTCAGCCCAGCGCTCATAGGCTTCACGCTTAAGATGAAGTCCGTCATGAGTTACTTCTGAAGGCAGTATTCCCTCTGGGCTCGCATAGATCTTCCAGAGGTCTATAACAGGAAGACCTCTCCGAGCGGCCATCTCTCGAATAAGCTCGTTATAGGCAGAAGCTCTGGCATTCAGGGATTCCACTCTTGCGTAGGGCGGTCCCGATGGAGGCAGCGTCTGAAGAACGATCTTGCAGTCGGGTATATCTTTGGAAACACGATCAATGATCGCTTCCAACTGCTCTGCCCAATAAGTTAGTGGGATCGTTTTCCGTCCTACATCATTAGTTCCCATCAGAATAAAGAGAACGCGAGGTCGTGCATCCAGTATTGATTCCTCATAGCGATTATCAAGTCCTCGATAATGCGGAGGCGTAGAGCCGGGAAGGTCCGCCGTTCCATCCGATCCGATTCCTCGATTGAGAACGAGCTCACCGGGAAAGAGTTCCTTCACGCGCATGTGCTGCGTAATAGAATCCCCGGCAAAAACGATGGGGCGGTCGTCGGGCTGGAGTGCCTCGTTCTCGGTCCGAAAGAGTTCAACCCGGTCCAGGTAGAGTTGATGCCACTTATTGAGAGTTGGAGTTGTTGTGTCGTCGTTAGCTTGTGCGCGTCCGGAGACGGAGATGAACATACCGACGAAGAGAGTGAGGAGAAGGTTGAGATAGACGCTCGGGAGGAAACCTCTGAGCAAAGAATTTGAGGGGTACTTGAGCATGCGGGGATTTGAACGAGTTTCCATTATTTTCCTCTCACTTTCTTACGACTTGAGGACAATTCAAACTTGTTGGAATCGTCTTCCTTTATGGAGATTACCTGACTGGCCCTGTAAGTATCCAGGTGGTAGGAAAGGTTTCTGGAGCCTGACTTGAGAAACCAAGATTGAGGTTCACAGAGACATTGTCTGATTCTGGATTAGCGGTGGCAAGGTCTGGAAATCCGTCGCTATTAAAGTCTCCCGTTATGACAGCAAGGGGTGGATAGCCAGTAGAGAATGCAGCATAACTCTTGAAAGCTCCATCGCCACTACCGAATCTGCCGCTGCCCAGAAGCACCCAGACATTCTCTGAAAAAATTGCTGAAGCAGCTAGATCTGTTATCCCATCTTTATTAAAATCTGCCACAGTTAAGCCTGCAGGAAACATTTCAGCGAAGTAGTTTTCTGGATCGCTGAAAGTACCATCTCCCACATTGCCGGTTCCATTTCCGATCAAAACCGAAACGGATCCTGAAAGCTGGTTGGTGACAGCGAGGTCTGTGATGCCATCACCGTTAAAATCTCCAGTCATAACACTGCGTGGCCTGCCAGGCGAATCGAGGCTGCCACCAGAAGAAAAAGTACCGTCTCCTATACCATTGCTGCCGTTGCCGAACAGTATAGATAGATCATTTGATAGTATGTTTGTCGTAACAATGTCTGAAATCAAGTCCCCATTTAGGTCAGCTGTCGCGATACTGGACGGCGCCTCTCCCACAGAGTAATTAATTGCCATGGCAAAAGTAGCATCGCCCTGCCCTTCGGTTCCATTGCCTAGAAGTATAGATATAGAACCCGACCCATTATTAGTGACTGCGAGGTCTTTGATACCATCCCCATTAAAATCATCGCTGGTTAGTGCTGTGGGAGTATTTCCGGTTGGGAACATCGCAGGTCCGCCAAAAGTGCCGTCGCCAACACTTTCGGACCCGTCTCCATTGTCGTTACCGAGAAGTACCGAGACATTATTCGATGAGCGGTTAGCAGTTACAAGATCTGTAATGGTGTCACCATTAAAGTCGCCTGTTATTATCGCTGTGGGAGTCTCTCCAGTATCGAAAATCAATGATGATGCAAATGTCCCATCTCCAATGCCGTCTGTACCGTTTCCAAGAAGAATTGAAACCGAGTCAGCATCACCATTGGTCGTTGCAAGATCCGTGATGCCATCTTCATTAAAGTCGCCCGACGTGATATTATTCGGGTCAATATCAGTGGTAAAAAAGTCCTGTGTGATAAAAGTGCCGTCTCCTATACCCCTTTTGGCGACGCCAATAAGGACTGACACATTATCACTTGAGCGGTTTGCAGCAACGAGATCTATAATCCCATCACCATCGAAGTCGCCAGAAGAAATACTCGCCGACCCGGTCCCTGCAGGATAATTCACCGGAGTGGCAAATGTACCGTCACCATTACGCCCACTCTTGTTCCCGAGTAGAACCGATATATCACCTGAAGCAATATTCGCTGTTGCCAGGTCTAAAATCCCATCACTATTCAAATCTACCGCTGTTATGCTATTGGGAACATCACCGGCACCGTATTTAACTTCATCGCCGAAGGTACCGTCACCACTGCCAGCGAGACCCCTTCCCAGAAGCACCGAAACGTCACTCGATCCCTGATTAGCAGTGGCCAGGTCAGTGATTCCGTCGTCATTAAAATCCCCGGTGGCCACACTTCGGGGGGTTTCTCCTGTGGCATAGAAGCCCGGAGCAGCAAAAGTTCCATCGCCACTACCGGCAGTTCCATTTCCTAGAAGTACCGAAACACTGTTTGAGGTAAGGTTCGCGACGGCGAGGTCAGTAATATCATCGTCATTGAAATCACCGGTACTGATGCTGATTGGAGAACTACCTGTAGTATAGCTGACCGGATTCGCGAAAGTACCGTCTCCGATACCCGCAGTCCCGTTTCCGATAAGCACCGAAACACTATCTGAGCTCAGGTTTGCAACGACAAGGTCAGATATTCCGTCGCTATTGAAGTCTCCTGTCGTCACGTATACCGATGAACCACCCAGGCTATAGCTGACTGGACTTTCGAAAGTACCATCGCCAATACCGGAACTACCTTTTCCGAAGAAAAGCGAGAGATCATTTGAGCTTGGGTTAACGGTGACAATATCAGTGATGCTATCTCCGTTGAAATCCCCTGTCGTCACACCCCTGGGTCCGCTCCCAACATCGTAATCGACTTTAGGGAAGAAATTTCCATCTTCACCCTTACTGAGAAGCACTGAGATGTCATTAGAGAATGTGTTTGCTGTGACTATATCATCATAGCCATCCTCGTTAAAGTCGGCGACAGCGAAACTTTGTGGGAGATCTCCCACAGAAAAGGGATTCTGTGGTTTGAACGTTCCATCACCGATTCCAGCATTAGCATTTCCAAGGTGAATCGAGACCGAACGAGATTCACCACTGGAAGTCGCAAGATCTGTGATACCATCACTGTTGAAATCTCCTGCAACGATGCTATCCGGACAGCAACCGACAAAATAGTTCACTCCGGTTGTATAGTTTCCCTCACCCAGACCGAGAAAAACGGAGATATTATCGGAACCCACATTTGCAGTTGCGATATCTATATTGTCGTCGGAATTAAAATCTCCAATCACGATCCCAGATGGTTCCTCTCCGGCAGAATATAGAGATTGCGGTGCAAAGGTTCCATCGCCTTTACCATCGTTTCCATTTCCAAGCAGTACTGAAATATCGTTGGATTCCTGGTTCGCCGTTGCAAGATCCGTTATGCCATCGCGATTAAAATCTCCCGATGTAAGATTTACGGCCGATTCGCCGACAGCAAAAGAAGTGGCTGATTCAAAGTTCCCATCGCCAGTACCTATGAGAACTGAGACATCGTTGGAACCTGCGTTTGATGTGGCAATGTCGACAACTTGATCTCCATTGAAATCCCCCAGTATAACACTGTTGGGATCTGTCCCGACGGCAAACGTTAGCTGTAGTGCAAATGTTCCATCCCCAATACCTTCGTTCCCATTACCGAGAAGGACCGAGATATTATTGGATAATCTATTCGCTGTCACAAGGTCGGTAATACCGTCACCATTGAAGTCCCCGGTCGATACACTGACCGGCTCTCCCCCAACTTGAAAGGTAACTTGTGAACCGAAGGTACCGTCGCCGGCTCCGGCGCTTCCACCTCCAAGATAGACAGAAACATCATCAGATGACATATTGGCCGCTACGAGGTCAGTAATACCATCGCTATTAAAGTCACCTGTCGCAACGTGCTGAGGATCGCTTCCAGCAATGAGGAGAGAATGAGGACCGAAAGTACCATTGCCCGACCCCCAGATACCATTTCCTGGAATCACTGAGATATTGTCTGTCAGGTAATTGGCGGTTACAAAATCTGTAATGCCGTCGCCGTTGAAATCTCCAGTAGCCAGCCCGACGGGACCGGCACCCGTTGTTGCTGATGGAAATTGAAACCCTTGCCAGTCTCCTGCCCAAGAGATGGAGGCCAATAAGATGACCAGAAACCCTGGCATCAAGGTCAACTTGCACCTCTTGGTCGAAGAATACTTTTTTATCAAATATAGCCAATTACACGAGTTTATGATCCTGCCACATACGAGATGGTTCATCTTATCTCTCCTCCAGAAATATTTATGATTTTATTGTTCGATATTCACAATAAGCTCACTCTTGATTGCTCGTCACGCGTTTTTTTTGATGACGTTGATATGAATTCACTCATTTGCCCTTTAAAAGCCAACTTTCCGACTTCATCCTTACATTTCTTCCTTTTATTTAATCCTTGTCAGGCCTCTCCCGGTCACCAACCTCTGTCCGACCACTGCCCAACCACTGACGGACGTCTCGAGTCGTAGGTAAGACGTCGATAAGACGTCGGACAGACGTCCGTCACCCGGTGAGGATGCACTATTTTACATACTCACGAGAAATCTACTTTAACCACTTGCAAAATCACCAACCAAACCTTACGCTGTTATAACGGTTAGATCTATGGTGGCTTCGTGATTTATCACGTGTGCCGACAAAGAGATCGCCGGAGTGGTATGGTTCTTGGTCCATCCTCGGCAGGACATTGATCGATGAACATAGAAAACCCACAACCTGACACACCTGTACTCGCACTGTTTCCTTTTGCCTTGGGCGGATCGTCCTTCGGTGCGGAACAGGCAGACCTGTGTCGAGGCATCTCATGCTACCTTGATCGCCAGCTTTCGCGCCTCCCAGGACTGGAAACGGCCCTTCGGCATTTTGTGGTCTCATCTGAGGATGATCCAACCAAGAAGGGCTGGATGATGTCGACCGAGCTCTGGTCCGAAGAGCAACTCAGCAATCTTCCCGAAGATTTGATCCAGGGTGTCACACATCTGCTTCAGGGAAAGATTCAATGGGACGGAGAAGGTCCCATCAAAGTGTCAGTTGAACTCTATAATATGGTGGGTGGTTACTCCTGTGGCGTTCACGAAATTGATGCGCCGGAAGAAGAAGGGGTTCAGGATTTCTTTGAGGTTTTGGGAAATATCGTGGCAAACCTTCTTGATTCGCCGTCTGCAGGACGAGTTGCTGCACGCGTTCCCTGCAAACAGATCAAGTCCCTCAGAAAGTTTTTTCTCGGGCTCGCAGGCATTCAGGCCTGGGAAGCAGGCATGACGAACCCGCGTGCTGCCATTGAGCATCTGACAACGGCAATCATCGACGACCATGACTTCTACCTGGCCGAAATGATACTCGACGATGTGCTGGCCACTTGTCTTCAGGAAGGAGGCGAGATTGCCGATACCGCCGTCGATGTTCTGGAACTCCTGATTGATGAGGAGGTTGATTACCCCCGCTACTCCGCCCTCCTCGGCCTGGAACTGGCCTATCGCGGTGAGTATGAACGCGCTGAAAAGTTACTGGCAAAATATATCGAATTCAATCCTCGCGGGGAGACGGCTTCCCGTGTCTACCAGGCCATGGGGAATCTTCATGTGGTCGATCAGGAGTATTTTGCTGACCATGAGGACTTGATCAAGGCCATCAATGCCCTTGAAAAGGCAACAATGGCCGACCCTGTAAACGCAAGCGCCTGGGCCGAATACGGTGATCTTTTGTCGATTAAAGGCGACTCGAGTAAAGCCCGAGCAGCATGGAAACGTGCCCTTCAAGAGGATCCGGATAATCTTTTCTCTCTCTGGAACCTGGGTACGGAATATTATTACGACAATCTATACGAGGAAGCCATCAAGTGCTTCGAACAGCTGGTGGACTATCCTGAGTTTTTCCCTAAGATTGCCTCGCAACTCACTTGGTGTTATCTACACACAAGTCAGGATGAGAAAGCAAGTTATCTTGCAACAAAGCGCGTTGAGGAACTGAACCCTTCATTTGATTCATGGTTCACCCTGTATATTGCGCGCTACCTTATCAACGATGAGCCTGCGGTGAAGTTGGCGATCAGTCAATTGCAACAGATCGATATGACAGATCGTGAAAGGGAGGTTTTCTCGGCCGTCAGTATGGCTTCGACGGACCCGGACAAGTTGAAGCGCTTCCTGTCTGTTTATCTCTCTAGCAAGCGTGACGAGAAAATCTCAGCACTTCTTCTTAAGAAACTGCATGAAGATGCCTTAACTCTTCCTAATGAAGCAGCCTACTGGCGACTGCTCCATGATATCTATACAGAAATTCAGGATGCGGAATCAGACCGGGTTGCTCTTGAAAATCTTGTCGGCCTCTACCCGAACGACGATATTATCGCCAGAAGCCTGATCCATCGCTACAATGAAATGGGTCTCTATGGGGAAGCGCTCTCGACGTTATTGCCGATTTTGGAAGAGCCTCCTCTGCGTTACGGCGACTTCGAGCTGGCCGGTGACCTCTATCGTAAACTAGGCAAACGTGATGAGGCTCTTCAGTGTTACCAGCGTGCCAGTGAAACCAATTCTGAAGGCGCATCAGTTCGCCGAAAGATTCTTGATTTAAAGCTTCAACTCAATGGAGGTCAGGCTGCTCCTAAAACGAGCCCTCCTGCTGTCGATAATGCGACCCCTCCAAATAGTCCTCATGAACCCCGAGGCTTTCTTCAGCGCCTTGCATCCTTCTTTCGCAAGTCCTGATTGGAGTGGTTGCCAAAAATTAATGTCCGAATAGATGGTGAGCGATAGCGGACCATTCACTCTTCTGAGGACATAGGAATAGTGGTGCTCGTTCGAGAGCTTTCGGGATGCTGAAGGGAGTGCTCGCAGCCAGCTTATATCGGACAGGAATTTTGACAGACACTCTAACTTCTAACTGATTCTTAGAGCCTGCAGACAACGGGAGGCAGCCAGACCATCCCCATAGGAGAATCGTGGCTGGGCCATGGATGTATAGGCGGCAAGGTTTTCGAGCAACTCCGACGCATGAGCCAAAAGAGCCGTTCTATTGGCTCCGATGAGTCGCACTCCCCCTGCTTCAACACCCTCAGGTCTCTCAGTGACGTCCCTTGTAACCAGCACGGGAATTCCAAGGGCTGGGGCCTCTTCCTGAACTCCCCCGCTGTCAGTAATGATGATATAGGCCATTTTCATGAGGGCAATGAAAGCTGGATAGTCGATCGGCGGAAGAAGGTAAACATTGTCTATATTTCTCAGGAGTCGGTTTACTGGTTCCTGTACGTTCGGGTTCAAATGTACCGGATAGACAAGAACGTCCTCAGGGAACTTCTCAGCGAGATCTTTAAGACCCAGACAAAACTCCTCAAAAGGTTCCCCAAAGTTTTCGCGTCGATGACCGGTGATCAGAATCATCCGTCTTTCGTTCTGTACCAGTTGAGATGCCAGTTGCTCCGGAAGCAACTTATCCAGGGCCAGATCGTTAATTCTCTCAAGGGCCAGGTGAAGCGCATCAATGACCGTGTTTCCAGTGACGATGATGTGCCCGCCAAGGGAGTGGAGATGGTCCCGGTAGAGATTTTCACGAGCCTTTTCTGTCGGAGCAAAGTGCCAGTGGGCAACCTGGCTGATGATCCGGCGATTCGCTTCCTCTGGAAAAGGTGCATCAAGGCGATCGGAGCGAAGGCCTGCTTCAAGATGTGCCACGGGAATTCCAAGGTAATGAGCCGCAAGAGCGGCGGACATGGCCGTTGTCGTGTCGCCCTGGACCACCAGAACATCAGGTTTCAAATCCGTGAGGACTTCTGTAAGAGACTTGATCGCGCGGGCCGCCAGGTCGCCGAGGCGCTGTCCCGGTTGCATCAGGTCGAGGTCGATTTCCGCATTCAGATCAAAGAGATCTAGAATGGGCTTCACCAGCTCTTTATGCTGGCCGGTGCTGATCAGAAGAGGGGAGAAATCTTCCGAATTTCGAGCCTCAAGGGCCAGAGGCGCCATTTTGATCGCTTCTGGGCGTGTGCCTATGACAAGTGCGAGCTTCATCGTTTGCTTGCGTCTCTTCTCCTCGGGGTGCTTTGTGGTTCTCAATTAATTCGAAGAAGTGGGTCAAGCATTCCAATCCATGTCAGCTAAAGTCGCCGCAGTTACAGGAGCCGGAGGTTTCATCGGAAGCCACCTGGTGGAACTTCTCTTAAAGAGAGGCTATGAAGTGCGTGCACTCGCCCATTACAATGGCGCAGGGCGTAGTGGGCATCTTGAAGGCGTTGTCAAAGATCTGTCGGCGGAAGAAAAGGCGCGTCTAACGATAACCCTGGGGGATGTTTGTGACCGCCGCTGCGTGGATGAGCTGGTTGACGGGTGTGACACGGTCTTTCATCTCGCGGCGTTAATCGGAATCCCTTACTCATACCGTGCGCCGGAATCTTATGTTTCTGTCAATATCTCGGGAACGTTGAACGTGCTGGAAGCGTGCAGAAACGCGGGGACTAAACGCCTGCTGCACACCTCAACAAGCGAAGTCTATGGCACAGCGCAGACCGAGAGAATAAGTGAGAGCCATCCTTTGCAGGGTCAGTCGCCTTACTCGGCATCGAAAATCTCTGCCGACAAGATGGTAGAATCTTATTTTCGATCCTTCGACCTGCCAGCAATCACAGTGCGCCCATTTAATACGTACGGACCCCGCCAGTCATTGCGCGCGGTCATTCCAACGATCATTTGCCAGGCACTCAGTGATGAGTGTGATGAAGTCCGTCTTGGGTCGTTAACTCCCGAGAGAGACCTCACCTATGTGACAGATACAGCGAATGCGTATATCCTTTTAGCAGAGAGCAACCTGTCAAAGGTTGTGGGCGAAGTTTTTAACCTGGGTGTTGGCGCAAGCGTCAGTATCGGAGAACTGGCTGAGATAGTGTTGAAGTTATTAAACTCTAACAAGAAAATTGTGAGCGAAGAGACCCGCGTTCGACCTGAAAAGAGCGAAGTTTTGCGCCTGCTCAGTGATCATGAGAAGATCCGAAAGACTGTGGACTGGAAACCCGGCGTATCGCTTGAAGAGGGTTTGCAACAGACCATAAACTGGTTGGACGCGCACCGTGTGGAGTGGAAGTCTCTCGTGAAGGAATATGTCCGATGAGCGAGATTCGAGCAGTCGTGCTTGCCGGTGGTAAGGGACAGCGTCTTTATCCCTACACGACGATTCTTCCCAAGCCGTTGCTCCCAATCGGGGAGCAGCCAATTCTTCATCATGTGCTTTCGCGTTTGAAGGAATTCGGATTTAAAGATGTCACCATTTCCGTTGGTCATCTGGCCGAGCTGATTATGCTCTTCTTTAAAGATGGCAAAGATCTGGGTCTGCAGATCGAATATGCAAAAGAAGAAGAACCACTTGGAACGATTGGTCCTTTGTGCTTTATAGACAATCTGGGCGATGACTTTCTTGTGATGAATGGCGATGTTTTAACGGATCTCGATTTCAATGCCCTGAAGAAGGCTCACTTTGAGAATGAGGCTATTCTAACCATCGCAACACACAGACGGCAGGTAAACATTGATTTTGGAGTGCTCAAGACCTCTCCTGATGGTCGAATCGATGAGTTCGTCGAGAAACCCAGTATTCCCTACGAGGTCAGCATGGGTGTGTATATGTTGAACCGGAAGTGTCTTGATTACGTCCCAAAAGGGCAGCCTTTTGGGTTTGACCAGCTGGTTTTGAAGCTTCTGGAAAAGAAGGAAAAGGTCCACGCGCATCGTCATGATGGAAAATGGCTCGACCTCGGTCGTCCATCTGACTATGAATTAGCCAGCAGAGATTATACTCCGGGAGAAACTGAAGAAACGCTGTAAGCAGGAATAAATTTATTGCGTTACTTGCTGTCTTAAGCAACGAGACAGAGAGAGCTGAGAGAAATCATTCAGCTGAAGGATAGACCGAGAAGATGATTGAAACAACGGTCCCGGCAAAAATACTCGACCAGATAGATGAATTGGCAGAACTGTCAACGACGCCTGTATCGCTGCGCCAGCTTTACGAGTTCGCCCGCACGCCCAATGAGCGAGTCATTCTTGAGGCAGCACGATTTCTCCACCACGAGATGCCGATCCGCCTCGCACGCAAGGTGAAGGAACTGGAGAACTTTCCCCGTGGATTGTCAAAGGTCCGCTGGATCCAGGTCGTCAAGAGTTGGTATACGCAATCATTTAAGGAGATGGTTGAGTTTCCTACCGTCAGAAGCCTTGAAGATGACAAAAAGTTCTGTGCCTTGATCGACCACATCAAAGATCGCCATCGGAACCAGGTTGCCGTCATGGCTCGTGGTCTGCGCGAGTACATGAATAAGAAAAGAATCACGCGCGTTGATCCAGAGATTCAGAACTTTCTCGACAGTTTCCTTCTCTCGCGAATTGGTATCCGTGTATTACTTGGACACCACACGTCTATCCACAAGAACAGACCGGGATGGGTAGGGATCATTTGTGCCCAAACCCCTGTTGCTCAGGTTGCTGAAGAGGCGGCTGGACACGCCTCGCTTCTTTGCGCCCGGACCCTCGGAGACCCTCCTCAGGTCAAGATGCACGGAAACCTGAACCTGAAGTTTAAATATATACCTTCTCACCTTCAGCACATGTTCTTCGAACTCTTCAAGAACAGCTTTCGTGCTACCGTGGAAAAGTACAATCGAGAAGGAGGAAAGTTAAACACGGTCCATGTTGTGATAGCCGGTGGTATGGAAGACGTCTCGATCAAGATCAGTGATGCCGGCGGTGGGATTCCTCGCAGCGGTGTAGATCGAATCTTTGAGTACGCCTATACAACAGCCAATCCCGTTACAGATTTCCAGGCAGACTCCACTGACATCCTGGCAGGGCTCGGCTACGGCCTTCCCCTTTGTCGTCTCTATGCACGCTATTTTGGGGGAGAAATGAGAATTATTTCCCTGGAAGGATTCGGCACAGATGCGTACCTGCACTTGAATCGACTGGGAACAGGCAGCGAGTATATTACTTAAAGACTTCGATGGTCCTCAAACAGTCGCCCCTGAAGACTTACTCGTCCCTCTTTGCAGACCTCGAGATTCTTCCTTTCCAGTGGCTGAGGGAGAGGTTTAACTCGAACAATAAAACCTGAAAGGCCAGTTTGAAAGAACGGCCCAGTGCGAAGAACACATAATAGATGAAGGTAAACGGAGTTGTCACCAGACTCTCTCTTCGCAAATAGCCAAGCTCTACCTGCTGAGCTCCATCCTCGAACGCTCTCTTCTTAAAATAGGAAGAGGACATCCTTTCGATGGGTACGATATGATAGATGAAGAGTCTTGGATGATAGAACACTTTGCCTTTGGCCTTGTATATGCGCTCTTGAAGATCTCTTTCTTCATGCCCGCCCAGTGAGCTTCCGATGCGCCCAAGGCTGGTTGAAAAAGCACCCATACTCCTCAGTGTTTCAACTTTGTAAGCAGCGTTCCCTCCCAGAATGATGTCTGGGAATTGCAGAAGTCTACTCTTATTCCCATAATGAGCAAGACTGAAAACACGCCAGTAGAAAGAGGTCAGGTGGGGCGGAGGGAAGTCTTCCCAGTTGCCAAGCACAGGACCCCCAACGACATCTGGTGCATCACGTAACGCGATTTTTTGCAGGAGCTGTAGATAGTGAACCGGAGCCGTTGCATCATCATCGAGAAAATATAAATAGTCGCCCTGGCAATCCTCAACCGCCCGGTTCCTGGCATGACTTAAACCAACATTTTTCTCTTGTATATATTTGAATTGGTATTTCCGGCAGAGCTTTCTTGCAGTCACCTCAGACCCATCGTCAGAATTATTGTCAATTACCAGAACTTCGTATTGTTCTTTTCTGAGAGATTGATGATATAAAGAGAGAAGACAATCCTTCAGGAGAGGTCCCCGGTTTCTCGTACATACAGCAACCGATAAGAAGATAGAGCTTTTATCTCTATTTTCAGAAGTGATCTGTCCACTGTTCTTCGTCACAACCAGATTTTCTTCTTTCCAGAGGTTTCGGTTTCTTTCAGACTTGAGCGAATGGTCTGGGCCTATTCAAAGTCATATGTAAATTGGTAAACAAGCAAAAGATGCTTCTCTTGACCATCACGCCCGAAAAGAGATCCTCTTCCGGTCAAGAACCGCATCTTCAAGTGGTAAAGTCATGACAACATGAGAAAGGGCAACTGTTGCCCCATAGAACGAAGGTCCTTGAGGCAGCGTAAACAGATGAAGCGCCAGAAAGCACAAAACAAGACGAAAGTACGCCTGCTGCTCCTTTGTGTGAATAATGCAGGGGTAGCAAGGTCCCTGGTTAATTGTGTATCTGGTCTGGAACAGGTCCTTGAACTAGAGTGCTTCTTTATCTGTACAGGTATCACCGCAAAGTTGCTTATGGTTAAGAACGGCTATACGGCAGTAACATTGACCGAACTCGTCCACTCTGACTCTTTGGACTCAAATCAACCCTACTCCGACAAAATTCTCGATGAGATTTCTTCTTATGATAAACATCTGAACTGGAATAAAGTCCCGGTATCCGCAGCACGTGTAAAAAGGATGTGCGAGGGTTCGGACTACTATCATGAGGCTGCTGCATCCTGCCTGGATGCTTTCGATCATTGTATCAGAGAGTTTCAACCTCATTCAGTATTCACCTGGAACGGAATCAGTTTATCCCAGAGGGCACTCGCCTATTCAGCCTCTCTTCACGAATTGCCCTGTTTCTACCTTGAGAGAGGACTCCTGCCTGAGCACCTCTCTTGTGACGTCGAAGGAGTAAATTATCTCAGTGTCTTGAGTTATCTCCGCAAGCGTGATATACAATCACTTAAGATTTCCCATGAGGAAAGCCAACTTGCACATGAACAGTTGGCCGCCTATTCAGAATCTCAAGAAACGATTGTGAAAAGGGGAGAACATCTCACTTCAATCCAGATCAGAAAGCAGCTGGAAATTCCTCAACACCATAAGATCATTCTGCTCCCGCTACAAATAGAATGGGACTCAAATATACGCCTTTATTCGCCTCGCTATAAGCGAATGAAGAAACTGATCGAAGAGGCATCGCCGGCATTGTCTGATGAGGAAACAACACTGATTGTGAAACCACACCCTGAAGACAAGGATCGCTTTCGTGAGTTCCAACCGTTAAAGAAAGATCATGTTCGATTCGTCGACTCTATTGCACTTCCCTCGTTGCTGGGCGTCGCAGATGTCGTTCTAACGATTAATTCAACCGTGGGGTTAGAAGCAGCTCTAAAAGGGAAAAGAGTCCTTGTCGTTGGCAAGGCGCTCTACCGCTTGAAAGGATTTACCAGCGAGCTCCGTCCTGAGCACTCATTGAAAGAGGCTCTTCAGAAAGCACTCCGCGCAACAAAGCTCAGCGAGCGTGAGAATGAGGCACTTCTGAAGTTCTATATACAATTGAAGAAACACTATCTATGGCCAGAACATTCTCTTTCTGACCCCTGGGCATTCAATGAGCGACTCGGAAGGATCATTCATGATTCGTGCAATCTGCACGAGCCTGTGGAGAATCCCCCTCAGTCCTCTCAGTTCATTCGACGAATGAGAGAGGAATGCAACGGGTTGCAGGAAGACCTGAAGAAGGTGAGTTTCAAATGTCTTGTTTTCGGGCCTGAGGATACCGCCCTCATGAAAGCCCTCGGAGAGGACAAAAGGGCGCGACCTGTGGAATATTTAAACCGCAGAACGATCTTTCGCCTCCCTGGATTTCTTATCAAGAATTACGACCGCATCTACTATCACTCGCCGCTCTCCCTCCCGGCGAGGCTGCTTTTGAAACTACTCAGAGGAAAAAGAAAAGTCCGTCTCGATTGATCCTTTTAAGTCAGAGGTCGACCGACACTTGACACCTCTCAGGAGGATTAGGCTTAGTGCGTAGGCTCGAAAACCGTGGCCCTAATCATCGCGGTTTCCCAAAAGACAATATTTCCCCCCAGGATATAGAAAACAAATGAAAATTCATGAGTATCAGGCCAAAGAACTCCTCGCTTCTTACGGCGTTCCAACGCCCAAAGGCAAGGTAGCACACAATCCCGAAGAAGCAGTCAAGATCGCCGAAGATCTGGTCTGCTGGCCTTGCGTTGTCAAAGCCCAGGTCCACATGGGTGGCCGCGGAAAAGCTGGTGGTGTGAAGGTTGTCAAAGACATGGACAGCCTGAAGAAAGCCGCTGAAGACATCATCGGCCTTGATATTAAAGGCAGCATCGTTCGGAAGGTGCTCGTTGAGCCCGGCGTTGATATCGACAAAGAGATTTACCTTGGAATCATTCTCGACCGAGCCCGCCAGCGCCCTGTCATCATGGCCTGCGCCGAGGGTGGCGTGGAGATCGAAGTGCTCGCAGAAGAAAAACCTGAAGCGATTCTGAAGCTCCCCATTCCTCCTACTTACGGTTTCCGCCCGCATCACCTGCGTGAGGTGGCTTTCTTCCTGAATATTCCTGAATCTGCAATGAAGTCTTTCAAACTGATCATGAACGGTCTGGTGAAGGCTTTCTACGATAAAGACTGCTCTCTCGCTGAGATCAATCCACTCGTCATCACCGGTTCTGGCGATGCGATTGCCTGCGATGCGAAGATTAACTTCGATGAGAACGCTTTGTATCGTCAGCAGGACCTGATTACTCTTCGTGATGACGGCGAAGAAGAGCCTCTGGAAGTTGAAGCACGCGAAAAAAGCCTCAACTATGTGAAACTCGACGGAAAGATCGGTTGTATTGTAAATGGTGCTGGTCTGGCCATGGGAACCATGGACATCGTGAAGCACTTCGGCGGTGAGCCAGCCAACTTCCTTGATATCGGCGGCGGCGCCAAGGCACAGCAGGTAGCCGAAGCTCTGAAGCTGATCACCACAGACCCCGCGGTAAACACCATCTTCTTCAACATCTTCGGTGGGATTGTCCGCTGCGACCTGGTTGCTGAGGGAATTCTTTCAGCCCTGAAGCAACTTCCGAATTTCGATTATCCAATCGTGATTCGCCTCTCTGGAACGAACGAAGAGAAGGCTAAGGAAATGCTGAAAGGCACCGACCTGATCCTCGCAGAATCCATGAGTGAAGGCGCTCAGAAGGCTGTCGAGATCAGCAAAAAGGGAAAGTAACCCGATCCTCATCATCAAATCCAAGTTACAGGGCGGGCCATCTGGTCCGCCTTTTTTCATGAGCACCAATCTGGCTTTCCACTCATGACTTCTATTGCGCCACGAAACTGAAAACCGAGTCTTGAAGATTCGAAACACTGCTCTTAGAGAGTTGTCTGACAAAACGGCATGTTAAAAACCCTCGAAACCCGATTTATGAACTTCTACGACCTGAGTGGGCGCATCATTATTACGCTCCTGTCCGGTATCTTGGAGCTTCGCTTTGGCAAGAACGAGGTGCGCCGGCTGCTCGAGCAGATGGTTCGTGTAGGCTTCGAGACAACTCCCCTGGCCATGCTGGTCGGAACATTCACGGGGATGACCGTTGCCCTGGGCACCGGACTCGTCTTTCAGCAATTCGGTCAGGAAGACCTGATCGCCCGCGTGGTATCGAACTCCATGATTCGTGAAATGGGCCCGGTCTTTACGGCGTTCATTATCGCAGCTCGAGTTGGAGCTTCCATGACAGCCGAGTTGGGAACCATGGCGGTCAGCGACGAAATTAACGTTTTGAGAGTTCTTGGAATTCGAGTGAATCGCTACCTCGTCATGCCAAGAGTCATCGCCGCACTCACAATGACACCGGCCCTGACGGCTTACTCGATTATCATGGGGATCCTTGGAGGGGCGATTGTCTCCCTCTTTTTCTTTGATGTAACCTGGGTATCTTACTACAAAGAAACGTTCCGGTTTATTTCCCTTTCTGATATCTGGAAGGGACTCTTTAAAGGGATGGTCTTCGGTGCCGTGTATAGCTCGGTCTGTTGTGAGATAGGTATGACAACAACGGGGGGCGCGAAAGGCGTGGGTCGAGCAACGACGGACGGAGTTGTGATCTCGCTGGCTGGCGTTCTCGTCGCGAACTATGTACTGACAAGCTTCTTGTTCAGGTAAGCGGGGTCACCCAAGACTGACAAGTCAACACGCTCAAGGGAGAGAAACACAGAAAGCTTCCTTCATCAATTTCCTGTCTTCTTAATCAAGCATGATTTGGAAAGAGTTCCAGAACTCTTCCATCATTTTGATATCATTTTCTCCCGCTACCTTCTTATTCATTTGAGTTACTACAAAAATCCCCGTGTCTTCAGACGCGTAGGTATAGAAAAACCTCTCTACAATGTCAGCTTTATTCGTGGTAATAACTCGTTTCCCCACTACTTTTTTTCCATTACTGGTAGTTCGCGTCGCCACCTCTTCCTTCTTTTCATATCCGTAAGCAATTTCCTCTTTAACCATTTCCTGAACAAATAAGTCTATCATATTGGAAGGATCCACGTCATCATATTCCTGAACGAGTATGACCGAACCCGTTGAAGTCATCATGGTCGTTTGATATAGTCCTTCATCCAATTTGGATCGCGAAGGGCTGAGCTCATGCGAATGATTAAAGCTGATGGTCTCTGTCTTGAACTCCAGAATTTCTTTCTTCGCCAGACCAACTTCTATCTCTTTGCCATCTTCAAGCTTTATTGTCTGTGAAGAACCGAGATCAAATTCAAATTCCTCACCATCGATTGTAATAATGAAATTACCAGCTTGTGAGATCGCCATCAGGCAAGTGAAGATAACGGAAAGTATAAAGATTCTATTCATGATATTTCCTTTAATTTGTTCTCTATTCATTCTTTTCACGTGTTCTTTCGCACTCAACCTTCTTCGCGCACTTCCCCGGTTTGATGCCTTCGGGATTCTGGCACCTCTTGCAGATAACCTTCCGACAGAGTGGACACATCGCCATCCGTTGAAAGTCTCCCATGGTAAAACAGAAAGCGCAGGAAACGAAACGATTCGTCATTTTCTACTCCACAGCTTCTGATGGCTTCTGTATATCAAACTGCTTGATCGGCTGGTACCAGGGAGGAGTTGGGTGCTGCATCGTTTTGGGCGGTGGTGACATGGGCGCTGGGTCCACGCGAGCCAGTGCCATTGTAATACCATCTACTCGACAAAGAAGCACAACGTCGCCATTGGCTGGACGAAAAGCATCGTCGTCATGATGAACAAGGCTGTGCGGGATTGCCTGACCGTTTCGTATATACTTTTCAGAACCGGGTGCCAGAAAGAAACGTACCGTATCTTTCATCACGGAAGGAATCGGCATCACTTTTTCAGCAAGCTCTTCTTTGCTTTCAATCTTCTGAAGGTCATCGAGGGTATTGGCATTCTCAATCTTGAAAGGTCCGACATCGGTTCGGCGCAGTTCTGTCAGAATACCGCCGCAGCCAAGCGCCTGTCCCATTTCGTGGACCAGAGACCGCACATAGGTTCCCGTGCTGCAATCAACACCGAATTCTGCAATGCCGTCTTTATAGGTTAGAATCTCGAAGTCATCCACTTGAATCGTCCGAGACTTTACTTTTGGTGTCTTACCTTCGCGGGCATATTCATAAAGCTTTTTCCCGCCCACCTTCTTGGCGGAATAGGGAGGTGGAGTTTGCTCAATCTCACCTGTCAAATCTGTCGCTGCTTCCTGAACATCTTCAATGTCCGTGGGGATCTTAGCTCCTTCAGTAATGGTGATCTCACCCTCGGCATCGTAAGTGTCCGACGTCTTTCCGAATTCGATCGTTCCCTCGTAGGATTTATCATGACCCATGAGGTATTCAGAGATCTTGGTTGCTTCACCCAGCAAAACGACGAGCAATCCAGTAGCTTGCGGGTCGAGAGTTCCCGTATGACCGACTCGTCGGGTTTGAAAGATGCGTCTGACCCGGTCGACCACATCGTGAGAGGTCATCCCTGATGGTTTATCCACCAGCAGGGCTCCGTGAAATTCTGAGGATCGTTTGTTCGACGTCTTACGGTTTGCCATCAACAGTACGCACTTTCAGTTAGTGAATGAAGGATTTTTCCATGCACGGACCTGAGGGCTTACCTAACAGCCCCGCGCGACTCGCCTTTGGAGTCATCTGGCTCTTCGGGATCATAGCAGCTTTGCTCCCGATGATGCCCATATACTTGGACAGCATGGGCGTCGTCGCAAGCAACATTGCATTTCTCATGTCGATCCACGCGGGGACGGCACTCATCGTGGCTCAGGTGTGTGGATATCTCGCCGATACCTACTTCAAGCGTACCCACATGCTGATTGCCATGTCGATCATGGGCTCTCTCGTTTTCGCGCTCTTTCCTCTGCTGGGAAACAGCCTGCCCCGATTGTGTTTGGGGATGGTTGCCGTCGGCATGTTTGTCAGCCAGAGGATTGCCCTCTATAATTCCCTGATGCTCGAAAGCAAACGCGGTGAAGAGCTCTTCGGCAAGATACGCCTCGCTGGATCGGTTGGCTTTGCGGTGATCGCGCTGGGAATCGGAAAACTAGCCGACCTGCCTTCACTCACGCCAGCGATTATGTTTCCTGTCCTCGTCATTATCGAGCTTATCCTGACAATCTGCGTGATCAAGCTCAGCGATCTTCCCGCAGCAGTGCGCCAGCAACACAACACGGAACGAATCAGCTTTCGCGAGGCACAAAAACGACTTCTTGCCAACCCGCTTATCCCCCGCTTTTTACTCTTCATCTTCCTGATCCAGTCCATGGCTGCTCCCGGGTACCTGTTGCAGGTGAAGCTGCTCAAGGTGATCGACTCCTCTTCCTTCTTCGTCATGGGATGTGTCGCCTTTGCCGCCATTGCCGAGATTTCAGTCTTCTATTTCGGGAACCAGATTCTGTCACGCATCAGACTGATGCCGCTCTTCGCGCTGGTACCGGTAGCCTTACTCATCAGGTATCTGATCATCGCTGTCTATACGAGTCCCTGGCCGATCTTTTTCTCGAATGCTCTTCACATCTTCACATTCGGATTATCTTATCTGTGTGGAGTCATGTTCATTCACCGTGAAGTTCTTCCCGAGCTGAAGTCGAGCGGCCAGACACTCTTCGGGATGGTTTTCAGTACCGTGTCCAATCTGTTTGGCAATTTTGTCCTGGGAATCTTACTCGCCTGGCTCACATCGAAGAACGGCTGGGGGTATACGGATCTGCAAGCCTTGCGGTTCACGTTTGCGCTGACAGGGGTTCTCGGCATGCTGAGCTTTCTCGCCTGGTGGCCCATGAAGCGCGCCTACCAGAAGAAGCATAATGCCTATGGAATCATCATTCGTCACGCACCGACGGGATGAAGGATGAAGGATGAAGGATGAAGGATGAAGGATGAAGGATGAAGGATGA
>CAYTGM010000022.1:0-93191 GCA_964437365.1 uncultured Candidatus Sumerlaeota bacterium | reverse complement strand
AACGGGTGCACTCTTCTCTCTCAAATGTCATCCACAACTTTAGGGCATATCTCTTGATGAAAAAGAACGTATAAAGTTCAAATCTGATTTGCCTGAAACTTGCCTTTCGGCACACGACACTCTAAAGCTGGCTCATTCCAAGCAGCATCAAAACTTTCCATCGCCGAGAGGATTCTCTTCAAGACATGCTCAAGCCATACTTTCAAACCGTACTCATTCTCATCTTTGCCGTTTTTCTTGGGTCCTGCCAGCAACCTGAGACCAACTCACGTACTGGCGAGCCCGTTTACACCACGACTATTGCACCGGTCGGTATGATTCTCAGCGAACTGACTGAAGGCCGTGCCAGTGTTGAAGTACTTCTCTCCCCCGGCGCATCACCCCATACCTACTCTCCGAGGCCCTCTGACCTGTCAAAAGCGAATCGTTCTCTTGGGTTCTTTTATGTCAGTGAGAGTCTTGATGGCTGGGCAGGAAGATTTGAGCACCCTGAAGCTATTCCTCTTTTGTCGATGGTGCATCCCTCACAACGACTTTCCTGGGAAGATGAGCATTATCACAGCCATGGAGATCATGAAAGTGGCCATGATCATTCTCACCATCACGATCATGACGATCACGACCACCTGGAAGATATTGATCCGCACTTCTGGCTGGACCCGCTTGTTGTTGATGGTTTGCTTGATCCCTTGAAAGAGAAGCTTTGCAAACTCGACCCAGAGGGATGCAGTATCTATGAGGCGAATGCCGATCGGTTTTCGAAAGAACTTCGAGCCCTGCATGAATCGGTTAAGAGTGAACTGGCAGACGCTGGTGACCTTGAGGTGATTGTCTTCCACCCGTCATTTGGATACTTGTTCAACAGACATGGAGTTGAACTGGTGGCTGTTGTCGAAACCACTCCGGGGGAAGAAATATCAGGAAATGATCTGCAGAAGCTGGTGAATCTTATTAAGACCCACGAACTGAAGTTCATCTTTTCGGAACCACAATTTTCAGAGAAGACCGTTGGAGTGCTTGCGGAGGAGTCGGGCGTTGAAGTAAAGATGCTCGACCCGATCGGTGGGACGGAAGGTCGGGATGATTATGAATCTCTGATCAGATTTAACGTTCAGAGTCTTAAAGAGGCGATTCATTGACCGCTGACTTTGCGATCACCGTTAAAGACCTTTGCATTCAATATCGTCGGTTCGAGGTGCTGAAAGGGATCAGTTTTTCTCTTCCGGCAGGAACTGATCTGGCCATCATCGGCCCCAACGGTGCTGGAAAAACCACTCTCATCAAGTCACTGGTTGGTTTGATTCCCCCTACAAGCGGTGAAGTTTCAATCCTGGGCAAACCTGCATCACACGCGAAGCATGAGCTGATCAGCTACGTACCTCAGGTTAAAACCATCGATAGACGTTTTCCCGCCCTGGTAATAGAATTAGTTGTAAGTGGTCTTCACCGCCGCTGGCCATGGCGGCTCACAACTGACGATAGACGAAAATCAATGGAAGCATTAGAGCAGGTTGGGATGAGCAAACTCGCTGAACGTTCTTTGTCGGAACTATCTGGCGGTGAACTTCAACGCGCTTATCTTGCCCGCGGTATTGTGCGTAACCCGCAGGTTATCCTGTTGGATGAGCCATCGACTGGCATTGACGCCCCCGGCGAGGCACAGATGTATAGCTCACTGGAAGCCTATCAGCAAAAATCGAATGCGACGATCGTGATGATTACCCATGACTGGTCGATCGCACGTCACCACGCTCACTATGTGCTGTTATTAAATCGGGAACAGATCTCCTATGGTACTCCGAAGGAAGCATTAACCGATGAACACCTGAAGCTTGCCTACGGGCACCACGGTCATGCTCACTCGATGCTCATGGGCCCTGAGAATGGCGACTCAAAAGGAACCTGCGACCACAACCATAGTGAGGAGCAGAGTCAATAAATGCTGAGTGAGATTGTCTATGCATCCTTTTTTCAACGCGCCCTGATCGCCGGTGTGCTTGTAGCTTTTGTTGCTGGCCTTCTCGGCGTATTTGTCATTCAAAAGCGACTCAGCTTTCTTGCCGGCGGTCTGGCACACGCTGCTTTCGGTGGTGTCGCACTGGGCATTCTCCTTCAACAGGAGCCACTTCTAACAGCGATCCCCTTCACCATCCTCACGGCAATCGCAATAAGATGGGTGGAAGAGCGTTCGCCGGTAACTCCAGATACTGCCATCGGGATTTTCTTCGCCCTTTCAATGGCTCTGGGGATCATCTTTCTATCAAAGTCAAATACCTTTGCTGTTGATGCAACACAATATCTGTTTGGGTCAATTCTCCTGGTTTCCCAATCAGACGTCTATGCTTCGGTTCTACTTTTTTTCAGTTCGCTTCTCGTGCTTTTTTCCTGGAGCCGCTGGGGATACGCTGCTCTGGACAGTGAGCTTGCTGAAGCCGACGGAGTGAATGTTCGGTTTGATGACTACCTGATATATGTTTCTGTCGCCTTAATTGTCGTTCTTTCTATACGTATCGTTGGGGTCGTTTTGATTGGAGCTTTTGCCGTTGTCCCTGCTGCGAGCGCCCGCTTGATGTCTCGGCGGTTGATTACCATGACCTTTCTTGCAGTGGCCCTTTCTGTTTTCTCGGTTGTAGCTGGGCTTTTTCTCTCGGTGGTGCTCGATCTCCCAAGTGGAGCCGTGATCATCTTACTGGAAGTAGCGATCTTCCTGGTTGCACTCGCGATACACAGAAAAATGTAATTGGGGAATTATGAGAAGTTGAGTGAATTTAAACTAAAAACTCTGTCAGTATTTTTCCTCTTCGCCACCTTGTCTTTCTTCTCGGCCAGAACGGCAGGCAGTCAGGAGTTGGAGACTACTTCTCCTGAAGCAGCTCTCCCTCAAACCAGCGGATTAAATCGATTCCCTGACTCCTTTCTATATATCGAACCTTTTGAAATACGCCATGAGATTCTGATATCCTTCCCACTGGTTGAATCGGTTATTCCTATTGAAAGAGCTGACCCTTCCACCCTTTCCGTCGAGGAACAGCAAATAGCATCAGAAACAATCGCATCGTGGTTCGAGGCATACAACCCTGTCATGATTAACCGTGAACCGGCCTACCCGGAAGATATCCGTGTTTCTTTCTTCGATACAGAGATCATGGCTGTACAACAGGTCAAAGACCCAGAGCCTGTGGAGGTCAAGGAAACCTATGTCGGGATCATTATGGCTTATCCTCAGGAACTCCCTGCTGATACGGTCACCCTTGAATGGAACCTGTTCACGCCAACGATTTCTCTCGTGAGAAGCAGCGTCATTCATGAAGATGAGCTGAAAGAGAAAACATTGCTCTCAAGTGATTCCACCGTGGAATGGACGAGGGTCGAGGACTTAGTGGTTCAGCCGATTACTCCCGTAGAGGCTGTATACGAGGTTGAAAAGGGGTGGTTTTCAGAGAAGTTTGTAGTGTCACCCACCATTAAAGAAGAAACGACAGAAAAGATTTTGAAGAATATCTACCGCGCTTTTCGCTATAAAGATGACTCGAAAATATACGATGAACTGGAGAAATCTGTCCAAGGGGACCTCCTGACAGAAATTTATCTGGAATTCTGGCAAAGCGTTGTTTCTGAACAGGAAGGCGGGGCCGCATCACGGATAAAAGAGGTGCAACTTGTAGATGGAGTGGGGAACGAAAATGTCGTGCTCGACGGACCTGGTTTTCTCTTTAACGGGACCTGGCATGTCACTGGTACCGTTGAGCACTGGGGGCATATACATCAGCGCACTAACGCCTATAATGCCGAACTAACTATCACAGAGCACGAGGGCCACTGGAAGCTATCAGAGCTAACCATCAGAAATAAAGAGCGGCTTAACACGGAGAACAGAAAGAGGTAACCGAGAATCATGGATCGAAAATGCATATTCAGCGCACGTACGAGAGATTTTTTCCGAGGAAAACTGCGTCAATACCTCTGTGCTCTCTCACTTATTTTCATCGCTCCTGCCTCGATCACAGCTCATAGCTTTATTAATGAGATCAATCTGCTTTCTGACACACAGGAAGGCATGCTGGTAAACAATAGGATTTATACTGTTGGAGAGCTCAAAGTCCTGGTTTCCATGAGGACTTTTACTCGTGATAACAACCAGTCTCTGGTGCTCGGTCTGAATGAGTTAATCAGGGCCGGAGAGACGTCTATATCCTATTCAAAACTCGCCGAATCTGCGCGCGAAAGAGGCCTTGAAGTAACAGAGAGTGAAACAAAAACCATCGAAGAACGGATTAAAGATTACCAGAATCGCCTGCTCTTCGCGATGGAGGTTGAGGACAAGATTGGTCAACCCACCCAAGAACAAATTAAGGAGCTGTATACTGAAGAAAAAGAGAGCTTTCGGGTTAAAGAGAAGATCATTTTGAGAGAGATCATTTTTCCCTTCGAAGATGAGGAAGGGAAAAAAGCGGCCATCACCTCAGCCGAAAAAGTATATGAAAGACTTGAAAGCGGAGAACCATTCGCCCGTCTTCAACGTGAGGTTCATGGCCCGTCCAATACAAGAATACAGGTTCTTACCCCAGAAGAGGACTCCACTTTATCTCCCAGGCTTCTGGATGCATTCCGAGATCTTTCAGACAAGGTGTATACGGAACCTATCGAGACTGACGAAGGAATTCATATTATCTACCGACAGCTGTATATTCCTCCAAATTACCTGCCGCTGGAAAGTGTCCAGGAAACATTGATTGATCGTTGGAGATCCAACCGACGGGCAAACCTCATCGAGGAATTCTTCACCGGTTTTACGGATAGCCCCGACTATTGGCTCATCGATGGAGCCAACCTGATGAACTCAGGGATACTGGCCACAAACAAAGACGTGATGGTGAGAATCGGAGACCAGGAAATCACGCGAGGAGAGTTGAGAAACGCTGCTGGGTGGTCGCTTAGCCCATCTATCCCCATGACTCCAGGGCTTTTCGAACGAATCGCCACAAGGACAGGTGTTGTTCAGAATGCTCTCTTGAGCCTTTATGCTGAAAAAGAGGGGCTGGACAACCTGGACAAGATTTCCTTTTTCGAGAACAAGATGAGGGAAACATTTCTCGCAAGGCATGAACTGGAGCTGAGAATATCAGAGAGAATCGGCGAACCTACCGGGAAAGAGCTGCAGGACTACTACTGGAGAAACCGCTACCAATACCGCGATTATAACAGAACTGTAGGTCGGCGATTAGTCATTTCCAAAGAGGATGCGGAAATATACAAGATACCCTCCAGACTCGATGACGTGGAAACGCTGAAAGATCTTGAGGAGTTCTCTTCCTGGCTGTCGGAGAATGATATCAATGTTGACCGGGTGGACTATCGTGAAAGTTCCCTGACAGAAATACCTGAACGTCATCGCAACCCTCTGTTAAGGTACGTGGAAAATCAGAAACTGCTCTACTTTGAAGACGAATCAAGCATGAGTATCTACTGGATCGAGGAGCTAACCGTCCCCTCCGAGGCAACAGGCCCTCTCCTTGAACAGGTGAAGAAAGACTGGAAGGAAGACCGGGCATGGGAGTTGGGAGAGAAAATTCTCAACGAATTGAAGCAAGATGCAGCCATCGATATTCTGCTGGCTGTCGGGTAGCCCGGAGTTCTAATAAATTCCGCTGTGTGAAGATGAAGCCAAATGAAGGTAAGATCTTTGTGCAAAGTATCATGTGATGATGTTTCGAGAAACATCGAAGTTAATAAGCAAGCATACACTTGAAAGCCGAAAAGATTGCTTTAATTCTCAAGTCACTTGTGGGAAATGTGTGTAAGAGCATCAATGTGGAGTGGTTGACTCAACAACCCAATTAAAGAAGGCCTCATTGGCGCTCACAGGGATCCTGGTGATACACGGAACGTCGTAAGGGTGTTTCTCTTCAATCCGATGCCGCACCTTCTCAAAGAGCTCGGAACGCGTTTTTGCGATCATGACCACCTCATCGTCATTCTGGGTTTTGCCTTCCCAGACATAGCAGCTTGTAATCGGCATCAGATTGGCACAAGCGATCAGTTTTTCGCTTAACAAGTCGTTCGCCAGCGAGAGTGCTTCTTCTTTTGAAGGGTTCGTCACGTAAACAAAAACAAAGTCGGCCATTGTAGTACCTCCTGTTTGAGATTCTGTTGAACAATAATGAGGCAAGAGTAGTACCTCATTGCGAGTTACCTTGCTGCGGAACATTTGCAATTTGCAAGACACCCAGTGAATCCGCAGGGTATTTCTTTGCAAGGTGCAAGAGGGTCACGAAAATTAGACAGGTTCCAACAAATAGTAAGGGGTAATAGGGCATGGGAAACCCGGGAAAAGGCACGGCAAAGTCATTCGCCTGGGAGAAGGATATAAATATACCGACGAAAAGTGCTGCAAAAACCCGGTCTTTCAATATAGCCGCTTTAACACCACCATTAGCAACGACAACCATATAGCCATACATGATAATCCAGAGAACCGGAACGACCAGAAGAACAAGGTGAGCTTTGCGCGCCAGGGGCGAAAGAAGGATCGAGTAAACACACAACATGGCGACGTCCCATGTCCAGTCATAGCCGCGTTTCGAGAACAGTAACCATCGGATAGATAGATAGCTGATTCCACCTAAAATCCCTATAATCAACCATATGTTTCGCGCCTGCTCGGGTGTAAGCGGGTCTGGAATTGTAACCTCTACTTCGTCTCCATCTACAACCCGGTAGAATTCGTCGCCGTCCCATTGAATGTCTTCCGGTGCTCTCGCCTGAGATAAGGTGAATATAATCATCTCGTGGATAGATGCAAGACTGTCATCGTACTTGGCTGTCAGTACAAGTTTATGTTCGACCTCATTTCTATAGTCTGACTGGAGCTGTGTGAAGATGTTGCCTCCAAACCAGAGAAAAGGAACCAAGAACAGCAAGAATACTGAAAATATTAGACTTGCAAAGAACCCTGTCCAGCGTTTGAAGAGAAAAGGAACAGCTACCAGAAGGATTGGAGTGAGTTTAATAGCCGTGGCGATGGCTATCAGCAGGGCACCGAAAATCCATTCTGTTTTGCCCCGCATCAATAAAATCACACCGGCAATTGTCAGAAACGCGAGATGGATATTAACCTGTCCGTTTCCAAAATCTGAGTTGATGGGACGTAAACATGTGAGAAAAGTAAGTGCACAGATGCCAATCAATCTATGCCTCGGGAGACTTTGCGGCCCCAGGAATCTGACGCTGATGTAGAGCAGACCAAGAATAGTCCCAAGCTTCAGTATGTTATGAAAAACGGCTGCAGCAGGATACGGCAACGTTTTCATCGGTGCGAACAGGATCGATGCGGAAGGAGGGTAAATAAATGGGCGATCTTTGATCGGAGAATCGGTAATATAAAGGTCGCTGTTTCGTTCCAGTGCCATCGTTGCCCCGTAGTAAAAAACCTCAAAATCATTGTATTCAAGGGTCTTTTTGAAGCCTCGGATAGATACATAGGCAAGCAAGCCGAAGAGAAGAATTGTCCATACAAGGGTAAGTTGCTTTGTTGTAAACTGTCTCATTTTCAGTCAATTCCTTTGGCTAGAGAGATATCCAAGGCCGGTACAGTTGTACAGATAGATACCTATAGAGGTGGTATGCTGGAGGAGTGTGAACTCAAGCAAGTCTATTAGAGGTCTCTGGCTAGAAAAATATGCCTTTTTAACGTTCGTATTTTAGATTTATTGGTGGAATGTCCCATTTCAGGGTGTTTTGAGGTAAAAAATCTAGATATCTATTACTCTATGCGTAAAATATCCTTGACTTGGCTTATAGACGCGCTCAGCAATGGTGGGAATTCCAACCTGAAGGAGGTTGCTAATATGGACAAATTGCTCACTGTCCGCATTGACGAAGGCCTTCTGCAAAAAGTGAAGGTCGCAACTGTTTCAAGAGAAACGACTATTGCAGAAGTAGTACGTGGTGCTTTGAAAGACTATGTTTCAAAGAACCCACCATCAAGATCAGCTGTTGCAAAGGCTCGCGCTAAGGCTAAAGCAGCTCCGGCTAAGGCTAAAGCAGCTCCTAAGAAAAAAGCTGCTGCCAAAAAAGCTGCTCCTAAGAAAAAAGCTGCTGCTAAGAAAGCTGCTCCTAAGAAAAAAGCAGCGCCAAAAAGAAAAGCTGCTGCTAAGAAAACAACAGCTAAAAAAGCTGCTCCTAAGAGAAAAACAGCTGCTAAGAAGGCTGCTCCTAAGAGAAAACCAGCCGCTAAGAAGACAACAGCTCGTAAAGCTACAGCTCGTAAGTCTACTGCGCGCAAAACAACAGCTAAGAAAAAAACGACACGTCGTAGACGCTAACCAAGGATCCCTCACCCGGGGGACTCTTTCGTTTTTACCAGTGGGGCTTTCCTTCCCGGAAAGCTCCACTTTTTGTTACAGCCCCATGTTTTATCGCTTTCAAAGGCTTTCATTGACGCACCGGCTACTTACCACGCCTTCTTCTCGCGGCATCAAAGGCCCCTGCTCCTCTACCAACGGTATGTGTAAATTCAACTCCATCAATCGCTCATGAACAAAGAACAGACACTCAGGTGCACCCGGATTACTGCGCTCCTTCTATTCATCGGAGCATTTCTGACCATGGCGCTCCTCCACCACCCGGTCGGAGGTTGGAATGCGAATACCCGGCTCGCCCTGGTATTTTCAGTCGTCGACTTTCAAACCCTGTCCATTGATGCCTATCATGATGTGCCTCCTTATGATACCGGCGATAAGGCTTACTTCGAGGACAGGTTTTACAGTGACAAGATTTTCGGAGTCTCGCTGGCCGCTCTCCCCGCCTACGCGATTGCCAAAGCAGTCCTGGGTGATATGTCTTACCAGCTTGCACAATATATCTGCCGGGTCTTCGCCGTCTCCCTCCCGGGAGCCTTCAGTCTTGCTCTAATGTTCATGCTTCTCTGCCGACTTGGTTCTCCACCAAAGCTCACGGCTGTGTTTATCACACTGATCTTTTTGGGCACTCCTCTTTTTGGTTACAGCACTGTATTCTATCCATATATGCCCGGAATTGCCTGTGTTCTGGGGGCGCTCTATCTTACCCTGTTTCCGAGAGCCGAACGGCTTACTCCTTTAAACTGCACCTTGATCGGCTTTTGCCTCGGGTATGCACTTCTATGCGATCTAATCTTTGGCCTGATCATTTTTGGTGTAGGAATGACCTGGCTTATAAGACTACTTGATCAACTTGGAGTGTACGGGGTCCGTGCCTTTGCCGAGATGAAAGGGGAGCGTATCCGTCTGAAGCAGGCACTGGTTCTTTCCGCGCTCTTCTGGGTAGGAGTGCTTATCCCTCTTTCACTTTTCTTTCTATACTCATGGCATATCTTTGGCACCTTGACTATACCATACAAGTATGAGTACGACAAAACCTTCCTGGAAGGTATGTCCCAGGGCTTTATGGGTGTGACGTCTCCCAAACTCCCTGTCTTGTACTACATAACGTTTCATCCTTACAGAGGACTTTTCTTCTGGTCTCCGGTTCTCCTGATTTCTTTGATCGGTTTGATTATAGGGACTCGAGCTTATGGTAAACGCAGAATCATTGCCTGGCTGGGAATCTGGGGAATGATCAGCTATTTGCTTTTTAATGCCGGCTATTACATGTGGTGGGGCGGCTTTGGAATGGGGCCTCGCTTTCTTCTCCCGATGATCCCGTTTCTAGCTTTGGGGATCGGGGAAGTTCTGCGACAGGACAAGTTGTCCATTCTATACAAAAAAACAAGTCTTAGAAAAACTTTGCTAACCATGGCAGGTTTACTGGGACTGATCAGTTTCTTTCTGTGTTTTCCACTCTCAGTCTTTGACCCACAGGTACCTCAGCGAAACCCCACGGAAGTCCTCACCGAAGTTAAGTGGGGAGCGGAAATCAACATCCCTCAGTATCAGTATCTTTCCGAATACTATATGGGATATACAAATCCATGGATCGGGGCCCGTCTCGATGGAAGATATTTTGCAGAGACCCCTTCCTTATGGAATGCATTCTTCGGTTTCCTCCTGCTGCTCCCTTTAATTCCGGGACTTGTCTATGCTTATCGTATACTTCCGGAAAGCTCTCCATGGAGCCTGCGCAACGACTATCCATTCAAGACCATGGACGGTACTGCTGCTCCCCCACCGCCTGGGCTTAAATAAACCTTATTTTCTAAACGTAATGACTGAGCGCATGACATTCGCAGGAGGCAATTCACTCTTGGTCTGAGAGTCCCCCGGCGCATAGAAAAACACTTCTGTGAACCCTGTTCTTTCTAGCAGTGCTTTCAGTTTCTCTGGATGAAAGACAAAGAGAGGATCGTCTATATGATACTCATTCCCCCGATCGCCGTAAGCAATCCTCGAGTAAAGCTTTCCACCAAATGTGTTCTCATATTCGAGATCGAGATAGGTAAAACGATAGCTACGCTGAGCACCTAATTGAAGAGACTCTTCTACACCCTGAAGACGATTCAATTTATAGACAATGGGTAATTCTAAAATGTAGAGACATCCCTTCCTGCCGACCGACTTCAGCTCGTGAAACAGACTTTCTATTCGTGCCTCTGAATGACTCTTAGAAACAGCACCAAGAGCGTATGACACGCTAAGCAACCGGGAGAAAACCAGATCAAAAGCGTTTTCCCGGAAACACAAATCATTGATATCCCCCTGAACTTTAGTCATTGCTGGACTGGCGAGAAGAAGGTGTCGTGACAGATCAAAGTGAATGCAGAACTGGCTTCTTCTCCGTTCCAGCACATGTTGAAGCAGGTCCGAGTTTCCGGATCCTAAATCAAGAACCGCGTCGCATGTCACTCCGTCAGGAATGACTTCCCGATAGAAGCTCAGATCCTCGTCATCGTACCCGAACAAATTTGAATACTTATCTGGATGGTTATAGAGGTTATCCTGATGCAATCACGAATTCCCTTTAACTTTTTCCGTGCTCATACTGGGGAATAAATTCATTAGGGATCTGTTTCTTCCTTGCACCGGTGTTCCAAGGAATCAATGAATTCCCAGCATTCGGTTTTATCATCATTTCTAAAATCAACTCGTTCATCCGGATGTCCCAGAATTTGAAAAGGAACTCCAACATGAAGCAAGACCTTTCACTTTTTACCTCTGAGTCGGTCAGCGAAGGCCACCCTGATAAAGTTGCGGACGCAATCAGTGATGCAGTCCTCGATGCCATCCTTGAATCGGATGGAAAGATCGGCGAAGCACATAAAAGCCGTGTCGCCTGCGAGACGATGGTCACAACAGGTCTTGTTGTTGTCAGTGGTGAAGTGACAACTCAAGCTTATATCGACGTACAGGAAATCGTCCGTGAAACCGTGCGCCGCATTGGCTACACCGATCCGGAATACCGCTTCGATGCAGACTCATGCGGTGTATTGACAGCACTGCATTCTCAGAGCCCTGACATTGCCCGCGGCGTTGATCGCAAGAATCCCCTTCAGCAGGGCGCTGGCGACCAGGGAATGATGTTCGGCTTCGCCTGCGATGAAACTCCAGAACTCATGCCTGCCCCAATCATGCTTTCCCACAAGCTCGTTAAGAAACTTGCTGATCTGCGCAAGAAAGGGAAGGCAAAGTGGCTGCGTCCAGACAGCAAAAGTCAGGTCACGATGGAGTATGATGGTTTCAAGCCTGTCCGAGTGAACACCGTTGTTGTTTCAACACAGCACGACCCTGACGTTTCCCAAAAACAGATTAAAGAGTTCATCACAGAGGAAGTGATCAAGAAAGTCATCCCTTCCAAGTGGATAGACAAAAAGATGACCATCCACGTGAACCCGACGGGTAAATTCGTCATCGGTGGTCCTCACGGAGATGCAGGGCTGACCGGTCGTAAGATTATCGTAGATACCTACGGTGGTATGGGTCGTCACGGTGGCGGAGCGTTCTCGGGTAAGGACTCCTCGAAAGTTGACCGGTCCGCTGCTTATATGGCAAGGTACCTGGCGAAGAACGTTGTGGCCGCAAAGCTTGCCGAACGCTGTGAAGTGCAGCTCTCCTATGCAATTGGCGTCGCAAAGCCAACCTCTGTTCGAGTCGACACTTTCGGAACCAGTAAGGGCCTGAGTGATGTTGAAATCGCGAAACGCCTTGAAAAGACCGTTGATCTTCGTCCCTATGCGATCATCGAAAGACTCAAGCTGACACGTCCAATCTTCAGCCCAACTTCCGCATACGGTCACTTCGGCAGAAATGAAAAAACCTTCACGTGGGAAGCAACAGATCTCGCCAAGAAGCTTAAGTAACGAACGACATCTAAAATACATGTCATGTCTAGCGCCGAGGGAGCCATTTCCTCGGCGCTTTTCTTTTGACCTTACTGCGTGGCCTCGCTAGCTCTGTTCAAAGCAGTACGCAGGTGGACTAATAAATGTTTAAACATGGATTTGCAAGCGACGAGACCTGGGTTGTGTTTAACTGGATCTCCTCTAACAAAGAGGCCTATGAAGAGTGGAGCGAAATCGCCATCGCCCTTCTCGAGAACGAGATTGATACTCCGCTCGAAGAAAAACGGGGTCAGGTCAGCCGCAACCTCGCCAAAATCCTCGAAGAACGTTACGACACAGAGTTTCTTCTGGAGGAAAGCAATCATCGCATCACTAAAGACCTCATGAAGCTGGCCCTCAAGAAGGTGAAATGGAGTCAAATCGCGGATATTATGTGCGATGGCTTGGAAGTTTCGTAGAACCGCGCGACTGGACCATCTTTTGCCCAGCGTTAAAACAAATCTAAAGCTGGAGCTAACTGTCCCATGATCAAGTATACATTTCTCTATGCGATTGCCCTTATATTGCTCGGCATCGGCGCGTACGTTCTCACCGGTCAGGAGAGTATCACGGCTCTGATCCCCGCTTTCTTTGGTGTTATTTTCGCCGGAATCGGAGTGGCATCCTTCAAAGCAGACTATCACAAACATGCCATGCACGCCGCATCAGCGCTGGCCCTGCTTGCCATCCTTGGTTCAGTGGGAGGTGCTATCAGCTTCCCTGGGTACCTCATTGGACGAGAACTTGAACGACCTCAGGCAGCCTTCGTTCAAATGATCATGTTCCTTTTCTCGATCATCTATCTCTACTTCTGCGTGAAATCCTTTATAGACGCGCGAAAGAAAAAGAAGCTGGAAGCGAAAAAAGCGAAGAGTTAATTAACGTGCCGTTTGCATCCCATTACAATCTGTCCGCTTTGACAGGAATTGTCAGAGCGGATTGCTGTTTTTTAAACACTGCCCTGCCACCTTTGTGAAGAAACCCTATTCAATCCTGACATTTATCCGACCAAATTCTTGACCCTAATAAATCCTTCACAGTTAATCTGAATAACAGCAGGGGCTGAGATATCCTCTCAGATCCAATAAATAAATATGCGACAGCCAGTAATGGCCTGAATAAGGTAATCAAGTATGGCATCAGTCACTCTCTCGAACGTCTTCAAATATTATCCCGGTGCGGATACCCCCTCCGTTAACGACGTTAATCTCGAAATCCAGGACAAAGAGTTCCTTGTACTGGTAGGTCCATCAGGGTGCGGTAAGTCTACTACTCTCAGGATGGTAGCCGGCCTGGAAGAGATCTCCAAAGGTAACATCAGCATCGGTGACCGAATCGTGAATGACGTCCCACCGAAAGATCGCGATATCGCCATGGTCTTCCAGAACTATGCTCTTTATCCTCACATGACCGTTTACAAGAACATGGCTTTCGGCCTGAAGCTTCGGAAGTTCCCGAAGGATGAGATCCATCAGCGTGTGATGGAGGCGGCCAAGCTTTTGGGCATTGAAGAGTACCTCGAGAGGAAACCAAAAGCTCTCTCCGGCGGCCAGAGACAGCGTGTGGCCGTAGGTCGGGCTATTGTTCGTAAGCCCAAAGTTTTCCTTTTCGACGAGCCACTCTCAAACCTCGATGCAAAGCTCCGCGTGCAGATGAGAAACGAGATCTCAAAGCTCCACGCTCGCCTCCAGACAACCATGATTTATGTTACTCACGATCAGGTTGAGGCGATGACCATGGGGGACCGCATTGTTGTGATGAAAGATGGTGTGATCCAACAGGTCGACGACCCAATTACCCTCTATGATTTCCCTAAGAACAAGTTCGTAGCGGGCTTCATCGGCTCGCCTCCCATGAACTTTCTTGAAGGTAGCCTCAGCGAAGAAAACGGTGAGCTCTACTTCGATGAAGGCAAGGTTAAGGTGAAAGTTCCTAAAGAGCAGGCGGATAAGCTTAGAAACACCGAAGGTCTTAACAAAGAGAACGTGACCATGGGAATCCGACCCGAAGATTTCTATGATCCAAACTTCATCCGAAGCGACGATACAGATTTTCTCGAACCTCTCACAGCTCGGGTTGAGATCATGGAGCCCATGGGAGCTGAAACCTATCTCTATCTCACCACAGAGAAATCTCCTTTCGTTGCGCGCGTTGACTCACACGTGAAGGCGGAGATCGACGAATCAAAGGAACTTGTTGTGAACCTCAAGAAAGCCCACTTCTTCCGCGAAGGCGAGCTTGGCGAACGCATCTCCTGACACAACCATACAGACAATTGATTTCATTGAGGTTTGAGCCGCCCGCTCAAACCTCTTTCTTTTTGCCAGGCAGTATTTAATTCCGTTCAAAACCCCGCAGAAGAGACTGTTCTTCAATCCTCTTCACCGATTATAGCTGCATGCAAGCTGCTTACGACCTGCATACAAGCTGCATTCGAATGCAGGAAGAAAGCAGGAGGGATGCAGGTTGGAAGCAGGTTATTTTGGCTACAGCTGAAGAAACGACATAGAATCCTGATGTCATTCAACGTGATCAGGTGAAACCAGTGGTCGTGATCGTGAACGTGAACCTTTAACTGCAACCGCCGACAACGACAACGTTCAACAAATGGGAGCTGAGACTGCGAAAGCATATCGTGTGCATAGACCCCTGAAAGGGTTCCGTAAAGTATAGAATCGCCCTTTCGCCTTGTTCTTTCAGCCTTCAATCCCTGATTCTAGATCGATGTTCGAAATCTTAATGATGGTCGTAATCAGCAGAAGTGGTAGACGAATTGATAAAGTTCTTCAACGTCCGACTGCGACCACGAACACGATCACCGGCGTGGCCTGACCACGAAGAGATGTCTAACTTTGGATGAATACTTCATTCCCAACCCCGAACAAGAGGTTTCCTGAATGAAAAGCGAGAAGATTGAATTCCCCGGCAGTCAGCAAGAGCCCATTTCCGCACGACTCGACACGCCTGACTCGAGGTCCGCGAAAGCATGGGGAATCTTCGCCCATTGCTTTACCTGCTCCAAGTCCATCAAAGCGGTGATGGCGATCAATAAGGCGCTCACGGCCGAGGGCTATGGAATGCTCCGCTTTGACTTCACAGGACTCGGGGAAAGTGGCGGTAATTTCGCCGACAGCAACTTTACCTCAAACATCCAGGAGCTATACGCCGCCGTTGACTGGCTTAAAGAGAACAGAGAAGCGCCCGGGTTTCTGGTTGGTCATTCCCTCGGAGGATCGGCTGTCCTTCACGCCGCCGGAAACATAGAGAGTGTCAAAGCTGTCGCAACAATCGGTGCGCCCTACGACCCTGCTCATGTCACGCATATATTCGAAGAATCGATTGAAACGATCGAGAAGTATGGTGAAGCGATGGTGAATCTGTCGGGTCGGCGATTCAAGATTAAGAAGCAGTTTCTGGAAGACCTCAAAGAACAGGAACCGGAAAAGGTCATTGGCTCACTCAAGAAAGCGCTGATTGTTTTTCACTCCCCTATCGATCAGACCGTCGGTATAGAAAACGCCGCGCTGATCTTTACAGCCGCGAAACATCCGAAAAGCTTTGTGTCGCTGGACAATGCAGATCACTTGCTTTTCGACAAGAACGACTCGAGCTATGTGGGACAAATGATCGCTCCCTGGGTGAAGCGGTATTTGCGTTGATTGTTCCTCACACTGGTCGAGGTTGATTACGAGAAGATCACTAATACAGGCAATACCTCCCGTTGGTTCATTTCACTCACACCTAACCGGCGCATATAATCAGATTTATATCTTCGTGCATGAGTGTCGAACCGCTCTTCGATTCTGATCAGGTGCGCTTCTTGTCCTCGGGTAGGCGGCATTGAGGCTTGCCAACTCGAGGCTGCGATCTCGAAAACGCTATTCTCCTCGAATATATTCTTCACAATCAACAAGCGACTCCTCTCTCTCAAACTTTCCTTGAAGGTCGTAAGCCATCATTTCCAGCGGGCTATCCCGATAGCCGAACCTCAAAAGCCCTGAAGCATACAGCATCAGAAAACCGGCTGCCCCAAGTTCATCCCATTGAACAACATGAACCATCTCATGGAAATGCAGTGATTCGTCAAACTCAGGTCCGTTGCGCACAAAATAGGTATTCTTGAAGGTAATTCCTTCATAGCCTCCTCCTTCGAAGGTTGAAAACTGTTCCAGCCCAAATTGAGACAAAGGAGGCATCTGTACCTCGTCTACACGACAATAATACGAATGTGCCAGAACCTTCGCACTGAACGCGGAGTTCAGTCGCTGGAATTGAGCATCCAAAACGGGCACTCGGCCTTTCTTGTGTTCCGATATATAATCATCAATCCATGCGAGCACCTTTGGTTAGAAGGCTTCCAGATCCTCGTTGCGCAGTTCATCTCTTCTGTTCATTCCGACGCCTCTTCAGATCTTGTTCAAAATCGAAAGAGTTCTTTTTTCCAGCTAGAGTCACTCTCGGAATAGTTTACCGAATAAGCCACAAAGCAAAACAGGTGGCTTGGAGTGGTCTTCAGAAGTCCTGCTGTATATGCTGCGAGTAGTAGCACTGAACCCCTGAAAGCCTGCGGGTAGCGGCAAAGAATTTTGAGTGTGGCTCTAATCAGATTTCCTTTAGACGCAAAGAGCCCTGCACGATTTCACGTGCAGGGCTCTTGATAGAATCCTTACCTGATAGATCTCTTAATAGAGATTCCAGTCAGATACACTTGTAGGAGCGGCAATTCCATTCACTGAACGTACTTCAGCTAGAAAAGCTGCGTCATCGCCGTAAGCATCTGGGTAAAGCGTCAGGTTATCACCGCTTACCTGGATGTCAGCGGTACCCTGTGTTGAACCGAATGTTGTGAGACCTCCATAAGTCATGCGACCAACTTCAGTTTGCGCCGTGCTAGCCGCCAGACCTGTACGATCAACGAGAAGCTCAGCCGTTCCGTCCTGGTAAACAGCCCAGATTTTCTCAAAATCAGAGGATCCAGTGAAGGAAGCACGAAAAGCAAGAACAACCCACTGACCTAACCAGTTGTTTGAGTCACTCGGATCAAAAGCAGCTGGAGAAATATTCACGTTTGTTAAGTCGGAGTTAGCAGTTCTAAGAGTATCAAGGGTCGAGTCTGATTGATCTGTGTTTACGACAGCGCCGTAGAAGGGAGAATATGACCCTGATGTTGAATCGATGGTAAACAGGTCAATCTGGTTATCACCTTCAGCTGCTGCTAAAGAATCAGGACGCAAAGCGATGGAGCATTGAAGAACGCCTGCTGGCATTGTTACGGCCGTTCCGGCATTGAACTGCCACCAGTCAAATGTGGCTCCTGTCCACTGGATATAGACATCATCGGTAGTGTTTGGAAGCTTGCTCGCATTGTCTGAAATAATTTCGGTGTTTGGTGGACCACCAAGCCAGTCGAAAGTAAAATCCGTTGCACTTGCCGAACCACTACCGTCGGCTGTACCCGGTGTGAAACCAGCGAAGGTTTCCTGAATGGGAGCGGCCATCGCAAAAGCGGGAGCAGCAATCAGACAGACTGACAGAATCGTTTTGGGTGTTTTCATAAATGAATCCTTTTCTTGGGGTATAAGAAAATCAGCTCATATGAGATTTCTTACTGAGCATGATTACCTCATGGCCAAGCTGCCTCGGAACAGTCAACGGTATTTCATGAGAAACTGAAATGCCCCCACCCGCCCACAATAAACCTTGTAGACATTGAGCACTAACGGAGGAGTAAGTATTATTCCAGATGAGAGAAAAGGCAATTCGCAAGAGGCTAATTTCCTACCTGAGACTTTGCCTGATTGCCATAGGATTTCTTGATATATACAATGGTTTTCCCAATGCCTGAAATTCGATATATGAATGAATAGACCCACCGACTTCAACTCGGTGGGTCCAATACAATATCCGGGAAATGTATTATTAAGCTAGAAGATCAGATTATTGATACAGCTCCCAGGTTTCAACACTGAGAACCTGATTGGTTGGGGTGGCAGCAGTCCAGCCGGATGGAACAGGACTCGGGAACCCTCCGAAGGAAAGTGCAATCCAATCCTGGTCATTCACTGTATAGCCAGAAATACCAGTGGCAGCGGGGGTCCAGTTTGCGCCCTCATCTGTACTTGTCAGAAATCCCCAATAATCACCCGACAACCAGCCTGAAGCATATTGATCATCTACGTCGAGAGGACCACTGGAGGGATCATCGGCTCCGGCACTTGTCCAAGGACCGGATGCTGGCGGGGATAGGACTCCGCCATAGTCAAAAGTAGCTCCATCATCATCTGAGTCATAGCCGAAACCGTAAACCGAAACTCCGAAAGAACCACTTTCGCTCTCGAACCAGCGAAGCCGATAGTCCAGACTCACAAGAGTTCTATAGATATCCTCAGCGGTTGCTGGGGGGTCGTATCTAACTCCCCATAAATAGGAGTCGGTCAGGGTACCGTCGTTAAAATCGATAATGACCCCAACAACGTCGCTGCCTTGCCCGACGTAATACTGTATATCAGAGAAGTTTCTTTTGAGTGAGTCTGGAGACTGAAGTGTCTCGACTTTAGCAGGGTCAAAATTGTAAATTGGTGGTACTTGTGCGTGCTCTGCCAGGGCAAGTTGTGAACTTCCTGCCATGACTGCGAAGAGCAACATTTTTCCTTTGTTAAGATGCATCATCAAAACCTTTCTAAATATATGTCCAGGGCTGATCAGCAGTCCCTGAAGTTGGTCGAAAGGTGTGCTTAAAAGGGATGATTAAGTTATCGGAGACAGGGAGATACAGAGAGCATCACCTGCTACGATCTCGCTTCACCCACGAAAGCGAATCGACCGATACAGAGGGTTTCCCTCTGCATCACGCTGGCAGGTATTCGGACTCTCAGACAAGACAACCACTTCCCGGAAATGATTGTTTTTCTACTCTCCATCGCTTCCCAGTACGTGCGCACCAGTGCTTGATGATGGATTTCGTTTCTGATTACCGCTGCGGGGCAGTCCCAGATTCTCACTGGGTTCCCTCTTGCGAGGATCACTTGGACATGATCCAACCAACGATAAGTCGACGACACCTCAGTATTATTCGGGGATCAAGGGGAATATTTGATTACTTATGGGGGTATAGACAAGTGTGACAGAAAGATGGCAGTGGAGGCCAGTTTAAATCCCAGAAGCCTTGCTCATGAAAAGCGAAATGAAAGTGTAAAGTCAGGGGAGGTTCAAGTTTCGGCCACAAAAACGACCACAATCACCCTTACTGACTGACCACGATATGACACAAGATCCAGGAAGAATATCCTAGAATTTCATCCAGAGGAGTTCGGTCTTAAGCTCTGGTTCGCGGTGTCTTCCGATCAGACCCCAGAAGAGTTTCGTGTGGCCTTCCTTTGGCTCACCAGGTTTTCGTACGCTTTCAAATTCGTAGAAAAGAAGGTTCACCTTTTTTCTTTCAGTACCATCCTCTGCGCGCTCAAAGTGAAAGAATTCTTTGAACCAGCGAATCTCTTTCGTCCCGCGCTTCTCGTCAGTTGACTTTTCGAAGATTGTATAGAGAGGTCCCCAGTTTCTCTCCAGCAAAGGACCGTAGAAAAAGAAGGCAAGCTGAAGTGCCTTTGTTTCTTTACGACCATCCTCATATTCAAAGGCCCGGAAGAATGGGAAGAAGAACTTACGCTGAGTGGTAGTTCCATCATCGAAGTCTTTCCTCCAGTTTCCATAAACAGGAAGGAAGTATTTTCGCGTTAAGGAGTAACCATCATAGTCGTGATAGAAATAGCGACCAAGCGGCCAAAGGACATTCTTAATAACCTTTCTGTCACTTTCGAGTCGTGTATAGAAAGGAAAGATTCCACCGCCCTGGGAGGCATCTTTATCTATCTCTTCTGGATCAAAGCCTGGAATGGGTTTTCTCACTCGGCCGATGAACCAGAAATAGCGGTCCTCGCGAATACCTGTCCTGTAATTATAATCCTGATTGTAGAGTCCTAACGCGTAACCTCGAACCTTACGCTTACCAATATCAAGTTTCCCGTATAAGGGGAAAAGCATTTGAAACTCAAAACTCGGGCGTTTGATGTAGCCATAGAAAGGGATGAAAAGAAAGACCTTTTCTCTTCCTGGATTATCTCGCGATATGCGCCCTTCTCGATAATGTCCTAATGGCCAGAGAAAATAGGCGCGGTTGAATTCACCTTCTTTCTTAACATAGGAGACAAGTGGCCATAGTCTGAACCCTTTTACTTCAGGACCTCTGTAGAATCCGGTGATGGGCCACAGAATAGAATGGATTTCGTTATAGTCATCTCCCCTGCCCTGACTGCTGAAAACATAGAGGGGCCATAAGAAAAAGAGAATCCGATCTCGGGCGTAATATCCTCGTATATCTCCGATCAGAGGAAAGATAGCAGCAAAGGTCATTTCTCTGGGTGGAGTGATTCCAAAACCAATCTTCACATCCTTGCCGTACCAGAAGAAGGGAAAGAGTATCTGTGCTCTTCCTCCATCGGGGTATTTTGAGTTCAGCCAGAGAGGGAACAGAACGTGAACGAATGACTCTACACCTCTTTCATACCAGCGTTTTCTGAAGAAGAAGGGAAAGACAACATTTCGATCGATTTTTTTCTCTGCTCCTTCCTCGGGCACATATCGCTGCATATAGAAAGGCCAGAGGGCGTCGGTCGACACCTTACCAGTGCTGTGTTCCCATTTTTTGCTGAAGAACGGGTGAACGGCAACTGTTCGGGTGTCCGTTGTTTTTTGATCAGAATAAAAGGGCCAGAGCACCCAGGTCTCGGACTGATCTTCAATGATGGACTTGTGCTTACTGTATATAGGGAAAACCTGAGCAGAACTATGTTGTGCCAGACTAACGTACCCAATCAGGAACAGGACATAAAGAATCCCCTTCCCCATTTGACATAACTGATAATTGTACAAAGGTTTCCTCGAGATTACTCAGTTTCAGATTCAACAGGTGGCGGTAGCTCAATGACAAACCTGGTTCCAACATTTTCTTCGGATTCACAGGTAATGCTGCCGCTCATATCTTCGATCGCTTTTTTACACATGGGAAGTCCGAGTCCTGTCCCGGCACTTCCCTTGGTCGTAAAGAATGGAAAGAAAATCTTTTCCAGCTTTTCCTGGGGGATACCTGAGCCATTGTCCTGAATAGTGATAATATAGACCTTCTCAGCGTCCTGCGCCGTGGTCACAACAATTTGTCCATCGGAGTGCTGGATTGCTTCCATACCGTTCACAATCAGATTCATCAGAGTTCTCTGAAGACCCAACTCATCGAATTTTCTCTTGGCGAGATCCTCGTCCAGGTCAAGTTCAAGGGTAATTCCTTTAGCGACCAGTTCGTCTTCTATTTCCTCCGCAATGGAACAGATCATCTCATTAACATCAACTTCTTCGAGATCGGGCTTCTTGTTACTGCTGAATTCTAGCATGTCGCGCACAAGCTTACCAATCTTGTCTATACCTCGAGACACCACCTGCCAGGAATCATTGGCTCCTTCCATATCTCCTTTATCGAGTGCACGAGTCAGAAGCTCTGCACCACCTTGAGACAGTAGCAGGATATTCTTAACATTGTGGCTGATGCCAGCAACGGTCTCCCCCACTGCAGCAAGGCGTTGGCGGTGAATGGCCTCTTTCTGCATTCTCATGTGAGCGAGGGCGACAGCAGTTTCAGTGGCGATAATTGTCACAAACTCGAGGTCGTCCTGATCGAAGGACTTTGTGTGGCTCTTAGAATCAATATGTATAGCACCCAGTACTTCATCACCTACAACCATGGGTGCACATATTGTTGAGCGTATTTCGCTCATGATGATTGATTCACTGGCATCGAAGCGATCGTCAGCCTGAGCGTCGCGAGAGAGGACAGCCACTTTTTCGGTAACGACTTTATTCAAAATCGTCCGTGAAACTTTAACTTTTTCCGGAACGATCGGTTCATCACGGTACTTGACAGCAATAACGTCGAGCTCTTTTGCATCCCGATGAAAGCGAGTCAGGATCACTCCTCTATCTGCATTAACGGAAAGAAAGAGGACATCGAGTATACGTTGCAGAACGAATTCTTCGCGATCGACATCCAGCTCACGAAGGAGCTCAGAAAGTCGATAAAGCGCCGATAGACGCTGGTTGAGCTTAAAGAGAGTCGCTTTGTCAGCCTTCTTATCGGCTGCAGTGGATATAACGGATGACTTGGCTTTATCGGTGACATCTTCAGCGCGAAGAAGTGTTTGTTCGCCCGAAGGCATTTCATTTGGATCATCATCGAAGTCGACGATGCTTTTGCCGATCTCACTGGATTGGCGGGAGCTTCTTTCTACCGTGTTGTTGTTTACGAAGCGAAACTCTACGTTTCCAAATGTGACAATATCGCCATCGTGTATAGCCAGCTGAGTGATGGCCTCCTCATTAACCATGCTGCCGTTGGAGGAATTCAGGTCCTGAAGGATATAGAAGTCGCCTCTTCGATCAATACGCGCATGAAAACGAGAGATGGAATCCAGAGGCAAAACGATTGTATTACTGGGATGACGCCCAATAGTCGTCTTCTCATCGTCTAGAGGATATGATTCGAGCATCCCTGGTTGCATATCTTGCGGGATGAGTCTGACAGATTCAGTGGGTGTCATCTAATCTTCCGAAAAAGAGATTATCCTGCTGGCTCGTTAATTCCTTCTTCTTCCTCAACTTCTTCGACGGGTTCATCTACAAAACCTGGCTGAGGTCTTTGATCGATTTCTTCAAGAACAAGGTGAACTCTCTTTGTATCAGTAACATAGAAGGGCATCATTTCCATGACGAGATCAAAACCAGGCCACAGCCACGGTGGCGCATGGAATCGCTCTCTGGTTCCCGCTGCCTGATACCCTTCCTTTGTTGCGATGAAGTCATAGTACCAGTACCATGTGAAGGGGTGCTCAACCGGAGTTTCACCAAGTGGGACACCATTCATTGTGACCACCGCATCAGTTGGGTCCGACGTAACGATGACCTTTGATCGGACACAGGATGAGAGAACAGGTGCCAGAAGAATCAGTGAAAGTGCGACGGCTCTGATTTGATTGAGAAGGGTTGCTTTGTTCACACCGTAAACCTTGCTTATCTGGATTTTCTTGATCATACCAAAACTTCTTTATTGGGTGTCAATTCCTGCCTTATGTTCAGGCAAATTGTCGGGGTTTTCTACTTGGCTCCAACTCTTCTGGCGCGGGGATAAGTCATATTGGCGAGTGCATTGACCTCTAACCCCTCAATATCAGGCTCAACCAGGTAGACGACGACAGCCGTATAAAGAGGAGCGATCGCACAATCTTCTTCTACCAGCAGTCTTTCAGCCTCCATAAACAGCTCTTGTCTTCTGATGGGATCACCTTCGACGCGTGCCTTGGCAATCAGTTCATCGTATTTCTCACTCTGGTACTTCGCGCCATTCTTGGAATTATCGGAGGTGAAGATCTCGAGGAAATTGAGTGGGTCAGCGTAGTCGGCAATCCACGAGCCGCGAGCAAACTGAAAGTCTCCTTTTCGGATCTTACCCAGCACGACACCCCATTCTGAGTTCTGGAGTTGAACATCAATGTCGAAGGCTTCGCGCCACATGTTCTGGAGCTGCTCGCCGATGACTTTATGGAGCTCTGCGGTATTATACATATAAGTGACTGAAGGGAGGTCTTCAGCACTTCCATAGCTCGAATCTGCCAGATACTGTTTTGCAGCTTCGACGTCCATGGAAGGGATCAGATTCCCAGCGGTCTGACGAAAAGTCTCGCCTTCGACTGCACCAGGCATACCGTGAGGGACGAAGCCTTCACTGACTCGCTCTCCCGCACGGGTAATTTTCTCTACAATAAGCTCTCTATCTATCGCGCTGCTGAATGCTTTGCGGACATTGACATCATCAAAGGGGGGAACTGAATTGTTGAAAATCACATAGTATTTATTCAAGCTGGGAATTACGCGATAGTCATCCTTCATCTTCCAGAAGGGAATTTGTGAAGGAGCGAGAGTTTCTGTGACGTCTAGACCTCCTGTTTGATAGGCGGAGAGCTCGGTATTATCTTCTTCGATCATATGGAGCTCGACACTTTCCCAGAAGATTTCATCCCGATCCCAGTACTCTTCAAAGGGCTTGAGAATGATCCTGTCCCGAGAACGGTAATCATCCATATAGAAAGGACCATTGCCTACATATGTGTCGGGAGAGAGAGACCATTTGGAGCCAAACTCCTCAATGGTTGGCTTGTGAACGGGAAGAAAAGGACCAAAGGCGACGAGGGTGGGAAAGAAGGGTGCGGGATACCCCGTATGATATTTGATTGTATATTCATCAACAACTTCAACCGCATCTAGAGAGAGCCCTTCGTCCAACCCTCCTTGTTTGAAATACTCTTCACCACCATCGAGCACGCTATAGACAATTTGCGCATAATTGGCTGCCGTGGAAGGCGAACAGACACGTTCCACAGAGTATTTGAAATCATTTGCTGTGACTGGATCGCCATTGTGCCACCGGGCATCCTTTCTCAAATAGAAGGTCCAGGTTTTATAACCATTTGATGGCTCCCACCTTTCAGCGACTCCTGGCTGTGGTTTCACTTCACCATCAAGCCAGACAAGACCTTCCATCAGGCCATGCATGCATTTGTTGCTGGCGACATCTTCAACCAGAGCTGGATCAAGGGTCTTTGGTTCATTCCCAAGGTTGATCCTGATTGTGGTATCAAGGTTCGCGTTGGAAGTGCTCCCGCCGTTTACATCGGGCGCTTCCTCTGCTTTTTTACATCCTGAGAAGGGTGCTGCAAGTGCCAGCAGTGAGCAAAATATTAGAAGCTTTTTCATAATCTTATCCGTGAGCAGTTTTGACTAGCTCAGGGTCTAGGATTATCAGGATTCTGTGACAAGAAAAACCCTCAATTATTTGGGTTTCCAGGCATTTTAGAGTACCTGCCAGAATTCCTGTCCGATATGAGCTGGCTACGAGCACTCCCCTCAGCATCCCGAAAGCCTCGAAATAGAAGTACTATTCCTCTGTTTTCAGAATACAGAAGGGTCCACGCCAGATCAAAAACTAGGGAAGCTGGCATGGGAGAAGGCAGTACTGATGCCCTAAGTCAGAGATCCTCTCAGATTTAAGTAAGGTGGGCAGTCCGTGCGGCGATCTCATGGATCTGGAGAAGCTCTATCAAGTGCCCATCGAGATTCTGTAGAGCCTGAAACCGTCAAGGTCCCTGCTATCTCCACGGAAATCCCGTAAGACGCCAGCGCCTGAAACCGTGCTGCAGAAGAGATGATACCCTCCATGAGTTCGTTTCTTTAACCGGTCGGAGGAGAATCCATGCAAAACTTCGTGCCACGGCAGAAATAAAGAGGACCAGATGCCAACCGCTCCATTCTATTCCTAATATTCCCCACCTCGCATCGTTGCACATTTCTACGATAATACCACTCAGGAGCGCACCAGAGAAGGCTGAGGCACCGGCAAGAGCCCCAAGAAGGGAAAGATATGAGAGCCGATCATTCTTAGGGGCTGAGACGAGCGTCAGGTTGAAGACTGCGGGGTTGATGGCGGACCAGGCAATCGCTTCGAATATGGCACTTAACCAGATGAAGGTCGTGTCTCCTGGTTTTGCGAGCAACCAACAGGCCGGAACGATCCCCCCTGCAATGACAGTATTTATCGCCAGGATCGGCTTGTTCCCTACTCGGTCAGCCAGTCTCCCCCAGAATGGACCTATCGCAAGAGTCAATACAGCTGAAATCACCGTCCAAATTGCGATCTCGGTAAATGAAAGTCCAAGATACTTGATAAAGTACGGATAGACAAAAGGGGCGCCCAGAAAAACAGCAAGTTGCCAGAAAATAATAAACCGACATAATCTGCGAAAGTTCCTGTCACCCCAGACCCGGCGAACCATCCCCTTAATCCGGATTCGAGAAAGGCTCTCAAAATCAACGAAACTCTCTGTCTGTTTTGTATAGATGAAGACCCCAGCGACAGCGAAGATGACAGCAGTAGAAAGGAGCACCTGAAAACTGTAGGGAGCCTCAACTTTATCGAGTACGAGTCCTCCTGTCAGATTGGCCGCGACTCCTGCGAGCGCACAAATCCCATTCCTGAGTCCGAAGTACCGCCCTCTGCGGCCTTCAGGCACCAGATCAGCCATCCAGCTTGTCCAGAATAAACCTGCAAAGGACTGGAGCAAACTCGAGAAACCCAGGACCAGCAAGATCAGAGTAACCGCGTGCTGAGGGTCGCCGAATAGAAAAGGTGCAAAGATCGCCAGTAACCAGAAGAGCCGACCGGCACCAGCTGTCATCGTTGTTAGCAGTCTTGGGCTTGTCCAACGGGCGAGCAGAATCAGTGCGAGTGGGTTAAAAAGCTGGACAAGGACAGGAAGGCTCGCCAGGAGAGAAATCTCGAGGGGACTCGCTTTGAGGTGAATTAAATAACCGGTCAGAACGCTTCCCGAAGTCCAAACGATAAAGACGGTTGTAAATAACCCTTCTACAATCGAGAGACGCATGGACCTGTCAGGTTCAACAGCGACCCTTTGTTTTGGAAGACTTGTTAATGATTCGACTTCGGACGGGTTAAACAATGAAAATTCTTACTTGGTACAGAGTTGATGAGCGAATTGTGATGACGTTAAATCTGGAAGGAACTTTCTGTTCATCGATAGACATCAGTTGGTAAAGTCTGTATCTAGGACTCAAAGTGTCAAGAGGGGGAATTGCGCGCAATTCAAAGACCGCGTGAGCGGCAATCTGTCCCGGCATTGTCGATAATTACAAGTTCTGGTCATTCATCGCCAGGGTCATCGCTCAGAAGAAGGTCAGGCTAATCGGTAATATACAAACGACTAAGAATCTATTAATACAGTTTCTCCATGATGTAATTGTCATGAGATCATTCAACCGCTCGAAACCACTGACAATGAGTAGCGCCAATGTACTAGCTGATAGAAATGGATTCAACTCCTCCATAGACGACGCCAAGTGATTCTTTTGCATAAACAGACCTCATCGAAAACAGGAAATAGAGACCAAAGATGCCGAAACTCTTCTGGCTACTCAATCTGTCTGAACGCTCTTTATCGTTTGGAATTATGAGATTAGAATTCAAAGGTAGCGATTTACTGCCATCATGAGCTTATCGACACATGCTTCCCCGAACAGGTAGACATGACCTAACCATTGATTTATTCTCCACAGATCTATTCTATCTTCGAAACCATGAACGAGTGGATATACTTCATTGTAAGAATCAAAGAATCGAGGTGATGCAGGACAAAACAATTCAACTGTTGAAAGATCTATTTCTCTGTTTCCATAGTAGGTTGAGCAATCGATGGCAACGAGTTGTTTACCATCGAAAAGTAAATTACCGACCCATGGATCGCCGTGCAAGAGTGAGAAAGGCTGAGTCGCATCACAAAGCTCCGGTAATTTTCTAATCAATGATTCGACGCGACGTGACAGATCCAAAGTTAGTTTTCCCGCATCAACAGCCATCTTTAACTGAGGACGGAGTCTTCGTTCACCATAAAATATCGCCCAGCTGTCTTCTCTCGTATTGTCCTGGTGGAAAATTCCCAGGTAATTATCGGTGTGGAAGCCACACTCCTTGTCATTGTGAAGATGAATTTCGGCGAGACCACGGCCTAGTGCCTCCCAGTCTTTGTCCGAAGCAATCGGCTTCGTTTTGACTGCTTCAAGGATGAGAAGAGCAGTACCTTCAACTTCAAGCACTTCGATGACCTCTGGGGTCGCGACCCCAGTATTCTTTGTAATGTAATCAAGTCCTATGGCTTCCATATTAAACTGCTGCAGTGAGAATGAATTCTTGCCTTTTTTAGCAAAGACATCGAATCCTTTGCCGTGATATGTAGCCCCTTCGTGCATTGATTCGGTTTCGTTGGGTGCAATGCCGGTGATGGACCATTTTCTACCCAGGTATCGGGAGACGGACCTCTCAATTTCGCACTGTATTTCCTGCTCTGATGATTTTTGCATAGAGTTGGCCTGAAGAAGAATTTCCGGCAACTTAAATGATTAAGCCATAGCGAATGTCAACCCCGAAACCACCCGAAGTAAAGATGAGATCCTGCCGACTATATTCCATAATAATGAAAAATGCCGGGATCAAAGAGAACTTTATTCAGCACTCGCGTTCAAGAACGAAGACTCTAGTTTAGTTTAGATTCTGGTTACCGTTTGAGATTCATGATGAACTGATGGAAACGGGAGAAAAAGAATAGAAGGGAAGATGGTGCCCGGGACGAGACTCGAACTCGTACGGAGAAAAATCTCCGAGGGATTTTAAGTCCCTTGCGTCTGCCAGTTCCGCCACCCGGGCATTGGAGGAAAAGAATCAACTCATTCCCTGATCTCAGGCCAAGCATTTTTTCACACTGATTGTTCGAATGGTTTTAGGCTCAATAAACGAGATCTAAATGATACGACTCGGCAGATATTTCGCATCATCCACTTTGAAAACCAAATGTGGAGAAACTAAGATGACTAAATCAGCGACTTTTGGCGCGGGATGTTTCTGGGGGGTCGAACTTACATTCAGGCAGATCAAGGGTGTTAAGGATGCAGCTGTGGGGTACTCTGGAGGATCAGTAGAAAATCCTACTTATCGCGATGTCTGCAGTGGACATACTGGCCATGCGGAAGTGGTCCATCTCGAATACGATCCAAATGAGGTCAGTTTCACAGACCTCGTAAAGGTTTTCTTCAAGAACCATAACCCGACAACCCCGAATCGACAGGGACCTGATGTTGGTACACAATACCGATCCGTTATCTTTTACCATGATACGGAACAAGAAGAGGTCGCAGAAAATGTTATCAAACAACTGACTGACGAAGATGCTTTTGGAGGAAGAGCGATTGTGACTCAGGTTGTTCCGTTCGACAAGTTCTGGAAAGCAGAAGAGTATCACCAGCGCTATCTGGAGAAGAACGGACTCGGGAATTGCCACCTACCATCTTAGTAAATTATTGTAACCTTACAAAACAGGCCTCAATCATCCTGCTGAACTGGAAACGACGAACTCCCAATGCACTGTCATAATTTGAACTCCCTCAAATACTTTCTCATTCTCTTGTTTCTGTTTTCTGTCTCCTGGTCACAAGAGCCTCAGGTTGATTCCGATGCACAGTCATCCATGGCAGAAAACGTATCGCCTCGTGACACGAACAGAATCCCCTCACTTCAAGAAGTGCGCGAATTAAAGGCAAGCGTAGAAGGAGGGTCATTGGATGAACTGAGCAAGACCGCCCTAACCGGGAAATATGATGAGCTGATCAATAAGCTGGAACGTCTTCAGCAACTCAAATCAAAAGAGGAAGAATTCGGTAGTAAAGTTCGAGGGGCACCGGAACGTATAGACAAGCTGGAACAAAGCCTTGATACAACGGAAAATGCTGTAGAGTCTTTCGACGACCTGACCTCTCCATCCGTCGTCGCGGCAGAGATCTCAGCCCGTGAACTTGAGCTCAAATCATCAAGAGAAAAACTGACAAACTCAACGACGAGCTCAATCGATCGCATCGGAAGACAAAAAGAGTTAAATGAACGGCTTGTAGAGCTTAGAAGTGCAGTAGAAGCAACACCTGCTTCTCCCCCGCCAGTGATGCCTGACTCCAACGGTGAATTTGAGACCCTTTCGAGCTGGGTTGATTCTACGCTTGAGTGGGTTGACAGCGCACTGAAACGAACAGAAATCAAAGCACTTGAAGAAGAGAAGCAGTATCTTGATCTAGCGAAGAGAATAGACCCACTTGTCAACCAGTTGGCTGAGAGACGCATAGACATACTGAACAGTGAGTTGGAAAAACTCAGAGCACAACTGGCAGAAATTAGAGAACAGCGTAACGAAACAAGAAAAAACGAGACAGAGAGCATCATTGAGAATACGGATGGAGTCATCGCAAACCTCGGCGCTGAGAATATCCGCTTACTGAAAGAACATACAGGGCCCGAAAGCATTGTCCGAAGAATTAACGACTATTCCAAGAGTATTGAGAGCGAACAGACAACACTTAAGAGCCTAAGAGAAAGTTTCGAATCAACAGAGCAACGGCTCGAAATAATCGGGCTGAATCGCGACGTTGCGGAGATGCTTCGTAATGCGCAAAAGCGTCTACCGCCGGTATTTCAGGTTAAGACCAGTCTTAATGAAACAAAATCGCAGCTTCCCGATATACAGATCCGTCTTCTCGAGCTAAACGAAGAAAAAAGGAATTTAAGTCGAAGTCTTGACGAAAAGGTTCAGGAGTATGCGAGAGAAATCAAAGCTGCCCAACCTGATCTACCTGAAACCGAGCTTGAAGAGAAAAGAGCTACTGTTGAAGAATTACTGCAAGAGCGGCTATCGATCCTGGATAACCTCACGCTTGACTACGAAAAGCTTTTCCAGCTTGCCCTCGAGAAGTCGACGATCCAGACAGAGCTGATTAACTCCATCGAAAAGTATGACAGGTATATCTCAGAGAAAACCTTCTGGATTAGAACGAATTCCATTTTCGAGAAAGAAACCTGGTCAAATTTCATCGCATCAATTTCGTGGCTGGCGACCCCGGAAATCTGGAAAAAGTTATTAATTACTTTTAAGAACGATCTTCTGGGAGGATATCCCCCACTTTACGCAACAATACTGGTGCTTATCTCTGTCATTGTTCTCAGCAGGAGGATGAAAGCTCATGTTAGAAAGATACGAGAAAATGATAAAAACGCCACGAGTATGAAAAACTTCTATTATGAAGTTTTCACCACAATCGTTCTATCCCTCCCCCTTCCTATCATTTTTGTTATCATTTCAGTTCTCTTAAACGACTTGCAGAGTTCTGAGCAGCTTTCAAAGGCTCTTGCTGTCGGTTTTCTTGAGCCGACACCCATGATTTTCCTCATTACCCTATATGCACAGTTCATCAGACCGAAAGGTATATTAAGACGGCACCTTAGCTGGCCGGCGGAAAGTCTAAAAGCCCAGAGGTTCCATCTTCACTGGGCCTCCTTCCTGATTCTACCCTTCATCATTCTTGGGATCATCATTGAGGACCTTGGAAACTCCAACAACACAGCAGCTTATGGTGTTGTTGTCTATCCCTTGATATTTCTCACTTCAGCTGTACTTTATTTCATTGTTCTCGATCCAAATCGAGTTTGCCTTCGAAGCCTTGAAATCATTTCAGGCTCGAATCCATTGCGTATTCTGACAAACTTCTTTCGCTATACGCTTACTATTTTATGTCTAACAAGTGCCGTTCTCGCAATCCTGGGCTACTATCATATTTCAGATATCCTGGCCAATCGTCTGCTCTATTCAGTTCTGGTCGCAATCTTCCTTCTTATTATAGAAGCACTTGCAAATCGCATCCTCAGCGCCAAAATTGTCAAACTTGTACAAAGAACAAGATTTCTCAGATTTAAAAACAGATCGAAGCAAAAGCAGAAACCTGTCTATCACGCCTCACAGATTATTCCTAAGGTTGAGAGCTCTGAAGAAGAGGATTACGACTCAGATAGAATCGCCCGGGAAAGTAAGTCCTTTATTCGCTGGACAGCGGTAACAATCTATATCTGCCTCCTGTGGTTAATATGGTCTGACACCTTCCCTGTTCTCTCGAAACTGGACACTGTATATATATATGGAGCCAAAAGCTTTTTCCCTTCTGCTGACGAAATAGACTCGATGGCCACAGGAACAGTCCTAAGCCTTTCCGATGTCATTACTTCGCTCGTCGTCATTTTCTTCACTGTCATCATTACTCGCAACCTTCCTTCACTGCTGGAAATATCCATCCTCCCCCGATTCAACCTGAGTCGTAGTGTCCGTTACGCGATCGCCAGTCTTTCAAGATATGCGATCATCATTGTTGGTATATCGATGGCCTTTTCTGCGATCGGTATTGGCTGGTCCAAAGTGCAGTGGCTCGCCGCTGCAGTGTCAGTGGGACTCGGTTTTGGGCTCCAGGAAATTTTTGCCAACTTTGTTTCTGGTCTTATTATCCTGATTGAGAGACCGATTAGAGTTGGCGATACCGTGACTGTGGGTGATGTCAGCGGCCAGGTTACCAGTATCCGCATGAGAGCCACCGTTATCACTGACTGGGACAGGAGAGAACTGCTCGTACCCAATCGAGAGTTTGTCACAGGTCGTCTTGTAAACTGGACGCTTTCCGACACGACGTCACGTATTCGTGTCGATGTAGGAGTAGCATACGGCTCGGATACCCGCAAAGCGCGAGAAATCCTGGAAGAGATTGGGCGTAAGCACCCGCACGTTCTCAAAGACCCAGAGTCGTTTGCAGTCTTTACCGGTTTTGGAGACAGTTTCCTGGATGTCAGGCTCTATTGCTATCTGCCAAATAGAGACTTACTCTGGCCAACGTTGACTGACCTGCACACCGAAATTGATGAACGATTCAAAGAAGCTCAGATCGAGATTGCGTTCCCACAACGCGATGTTCATCTGCGCTCCATGGACTTTTCGTTATATCCGAAAGAGGAAGAGGTCGCGAAGGCGAAAGAGCTCTATGACGAGCAAATAGAAAACGACAAAAAGGACGAAGGTCATGAAGAGGGGAAATCGTCATAGTTTCCCCTCATTACCAACGCTGCCTATTATTCTAATGGCGTAAACTCTGTACATGTTACGAAAGCATCGGTTCCGCCTGCCTGAAAGTTTAGCCTCACTCCAAAAACACCTTGCTGAACTTCGACGAATGAAAACACCAAATACTGCCCAGGCCTGTTCGCCTCCAGCGGTTCATTAAGTGTATAGCTCCTGTTTTCCCAGCCAAGATTTGTCAGTACCTGCAGACTATCAATGCTTTCAATCCATCCACCATTGCTCTGACCATCCTGATAATGAGGCCCCTCGATAAAGAGGACTTGAGACAAAGTCTTAGGAACATCGTATGTAATCGCAAAGTACTGCTGCGGGTCCGGCCGATTTCCATCAACCTCCGTCGAGTAAAAAGTCCCCTGCCTATAGAGAGATTCAATGCCTCTAAAATCCGTTTCAAGTGAGTCTATCATCACTGATGGATTCGATGATCCTCGATTATTTTCCGGGTCTGAAAGGTGAGAAGTGAAGATGCCCACCTTTCCACCGGAGAGCCTTGACTGGAGGTTTTGATCTCGCATTGAAAGCTCATACAGCGGGTTCGCCGCTGGCGTTGAGTTGTGAAGGCGATACGGTATATAGAGTTGCTCATTCTCAACTCTTCCCCCAGCCTGCCTGATGGTATCTTTAACAAGCGGAATCATACGCTTTGAAAGCAGCAAGAGAGTGTCTTCAGCTTCTCCATCCGAAGGAAGATAGTCGGGAAGGAAATCACGTGTGCGGCTGATCTGAAACCGGTCTGACAGTGTCGTTTCTGGAAATTGGCTTACGATATAGTCATAACCGTAAATGAGACCGAGGAGCCCTCCCATAGTTGCTGTCGGATTGTCAGAGTCCCAACCGGCAAGTGTTCCGATCTGAACGGTTCTCTTGTAGTCACCCTGCCCGTAGAGCAGAGCCATGATGCCAGCTGCGAAATTAATCGCTGATTCAAACTCACCTCTGTACACAAAGCCATTTGCTCCAGGTTTCTGCTGATAACGTCCATAGATTCTGTCACGAGTTTTCTCCCAGTCGTTTTTGTCAGGATTCGTTATAAAATCCTGACGCACAAAAGAAAGAATGTCTCTCACCTTTGACTCATCTGGTATATAGCCAGTTGCTTCGTCAATGATCCATATGGGCATTTCTTTTGGCGGAAGCTCTTGTGGAATAAGTGCAGCAAGAGAGTATAGAATCACATGAAACTGAGCAGCGTGTGCAGCAAAAGAACTTGCTGTCGTTCTAATTGGCAGGTCAGCGATTTCAAGCGCATAGACAGGCGACCCAGGAGCGAAAGCTCCAAAAACTTCCGTCGTCAGTTGCGCATCGATCATCAATGTATGCCTGTTTAGAAACGACATACCTGTTGCCGGAGGATAGTATCCCTGTTCCATCAACTCGTTGGCACGTTCATTAGACACCCAGATAAACCTGTCTATATGAGAATTCCAGCCATCCCAGATTTGAGCTGATGAAAGAGCAGTGGTTTGGTAGAAATTACTGCTGTGCACGTAAACATACTCGATGTCCGTATCATCATCTGCCAGCCATGGATCCTGATCGATAACGAATTCAATCGTGCCTCTCCCAACATCGCCTCCCCAGTCATCGTCGGTTAAGAAAGGTGGGTTGTTGACCTGTATTTCGGTTCTGAGGCCCGTCCAGTTCGCGATGATCTGGCCCAACCACATTCCATGGAGCTGGTCTTCATAGGTATTTGTTGAGAGAGCATGGTTCTGCGGTCCGAGAGCCATCCAGCTGGTCAGGACAACCGTCTGAACGAACATCGACACACCTACCTTTTTTGAAACGGGCTCTTTAAGCTTAGTCTAATTCTTCATCAAGCGCAGAAAAGTTGATAACTTCTTCTTCACCCTCTTCGAAGAAGAGATTGCCGGTATTATTCTGAGCATTTGTAGCTCGTGACTCCTCGTCTTCGTCCATTTCACGCGCCGCATCAAGGATCAGGTTCTGCGTTGGAAGCTTGTTCGTTCTTTCCGTGGAGAGACAAGCATCCCAGATTCGGATTGTTCCTTCTTTCCATTGCATCAGCTCGAGCATCGCGTCGAACCCTTGAATCGCGCCACACTCAATGTGAGTCACTTCTCCGTTGAGCATATAAATTGATCCAACACGACCGTCTGCTCCGAAAACCCTCAGGGTGCGATCAACACGTTTGTTATGATAGGCAAAAAGTAGATCAATGAGCTCTAGCCCGTTGATGTGGGGATGCTCAGGGGGTTTTGGATAGAGTAATTTATTCAGGGTATCGACGAAAAGGTCCAGTCTGATCGGGCGATCAAAAATCGCTGTGGCTCCACGTTTGAGAGCCTCATCTCTCATTCCTGGTCGGATACCACCTTTGCCAGTTCCGCCAACGAAAATGAGATGATTTTCAGGTCCAATCTGCTCGCGAATCGGTTCGATCATATCCAGGCCCATGACATCAGGTAATCTTTGATCGAGGAGAACCACGTTGGGCTGATTCATCGCGAGTGACATTGCATCAAACCCCGAAGGTGCACGGTAGATTTCAAGTCCGCCCGAGAAAGTATTCTGAAGATGCTGCTCAAACAAGAGAGCTTCGTCAGGTTTTCCCAGGGCGAGGAGAATAATGTGCTTTTCGTCAGCGGGCATAAATGAGAGTGGAGCCTTTTGGGGTACGCTTCAGGTTGTGATGCAGCAGAAAACGCTACCAGGCTTATGCAAAACGAGTCAGCCTCGTGCGCGCTAATGGGTAGGAGAGCGGGAATTAAGAGACGATGTCAACTCCCAACATGGGGAAAATCAGGGACTTTCCCACATCTCACGCCCATGAAGCTGAGATAGAGCGCAAAAACTGAGCTCAATTGAACACGAATCCCTGATTTTAGGGGAAAAGGCCCAAAATCATGTAAATGTAAGTTTGAAAATGCCTCTATCGGTCCACGCGAAATACCGTCCCCATCGAAATAGTTCCGTTTGTCGGATCGTAGTGAACCAGCGGATCTACAACAGGATTCTCGCTTGACTTGATGTCATTTGTGGCTGGCCCGGGCGAAAGAATAAGATATCTCTCTCCAATTCGTTGTACCATCTCGCCATCCTCGCCGGGTTTGGGTGCAGGAAGCTCATAAAGATTGAGGTACATTGGAGGGACATTTCGAAACTCCCCTCCCGAGTTCCACGAAGCAAAATCGAAAACTTCTACTGGCAGCCTGGTCGACATGTACGCCACAGGCGAAGTCAACGGCCATAAATCGTATCCCGACTGAACATGTGCTTTGAATAACTCACTGTCCTCGGTTTGAAGGTTGCCGGCTGGCCCCATTGCAGCGCCTCCCATACCGAAAGCTCCCATGCCCATACTGAATGATGGCATATTCCCGGGAGCAAAAGGGTCGATCATTCCATCTACATCGTCCTCAACTTCGTTCTCAACTTCCACTTCTGGCTCTTGGTCAAGCTCAGAGGCCTCCTCAATCAGACTTTCCAAGTAACTTGAGAAGGTATGATTCGGATTCTCCGAAAGATACTGATAGACATTGGATCTGTCAGACGATTGAGGGGGAAAAGCATGGTAATCTGTATAGTAACTGCGCAGTGCTGCGACAAGTTCAGAATGATCACTCTTCGTTCTCGAGACTTTACTGCGTGTCTGCGCCTCAAGAAAGTTCGGGACTGCGATTGCCGCCAAGACTGCGATAACAGAGACGACGATCAGTAGTTCAATCAGAGTAAAGGCGCGTCTGTTTGTCTTCATCGTCGATTCCCCTCAGTTGCGATGGTGGCGCGGCCAGAAGGAGTAACATAGACGTCCCTCTCATCTTCCAAAAGTACAAGGCCGTTCTTTCCAACCTGTTCATAAGTCACGCTATACAGGCCAGCTCCCTCACCAGCTGCTAACGAAAACTCGAACCGACCATCACCTATATCAAGTGTTCCATCTTCCTGTTCAGGCGAGTTCTGCAGGAAGAGCAAAAGACCATCCCAATGGTACTCCATAAGAACACGGTTTTCAAACTCGTCAACCTGTCTATACCCTTCAAGAACCCTGAGAAGCAGGATCGCTGAAGCAAGGGAACTGACGAAGATGAAACCCAGGAGCATAAGCGTGATTCCGCCACGCCTCCGATTATAAATGATCATAGCTGGCTCTCCATCCAGGGTCGTCCAAGAGGAATTTCCACTGATCGGACAAACCCGTAGGGTGTTTGCAGAATCTCCTGTCCCGCACTGATTTCGATTCGGTATCTGCTGCTTCCTTCAGGTAATTCTATTTTGAGGTCCCACGCCGGTGACAGGAGATGGACATCGGTGTCGGCCTGTGCTATTTCGACTTCTAATAGGGATACTTCTGTTTTTCCATCATGGATCTGAGTTAAATAGCGCAGCTCTCTCTTAGCATTAATTGTATAGATATGATAGAGAGAAGTATCCTCATCATAGATGGCGAATTCATTGTCGGAGTGTTCTGGAATAATGACCTGTTCACCTTCCCGCATATTTCTCAGGAGCGAAGTAAAGAACATCTGGCAACCCGTTTCCAGGTCTACTCGTACATCTGACGTCACTTTCTTTTTCATGGGGATAATGATAAAGCTCATCGTCGCAGTTGCCATGATAGTCATCATGGCGATGACGATCAAGAGCTCGATCAGTGTCATGCCTCTGGTAGGTCTCATGTGTCTCCTCCCTGCCTGACAAGTGTTTCGAGAGCGACTCTAACATCACCATAGGTACTCTTTCTCTCTGCCGTCACCGTCATCAGCTGCAATTCATTCTCCCGCGGTTCGCGGTCTACCCGAATAGAAACAGTTTCCGGTTCATTGATCGGTTGGTAGACCCAGGGGTTTTCCTCTGGAAGACCTTCTGGTTCCAGGCGCAGCCTTTCAAGTTCACTCTGCGCAAGAAGCAGTAATTCGCTTTTCTGCTGCATCCTGTCCTCAATGTTTGAAGCCTGAGCTATACACTTCATAATCGCGACCGAAGTCAGCGCGAAAAGTGATGTATACATCATCGCTTCCAACATGGACACACCGCGATTTCTCGAATTCCTTATCATATTTACATCACCAGCCGAGGAATGGAAAAAAGTGGGAGGTACAAGGAGATGATTGCTACGCCGATGAACAAGGAGATAAAGAGCACAAGCAGTGGCTCGAGAATGGATGTACATCTCCTGCTCACCAGCTGAAACCTCTCCTCACAATACGTTGCAATATCATGACATGCTTCGCCAAGTTCTCCCCGCTGCTCTCCCCTGCTGAACATGAAGAACGCCGTAGCAGGCATCTCACCGGGAACCACATCTGAAATCTCCCCCCCCTGCTCCGCCTTTTCTGCCATGGTCTTCAATGACCGCTTATAGGCAGGATGACTGGCAGAAAGTTCGGCAGCTCTCAGAGCTTTAGGAAGAGGAACGCCCTGCTTAAGCATGATTCCAAGAAACCTCATGACGATCGCCGTATCGCTCAGAGCCATCAGATTGCCAAGGCCCGGAATGATGGAAACGATCTGGAATCTGATCTGGCGCGTATAGTGACTGAAGGCGAAAAAGAAAAAGAGGAAAAACACGAGCACGGCAACAACGAGCCCGGTCAACCCCGAAAACATTTGCGAGAGAGTAATCATCAGTGTCGTTATTAAAGGTAGTTCGGCGCCAAGCTGTGTGTAGATTTCGACAAAGAGTGGATTAATATACGTAGCAAAGAAAAGAAAGATACCGACAATTGTGATGACAACAGCCACAGGGTAGAAAAGCGCTGTGCCTAATTCACTCCGGTGACGCTTTCTCATTCGGCCGTGCTCTAAAACCTGATACAGACTATCGCCAAGATCGCCTGAAGATTCCGCACATTCAATAATCTGTATATATTCTTTCGGGAGAGAAGATTCGAACTGGCGCATGGAGTCAGCCAGTGTCTTTCCCTGGTCAAGGCCTGCTGCGATCTCTGAAACAACTTTCTTCAGCTCGCTATCACGCAGAGCTGACGAAAGGTTTCTCAAGCCATCAGGAAGGGGGATTTTGGTTCTTGCCAGACTTGCAAGTTCCTGGCTGAGCCGCTCAAGGTCATTGCTCGACAATTTGCTCATGGACTTCCTACCATTCTTTCCTTAGTTTTGATTAATGACAATATTTGGTATATAGAAGATCGGTAAATACATCGCTAAAAGAATCCCGAAGGTGATAATCGAAATCAATATTGTCGTCGATATTTCGATAACCCGCTGAGCTTTCTCGTGAGTCATCTTTGCCTGCTCATACATATCTAAAGAGAATGATTCGAGTGTATGGATAAAGTTATCGTGTTTTTCTGCGAGAAAAATCCGTTCATTCTGCTGTGGGCGGAGCAAGTTTGCTTTTCGACAGGCCTCACCAATGGTATGTCCTTCCTGACAAAGTTTCTGAACCTTGGGACCCCTTGAAGCGACTCGTCCTCCGGTAATCTGACAGGCCATCATCACGGCGTCTGCCGTCTCCATTCCCGACTTGAGACCCAAAGCGAGAGATGAAGTCCAGACCGCCTCCATCTGCGTTTGCCACCCCCTTCGGATCAGAGGAAGAAAGTGAAAGGTACGCTTAAACCTGTATTCCAGCTTCAGCAGATAGTGCTCGATGCCCCTGATCAAGTAGATGGATAGAACAAAAGAGAGCAACGCGAAGACAAGGATCACAGCAAAAACGATATACATCAGATCCCTCAAATTACCACCCGACTGTTCGGCGATCGATAAAATAGCTCCGATGACGATCATGTTTGAAAACCCGGTTATAGTGACAAAAATAAAGAGTTTTCCGATACCACTCCCATTCATCAACACTCGACAAAACCAGAGTGCAAAAAAGATAGAGAAAAGCATGCTGACGAGCAGAAAAAAAGAGGGGAACGGACCGTGTGAAAGACGAATAAATGTAGCTGTGAATGGAGGAATCTCCGCCCCCATTTGGGCATAGATATCGACGAACTTCGGTATGATCTTATGAGTCATGAAGGTGATCAAAGAAATCCCCAGGGCGACAATGAAAAACGGGTAAAGAATCAGGGACGCCGCTCTCGAAACTCGTTGCGTATAGAGCTGCATATTGGCGATTTGAGAAAGTGCTTCTGCAAACTGTCCTGATTCCTCGCCAGATCGTGCCAGCGCAACTTCCTGCTCTGAATAGTCGAGTCCGCACTTCTCCATGGCCTCTGAGAATGCCATCCCCTTTGCAACATGCTTATGAAGACGCCTGGCAAGCTTTTGTGCGATGAGATCAAGATCGACGTTCCAGTGACTGAAAGCTGCATAAAGCAACATCGGAATATATCCGAAGACGATGACAATGAGATAGAAAAACTTAATCAGAAAGTGACGATTCTCGGGCCCGGCAGAGAAAGGTCGACCCGTGGAGATCCAATTTTCCTCGGCCTTCTGGGAAATCATCCCGAGAGCCTGCTCCATAGACACATCGATCGATGCCGCTTTGGATAACTCTCTGAAGAGCAGGATCTTCGCCTCGGCGCGATACTTTGGGGCAGCAAAGATCGTTTCCTGGTAGGTGTTCTTAAAGGTCCGGAGCACTGGCAAATTGGCCAGGTCGAATTTCAGAACGTTTTTATTCTTATCTTGAAAAGACAAGTTTGGAGTCACTCCTCAGAACTAGAGATAGAAGGTCTTCAGTTACTACAGACCGCAGAAGATTTTATTCTCTCAAGAATATCGAGTATTCCTAACTTTGGCTCTGAGAAGTCTGGCAATCAAGCAGGATGAGCCAGACTATTCTGATTAATGCATGAGCTGGTTCTCCAGTAACTTACCGGGAAGGTAGGCAGGTGTGATAATTATCCCGCCAAGACGCCGAGCCGCAGAGAGAACAAAAAATGCGATTCCCCGGCGAAGCGAGGCTCTTCCGAATACTCCAAAACTTTATCATCAATCTCATTCCAGCGTTGGAGTCAAATCTCCCGCAGTGGCGCAGAGAAGTTCATGAAACCTGCAGTTTACAATTCGCTCTATACCGCGGCAGCGGTTAGAGGTCATAGCCCCCAGTTGCCGTAGCATCACGAAGGCTACTGTGGGTCGTAGACCAACAAAGACACAACCCCGGCAGCGGGTTGGACAAAAGGGATGATCCCGGCGACATTGTCCGCCCAATAAATGATACGATCCATAAGAAGAAGATCAGTAATCTCGATCCATCCGCTCTACTATACACGCGATCTCCTGGAAAAGTTCCCGACGTGGGATGCTGACCGACTCGACGTGCTCCTGCTAAAGCAGTGGAAAGCTGACGTCCCGGTAACCATGGGCACCCCTTAGATCCCCAATATCTATCAATACTGTCATGCCAACGTTTGAGGGTAGGTTTGCCGCCATAAACCATGACCTTTCGTCGTACTTAATTCTTGTCTTCTCGATCCACTATTGGTGAGTAATGTCAGGATTCAAATTCTCTCCGTGAAATATAAATATCAGCTAATGTTATTCCACAACCAGCATTGATGCCAGTGGTTGAGAGATTCACCTCTTCCTCAATCGACCCTGAGATGGACCAACCATACCCAAAGCGCTGGGCAAATAGAATAGTCTTATAAACAAGCTGTGTCCAATCCTTAGATTCCAATTCTACTGAGCACGTGCTCAGGCAGCCTTTATTCAAGTATTTCTCTACACTTACGATTTCAATCTCCAGACAATTGTGATTAATCATACTACGAATTGCTTGCTCGGCATTAGCGGGCTTGTGGGACTCATGAAAGATCTTGATTTTGATAACCAGCGTACTCTACCTCGCTTGTAACTTTTTCATCATCTGCTCGTTGGCGCTTGTCACCTCTCAGTTTCCTGTCGGACATTTCCAAAATCTTTCTGATAATTAATCACATATGCGAAGGCTCTGGCCGTTCGCGTATATTATTGAACTTTCAGTCCTCTCCTTCCAAATATCCCTTTTCAACTTCCCGGCGCTTCCAGCACAAGTATTTCAACTTCAGGTTCTTCGTTTCCGAGTCCCTCCGTTGGGATGTTGCCTCGATCTGGGCTTCTAGTTTTGCCAGTAAGGCCCGTCCCTCGGCATGGCGACGAGGAAGCCATTCGCATTCGATATCCGACACAAACTTCTGCAACTTCTTCCATCCGTTCGCGTCCGTTCTCTTTGGTATCCGCCAGCCCCATGGAAGTTCGAATACAGAGCCTTCGCAATGGGAACACCGAAAATTCGTATTCAGACCATAAGCTGCTTCAGCTCGCTTAGCAGTTCGACAATCTAGACATACGTACGTTCGTTTCGACATCTTCTTTCGCACCTAGGGTCTCTGCTTATGGGTGCCACATAACAGCACCCTGGATGAGATTCACTTATTATATAACGTCTCAGCAAATGCTAAAGCCGGGTCATGATGTATGCGTCCTGCTAATCGCTCGTATTGCGCCCTTTATCCAATAAGTTCTAATCAGCTTCCATTTGTATCAAGCGAATTTAATGCGGTCAATCTATATCTTCTTTGGTCCATGAGTATCTCTAATTGCAGCCTATTGCTATTGGCAGAATAAACGGAAACTTGAATTTATGTACATCATCTAGGAGAAACTACCACATCACGATACCCGTGAGGCCATGATCTATACATCAATGAGATCCTAAGTCGACGCCCCTGTGTGAGTAGAAGTTGAAAGGAAATCAGGTATGATATCGCTATAACCTCATTCGCCTCCGTCGGAGGCGGCTTGTCATCAAATTCCCGCCCCGAGGTTCGCAAAGCTCACCACGGGGCTATTGATATTCTCCACCTCTGGCGGAGTCTCAGACCAAAAATGGATTGGTAAAACTATCGCGATACAGAATAATAGACAAATCTATTCTCCTCACCTTATCGAAGGATTCGAATCTCGAGTGGATCTTAGCAGGAAACACCAACCTTAAATAACCCTCGTTGAGTTGTATATCCCTCTTTGTCTCTGAGTCTCTTTGGTGAACCTCTTGTCGATCAGCTCTTTGCTCCATGAAGGGAAAATCAACGAATCGCACCACAGAGTTCATGTAAGATAGACGCTGCCCTATCGACTCGTATATTGTACAAAACTGACGACCTGTAATTAAGAAACCGAGATCGTAGAAGCTAGTACAGCTTGCATGACGCTTTAATCAAGAATCCGCCGACGGCAGAATTTCGATAGTCATGCTCCATAGTTCTCCAGTGCTTCAACTACAGCTTGTACTACATCTGAATCGCTACGGTTCTGGGCATTCCTCAAAGCGTCTATCAACTGGTCCCTAATGACATCATCAGGTTTAGATCGCAGACACCGCTCGGCCATCCAGACCGTCATGACGGTCGGCCGCCTTCGCAGTGATCGACTCACCAATCTGGAGTGGTCGGCAATGGGGGACTCTTCGAGGCAATGCACGATCGGTCCGGGAGAACCGAGGTCTGCCTCTGGATAGCGCTCAAAAATCGATATTAAGGCTTCGCGCACGCGAGGGTCCATCTTCGCCTCTCCAATCGCATCAGTGAAATCGTAGAGAGCCATCTCATCTTCAGCCTCGTCCCCCGTCGGGGCAAAGGCATTGATCCAGTCTATTACCTCTTGTATTTTCATAGGGACACCTTCTGCCTGAAGCCAACGTCACTCACTCCAACGCCACAGCCAGCGGTAGAGGAGTTGTAATGAACCACCTTGTTAAATTTATTCCATCTTGATTTCACCAATAGGAGTCCCGGGTGGTAAATCTTTCACTTGTCCGTGAATCTGGCCAGCCAAGTTTACTGCGACTTGATAGTCACATAGTTTTATGTTGTCCGGGTCAAGCTCACCGCCTAGCACCGGCATGATCTCAAAATCATAGACCTGACTACCCCACGGAACAATTCCAGCGGCGTAGTTCGTAGAAACGACGATAGACCACAAATAACGTTCTTGTCCATCTCGCGTGTTTAGGATCGCTTGGAGCTCTGCTATTGATTCACATAACCTGTCGAGAGTGCCGTCGATAGTATCAAGGAAGTATATCCCTTCATCACCAGCGAGGAATGTGTCACCGAACGCGTTTGTGAATAAGGGAGTCTTTGCTTCGATCGGCAACCAGGTCCAAGATGAGAGTGCACCTTCATACTCAGCCTGTGTAAATTTGCGGACTAGCTCCATATTGCGTCCCTTATCTAAGATAGTTGTTATCAGCTTTCTTTTGTTTTAATCTAATATTAATGTGGTCAATCTATATCTTCTTTTACCCATGATCTATACATTAATGTGATCCTAAGTCGACGCCCTGTGTGAGTTAAAGCTATAATACGATCGCCTCCGTCGGAGATGGATTGTCATCAAATTCCAGCTTTGGGAAGTCCAAGGAATCATCAGGAGTAGCTTAGCCTTTTAGCTCAGTTCAAGGGACTTAATAATCAACGTTCTGAGTGCCAAGCGGCTATTCCGAGTTCTGTGTAACTAGATTCATCTTCTTCTTTCCCTGGAAGAGAAGAGCATTTTCGTCGCTTCCAGAAATCGATTTACAGGTAATCTCTCGGAACTCGATTTTCTGAAAACTCCCGAGCTCAGCCAGCAACCTTTCGCAGGTAAAATGAACCATCTCGATCCCGAGTCCGCTCCTGAACCTTCCATGAGCGTCGTAGCTCCGGCTCCCGCTCTCTGCGAACTCGACAAGATGTACAACTCCTCCGGGACGGAGCACTCGCTCGATTTCGCCAATAACTCTCATCCGCATTTTATTGTCTGGAATACAAGTCAGCACCGCACAGCAGACAACAGCGTCAACGCCTCCGTCTGGTTCAGGAATTTCCACGCCTTCATTCAACTTTAAAGTAAGGTTGGGGTTCTCCCTGATTCCACGCTTGATCATGGATGCGGAAGAATCATAGCCAATGACATTCATAAACCCCTGGTCGCGGAGATCCCGTACAACTCTTCCATAACCACAACCAACCTCGACCACACGAGCATTTTGCGGTACAAGGCCTGCAAAGTTTTCAACGCACGATGGGATTGAGAACTGAATCGAGTCTGAGTGTGAGGCCCATGGATCATGTTTTCTGGGAATCCGCATATTTCCTGGCTGACTATTTTAACTCACCTTGCGGCTACAATCTTTGTGTCGTGCGATCCATCGTAAACGTGCTTTCTCACTGAAAAACACTCCGCCGCAAGCATCATGAGACTCTTCGGTAAGTCGCAATGCACCTCCACAATGCGGGCAAGGCGTGGTGTTCGACGCTAGTATCTTGCGTGAATTGTTTATAGACTTTTCGATACTTTGCTTCCTCGGGTGAAAAGAGAAATCACACATCTCCAGAAACTCCTTTAGATGCGGATCGGCATCTATAGCCTTCTGCAGCAATGAGGAGTCCTCCGGATTGTTCACGGGTTCTCGGTAAGTCTTCCGGATAATATGACGATGATTTGATAGAGGTCTGGAGTCGAAAAGCTTTTGAGCTCGTTTCAGTAGTTCCAGTTCAGCTATCGAGGAGTGGAAGTAGTAGCCTTCAATGAGTCGATGGCATTTTGAATTATCAGGGCGGGGAATTGTACTCACCTCGCCACAGTTTTCGCACGCGACGTCTAACTCAGTATAGTTTGCAATTCCTTCATAAGCGTCGAATATCATTTTGCATTTTCACCGAAAATATCATTACCCGCTTACTATTATTCTAACCAGCATTCATTGTGGTCCGTCAATACGTTGCTTGTCTTGAGAAGTTTTCTTTCTGTTCTTTAATTCTCTTGATAGATAAGTAGAAACTTGAATTCATGCATATCATACAGGAGAAACTGTGACATCACGTTACCCATGCGGCCATGATTTATGCATCAATAAGATCCTAAGTCGAGGCCCTGTGTGAGTTAAAGCTATAATACGTTCGCCTCCGTCGGAGACGACTTCCCTTCAATATCCCGCCCCGAGGTTCGCAAAGCTCACCACGGGGCTATTCACATTCTCCACCTTCGGCGGAGCTCTAGGGCAAAGATGGATTACACAAACAATCGCGATACAGAATAATCGGCAAATCTATTCTCCACGCCCTGTCGAAGGATTCTATTCTTGAACTGATATTCACAAGAAAGACAATGCTGAACCCTACATCTTTCAATTATATCTGCCTCTGTGTCTCTGAGTCTTGTACGACCAAAGCCCTCTGTGGTTCAATGAGGGAAGATTTGAGGAAACAGACGGCGGGAATTCTATACGACATGCATCGTCCCGTCGAAAGGCATTTCTTGAAATACTGACTGTATATCATTCACAACCAAAGAGAACGGAAGCCAGCACCCTTAGTAGTTCGCGTAGCGCAGCGGTACTTTCCGTACCGGTTGTTATGATTAGTTAGAAATCAATCTCTAAAGATTTATCAGAACCAACTTCGATGCCTTTGCTAGCCCAGTAGCTCGTAATAGCATCAATTTTTTGCTTTGCAGATTCAATACTCTGTGAAAGGAAAACCGGAAACTGTTTCTCTATGCTTGCAGCCAACGATAGATATAATGATGCTCTTTCCGCGGGATTTCGAAGTACACAATATGAAATGCGCAGACCGTCGAATGGACCGGGATGATGGTCTGCAACCTCACCACCAATTAAAGGGAAGATCCAAACCGGCACGTCATCCCCTTCATCTTCTTCAGCTTCGATTCCGAAGTAGTCATCAACCTGGCTAATGTTATACTCCGAAAATGATTCAAAATCAAACTCCCCTTTCGGCGGAAAGTTCGGGTTTTCGTAACCGCAGATAGTGAATAGATCTCCGAACTCCGGCCCTTTGCTTCTAAACATAAAGTCTATTTCAACATCTTCATAAAACTCTTCTTCGATCATCTCTAAGAGCTCCGCTTTATTACTTTTGATTTAATTGACTAATATTTCGTTTAATTTAATGTCCGAGAAATCAGAAAAGGAAGTCAATGGCTTTCTTGTTCGATGAAGTCTTCCAACTATCATTCATCACAATGGACAGAAAAACAAAAGCATAAACTAATTTCCCAGTCTCTTGGTCCGAAGACAACCACGACCTGCTTACCATACAGTAAACGCCGGCGAATGCTGATACTCAGCGTGAGCACTATATATACACTCTACATAATAAATTCCGAACAAGGATGGTAAGAGACTCTTCCGATAAAAACAGGTCGGAGCTGAGTCAAAGTACCGTAAAAGGTGGAACTCCAGGATCAACGGCCTTTGAGGAGTGGTGTAAAAGCATATAAATGTATAACCTCAGTTTCTATTAAGAATCTAACTAGTTTCTGAAGTCACTCTGGGGGAAAATTGATACTGAAGCAACAATCACTTACCTGGCCATTCTTTATCGGCCGGTGTTTAGAACTTGGATGCTCCTGGGGGATTTTTCTTGGGGATTAAACGCTTTGATGAAGCAGAAAATGGATTAATTCCTTGACGATACATCGTATCGAATGGCCTCGAGTCTCGAAACGGCCATAAATTGATAAAGTCTTCACCGCCATCTTCATGGGAAGGATACACGTAAACTCTTCTCTATTTTTTGCGTGCCTAAATGCTTGCGGAAAGTTTTAAACGCGGAAAGTGGGAATTCTGTATAGACAAAGAAATTCACTGTTCCAGAGCCAATATCATGACCAGCAATGTCACAGCTCTTGGGCAATGATGCTATCAGGCCATCTTCAAAGAAGTGAACCTCATCGAGGGATTGAAAAAACTCCTCTGGGAATTGAAAGATTAGTTCGTAGGCCATAAGTTCCTCGTTCGGAAGGGTTTTCAAGACATATAACGTCAAAGATCTGTAGCACCTGAACAGATCGGCACCTTATTGTTGGAGTAATTTCTATGAAGATTAGTGGAGATCACTTTGCGGGTCCTTGTCATTACTTTCCAAAATTCCAATCATCGACCTGTACTCTCTATTCAAATTTAGGTCTGATAGGATCGAATCATGGCTATAACTTGGATCTGAAGAATTGTAGTCAGCGCAATTGATCAAATTTAAGGCTGCCTCATAAATGAATACCCTATCACCCGAGGATTCATAATTTGAGTAGTTGTCGAGCGCACAAGTCAATTGCGTAATGATAGGGTTAAATTCAATCGCTCTGATTTCATCACTTGTCATTCTCTCATCCAACTCTTTCAGTGACTGGGTATCAAATTCACTTGCTTCGAAAACAGACGAGAATACTCTATCAAGCAGCTTTTTCTCATCACAAGTTAGTTCATCGAATATATAGTCTCGCGATAATTCTCTTATCCTTTCGATCACGTAATTTCCTAGAGCATGACAACTTGAATCGGAGGCACGCTCTACCGCACTCTTTATCGAATTTTCAAGCTCAGTATAATTCATTGTTTTGTTCTAATCTGGCTCGGTCCCGGATCAAATCCAACTGGGACGAAACAAAAACTATTAGTTCATTATCAGAGCATCGAAGCTCAAAGCAGCGAAAGGGTCGCCGTACTCTATAGGAGTACAGCTCAGGGTTCTCATGCACCATTGGCAAAGTCTAGAGGAATCATCGAGAATGACAAACCGGCTTCTGTTCGAATCTCCATCGTGCTGGTGATCAGGGAAGCGGTGCTCGTGACAGTACTCGGATCTTCCAAACACCTGCACTAGAAACACCCAATGAATCCTTCGAGTACAAGTAAGAGCACCGCACGGCGCTCCCAGAAGGAGACAATCGAATTCATCCTTCATTCTGCACTACCTACGAGCGAAGCGAGGCTTTAGTCGAGTCTCGTACTTCAGTGCGAGGAAAACGGTCCGTAAACAGCATCCAACTGTTTCAACAGTTTCTGAAATGAGAGAAACCGTTGAAACGGTTCTGGCTATTACCCATCTCATCTACCGCAGGTTGAAACCCGCGGCTCGACTAAAGTCTCGCTCCGCTCGGAAGACAACGGTGAACCACGAACCTTCTTCTCGTCTCACCCAGCAGTTTCTTTCCGGCTCCTCTCTTCACGCATTCATGTCAAGTTCTGGTCTGGAGTTGATTCTTTATTTTTTCCCCTACCCTCTGTTTCGTTCTCCCCGGAAGGACCCGGCAACCTCCGACAAGGACCACGACATCGCTCAAAGACAACGAGAGTAGAATGCGATGAATCGGGGGATCCACACTCCCAGCGTCAAGCGACACAGACAGATTGTCATTCATCCTTCCGGTTTCATCCCTCATCCTTTTATTCCCTCCTTCATCCTTTTTATTCCTCCTCCTGACCCGGGGGTGGATGCAGTATCGAACCATGTTCGATGCATGATGCTACCACTGGAATGCATCGAACCTCCATGCTTCGCCGGTCCGTCCTCCTTCCATCCCCGCGCGCAAAGCAGGTCCTTTTAATCTGGGGCACCCTTCACGATGTTTCGCCCTTCACTCCCCTTCCACCTTGACCCGTGAGCCTTCTCCAGCCCTCATGTAGCACCAATTAGAAATACATTTAACCCTTCCGGAGCGAAGTTTGTTGAAATCAATTCTTTTTCGTCTTCCCGTTCTGCTGCTTATTGCACTGATTTTACCCTCATTCGCCGCAGCACAAGGCTCACGGCTGCCCGCTGATGGGACTGTTATCGAGGAAATCAGGGTCGAGGGCCTGAACCGCCTGACCCCCAATCGGATTCTCAGGCGCATGACTCTCGAAGAAGGCGACTCATTTTTCGCCACGGCTTATCGTCAGGATCTGCAGGCAATCGCCAGTATCGGCACCATCGATCCTCTCGAGCTGGAGATTAATTGGGAAGAGAATTCGAATAATACCATCGATCTGATCGTGTCGGTTGTTGAAAACCCCGCCATCGAGCTCATTTCCTTTATCGGCAATACGAAGTTTACAACAAAGGAATTAACGGCCCAGCTGGATTACGAAGTGGGCGACCTCATGCCAACGGACGTTCGATCGGCAACAGCTCGAAACATGAGAAGCTTCTATCGTCGCGGTGGTTATAAAGCTACCGAGGTCATGGTCGAGGTCATGCCAGCGACGGAAGTGGATGGCAGAACAGACACCGTTCGTATTATCATCAATGTGGATGAGGGTAGTCGCATCAAGATCAAGAAGGTCTCGATTCAAGGGAACGATTATTTTTCCGATTTCTATCTGAAGAGCCAGCTCTCGAACGCTCCTGGCTTTCTCTTCTTTAAAAACTATTACGATATCGATGCCGTTGATGATGACCTTGCGATTCTGCGTCAGGTTCATCAGAACGCCGGCTTTCTGGATGCTGAATCAGAGGTTGTTGAAAAGATCTATAACGAGCAGGAGCAGGAAATCTCACTGATCTTTTCTGTCAAAGAGGGGCCTCAGTACCAGGTTCGCTCTGTTGCCACGGAAGGCATCACGTACTTTACGGCGGAAGAAATTGAAGAGATCACTGATGATCTTCTGGATAAGCGCTTCAAAGGATCACGTTTGAACCGGGCTCTTGAAAAGATCCGACGCCTCTATGGCGACCAGGGATATATAGACACGACGGTTTCTTATCGTGTCGACAAGAACCCCGAGGCACGGGCTGTGACGGTCATTCTTGAAGTTGATGAAAGCCCGGAGATTTACGTTGGAGAAGTGCGACTCGATCTTGAATCCTTCGATTATGAAGTGGACATCAGTGGTTTCGATCGTTTTCTGAACAGCATTGCTCCTCCAACAAAACCGGAGACTGTCTATCGGGAAGTTCGTCTGGAACCTGGAAAGAAATATCGCTCTATCGACGAAATCAGAACCATTGAAAGACTGCGTAATCTGGGTATCTTTAAGAACGTTGCAATCTCTCGAGAGTCAACGCCGGACCCACAGGTTCGTGACGCGATGATCTATGCAGAAGAAGATCCTGCAGCTGCCTACGTTGGAATATCAGCGGGTATTGGTGAGCAGTCCGGGCCAACCGCTTCGCTTCAATTCGAACACCCCAATGTTGGCGGGAACGCCGATCAGCTGCGCGCTGGTGTCACTGTTGGTGAGAATAACCTCGCCTTCACTCTGGGTTATTTCGACCGCTATCTTGGCGATTCAGATGTTTCTTTGCGTACTCTCGCCTACCACGCGACGGACCGCTATGAAGTCTACGATCAAAAGCGAACCGGCGCTTACGCGGAATTTGGTTATCCTCTTCAAGAACACCTGACAACGTTTCTCAGGTTCAAAGGTGAGTATGTCGACTTCACCGATATAGATGACGACCCGACGCCAGACGAAGACTTTGATGATTATTTTGCCTTCACTGCTCGCCCGACAATCGTGTATGACAAGCGCGACAATTATCGTTTCCCAACTCGTGGATACCTTCTATCTGGTGGCGTTGAGGTCGGTGAAGCTGACGGCTTCCTCTTCAAGATTCTGAACACCTATGAGTATTATACACAGCCCTTCGAGAAGAATGACCTGATCTATGCCTTCGAGCAGAACCTCGGTTTTCTACCGTATAACGCTGACCAGGTTGGTTTCAACGAACGCTTCTTCGCCGGCGGCAGCAGCTCCCTGCGTGGATTCGAAGCGCGTGGAGTTGGTCCGAGAGATTCAGCCAACGATGACCTGGTCATTGGCGGCGCGACACAGATCATTCAGCGTCACGAATTAAGATACCCATTCAACGATGCTATTGCGGGTCGCGTCTTTCTTGATGGTGCAATTATCGAGCGGTCGGCATTCTCAGTTGGTGAGCCAAGAATCGGTACCGGTGTCGGTGCGTTGTTGAATCTTGGTCCTGTTGGTGTAGAAGTAGACTTTGCGGTCCCCGTCCTCTATCGCGACGAGGATGACACACAGTTCTTCCACCTCAGATTGGGATCGAACTTCTGATTAATTCAAGCATTGAACCCTAGTTATAGAATGTGTGTGTACACTGAATATTATGTTCTATCGAATTGACCTCCATGCACCTAAAGTCAGCTGTCCGTTCTGCTCCGAAATAAGGAGAAGAGTGCTGTGAATTCTGATGAATTGAGCGAATTCATATTGGGTGACAAAGACCTAGCACCACATCAGTCCTACTTGGACTCAATTAAGAAACCAAGTGTGGATATTCATATATCTGACGATGAACCAGAAGAATCAGGGAGCAGGTTTGCAGGCGTCCCATTACTACCGGAAGGCTTCGAATGGCCTGTACACGAGATTGGTGAGTACCGGTTTATCGGACAAATAAATTTCTCTGAGATTCAGGACCCGCCAGCGCTGCTACCCAGAGAAGGGCTTTTCTCACTGTTCTATGCTTACGACGAAGATGGTGAAGTCTTCTCGGAAGATGAGGGCTATATTTTAGGCTATTACTTACCTGATATCAAAGAGCTATCATTATTTACTGATTATAAAACAAATATACAAAGTAGGAAGATCCTCCTGGAGACGTCAGTCGATATCCCGAGACATGAGGAACTTAGAGAGGATTGGCCCTTTGATACAGATATTCTTTCTCAATTGCGGGAACCTGATGGGATCAGCGATCATTATATGCTCGGTTATCCATCATATTGTACGCTGGGTTATGATCCAACGCCAGGTGATGACTGGATATCTCTAATTACCCTGTCGTCCTGCGATGAACTTGAGTGGTGGTGGAATGACGGGGATAGATTGATGGTCTTTATCGAAAAATCCAAGCTGATCAATAAAGATTTCAGAAATCTTAAAGCAGATGCGGGCTAAAGGAGTGAGCTATACGGCTCAAGACTGACACCATCCAGAAAACGTGGCCCGTTTCGGGGAGGAATAACTTCGAGCCAGAAATAATATCAAGTAACACCGCCAGCCTTTAAAACAAACGACGTTCAGAACTAAGTTACTAGATCCTAATGGAAATAAGATATGGAATCACTGGACTCACTCGAAAAAAACTACGGAATATCCTTGCCGAAAGGCTACCGGTATTGGACCCAGAAAAACTACCTGAACATTCATAAGAATAAAGAAGACTATCTGTGGGTGCATGAAGCTGAATGGATTCAACCGGAACGTATTCCCTCACGAGATCTATGGCGAGAGAATATTATTCCGGGGTTGGTCCCATTCGCATTTACCGGAGCCGGAGACAATTGGTGCTGGAATACCCAGGCTAAAACGGGGGATTCTGAGTACGAGATTCTCATGTGCTTGCACGATGAAGAATTGGGAAATGTATATGCACCTTCTTTCCCTTCATGGTTTTATAGGCTTTGTCTTGAATACGCTTCTAACCTATCTGATGACGATGACGAAATTTTGGATGCACGAGAGAATCTTTTATTATGGGGGCAAAGACTTTCTGAGATCGGGGCCACCGACTGGTCGGTATACTTAACAGAATTATCCGATGAAGAAATTATAGAGTATAGCAATCCGAAACAGATGCAATCTATTCAATCTTTGGGCTTCATCACAACGATGGATGTGGAGCAAATCATTGCTGCTGAAATGGGTGAACGATACCTGAACACAAAAATCAAATGGGGTTGGTATGACTAGATCACACTATCACAGTGTTTTCACTCATAGAACAGGCAATACTTAACGCGGTGCATTTCGCATTTGTCATTCTCAAAAAAGGACAAATCCATGGTGACTGACTCAGATACTTAAGCACTCGATTGGAAACGCATTTAGCATAGCCCTATAAGTAAGCACACAGTTCTTCCACCTCAGATTGGAATCGAACTTCTGATTGGGAATGCAGAAGTTCCGCCTGAAGATTCAATGATAGGCCAGTAGCTCTTGCCATGAATCCATTCTGGATCAGGAGTGAATATCGGAGTTTTCGAATAGACAACTCTACAGAGCCGCTACGCCTCGGCTAATAGATCAAGGTGACAAGAAATGTTCGGAGGCTTTCGAAGAGCGATTATTGGCTCTGTTCACATTTCGATAAATGAAACCCCGAACCACAACAGTAAGACAGTATCAGGCGAAATTTGTTTGATTGTCGAGACATCATCTGATAACTGAAACAGGAAGATCAGTTAGAAATTCCTGGGAGAAGGCTGTGACTCACCGTCCCCTGTTTGGAGAAGCCCGAAGTTGCAATGATGAGGTCGGATGAATAAGTTTATTTTCTTCATGAAGGAGCAATCCTTCAACATCGGTATATTTATCCTCACCGTTGTGCTCCTGATCCTTGGGAAGGTGATCGTGGACATGGGTGGCTCGCGAAATATCTATCGAATAGCAACGGTCTTTATCCCTCTCCTGCCATTACTGAGTGGTGTAGTCCGCGTTTCGAAGGAAGTGGATATACTGATGATGACCACAATGCGCGACCAGGTAAGGGTGACTCTACTTGGCATTCCGGATTACCTGGAAAAAAGAATCGGCAAATCGTTAAATCTCATTTTTCTTCCCTCTATCCTTGTTGTTCCTTTCGTGGTAATGTTTTCTCCCGATATACGCGACTGCATGCAGATTGCCTTGAGGACTGATCTGGCACTCTTTGGACTGTTTCCGATTCTTCTGACTTTTGCCTGCCGCACCTGTCTTTGGGGAGCTGCTTTCAGAGACATCTGTTACCAGTGTGACTTCAAACCAAAGGGGATGCGAAGGTACGGTTTGCTGTATCGAGATATAGGGGTTGAGTTATTCATCATCTTTCTCGCAACGATGATATGGTTCTATCTGCTTTTTCTGATCCCTGGAGTATTTAATTCCGCGAGATTAAATTTCCTCTCTGTGGCTTTCCTCGTATCAATATTCATCGGTCTGACCTTTGCCATTATCCAGTCGTTTGATTCGAGAAATAACTATCTTTTGAGTCTATCAAGCTATAAATATGGCCGGAAGGATTCATAGGTTACGCAAAGGTTGAAGGTCAGAGTAACGCATGACCGCTGCGAAAACCCACATACCTGCAGGTGTCTCACAAATAAACGAGCTATCCCTTAACGGCTCCGAGTTGTATCCCTTTGATCAACTGTTTCTGCAGAAGGATAAAGATCGCGATCAGTGGAAGGACGCTCATCACCGTTGCGGCAAGAATCAGCTCGGTCTGTGTACCATAGCTGGTATCAAGAGCGAGAAGGCCGATAGGAAGTGTAAAAAGGTGTTGACTGCGCAACATGACCAGCGGCCAGAAGAAAGACTGGAAGGATGCAAGCAGGCTGAAGATTGCGAGCGCTACAAGACCCGGTCGGGTGAGAGGCATCACAACTTCCCAGAAGGTATTCCAATGTGAGGCACCGTCGATACGAGCCGCTTCATCAAGAGAAGGTGGTATAGACATCATAAACTGTCGAAGCAGAAACGTGCCGAATGCTGTAAAGGACCAGGGAAGAATCAGCCCCTGGTACGTATCAACAATGCGCAGCCAGACCATCAGCTGAAAGTTGGGAATCATCAGCACCACCGGCGGAATCATCATTGTAGACAGGTAAAGAAAGAAGACCAGGTCTCGGCCAACCCAAACAAGTCGACTGAATGCATAGGCCGCAAAGGCACTGGTCAACACCTGCAGAAAGGTGATCGCAACTGATGTAAAGACACTGTTGAAATACCAACGACCGTAGAAAATCTCCAGGTACTTTCCATCTCGATCTGGTTTCAAGCGAAGAACTTTCAGGTAGTTATTCCACTCAGAGACTTCAGGTGCGTCAGAGCTTGAGGATGATTCTTCACTACCTGGCTGAGAACGATCGTTTGATGAAGCGAGCGCGAGAGATCCTGTAGTGCCACCATCGGCAAAGTTGACGGTTTCGATTTGTGCAGCCTTCCAGCGCTCCGGGACGAAACCAGGATTCTCAACTTCCTGTCGTGTCTTGAAGGATCCGAAAACCATCCACACAAAGGGAACGGCAGTGAGGAAGGCTCCGAAACAGAGGAACATATAAAAGACAAACCACTTGGTTGCCTTCACGGCTGTATTGCTACTCTCAACCTTTGGCGGCTGTGACGATTCTGGAATCTGTTCTTCTGCTTGAGGATCAGTAGTTGACATATCGATTACCGAACCTCCAGTTGAGTGCTGTTAAGAGAAAAATCATCAGGAACATGACCCATGCGATCGAAGAAGCATAGCCAAGCTCGAGCTGCTCGAAACCCTTCTCGTATATATAGTAAGCAAGAGTTTTTGTTGTTCCTGCAGGTCCACCTTGAGTCATGACGCGGGCCTGCTCAAACCCTCCCTGCAAACCGGCGATGGTGCTCATGATGACAATAAAGAATGTCGTTGGTGCAAGCTGAGGCCAGGTGACGTTCCAGAAAGACTGAAGCTTGGAAGCACCATCGATTGAGGCAGCTTCGTAGAGTTCCTGTGGTATATTGGACAAACCGGCAAGGTAGAGAAGCATATTCTGTCCACCGACTACAGTCCAGAACGTCATCAGCATAAGAGCAGGTTTTGACCAACGCGGATCGTTCAGCCAACCGGGCATCTCCCCCGCATAACCGAGCAGTAATCCGAATGCGCGAAGACCTTCGTTCAGGGGACCAAAATCCGGGTTAAACACTTGTTTCCAGAGAAGCATCACAGCGATACCCGCCGTGAATGTTGGGATATAGAAGAGCGTACGAAAAGCAGTTATACTTCCCAGGGCTCCGATTGATGCGATTCCCCAGAAGATCCCCCAGAGAACGGCGTAATCGTAATCCCCCATCATCCAGAATGCGCATATTCCCCCGATCATGACAGCACCGATAATCAGAGAGAAGATAACTCTCAGTTTCAGTCCGGTTTTCATAACTGGCTCTGAAAGAACGAGTGCCAGAAGCAGGGACCCAGCGATGGCGAGTGGAATCACCACCATCATATAGACAGTGTTATAGAGATAGAAATAGAAGTTTGAGTCGTTCGGTTCCCAGAACTCGAAAGTCACCGGGCTGAGAATATAGATCGCGAGAAGTCCCGCTACGAGCAGAACTCCACCTGTCATTCCTTTTCCCCAAAATCCTGAAGCTTCAGATGTTGCCACAAAGAAGAACCCAAAGATGAGTGTCACTCCAAGTAGCGCCGATCCGTCTCCCAGAGGACCAGCGATGGCTCCAACCATGAGCACGATTCCCGTCAGGATACCAATCAGTCCGCTGGTTTTGACTCCTGGCCATTGTCGACCAATCGCAAGGAGGGATGTAATAACACCCGCAAACACGAGCCCATAGCTATACAGGACAGAGAGGAGAAGGAGGAGTCCTGCCTCTGATGCTCCCGGAGTTTCTGAGAGTCGAAACCCTACCAGGTCCCAGATATTCTGAAGTCCAATGAAGCGTGGCTCGATGGCTGGCTTGAGACTCCAATTGGTGAAGACAAGTGCGAAGGAGAAGATAATGGGGAAAGCAACAAAGAGAAGAAAGCCGATGAAATTCGGGAGTAAGAATCCCAGGGCTGGGACAAGGTCTTTATTTTTGTAGCTTTGTCTTTTCACGGAATTCTATTTTTTTTTTTGGGGATCATTCCTTAATTTGTAGCAGTCCAATCGAGAGTGTCAACTTGACCTGCTGTGGGTGTCTTGGGCAAGGAATAAATCTCTTTTTTTGCAAACGCTTTCATAGGACCTTCAAACAGGACCTAATCTCTTATTAAAAGAGCCTCAGAGGCTTTCTAAATCAAGTAATACCAAAATTCCACACAAAATGGACACAAAAGATACCTGACTGACAGGGCAAGGAGAAGAAAGACAGAAAGATTCTAATCACTTATAACTGTTACCGGTTACATTGGGGAAAGCTATCCCTGACGAGGCACACAATGAAAGGCCATCCACTCTACGAGATCATACTTCTCCTGGACTTGGAAATCTTCTCGTTCGAGAGCAGAAAGTACCTGTTTTTCCTCACTGACAAGAAAGCCTGAGAGCAGGAGAGGAATGTTGAACGCTCTCAGTTGATTCAGAAGTGGATAGAAGCGTTCGCTCAGCATATTGCAGAGGATCAGATCGGGCGCATTAATTCCTTTGTCAGCGGCAATCTGCCTCGCCTCGGAAGGTTTGTCCGTGCATATGAAGGTCATGCGATCACGGGTGCCATTCAGATCGGCATTGATATAGAAGTTTTCCTCGCAAACAGGATCATACTCTACCGCGATGATGGACTTTGCACCGAGAAAGATGGCACCTATGCCGAGGATACCAGATCCCGCACCAAGATCGAAGACCGTCTTACCCTCCAGGTCCAGTTTTTCCAGAGATTGAAGACAGAGCTGAGTTGTTTCATGAGATCCCGTACCGAATGCCTGCCCGGGCTCAATCTGGATCACGCGGGCCCCTTCCGGCGCGTCCGGTGGCAGATCACTTTCCCAGGGAGGACCCACGTAGAGCTGATCTGCGATGCGCATGAGATGAAAATATTCTTTCCAGTTCTGCCCCCAGTCCTGATCAGGAAACTCTTCCTGTTCGGTAGTAAATTCGGCCCCGGGAAGGAATCTCTGAGCAAAATCGCGAATCACCTCTTCAGCATCCTGGAGTCTGATCGGGTGTTCTTCGTCGGGCTGAGAAAAGAAAATCCTTACATCTTTAATTTGGTCATCCCAGGTTGTTCCTTCAGGGCTTTCACCTTCCTGAATCCCTTCGATTGATAGACATGTTCCCAGCATGGCGGTAAATGTTTCCCAATCTTCGGATGTTGGTGAAGTTTTGAATTCGAGGCGTATAGAGTTCCATTTCTTCTGCATACTTGGGTTCTAGGCTTTCTGGAGTTATATTCTTCGAATTCATTGAGGCGCGAACTGAGCTTGGATGTCACCCGTAGAATCACCTGATTCAGGATTATTTTTCTATGTGCGTGTTGCTTCTGGAACTGCGTTCCTTGTAGTATGACGATCCTGCAAAGATTTGCAGAAAATACTCGGAGGTCTTTTCATGAAAGATTCGATAGCAAATTCGTACTTCTGGAGAGTGATGGCAGTTGCCGCAGTGGTGGCGATCTTCACTCTGGCAGCATCAATTCAAAGCCGTTCCGCGCAACCTGAGAGAGGAAGTTTATTTACATCAGAAGCGCAGGCAGACACACCTACGGGTTGGATGACGCGCGCGGCGATTTCCGGTTCAGACGTTGACGGCATCAGTGAGCCATTAACTTCAGATCAAGGAACACTTATGCGTCTAGACAATGGAGGAGCATTGTTCGTGATTCGCAGCCAAACGTTCGATGAGATCGCCTGGTTTTCCTTTAACAGCGATGGCACCGTGAACGATGGTGCGATTTCCGATGCCAGCAATCGTCCACTTAGAATCGAAGATGAAAAACAATAAGCATGATCCTCAACCGGATCCGTTCTGTTTCCCAGATCAATCAATGAGTGATCTGATCAATAGATAAGGGGCTGGTCCTCACCTTTTCCGGGGCCAGTCCAATAGATATTTCCTTTACTAACGGTTCCATTCGTAGGATCGTAAGGTGCTTCAGCATCCCCAAGCCAAACAGCACTCTTGTCCGGTCCGCACGACCTTAATCCCCAGAGCACAGTATTTGGACTGGATGAAATGTAAGCCCAGGCATTTGCGTCTTCTATGCCGCCGGTTGGAAGCATTCGTGTGGCAAAATCATAAGTGAGTGGATAATGGTATTTACCGGTCGTAGGATCTATATAGGGATTTACAGGCTTGGTAGCTGCATATTCCTCGATCTTGCTGATGTTCGCGAACGGGTCTGCAGGAACAGAAGTCATGTAGGAGATCGGGGTGGTCAATCTCCTGAGTCGATCAAGATATGGCATCACATTGAATTGAGCGTCGGGCGGATACCTGTTATTATCGATGCGGTACATCTCGACGCCGACTGAAATAGTGCGAAGGTCTGTCTTAGCGCGGCTTACCTTGGCGCGTGTTTGTGCCTCGAGGAAATTAGGTAAAGCGATGGCTGCGAGTATTGCAATGATGGCGACTGATACTAATAACTCAATGAGTGTAAATGCTTTTAATTTTGACTTCAATTTCATCTCCGATCCTGACATATAAACTGTGCATAGCAGAACCAGACCGAACATTTCAAGGAAGAGTTAGTAGTTTGCCAGAAGATGATCATCTTCTTTCGCTGTCGTTCCATTTCCTGAAACAGAGCAGCGTGCATTAACCTGGTTGTTTCCCAGCGAATATTCACCTCCATTGGGGCAGGACGGTCTCTTGCCTCCCATTTCTTTCAGTACGGCGTCCCAACTGACTGAGCTTGTCGTGAGCCCAAGCCTTTCCGCGGCAGCTCTTTTTGCAGACTCGATTCGTTTCAGATTATTACGACAAGCGACAGCATCTTCCACGGAGCCTCCTGTGGAAGGTGCGGATACCCCTTCATTGATGGCAGACTTGACCTGACTGGTTGCTTTGCTCGCCTCGACTCTCAACTTGGTCTCTGTTGTTTGCCAGTCGAGAATTCCAAGAAAAAATGCTGCTCCAACAAGTGCTCCAAGTATGAGCACGGCAACAACGATTAGTCTTTTCACCATGTGTCGATCTCCGAAGGGAAGTAGTCCTCCCTCGCCCACCGTAACGCAAAAGACTGGAACTTAAAGAAGCGACGAACCTTTCAGTTCAACCGGGTTCAGCTCTGCCACTGCATCAATCATGATACGAGCCCCAAACGGTAAGCCTGCAACCTGGATGACTGACCTTGCCGGAGGAGTGAAGAAAAAGACCTCTCGACTGACTTTATCTATAGCACTGTGATCCTTCAGGTCGATCAGATAGAGTTTCGTTGCAAGAATATTGGACAGTTGTCCAGCACATGCTTGCATGATGAGTGAAAGGTGATTGAAAACGGCTTTTGCCTGAGCGCCAGCTTCATCGCTGACTAGACGGTTCGTTTCAGGATCGACCGGCAGCTGGCCGCTGATATGCAATTGATTTCCATACTTGATGACTTGAGAAAAGTGACCGAAAGCTTTTGGGGCACCTTCAACATAGATTGAAACACGTTCTGCCATGTGAATCAGGCTCCTGGAAGATTTGTCTGATGAACTTATTCTGAACAACAGATCTTGAAATGCAACAGAATCTCGTTCTCATGATGTCGCTCTTAGGGTGTGATGAGGTCGAAGGATTCGCCTCGGGCTGGAATGATCGTCTCAACTGACAGAGAAGACTCGATATAGTCCTTCAAATCGTTCTGCGCGTCTGTTTCTCCGTGTACGAGATATACCCTCTTCAGTTTTCCTCCACTTCTAGCGTGGACCCGGAAAACATAATCACGAAGCTCGTTCTGATCCGCGTGAGCGGAGAACCCATTAAGCACCTTAACCTCGCATCTTCTCGGATGAGTTTCACCGAAAATCTTTACCTTGTCCTGTTTCTCGACCAGTCTTCTGCCAAGCGTATGCTCTGCCTGGAATCCAACAATTAACACACAGTTTTTGGGATCCTCGATGGAATTACGAAGATGATGCAGAATCCGACCGGTCTCACACATTCCTGAAGCGGAGATGATCACCATTGGTTCCTCCATGGTATTCAGGTTCTTGGAATCCTGAACGTTGCGTGTATAGCGGAGGTTTTCGAAACCGAAAACGTCATCATCTTCCATCAGTTCGTCGTGGGTAAGCCTGTTGAAGCATTCTGGGTGTGAACGAAAGACCTGAGTAACGTTTGTTGAAAGCGGTGAATCGACAAAAATCTTCATCCTTGGGAGCTCACCATCATTAAAGAGGCAATTCAGCTGATAGACAATTTCCTGTGTTCTGCCCACGCTGAAGGCCGGAATGATTATCTTACCGCCTCTATCATATACTTTTTGAACAAGGTCTCTCAATTCCTGGCGCAAGTTGTCGACAGGAGGAGAGATCCGATCCCCGTAAGTACTCTCCATAATCAGTGTATCTGTTTCAGAAGGAATTTCTGGCTCTCGCAAGATCGCCCTCTTCCCCCTGCCTATGTCTCCACTGAATACAAGACGATGCTCCTTATCTGAGCTGAGTTTTATATCAAGCTGTACCTGTGCACTCCCAAGAATATGACCTGCATCCAGAAACTTGACAGTAACGTTTTCTGTAACGGGGAAGTTCCTGTAATAAGTGAAGCTTTGAAAGAGCTCCAGAGATTGCTCAGCATCTTTCATTGTATATAAAGGTTCTACCGCTGGTTCATTTTTCTTTGCCTTCTTCTTGTTCAACCACTCCGTTTCCTTCTCCTGAATATGAGCCGAATCAAGAAGCATTGCTCGACACAAATCACTGGTTGCATGTGTGGCAATCACTCTGCCTAAAAAACCCTGTTTCACGAAATTCGGTATATTGCCGGAATGATCAATATGTGCGTGACTGAGAATCAGATTATCCACTTGTGAAGGATCCACCGGGAACTCCTTGTTCCTCTCATAGAACTCAGAACGCTTCCCTTGAAACAACCCACAATCGAGAGCAATATAGTCGCCTTCTACTTGAAGCAGATGATGTGATCCTGTTGTGGTTCCAGTTGCCCCCCAGAATAAAAGCTTCATAGGTTTCCTGCTCCTTTGTACCGATTCAGTTTTGATGAGCGTTTCTCTAATTGGGATGAAGGTCTATGAAAATAATCCACTTCTTCAAATGTAATGATGAAAAGGCACTTGAAGGAATATAAGCAGAGATATCAAGATGCAGGATCAGGACCCAAGGTTTCAAGAAAATGCGCTGACTCCTCCCCAGCTGCCACAAACTCCTCGAGATGACAATCAAGAGTCCACTCTAGCAATTACGGGGTTTGTATTCAGCATCATCGGGCTGACAGGGGCATGTGCCTGTCTTTGTCCTGTGGCAATCGTGATGTGCTGGATGGCCATGCAGGAAAATGAGAGTACTCTTGCGAAGGTTGGGCTTATCCTATCAATCATAGGAACGGTGCTCATGTTTCTCCCCTTACTCTTAATTGGGGGATTCTATCTGGTTTTCATATTCGCCGCTATACTCTCAGGGGTCTAACTTTTCAACATCACCCCCTCGACTCACATTTCAGTCAGGAATACCATATTTATCGATGAGATACGGCCTCGCGTGATGCGCCCAAAGGGTGTAGTGCTCCTTTTTAATATGGAGACCATCCAGTGTATACTCCTTCTTAAGCAAACCTTCTTCGTCTATGAGAAGCTCGTATAGATCGATCAGTGGGAGACTCCGCTCTTTAGCGATCTTCTTGATTTCAAGATTAAACATCTCAATGCGAGGGTTCAAAAATGCATGCCTCTTGTAGGCAGTACCGGTAGGTGGCAGAGTGTGAAGGACGACCTGAGCTTCTGGAGATTCTTCTTTAATGTTATCGAGGATTTCTTCATATGCCTCAACCCAATAACTGAGCGGGACATCTTTTGAAGGAAGATCATTGGTCCCCATGAGTAGGAAAATGATGCCTGGCTGACAGTTGAAAACACTTTCGCAAAGACGATTCGCTAGGCCTCGATTGAGAGACCCCCCTGGATACTCACATAAGCCATCTGACACGATTCCCCGATTCACGGTCGGGAATTGCGGGAAATGCACCTGAAGAGGAAAGCCTTCGGTGAGGGAATCACCCACAAAGAGAGCGTATTCCGTCTCAGGATCCAGACTCCTGTTCTCTTCCTCAAAAGTGTCTATCCGATCAAAGTAGTGCTCCGTCCACTTGCCCAAAGGCAAATCCGTGCGATCCCTTGGTTTCGGCTCATGGCAACCGTCAGAAGTCTGACTTATGTCACCTGAAACCCGATCAATAGAACAATAAAGGAGAACGAGGAAGATCGAAAGTTTTGTTACCAGGGAGGAAATACTCATCCGGCAATGTCCTATTTAATGAAGTTGCCAGGCCACAGGAATCTCAAGGTTTTCAAGGTCCAATGGAGTAATAGTCAACTGCATCGTTCTGTACGGTGTATAACCGAGTAAGTCTAAATGGATATCAGTTGGGCGATCGTTCATGATTGTAGTCCAACTCCCATTGGAGAGATCGATTCTGACAACATCAGCAGAAGAGCCAGAGGCAATATATCCATATCCGTTCGAAACGATAAAGTCTGAAGGGTAATTCATGGAGGCAGGGAAGTTCTCAGAATCCGATAGAGAAATCTCTTCGAATTGTGAAGTGGATGGATTCAATGAATAGAGTCTTTGCGGGAAGACACCATAGAGATAGACATCTCCTCCACTACTTGCAATATGCCGGGCTTTGGGCCCATTGAGGCTCAAGTTAGTACCTGGCTCACCCGAAAAGAGAGTGGACAATGTTCCAACGAACTGAATTTCCGCCCCTTCGAAAACAGGATACAGCAGGGCCACAAGATTATCATTCACGGCGGTCACTGAGAGTGGATACCTGGCAAAGCTTGCAGTGCCGAATGGTGACTCTTCCTCGAACGAAGTAAACTGCGTTGGGTCAATTTTATAGACATGAGTCAAAAGGCTCGATGATTCGTCGACTTCGCTTTCATAAAGGAATGTCGTCCCTGAATCTGAAACTGAAAGAAATTCCAGCGCTCTACCCTCGAAATTATCCGAAAGCGTAATTCGATCCCCGCAAATGAAATCGACCTGAACCAGATCAATCCGCTGATCGGCTCTCTTTACAAGCCCAAGTAATCCCAGGCTGGGGTGGTTGGCAAGATCAAGGATATTGCCAAAGGGAGCTCCATCTCCCCATTGATAAAGGTGCCGTAGCTCAAGCTCTTTGGTTAATGAATTCAGAAAGTAGAGTTCAGATTGATCAAAGTTGTGAAAAGCTACAGAATCACCATTGTTCGTATAGGCCGTCAGGGCCTGACCAAATTCTAATAGTGGTGAAGAGGAAGTCTGATCTACATCATAGTCGAAAAGACTCTGCTCTGTTCCAGTTTCGTAGGGAGCCTCATGCAGATCCAGGTCTCCTTGCTCCAGGGACAGGAGTAGCTGAGGTGAGTCTTTAGCAATAAGGTACCCATTTGCTCCTCGAACGAACAAGTCAGAGCTCAGGTAGTCTTCATCAGTGATGGTGACTTCCTGACCTGTAGTACGTTCAAAGAAAACAATTCCATCGGTAGGGTCCGATTGCCCTGAGCGGGTATAGACGAAAAAAGTATCATCAATTCCGTAAGACAGATAAGGATCTGCCCGACCAACAATTTCAGTATCGAAATAACTGGGAGATTGTTGACTTAAATCACTCCAGCTTACAGTCAGATTACTACCAGGATCGAAGAGCAAAGCAACTCTGTCCTGCCCCAGATCCAGAATAGCTTCATTAGAATAGAGCACCCCATCCAGCCCAGGATCCGTGTCACCTAGAAGAGTGCTGCTCCAGGTCTGTTGAATAGAATTATAGACATACTTGTGAACTTTTCCAGAACGAGTGCCCTGCCCTTCTGTCATGATGAGACAGAGGAATCCTGGTTCGTTCATTGTTCTGCCCATAGACTGGACAAATTGATTTTCGGAAAAGCTGTCGACCATTTCCACGTCGTTTTCCTCATAATCAACAAACCAGATACTATGAGGATCCCCTGAAGGTACGAATACCGATGAATGTAAATTGAGTACTTCAACCCTCAGTGCTTCAAAGTTAAATTGACCTGATAGTGGCACAGGTTGGGAAGATTCAGAAGCAGATTTCCAATAGATAGCTTCCACCGATTCATCCCCGATGAGAAGCGTTTCCGTGTATCCCAGATTGGCGATAAATAAAGTTGCAATGAGGGGTGCAGCAGTTTTCCTTTTCATAATCCCCTACTCCTAATTAAGTTTACAAATTGAGGATAGGAAATCGACGTGACCAATGCAAATGAAAAATCTCTCCCTTGCCACGAGTTCAGTACTGATGCTCAGATCCCGCCGTTACCAACACGAGGAGACAGACAGTGTCCAATTTCAAGAAATTGCAAGAAGCTTACGGTGAAATCGCTGACTTAAACCATGCAGAATCAGTATTGTCATGGGATCATCAAACATACATGCCACCAAATGGGGCCCAGTCAAGGGCGCAACAGATTACCACCATCAACTCGATCAGTCATGAAAAGCTTGTTCGGCCAGAGATGGGTGAACTTATTGATTCCGTTAAGGAATCCGATGAGTATACTGGTGACGTGATTCCCTGGATTCGAGAGCTAGAGTTCGTTCGAGACCGAGCATGCAAGCTTCCATCAAGACTCGTTAGTGAACTTTCCATGGAGACTGCCAAAGCATTCTCGGTTTGGACAGAAGCAAAGCGAAAGAAAGACTTTTCTATCTTCTCCCCTGCTCTCAACAATATCATCCAACTGACCCGAGAAGCAGCCGAGTGCTATGGCTATGAAGAAAAGCCATGGGATGCGTTAGTCCCCCCCTACGAAAGAGGACTCACCGCAGCGAGTATACACGAACTCTTCAAACCACTGAAAGAATCAACAGTAACTCTTCTTGATAAAATCATGGGCTCCCAAAAAGTTGACACAAGTTTTCTCGAACAAAAATGGTCCATTGATACACAGAAAGAATTCGGCCTGCGTGTAGCCAGAGATATTGGCTATGATCTCAATGCAGGACGTCAGGATGTTACAGCCCACCCATTCTGTACAACTCTTGGGTATGGGGACGTGAGAATAACCACGCGATACGATGAATACATGGGACTGGAATCTCTTCTCGCAACGGTTCATGAGGCCGGCCACGCAATGTATGAGCAGGGATTCAAGAAAGAAGATGCACGATCTCCCTTCTTTGATGCACCCAGCCTAGGCATACATGAATCACAATCACGTTTCTGGGAGGTCCGTATAGCGCGCAGCAGGAGCTTCTGGAAGCACTATTTGCCAATCATGAAGCAATACTACCCGGGTCAGCTCGATGGAGTGACCGTAAATGATTTCTATAAAGCAATGAACGAAGTCAAACCGGGATTCACTCGCGTCGAGGCCGATGAAGTCTGCTACAATCTCCATGTTATTATCCGCTTTGAGCTGGAACTTGCCATTTTTGATGGAGACCTGAAGACCGAAGATCTGCCCAGTGCCTGGAATGAGCTCTATAAAAAATATCTCAACCTTGATGTACCAGACGATTCAAAGGGCTGCTTACAGGATGTTCATTGGGCATATGGCTCTTTTGGGTATTTTCCGACTTACTCCGTTGGAAATATATACAATGCCATGTTAACGAAGAAAATGGAATCCGACAGACCGGGGATGTGGAATGAAGTTGAAAGCGGTCAGTTCGCTCCAACCCTGGCCTGGCTCCGGGAAAACATACATCAGTACGGACGCAGGCACCTTGCGCGTGACCTGGTTGAAAAAGTAACCGGAGAGAAGGTCAGCTGTGAACCTCTTATAGACTATATGAATCAGAAGTATTCCGAGATTTACAACTTGTAGCACGACTACTGAACTAAAGGCGATAGACGGGGCTTTCCTCGGACTCTGAAACGAAGATTTCGAACTCCGAGAAGCCCTGCTCTGCCAGAGCCATGGTGAGGAGCTCTTTGACTCGACCAGCGACAACAACCTCACTCTCGTAATGCCCGAGAAGAATCACCGGAAGACCTCTCAGCTTTGCTTCCATACAATCGTGGTGACTCATTTCCCCTGTGATGAGTACTTGATAACTGCCACCTTTCCAACGGTGTACGGCCATTCCGCCCGATCCCGTAAGAAGTCCAACTCTGGTGACCTTCTTTTGTTGATTCCCGACAACACCGATCGAGCGAAGCTTCATACTTCTCTTCAGATTTTTTGCGAGACCAATCACTGTTGATTCTTTTTTCAGGTTCACCTTTAATCCCAAACCACCATCAGGTTCCCCATTCTGAAATTTCTTCCGCTTCTCATACCCGAGAATACTCGTACCGTATTCTGAATGAAGGAGGTGATCCAGATCAGGAATCAAATCAGCCGTGCATTCAATCTCTATACTGACGGACTGAGACTCCTCCTGCCATTCCTCTCCCTTGAGAAATGAACCGAAAGAACGAGAGGAAAGTATATGCACATGGATATCCGAACCAACAGTTTCCTTATGAACGGTATTTCGCAACTTCTCCTGAAACGAAACTAGATCAAGAACTCTAACACGGACAGTGATAATATAGCGGTTCTCTTCATATGAGCTTGGAAATAGATAATCCCGGTCAGCACCTTGTGCATCTATAAGATCCGCGATGACACCGTTCGTTCCCCATGCCACAGAATCCAGGTTTGTATGTGAGGCTATAAGAGCAATTCTCTCCTCGATGAGAGAGCAAAGCATTCGGTTCACTGTCGTCGTTGGTGCAACGTGCTTAACCGGTCGAAAAATCAGCGGATGGTGCGTGATAATGCATCCAACCTTTTTCTTCTTCGCTTCATTGATCACCTCGGGAGTCAGCTCAAGAGCTGTCATCACCTTCGATGCTTCTCGATTAGGATCTCCAGCCTGCAGGCCAACGTTGTCCCACTCTTCTGCCAGTCTTGATGGAGCGATCTTCTCCATGGACTTCACAAGATGCTGAACTAGAAGTTTCTTTGTTTTTGCCATGAGTATCCCTCTTCGAAAAATCGTGATGGGGAAACTGATTAGCTCAGAGTTCCCGCTCTCGCACCCAGATGGAACGAGCTGGATAGTCAATTTCCACGCGGTCAAAATGTAGAAGCACGGAGCCGCTGATCAGAATAGCATTCTCATCAGAAAAGAGCCCCTCGCCGTGTCTATGCACAACGATACGGACCTCATCAAATTGTTTCCCCATAATCTTGATGGGCCCATAATGATAAATAGGTAAATCGTACTCCCCTGCCACACTAATCACCGGAGCAATATCATCCGGAGGCAAATCCAGTCTGCCACCCAACATCCGATAACCAACGGCCTCAGAAACATCAAGGTAGACATACCTCTCATCTGAATACCCACTGCCGGTATCAAGATGCGCCCAGGCAACATCTCTCAGGTCATTGAATTCAATCTGAACCGTGGGAATGCCATTACGCATATACATGGCATAGGGAACGAGCTTCCTTCCGATGGGAGATCTCTTATCTCTTAGAGATATTTCACCTTCAGGAAGTTCGAAGACGACAGTATAGTCGGAGAGAAAGTCCGAGCCAATCAATCCTGCCTGTTTGCGCCCCCCGGGTGCTCGAAAGAGTGAAAGGTCTTTGACACTCACTAACCGATTTTCGTGTCTCTTTCCTGCAAACTGCAATTCTTTGGCCCAACCGATATCAAGGAGTGCCATGCCCGTTGTTGCTCTCACCTCTTCCTGCTGGAGCGCCATCAGCTGCGCTTTTCCAGCAACGGACTGGTCGATGACAGTGACAGAGGCCCCTGTATCCACCAGAAAGATACCATCAACCTGGTTGATGGAAGCCTGTGCCCAGGGCTCCCCATAATAGATAATCATTCTCTCTTTCCTGGCAGAAGAGCAGGAAGAGAGATATATACTGATCAGGCAAAGAGCGAAAATTTGAAGTAAATGCGGTCGGTTTTGATTCATCCGGTAGGAGCTTGTATATGATTCGAAGGTTTCTGGTTCCTTGAACCATTAGAAGGAGGCTGAAGCTGAGTCAAGTCAATCACAAGACTTTCAGACCCCTTCAAGTTTGATGGAACGGCAGTCATCAAACTCCCACCTTTGGCAAAGCAAACGAATGATTCTTTATTCCAGTTTGCCCAGGAAGCTTCTTCCAGCGGTGTCTCTACGCCTGACTCTTCACAGAAAACGGAGTAGTCAACAATCCTTGGCTGCCAGGACTCCGACGTGTTCGTCCCGTCACGGCTTGTATTCTCAGTTGAAAGCCTCAAAATGAGCTTAAACTTCTTATCCGGTGACTTCTTCGACCAAACGAACTTCATCTCTTTAGAAGACAGCCCCTTATCCAACTTCCAGCAATCTCTCTTTAAACGTTCGTCGAGAGACCCGAAGTAGTCGTCTGGAGACTCCTGATAGCCGAACTCATAATCATGCGCTGACCTCTCCTCCACCTGATCTTTCGGATCTGGCATATTCATCCAGGCGACCGGCATTCTCTCATCAAAGAAACCACCCCCGTAGCGAGCTGAGGGCTGCGGCCAGAATGCATACGCTTTCACCTGTGGTGGCTTGCAAAGAGCTGTCCAGGCGATGGGGTCGTTCGTCCCGCGATAAGCCAGAATCGTCATCCACTCGCCCTTAGGAGAAATATCACATTTATGTGGATAGATCATGCCGCGAAACCATGAACCGTGTTCAATCTCCTGCGTGTCGCGATTCCATAACAGGAAATGCCAGACTTTGCTCGGGCCACGGCGTATCACAAGAACCTGAGGCGATGAACAGGCCGATAGACAATAGAGGGTCGTAGAAGGTTCGCGATAGACAGTCATTAAGAAGCCAGTGAAAGGAAATTCTTCAGCAGCGTCATCCCTTCCCCAGTCAGTATGGATTCAGGGTGAAATTGCACGCCATGGAGAGGGTATTCTTTATGCCTCACTCCCATGATCAAATTGTCTTCACTCCTTGCCGTCACGGTGAGCGTGTCGGGGACAGATTCTTCTTCGATCATCAGAGAGTGGTAGCGAGTGGCGGTAAAGGGGCTCGAGATCCCTTTGAAAACTCCATCGCTGTCGTGAGTGATCTCGGACGTCTTGCCATGCATCAGCTTTGGGGCTCGAATTACATTTCCACCCAAAACGGCACCGATGCACTGGTGACCCAGGCAAACACCAAGTATGGGTATTTCCTGATAGAAATCCTTGATGATTGAACAGGAGTTTCCTGCTTCTTTAGGCGTACACGGCCCCGGGCTGATCACAATAGCTTCAGGACTCCAGGATTTGACATCATCAGAGCTGACCTTGTCATTTCGAACAACTTTAAGGTCAGCTCCTAATTCACCCAGGTACTGGACAAGATTGTAAGTGAAGGAGTCATAGTTATCAACGACAAGAATCATGGGGGTCAGAGCTTTCGCTGGTATCGTCTGGAGCAGGAATCCATTTCAAAGTGAAGAGCGTTCCGTCGAGGGAAAACTTTTAAATCCTCGTGGTCATCAAAAAAGATGGGGCAAAGACCAAATATTGTCAAAAAAGAGTGTTGATGAATTTAAACCACCGAAGAACAATTCTGCCCCGCAACCTTGTCCCACTCAGCAAAGACCTCTCGCACATTCTCGGGGCGAGCACCAGGACCGAACTCACACTGAGCGATACACCCACCGTCCGCCCATAGATTTTCATACACCTGTTGGACTGCCTCTTGTACTTCTTCCTGAGTTCCACGGACCAGAAGGTGCTGACGGTCAATCTCTCCCCAGAAGGTAATTCTACCCGCATAGGCTTTCAGCTTCTCGAAGTCCATGCAGAATAACTGCGAGTTGATGGCATCCAGCCCCATGTCGATGAGCCTCGGATAGAGTCCGATAATCTGACCATCAGAGTGCATCATCGCCTTCTTGTTCTCACTGTGTGCCAGTTGGATGAAGTCGTCGTAAAAGGGACGGAACAGCTCATCCCAGAGAGATGGTGAAAGGAGAAGGTTTTCCTGTGATCCCCAGTCATCGATAAAGAAGAGTGCATCGACTTCTGTCTTTTTTCCCCAAATCATCAGCAACTTCTGATAGAACTCTCTCAGGTCTCCTAAAAAAGCGACGAGTCCGTCAGGAGGATCCAGCAGGTCCATGTAGAGGTTCTCGGTTCCTCGAAGAAATTGAAGCCGTTCGAAGGGTCGCGCACAAACCCCAGAGATAACGAATCGATCTTCTGAGTCGCAATATTGGTTCACCTTGTCTGTATCAACGGTCAGCCACTCTTCAGGGAATCGTACTTTCTTGTAATCCTCATCCCAGTCATTGATGAGCGGCTCACGTACTTCACCGATAATGCCTTCAACAGCATTTGTAAACTTGCACCCCCAGGGATCTGTATATTCCCCGATGGCGAAGGGATCGCCTGCTTCCAGGGCTGGCGTCTTCAGGAAGGCGGGAGAGATAACAATGTCTTCCGGGAAGTCTGCCCGAATGGAGGCAAGCTCTTCCTTAAAATGGCTCTCTGCCCAGGGAAGAGTCCAAAGATGCCGGGGTGCTCTTGCCGGCGAACGAAACTCCATCGTTTGATAAACGAGTTCTCTGGAAGTAGCTGTCATGATTCAAAAAATCCTCCGAAAAAAATGAGGGGTATTTCCTCACGTGAAACAACTAAGGAGAATGCTCGCTGAAGCAGGAATTGACAATATAAATCAGACGTCTATTCAAAGAGAACAACATATTCTTCTGACGGAATAAGTCCACATCGAATTGAACTTACGGTTCTGGTGGAGCCTGTTCCGCAGATGTTGACTTCTGATTCTTTCTGTTTCGGAGTATCCCGATAATCCCGACAGCAATTCCAGCGAAAAACAGGAGTCGAAGAAAATCGACGAGGAGACCAATGATTGCAGGTGGCTGAACCTCTGCAAGCACAAATAAATTTACGAGGGCACTGGGAAGGCCAAGCCCCAACAACATCAGTAGACACCCTACCTGAGGCATTTTGGATTTTGATTTTTCAAGTTGAGACAATCATCCTCTCCTTTGACGATTCTAGATATACGTACTTTATATATTCGGAAACAGTGGGCAACCTGCTCCCCCACATTGCTATCTGTCAATGGCTATCAAGCTTTTCGTGCACGACTGCGGGATAATCACTTACTGGCTTTCATCTATAAGTATTGATCTGACTTCCATCAAAACGAAGCCGAGAAGATTCTGACCGCGCCAGAGATTGGGGTTCCTCGCCCTTGAATCATTCTCCTCCAGACCAATACCTCAAATCCGATCGTGAGGACTGGCTTCCACCAGAAGCTTGGTAACAGTAGAAACTAGATACTTCTTTAGTTCACGATTCTGTGAAAACTTTTGTATATTGCCATCTCTCACAATATCGGACCGCTTCTTTTTCCAGAGGTCTTCATCGAACCCTGATACCTTCTTCCTATCTGCTTTACCGCAGTCGGTGCTCCACTCTCCAGGATTCGACCCGCAGCATTCTGATCGCCAAAAAGCGATGCCTTTTGAACCATCATATAGTGCTCAGCAGTGGGATACGTCGTACCGCTGACTGAAAACGATGAAGGGTACCACTGAGAGAGACATTCAGGACCAACAACACTTTTTGACTTTGATGTATGCCCCCAGAAAAAGAGGAATTTTACTTTATCCCCGCGTCCATAGCACTGGAGAAGATCATGACGATTGGTAATTTCAATCTTCATGACACAATGTCTCGCCTAGACGTCTAGCTCTTTCTTTGCCTTCTGTAGTGCTGACCCAATGACCTGATGCATATCATAGTACTTGTATTCAGCCAGTCGGCCTCCGAAGACAACACGTTTCTCTTTTGACGCCAGTTGCTGGTACTTCTTCAAACGTTCTTTATCTTCTGAAAAGTTAACGGGATAGTACGGATCGCTATTATCTTTTAGTGAATACTCCCGATAGATCAGTGACTTGTCAGGTACATGCGTCTTCTCGAGGTGCAGATGCTTGGGCTCGTGAATACGCGTGAAAGGCACCTCGGTATCCGCATAGTTCATGACGGATGTCCCCTGATAGTCATCAACGGAAACACGCTCCTCTTCCAACCTTACGGTACGCCAGTTTAATTCACCGAACTGATAATCGAAATAAAGATCGATTGGGCCTGTATAGATAACTTTGTCTGCCATCGACTCTAATTTCTCCCGTTCAGAGAAATAATCAACGTTGAGTTCAACAGGTATGCCTTCCAGCATACGTTCGAAAATCGGCGTATAACCTTCCAGGGGAATTCCCTGATAGCGATCATTGAAATATGAATCATTGTAGGATGTACGAACCGGAAGCCTGGTGATCATTCCTGCAGGAAGTTCCCTGGGGTCACACCCCCACTGCTTCATCGTGTAGCCTTTAAAGAAAGCTTCGTATAGATCCATTCCGACCAGTGAGATCGCTTTCTCTTCAAAGTTCTGTGGGTTGCTGATGTGACCCCTCTTGGATTCAAGAAAAGACTCTACTTCAGACGGTTTAAGTTGAACATTATAGAATTGATTAATCATGCCGAGATTCATCGGCATCGAATAGACCTGATCTTTGTGTGTAGTCAGCACGCGATGCTGGTAGCGATTAAACTCTGTGAATCGATTGATATACTTCCAGATCTCATCATTGTTCGTATGGAAAATATGAGTACCGTACTGATGAACATTAATTCCTGTCTCTTCATCATTGTAGGAATAGCAATTCCCAGCGATATGATCACGACGATCAATCACCAGAACATTTTTACCATTCTCCTTTGCCTGCTGGGCAAAGACAGCTCCGAAGAATCCGCTTCCAACTATCAGGTAATCGTAGGTCATCTCATGCCTTTCTCATCTCAACGAAGGGGAGCTTAGAGGTGAGCAAGAGAGAGGCAACTGAAGAAATGGTGAATCTTAAGAACCAGATCCAGAAACGCGATCTCGGTAATCTTTCCAATCTTTGAAACTTCTTCTTCCACCCTCGAGGCAAAATAGCTCTCCCGTTGATGTATCAATGGCTTTCCAACCGAGAGCCTCCCGTTGTTCATCAGGAAACGAGAACGCTCCCTAGGAGAGGTGCTTGTGCCAAAGGGCGTAGCCGTTCCTATCCCAGTAAATCACGCGAAGCAGGTTCCCTCTTCGATTGCGAAAGATAAAGAAACCACCACTGAGGGGCTCTTCATGGAGCTTCTCTCGCACAAAGACGCTCATACCAAAGACCCCCTTTCGAAAGTCCACTGGTTCACGGCAGAGAAAGATCCTCACGCCAGGACAGAGTGTCATCATCGCTGGAGCAGCTCGCGGACAAGTGATCGTCGTGTTGAGTCTGACAAGGAATGAAGGCGAAGGTGAGCTCCTGAAGGGAACAGAACCTCGGCGCACTCTCCGGAAGAGATGTTATGAGCATCAGGACGAGCGACTTCCAGCTGTTGAAACGATGAGCCTTCCTGCTTCAAGCGTTTCTTCCAAAGTTGGCAGGTTGAATAGGTCAGTCCATTTTCTTCGCAGTGCTTCTTCATGGACTTACCGGATTGCTGCATGAGTTGAAAATGTTCGCTTCAGAACTCGGCCCCTTGCTTATTGCCATCGTTCTCATCTCCAGGGAAAGAGTAGAAAACACCGGAGATAGACAACGCCTTGACCTCACGTCAACAACTAACGGATGGTAATGAAACGACGCTTACAAATTAGGAGAAAGGACTTGATGACAAAGAATACATAATAGGACTAATGAGATTGGTAATTGTACGATCAGTCCGAATACATTATAAGTGAGGAGCCAGATTAGCGGGGCCGCGATACTCAAGTAAATAGCTACTCTTGTTGACCGATAGATGAGAGGTAAATCCATCCATGATAATACCACGAGCGTAAAACTGCCGACAACAAAACTAAACCCAAAGATCATAAGAACCGCTCCCTCACCAAGTTCATTGTCAAGTTGAAATGAAACTATATAGATAAGAACGGTACCCAATACAAACAACCAAGAGTTTGGATCGTGAATTCGTCGGGTCTTTAGCATTCGAACTCCTCCAGGAGTGCTTTCAAGCTCTTTCACTAGACTATCTCCGAATTTCGTGAGACCGCAATACCAACCAATGACAGCAATCAGAAAGTACCAACCGTACAATAGCAGAAGGACATCGGAAAGGTACTCGTTGGCATTGTTACTTCCTGAGAATATACTTGGCTGAATCACCCAAAATAGGTCCACAAGAGCAATGGCGTTTGCTTTTGAGAAAGAAAGATAAATAATAAGAGCGCAACATATGACTATATATGCCGGATAACCAAGCTTAGCCAATCTCTTCTTCAGACGCATAGATTTTGAAATCTCATTAGTTGGTATCTCTATAACCCCACTCATACCCTGGTGGGAGCGGACACATCAACCCCCTGTCCCAAGGGCTTGCCGCATCCTCTCCGTCTGTTCCTGCTCCGTTTGTCCACCTGCGCTTTGCGTATTTGGGCGAATCACATCCTGGCGTTTTGCATGTCGCAGTAACCGAATTTGCCAAATTATATAATCCACCACCACAGGTCATTCCATCACAATCTTCCCAGAGGCCTGTACATTCACCGGGCTTCAGAAGCTCCCAACCTCCAGCGCCAACGAGTGCCCATTCATTTCCGCCACTCTTATTGCAGCACGTTCCTCCAAGGATATACCAGTTTCTTTCGCCAGTAGGATCTACACTATTTGGAGAGCTTTGGCTTGCAAAACTGTACACATGCTCCATCAACGGCGGATACGGCGCCTGACTTCCAAACCCACCCCGCTCGGGCATGTACCATCTCCTATACATATAGACAATCCCTGTGTCGCCATCCAACTCTTTAGTGTTGTGGTGCCAGCCTTTACGTCATTCGTACGTACTGCCCCAAAGTCCAGTCTCTCAATTAGACATGAGATCGCCGAACGTGTCCTGACAATAGACCGAACTGAGCGAAGTTCCAGCGTTCTCTGAAGTCGCAATCACAGATCCGACCTGATCAAAGTCAAACCAGCGGTCAGTTGATGTTGGAATAAGACCGCTCACATCAAACGTCCTATTGCGGAGAATATGGGCAATACTGCCACCACCCAGTGTATTGTGCTCCACGGTGATATAATCTCACAAGCGTGTCCTTTAACTCTCCATGATCAATAGACAAGTGACAGAGCCTAAATCAGATTCTCAATTCAACCACAACAATGAGTTAGACCTTCACGACCTGCAAGCCGAACTCACACGATAAACGATAAGAATGAATTTTGGAGGAGGAAAACGAAGGAGAGAAACCGTTGAAACAGTTCGTAGAGGTGGTGGGGCATTCACGACCTCAGGTTAAAACGCTGAGGCCTGCGGAAAGGCCTCGCTACGCTCGGGAGAAGATTCTTTTTTCTGCGTTCTCAATTGAGTTTAGAGTCTAGCCAGGAAGGTCTTTAGGCTAAACCCCACACATCCGTATTCACGGCTGGAAGATATCATTATCTGATTCATCAACTCTCTGCGCCTCGGCACCCCTGCGCGAGATTTATCACGCACGACTCTTGAGGGGGTATCGATCCTATGCTTTTCTAAATTAGACTCCTCAACGGCACAAGGTTTCAATCAAGCATAGTCGCCACCCCCCCACCCGAGCGCAGCGAGGCTCTACCGTAGGCCTCAGCGCTTTAGCCTGATGAAAACGAGCACACAGTTCATTCGGAACCGTTTCAACGGTTTTAAGCCAGACGACATCAGGACAAGCGTGATCAGTAGTCTACGTCCGGATGTATAGCTGTCCATGCTTTGCGATGGTTTACGGTGCTTTGCATGGGCAGTGATACGCTTTCGTTGAAACTTCGGCGGGACAGACATTATGGTGCAAAGCTAGATTGGAGGTTGGCGAAGGTGGTTGATTACGCGAGGTTCTATCCACTATCTTTAGATTTGTTTAATAATTGATGCACTATTACTGAGAAATAAAGTCCAAGAATAATTCCAGGAATACTTCCCCATAAGATGCCTTGTTCTATGGAACTCAACATTATGGCAAAGAGACATGAGCATGCTGAAATTCCGATAAGGAGGCCGATACTTAGAGAAACTGCTAATCCTGGCTTGAATTTTTGTATCATCTAATTCCATCCTTAGATTACGAATGCGGGGGTGTTATATTGTCGACACACTTCTGAGTCGAATTCCTTCTGGTGTCTTTGGTTCGGAAAGAAGTTATTTGAAAAAGATTGATCGGGCTTTTAGACCTTTCTTGATGGTTTTACCCTACTACTACCTGGGCCTGCGCTTCGCTCCCATCCAGTCTGGTATAGATCGCCCCTTTGGGGCTTTCGTTACGCTAACCTATTATCTTCTTCCTTTTCCTCTATTACTATTGATGGACCATCATTTTCTCTTCAAGAACCTGGCACTTTGATCAGTTTCTGATTAAGTTTTGTGTTCTGATACACTCCCAATCCGAGGCATCCAGGCTCTTGAGTGATGGGGCCCTGACTCAACCTTCCTGCTTTCTTCCTGCATTCCTCCTGCTTTTATTCTGCATTTGAATGCATGTTCCATGCAGGTGCCAGGCAAGGTACAAGGAGGTTCATCTGGATAAGAAAAGATCGAAAGAGAGAGTGAAATGCCCTCCTCTTGAACCTTGGGAGCCATGAAATTGATCGAGGGGCATTCTTCGATAATCAGGTGGCATTTTGGAAGGAGATTTGAACTCGATTCCGTAAGTGGAATACTCACAATCGCTCACGTCGATCTTTTTTTCTGATTTCTCTCGCAATCGAGAACAGTTCTTGCCTATAAGTGTGGAGAGAAAAAGCAGTGACTAAATCACGAGGAGCCAACCCACAATGGGCAATCTGACTCCCCAAGAACTAACTATTATCTTCCTCGCCCTGGCGGTCCTACTGGGAACGGCACGGCTCCTTGGCGAACTCGCTCGCTATTGTGGTCAACCGTCGGTGCTGGGGGAAATCGCGGCGGGAATTCTTCTCGGCCCGACGATCCTGGGTCGTATCGCACCTGAGCTTCAAGGAGCTCTCTTCCCTTTCGAACCTCTCGACGATGGAACCAAAAACAGTGTCGCCATCGTCCTTGAGGCAATGTTTGCCCTCGCCGTTGTCTTTTTTCTCCTTGTTGCAGGACTGGAGGTGGACCTTTCCGTTGCCTTTCGACAGGGATCCACAACCTTTAAGGTGGCGTTTCTGGGGATGCTTGTCCCTGGAGCAATGGGCTTTGCAACAGCCTGGTTTTTCCCCGAGATTCTTTCTGATATAGACGACGATAAACGGTTTGTCTTTGCGCTCTTTTTTGCCACGGCCTTGTCGATATCCGCCCTCCCAGTGGTGGTAAAGATCCTGAAGGATCTGGGTCTGGTCAAATCTGATATGGGCGTCATTGTTGTGGCCGCTGCTATTGTCAATGACCTGATTGGCTGGATCGTATTTGCGATTATCCTGGGGATGATCGGAGTGGGGAAAGGTGCATTGCCTGTTTACATGGTAATCATACTGACCCTCGTATTTGTTGCGTTCATGCTCACTATCGGACGGTGGATCATGCACAAGTCCCTCGTTCATTTACAGGCTTATTTGAGCTGGCCTGCTGGTGTATTGAGTATATCGCTCGCAATGGCGCTGCTTTGTGCCGCGTTTACCGAATGGCTGGGAATTCATGCGATATTTGGAGCCTTCCTCTTTGGAGTTGTCCTGGGTGATTCGCGCTATTTGAGGCAGGAAACCCGCGCCACACTCGACCACTTCATCAGCTATACATTTGCTCCACTCTTCTTTGCATCTATTGGCCTGGCAGTGGATTTCATCGGCAATTTTTCTCTCGTACCCGTGGTTGTGGTCTTTGTTCTTGCCTGTGTCGGAAAAATTGCCGGCTGTTATATTGGTGGTCTGATCAGTGGTTTGTCCAAACGCGAATCACTGGCAATTGGTGCGGCAAAAAATGCGCGAGGTGCTATGGAGATTATCCTCGGTCTTCTCGCCCTTCAATATGGCCTGATCGATGAAATCTTCTTTGTGGCCCTCGTTATCATGGCCCTCCTCACCTCGATGGTCAGTGGGACGCTGGTTCAGATGGTTCTTTCACTTAAGAAGAGTGTCACGCTGAAGGAGTTTCTTTCTGCCGGTCGTATAGACTGGAATCTTGAGGGGAACAGCCGCGAGGACGTGGTTCGATCGCTAACGGATCTCCTCGCAAAGAAAGCGGCTATCGAGAACCCAGATTCCGTGTTCGATGCTGTAATGGAGCGGGAGCGCATTATGTCAACCGGCCTGGAGAATCAGGTGGCTATCCCCCATGCTCGCATAGTGGGAATTAAGAAGCCCATCGTCGCTGTCGGCCGTCATGTTGATGGGATTGATTTTGATGGTTCTGACGGCAAACCGGCGAGACTGATTTTCATGATCCTGACTCCGGCAGACCAACCGAACGACCAGCTCGAGATTCTGCAATCAATCGGCAAGACTATCCGCAGAGGCCCCTTCGTGGAAAAGCTGATCGATTCAGAAAACGCGACGGAGTTTCTGGCGGCACTGAAGCTTAAGGATGAACAGGAAGCGGAGGGGCACTGATCTCCCTCTCCCTTTCTATTTGCAACTCACTTTGCAAAGACTTTTCGACATCACGGCTAAAATTCGAGTCTTTTTCGACAATTGTGATTGATTTTCGACAGTTAGCGTTTTTTTCAGGTGTGCAGGTACCCGTGGGAACTCCCCTCTAAAAACCAGGGAATCGGTTTAAAGCTAAGGGGTTGAGGCGGGGTGAACCTGAATTAGCCGAAGAGGGATGGCGCGCCCGAGAGGATTCGAACCTCTGACCTTTCGCTCCGGAGGCGAACGCTCTATCCAGCTGAGCTACGGGCGCACATGATGACCGCAAAACTCCAGATTCTACGGGGAACGTCAAGCCGCTTTTCTTTCCTTGCCGCTACTCCCCCGCTTGATCAAGGCTTTCGCAATAAACTTTGCAAGTTGAACGGGACGTTTCATGGCCCTCTCTAATGAGTCGAAAATAAGCCCTGTTTTGAGGGAACCGTACAATAAAGAAGAAGAAGAGCTGTTCCATCAGCTTGACTTCGACCGTCTTCCCCAGCACGTGGCTGCTATTATGGATGGTAATGGGCGGTGGGCAAAGCAACGAGGCTACCTGGCGCGCATTTACGGTCATCGAGCCGGCATCGACAGTGTGCGTGAAGCCACCCGCACCGCCGCAGCCCTCAGGCTGAAGGGACTGACTCTCTATGCTTTCAGCAGCGAGAACTGGTCGAGACCAAAAGCAGAAGTTAATGCGCTCATGGATCTTCTGGACAAGTTCCTCGTGGATGAGATTCCTGAATTAATGGATAATAATGTCCGTTTAGTGGCCAGTGGCAACTTGTGGGATCTACGGCCGACCACGTTGAAGACTCTTGAGAGCACCATTGACAAGACCGCTGGAAACAGTGGCCTGACGCTGAATCTGGCGCTTAGCTATGGCTCGCGTGATGAGATCCTTCGCGGTGTGCGGCGCGCCATGGAGCTTGCTCAATCCGGTTCGCTTCAACCAGAAGAGATGAACGCTGAGGCGTTTTCTCAACTTCTTGATCATCCTGAGCTTGGGGACCCGGACCTGCTGATTAGAACTTCGGGAGAGATGCGTGTCTCCAATTTTCTCCTCTGGCAAATTGCCTATACAGAATTCGTGATGATGCCTGTTCTCTGGCCCGACTTCCGCCGCATCCACTTCTTCGAGGCCATTCTGGATTACCAGAAGAGAGATCGACGTTTTGGAGGCGTTCGATAGAGAATGACTAGACGTGTCGTCTTTGCGATCTTGATGCTTTCCATTGTCTTTTTAGGCTTCTTCATCCCCGGCTTCGCCTGGACACTGGTGATGGCGACCTCTGTCATTGCTATTTTCTGTATCTTTGAGCTGGCCAAAATGCTGAAGGTACATCAGCTGAGAGTTTATCGCCGAGTCGCTGCATTTGGAGTCGTAGCATTGATTCTTGAGGCTGCCATGACGCAAATGCAATATACGCCTCACGTCTTCGGGCTGGCCATCTGCTTTGCCTGGGTTGTCCGAATGAAAGGTGAGGTGCGGGGTGCCTGGGGTGATGTGTCGGCGACCTGCTTTACGCTTGCATATATCGGAATTCCCTTCGCTGCAATCATCAAGATCTTCCTCGCAGGACCTGACGCCCGCGCATGGCTCTTGATGACACTGGCGATCATTTGGGCCTCAGACAGTTGCGCCCTCTTCGTGGGTAAGGCAGTTGGCAAGACGAAATTATGGCCAAAGATCAGTCCGGGCAAAACCTGGGAAGGAACCTGGGGGGGAATCATCGGTGCATTTCTGGTTATTTATGTGGCGAGGGTGTGGTTCCCACAGTATTTTGACATGGTTTCTGACTTTGAACTCCTTTGCTTTGGCTTTGGATTCGCCGTGATTGGTCAACTGGGAGACCTCGCCGAGTCACTTCTGAAACGTGATATTGGTGTAAAGGATAGTGGTTCTCCATTGACGGGGCACGGTGGTTTCCTCGACCTCATGGACGCGGTTGTATTCGCTGCGATCCCCCTGCTGGCTTATCTCGACTTTTTTCAGCCCAATGTTCTGATGTAAATCACGCAGGCACTCTAAACGGAAGTTACCATGAAGAAATATATTCAGCTCGCTGTTGGACTGCTCATCAGTGGCATCTTTATTTTCCTGGCCTTTTACTGGGGTGGAGTAACACTCCCGGAGATTCTTTCCGCGCTGGGAAAAACAAACTGGCTCATCGCCTTTGCCGCGATGGTCGTTGTCATGCTGGGCTTTTATGTCCGCGCGTTTCGCTGGAGAATTCTGCTCGGACCAGTTAAGGACGTGTCAGCCAACCGTCTCTTCGACCCAATGATTATAGGATTCGGGTTCAATAATATATTCCCTGCTCGTTTAGGTGAATTCGCGCGTCCTCTTGCACTGAAGAAACAAGAAGATATTCCTTATGCAACAGGGCTTTCAACGGTTGTTGTTGAACGGCTGATAGATTCAATTTGTCTTCTCATCTTCCTGCTACTGATGCCGTTCTATATTACTCTTAATCCAGATATATCCTACAAGATCGGTGATTTCACATTAAACTCTGCCTGGCTTGAAAGACAGCTGCCGAAGTTTTCCATCATCGCGTTTGTTCTGCTTTGTGGAGTAGGAAGCTTCCTTATTCCCCCTGTGAAAAACCTCTATATCAAAATACTTCATGCGATGAAGTTTGTACCTCAGGGTATCAGAAACAAACTTGAAGAAATCATCCATACTGTTGAAATGGGCTTCAAGTCGGTGAAGAGTCCAAAAGCATTGGTTTTAATATCTATACAATCTATGGTTATCTGGCTTTCCATGGCATGGAGTTACCAATTAATCAGCCTTGGCTTTCCAGCTTTCACCTTAAGTTTTTCTGAATCAGTCGCTATCATGTCTATCTTGTGCGTCGTGGTTGCCCTGCCGTCATCTCCCGGGTACTGGGGAGTTTTTGAAGCGGGCGGCGTGTTTGCTTTGCTCATAATGGGTGTCATTGCTCAGGGCGACGCTAAAGCCAGCAGCAATGCCTTTGCATTTACCATGGTCAATCACCTGATTCAGTGGGTACCGATCACACTATGGGGGGTATGGGCTGCAAGGAAACTGGCAATTTCTGCTCATGACGCGGAAGAAGTTGCTGAGGAAACAGTCGAAGAAGGTCTGGATCCAGACAAACAGGAAGAGAGTGCTATCTAAACAACGATGAATCAACGCATCCTTTTACAACTATGTTCGGAAGTTCTATCTGAACTGCGACATGGAAACACCGCAGCAGATCGTGTCCTTTCCGGCTACTTTCGTGAGCGACGTTTCATCGGCGCCAAGGAACGACGATTCATTTCTGAATCTTACTACCACAGTATTCGACATCTTCGCCGTATAGATGAAGCCATCTATTCTGCCTTTGACGGAACTCCTATTGCAGCCGAGAATATGGCATCAGGCTTTCCGGTTTCATCACCGAAGGCCGCAAGCTATTGGAATTACCAGGGGCCCAAAGTCAGTGACAAGAAAGTCAAGGCAGCTCGCTTTCATGAACGTACCGTGGATACGCTACGAGCAGGTGTAGCTGCTATCGAACTGGATTATATAGAAGCGAGGGAAGTCGGCATCGAATTAGACCGCTGCTGGCCAAAATCAAAAGTGCAGAGAAGAAAACCAACGATCGATGCTTTTGAACGGATGATCTCGCGGGCGGTTGAAGTCGCAGAACTCTATAAGAAACCGAGAAAGCCAACAGAAGTTGAGCGAGCTGTTTCCTTCCCTTCCTGGCTTTGGCCTCAAATCATCGAAGGAAAAGAACCTGAAGAAGTTCAGCTGGTTGGAGAATCCCTGAACCAGCAGGCTCCTTTCTGCATCCGCGTCAATTCGCTCAGGGCCACAGTTGATGAAGCATATGCAGCATTAGATGAAGCTCAAATTTCCTATACGAAAATCCCTCAGGTACCTGAAGGCATTGAGTTTGAAAAGCGGTTGGCGCGCTCTGCTCTTCCAGAGATTGTCCCGGGCTGGTTCGAGCCGCAGGACGCTGGCAGCCAATTGCTGGGACTTTATTGCCCCGTGAAAGCCGGCGACAAAGTGATTGATGCGTGCGCTGGTGGAGGTGGAAAGGCACTCCATCTCGCTGCTCGCATGAAGAACGAAGGACAAATCTATGCACTTGATATAGACGCGCGTCGACTTGCGAATCTTGGCAGAAGGAAAGAACGTGCAGGCGCAACGATCATCAACACGGATGTTACCGTTAATGACAAAGGTATCCCCAAACAGAATTCCCAGCTGAAAGAGGCGAATCTGGTCTTAATTGATGCTCCCTGCAGCGGTACAGGAACGATCCGCCGAAACCCCGAGGCGAAATGGCGTCTGACACCAGCATTTCTTGAAGAACTCAAAGAGACACAGTTGAGACTGCTAGATTACTGGGCCCGCTATGTTTCTCCAGGAGGACATCTCGTTTATGCGACGTGCAGTCTATTGGCTGTTGAAAACGAACTGCAGATTAAGAAGTTTCTCGACCAGCATTCTGAGTTCAAGCTTGTTAAACCTGCTGAATACACAGGACCGGTTCATGAAGAGACCTTTCTTCAATTAAGTCCGTTCAAGCACCAGACTGATGGATTCTTCGCCGCCTGTCTCCAGCGTACCTAATATCTATTTGACCACTGAACAGGGAATTCAGAAGTTGTTCGCTAATAAGAAGTTGATCTGTGCTTCTCCTTAGAGTCGGAAAATACCTGACGCTCTGGCAACTTAATGTGAGTGTGAATCAATGGCTGAAACTGCTGCTCAAAAGGTGATATCAAAGTTCGAACGCTTTCGGGAAAAGCTCTTTGAACCCGTTGATATCGCTTCTATCGCTATTTTCCGAATCATGTTCGGAGCAGTCTTGCTGTGGGAAGTCTATCGCTTCTTTGCCTACAACTGGATTGATTATTATTACATCGCTCCTCAATTTCATTTTAAATACTACGGTTTCGAGTGGGTTCAAGCGTGGCCCGGTAATGGAATGTATTACCATTTTGCTTTCGTTGGATTATGCGCCTTTTGTGTCATGATCGGGCTGTTCTATCGAATTACGTCGATCTGCCTGTTCCTGAGCTTTATGTACTGGTTCTTCCTTGATCAAACAAGATATCTGAACCATCTATACATGACAGGCCTTGTCGCATTCTTAATGATGACTATTCCTGCGCATCGTGCTCGATCAGTTGATGTATTAATATGGCCAAAGCTTAAATCGGATACTGTCCCATCGTGGTGCCTTCTGATGTTACGTCTACAGGTAGGTCTGGTTTACTTCTTCGCAGGCGTTGCAAAACTGAATGGTGACTGGTTAAGGGGTGAGCCACTAAGGCAATGGCTTGCGCAGAGATATATTATTCCTGGTGTTGGACCTATCATTGCCACGGAACCTGGCGTCTATTTTTTCTCATACGGCGGATTGCTCTTCGACTTATTTATCGCTCCCCTGCTCTTATGGAAGCGCACCCGAGTCATCGCCTTCCTGATGTGCGTTTTCTTCCACGTCAGCAACAAGATCCTCTTTCACATAGGCATTTTTCCCATGCTGATGCTCGGAGCAACAACGGTGATGCTTTCAGCAGACTGGCCGAGAAAGATCTGTCTTTTGTTCGCCCCTTTGAAGGATGGCCTTCCCAAGACACTCGAATATAGGGTTGCACCAATCCTTCAGAAAACTGCGGTGGGTTTTGTGATCGTCTATATGTCGTACCAGGTTTTTATGCCGCTTCGCCACTGGCTGTATCCGGGTGACGTTGCATGGACCGAGGAAGGACACCGGTTTTCCTGGAGAATGAAGCTACGATCCAAGCGTGGTCAGATTGTTTTCGTGGCAACAAACCTGGACACGGGCAAGAGCTGGGATTTAGGACACTCTCAGTATTTAACGAGAGAACAGCTTGGCGAGATGCCTCGCTGGTATGACATGGTTCTGCAAATAGCTCACCTTCTGAGAGACGAGCTCAAAGAGAGAGGTATTGAGAATGTGAAAATTACCGTGAGGTCCAAGGCTGCTCTTAACGGAAGAGAGCTAATGCCCTATATCTCTCCCGACGTTGACCTTGCAAAGCTCGAGCGATCCATACTACCGGCCGACTGGATCATACACAGCGAAGCTCCACTGCCGGAACACACAGTCTATGAGCTCGTAGAAAGATACGACAAGAACCGCCACAAGACGATTCCACTCTTCGAAGTATCCTCAGATGAGTAAAGATCTTATCAGATCAATTGCGGGGAAGATCGCAGCTGTTATCAAGCCCAACGAAGTTTGCCCACTCGCTGTGAATTGAGATATCAATCTCAAGCCTGATTGCTTCTTTCTGAAGGACCGTTTGGAGATCATGGAGGAGGTCGCTGGCTTCTTCATCGATGCCCAGGGCACCTCGCGACTTTAGATCATTCCAAATTGACCGGTAGAGGATCTTCAATTCCTCCAGGCTTAGTCCCAGTAAGTAGTCGCCTTCTTTACCATGAAATTTCATGAATAAACTCCAAATTCTTTATCTCAAAAGTGGCTGATATGGTGCAATTATCATTGTGGCCTGCGCGCACCGCAAAAAGAGTCGCTCTGCAGGGCACTGGATTATGACCGATTGGACTTTTGACACATCCTCTCAGCATCCAACGTTCTCTATGGCGATAATTATTCCAAGGATAAACGGCACAAACGATGGCAAGAATACTCATCGCCGAAGATGAAGAAAGAATGCGGAAACTCCTGGGAATGCTCCTGGGAAATAAAGGGCACGAACTGACTTTATGCGAGGATGGAGAGCAGCTCGTCGAAGCTTTTGATACCGAACTCCACGACGCCGTCATTACCGACTTGAGGCTTCCAAAAAAGAACGGGATGGAAGTTATTGAGCACATCAAGAAGCGCAGCCCCGAGACTCCCATCATTGTAATGACAGCTTATGGTTCCATCGAATCAGCAGTCGATGCTATGCAGGCAGGTGCTTCAGATTACGTGACCAAGCCCTTTGAGGAAACTCGCATTCACCTCGCCATCGAGACGGCTCTGGAGCGTCGGGAGCTGATGAAGGAAAATCGGGTGCTCCGAACGGAGCTCCGCTCAAAATATGCGTTCGAGTCTATCGTTGCTGAGAGTGCCGAAATGCTTGAGGTTATGGATCTCTCAAAACAGGTGGCAGGCTCAAGTTCAACCGTAATGATCTACGGCGAATCAGGAACGGGGAAAGAGCTCATCACTCGTGCTATACATGAGGCTTCGAATCGCTCGCGAGCTCCTTTCGTGGCGATTAACTGCGCGGCTATTCCAGACAATCTTCTGGAGAGCGAACTTTTCGGTCATGAAAAAGGCGCTTTTACGGGAGCCAGCGATGCGAAACGAGGAAAATTCGAACTCGCTGATGGTGGAACCCTCTTTCTCGACGAGATCGGCGAGCTTGCCCTCACTCTCCAATCTAAAGTATTGCGCGCACTCGAAGCCCAGGAATTCGAACGCGTGGGTGGTTTGAAAAGTATAAAGACTGATATACGTTTTCTGGCAGCAACAAACAGGAACCTTGCCGAGGAAGTTAAAACAGGTAAATTTCGCGAAGACCTCTTCTACCGTCTGAATGTCTTTCCTATTGTTATCCCTCCTCTCAGGGATAGACGTACAGACATCATTCCGCTGGTGGAACATTTCCTGAAGCGCTTCTGCAGGGAAATGGGAAAGAAACCGCCTAAGATTTCACGAGAAGCAGAAGAAGTTCTCCTCAATCATCGCTGGGATGGAAATGTACGCGAGCTTCAAAACTCGATAGAGCGTTCTGTTATTCTTCTGGAAGGTGATGTCCTTGAAGCAAAGTACCTACATATAGACACATTACAGAGACTTCAGAGCCTTGGAGCCACGAAAACCATTTCAACCCACGGACCTTCCTTGGGCCCTTCAACGACCAGCCAGCCAGTGACAACAGCATCGGAAATGGATAACGGGGACAAGAATAAGGATGGCGTCGGGGCTCAAGGCACCAAGCCTTTGTCAAGCTCTCCATGGCATCCTTTCAGAATCCCTGAGATAGGATTTTCTCTTGAAGAACACGAGAAAGACCTCCTCGAGCAAGCTCTTAAGCGCACGAGATATAATAAATCGAAAGCTGCCAAGCTCTTGGGCTTGAGCAGGGCCACTCTTCGATATAGACTTGAAAAATTCTCGATCAAAGATAAAGATAACTCCAAGGAAAGTAAAGAGAAGCAGCCTGAGGACAACTCAGACTGACCCATGTCCATGTTCTTATATGCCATCAATATCGGATCAAATGTGGGAAACCGTGAACGCCATTTGAGCTCTGCCCTCGCCCGCATCGCTTCCTGGAATGATATACGAGTCATTGCGACATCGCATATTTATGAAAGCAAAGGATGGGGTGGAGAGAACCTCGACGACTTCTTGAATGCTGTTGCTGTCATAGCTTCCAACAAGATTGCCCCCGACGCCTTGCTCAAGAAGCTTCGTCACTATGAGGACCAGAGAAGACGTCAACGAACAGTTAAATGGGGACCCCGTACCCTTGATCTTGATATTATGGCCTGTAATGATCTGGAAGAGAACACAGAAACGTTAACCCTGCCGCACCCGTATATCTCAGATCGTCCATTTTTCTATCTCCCTTTTCGCGAGGTTTCATCGTTTCATGACAGCTGGAAAGCTCTGACACATGCAAGCGACGAGGGAAAGAAAATAGAGCATGAAACCTGGCGCTTTTCAGATTCTCCAGCATGGGGTACACAAGAAGAAGCTGTCAAAAGTATCGATCTCATACTTGAAAGTGAATCCCAAACCGAACAGTTTGGAAGAACCCTGGCGCCATTTCTTGCCCATGGCTATACCCTGGCTCTTGATGCTCCGATGGGAACAGGGAAATCAGTTCTCGCTCGCTCTATTGCAAGAGGACTGGGGATCGAAGAGCGCATCCAAAGCCCAACTTTTACCCTCTGTCGACAATATAATATTCCAGACGAAGATGCGCTGATCGAACACTGGGATTTTTACCGCCTCTCTTCCATTGATGATCTCGACTCAGCGGGTTTTTTCGATCGTGACCCCCGTCGCGTTCTTCGTCTGATTGAGTGGGCTGAAATGTTTCCAGAAGCGCTGCCCGAGAATGCAATCCTCATCAAGATGAATCCCATTGATGAAAGCAGAAGAAGAATCTCGATTACTTTACCTGCGAAGCTGGAAAACCGCCCTCTGTCGAATTGTCTGAGCTTTCTGAAGGAGCAACTCCATGAATCTGCTCGCGTTTGAGACATCCACTCCGACAGGTGGTGTTGCACTCATCAAAGATGACGTAGTCGTTGGAAGTACGGTTATCACAAACTCTCGTGCTCACAGTCAGATTTGTCTCCCTGCAGCTGAGTCACTGCTGGAGCACAGTCAAATGAAGTGGCATGACCTTGATATACTGGCATGTTCCATTGGCCCTGGCTCCTTCACCGGTGTTCGTGTCGGGGCCTCCCTTGTTAAATCTCTCTGTTATTCTTTGGCGAAGCCAGCTGTGGCAGTATCAACACTTGAAGCAATGGCCTTGAACAGCTATCGAGGTGAAGATGTCGGAGCACTTGTACCTTTAATAGATGCACGCGTAGGAGAAGTCTATGCATCTATCTATCAGAGAGGGAACGAAGGTCATTGGGAATCCTCATCCAGAGAGCTGTGCATATCTCCTGAAGAACTGGTCGAGGTCTTACCGAATAATTGTTTGTTCTGTGGCGAGGGTGCACGTGTCTATTATGAGTCGCATTTCTCATCAAAAGGTATACTGGCAAAGCCTGAGGCACTACTCTCCTCTCCTGTTTCAGTTGCCGCACTTGCACTTGCGAAGGCACGGAATGGTGAACAGATCGAGAGTCAAAAAATCGAACTTGTTTACCTTCGAGAGCCTGTGGCTCGACCGAAGAACCCCTGAAACAACTGACAAGCATTCTCTGTTTCAAACTTCAGCACTTAAATTTTGACCTTCCATCGCTCTGCAACCCTTTATTTGGGGTACTTTCTGAAGTTTTGCCTGCGTTCGATGCATTTCTCACTGGACAAACTAGGCCATTTCCCCTTCACTATAAGATTAACAGAAGGAAAGGGATACGTATGACATACCAGCGCACTAAACTAACTCGAGAACTTATTCATCAGCTTCCGAAAACTGATCTTCACTGCCACCTTGATGGCTGTCTCCGCGTTGAAACGATTCTTGAACTCGCACAGGAAAGAGATGTTCGCTTACCTGCTACCGACCCTGAAACACTCAGGAATATTCTCGTTCAGGACGAAGCAGCGAACCTTGTAGAATATCTCAAAGCCTTTGATATAACTCTCAGCGTGATGCAGGATTATGAAGCATTGAGGCGAGTTGCTTATGAACTCATTGAAGATGCCGCAGCAGAGAATATTGTCTATATTGAAATTCGCTATGCGCCGATCCTTCACCAGAGAAACGGTATGCGACTGACGGATGTGGTTGAGGCTGTTCTGGAAGGGCTCCGTGAAGGCGAAAAAGACTTTAATGTCCGCTGGGGCGTCATCATCTGTGGCATGCGTAACTCAGACCCGCGCTATACATTGCAAATGGCAGAGCTTTGTGTAATGTACAAACATCGTGGCGTTGTAGGGTTCGACCTCGCAGGTGCCGAAGCTAATTATCCTGCAAGTGATCACAGGGAAGCCTTTGAACTGATCCTTAAGAATAACGTCAATATAACGATACATGCAGGAGAAGCTTATGGTCCAGAATCTATCAGCCAGGCATTGCATGACTGTGGCGCGCACCGGCTTGGACACGCAGTTCGCCTGAAGGAAGACGGAGACCTCTTGAATTACTGCTGCGATCATCGTATCCCGCTGGAAATTAACCTAACCAGTAACGTACAGACAGGAGCTGTGAAGGAAATCTCCATGCATCCACTCCGTATGTACTACGACTTTGGACTCCGTTGCTGTATTTGCACTGATAACCGGCTCATGAGCGGAACTACCGTTACCGATGAATTATTAAAGGCTCATACAAAGCTCGACTTCACTTTAGAAGGTATCAAAGACCTCATCATTTACAGTCTGAAATCAGCTTTCATTCATCACAAAGATAAAGTCATGCTGATCAACCGAACTATTGAAAGGTTAAATACCTTTCACGCCGATGAAGATGAAATCTCGGAAGCTGCGATTGCAGATATTCCAACGGAAGAGTATACGAACTCGCGAGCTCAGCCGGGTATCAAAGCCTGACACGGTAATCTGACCAGCGATCTACTCCAGGCAGATTGCGACAGAGAAAATCGGAAGAGTGCACTGCAATCTCCCTTGCGGTCACGACGGCAATTCATCACGATATGCTTATTCTTGCATGAGGTAAGCGTGATGGGTTCATCATCTTCTTTTTCAACCAAACAAGGCGACCGGAAAATCCAACATGGATTTCTGCTCTGCTTTCTGATCGCCGCGATGATGGATGATCGTGGTCTTGCAGAAGTTCTCCGTGAGATCACCATGATTGCGAATCAAGAGAGAGAGTTCTCTGACCTTTCTCCCGAACAATTTGAGAGTCTTTTGTCAGAAGTTCAAAAGGATCTTCATCTCGACCCGGAAAAAATCCTCGCGAAAATCAAATCCCTCCTACCCGAGGGCGAAGCTCGTGTCCGAGCCCTTGAGCTGACGATCCGAGTTGTCACTTCTGACGGAATACTCGCTCACGATGAAAGGGCCTATCTTCGGAAAATTGCTGAGAACCTGAATCTCGACGAAGAACAGTACGGAGAGGCAGTGACCCTTTCACAAACCCGGCTCGCACGTTTCATGTTTATTTACCTTGTCTATCTGACAGCAACAGCTGACGAGATCATGCGCGTTGAGGAATTTGAACAGATGATTCCTCGTCTCATGAAACTTCCCGTCTTTTCAGGGATTACCACCGAGCAGTTCTCCTTTATCAGCCACTCCGTTCGTTCTCACCTGGAATCCATGAAGGGTGAAAAGGGACTCGAGTATATATGTAAGACTCTGCTGAAGGCAAGTGAACTGCTTGGAGATGAAACGATTCCTCTTCAAGCTCTTCAGCTTTGCTCTGTCGGAGTTTTCGCCGATCAGAAACTCCACCCGAAAGAATCTGATTTCATTAAAGAACTGACAAAACATCTCGGCATCCCGCAGAACAAAGCCGATCAGGTTATCGCTGACTCTATTTGAAGGACTCTATAAATGACTCAAGTATCTCGTGAACAAATCCGTGAAATCTATGAAAAGCCTCTCCCTATACTTCTTTACGAAGCTGCAACCGTTCACCGCGAAAACCACGACCCCTTAAAGGTTCAGTTCTGTCAGCTTGAGAATATCAAGTCCGGGAAGTGCTCAGAAGACTGCGCTTACTGTCCTCAGAGCGCTCATCACGAGTCAGAAGTCGATGAATACGGGCTGGAAACAGTCGAAGAAGTTCGTAAAGCGGCGCGCGAAGCGAAAGATGCTGGCTCAACGCGCTTTTGCATGGGAGCAGCCTGGCGCGCCCCACGTAACGAAAAAGAGTTTGAACGTGTACTCGATATGGTTCGTGAAATCCGCAGCCTGGGCATGGAAGCATGCGTGACACTTGGCCTTCTGAACGAAGATCAGGCCCGGCGCCTGGCTGATGCAGGGCTCACTGCATATAACCACAACCTGGACACAAGCCCCGAGTATTACAATAAGATCATCACCACCCGTTGTTTCAATGATCGTCTCGAGACGATTAATAACGTCCGTAAAGCAGGCATCACGGTCTGCTCGGGTGGCATCGTGGGAATGGGAGAAGCACGCGAAGACCGTATAGGCCTCCTTGAATCACTGGTGAACCTTGATCCTCCTCCAGAAAGCGTTCCCATTAATGCTCTTGTACCTGTTGAGGGGACTCCCCTGGAGGACGCCGATCCCGTCGATCCCATCGAACTGCTCCGTTGTATAGCCACTGCTCGTATCCTCATGCCAGAGAGCCGTGTGAGACTCAGTGCAGGTCGCCAGACCATGTCGAAGGAACTACAGGCAATGGCCTTCTTCGCGGGAGCGAACAGCATCTTCACCGGCGAAAAGCTTCTTACAACTCCGAACCCAGGTAAAGGCGATCGCGACATGCTCGCCGAGTTTGGTATGGCACCAGAAACTGCTGTGCCCGTAAGCCCGGAGCCAGCTGCACAGAAGAGCTAAGAGCAAATCACCACGCGATGAACTCTCTGACCGGCCAAGGCTCATATTGGCTGATAAGCACGGTTGTGAATCATTCAATGCCACTTGAAGCACGAACAGACTGATTCTCAAAGTCCCTTCGAAATTCGATGTGACAGAATTCCTGATCCTTGATTTTACTTAGTCCATCTCTGGTCTTCCTGCTTCCTTCCTGCATTCAGCCTGCTTTCTGCCTGCATTCTTAAGCAGGTAGAAAAGAGCCAGAAATGAGGTAGAAATAAGGTAAATAGAAAGAGAATAGCTCTCCCTCGGATCGCTGATCTCCTGAGGCTGTCCCAGAACGAGAGCTTCTTCCTTGGCTTTGT
>CAYTGM010000021.1:0-100449 GCA_964437365.1 uncultured Candidatus Sumerlaeota bacterium | reverse complement strand
ATGAAGAGGTCTTTTCCACCATCTTCAGGGGTGATGAAGCCGAAGCCTTTTTGGTCGTTAAACCATTTAACTGTACCTTGTAACAAAATAATACTCCTGAGCTCATATAGAGAGCTGCGTAAATTTCCTTCAGATCGTTGGAACCGTCATGAAGATTGTTCATTAAGATTTCAATTATGAAGAACCAAGAGTGAAGCTTACTTCAGATCCCCCGTCAATGAATATTATGAATTAAAAATAAAGGAACCGATAAGTCGAATGAAGAGAGTGATTAATCACCGCAGCAATGGCTTCTGAAGGCTCTAGAGTACTTGCCAAAATTGATCTCCGAATAGATTGAGCAAGAGAGGTAGGTCTGTGTGCATGAAAACGTAGTAATAGTGGTGCTATGTCGATGCTTTCAGGGGCTCGGAGCTGCTGCTCACAGCCAGCACAAACTGAGCAGGACTTCAGAAGATCACTCTAATTAGCTCAAAAACATTAATCGTTGAAAAGTGACCACAATCAAACTATTTCGATTTTCTATTCAGAAATTGATACTTACTTATCCAATTATACTTTCATACTTTTCCTGCCAGCTGGAAAGATCAAGTTTCGTTATTTCTTCAAGCTCAGGAATCTCTTTGCAGAATTTTTCTGCTAACATCTTCTCATTTTCTGGCGTTATTTTCTCAGGCTTAGAGAAGAAAAGACGTCGAAGACCCATCGACCGAAGTGCCTCAGAACCTCTGCGGCCAAATATACTACTAACTGATTTATCGATACCTTTATAAAAACGCCTGGACCCATTGAACCTATCCATCACGTAAGCCTCGGAGGCATTTACTTTTTTTGCAAAATTAACCTCTTTCGAATGCGAAGGACACCCGAGAAAATCACAGACTTTATCAACAACAAAACCGGGTTCCTTTTTGAACATATCATACTCAAGAAAGCATACGTTCTCGAAAGTTTCATTATATACCTTAACTTGAGACAGGTACAATGATAGAGCCGTATAGAAACAACCAGGGACAACCTTGTTTTCTTTCAATCTTCTTGGTTCTTCAGCCAAAGCCTTATTGATAGGTAAACTTTCGGGGTCATAGCCATGTTGAAGTACAAACCGGTGTTGGGAGAGGATTCGATCAATTGGCTCACGTAGAACAATAATGATCTTTAACTCGTTCCAACGAGGATGGTATTTCTTTAAATTGGAAATAGCATGTTCATGGAAATACAAATAGGAAGGTGATGATTCACAACAGAGCTGCTCACTTGATGCCCCTTCAAAATACGATAGATACTCTAGAATATTCTGGGGGATTCTTTTTCGGGGCCAGACGTCATAGATTCCCTGATTAGGATTTGAAACCTGATGCCAAAACCAAAGCTCCTTTGGGAATGAACCATATATATGTTTGTTCTCAGCGAGCCAGGAGTGAAGGATAGTAGTACCGGACTTTGCTGCACCAACAATTAAGAAGTCTGGGAAGTTGGCGGCTAAGTGTCCGAGGGGTAATCTCATCTAAAGACTCCTTGTTGTCTGATCTCAGATTGTTCTCTTGGATCAGTAAAATTTGGATGATTGAGCATTCTTCTTGAATTGAATTGAAAGGTCACAGGATCTATCAAGGTGCTTTGAATTACTCTACAGAATATGGTAAATTAATCTAATGTGTGGTCTGAAGAAGTCCCAACAAATTACTTTTCTCTATGACCATCATGACTGTGACTGCATGGTAGCATCGTCGAATAAAGACACGTGAAGAGCTCTGTAACTGCTCGGAAGGGCAATCCAAATTTTTGTTGGAAAAAAGGTCCACTTTAGACGTGGGACCATGAATAATGGAGATTAACGATGACTTCAAATCGTCGCTGAATTAATCTACACCAAAGAACTGATGATGTCGATTTTCGTGTCATCACACATGATCACTGGCCAGCTTTTATTACAAGAATGAACAATTCGAAGCGTTGCAGGAGGAAACCGATGTGATTTGATTTAAAAAATGGTGCCGTCGAGAGGAGTCGAACCTCCACGAGCGCAATGCTCACACGGACCTGAACCGTGCGCGTCTGCCAGTTCCGCCACGACGGCACAACAGCACCACAAACAAGGGCGAGAAACAAACATCTAAGGCTCACCCCCACGCAACCCTATTTTCACTCGAGACCGACGAAAAACGACGTCGGAAGCTCGTTTCAGCGAAGATTGAGGTCTCGACGCACACGCCAAGGGTCATATCTCAATTTTTTCAAAAGCCCTGTGGAGGTCAGAACTCCCCCGCACCTCTGAAGTCTGAGAAGAATTTATGGCTCGTCTCATTCCTGTGAGACCGCCTCTCGGAGAGAATAAGGGGTGCCTCAGGACAAATCGATTTATCAGGAAAAACACTTCAGAACTAACGTCGAGGAGGCTCTAACCGGGGGTTCGACCTCATCACGATGTCTGTCCGACGTCTGACGGACGTCTCGAGTCGTAGGTAAGACGTAGATAAGACGTCCGTCAGACGTACGTCATCGGGAGAGGAGAAACGGCAAGGATGGGTGCAGAATAATGAAGGATGAAGCAAAAGGATGCAGGCGGAGGAATGAAAGATGACATTAAAGGGGGAAGAGTAAGGAGAAAAACCTTCGTTCCAGAAGCACTCCGAGCGAAGGGAGACTTTAGCAGAGCCGCGGGGTTTAACCTGCGGGAAGGATGAAATGTAAGGATGAGTATGGAGGGATGAATCGCTAATTCGTACAGAAAGGGTTTTCCGCAATGCATGTTGTGGTCGCATGAAGTGGGAAACCGTTGAAACGGTTTGAGTATTAAAGTGGGACGATTAATCTGGCACTGAAGTGCCAGGCTCTACTAAAGCCCCGCGATGCTCGGCTGAAAAGACTAACGAACCACTGGCGCAGTTGACCTCGAAAGTGTCAAGCAACGCGATGAGGATGGACATAGCCTGAGTTAATATAGACGTTCTCCAATAATCATCGATAGAAAAACCACGGGAGTAGTTTGATTGCCAAGCCCCGGGTTGACGACGCAGGAGTCTACCCGGGGTTGGGATGAATGAAGCCAGGAACTGCGGGAGCAGTTCGTTAGTCCAGGATCATTATCGACTGTACCAATCCCCATCCCGGCAGGGAGGAAACAATCTTAGTCCGGACATCGTCCGGGGTATAGACGCGACAGAAAAGGCACCCCGGGAGCGGGTGCCACAAACAACAGATTCGAAGAAAGTCCTTTGCGATTCACCGGGTGATCGCACAGAATGTGAAACCGTTGAAACGGTTGGGATTTTATGGCGGGACGATTTACCTGGCACTAAAGTACCAGGCTCGACTAAGGCCTCGCGATGCTCGGGTAAAAGGACATCTTAATAAGAGCTAATGAACTGCAGAAGCAGTTCTTTCACTATTCGTTCTTCTCCGGTAAGTCCGGATCTTCTCCACCCTCCAGGCTTGCGGTATCCTCTAATCGACTCACAGCCTGATTCGTAAATTTCGTCAGTTCGGTTTCAAAGTACTCGGCGTCTTCGCTACTCGGTTCATTCATGTTATAGACGGCGAGGTTGAAAGGATCAGGGATCCGTTCTTCATCCTCAAAGGATAACTCCATCGTTTTCGTCACCCGTTTGAAGTATTGCTCGACGGTTTCCTCTTCCTGGCGATTAAGTCCGAAAGTCGTCATGCGATGTTCGAACTCTTTGAAGGCATTGAGAATTTTCTGTGGTGGACCGGATGGCTCGTCGAGGACAAGACGACTTTCCTCCTGAGCCTGACGTTCAAACTCGCGGACATTCGTGACTGGTCCTTCTTCGTCGATCTCTGGCTGCACTTGTCTTTTTCTCAATTTCTTATCAAGGAGGTTTAAGAGAAGCACCAGAACGATAATAGCCCCCGTCATGAAGATCGCATTCCAAATCACTTCACTGTAAGACATAAAGACATCAGTGCCATCGCGTTCGATCATGCCTGGGTCGAGTTTTAACTTACGTCGAACCAGGTAAGGAGTCATGGCCATATAGACACCGAGTCCAATAAGGACGGGAATTGCTGTTTTCCAGAAGGATCGAAGCACCGAGGACTTGAGCTCTACCCCGCGCTCTTCGCCGTATTTCTCAACCCGAAACCGAAGATAGTCGAGCCTGAAAGTAATGAGAACCAGGTACATGTAAAGAGCCAGTGCCCAGACAGGAGGAAGCGGTTCTCCCAGCAGAATCGTTAATAGAACAAGAGCACCTGTAACGGCGTAGAGTCGTGCATACCAGATCGCATTAATGGACTGAAGAGAGACAAAGATCATGAGTATACACGTGAGCGTCGCCATGTCTCTAATGCCAAAAAGCATGCGTGGCATGATCAAAACCGCAAAGTGCACCAGCATCAGAAAGAAGCCTTCGCGGTAGGTGAACTGACGATAGAGATCTCCGAGAGGAATCTGCAGGAAGCGCCCGATTACGAGGCCAATGAGGACCAGTCCTCCGAGGCCAAAGGAAACCGCCGTACCAAACGAACCCATCCATTGAAAGGCGATGAAGATCGACGCCCAGCATGTGAGCGCTGTCAGCGCCAGGTGGAGAGTTTCCAGCCAGAAGAGAGAGACCTTGGCTTTCTTGCGCTGCTCGATCAGCTCTAACGCGTGGGCCTGGTCATCGGTCATGGCGAAGTTTTCAAGGTGTACACTCAAAGCGTATACTCTCTTTCCAACCCCTGGGTAAGGGCCTCCGTCATGCTGGAAGCACGGCCAACAACGTGAACCTGAGCTCCCATCATTTTAAGTTTAGTGGCTATTTCATCCAGAGAGAGTGCCTCGAAGTGCCGGTCTTCCTGTTCCCGAAAGATCTTAATAAAAGCGCGATCGTCTATAAGGATCATGACCGGCAGAATTCGTCGATCGATAAAGTGCTGGATCAGGACCGCTGTTGGATCGAGGTCAATCGTTGTAGCACCCATCAGCAAGACGGCCGTACTCCCCCGGGGGATTTCTCGAGCCATATCTGTCACTGTCTGTACAAAGGCCGTATCGCCCTCTGGTTTGACGAAGGCAAGTCGATCCAGTATGGCAAGGAGATGGCTCACACCGGTTCTGGGAGGTAGGTATTCAACCTTTTTGCCGATGGCGCAGAGTCCGACAGCGTGGCCCCGCTCAACCGCCCGTTTAGAGAGGCTGGCACAGCACTTAATGCCGTACTCGACAGAGGTCTGATCGCCGATGCCGACAAGACCCAGGCGGCCGAGATCGAGGAAGAAGATCACCTCCGTTGTATAGACGTCGATGAATTCCTTCACCATAAACTGATTGTGGCGAGCCGTGGACTTCCAGTGGATCAATCGGGGTGAGTCGCCCTGCTGGTATTCTCGAATACCCTGGAACTCTTCGCTGTATCCTGTCTTCGGGTGGCTCTCCAGTCCCACGTGGAAAAGTGTTCCTTCTCCGAGCAGATTATTCTGCTGAAGGTCAACGGCCTGGGGGTAAACAAGCAGATCGGTGAATTCCTCGACATAGAGTTCTCGAGAGAAAAACCCGAAGGAATCGAAAGCCTGAAGTCTGACGGGTCCGATGGTATAGAGGCCTCGGCGGTGGCTGCACATCCCCTGATAATGGAATTCAACTACCTTTCCTTTCTTGAGGGGACTTTCAATGAGTCGTCGAATCTTGCTGACCGTTGCAGGAGAGAAATAGTCTTCAACAAGAAGTAATTCTGGCGCGCGGTTCTCCGTACCTTCAATGAGCACCTTCACGTTGAGTCGGTTATCCTGAAAAACGCGTGGATGATGAGTTCGGTTAATCTTTATATGCGAGAGAAGACCTGTTGCTTCCTTTAAGGAGAGAAGAACGGCAGCGAGACAGGTAACCACAAGAAAGAGAAAAAGTGGTTCTCGCAGAAGGATCAGGGCAACCAGACTGAACGAGAAGATAAAGACCAGGAGGTTTCTCGGACGGAGAAAATGGAAGTGAAACTGTTCCATTATTGTCTCCGACTCAGCTGCACGCTTTCCTCAGAAAAGCGGCGGCCCATGTTAATAAGTAAAGACAGCGCCCAATACAGAATCGCGACCTCGTGATGCTTTTTCGTAGACCACCTGAGCTCGATCAACAGGGATGCGATCGGTGATCAATGGCGTGATTTGCACTTTTCGTTCCGCCAGTAAATCGCAAAAACATCCCATATTATCTCGCTCCGTCCATCGGGTGATGGTACGTGGGAGTAAGGAACTGCGTGCAGCATGGTCTCTGTTAGCTGCTCCCGCTCCCCCACCTATAGCTGGACGGATCTGGATCGCTTTCTCGCGCAAAAGATCAATGGGAGCTCGTTGCTCAAGGTCAGCGCCAAGAATCAATACGCCTCCGTGACAGAGAAAATCACAGGCAAGCGTATAGCCAGCGCGGTCTCCGGCTCGGGTGATCAGGGCCGTGTCGACGCCGTAACCATGGGTGAGATTACTCACGGTACGCAGCAAGTCTTCATCGGTTGGAAGAAAAGTACGAGGAATCCCAATGGTGCGAGCTTTATTGAGTCGGAATTCTGAATCATCTACGAGGACAGGGATGGCTCCGGCAGCTTTCACCAGCTGAGCGGTTAAAAGACCCAGAAGATCGGCTCCAATAATCAGGATAACTTCCCCGATCTGTACAGGAGCCGTCCGGAGAAGATTAAGGGCCCGGGCGCCCAATCCTGCATAGCTGCCTTCCTCGTGATTCACTTTCTTGGGAAGTTCAATAGCGAGTGCTTCCGGAACGACTAATTGTGCTCCATGATAGACATATGGGTTTCCGCAAACGGCGACGCGTACACCCTTCTTGAGTGTTTTAACTTTCGCGCCGGTTTCAATTACCGTACCGCTGGCGCAGGATCCGAGAGGAAAACCATCATCACCTTTTTGTGCCATGCGCCCTGCCTGGGAAAGGGCCATCAGCTCATCGGGCAGAATCAGAGCCGAATGACTCACCCGAACGGTAATAAAGCTTTCATGGGAAGAAGGTGTCGCAAGATCGACAACACGTGCTTCGCGGGAGCGATGAGCGATGACAACTTTCATTCAGGGCCTCATTGGAGCGAGAGTTAGGAATCAATCCTTGACCACCATGCTAATCTGACCTGTTTCGGCAGGACGTTGCAAGTGCTGATCGAGGAAAAGATTCATGAGAATTAATGGCCAGACCTTTAGAGCGATCATCTTCGATATGGATGGAGTGATCGTTGATACGAGGAATGCTCATCAAGAGGCCTGGATGAAGTACGCGGAATCGCTCGGTCAGTCAATCGACCCTGACGACTTTATGAGAAAGACCTTCGGGCGTGGAAACCTTCAGGTAGTCCCCTACTTCTTTCCTGACAGGAAAGACGATCATGACTTTCTCAAAGAGGAAGGGGAAAAGAAAGAGCAGATGTTTCTGGAGATTTTTCGGAGCGGTGTCGTCCCTCCAATTGATGGCCTTTTCGATTTTCTGAAGGTCATGGAGGAGGCGTCTATACCGATGGCCGTGGGCTCCAGTGCTCCTCGTATGAACATTGAAGCCATTCTAAGGGGGCTGAAGATCGACCACTACTTCTCCAGTATTGTCAGCAGCGATGAGGTGATTCAGGCGAAACCTGACCCGTCTATCTTTCTAGAGTGTGCTCAGCAGATGAACCAGGACGCTGAGAACTGCATCGTGCTGGAGGATTCTATCCATGGCCTTGAAGCAGCGAAAAGAGCTGGCTCAAAAGCAATCGGCTTTGCCACAATGCACACTCCCGAAGAAATTGAAGAATTGTCCGAGGTTGTGGTGCGGGATTTCACCGACCTTCTGGCAGCTGTTCGATAAAAGAGTGAACTCTCTAATTGATTCAGGCAGGTTCCCTGTCATGATTCCAACCCCGTTAAGTTGATTTAACGGTGACGATATCCATGAAAAGCTCCGGTCCACGGAATGAGTGAAGAGAATAAGAGTACCGTTCTGGAAAAGGATCCTGATGAATCAAGAGCCTATCTTGAGTCCTTTTGCGGAAAGACGCTGGATGGTCGCTACCAGATCGATGAGTTGATTGGCCAGGGGGCCATGGGTGGAGTTTTTCGCGCCCGTCAGATTCGATTACGTCGAACGGTTGCTGTCAAAATACCAAAAAAAGAGCTGCTCAAGAAGCCAGAGTTTATCGGTCGCTTCGAACGCGAAGCTCTAACCATGGGTAAATGCGTCCATGAAAACATCGTTCAGATCTTTGATGTCCATGTCTCCGACAGGGAAGATGAGCCGGCATTTATCGCTATGGAGTTTGTTGAGGGGATGGAATTTGAGAGGTTTCTGAAAGATCAGCGAGAGCAACTGACAATCGCTGCGGTTCTGGATCTCTTCAGACAGATATCTTCCGGGTTGGATGCGGCGCACGAAAAGGGAATCGTCCACCGGGATATCAAGCCCTCTAACATTGTTGTGACCATGCCGCAACGAGTTGCCAAGATCATGGATTTCGGTGTGGCACACGTTGATATGGATGGCGTTTTTCAGACCCAGGAACTGGCAACGATCGGCACGCCGGCGTTCATGTCGCCGGAACAGGTCAAAGGAAAATCTGTCACTTCAGCAGCAGATATATATGCTTTTTCTATGTTAATCTACAGGACGCTTGCAGGTAAGCTGGCGTTCGACTATACATCAGGAGTTGACCTGCTCTATAAGCAGACAAACGATCCTCCTGTTCCTATACACGAACGAAACCGCGCCCTGCCCGAAGCACTCTCGAATGCGCTGGCTCAAGGTCTTCGAAAAGATCCGTCCGAAAGGCCTGAGAAGGCATCACACCTGTATCAATCCGTTGCTGAAGCACTGGAGCCGTATAAACATAACTCGTTCTCCGAACTCTTCAAGCAAGAACCATTAGAGATGAGTGCTTCTGAAGCCATCACCAGCGGTACGGTGATAGAAAAAAAGTTCTCCTCGTCTATCGTTGTGGGACTGACCGCAGGACTATTACTGGGAGTTGGGCTCGTGTCCGTTGCCTATTTCTCCGGGAGCTCTGAAAAAGAGAAAGTTGCAGCTCTCGAACAGCCGATTGTGGAAGAGTCGGTTCTTGAAGAGCCTGTTGAAAGTATCCAGATTTTTGAAGAGCAAGAAGTTCTACCGGAAGAGACCAATGATGAAATAAACGCTGGTATAGACCTGAGTTTATGGGATTCAGATAAGTCTCCACCGCTTAGTGTGAATTACAAGAGGAGCAGGGTTGCAGAGGGAATTGCTGACTGGATAGACAGGAACTGGGAGCCTCCTCTAAATAACAGAGATTCACTCCCGGATAGCTTTGCATCAATCGATCATCCTTTGATTGAAAGGTTGGACCTTGTTCGAGAGCGTCTCAGGGAGACCTATGATGTGCTGCAGTTTTCTTTTCTTATTCAGGAGGGATCTCTATACTGGGAAGATCGTGCGATGATCTTTGTAGAACTGCATATTTCGGGCAAACCAGAGACGATTCGAGAAAAGAATTATCGTCGGAAGATCTACAGTAGTCAATTTCCATGGAAATGCTACATGAGGCTTGTGGATTCTGAATGGGAACTGATAGCTGTTGAGGGGTCGGATGATCAGTTAAATCAACTATTAGAGGAGCTTGAACCATGATCCGTCGAGTAATGTCAGGCCTGATCCTGTCATCAGTTATGTTGGTTTCTTCAGGCTGTATCGGTATTTACAATAATTCAGAACTTTTTCTGAACCCCGTGGAAAAAGGAATGTCAGAAGAAGAAATCCTCCAGAAGTATGGCAATCCGGCGTACTCGGGATTCGCTGAAGACAAGAAAGTCTATATTTACGAAGTCCGAAATAATCGTTATATTGTCGCGTTCGGCCAGTACGAAGGTTATGATCTCGTGATCACGTGTGAGGCGGGCGAAGTGATTCAGGTGGATAAGGTGCAAAGACCCGAATCGTTTGTTCTTTTTCAACCGGTTCCCTGGGCAGAGACGGACTAAGTTTCTCGCTGTTTAGTAGTTTAAGAAGAATGCCGGAGCCACGAACAACTGACTCCGGCATTTGATTTTTTACATCTTCTATTTAAGACAGAGTTAACGTGATGCAGAGATCGTAGCTGTATCGTCGTTCAATTTCCAATTATAATCAAAGTAGTCAATGGAAGTGGAAGAACTGATCTGTGAGGCAAGTTCTTCCGGTGCATGCTTCCTGACGAAGTCTTTAATTGAGCCGAAGTCTTCGCTGAACCAGTCGAAGATCTTTGACAGGTAGAGTGTGTTGCCCTCAATTCGTGCACCTTTTGTTGCATCACTGAGAAAGGCTTCCATCTGCTCGTCAAGCTGCTGCTGGACATTGGCCCCGCGGAAGGCTTCGTCTCTGAGGTTGGGGCAACTGACCGAGGCGCAGACGATACCTGCATGGATTAAAGGATCGCCCATCTTGCGGAGAATCTGGTGCTCAATATAGTCGAGAGAATACATTTTGCCGTTCACTTCACCTGCATCCATTTTCCAGACTGTGGAGTACCAGGGACCGACGTCGCGAATACTCTCGACCGGGTATTGCGATAGAACGACGTCGATGGCAAGAATGTTATAGGCGTTCATCCAGAAGGCTTTTGCTTCGTCGCGAGCGGTAGGAACTTCAGAAGATTCGAGATCTTGTAGAAGAGCGGTCCAGCGTGGATCGCTCTTGATTTCTTTGTAATCGACAAGAACCACGTTAATATCATCGATCTGCGACAATCTGGCTGTATCTTTGAGAATTGCATCCCATTTATCTGCAACAGTAGCGGCATCGGCGAGAACGAAAGCAGGAGAGAGAAGAAAAAGGCAGGCGAGGAGAATCTTTGCAGGTATCGGGACTGTTGAGTAATTCATCATATGTGAAGAAATCCTTCGGGTGATTCGTGTGACATCATTGCAACGTTCGCAATGTTGTTAGTGGTGTAGTGCATTCATGATGCCATGTGCTGTGGATAACCTTCGTGTGAAGGAGAATTGTCTTTCAGGATGTTTTTGCGCTTAATAAGATAAGAGGCATAAATCGAAGGCGAAGAGGGCTTTTTTCCTCGACCCTCTTGAGGTAAGAGCCTCTTTTCTCGTGCGTACCCGCGATGAGCCAGAATTTGTCTCCGGAGACGTTTCCAGTTTCGCAGCGAAATGTCCAACGTGGAAGAATTGAATAAGGATATTGTTGAATGCCCAGAACAGTCATTACCGGTGGTGCAGGATTTCTAGGAAGTCATCTGACAGACCTTTTGCTTGGCAAAGATCACGAAGTTGTCTGCCTGGACAATCTTTCAACAGGTAGCGTTGATAACATTGAACATATCCGTGACGATCGTTACACCTTCATTAAGCAGGACGTTACAGAGTACCTGTACGTAGAGGGTGAAGTTGATTATGTCATCCACTTCGCCTCCCCCGCCAGCCCGGTTGATTATCTGGAGCGTCCGATTCCTACGCTGAAAGTAGGTTCTCTGGGAACTCATAAGGCTCTTGGCCTGGCTAAAGAGAAGAAAGCCCGTTTTCTGATCGCCTCAACCAGTGAGATCTATGGGGATCCGCTTGTTCATCCTCAAACGGAAGAGTATTGGGGGAATGTGAACCCGATCGGGCCTCGCGGCGTTTATGATGAAGCAAAACGTTTCGCTGAGGCAATTACTATGGCCTATCATCGATTCCATGGTCTCGAAACGCGAATTGTGAGAATTTTTAATACCTACGGTCCACGAATGAGACTCCAGGATGGACGCGTGGTCCCGAACTTTGTCAGTCAGGCGCTCAAGGGCGAGCCACTGACGGTTTATGGCGATGGCAGCCAGACAAGAAGCTTCTGCTATGTGGCGGACCTTATTGAAGGTATCTATCGCCTTCTCACCAGTGATCTTCAGGAGCCTTGCAATATTGGTAATCCTTCAGAGATGACGATCAAGGAATTCGCTGAAGCGATCATTAAGTTCAGTAATTCCAAGAGTGAAATCGTTTATAAGCCTCTACCAGTAGATGATCCCAAGCAGCGTAAGCCTGATATTACCAGAGCTCGACAAAGGCTGGGCTGGGAGCCTCAAGTGAAACTTGAGGAAGGTATTAAGAATACCATGGATTACTTTGGCAAGAAGCTCGGTGTTTAGTTTGGTATCAATCGGGCTTATGGGGATGAGGAAGTGACTTGACAGACGGCCAAGATTACTGGTTTGTAAACATCTTTCCTCATACAATTCCCTGTTTCTTTCAATCTCTCGCCCTAGTTTTTCACTTCCCCTTCATTTTTTTTATTTTTTTTGAAAAAAAATGGTTTTAGAAGGTCTTTATAAGTGTGCGGGGAAATGCGCACCCCTGTATCAAGACCCCATTAATAGGAAGAATTCTCCATGAACAAACGAAATTTGAAGAAAGTATTAGGACTTAGCCTCGCGGCTGCGGCTTTAACTTCGGTCGCCCCCGCACAGCAAAACATTGTACTGAATGAGCTGTACAGAAGTAATACCGGACTGACTGCCGCTGGTAGTGAGTTCATCGAAGTCGTTATTATTAACGACATTGGGCCTGCTGTTCTCGACCAGTATCAAATCGGTGACGCAACAAACGATAAGTCGATCAAGGGAACTGCCTATGCCCTTCAAAATACTTCACAGCTCTTGAATGGAACCGTACTCAATTATTTTCCCCGAGGAACCATTATCGTCATAGCAGGATCGGGCATCGTCGCAGAAGATCTCAGCTACGATCCACCAAATGGTGATTGGAACATCATTATTAACCTCGGAAATGCGACATATTTAACGCCGATCACAGTCAGCACACTCAATGGTGCAAACGACATTAACCAGGCTGACGTCATCTGGGTTGATAACGAGACAGACGCTGCATTCAGCAATACAAACGTATCCCCATCAGGCTTTGGAGTCTCCTACGGTAACGCACCTGGTGGCGCAACAACGTTGGAAACGGCTTCTACTGTAACTCAGATTAGTACTCCAGGTAACGGTCAGAACATCGGCAATACCGCAAACGTTGACGGCGCGTCTCTGACGGCAAACTGGGACCTCAACATTGGTGAGACTCCAGGCAACTGTAACACCGATGCTAACATCGTTGGGAATACAGAGAACTGTATTGCGATCACACAGCTTCAGGATCCAACGACACTTTCTGCTGAAATCAGCGAAGTAACTACAGAATTTCTTTCCAATGGTGACGTCTTGATTGTATGGACGACTTCAGAAGAAATCAACAATGCAGGCTTCAATGTTTTCCTGGGTAAAGACGATATCAATGGTGTACCATACGCCGCAGAGCAGCTTAACTCTTCTTTGATTCCTTCAGAGAATCCAAATGGCAACGGTGCGACATACAGCTTTACCGTTCCCTCCGCTGCTGTTGATGCTATCGATGAGCCTACGTTCTTCATTCAGGACGTCGAGTTCAGTGGAAAGCGCGGTCACTATGGACCTCTCGATGCTGGTAGTAAGACTACATCTGTTAAAGACTGGCTGATCTTCAACTAATCTTAGAAGTCACCACACACAATAACCAAGCCCCGGAGCACTGCCCCGGGGCTTTTTCTTTTTCATGTGTAAGTAAAACTGATCTTAAGTCTTTTTGGTTATCTCGGCCGAACCGAGCGCATTCTTTAAATACTCAGTCGCTGCTTCAGGAGAAAGAACGCGACTCAATAAAAACCCCTGACCATAGTCACATCCAAGTTCCATCACCTTATCCATCTGGACTTTCGTCTCGATTCCCTCTGCAATCACCTCCATACCAAGGTTTCCAGCCAGGCCAAGAATCGCCGAGATAATCTCGCTCTGGTCGCTCTCTTTCTTGATCGACATGATGAATGACTTGTCGATCTTAAGAGCGGAAATAGGTAAACGCTGGAGATAGCTGAGACTTGAATATCCCGTCCCAAAGTCGTCGATGAGGATCTGAATCCCTTCGCTGTTAAACCGCTGTAGGATCTTTACCGCGAGGTCTGGTCGTGACATCAAAGCAGATTCTGTCAGCTCAAGACGCACTCTCTTTCGATCCACGTCATGTTCCTGCAGAACATGAAGAAAATGATCCACGAGCCCTGGCTGCGACAGTTGACGAGCAGACAGGTTAACGGAGATATACAGTTCCAGCTCCCCTATCATCTTGTCCCATTCTGCCAGTTGCTTACAGGATTCATGAAAAGCAAGTAGCCCAAGTGGCTCAATGATACCGGTTTCCTCAGCCAGGGGAATAAAGTCATCAGGAGCAATCCATCCGCGGCTTGGATGTTTCCAACGGATAAGCGCTTCCATTCCGACAACCCTGCTATCCCCTACCGATAGAATGGGCTGGTAGTGAACTTCAAATTCATAGCGGTCAACAGCACGCCGCAGATCTGTTTCCATCTCAAGCAGAAGCTGTGCTTCATGCAGCATCTCTTTGTTGAAAACAACATGCTGAGACTTACCGCGAGCTTTCGCTCTATACATGGCCGTGTCCGCATCACGGAGGATCTCCTCAGGTCGTGAGTACTGAGTAGAGCTGTAAGCAATGCCAATGCTTGCAGAAGTAAAGACTTCATTGCCTTCCACGGTAACAGGGCGTGATAGGGCGCGGTGTATATTCTCGGCGATCTGTATCACCTCTGTTGCAGCGCGGTAATTATCGATAAGAACTGCAAACTCGTCCCCTCCAAGACGGGAAAAGAGATCTCCAGGCCTCAAGACTTCTTCAAGCCTTCGAGTCAACTTGACCAGAAGTATATCTCCAATCAGGTGACCAAGACTGTCATTAATCACCTTAAACCGATCGAAATCCAGAAAGAGAATTGCAAATTGATAATCATCTCCGCGTTTCAGTTTGGAGAGTGACTGGCTCAGATGCTCATAGAAAAGAGCGCGGTTTGGCAAGCCTGTCAGACTGTCATGAAACGCATCATGAAGAAGTTGTTCCTCGGCATATTTGCGTTCGGTAATATCACGCAGGGAACCTGCTATACGAAGTGGCTTCTTCTCTTCATCAAAAACGGCAACAGCGCGGCAAACCATCCAGCGGTATGTCCCATTCCCATGACGTAGTCTGTGCTCACTTTCAAAATGAGGGCGGAGCCCTTGCAGATGAGCTTTCAGGTTCCCCTCAAGATCTTTCTTATCATTAGGGTGTATACGCTGAAACCAGAAGTCGGGCGATTCGTTAATCTCTGATGCATCGAGGCCAAGCATATCAAGCCAGCGCGGACTGTAATAGACTTCGTTTGTCTTAAGATTCCAGTCCCAGAGAGCATCATTGGCTCCCTTTGCCGCAAGTGCGTAACGTGTTTCACTGATATGGAGTGCTTCTTCAGCCTGGGTTCGCATGATCGCTGCCGCGCAATAGTCGGCCATCAGCTCAAGCTCTTTGAGAGAGAGTTCATCATAGGCATTCTTTGTATAGCTCTGAACGCTTATCAATCCGATGGGGTTTTTGTCCCTGACAACGAAAGGAGCTGTAATACGACACTCAGATAATCGTTCCTCATCACCGTAGGGGCTTCCTTCTTCTGCTACAGTGCTGGTCTCTCGATGTATCAGCTGTGGGCCCTTCTTGAGAGTCTTCAGGAAGGAAGGGCTTGGGTCCTCTTCAACATCGTAAGGTCCCTGGAATTCCTTTTTGTCGCCGCCAACAGTATCGATTAGAAGTATAGGTATATATCGATTGATGTGGCGGTCATAGGTTGCCACGAAAAAGGCATCCCAGCCAAAGAGAAAGTCAGCGGTTCGGGAGATGATCTTCGCCGCATCGTAGCTTGAAGTGGCGGCGCTAAGTTCGCGTCCGAGCTTGCTCAGTGCTTCTCGAAATCGTTCCTGACGGATTTCCTGCGTGATCTCACGCATGATGATTCGAATCGTTGGAACATCCTGATAGATCGCTGACATGATGACCAGGTTCACAACAATCTGTTTTCCATCTTTACGTTGTATTCGAATCGGAGGGAGCGAAGAATCGAAAGTGGGATACTTCATCGCCGTTGGAGTCCAGGTCTTGATCAGCTTCTTAAGCTGGCGAACGTCATCGGGATGGATCAGTGAAATCAGATCCTTGGCGAAGTTACTTCTCTCCCGATACCCCAGGAGCTCTTGAGCATCCTCATTCATTGTCAGAATCTCGAGCCGAGTGTTCACGTTCAACACAGGACGATGAGAAAGGTCTGTCAGATCAAAACCTTCAACAGGAGTGACTTCATCATCCGAAGATTTCGAAGGATAAGGAGTGACGTCTTCATCCTGATAGACAGGCTTTAGAAGCGCGCTGATAAAAGGCCCACCTGAAACCTTCTCATATCGAAATCGAATATCATAGGCACGTTGATTACGCGAAATCCAGATCTTATTGAATTGAGAGTTTTCTTCCTCTTTGAGACGCTCAACGATTTCCGAGAATCGTTCAAAAGGATACGCCTCAGGCTGCAGGCCTTCATATCGAAGGGCCTCGTCGAGATTTTCGGCGCCTGAGTCTGCCTGAACCATCATGATTCTCCCCACTTTATCGAGAAGCAGGTAGACACTTTTCGCCTGGAGCTTCATGTGACGATCTCCGTCTGAAGCTTGAATAAATTGATTCTTAGGTTTAAGGGGAGAAATTTGTTCAATTTTGGCCGCAGTGTGCTCATAATAATCAACGTTACAAAGAATCATAAGTCGAAGAATGCGGCTACAAAGTCAAAAGCTTTTCACAAAGAATCGCGAAATCATGACATGAGAAAGCCCCCCTCTATCGGAGGGGGGCACTATCCTGAATGAGACTTAAATTCAGAAGTTACTTCGCTTGTACATTCAACCCGGTAATTCTGAAGCCTCCGGCCATATCTGACTGGAAAGCCATAAGATCGATAGCAATCTTCCAGGGTGTTCCGCCTGATGTCGTCCATTCTGTTGTGATCGTTTCCCGGATTACGTTTCCTTTTGTCCGATCTACTGCCTGTGTCATCCAGGTCTTCTCGAAGTTCTCTTCGAAAACGCGCAGCCGAACATCAGGGAGAGTTTTTGCCGATCCGGTGGTACCGAGGTAGTCTACATTGACGGTGATAAGATAAGTTCCGGCAGGAAGGGCCTCAAGAGCCCCTTTCGTTTCCCAGGACCCGTACACGTTGGAACTTTGATCAGGCACACTTAGAGTTAGAGAAGATCCATCGGAGGAGGCCTGCGCTGCTGTCAGGTTTTCTGCCGATAGGAAGACCCATTGATCAAGGTTCAATTCCTCAGCAGCCAGGTTCAGATCAACAACACCGGCACTTGCTGTTGCAGGTCCATGGACCGTTCTGTCTCCATCAAATTCGATATCCTCCAGATAGTAATCACGAGTTTCGTTTGAATTGATTGGCATAGGATCAATAAACACGTAGTTGCCACCAAGGTCACCTTCAGCAGGTATCAATGATTTTGTGAGGCGTATAGATTCCTCGGTATCCGGATTGCCGAGATAGACGTGGAAACCGGCATTGTCCGTTTCACTTGCGGTTGACCAGTTAAGAACGGGCTTCTCCCCCGGCCCGGAGACTTCAGCCGTAAAATCGAGAAGATCAACGGAGAGAAAAGGGCTGTCTAGAATAGTCCAATCGCTGAAAGATGTAGCGCCCTGCGCAAACGAAGTATTGCCAGCGGTACTGCCCGATAACCCCGTGAAGAAATTATTCGTGGACCCCGGGTTTGTTGCCCAACGTCCACCGACCCAGCGCCCAAGTCTTAAATTAGTCGTACTTGTGATATCAGCCGCTCCTTCCGTAAGATCTTCGGGAAGGAACTGCGCTTGAACCGTCGCTGCAAAAGGATCGATCGCTGTTAAGGGTAAAATATCCCAGTATCTGGCGATAGCTCCCGGCCGCCCTGCAACTCTCGGGTGCTGCTCCTGAATCACCTGAATCGATATTGTGGAGCTATTCGTTGATGGAGGCGTTGTAAAAACAATACTGAATGGTGAATAACCGGCGTTTGAAAGACCATTATTATTCGTTCCAATTGGGAAAAGGTAAGCTGAGGTGTTGGAAGGTATCACCGTATGTGTGAAACGACCACCGATGACATGATTTGAAGCACTTGCACCTGTCACCTGACCTCTGATTCCAGTATTGAGATTTCCCATAGAAACGAATCTGGAATTGTTACCAAGAGTAATAGTTCCTGAAATGAATTGGAGGGTATTTAAAATATCTAAATCCTGATTCAGCAACACAACCCCGTCTGAGTTATTGATGGTCACCGAATTGACGGTTATCGAAGGAATCGTCCCACTTACAGTCTGAAGACCAGAAGTTCCCTCGAATGTTATTGATCCAAAGGAAAAATCAGTCGGGAGTCCATTTATTGCTGCATCACCAGACAAGAGCAGAGATCCCGAAGAATTTATCATCTGACCTCCAGTGTTCATTGTAAGATCACCACCCACGGTTAGCGTTGTGCCCGTTGTGACATTGAATTCGCCATTCACCGTCATATTATTCGAAACAGTCACAGCTGTACCATTTGCTGTTATCGAGTGAGTCCCACCCGGACCCAGAAGGTAATTTGAGCAATCAATAGTGATATTTGAATTTTGAAGAAGTGTTGCGTTCGCATTAATTGTTAACTCATTAACGACGATATCAACATTAGTCGTTACCGAGTTCATTCCAGACGTATTGATCAGCACATCATCAGTGGTGAGCGGGACTGATCCTCCCACCCATGTGTTTGGATTGGTCCACTGCCCACCTGAAGATGTTGAAGTTATGAGCGCTGCTTGAAGGCTTGACGTTAAGGCTAAGCAGACCGAAAACAAGAAAACGACTGAATATTTGCAGTTGAGGTCCATAACGGGTCCTTTTCTGGGAGATATAGATCAGTATGCCCTCATTTGCATAAATATGGCCAAGACTGGCAGACGCAAATTGGGTATATTGATCCTGGAGTCAGGACCCGTAATGTTTAATGGAAAAAGGCTGCGGTCAAGGAATCATGTTCTGGAAAGAAAGGTCTATAAGGATCTTACAAGCAATCATTATAAAAAGATTACTGTTTACAAACCTGGTTCTTTCCAAAAACTCGTTTACTCGATGATCAAGTGCGAGCCTTTGGTACTTTAAATTTCTGGCCATATCTCCGCACCCAGAAGCACTCTGAGTGCGGAGAAAAGACCGTCTTTGATGCTCAGTATGGTCGATAAATTCTCCTACTTCGCCTGAACATTTACGTTCGTGATGGTAAATCCACCAGCCATTCCTTCCTGGAAGGCAAGTAGATCGATGGCAACTTTCCAGGCTTTTCCACCTTCGGTTGTCCACTCAGTCGTGATGGTTTCTCCGGAAGCGTTACCTTCGCTGCGGTCAACGGCTTGAGTCATCCAGCTTGTATCAAAATCCTCTTCAAAGACACGGAGGCGAACATCGGGGAGGGCATCACCTTCGGCAACTGTTCCTGTATATTCGATGTCGGCCGAGATGACGTAAGTACCGGCTGGGAGTGCCTCAAGGGCGTCCGCAGTCTCCCACGATCCGAACACGCCGTTCGCATCAGCAGGAATACTAAGGGAGAGTCCTGATTCGTCGTTTGAAGAGTCAGCAGCAACAAACTCCCCTACCGTATTCAGTTTCCAGTTCTCAAGAGTGAGCTGTTCGAGAGCGAGATCAAGCTCTTTGAATCCTACGGATACGGTAGCAGGTCCGTGTACAGCTGTGTCGCCATCGAATTCAACATCTTCCAGATAGTAGCTGCGTGTTTCTCCAGAGCTCATGGGGAGTGGATCTATAAAGCCATAGGTAGATCCCAAGTCACCTTCTGCTGGTATTAGGGATTGAGTGAGACGAACGGCAGAACCTTCTTCAGGGTTGCCAAGATAGAGATGAAAGCCTGCATTGTCAGTTTCACCAGAGGTTGACCAGCTGATGACAGGCTTGTCGCCGGGCTGGGATGCAGATGCAGTGAAGCTTTCAAGATCCACAGAAAGAATAGGACTTTCAATAATCGTCCAGTCGCTGAAGGCGGTAATTCCTGAGACGACAGCCTCAGCAGTTGGAGCAGGATTTACAGCTCCAACGAAATTCGTAATAAAACCATCGGCTGCCCCTGGGTTTGACGACCAAGTGCCACCAAGCCAACGTGCAACCTTCAAGTCACCAGGCGAAGTGATATTCGCATCGAAGTTCGTTTCATCATTCGCATTATAAGCGAAGGCAATATTTGTAGTAAAGAAGCCCAGGGATGTGGGTTCAGTAATTTCCCAATAGCGAGCTATCGCTGCAGGGTTACCTAAAAGGCGAGGATGCTGTTGCGGTACTGAGCGCACTCGGACCTGACCCAGGGTTGACCTGTTCACGAAGTCTAACTCCACCTGAGTATATCCTCCGAGCAAATAATTGCCGACGGGAAACAGGAAAGAAGTGGGAAGTCCAGCTGCGGGGATCACCCGTGTAACACCTCCACCTGAAACATAGTTATTTAAACCAGCACCAGTTATTGTACCTGGACTGCCGGTACCTAAGTTCCCAACGACAACTGATTGAGCGAGTGTGTTGAGAAAGATGATACCGTTCATAAAATCTAGTGTGTCTGTCACATTTAGGCTTTGAGTAGGAAAGACCACACCGTCGACGTTATCGATTGTCAAGATTGGAATATTAATGGGTGACACCGATCCCGTGACAGTCTGAGTTCCTGACGATCCCGAGAAGGTGACAAATCCGATAGCACCCGACCCATCGAATACAACGTCGCCTCTGAAGTTAAAGCCCCCGATATTATTAGAAATGAAAGCTGACGCATTAAACGTCGCTGTTCCATCAACGACAGTGGCGAGTTCAGTTGCTAGCGTGGCTCCGGAAGTCGTGAAGTTTCCATCGACCTGAAGAGTACAAAGTCCTCCAGCGCTATGGAAGGATCCAACTGCTCCTACGAAGTCGTTAAATACGCGTATAGTGGTTGCTCCATTTTGCTGAAGAGCTGCCCCACCCTGAAGTGTGATACTGAGCGCTTCCACGTTCGCCGAGACTTCAACATCAGCGCCCCCTGTCGTCGCAATGACCACATCGTCTGCTGCAGTTGGGACTACACCCCCGACCCATGTACCCGGCGTATTCCAAAGTCCACCACCCGTAGTTGAGGTGATTGTTGCTGCGTGAGCAGCGGTGACAAGCGAGGCCATCAGAAGGCCTGATCCTAAAAATTTCTTCCTGGTTCTTCTCGTAAGCATCATCGTGGAGCCTCTTTTCTCTAAAAGCGATCAAGCATTAATCTGAAAAGGGCCTGCCACACGAGCGCATCTCATAGAAGTGCGTTCTGAAACCTCATTTCAGACAGCATACGAGAAAACTCTTGTACCAAGGAAAAATTGGAGTCAAGAGGCGATAAGACAGTGTATCCTTATTTTTTTACATATTTCTACCGATTTGGTAAATTTTTCTTCTTTTTTATAAGGAACACCTCTTTCTCTGTGAAACAGTCTTTCTTGTGGTTCGTGAACTCAAGATGAAATGAGCCCTGCCTTCCGAAAGACAAACTCACGATATAAATCACGACGAAACTCACAGAACTGATCGTTGATGAATAAGGAACCACTTCTATGAGACATGAATGCTGCGCAACCTCCCTGACAGAAGTTCCTCCAGGCACATTGACGGCACTCCTCCACCTGGTTTCTACGGCGCAAAATCATATCCCGAGCCTCCTTGTTCTTCTCCCCTTCAACCATCTCTTTAAGAGACTTGTCGTACACGTTCCCGATCGTTACTTCATTGATCGTCAAAGAAGGACAATTATAGACTTCTCCCTGTGAATCAACAATAAGTGTTTTTCCGAGTGGACACCAGTGGCCCTCCCCCGGTTTTGCATTCGGGACAAATCCTGGAAAGCTTCCACTCACCTGTGTCTTCGAGGTATCATTCTGCTGCATCGCCTCGAAGATCAGGTATCGCGTTATATCTTTATAGTCGTCTGGATCAGGAGCAATCTGACCCCAGTGTGTCTCAGCTGCCTTTGTCTTATTGAGAGGAAGAAATCGTATCTGTCCGATTTCCATTTCCGTACAGCGCGCGATAAGCTGCTTCACCTGATGAAAGACACATTTGGTGAGAACGGTCCCAATGATGAGCTGACTGGCCATTTCTGCATGCACAAGACGTTCAATCGCAGTCCAGGTCTTCTGATATGCGCCTTTACCACGAATGAAGTCATGAACTTCAGGGTCAGCACCATCAAGGCTAACCTGAAGATTCAACGGCTTGCACTTTGCCAACCGTGCGGCGAGATCCTCTGTGACATAGTATCCGTTTGTGCTGATGTTGACCGTATCAGTTTTCGTACAGGCGTACTCGATTAACTCGATGGTATCTTTTCTCATAAGAGGTTCACCACCGAGGAACGACACCGTTGGCTTATGATAATTAGTGGTATGCTGATCGATCAGGTCTTTAATATCATCGTTTGTCAGCAACGTCTCAGGCATTTTTCCCTCAACGATGGCACAGTGCTTACACCTGAGGTTACACTGTTCCGTGACGTATATCGTCATACTTGGAGGTCTTGGTGTATGTTTTTCTGCTTCTTCCTCTTCCAGTGGAAGGTTCTCGATGAGATTGCAGAAATATAGACTTCTGAACAGAGAAATAATATCTTGCTGGAGGGTCTCAGCGGGAACATCATATAGATCCTGATATTCCCTTACAAGACTTCCGAGGGTATTTTTCCCGTCGAGCTTTTCAAGAAGGTCTGAAGAAGCCTCATTCATGACCAGCCATCTGGGTTCCTCAGGATGGAGAACGATCATATGATCTTCGAACTCAGAGTATCGATCAATGATGACCGAATCACGAAGCCTTGGAGCAAAAGCGGGATCTTCCAGTTGCTGTAGAGTGAAAGTGAGCACAAGAAAGCCTTTCAGAAGTTAGGAGTTCAAAGAAGCCGTGAAGACCTTTGAGCCTTTCCCCATATCCATCGATCTTCGGGCCAGTTGTCGATAGTAAAAGAACTTTCCACTCATAACGAGGTTTAGGAGGAGTTTAAGCCTTAAAAGATCCCGCTTCCAGGTTCCTGACTTTGGCATGTTTCCATGGACTGGATCTCTTTCCTGCCAATTTCGTGTCTTTTGATAGCTCTTAGCCTTACCCTGTTTCAGCGGTGACAAACGCGAAACGGCATAGCTGAAGATTTCCATCGGGGAGTCGGATATATGATAGAGCAGACCAAGCTCAGCCTGTGTGATCCCTTCAAGAGAAATAGACTCATAAATCATGAACTTCTGTACGACTGATTTCGAATCCGTTTTCTTGAGATATTGATTCACCACCTCGACCAGCTCAGAAGGTCTCCTGTCTATCCCATATCGAAGATAGAACATCGTAAAAGGGAGAACCGAGCCGAGGTAACCAAAACGCTCCGCCAGGCTGAGAGATTCAGCAAGAAGGTCTTTCGTAATTTCTGAACCTGCCACAGCGTGGAGATCCGTCAAATCTCTCCAGATTCGGGCTCCCCCATTCGATGCACAATGCATCGCCAGCACGATCACATGATCCGCCTCACGTGGCTGGTAAAGGAATTCATAGTCCTGATCTTCTAAAGGAATCGCTTGTCCATAAAGTGTTTCTGAAAAAGCTGACCCGGGAAGATGTACATCAAGCAGCAGGGTTGATTCTTCGTGAATCCAAACCTCGCTGGCCTCATGACAATGTTTTTTCCAGCCTTGATCCGAGAGTAGTTCACGAAAGATATAAAGATCTTCTTCTTTGAGTAAGACATCTATATCGCACATCTGGCGTAACAAAGGTGCTGGATATTTCCTCTCAATGGAACTCCCCTTCAGCAGCACAATTTTCCCAATACCACTGTCATTCACGGAGGACCATAAATCATCCATCACGATTCGGCGTGCATAATAGGACATTGCCAGTTCCCTGTTTTCTGGAACAGGCAATTGGTTTTCGGGATAGGAGAGAAACACACTCTCTTGAGATATCGCATTTACCTTCAAGTGATGACGAAAGAGAGGCTCCAGAAGATTCAAGTTCGGGAGATGCGGAAGGGGACTCCATGATGGTGAAGAGATGATTCGTTTCATCGCCGTCACATGAGATTCTGTCATTACTGGACGCGAGAGAAGACCCAGCACACGAAGCGAACGTCGTTGTTTTTTTGTCATTTTCTTCATCAGTAACTGCTTCGTCTATACCTGAATAAAACTCGCGATTGTCTCTTCCGGGGTTCCGCCAGGGTAGACCTCTTTCCAGTCCATGTGCCCCAGCAACTTCACAAGGTGAAACAACCTCTCCCCCGCCCCGTGACCGTCTGAATGAGGTAAGAAGAAGACTTCGTAGTCGCCCATCATTGCCAGCCCTCTACTTGACTTTAGCTCCTTCACTTTCGGTTGTTCCGGTCGGATTATTTTTCTTCCTTCTTCCGAGAACTCCCCGAGGACGAAAGACCCTCTTCCGATAAGCTCTGAGCAAAGTTTTCCCATATCCGGGAAATCTGTTTTCTTTGATCGAAAAACAATTCCCACAGCACGCTCTCGTTCAATCAATTCAATAGTCGTGGGCAGAGAATGTAAATAGGACTCTGCAGACTTTGTGAGAGATGAGAGCCACAGGACGGAATTCTCAAGCTCAGGTGCGCGGGTTTCTCCCATCGACTTGAGAAAAACGGTTCCTCCTGCAGTTTCCCGAAGTTTTATCGGGTCGTTCTGAATAGCAGTCGTTGCATCCGACAGACGCTTTCTTTCCGTTCCAAAGCCTTCCCAATTCAGTGCGTCAGGAGTTTCTGAAGTATAGCGCTCAGAACCAGTTCGAGGATACGGAATGAGATCCCCTTCTGAAGATATACCAATAACGTCTTCACAGCAGAGAGAAAACCCCTGCTTGCTCAGTAAGAGATTTGTCAGTGTGCTCTTACCCGCACCGGAATCACCCAGGATGAAGAGGAGTCTCCCTCTTTGAGCGTCTAAAAGTGCATTTCCATGGAAAAAGCGCGTCTCACGATATCGAGTCGAGACAAGTTGGGGGATGATTAAGGAGATAAGTGAACCAGCCAGCCCAGGTTGACGCATTTCAAAGCGGTTCTCATGGCCATTCCCGTGATTCCGCACAGAGACGCTTTTCTGATGAATCGACAGGCTGAAGTCGACATTCTTATCATCAGCAAGCTTCGGGAAATGCTGGTAATAGTGCTCGAGCAGCTTGAGGTCATCAACCTGCTCAGATCTTATCACAAAACCTAATTGATGATACTTGAATCCGAAACTGCGTATCATTTGAAGATAGAGTTGCTCCCCTACAACACGGATACCCCGGTCAATAAATACACATCGACCGGGGATAAATAATGTTCAGTATGGATGAGCTTAAGTAACTGGGTTAAGGGATGAATGAAGTGCAAGCATTCACGGTGAGTGAAGCTTTTTCAACTTTCTCAGAAGAGTGGGAAACAACGCGAGGTGCCACGTACTCTTTGCGCTGTTTTTTGTTCTGGGAAGCTGCTTCTTTGTTCATATCGTGGTTTTTCATTTCAGTGGGGCTCCATATAATGACTTGAGTGTTAGATGACCTTAATATGCCTCAGGCTCTCAAGGGTTTTTTTTAGGTCTGACTTTAAAATCTCAGTATTTACCCCGGGATATTCTTCCCGAAGCTCCTCAAGAATCTGATCTTCATCACTCCCCCTGGAGGTCATTTTCCAGATTTCTGCAGCCAACTCATTCAGAAAATGTACCTCTCTCGTCTCCTTGACAAAGATGGCAATTTCGTCTCCTAAGTCCTGTACTTCCAGTCCTTTATGCTTTTCCATAGATGCAGCTTTCGGCGCAGATCGAATGAATTTTTACGCTTCCTGTTTCTTTCGGAGAATACTGTTCAACATGTTAATCAAGTTCTATAAAGCTCTTTAAGTTAGTCGACGGAAATAAGCTTCCAGTCGTCTACCGAGAGATCGATATTCAGGCTTAATTCTGCCTGTGGATCACCGAAAAGAAGATAAACACGACCAGTCCTACTAGCAATCGGATACTTGGAAAGAAAACCATTCCTTGATCTTAACATCAATTCTCCAACAGTTTTTGGAGGATAAGCGATATTACCGAGGACGGAAACCACCTCTTCAGAGTAAATAGACTGTTCAAAGTACAGATCGATGCTGCAGGGAGCAATGCTCGCAATGGCTCCCACGGTATCTGTCATGATCCAGGCCGAGCTCAGGCTCTCACTTGCCGTCGATGATGGAAAAGCATAGTAAGCATTCAGACATGTGAAGGTCGCCATCACTGGCCACTTGTCCTCAGTATTAATATTGGGTATATCTGATGAACGAAGAATAACAGGCGTGCCCGACCAGATGTCGACATTTCCATGCCCTGTGTAGAGAAAGAACGAAGCTCCTCCATTATCACTCTCTAAGGCATCTTGGATGGCATTGTATTCAACTGTCCCGCTGGATCCATTGGGGCTTGTCTTGTCGATGCGAAGCGAAGGCTTTCCATTCTGCTCCCACAGACTGATTAGATTCGGTGTATCATTTAGAAAGAGCGGATCATCATCGGTGAGGAAGACACCTTTTCTAGGCAGCTGTTTTAAACTCTCCGAAATCAGTTCATAGCTGCTGTTTCGGTTAATCACCGCGTCAAGATCAGCGGGATAACGAGCAGGAATTCTTGTCAGATAAACATCGACCAACTGATCATTTCCCAGAATCGCACCATAATAATGATCTATCGGGTTTTCGATGGGGATACCACCTGACGCGATACTGTCCTCTACGTATGGATGAATCTGGGCTCCATCATGAGTCCCTAAATAATTTCTTGGATCAAGACTGCCATGGCCTATCAGTAAGACGTAGGGGAAGGGAACAGATGATTCTGCTGTTTCAATAATATCGGCAAGCGCCTGGGAGATCGCCGATGGTGCCTGCTGACCACCATTATAGACATTATAAGCTGCTTGAGGATCAAGCTCGAGAATTGAATTCTCATAGTAGCTGGCCAGAGGATCAACGGCTGCATCGAAATTGTCATGGCGCACGATAATCCCACCAAGCACTTCACCGGAAGCCGGAAGAGATGGTAAGCTGTCAGAGTCTTCTACAAGAGGAGTTGTTTCGACATCTGACCAGGATTGAACATGATAAGTTCTCGCGGCTCCCGCAGGACTCTCAAACTCAACGGCGACTGTACCTGTGCTATCAGTAAAGACACTCAGTCCGGTCAGTTGCACGGGACTGTAAGGATTTGTTATATCAAGCACTACAATGTCTGAAGGGATTGTTCCAATTGGAAATCCGCCAACCGTCACCACTTGAGAAGAAACGGAGGCCTCTATGTCTATCTGAGTTGAACCCGTAAGGGGACTGATTCGCGGATAGCCAGTCCAGGTCAGCTCAACGGTATCGAGGTTATGGATGATGAAAGATTGACCAGGGGGTATAGCTGATGTTGGAGGAACTGAATGAGTAAAGGTGAGATCTGCAGGGTTCGGCAAAGTGGGAAGATACATGCGCTCCTCAACAATGTGTTCCTGCCGCCCGTCCCAGGTAACCTGAGCGTAGGGGTGCACCCCCGGCACAACAGGTTCACCTTCGATAAAGAAGTCAGCAAAACTGTCAGGATCAGGAGTCAGTAAAGAGAAGCCCAGTAGCCTCAAACGCACGTCCAGTCCAGTTGTCGTTAGAACATCATCTACGGCCAGTTCTTCTGTATAGCTATTATTTTCCCGAGCTCTCCAGTAAACGAAGCGGTCATTCAAGGGCTGGATCGATCCACGCTCATAGCGCAGGTTCTTGTCGAACATCCGATATCTTGTTCTCTCTACCTCTACCCCACCCGGACTAACCGTAGAAAATGCGGCTCGGGTTCCCATCGGCGACGATGGGTTGGCGGAGTCTTCAGAGTAGAAAATGGAGTCATCGATATCGGTTAAAGTATGACGTCGAGGCGCATAGAACCATATATCAGACGAATCCAAAGCAAAGCTGACCAGTTGTCCGTGATGCACTAAACGTGTCGAGGAGGAACTCAGCGGAAGGGAAGAAGACAATTCGGACTGTGGAACCCTGATGATTTCATCGCCTTCAGTGTAGGCGATTCTCCTGGTCCCCGGGGGTTCGGGTAGTAAACCTCCAGGAACTCCTCTGGCTGGATATGTTTGAATATCCGCACCGTTGATAAAGAGACTGGAAACGTTTCGTCTCAAATCAGAGTTCTCATCAATGAGTTTGGATTCTGATTTCCGTCCCTTTGAGAATTCAACACGAAGTTCAATCTCTTCCTTTAGTCCTCGTGAGAAAACTACCTCTCCCGCTGTAACCTGCAGGAATGGAATCGGTCCCATGAATCCGGGTTCGACCGTATAGTCAGTGCTCGACTTCCCATCGACGATGACACTCCAGCTTTCTGCTTCCTGAGGCAGTGCGACGACGGTTGAGTCCTGCCGAATAGTTCGGTTTTTTGGAGTGTTCTCTACTTTTGACATCAAGTACGCTTCGATTTCATCGAATCCCGCTTCAAGTAGAGCTTCCTCTGTATAGACAGAAGATGAGTTTGCAGGAGCCACGCGGCTTGCCTGTTTCGGAGAAAAAACCAGCTGGACGGTATAAGTAGAAGCACCGGTGGTCTTTGACTTCGCCTGGGGTACAAGCTCAAAGCCTGCAGCAGCAGGACTTATAAAAATGACAAGGTGCACAAGAGTTACCAGGACAGCAAAACGAGACACGCTAATTCTATGTACCAGATTCATAAATGGATTCCGTTGATCAAATTGGCCCTGTCAGCATAAAGATAGCTCATTCAGAGCCAACCGCCCAAAGTTTCCAGCAAGTTATCATCTGCATTTTTCGAACTCACCTCTCAAACTCCGGGCAGGACTTTGAAACCTGTGAAATTCTTCGTTACTGTCAAGTGAAACACCGAGTTACCACACGATCGTTTACTGCATCATTAGTTAAGATTAGTAAAGTCTCCCCTTTCCACACCGGAAATCCTGTCATTGATGCACTACTTTTTCATTGCTGTATCAGGACTTTTGAACCATCTACTTGTCTAATTCAGTCAAGACCGCCCTTCAATTCGCAGGGAAGATAAATTGGACACCCAGCCAGAACCGAAAATTCTCATTATCGAAGATAACCCTGTCGATGCGCTGGTTGCAAAAAGGGCCCTGCACGAAGAGGGCTATGTGAACATCACAACCATTGAAGATGGACTCAAAGGACTGAATTTCTGCCTCGTTAACCACGTTGACCTTTTGATTCTTGATCTTGGGCTCCCTTCCGTCGAAGGGGTAGAAATCTGCCGGATGCTCAGATCTTCATCTCTCACGCACAAACTTCCAATTATCATTACTTCCGCGCTCGAGGATTCCAAGCAGCGGGAACTCGAACTCCTGGGCATTGGTGCAGACAAGTACCTGGAGAAACCACTCGACCCGAAAGAACTCTCCACACAAATCGAACAACTCCTTCAACAGAAGAAGAGACGGCGGAAATATCAGGATGATGCGCCCACTGTTGTACAAAACCACAGCTCCACAGAAATAGACCTGACCCTGGTTGATTCTCAGCAGGATGTCCCGATTCATCCTTCAGACCCAAATACGCCACCTCTTGAAGATGACTTTGAAGGGTTCAAGATCCTTTCGCTTCTGGGATCAGGAGGGATGGGGACTGTCTATAAAGCACGTCAGACTATTCTTAATCGCATCGTCGCCCTCAAAGTCCTTCTGGTGCCGGAAACCAATGTCGCAGAAACGCTGAAGCGGTTTCACCGTGAAGCAATGCTGATGGCACAACTCAACCACCCCAATATCGTTCAGATTTACAATGCCTCAACATCCAACTTCACCTTCTATATCGTGATGGAGTATATGTCAGAGGGTTCTCTCAGCAACGCGCTCCTGTACCAGACCTTCAAGATACACGACTTTCCAGACTTGGTTGAAGATTCTGTCAATGCCATTAACTATCTGCATTCACACGAAGTCATTCACAACGACATCAAGCCTGGAAATATACTGCGCAGTTTCGACAATGCCTATAAGATTTCTGACTTTGGTATCAGTCGATATACAGATACCCACCGTATCGCAGAGTCGGGCCAATGGCTCAGAGGAGCAGGAACACCGGGCTACCGCTCTCCAGAAGTCGCCGCAGGGAATCGATGTACAGAACTGTCGGACCAGTACTCGCTGGCAAGGACCCTTCAGCGTGTTTTCGATATACACGAACCCTGCCAGTCCAAAAAACCGCTCAGCGAAACACGCCCTGACCTCCCCAAAAATTTTATCGCTGTTTTCGAAAAAGCCATGAACTACTATCCCAAAGACCGCTACCCGACTCTTGACGATTTCCGCAGTGAGCTGTTTTCCAACATGCCCAATAATCTTGAGGACTACCAGGATACGAAGGAAATCGCCAAACAGCAGAAAGATTGAGGTAAGTCCTCACTCCCCCACCGGGACTCGGGTTCCAGAATCAGGTCTCCCCAATCAAAGAAAGTTCTAAACTCGACTGGATATCGAATTCGATACCGTTGAATTGAAGAACTCCTCATCTCCCTCTCTTTCGATAAAGCCGGATCCACCGTTCAACAATCCGCTCCCCTACCTTATATATAAGGAGCCCAAGGGTAATACCGGACCATCCGGAGAAAAGATCTGAGAAACTGGGACCACGGGTGGGAACCCAGAACTGTCGGAGCTCCTCGATCAAAGCAAAGAGGGCAAAAGCGGAAACCAACGATAACAAGGTCAGACGATAATAGCGTGGATCAAAGTAGCGTCGACACATCTCAGCGATCAGACCGGCGAAGATCCCCAGTGGAAGATAGCTGAGGAAATGCTGAACTTCACTATAATAAGGAGGGGTGGCAATATACCAGCGGTTGGGTGCTCCAAGCATGTCCAGAAAGATTGCACGGAGCTGGAATTCCCATTGGACGATATTTTTCTGATCGACGGTGGTGAGAGAGGCGAGGAGGAGGAGCCACAGGAGGAGGAGGGGAAGGGCGATAAGGAGGAGTTGCTTTCCTGGGGGTGTATTTCCGGCTGCTCTTTTCATAGGTCACAAAGGTTTACGTTTCTGACATACCTGTCGTTTTGGGGATTGCGGATGTTTCTGGCCTTACTGTATATCCATGTATCCCTGTCATATGGGCACCAGCTGCGGGGAAGGGTGCGACTCCCCCACCGCCGCGATCACTTTCCGGAAAGTTTGGCGGAGCACAAGAGCGACCCACCATTCCAGGCTAAAAAACTGACGGGAAGAGCAAAATAAAGACTTTTAAGAGGGGTTTAACCGAAAAATCGAGTCATGGGCCGTTGAAAGAACCCGAAGGGCTCAGAATCGATTTCTGGCAAAAAGAGCGGTCGACGTTTCCCGAAACCACCCTTACCCCGCTAAGGTACACGTTTATGCGAAACCTGTTTATTCCCCTGGTAAACAGGCTAAACAGTCTTTTTGTTAAGGTCCCCTTTTTATGGGTTTGTAGCCAATTAGGGGATTGCTGTAATCCCTTACATCGGCATGATTTAATCTAATTGCGTTATTTATTCTATTTCCGATATTGCGTGTGTTTATGTCGATACTTACCTTCCTGTTTAACCTTCTATTACCTGTAATAACAGAATAACCATAAAACCTTGATATACCCCTATCACTGTCTAAGCTGGGATTTCCTCTATTAACGCAAAAAACATCAACGAATGTAAAACCTGTCTTAAACAAGGTTACAGCTATCACCCTAAACACCAGGAACACCAGAAAGCACCTGATATACATCAACGCCTGTCTTAACAGGAAATACCGCATCACCCGCCTCACCCCCAAGGCCTAAAACCTCGCTTACAGCATTGTTTATGGAAACGTACACGTTTTCGTAAAGGTCCTGATCTTCCGCAAGGTCCTCCTTTCACCCATCATACCACGGCCACACCCGATGACGGACGTCTGTCCGACGTCTTAACGACGTCTTATCATTGACTCGAGACGTCCGTCAGACGTGGGGGAGTGGTAAACACGTGGTAGGTCACCGCGTGAGAGCACCCGTTCTTGCACTCTACGAACAATGGGAAGACTTTGACTCCTCAGAGCAGAAAACCAGACTCTACTCTACAAAAAACCAGTATTTGTCGCTCCAGACCCTCTTCTCGAGATCGACTCAAATAAAGAAATTAATAGGAGTTATGGTTAGAAAACCTGCGAGTAAAAGACAAAAACTCAACAAAACCGTGTGAGCCAGGTGATCATCGGCCACACACAGTTCACCCTCATCTGCTTCTCATACTCAGGAACAGCGTATCTCCTTCTCATGGGCTACCATGAAAAAAAGCCTCTCCCTGGTGGGGGAGAGGCGATCAAAAAGCAGTTATGTCCAGTAATTTACTTAATCGGGCGACCACCGCGAAGGTTTTCACGTCGTTTGGGAAAAGGTTCACCCCGCTCCTCTTCGATTTCCTCGACTGCCACCTGGAGAGCGTCTTCGGCCAGTCCTGCGAGGGTCAGTCCGGGAGTCCAGTACACAGCATCCTTCATTTTCTCCACCAGGTCGACCGGCAGATGAATGGTCATCCGCTGTTTTTCGATCCGTGGAGGTTGCTCGGGCTGCGGTGGGGGAGCGGAAGGTTCACGTCGCTGGCTTGATGAGCTCTGGTAGACGGGAACCGGACCTTTTTCCTGAGTGGAAACTGTTGCTGTGGTCGTTTCCGCCTCTGTCTGGTAGTCCTCGAGGTCGATATCAGGAACTTCAGCAGACCTGACCACTGGGGAGGGTTTTGGCTCCTCCATTTTCGTGGGTGCAGTAACCGGTGCGGGAACAGGAGTTTCTTTCGTTACTGTCGAATTATTCGTTTTTTCTTCGACTCTCCGTGAAGGAATGACCGCATCGAGAGGATTTGATCCGATGGTGGGTCGTCGTTTAGTAGCCATAATTATGCAGTCTCCTCAACAGTCTGGTGGGACAGGAATTCCTTGGCGAGAGCCATGTAATCTTTCGATCCGTTACTCGAAGGATCGTAGTGGGTAATCGGCTGAGCAAAGGAAGGGGCCTCAGCGATGCGGATGTTTTCGCGGATCACTGTTTCATAGAGGACCTCGCTGAAATGTTTCTTCAGGGATTCTCTGATCTCCTGGGAATGGCGCGTTCTGCCGTCGTATCTACAGAGAACCACGCCGGTGATGGCCAGTTCGTGGTTAAGTCGATCCTGGACAACTCCAACAGTTTCAGTCAACTGCGCGAGCCCAGCGAGGGCGAGAACATGAGCTTCCACGGGGACAATAATTTCGCGCGCGGCAACGAGGGCCCACACGGTCAGAAGTCCCAGTGAAGGCGGGCAATCGAGGAGAATATAGTCCCAGCGGTGGGGGAGTTTCTCAAGATTCTTTTTCAGGTAAGATTCTGCTCCGAGCTCGCTGGCAAAGGCTTTTTCTGCTCCAACAAGCCAGCTGCTGGCAGGGATGAGATCAAGATTCGGCGTGTTCGTTTCCTGAATCAGGTTCTGGAGCTCTCCGTTCTCGAGGAAGACTTCCAGAATACCGCGGTTATCGGCAGTAATGCCGAGCCAGCTGGATGCGGAAGCCTGGGGATCGAGGTCCATGACGAGGATCTTCTTCCCCTGTTTTGCGAGGGCGGCGGCAAGATTCACACTGGTGGTGGTCTTTCCGCTTCCCCCTTTTTGATTGGTAATGGCGATCGTACGCATAGGTGGTCATCCCCATAAAAGGTGATAATGGGTGAAAACGTCCACGTTTCTGCAAAACAACGTCAAATAAAAGATTCGTGAATTACCGATTGTCGGTAATCATGAATAAATGCATCTTCCCCGAAGTATTCATCATAGACAAAAGAACTGGAGGAATAATATTTTGGAAACACTTGGGTTTGCCATACAGGTTATTGGACTCATCATTATGATCATTGGGGGTCTGTGGCTCTTGATCGAAGGATTTCAAGAGAGTATTATCTGGGGAATCGCCATGATCTGTTTTAACATTATCTCGCTCCTGTTTGTGATTCTTTACTGGGAACGAGCAAAATACCCCTTTCTGATTCAAGTTGGTGGGTTCGCGATCATGTTCATCGGGGGATTGATCAGCGGGTCGTTTATCTTTACCGACCGATAAGGTTTCAATGCATCAACCGGATGGGAAACCCAACTTTCCGGCCCGATCTCTGCCAAAGAAACATGCATGAGTCGATTAAAGAAATCCCATCTCCCAACAAAAACGTGTGCAGCGTGCGGTCGACCCTTCGCCTGGCGGAAGAAATGGAAGAACTGCTGGGATTCCGTCAAGTACTGCAGTGACCGGTGCAGGAGGAAACGATGAGAAATGGACTGCTCTGGTTTCGCAATGATCTGCGTCTTCACGACCATGAGCCTCTTTATGAGGCTGCGGCACGATGCGATTCGCTCCTTCCGGTCTATATATTCGATTCCCATTGGTTCCAGAAAACACATTTCGGGTTTCCAAAGACAGGGGCCCATCGGACTCGATTTCTTCTGGAATCTGTTCGATCTCTGCGAGAATCACTGGAAGAGCGGGGGAGCAGTTTGGTTGTTAATACTGGAGATAGCTCTCGTTTGATTAAAGCTCTTTGTGAAGAGCACAGAATTACAGACCTCTACTTCTACGAAGAGGAAGCACCCGAAGAAGATAGGATCGAAAGAGACGTATTAAGTGAAATCGAAGAGTTCGGGATCAAGACCCATCGCTACTGGGGCATGACTCTCTATCATCGTGATGATATCCCTTACGACTCGATTTACGAGCTACCCGATATCTATACGCACTTTAGAAAAGACATAGAGAAGCGATCCAGCATCAGGGAGCCATTTGAGGTTCCGTCTCGGCTTCCAGCCCTGCCTCCGGGTGCCGACTCAAGTGTGGGTTTGTTGCCGTCCTGGAAGGAATTGTGTGATGCACCTTTTCCTGAAACCGGTGGGGGAGTGCTGCATTTCAAAGGAGGAGAAAAAGCTGCTCTGGAAAGGGTGAATCATTATTTCTGGGAAAAGGACTGCCTGAAGGAATATAAGGAAACCAGAAATGGATTACTGGGGTGTGACTATTCTTCGAAGTTCTCTCCGTGGCTTGCTCTTGGTTGTATTTCTCCCCGGTGGATATATGGCGAAGTCATCCGCTATGAAAGAGAAAGAACAAAGAATAAGTCAACTTACTGGCTGATCTTCGAACTGATCTGGAGAGATTTCTTCCGCTTCGTTTTGTTGAAATACGGCTGGAAAGTATTTCGAGCAGGCGGCATCAAGGGCAGAAATACAGGGGACCGGATTAAGGACGATTTGTTTGAGCTCTGGAAAGCGGGAAGAACGGGCTACCCGTTTATCGACGCAAATATGAAAGAGATTTCTGAGACCGGCTTCATGAGTAATCGGGGCCGTCAAAACGTGGCGAGTTTTCTTGTGAAAGATATGCAGATAGATTGGCGTTTGGGGGCGGAATACTTTGAAAGTCAACTGATAGACTATGATGTAGCAAGCAATTGGGGGAATTGGAACTATGTCTCTGGTCTGGGAAATGATCCGAGAGAGAATCGTTACTTTCATATTTTGAACCAGGCGGAACGCTACGATGGTGACGGGCATTATGTCTACCAATGGCTTCCCGAGCTTAAGAAGTTACCAAAGAATTGTGTGCATACCCCATGGCTATGTGATCAAGGGTTGGCAGGGTACCCGGATCCCTGCGTGAAAATAAGATCTTTTCCTGAGAAAAGGTGATATATAGATACGAGTTTTAAGAGATAGACATCAGGTGGATCTTGTTTCCGTAATGTCAAAATCACCAGGTCGGATGAAATTATTGCCTGCCGTTTGAATAAGTGATGGAATGGCTGAGGGAGTATCGTAACTTTGAGGTGTAAAGTGAACTCCGATATGGTACTCAGGCTGTGTATCTTCTTCGAGATAGGTTGATTTCCACCATACAAGTCTTGAGTGGACGGAAATTATTCCAAGAGGACCTCGCGCAGACAATCTAACGGTTTTGATGTTTCGAAGGACATCTTCAAATTCAGTAGAATGAATATAATCCATTCTCGCACGGAATCCTTCTTTGGAAACATCCAGAATTGTGATAGAGAACCGAGGCAGGGTATGGTCATTGCCTTCCTGGACGAAGGAGATTTCTGCAGGAAAGCTGCAAACTACTCGATGGGTGTTCCGTCGTTCTTGAGATTCTCGAGACAAGGCCAACATTCCAGGAGGTCAGGATTTCGATGAATATTTGGTTTGGTAAACCATGAAACAAAGTGGGAGGATGTGATTGTTGTGCTGGCTCGGCAAGGGTAAATTCGATAATCGAGAAATAAATGTTCACGATGGTCAAATAAAACAACCAGAAGTGTTGCTGACAGGTTGTTTTACAACCAGTTGCTCACAGAAAGTTGATCATTACAACCGGCTGAGTCACAGAAAAGTGTTGGTTACAACCTGCTAACTCACCGAAAAGTGCTTTTAGTACTCTTGTAGAGGATTGATATTATTGCATTTAGAGAATAAAAAAGCCTATACAAACTAATTACAAAATTAGTTACAAGACGGGGGTCATGGCGCCCACTGGAAAGTGGGGCGCCTGATTCCCCCTGAACAAGATCAAGAGAAAACTGATCGCCTGTGGTTATTTTTCGAGATAAAAAGTGAAGCTAAGTCCAGTATTATCAGTATAAATACAACCGTTGTCGCACTTTTCAGTGAGTAGGGAGGTTGTATTTTGTTTTTTGGGACATTTGATCCACTTTCTGAGAGTGATTTGACTGAATTATAGGCGTTTTGCTCGAAAATACAACCAGTTTACTCACAAAAAGTGGTCGGATCGATTCTAACTGTTTGAAGGAGTTCATGTTTTACGGACAATATCGGGTCTTTTTATAAAAAATTTCTTTTCAGGGCAAAAATCCCTTCTCGAAACCAAAAAGGCCCTTGACGCAAAAGCTGGGTTGATTTGTTCTTACGGAGAAGACGCTCTCTGTGTCCTCTCCCAGAGGCCTACTTTTAAGAAAGTGATGAATGACCCCATGAAGCGTACGATATTTTTTCTCTCCTTGGCTGTAGCCTGCGCAACTACGGTCTCAGCAGACAAGATTGGTATTGCTGAGTCAAAGGACACTTACTCGATTATTCGCTCCGACGAAAAGATTGAGTCGAATGCGCTCGAAATGTTGTCCATCCAGGATGGCGACCAGCTTATCAGCACGAAAGCGCCGATCAAGGTAGAGACTCTGAGTGGAGAGACGGTACTCATCGGGGAAGAGTCTGATGTTACCCTGACCACTACCAAAGCGATTAATTTTGATAAGGGCACCTTGGCCGTGGCAACCAGGGGATTCAGTGATACAGCTGTTAGCTTTGACAATCTGGAAGTTAAACAAATGACTGTAAGCGAGTCAGGTCCTCAAGGCGCGGGTCCAGCATCCAGCCGCGTTTTCGCTTTAAAGTCTTCTGAACAAGATCAGGTTTCAGTAGGATCTGTTGGTTCTTCTGTGACGATTACTGATAAAGATTCTGGTGAACAGCTTGCCGTTGTTGGTCACGATGAAATCATCGAGCTTTTCCGCAATGAAGCTGGCCTGTGGCAGTCTCAGCGTGTTCCTGTAGTTGCTCAGCAGGATGGCGCTGCTGATGGAAACGCTGGAGCCGAAGGTACGGACAGCGATGATGATGATGAAGGAGCATTCTGGTGGTGGGTCGGCGGTGGTGCCGGTGCCGCTGGTCTTGGTCTCCTTGGCTATTCAATTTATGAGAATAGTAACGATGATGATGACGATGATGACGACGACGATGACGGTGGTGGCGGTACATTCAGCCCGATCGGTCCTGGTAATAATAACAACCAGTAATCGTTCTCCATTTTGATTTTGTAAGTCATCCATGATGGACGAAATTATAGACAGAAATGACGCCGCTTCTCTCGTTCGGGAAGCGGCATTTCCATGTCCTTTGAGTGGCTGTCAGACGTCTAGCAATGACTCCCAAAGCCTTTATTATTAAAGCTTTATAAATAGTTTCTGAGGTTTTCAACGTTTTACAGTTTTGGCGTTGACCTGACGCGTTTGACTCCTTGGAATCATTTCAACACGTATCAGAACTTGGGAAGTAAGCTGGGACCGACAATCCGAAACCCAACTAGAGTTATCTCCCGTGGCAAAGTTACTGATCCTCTGAGTTAAATCTTGAGAATGATAGGCCCCACCTAAATGCGTTTTCTCTTCATTAACCAGTATTATTCGCCAGATTTCGCAGCGACAGCCCAGCAGCTGAGTGACTTGTGTGAAAGTCTAGCTCAGGATGGGCATGAAGTTCATGTATTGACAAGTCGCTCGCTTTACGACGGCCGTGATATCGAGCTTCCCAAGTACGAAGTTCTCAACGGTGTTCATGTTCATCGTATCAACCTCACAAACGGAAAGCGTGATCGCCTCCGTCAAAGGTTCATGGGATATATATCGTTCTACTTGAAAGCTTTTCTGAAGATTCACATGATTCCCCGTTGTGATGTGGTCGTCACGTTGACGACCCCTCCTCTGATCTCCTTGCTGGGAACCTGGCTACGGGTTTTCCGCAAGACACGCTTCATTTACTGGGTGATGGATATATACCCGGATATCGCTGTTAAAGCTGGAGTTCTTTCGAAGATAGGTCCCGCGAAGGTCATCTGGTCTACTCTCGGTCGGTTATCTTATCTGACTGCGAATCGTGTTGTTGTTCTCGGCCATGATATGAAAGCAGTGATTGAAGGAAAGGGTGTTAAGTCTTCCAAGATCAACGTCATTCAAAGCTGGGCCAGCAGTGAAGAGATTTATCCCATTGAGCGCGATGACAACGCCTTTGCTAAAGCTCATTTCGACGAGTCGCGTTTCACCATCATGTATTCCGGGAATATGGGAACATGTCACTCTTTCAAAGAAGTTGTTGAAGGTATAGATAGTCTTAAAGAGGAAGATCACGTCGACTTTGCTTTTGTTGGTGGTGGACGTCAGAAAGACTTTATTCAGCGGAGCCTTGAAAAGAATGATCACGTTCAATTCCTTCCTTATCAGGATCGAAAGGTTCTTGCTCAGTCATTGTCAGCTCCTGACGCGCACTTGATTACTCTGCAAAAGAAATACGATGGTCTTCTTGTTCCGAGCAAACTTTACGGGATCATGGCATCTGCCAAGCCCGTTCTGTTCGTTGGAAGTGATGATTGTGAAGTAGGACGCATTATTAAGGACTCGGGATGTGGTCTGATCGTTGAGCCAGGAAATGCCGAAGCTTTTTCCAACGCAGTTAGAGAGCTTTCCAGAAATCGAAGTCTCGCTACTGAAATGGGAGAAAAAGGTCGTACATATTTCCTGAGACATTTTGATCAGGTGATCAGTGTTCGTAAGTTTTCTTTAATGCTGGAGAAAGAAGGTTTGCTTCCAGGTATCCGCGGAGTTCGCCAGCTTGCACATAGCACATTGAACTATGCGACTTCTTCTGGGGGGGCACAGCGGCCGGCCAGAGAAACCAGCTAGACACCTTCTTGCAGAGAAAATGCCTTTACTTTCTTTTGTTTTGACTTTCCCAAGCTCTTTAGACCGTGATCTATACAGGATCATGGTCTAATTTCTTTTTTGACGGGACCTGCTAATTAATGTCCAAAAAGCTGATGCAACTCAAACGGTTGTTTCTGGGTATCATTCCAGCCGGGCTGTTACTCCCATGGGGTTGGAATTTTTACAAGAACCAGGAGATCAAGGAATATGCTTCGGAGAGGCGCGAGCTTGGCGCCGAAGCTTATTTTTCCGATGAGAGTCCTGAAGTAGTGTATCCCAGTGTCCGCAATTTCTCGGATGCAGCAAGTTTCTACGCGGATGAATACTTCCCCAGCGACCATGAGCGAGGGGTAGGGTTATTGAATGAGGCCATTAACCTCAGACCACTGAGGGCAGATTTATGGATGAATCTCTCTCGTCATCAACTCTTTAGCGGGAGCGAAGAGGAGGCGGTCGCCTCTCTGGAAACGGCCAATGACCTTCATCCGTCGAACCCTGTTCCCAGACAGCAGGGCATACAGATACTTGGGCTTTTGGATCGGGATGAGGATGCGGAGAAGCTTGCTTTGCAGCTATCAGAGTTAGATTCACAAGGAAGAGCCGAAGCAGCACGAGCCCTGCGCCAAATCGGATATTCTCCTTTGGAGATTTTCGAGAAACTGAATCTGAACCAGCTGGAGCCTGATTATCTTGCGGGAGTACTGGCCTCCGCCAGTTCTTCAAGTGTAGACCACCGCCGGGATCTTCTGGAAGCAGTCTCTAATGACTTATTGTCTGAGGTTTCGATTAAACGTGAGTTCGTGAAATTGGCTTCAATTGAGCCAATCGTCTACGATCAGCTTTTCCGAATTTGGAGAGTGAACTCTCAGGAAATGGTTCCCATTTCGAGTGTCAGCGGTATGTATATCGATAACCCGGATTTACTTAAGAATCCTTTAGATAATGACTTTTCTCTAGGTTGGCAAGAGTTGCAGGAGAGAGCGTGGTCTGATACACGCTGGTATGAAGAAACAGAAGAAAGTCTCGAGACTGATGTTCGAGGTATCTACAATCTTTATGTCTATGCAGATAATCTTGAGAATCGCTCAAACTTCAGCTGGCCGATTTATGTTCTTCCTGTGCCGCCAAAAACAGGTCCAATTGAGATTTCACTCCGTCTGATGGTTGCTCCTCATACTTCAACTTCCTGTTTGATGACCGTCAGAGCTAATGGCCGCTGGGAGAACAGCAGACCAGTTACCTGGGAAGACCGACGCTGGAAAGACCTGTCGATGGTGGTCGATCCTCGTGATGAGGGCGAAGTGATCGAGATACGGCTGCGTCGAGTCTCAAATAAGGCGATGTACGAAGATCGGATCAATATCTGGGTTGATTCGATTCAAGTCCGTTCATCTGACAGAGGTGAGGACAAATGAGTACAGGTATGCGAAAAGAAGCCATGGATGATACATACGAAGACCAGAGTGATAACGAAGAGGCTGAGGACGAACTCGAGTCCAGATCGGTAAGAAGATCATCGAGAAGAAGTTCGAGCCGCGAGCATTCACCGGGAAGGGCTCCGCTTGGCCTTCTTGGAATTGTCGGCGCTATTCTTGTGACTCTGATATATGTTTATGGTTTTTTCCACTATGGACTTGTAGATGATGACATTCATCGTGGCGTTGCCTGGTTTGCCTGTGCCCTGCTTGGTAGTTGGGGCTGTCTCTTCTATACACTCAACAAGCGGAAAACAACGTTTCGTAATCCCGTTGAGTATATCGTTCTACTTCTGTTTTTCATGATTATCTGGTCAGGTTTGCAGCTCCTTCCGCTGCCTTCTGGACTCATTCTCACGCTGTCCCCAATCTGGAGTGACATAAAAGCTTCTTATGATGCCTCAGGTATCGACTTTCCCTCTCATATTACACTGGCCACGAGTCCCGAGCAAGGTCTGAGGTCCTGGCATCAACTGGTAGCAGCAACGGCCTTCTTTCTCGGTGCCCTGGCTTTGGCTTCCCGCAAAGGAGGCGCCCGCACGCTTGTGGCGCTGGTTGTAGTAGGTGGCCTGCTTGAAGGGTTGATTGGATTCTTGAAATTCGCATTAGGTGGTGAGGAACGAACCTATGGGGTGATCTATAATCCCAATCACCACGCTGCTTTCATCGCGATGTCTCTGATGCTTTCCATTGGGGTCCTTTACTCGATCAGGGGTAGTGAGTGGGCACGTCTTGGGACTCATCGTTCAGATCAGGTTGTCGCCATGAGTGGTGTCTTTCTGGTAGGTGCAATTGGATGGTTTGTTTCCTTCTCACGTGGATCTATCTTAACCACTGCGATGGTGGTCATTGTCTGGGTAATGATAGAGGTATGGCATGAATGGAAAGAAGCCATGGAATCTCGGTCAACACAGGCAACGATTAGTGGACTCTTGCGGGAAGTTCCAAAGGACAAGCTGGTAATTGCTCTTGGTGTGTTCATCTTCCTTGTCGCCTTCTCATTTATGCATGGGGGACTTTCGGAGAGAATTGAAAGAGGCCGCAGTGATTCCTTCTTATCGTTCGGCGGAAGGACAGAGTTGTCCGTTGCAACCTTGAAGGGTCTTCCGGAGACTTATTTTCTGGGGGTCGGATTGAGAGGTGCTGAGTTCTCTATTAATCGTCATTTGTCTGAAAATGTTACAGGGCGGAAGATCGCTGTTTGGACTCACAGCGATTGGGCTCAGATTGTTAGTGAATTGGGACTTCCCTTTATAATCGGGTCCGGGATTATCCTGTTTTTCATGATCCGCTCTTCTCGTGACTGGTGGGAACTTAAGACTAAGAGGTCCAGTTGGCAGGATCGGCTTCTGATGAGAGCTTCTCTGGCAGGTATTCTTGTTGGGTTAATCCATGCACTTGGTGAGTTTCACCTTCGAATTCCACTGGTTTCATTTCAGTTTTTGATTCTTGTCGCTTTGTTTTTTGGTCGCGGAACCCGGTGGGTCATGGGAGATCAGCTGAGTAGTCGGCGGAGGAGAGTCTTTAGCCTCGACAGGAGGCAATAAAAGGCTGAAGAGAGGGTTATGAGAGAGAAATTGAATGATCGCTGCTTTGAAAAAAAACGAGCAATAATAAACACGAAAGAGTAAAGGTACGGAAGTCTTGGATATCGAAAAAAAAGGTAACTCTCAAGAGAACTCATTTATCAAATCTCTGGGGCCAACAACTCAGTCGGTGATGATACCGATGATGGGTCCTGATGGACAATCTGGAGGATCTGATGATGAGAACTCAGCAGATTCAGCGCAAGGAATCGAAACCTATCTTCAGCCACTGTGGCAAAGACGCTGGTTGATCGTTTTCTGTATCATCGTTGCAGGCTGTCTGGGTGCATTTCAGGTCAATCGCACGACTCCCGTTTACACATCAACAGCAACGATCAAGTATGAGCCCACAGCGGCTCAGATTGTGAATTTCGGTGGAGAGCGCTCCCAGGTTTACTATCAGAGGGATGAAATACAGACAGCTGTTGCTCTGATTAAGAGTCCAAAGATTGCAAATCGTGTGATTGATGCTATTGGTCATCAGTACAGGAATATCTCAAAGGAAGTAGATGAGACTTCACCTCTTAAGGTCTTGCGGGAATCTATCCGAGAATTTGCACTCGAAGTCAGGAAGAGAATCGTTTCCTATCCTGAGCCAGTTATAGACAAAGATATCCTCGATGGTCAGCAGGCTGCGTTAGGACTCTTGAATTCTGTTTCTGTGATTCAGAGACCCAACACCAAGTTGATTGATATAACCGTTCGCAGTAACGATCCAACTCGTGCATCCAGAATTGCTAACGAGTTTGCTGAACAGTTCAAAGAAAATGACATAGACGAAAACGCTGAACGTTTCCGATATGCACTCGAGTATCTTGAAAAACAGATTCAGAAGAGAAACGATGATCTTGATAGACTACGCGAACAAATCTATGCTTTCAATCAGAAGCACGATATACGTGCGATTGATGAGGCTTACCAGATTGCTAATACAACGCATTCAGAACTAATTCGAGAAATTGAAAAAGAATTGAATGACAAAGCATTGCTGGAAGCCAAGGTAAATAATATCGATAATGAAACGACAGAAGAACTCCTCCTTCTTGACAGTGCTCGTTATCAAAGGATGAAAGAGCAGTTTGATGAGCTTGAAATGCTTATCGCACAAGAGCGTTCAAAATTCGAAGATAGGCATCCTGACGTTCAACGACTTTTGAAGCAACGTGAGCTGATTCTTGAAAACATGAAGGCGCGACGTGATGAGTTGAAAGAAATTATCAAGGGGGAACTCATCCTTGCTGAGAATAAAATCGCAGCGTTAACTGATCGGTTGGAGAGTCACAAGAAATCGGTCAGTAAATACGATCCCCTGATGGAAGACTTCAGTAAGCTTAGGACACGAGAGCAGATCCTTGATGCAAACTTGAAAAAGCTCCTCCAGGAATATGAACAGGTTGAGATTAAGGACGACGTCGATCCAACAAACGTTACGATCGTTACACGTGGGACGATTGCAACGGCGCCAACCTCACCTAATCTGACGAAGACGATGATCCTTTTCACGATTTTCGGATTCGCCGTTGGTTCTGTCATTGTCTTCGGGTTAACGTACCTTGATCGCTCTGTGAAGAACCCAAACATGATCGAAGCAAAGCTCGGTCTTCCTACTCTTGGTTTTGTACCCTTTCTGAAACAGCGTGGAAAGAAATCTCTTTTTCAAAAGAAAAAAGGGCGTCGTCCTGTCCAGCTGCTCAATCCTGATTCAAAGGAGAATGAAGCCGAGGCATTTAGGTACCTTAGAACCTCGGTACAGTATTCAAGTGCCGAACACCCGCCACAGGTGATTCTTGTGACGAGTTGTTTTCCCCAGGAAGGTAAATCAACTGTTTCTTCGAACTTGTCTATCATCTACGCTGAACAAGGTAAGAAAACTCTTCTAATTGACTGCGATTTGAAGAGGCCAAGTCTTCACAAAATCTTCGACGTACCGAAAATGCCAGGGTTATCTGATGTATTGACAGGACAAACGAGTTTGGATGAGGCAATTGTTCCAACAGAGTTTAAGAACTTGGAAATGCTGCCTGCAGGTCTAATTACTCCCTCTCCAATAACACTTCTTGAAAGTCATGCGATGAAAGAATTGATCGAGCGGTTAAGAGATCGCTACTCCATGATTATCCTGGATTCTGCGCCTGCTCACGGAATGGCAGACGCTCTTGTACTCTCGAAGAGAGTAGATGGTTTGGCCCTTGTTGTTAAGCAGGGGAGTACACTTATCGAGGTCCTTAAAAGAACTGTTGAAAAACTTCGTTCTCTGGATGCCCCAATACTGGGAATTGTTTACAACAATACCGTTCAGAACAGAGGTAAAGGTTACTATGGTTACCAGTACGGCTATGGTTACGGACATTACAGCTATCGCTATGAACAACAGCCAGAAGATGATTACGAGGAAAAGGTTCTCGCAGATTCAAAGGTTGACTAAATAAAGGATTTTTCCTCTGCGGTGGCAGCAGAGGGGAATGGTCTAAGCTATAAGAGTTTTTTTATGACCCCTCTACAAACAGTATTCGGATCCATACCGGCATGGATCGTTATGACTATCGCCGGAGCCGTAGCAGCACTGATCACTCTCCTCCTGACACCCTTAGCGGGTAAACTGGCGAGTCGGGTGGGAGCAATGGATAAGCCCGACGCCCGGCGCGTTCACTTGAAACCGACACCTCGACTTGGTGGTCTTGCTGTCTTTGGCGGAATCATTATTACTTTATCTTTAACTGCGTTGGGTGCGCCATCTTTCTTCCAGGCGAGAAGTCACGAATTGATAGTCCTGATCATCGGTGCGTTGCTCATTATTGGTATAGGTATACTCGATGATGTCTATTCAATGAGGGCTTCATTTAAGCTCGCAGGCCAGATTATTGTCGGTCTTGTGATGAGTCTTGGAGGGCTTCGTCTCGAATCGATCAGCTGGCCTTTCGCTGCAAGCGGAACTCTTGAGCTCTCATTCTGGAGCCATTTTCTTACGGTTTTCTGGGTGGTTGGGCTCATGAATGCTGTCAATATTATCGACGGCCTGGATGGTTTGTGCTCTGGTATATGTGCTATTGCTTCTATTGTTCTGGCGTCGATTATTTTTGGCTACGATCAATCCATTCTCCTACTGATACCGGTCCTAACGGCGGGAGCCTGTCTTGGTTTTCTCTTCCACAACTATCATCCAGCGAAAATCTTTCTTGGTGATACGGGGTCTCTCTTACTTGGGTATCTACTTGCCTATTCAACGCTGGCAACGGGTACAAAGAGCACAGCAGTTCTCACACTGTTGATTCCTCTGCTCTGTATAGCGGTTCCTGTTGTAGATATTGGGATCGCCATTATCAGGCGGACTCGTCGTGGTCAGCATCCTTTTGCACCCGATAAAGAACATATTCACCATCGATTATTGAGTCTGGGCTTGTCACAAAAGAGAGTTGTCTGGATCCTCTGGTTTGTGACTGCTTATCTTGGTTTGACAGCATACACGCTCGAGAAAGCAGAGGCACCGCTCTTGACTCTCCTGAATGCATCCTTTTTGTTTTGCGGGCTTCTTCTGCTCATTGAGAATGTTGCCTTTCTTTCGGTTCTGAGAGCCCGCGAAAGTGCGGAATTAAATGAATACCGTGTGCACGAGAGAACATCAAATAATAGCAGTTCAAAAAAACTAGCAACATCGATCAGTGACCCTGTTTAGTCCGAAAGAGAATGGATCCATCAATATGCGTTTTGTGTCATCGTTTCTAGTCCTTTTATCGTTCATCACCCTCTTGGCCTCCTGCGGAACCCGCGGACCCAATAGTCGATTCGTACCACCGCCGATCGATCCTATTGAGGACAACCTCATTGAAAGATTTAAACAACTCAATATTGCTGCGATGCAAATTCCCGAGCGAACGGAATATGTTATTGGCCCTGGAGATATCCTGTCATTGTCGTTCGTAGATCCGGAAGTCTTGAACCAGAGTGATGATGAGGAAATCATTACTGGACTCGAAATCCCTGTTACACAGGATCCAGGAATCACTCTTCCCTATGTCGGCTGGATCAAGGCCCATGGAAAAACTGCAGCTCAACTGCAGGAAGATATTCGAGTTGCCTTTGATGAGTTCACTATAGATCCACAACCTATACTTAGAATAGAAAAGTATTATCAGAACCAGTTTACTATCCTTGGGACTGTGAGAGAACCAGGTCGCTACGAACTGGAAGTTGGTGATACGGTCCTTGATGCTGTTTTCAAAGCCGGTGGACTGACCTTTGGTGGTCGCTCTGATGGTCTACCACCTGCCTCCACGTTGAAGGTATATCGCCAAAAAATCCCTCAGAAAGAACGCCTGGAGTTGTCTCCTCAAGAACTCATCAATCGTCTCACGGATGACGGTGAAACAGTTTTACCACGAGACGAAATCATTCTTCCTCTGGATGAATTTATTATCGGTGGTGATCTGACCTACAATATCATTTTGGAACCAGAAGATGTGATCTATATCCCCCCGGCAGGAACAGTGAATGTTCAAGGGCCTGTTAGAAGCCCTCGCGTTGTCTTTCTTGGTCCAAGCCTTAGAACCCTCTCTCAGGTTATGAATGAAGTAGGTGGATTAAGATACAAAGCAGCACATCGAGTAGAGGTTGTGCGAACCAACGCCGATGGAACTCAGGAATCATTCTTCGTTCACGCTAAGAATATCAAGGAGCGAAAAGAACCGGACTTCGCCCTTAAAGATAATGATCAAGTCTTCGTCTATGAACACCCGGTCAGAGCTGTTCTTGGTGTTGTTGGCGATATCTTCTCAACGACGATCTCAACAGGAGTCAACGCTACATACTCGCCGGTTCCTTAATGGTAAGTCGCAGTATCAAAATGTAGTTGAAAGCTCATGACATGATCTCCCATGGCGAGAAGAAGTGGTTCGCAATCTATACGAAGGCAGGAAGTGAGAAGGCTCTCGCTTCCACTTTAGACTCGTTAGATGGTGTAGAGCCCTTTCTCCCTCTTGATGAGGTAAGAGAAGCAGGAAGAGACCGATCATTTCCTCTCTTGTTTAACAATTACGTCTTCCTGGGCTGCACACTCTTAACGGCAGGATTAAAGCGCACGATTCAAGATTTTCCAAATTTCGAGTATTGGGTAGGTACCAGAAGAAACGATCCGAGCGAGATCCCTTCCAGAGAAATATCAATTCTTTGTGAAGTGGGCCGAAAAGCGTATAATCTGGAGCATTCAGTCTACCCAACTAAGGGAAGAATCGTTGAAGTGATTTCTGGCCCCATGGAAGGTCTCCAGGGGATTATCGCTGAGCGAAGGGGTAAAAGAGCAACCATTTGCACGACACTCCCAGTGGTTGGACGAATTTGTGAGTTAAAAGTACCCATCGATCTTCTTGAAATGAGGGGTTATCATAATCAACTCGCATCAAGACCCCGCCACCGCGCCGGAAAAAGAGGCCGAAAACAAAAGAATGTAGCTTGAATCGGGACTCGTCGGCATGGTTCATGCCCCTTTAAATGATTATTATCAAGAGCTGGTGCAGCTCAGAAAAAACATCAGCTACAGGAGATCTAAATTGTCTACAATTGCTTTGTCACATGTCGAACCAACTCCAAACCCAAACGCCTTTAAGTTTCACACCGATACACAGCTTGCTCCTCAGGGAGAGTCACTTTCCTTCCAGAGTGCTGATCAGGCCGAACGCTTTCCATTTGCTAAAGCAATTTTTGATTTAGGGGAAGTAGATGCCGTTCTGATAGCAGAAGATTTTGTTTCAGTCAGCGGAACACGCTCTGCAGACTGGAAAGCTATCAGAGAATTGATCGAGGAAAGTGTCCCAAAATATGATGTTGAGTCAGCGAATAAGCTCGCTGCTGATTTAAAAGAAGAACGAGCAAAAGCAGACGCCGATGCTCCGAAAGACGAGATGTCCCAAAAAGTTGAAGAGATCATGGACACGTTCATACGACCAGCTCTTGCAGGCGATGGAGGCGGAGTAGAGCTGCTCAGTATTGAAGGAAAGGTCATAACAATACGCTATCAGGGTGCTTGCGGAAGTTGTCCAACTTCGACGGCGAGTACACTCTCAGCAATCGAAAATCTTCTCAAAGAGAAGGTGGATCCTGAAGTTGTACTTCAGCCCGGTTAATTTATTATACCTTAACTAAACGACAAATAGAACACTCTAGCCGTCCTCCCCTGTGAGGGCGGTTCTTTTTTTAATCACAGAAATTGTTCCCCTGTAATCGTACAGGCTGCACACATTATGTGCTCGAATGAATTCATGTCCTGTAGTTTGATGATGAAGTCTGATTTGCAAAGTGTTGAAAACATAGTGTTTAAGTAACATTCGAGCTTTGTCGTGAGAATAGGCAACGATTCCTGCTCTAAGGGGAGGGGACGAGAATTAATATGGTTACCGAAAACTATGCATTTCAGAAATTCTATGGGCCGTGCCTTTACTCTGATCGAGTTGATGATTGCCACAGCCATCTTTGCAATCGCCTCCCTCGCATTCATGGGTGCCATCATTGCCTCACTGCGGCAGAATGCGAATAACCGAGAGCATTACGGCGCCATCCAATTAGCAGACTATTACCAGGGAAAAGCTTACGCTGCCGATTACGAGAAAATCGGTTCGAGTAGTCTATCTTCAGATGACCTGGAAATCGTCTTCAACAAGACCTCGTCAGATCCCCTCGAAGTAAAGCTGGACCCTGAGAATCCAGACAAGCCCTCAGACTACGAAGTATTCTTCGAGTTAAAGGGTTGGGGAACTGTGACCTCTGCAACCGAGAACTCCATAACTGTGGATCTTCCCACAGGCCATGAAGACTGGGTCACGAACGAATGGACCGATGCCTATGTGACAATCCTTTCGACAACAAAGAATGTTGGTCAGATTGCGCGGGTCACCTCCAACACATCAAACAAACTAACCCTGACGACAGATCTTTCGGGCGGTACTTCTTTAGATTTGAAACCTCTTCCCACGGCTGGTGACACCTTTGTCCTGAACAACTGTAAGACAATCGTTCTTACCGTCCGGTGGGATGATGGAGAAGACTACAAAACTCTTAGAAGAGTTATTGAGATTCCCCGATCAGCAGACAACGTTGGTGGATAAGGAATATATACAATGATTTTAAGACCAAACAGAGGCACAATCGCAAAACGTACAGGGTTCTCCCTTGTAGAAATGCTGATCGTCGTCGCCATCTTTACCCTCATTAGCGTGATGATTGTCAGTTCGATGATCTTCTACGCGCGAGCACTGAAAGGGATCAGAGTTCAACAGCGTTTTCAAAAAGACGCCAACCTTTTCAAACAGGATCTGACGAATGTGTTATCCAGCGCCAGTGACATGGTCTTCGTCAGCAACGACAAGATTATCTTTCGCGGTGTGGATTCACTCTTCACGAATGATGAGAGTGGAAATGTGATCTACGATAAACGCTCTAAGGAAACAACCCTGGAATACATTGATGGTGATAACAATACGGAGACTCTCGATGATAACAGACTCGTGCTGTTTGAAAAGGTGACGGACTTTTCAGGTAATGTTGTCGAAAGTCGGGAAAGAATCTTCATCGATCAGGTTTCCCGAATGAGAGACTCAGATGGTGATTTGTTACCCGTGTTTCAAGAGCTGACCGATGGTGGCCGCAACCACGTTGAACTATTTGTCCGTATCGGCGACCGTTCCTATGAACCTTCAGATGATGACCGGTATACAGGTCCCGGATATCAGGGGCTGATACTTCGGCAGGTCATCGTTCCCCACAACAAACCAGAGGGATAAGAGCGATCGAATGATTCGCAGGGGAGACGGGATTCGAAACTTCATGAGGTGAAGTAACAAATGAAAGGAAACAGAATCAACAAAACTAAACGAGGATCAGTCTTTATACTAAGTCTTGTCTTCGTGTCCGTGTTAGCAATTTCTGTTGGCGCCATGATGTATCATGTCCAGCAGGAAACACGGCAGACTCATCGTGCCCGACTCTATACAAATTCTCTGGAAGCTGCCAAAGCCTCCATGTTGAATTTTTCAAGAAACGTTGTCTATCTTCTGACAACCAACCCTCCGAACCAGACCGGTGGTGACTACCTCGTACTGGATGATGTTGTCTATAACATAGAGCCGCGAGCTCCTAAAGGAGCAGACCTTGTCACTGACACCGATGATGAACTGCTCTCTTACATACGCCCTATTGGTAGCAACACCTTTGAATTCGAAGAGATTACAAATCCCACTGACGACTGGTACGGGTACAAGACAGCCCGATTGGATTATGAACTGGTGACTTTCGCTCGAGAAACCACTAATAATGCAGACACTTTGGGATTCAAAGGAGCAGGTGTTAAACGAAGAGTTACACTCGATTATATTCCCCTCTATGCATTTGCCATCTTCTACGAAGAAACAATGGAGCTTCACCCGGGTCCAACGATGAATGTTCGGGGACGCGTTCATTCAAATGATAATATGTATCTCTCGGCTGTAGATACGGTTCGTTTCCATGAAAAAGTGACCAGTGCAAAGAATATCTATCGGTTTCGTGGAAATGATGGCAGTAGCCAGGGAGGCAAAGTTGAAGTCAAAGTGCCAGATGACAAATATAATCCTGGAGCGGGCAGTTCGTGGGTAGATATGTCTTCCCCTCCCGAGCCTCACAACGGTGATGATTATCTGGATCACCTTGATGAAGGCTGGTTTCAGGCGGCACTTGATCGATGGAAATCTCAAATGATGGATTCAGCGCATGGCATTAATCCCATCAGACCACCCCTTCCTACCGGCTCGAATATGTATGACATGTTCCGAAGAGCAGATTCAGAAAATGATACAGCAGAGCTGAAACGTTCAAAATTGGAATACCTTGCTGATATCATCGTTACAGGTGATCCTGGAGATCCAAGTACAATACGCATGTGGCTTCAAACTGTCAATGACAGCTATGAAAGAACACTGACCGAACTGGACAGCTCTGTTGTCAATGATGTCGTTTCAGTAGGCGAATTCTACGATGGGCATCAGCAGACTACTGTTCGAACCCTTGATATAGACATGGGTGCTCTAAACGACATGGATGAAATCGACTGGTCTTCATCCAACGGAGTTATTTATGTAAGTACAACTCCGGGTGACACCGACAGTTATTCTCTGGCAGAAGGAAATCAGGACCCCATACCTGTACTGGACTCTGAAGGAAATGTCGTTTTCGATACGGACTCAAGAGCACCTATAGTCAGTTTTGAAGGATGGATGGCAGATGGCAGAGACACTTACATGCCTGCTGTTCGGGTTGTAAATGCTGATACTCTTCCCGAAAACAGCGCCGGAGCCTTCGCTTTTTACAGCGACCGACCCGTCTATACCGTTGGTGATATCAATAAGAAGGACGTTGATGATCGCGTTACTGCTGTTATCGGAGGTGATTCGATGACCGTAACCTCGACTCCTCACTGGCTCGCCACAAAGGATCTGAACGGTGACGGAAAACCTGATACCTCTGAGGACGAACTCTTCACAATCCTTGATTCAGATGATCCCAATTTTCCTGCTGGAGCCACGAGAGCAAGAGGCTATACGCGCGATATGGGGAATGACTGGAGAGAAGATGAATTCAGTTGGGATAAGAACCAGTGGTATTCGAAGCCTGTCGGAAATATTGAAACGAATACGATATTTCTCATGGGAGATACATCAGCTGTGTATGAAAACAAAGACGATCCTACCTCACGCCTGCTTGGCAGCGGAGGAGCGCACAATGTGATGCGGTATCTTGAAAACTGGAACAAGACACACAACTACAATGGTTCAATACTTGTCCTCTTCCAAAGTCCTGTCGCCATGCATAAGTATCGTTGCTGTGACGGTAAAGGTTACTACGACCCTCCAACCCGTAACTACAACTGGGATGAGTCACTTAAAGGCTCAACACCTCCTCCGGGAATGCCTGCCCTCGTAGAAGTGAAAGATTATCCGATGGAACCGATCGGTATCAATTACGCCATCGCGAACAAACCTTGATGCCCCGTGCACATCGAGCAAAGAAAATCCCCGCTCATCTCTGAGCGGGGATTTCTGGTCCAGGACCTTAACTTATCCTGCTAATCAGGAAGAAATTCTCTGCTGTCTCAATTCTGCCAGCTTCATTTCTTCCTCGGCCAACTGAAGATCTGATTCAACCATCATCTTGACCAATTCCTTGAACGAAACCTTAGGTTCCCAGTTCAACTTCTTCTTAGCCTTTGCGGGATCGCCAAGCAGGAAGTCCACTTCACTTGGGCGATAGTACTTCTTATCGATCGAGACATAATCCTGCCAGTCAAGACCCACACACTCGAAAGCAACTTCGAGAAGCTCTTTCACAGACTGAGTCTCACCGGTAGCCACTACATAATCATCTGCTTCATCCTGCTGGAGCATCAGCCACATCGCTTCAACGTAGTCACCAGCAAAGCCCCAGTCTCTTCTCGCATCAAGATTACCCATGTATAATCGCTTCTGAAGGCCTTTCTTGATACGGGCAGCCCCAAGTGTCACTTTACGTGTTACAAAGGCTTCTCCGCGACGAGGCGACTCATGGTTAAACAGAATACCATTGCTTGCATGCATTCCGTAGGCTTCGCGATGGTTGATGGTCTGCCAGTAGGAATAGACCTTTGCAACGGCGTAGGGGCTTCGAGGGTGGAAGGGTGTGTCTTCGGACTGAGCCTGTTCCTGAACACCACCAAACATTTCTGAGGAAGATGCCTGGTAAAAGCGTGCTTTAGGAGCAACACGACGTGCAGCTTCGAGCAATCTAAGCGTTCCAAGACCCGTTACATCCGCTGTATACTCGGGTTTGTCAAAACTCACGCGAACGTGCGATTGAGCAGCGAGGTTATAGATCTCATCAGGTTTGGACTCTTCGATAATATGCTGCAGGCAAGAGCCATCAGCCAGATCACCATAGTGAAGGAAAACGCGTGCTTCAGGTGAGTGTTCATCCACGTGGATCGAATCGATTCTTTCTCGATTAAAACTGGAGGAACGACGAACGATTCCGTGAACCGTGTACCCCTTTTCCAGGAGCAGCTCTGTGAGATAGCTACCATCCTGTCCAGTGATACCGGTAATGAGTGCAGTCTTTGCCATAACTAACTAAACTTTCCGTATGAGTGAGGTCTCATCTTGATGCGGCACAAAGCCATTAGATTATGGATGATTAAGTCGCCCACGCGCCGGGAAGACAGCAACCGATTTTCTTCAATTCCCGCTTATAAGCGCCTTCAAATGATGGAATTCAGTTTATTCATCACCATCAATTAAGTGAGTTCAGAGCTTTGAAGTGAAAGCAGTTGCACTCTTTTCTCTTCATTCCATATGTATCTGGCTCTCACTATGGTGAAGGTTTAATCGCTTAACTAATTTCAGCCCTGAAGATGCTGGGTATGTGCTAAAAGACTACAAGGATTGGTCCTCTTGGATTCAGAACAGCTTCTTTCGACAATCTATCAGGCACTCTTTGATCGCATTGGCGAAGCCTTCCCGGAGTTTGGCTTCGAGAGATCGCCCACGGGATGGCGAGCTACTCAGCGAGAGTTTACAAAAAGTCTTCCAGGAAACCCGCGTCCCGACCGCGTTGAAGTCTGGCAGCAGACCCCCTGGGGTTTCAAAATTCACGGCGGGGATTTCATCGGCTGGCTTGCCTATGTGAACGGAGGACAATGGCCGCGAGGAGAGGATTACTGGAAATCGGTCAAGACACTCGCTCAGCTGGCTGGGGTTTCCATGCCGGAACGTAACATATCGGAAGAACTCAGGCGAGATATACAGACAAAAGAAACGCGGAAACATCTTCTGGAAGTCTTCTTCGAAGGCGCACATCAAGCGCTTCTCTCAGGTACTCACCCAAACATCGAGAAAACCAGGCAATATCTGGTCGAAAAAAGAGGCTTTAAGCCTGATCAGCTCAATTCTCTAGATGTCGGTATCTATACAACGGTTGATTCTGTTAAAAGGTCGTTGAAAGAAAAAGGCTTCAGCAAAGAAGAAATAGAAAACTCAGGCCTCGTTACAGATAAGAAAGGGGATCCGGCAACATTGTGGGAAGGACGACTTCTCATTGCCTGGCGAGACCTTCATGGATCGATCGGAACGATCGTTGCCCGGGCACCGGACGAAGAATCACAGCCGAAATATCTGTATCTAAGAGGAAGCTCGAAGAGCGATCTTCCTCCCATCGGACTGAGTAGTGCCAGAAATGGCTACACACCACTCAGCAATCTACTTCTTGTAGAAGGAGTCATTGATGTCCTCCTGATCCAGGCTAACGGCTATAAAGAAGTTGCCGGACTTGGTGGGGCAGGATCTGTGTTAAGTTCTAAGAAATTCGAGCAGCTCTTTGATTCTCGGATCGAATCAGTCACTCTTCTTCTTGATCGCGACACCGCAGGAGAAGAGGGGACCGTCAAAGCTCTTGAGAACGCCTATACGGCCCGCAAAGCCCCGCATGTGTACGTCATCGAATCGGCACTTCTGGGTGATGCCAAAGATCCCGACGAGTTCATTCGACACCATCAAGGAGACATCGCCCCTCTTAAAGAATTGATGGCTCGACGCATCCATGGTCTGCGCTATATTGCGCAACACTTTCTCGACGTTTTCAAACCGCCTGCAGGATGGGATGACTATTCTCTTCGACAACTTCTCGATGTCTCTTTGAAATTCGATAGTTCTATTCAAGGTTCAAATCATGCCCTCGACCTTAAGACTTTCTTCTGGCCGGCATTGATGGAAGATTCCGGCTTAGATGAGTCAGCGATCTTTAAGTACCGGGAAGAACTTCGGCTGAAAGCTCAGCAGGAGAAAGAGTTCGCCGAATATAGACGACTGGTGCACACAGCGGCTCAGCAGCTGGAAAAAAAGGATCTTAAAGCAGCGAAAGATCTTCTTTCAACAGGCATTGATCAGCTGCGCGCTCGCGAGCGTGTTCTCAAAGCAGAACCGATCAAATCGCTCGCGGAAGAGCTTGATCAGCACGAGCAGCGCCTGCAGCGGTGGCGCGGGTCTGAGTATATCGGACTTCCCCAGAAGACACTTCCACTCCTGGACAATGCCACTCTCGGCCTTCGAGGGTTGATGCTTCTTGCTGCCATGCCGAATGTTGGAAAGACGGCACTTTCCGTTCAATTGGGAACAGATATAGTCCTTTCTAACCCAGACGCCTGCTTTCTATTTGTCTCGCTTGAAATGACCCGCTGGGATATTCTCTCTCGCATCAAATGTCGACTTGCTCGTATAGACTGGAAGACACTCGTGTTTGGTCATCCGACTGCAGGTCAGGTGCGGGGCAGAGGACGTGAAGTCTTTTTTACACCAGATGAGATTGAACGCCTTGATCAGGCAGAGAAAGCTCTCAGAGATATCGGTCCTCGTGTTTGTGTTCTCGATGAGCGGAATTTCCCAGAACCCAATCTTGAGAAGATCTATTACGAGCTCAATGCACTCAAGACTCGCACAGGTGCTAAACGTGCCTTTATTCTAGTCGACTATCTTCAGGTCTGGCCAATTCCTAATCATCTTCAAGGTTCCATTAGGAGTGAGCTTGAAGCTGATAAGTGGCGTATAGGTGCCATGAAAACTCTAAGAGATATGGGCGAAGGAGATCCCGTCATGGTGATTTCTGAAGCGCGTAAACCAAGCGAGAAGATGGGCTGGGCATCCGATCTGGCTGACGTGATGGGTTCCGCCCGGGGAACGTATACACCCGACATTGTCTTCCTCTTCCAACCGTTGGACAATGAAGAGCTGGCCACTGCTTTGAGTATGGATAAACGCCCTCCGGCAAACAGCATGCAGAAGCGTAAAGAGTGGGACGAAGCGATGAATGAAAAACAGATCAAACTGAAAGCTCACGGAACAGCTTTCAGCAAACTGATCATTGCTAAAGGCCGCGATGGAGTCTTAAGAGAATCCATTCCGTTAACTTTTCATTTCAGGGAAAGCCGTTTTCAAGAGGGGCATGAAACCCCTTGGGTCAGCGGATAATCGTCGTCGCTGGCCTTATCGAGCAGACCCATAGTATGGCAGATTTTCTTTTTCGCTGATCTGGTAGAGTTGAGTAAAGCATAAGAATAAGACTGCGGAAACCCTTCAACGACTCTTATTCTCACGCCCACGATTAAACCCTGCCATCGCAAGAACAAAAACCACCAGCCATCCCAGAATCGTTGTATAGCTCGCCCAGCCTGGTGCACGATAAGCAATTAAGATATCCTCTTCTGAAGCGCGGTCTTCAGGAAGTTTCACTGCTGTCAGATTTCCATCGAGAACAGGAAAGCATTCCAAGCGCTCATTTCCAGCGAAGACTCTTCGTGCAAAGTCGAAAGGCTGATGAAGAATCAGGCTCTTGCCATCCGCGGGCAAGGAAGCCTCAATCTGCTGCCCCGTATAGCTCTTAAGAAATGTCTTCTCTGGTACTTTCAGATGATCTAACAGTTCTTCCGGTGAATCGATAGATTCTAATTCTTCAGCATTAAGATCAGAAAGAGTGAAGCGGGGTAGAGCCCGCTTAAATTCGTAAACTGGTGGATAGGAAGCATGGACAAGCTCCCACTCTGGATGATCTTCGTAACCTGCCACACGATATCCCTGGGTAAACACCTGAAGTTTAACAGGAATCATCAGCTGCCAGGTAATCTGCCTCACTCTCATGGGCTCTGGCAGGGAAATAATTCCGCGATAATTGGCGATATCAAGTCGATACCCCATTCCATCGGGCAGGGGAGCTCGATACTTCCACTCGGCATGACGTCGTACCTCGGCAAGTTTGGGATCGAGGCCGATGACTTCGTTCAAGGCGTGGGCATGAGAGGTTTCAATTCCAAGTCGTACAGGAAGAGTCACAGTTTTCTCTGATCCTTCCACCGTCACCTGTGCGACGGTCATACCAGGAGGATAATCTTTCACACGTCCATCCACAAAAGTAACAAAGTGCAGTGCACTGATGAGTTCTTCTTCATTTCCCAGACCGAGTGTTTTGCCTGCTCCCTGTTGGCTTAGAAGAAATCCATTTTGTTCAAGATGTCGATCTCCCGGATGACCAAGAAGGTATTTCACCCCCAGCAGTCGAAAGAGTGTTTCATCGGGCTTCGCAATCTGAACATTTCTAATCGGATCGTCAAAGCCGGCTCGACCGCTTGTCCTCTCGACCAGTTTCACATAACTTCCACGAATAAGCGGATCGAATCCCTGTATATCTTCCAGATCATAAAGTGACGACAGGTTAGGGACAAGGTAGTGTCGCGCATGAGTCTCGGTAAAGTCGCTGGCGTGATATCTCAAAGGATCAAAGCCTGTCACTCGAAACGGATGATTCTCTGCTTCAACACTTTTCAATTGCACATAGCTGACAGACTCTGGAGCGTCGAAAAAACTTGCCGATCTCGTTTCAGGGAGAACTCTTGGGGAAAACTGAAATAGTGGGAAGATCATAAGACAAGCTAGAGTTAGTGACTTTGCAGCTTCGCTGGTTCTTTTTTTGCAGAGGATGATGGCAACCAACACTCCCAGAAAAGACCAGACGGCTACCGAGAGAAACGTATAGACATATGGAAAAACCGCATCAGGAGCAAGTATCCACGCTTTCATCCATCCAAACGCCCCCGGGGCTTCCTCAGATGCGAACTTCTGAATTCTCAGCAGAAACCCTGCTGTCCCCAACAAGGTGAAGCTACAAAAAACACCAAGAAGCACTTTCCATCGATTCTCAGAAACGATATAATCAACGGCGAGGACAACAAGTAGAGAGAGTCCAGCAGAGCTGAGCATCAATGCACGACAAGGCCCCGCTAATCTATTATAGCCGGGAATATACGGCATCATATACTGGAGCCCAATGTTTTCTCCAAGAGAGAAAAGGAAACCGAGTAGGGTAATAGAAATTCCCGCCAACCATCCCCGATTTGTCCAAGGGTCTTTCCGCAAAAGTGATACAGCAATCAGCACAACAGCAGGGAGCCCCATATAACAAGTCTTGTCGAGGTATTCTGGATAGAGGGCACCTCCCGTTCCCCCGAGAAGAGAGGAAGGTATTTCTGACCATGTCAGTGAATCTGACAGGTTTGTTGTCGTGTCAGCGCCTGTTCTTAATGTCTGCGAAACACTGGATAAGCCAGAAAAAAAAGTGGGCGAGGCCAGGAGTATGGCCGGTACTCCATACACCAGATAGGAGAGGAGATATTTCAGATTCCACCTGCCGTACTGATTAAGAAAAATCTGTATAGCAAATCCCACCGCTCCGTAAAACAGACTGTGAGGAGATCCGATAGACATAATCATGAAGAGAGACAGCAGAAACGCCCAGTAATTTCTCTGTTTGTTACCACTTGCTGCGAAAAGAAGCCATGGGACCCAGCAGGCACTGTAAAAGATCGTTGGATTGAGAACTCTTCCTGCCATGTGCCCTCCCAGGGAAAAGAAGAGTCCACCGAGGCAGGCTGAGGTACGACTCGTTGTATAGTTACTGACCCAAAGGGAAGTGCCGGCAAAACCAACAAAGTAATGGATGAGTGTGAAGAGTGGATAATAACTTCGCCAATCTTCAAGAAAATAGAAGGGAACTCTCAATGGATAGAGCATCGCAGCCTGAAAGTTGCTCAAGAGAGAAAGACCGCCGGCAGGGTAGGGGTGCCACAATGGCAGGCTGCCGTTCTGTAGTTGGATCGAGAAAAACGGCGCGTATATCAGGGAGTTATCTGTTCCAATGGGAATCCCTGTCAGGAAAGTGCGGTAGAAAAGGACAATAAGGAGAACAGACAGTATGATCTCCCAGGGACCCCGGAAGTTCAAGTTTGAATGGATCTGTTGCTTATGATCAGGCTTTTCTTCCACGGAACTATTCCAGAGCCTGCTTTGCAGGCTCTCTCAGGCTAATCGACTTCCACAGCCTTTTCCATGGTGGGAAAGAGAAGCAAGACCGTCGTGCCCCTGTTCCTCCTCGAAGAGATAAATAAATGCCCGCCGGACTTTCTGATGAGTTCACTAACTGTGGACAAACCTACTCCATAGCCCTCGCCTCTTGGCTTAGTGGTCACGTTCTCTTTCATTAAACTCGCAATTTGCTCTCGCTCCATGCCGACGCCATTGTCTGTAATCTTGATGGCGGTAAATGATCCACTGGGTAGCTTCTGCCCATCCAACTCATGCTCGAGTCGTTCAGATCCCTTCAATGTCTCGATGTCGATCAGTCCTGTTTCTCCGCAAGCATCACGCGCATTCGCTACAATATTCAGAATAATACGATCCAGATTCTCCGGCGAGAGATAAATAGGGTATAGATCTCGGCCGAAACTAAGCCTCACTTCGGCTTTCTGACTGACCAGATGCTTGATCATTGGTAGAATGTTTTCGAGGTGAAGATTCAGTGAAATCTCACACGCTTCTGAAAGAGTGGTATTCTGAAGCTCGAGGAAGTTGTGGCACAGATTGAGTCCACGCTGAAGAGCTTCACCGATATGTTGACAGGCTTCTTTCTTCTCTGACTCATCAAGAATTTCCAGCATTGAAGAGGCCGTTATTCCTGCCGCTAAATAGTTCTTTACGTCATGTACCACCCCACGCCCGAGAGATGTGAGAGACTTTAATTCGTCATACAGACGCTCATTCTCAATGGTGATTCCCAACTGGTTGGCCAGTAATTGTAAGACATTCAAATCAGTTTGACTGAAAGATCGAACACGTTCGATCGTATAGATACCGAGCACTCCCACAAAACGTCCTGCAATCAGCATCGGTGATCCTGCGTAAGATTGAAAGACGAAAATCTGTTTCTTATCAATGGCTCTCTTGTGGAGTGATGATGTGATGCTGTCCTGATCTGCCTTTTGAATCGTAATGGGCTTCAAATCAGAATTGATTGCCTTGGCGATTCCCTGATCTACCGGAAGACGTCCGGCAAGTAGCGACTCTTCAATTCCAATGGAGGCGTATAAGTGAAGAAAACGGTCCTGATAAGTTCTCACAATAGCAGCATCTACATCCAGAATGGAACAGATCTGCTTGAGGAAGTTCACAACGGTTTTTCGCGGGTCGTTTGAACCGACGAGTGCGTTGCTGATCTGACTCAAATGAGGTAAGTAATCATTCTCGGAAAATTGAGATTTCACAGGGCTTATTCGTCTCTCTTTCAATCTACTCTACATTGAAAGACTACTATACCTTCGAAACTCTTTGCAAGTGATTAAAGTCTTTGGAATTTCTTTTCATTTTGCATTGGATTTCATAGATTCTTTGGATTGATCTGATTCAATCTTTGAACTTTATAAAGGAATAAAAGAGAGTGCATCTTAACTTAAACGTTCAGTTTGATGCACTCCGTTACAACACGCTCTCAGTTCCCAATATCAAGACGACGAAAGAAAGTTTCCCTGCCAGGCAGAAAATCAGATGAGAGTGTAAGAATCGAAATACCAATTCCATCTCCGGGGTTATAAGCAGACTCTGTATGTATAGTCATTTCTTCAGAACCATCGAAGGAGATGAAATAGGCTGATGTGGGTTGAGGAAGGGGACTTCTGATTCCATTTGGGCGAGCCAGCGCATTCGTTCCCGGCAGGCGAGAGGAGAGATGAACTCTCCAGTAAACAGAACCACCTTTGTAGGGGTGATCGAAACTAAGTTTCAATTGATAGTCCGACAGATAAGTTACGACAGGGTTCGCGACGAGACCGCTTGGGTATTCTGGCCTGGGCGGCTCATAAGTGTGTAATTGCCCAGCCAGTAGACGATGTTTCGTCACCGTTGTATAGAGATGATAAACTGATTGAGGTCGAACACTCTTCTTACAGACTGGAGCTTCGAATAATATCTCTGACAGCTTCTTCCAATTCTGGTACTGTATTGGTGGCATTTGCTGGTACGACCTGCTGACAACGGAGGTCATCGTCCTGTGCCAGTGCTGACGCTCTGTGGGAGGATTATTATTTCGTCCCTTCCTTCTCATGACTGTGCGGCCATCACGGGAATAGAGAATCATTTCGTTCTCGCCGTAGCCGATTGTTCCACGTACTGAATGAATATATGATGATGGTTTAATAATAGCCATTTCCTGAATTACCTCTTCGCAGAAAGAATGATGATTAACTCTGTTTCGCTGAGTGACAGAGATCGACGAAGCGGAGGTTGCGAGGTCTTCACTCTGTAAGAACTGGCATCCAAACCAGGTGAAGAACCTCTGTCCGGCCTCTGTCCCATGTGTGACGGACGTCTCAAGACGTAGGTAAGACGTAGATAAGACGTCCGTCAGACGTCGGTCATGCGGTGAGGAAAGGGAAATGGCTGATCATGCGCTACGTAGCGCGTGTAAAAGTGAGGTAAAATTTGGCGAGAAGTTTTGCTCCAGGCAGAAATTCGCTATTTCCTTGGCCAGAACTGATTCCAGGCTTCCCAGGCGTTGTCTGCCCGGGAAATGAGTATGCGAGGATCAGGAATCTCAATCTCGGGGCGACCTTCATAAGGAACCGACTGGTCAGGGTTATGTAACTCCACTTTGAATGTAACAGGTGACTCCAGTTTGAAGGGTTTCGGCCACTTGTCTTTATTCTTGAGAGCCTCGAAGGTGGTCTCTTCTATACGCTCGCATGCTTCTTTGTGAGAAATAGAACGAGCCGAGTATCTTCCAAGTCCTTTCTTTACCTGGCAAGTAGTGATTCCTTCACCGATAAGGCTTTTCACTTCGCGGCAGGTGGACGCGTCGCCAGACATCCAGACACAAGGCGTATCGAAAGTACCAGCGATAGCGGCGATAATTCCACTTTCGCCTACAAGAATATCATTGAAAGAAGCATTCACCCAACTGGCGCTCGACATGGTATGACAGAGAACTCCGTCTGGCGTACCAGCCATCGCGTGCGCTCCCGGGAGGAGTAAAGCATCCGTACCATTCTTCAGTTCTTCAACATAGCACCCCCAGCGATAACTGGTGATGTACTCTGCGCCAGACTCGAGAAGGTCGAAGCGGAAACTGTTACAGCTGTTAGCTCCGCCAGCACCATGTCCATCAATAACAATGATCTGCGTGGCGCCGGCTCGTTTTGCTCCGCGTACTGCGGCATTGATTTCATTTGTATATAGAATGCGACACTCGTCGTAAAGAGAGTTTCCGGACATTACCTGCTCCCAGCGAGTAATGCCAGCGACTCCCTCCATATCACACCACAACTGAACTTTCATTTCTGTGTCTATCTCTCTCTTTCTGAATTATTTGAGTTCTGGAATCACATCGGCGGGAAGTGGTCCAAAATCACTCGCCCCGCAGTTTTCCTTAACCTGTTCAGGAGTTTTTCCACCGGGGATAGCCACATGGCAAGCAGGATGGGTTGTACAGAAGCGCAAACTCACCTGAACTGTTGTCTGATCGGGAAAAGCATTGTAGAGAGGCTTCATGGATTCAAACTGCTGCAGATAACGATCAAGCTTTTCGGGGGATAAATTCATGTGACGATGATCATCATCATTAAAGCGAGACTGGCGGCTGAACTTACCAGCCAGTAGGCCGAAGAGAATCGGAATACGGACAATAACGCCGGTGCCGTACTCCTGGGCCTTTGGGAATAGAGTCTTTTCTGCATCTCGCTCAAGTAAATTATACCGTACCTGAAGGACATCAATGATATCGTGGTGCTTTTCGAAAAGGGGAGTTTGCTCTGTTTCCTTAAATGAAGAGATACTCCAGCCTGCGTGTTTGATCTTTCCCTGCTCTTTGAGGATGGCGAGCGCTTCGAAGGCACCGCCCTCTTCCAGCAGTTCAGTTGGCTGGCTATGCAGTTGTAGAATATCGAGAGCATCTACTTTGAGGCGCTTAAGACTTTGCTCAGCCGCATAGATAATGTAGTCCTTATCGGCATTCGACTTAATGGGGCCGTAGCCTTTATCATCTTTCTCTGAGGTATTATAGAAGTCATTTCCCGCTTTCGTTGCGACAACGATTTTGTCCTTCTCACCGCGCTCCTCGAGGACCTCCGCAACCAGATCTTCTGAATGACCGAAGCCATAAACATCGGCGGTGTCTATAAAGGTAACTCCTTCATCGAGGGCCTGATGGATAGCTCTCTTGGAGACTTCATCGTCAGTAGGCCCCCAGTTCATTCCACCAATTGCCCAGGCTCCAAATCCGATCGTGGAAATTTCTGGTCCGTTTTTACCAAGTTTTGTGTACTTCATGGGGTATTTCTCCTTTGAGACGATTCAAGGGAAAACATAGCCGATGAGATTTGCTTGGGCCAATGATTAAATGGCGCTTCAGCGAGGTTTCGAAAAGTCATTGCCATGCCTCCCGCCAGCAAAGCCTAATAAACGGAAGAAGATTAAAGGTCTCAAGTGGTATGGATGAAATTTCAGTACAAGAGTTCCCCGACATTCGAAGTCTGCTTAAACGGCTCGAGATACGGTTGGAAAAAGGGAAGAGTCAGCATTATCTGAAGCACCAGGAAATTTGTGCTCAGATTGCCGAAGAGGCGCTCCTTACTAAAGATCATACGGTGATCGAGATTGGTTCCGGACTTGGCAACTTGACCGTGGAGCTCAGTGCGCGCTGCAAACACGTCTATGCGGTGGAGCTCGACCGAGCTTTTGAAGAGTGGCATGAATACGTTGCCAGTTCCTATCCTTCGATCGAATTTGTCTACGAAGATTTTCTCAAGATTGATTTAAAGGAACTGCTGAAGGATGAACTTGAGACGAAGTCGCCGCTTTGTGCCATCGGGAATCTTCCTTATCAAATTACAAGTCCCATTCTTTTCGAGTTTGTCGACTCGACGATTCACTTTGATCAGTTAGTGTTTATGATTCAGAAGGAAGTGGCTGATCGCATCGCCTCGGATCCCGGTCAGCGAAGCACTGGTGCCCTGAGCTACAAGATTGCTCTGGGGTATCGGACAGAAGTGCTCTTTGATGTGCTTCCTGAGGCCTTTCTGCCACCCCCCAAAGTTGTGAGCTCTGTCATTCGACTGACTCCCCTTGAGAAACCTGTCTATAAGGATTTGGAACATCGCAATCGACTGTATAAACTTCTTGATGGGATCTTTCGTTATCGCAGAAAGACGATCTGTAACTGCATTTCCATGGCCAGCCTGGGACTTTCAAAGGATGAAGCCACGGTTGTCGTGGAAAAGGCGGGCATCGATCAGAAGGCTCGACCAGAGAATTTGCTCATGGACGAGGTTCTTGCTCTTGAGGCAAATGTGCACGAACTCAGGGAAGACCGGAAGAGTTGATGGAAACGATTCTTGAAGCAAAGAACTTAAGAAAAGTCTATACGATTTTCAGTAAGTCGACAACATCTCTCAAAGAGATGGTGGTTAAGAATCTGTTCGCTCCCGGTGAAAAGAGAGAGCTGGTAGCTGTTGATGATATCAGCTTCAGCCTGGAAAAGGGTAGGAGTCTGGCAATTATCGGCCCGAATGGGTCAGGTAAAAGTACGCTCCTGAAAATGGTCGCTGGTTTAACCGATCCCGACAGCGGAGAGTTGAGTGCGAAAGGGCGTATCGCAGCACTACTGTCGATGGGCGCTGGTTTTGAGCAGGAGTTCACAGGGATGGAGAATATCTTTCTTCAGTGCTCCATTCTGGGTTTGACAAGAAAGGAAACACTTGAACGGCTGGGTGATATTCTTGCCTTCAGCCAATTGGATACCTTTATCCACACACCTGTGAAAAAGTATTCATCGGGTATGTATATAAGACTGGGTTTTTCTATCGCCGCTCATGTCGATGCGGATCTCTTGCTCCTGGACGAGGTTCTCGCGGTAGGAGATACTGCTTTTCAAGTAAGGTGCATGCGAAAGATTGCTGAGCTGAGAAAAGCAGGAAAGTCGATTATCTTTGTGTCTCACTGTCTGGAGCACATTGAGGCCATCGCCGATCAGGTGTTGTGGATCGATCATGGAAAAATGAAGGCCTTTGGAAGTGCAGAAGATATACTTCCTGAGTTCTATGAATCGATAAATTCTGCAGGAAGTTCAGGTGAAAACTTTATCGAGATGGATGAACGGACGGCAGCAGCATTACCGACTGGTCGGTTTGAATCGAAAAAGGCTCATATGACCAATGTCAGGTTCTTGAACTCAAAGGGTGAGGAGACTCAGTCATTTACCTCTGATGAATTAATTAACATCGAAATGGAAGTTGAGATTTCAGAAAAAATTGCTGTGATGGAAGTGAGTTACGCTTTTGGTACGATGGATTCACTGAGAGCCGTCTGGCACGGGACGGGACAGGAACTAAAGAATCTGGAACCAGGTAAGTTTATATACAGAGCGACCGTCAATAATCATCATCTTGTGCCCGGTCGATATCTTGTCAGCTTTATGCTGGGTGATCCTGAGACCCTCGAAACTATTTATGATTTGCACTTAAGACTGTATGCTCTGTCGCTGAAAGACCGAAATGGTAAGATTTCTCATAATGTGGATGAGAGCCGTTTAACTCCGCTTGGAGAATTCGACCTTCCTTAGAAAGGAAAAAAGCTCTCCAAAGAAGGAGAGCTTGAAGAGTTGAAAAGGTCAGCGGGGGAGCTAGGATGTTATTTATTCAAATCGGCGTTTTTCAGTTCATGAGCTTTCGCGATACTCACAAACTCATACCAGGCGAGTAAACGGCAGAACACGAGCCCTTTATAGCCGTCACGAAAACCCTGCTTATAAATGTAATGATAAAGAAACCTGAGGGTTGGCCGGAAAGGAGCGCGGCGAGCGAGCTTCTTTATCCAACGTTTTCTCTCGAGAGGATTCCCAAAAGGACTAGCCTTCAATTTATCACCATCTCCATGAGCATGGAGCTCCTGCAAGACCCGAGCCTCCCAGTTCGAGTAGCGATTATGCTTTTCAACCCAGACGTCGATAGAAGGATAAGCGTAGTGAAGCATATCGTGCTTTAAATATCCCACACGCCCATCGGCTTCCGATTCTATAATGACATGCTCGTGAACCTCGTTATCACCCGATCCGGTGTCGCCTGATACATCAAGTCGTTCGTAGCGTCCGAGTTCATGCTTGAACAGTCTCAGATTCCAGCTGGGGTAGTATCCACAGAACCTCAGCCAACCACCCATGAACATAAACTTACGATTAATGTAGTAACCATCGAACTGATCGTTTCGTATAGCGCGACGAATCTCACGAGCCTGAGGTTTGGTAATCCGTTCATCAGCGTCCAGGATCAGAACCCACTCGTTCTTCCATTCGACGTTTTCCAATGCCCAGTTTTTCTTTTTGGGGAATTTACCATCCCAGTCAAACTGAACAACTCTGGCTCCAAGAGACTCCGCTTCTTCAATTGTCCCATCAGAACTATGGGAATCGATTACGACAATATCATTTGAGAAACCAACAGACTCAATGCATTCACGAATGTTCTTTATTTCATTCTTGGCAGGGATGAGTATTGATACAGGAGTTTTCTTTTTCATGATTCCTTTATATCCAAGTGGTTGATCGGACCCGATTACCCTTCAGGATCCCACGGACGTTCCTTGATGACGCGACAGGGGTTTCCAGCGCAAATATGCCACGCAGGCATATCTTTCGTCACGACAGATCCTGCTCCGATAACAGCTCCCTCTTCCAGTCTAACAGCAGGGAGAATCAGTGCTGATGCGCCGACAAAAACATCTTTCTCTATAATGATCTTTCCAAAGATAAGTGGAAGCCTGGGAGTAGATATGTTATGCGATCCGTTACAGAGATAGACATATTGTGCAACAGTCGCTCGTTCCTTGATGATAACAGGACCAAGGTTATAGACTTCACTTCCTGGCCCAACGCAGGCTCGATGCTTCAAGGTGAGATTCCACGGCATCTTAATCTTACAGGACTGTGCGACGTATGGACGTCCAGAAATTCTGGCACCAAATCTTTTCAGCAGCCAGAGTCTCCATTTGTTGAAGAAGCGAGGAGATGGACGGAACAGGAACACCCAAACGATCTGCCAAAGCATGACACCAACTTTGGTGCGAAAGTTCCAGGGCGATTTATAGGCGCTTTCCTGATCTAATTGAACGATACGATTCTCTTTTCCCATGTTGATTAATCTGAGCTTAGAATCCTTTCATAGACCTGAGCCAGTCGCTTGGTGATACGGTTCCAGTCGTACTTCTTCATGACAATATTGCGCGCTCTTCGGCCCGTCTCTTCGAGGTTCAATCTGTCTGACAGCATCTTCTTCATAGCCTTCAAGAGATGATCACTGTTGAGTGAGACAACTTCTCCGAGACTCTTTTCTCGTACGAAACTCGCAAGATTTACGGCTTCGCTTACAATAACTGGCTTACCGGATGCCATTGCCTCGACCACAGATATCCCAAAATTTTCCTGGTGACTTGGTAATATGAAAAGGTCCGCATCAACCATGGCCTTGATACGATCAATTCCTCCAAGCATTCCTGTGAAGATTGTCTTATCTGAAATATTCCGGCTTTCTATCTGAGGCATAAGTTCTGCCCGATAGTTGTCAGCATCTGGCCCTGCGATGATCAAAACAAAGTTTTCATGATCTATACGCGAAAAGGCATCGATCAGAAGGGGAAGACCTTTTTTGTAATGAACTCGTGACAGAAAAAGAATTTTCTGCTTTCCTTGAGTTTCTGGATATTTCTCTGAGAGAAAGCCTGGATCTGGGAGGTCCTGAAACTCTGAAAGGTCTATACCGTTTGGAAGGACAAACTTTCTTCCTTTTAACTTTAATGGAGCAGTGAGATCTTTCTCTTCTTTTGTTGTGAAGTGAAGAGCACTGGCATTGTCCAGATATTTCCGGAGGCGAAAGTTCAGATAGGCCTTCTTCTTCCACTTTCCCTGCTCTAGTGACCAGGGATCGAGCATCCCACAAGGTCGAAATATATATGGTTTCCCTAACTTGTGAGAAATTCTTGCTGCCTGATATTGTGCTTCTTCCCAAAGGGCATGGATGTGAACGATATCTGCCTTTTGGATTTGCTTATGAAGAGAATCTTTCAGCTCTGGATGACTTTGAAGTGGGGGAGTGGTTGGACCCACCAGCTTAACAGAGATGTCTTTCTGCTTCAGTTGGAGGACAAGACTCTTATCAAAGTCACCGGGGTAAGTGGAAAAGACCTGAGGGTCCAATCCTGCACTCTTCTGTGCGAGGGCAAGACCTGTGATGGCTCTTGCAGGACCGCCGCTTCCCGGGTCCATGTTAGAAAGTACATGGAGTACTTTCATGTTTTAAGAGCCTCATCCAGAGTTTCATAAACTGTCTTAACAAGTCTTTCATAGAGAAAGTGGTCATGTACCCTCTTGATAGCTCGGTGCCCCATTTCCTGGAGCTTTTCTTCATCTTTACATTTGCACATGGCGTGATAGATTTCTTCAACACTTCCAGGTTTAACCAGAAAGCCTTCTTCTCCATCGCGGAAAATCTCGGGAGTACCTCCCTGGTTTCCACCGATTCCAATCTTGCCGTATATCATCGCTTCTACGAAGACGATTCCGAACCCTTCTTTACCACTGGGCAGTACGAAGGCTCGACATCCCTGATAGAGCGTTCTCATTTCTTCATCTGAGACTCGTCCTGTAAAGATGACCTTATCTTCGACGCCTGCGTCTCTGGCTATTTCTTTGAGTTTTGGAACGTAATCTCCATCGCCGACAATCTTGTACTCCCATTCCGGATTATCTTTGGAGAACAAACCGAATGCTTTGATGGCTTCTTCGAAGTGTTTACGCCTCTCAGTTACAGAAAGTCGGGCGACTGTGAGAAAGTAATGTCCCTTTGCTTCATGGATTCTGTTATCTTCATTTTCATGAGTAAACTTCGGGTCAAGAGCAGGATAGAGAGTCACCAGTTTTGGAGAGTTCAGCATTCCCTGCTGATGCACCATTTCCTCGGCTGTATAGTCGCTTGTATTTGTGATAACATGGGCGAATCGCATACCTACCTGTCGATGGAAGAGCATCGGTTCCCACACTTCGATTCCGTATGTATGCACACCATAGCGAAGACTCGGTTTGCGCATTTTCATGGAAAGGCCAATGAGAGACAGATAAGGGTGGCCAATAAAGGCGAAATCTGTTGATGCAGCTTCGCTCAAGGCCTTCTTCCAGAGAGCGAACTTGTTCCGTTCAAATCCTGTGTACCGTACCGTCTGGTCTGATACTTCGAAACTGCCAGTATCAGCAGGATCATTCAAGCTATAGATCTTGAACTTGTGCTTATTTTCATGAGAATATCGGCTTATTGCATCGCATATCTGACGCGAGACTCTCTGGACTCCACCCGGTTTGCCAAGTTCAGGCATGATTGCAATAATTTTCATAATTATATATACCTGCGACTAGACCTTAGAGTGACTCATAATGGATGTGATTCTGGCGCCGAGTTCATCTCGGTATTTCTGCCAGGTGAGCTGTTTAGCTTTGCGCCGGGCTGCCTTGCCCATCTCTCTGAGCGCTTCTGGGTTTTCTGAACACCATTCAAGTTTCTCTTTCAAAGCTTCCACATCGCGTATTGGAATGATAAATCCTTCTTTTCCATCTTCAATGAGATCTGGACCGGCTGTATTTGGTGTTGCGATAATAGGTAAACCGCAGGCCATGGCTTCAAGAAGAACCATGCCGAAGCCTTCGACAAGTGAGGGAAAGACAAACACACTGGCCTGACAATAATAGCGATTCAGGAGTTTATGAGGAACATTTTGTATATAGTTTATTCCATCGAGATTCTTTCGGAACCAGTCCTCTGGAAACTGAACGCCGCCAACAAGCATGAGTTCTGAATCTTTGAGCTTCAGTTCTTTCCAGGCCCGCATCAGATAATGGATACCTTTACGGGCGCCATTCAAGCCTGCAAACATGGCTCTAAACGTGGTATCTTTTTTCTTGTAGACCTTATAGTATTCGCAGGGAGAACCATAAGGAATAACCGTGATTCTATCCTGAGGTACACCAATTTCGAGCAAGGAGTTGTTCGTAATGGTCGAAGCGACGAAGATATGATCGGCAAGCTCGAGTTCCTGTTCCTTGCGATCAATCCTCCATTGAGGCTCAACGGCAGCGGACAGACTGTTCTTGAATTCAGGAAACAGTTCTGCTTCTTCCGTCAGGATTCTACGGCTGGTTTGATGATACATAATCGGAAGGTCATATAGACACTTCATCCCTTTTCTCTTTGCCGCCTCGAACGTTGTAGCTGATGTATCTTCGTAACCGTAGAAGGCCTCTATCCCCCTGAGATGGTTCTTTGCGACTTTCTCATCAAACCATCTGAACTCTTTTTGAAGTATAAGTCTGGAATCCAGACCAAATAATGCTTCGAGTTTTGCCTTTTTGACGAATGTATGATACATATCCCGACCTGGATAGGAAGAGAAACCAGCGTCAGAAGGCAGGTCCCAGCTCCGTCTTCCCAGGTGACTCATCATCTTCTTGCCAAGGAGCCGCGCAACCTTCAGGTCTTCTGTGTTTCGGAAAGCAGTCGTTGAAATCACTTCTTTCAGAAGTCCTGCCTCATAGATAGACATTGCAGCATGTCGGGAATTTGGATTTCCCGTGAAGTGAGAGATGGATAGATGGGATGGAGTCATAGAATAATGATTGTATAGATCAGGGTTTAAAGTGTCTTTGGACTGCGATGACTGGGTTGGGGTGCTGAAAAGGAACCAGGCTGTATCTCTTCCTGATTGACCAGCATATAGTACTGAACCTTCTTCTGAGCATTCCGTTGAATTCTCATGGCAGAACCAGCGAGCCCCGCCAGAAACCAGTAGTTCAGGTTTGAATTGTGATGAAAAACAACCTGACCATGTATCAGGAGCAATTGGTGAGCAAAAGCGGCAAGAGCAAGGTTCCTGAGCACTGTAGATTTAAGTCTGAGGAATGCATTGAATAAGACAAAGAGCAGGGCGACTCTCATGCCGTACCAGATCAAGAACCCAAGTGGTCCTATTTCAACAAGAATACGATCAGTTTCGTTCTCCAGTTTTGGAGGAACAGTCTTCAACCTTAAACCCAGTTTGCTGACCAAACCATACGCCGCCTGGTGACCGGTCCCAATTCCATACCCGAAGGGTTGATCGTAGCGGCCAAGGTCTATGAACTGCATGGCGATTTTTGTGGGACTCAATCGACCATCACTCTCTGTTCTCGTAGTCATCACGCGATCGACGAAAGTTTCAAAAGCTGCTGTTCTAACCACTACGACTAAGGCAAGAAAGCCGCCAAGCACAACTTTCGGCAACAGCTTCCCAATCATCACAGGGCTGAAAACAAACTGCACGGCAAGATAAATAAAGAGTACAAGTATGGATGAAAAGACCACTCCTCGCGATCCTGTCATCAGCATGTTAACCAGACACAAGCCCACACAGGCATAAAGAACCATTTTCTGCTTGAAGGTATGTTCGTGGGCAGTGAGCAGAGCGATGGCAAGAGTGAAGATAAAAGAGAGAAAGGCTGTATAGCCACCGATGTAGGAAAAAGGTCCAACAATCCTTACTTTGCCCTTATAGGCAACCGTGATCGCTTCCTCGGCAACATACTTATTAATCCATGCACCTTGAGGTGATCTGTACTGAACGAATCCCAGGATACCCAAAGGGATCATCAAGTACAGAAAATATGTCAGATACTGAACCAGTTCACCTTTGGATCTGAAAAGGTGGGGGACTACAATGATCAGAGGTACATAAAGAAGGTAATTCTTCAGACCAAACAAACCTAGTGGAGGAAGCGACATCACAGGGTTGAAAACCTGGAGACCAAGGAAGACGAGCACGAGTGGAATGAATGGTTTGATCGGCTCATAGATACTTTCAAGCTTCGGCGACTTTACCTTGGCGAAAAATAAAAAGTATCCATAGACTAGAATGATATCCTTCGCAAAATACAGAATATCCTTCAAACCTGGAACAAACCACTTTCTTAATGCTCCCTCGAAAACGGAAACATACAGAACCAGTTTAATGATGAAACGCCAGTCGGTAATCAATGGGAACCCTTCAAAATATCTTCTGCATGTTGTATATACTTCTCCGCGACAACGCGTTTCCTGTGACGATCAAGATGGTCTTCAAAGTAACTTCGAAACTCACCCTGATACTGATTATCTTGTAGCAGCGACTTTAGTTTTTGTGCAAGAGAAGTCACGTTCCCTTTTTCAAAGGCTAAGCCGCAGTTACCAACAGCCTGAGGAAGGCCTCCGTGATTTGACACCACGGGAATACATCCACAGGCAATACCTTCCAGAGCCACAATTCCAAAAGTTTCAGGAACACGAGAAGGAACAACAATGATTTGATGACGATTCAGTGCCTGAGTCAACGCTTCGCCCCGCATGGGACCGAGAAAAGAGATCTGAGACTCCAGGTCGTGGGTTGCCGCAAACTCCTTCAAAGCTGGTTCTTCTGGTCCCTGACCAATAATTGTTACAGAAGGCCTCAGGTCCATCTCGATCTTTAAAGTCAACAAAGCTTCGCAAAGCAAGTCGACGCCTTTCTCGGAAACGAGCCTGCCGAGGTAAACAATATCTCGGTCTTTTTTCACCGAGTCATCACAGTAAAACTGGTCATCATCGTAGAAATTAGGGATGACAACTCCATGCGTGTTCAACGCAGTCGCCACAACATCGCTGGGAGAGACATTGAGATCGGCCATCCTCGAGACCATGCGTTTCATCCAACCCAGTGTCTTCCTCTTGAAGGTAGGTTTTCTGATTGGATTGGGATAGAAAATCGGATGATGAATGCCGTACTTTCTGTGAACGAAAAGAAAGGGCCAAAGCGCCTTCAGGCTCACCCCTCCCTGAAAGTAGAACTCGCACCAGCGGAAGAGCTCAAAATATTCTTTTCTCGAGGGGTTTCTATAGACAGGAAACTCAAAAGGTTCCTCTTCATCTGAAGGCGTTTGCGTGACCACTCTTACTTCATGGCCGGCGCGATGAAATTCCGCTGCAAGATTCTCGACAATTCGTTCCAGCCCACCGATGCTCGGATGAAACACCTCTGTATAGAAGAGAACTCTCATTGAGTCAACCGTACCGCCAATTCTTCAAGTTGTCGCACCTGTTCATTCAGCTTGTGATCCTGATACCATTGAAAGAGCTGTCGTCCTACCTTCTCCAGATCTTCGTCATTTGTTTGCTGTGGGGGAGAGTTAAGCATGATCACGTCTCTTCCTTCTTGGAGCCCCTCGCTTAAACTGGAACTTTCATCCCCCAGCACTGTTACAAGGCCATGAGCTGCATAGCTGGCAAAGATCGTCGACTTTCCAAGGCAGAATAAAGGGTAGGAACTTGCGGCAAACATGGCTTTCTCCATCCAGCTGTGGATCTCCTCCGCGGGCAGCCTTCCCAACTCCTGGATCGGGAGATCACCTGTATATGATGATATATTCTCAACAGGACTTCCGATATCCACAACCTCACTGATAGACATCTTCTTGCAGAACGTATTCAAAGCTCTCCCATGTCTTTGATACATCTGCTCTCTCCACTTCTTTGCGCCGAAGATGATCATTTTTCTTTCACGTTCATCGAAGGGAATAAATCGAGCGCTTTCGCCAACGGTTGAAAAAACTGGAATTGTGAAGAGATTTTTTCCTTCTACTTTTGACTCATCTTTTTCTTTCACAAGTCCGCAATTGGAAGACGTATTCGCGAGACAAAAGGTACTCAGTTTTGCGAGACCTTTCGCGATGCGTTGCTGTTTCCTTAGAAACCAGAAGGCTTTCGTCCATGGGGGAGAGTCATCCGCCGAGACTTCATGAAACATTGTCATGAGTCCTGGTGGAGAACTTTTTCCGACGGCATTCTCAATTCCCTGAAGGAGCCATTGGGGACAGCCTCTCTGATGATATCCATAGCCGGAATAATGGAGATAGATGGGAGCATTTTGGAAAGTGCTGAGGACCTGGGCAAGTTCATCCGCCTTCTGCCCTACTCTGTGGACTGGAAATCCCTCGCAATGGTCACCCTCTTCCCCGTCTCGCTTGAGAGTTATAAAGACCGTTTCCCGCTGGTACTGTTTTCTGAGTTCCTGGGCGATAGCGAAAGCATAGTCAGCGACGCCTGAGCTTTTGGGTGGTAGATGGGGTGTAATGGTGATGATGGGGTGCTGCATGTTGGAATTATTGCCGCCGCCTTATGTTCGTTAAATAAAGATTTAACCCAAAACCCCCACCCCGAAAAAACGCCCCCCGCACGCACCAGAGAAAACACACCACACAACTCACCCAACACAAAAACACACACTCTAAACCCAATCAAACACCCTCAACATATCCAGGAAAAGAATTTAAATACCCAAAGCCCCTACCACCAACTCTACAGCATTTCCTGCAGAGCTCTTCACAGCATCCTCATCAACCCGCGTCTCACTGTCAGGCGGCTTCAACTTTACCCTCCGTAGCAAGGGAAGGAGCCAGCGTGATTCTTGAGGCGTCGGTATGCGGAAGAGAGTTACCTTGCTTTCAGCTTTTGCTGTCAACGGGAGTACCCTCTATCCCTTCTATTCCACATAAAGAATTAGAAAATGGCTTTATTGAGCAAGAGCTCTTCAGGGAGCTCCGACACTGGCCGAAAGGTCTTGAAACATGACATTTAAACAATCCTCATGGGGGCACTCATGTCTTCCCTTTAACTCTCCTACGTCTGACGGATGACTCAAGACGTAGGTAAGACGTAGATAAGACGTCCGTCAGACGTCGGTCATCGGGAGAGAACGCCAGTGCTTGACTCTTAGATCCCTCTAACCCTCTCTTGGGGTTCGTTCTCTTAGAGAAGAGACCTTTCAATCTGGAATTGAGCAATGTTTGATCTCATCGGCGATATCCATGGCCACGCAGGCCCTCTAGAACGACTTCTCAGTGAACTTCACTACGAAAGGAAGGGGAGTGGCTATCAACATCCAGATGGAAGACGTGTGATCTTTTTGGGCGATTACATTGATCGAGGTCCCGACATCCCCCGAACCCTTGAGATTGTTCGCTCCATGGTCGAATCACGGAACGCCATCGCTCTGCTTGGAAACCATGAATGGAACGCCCTCGCTTATCACTTCCCAGACCCTGAATTCAAAGGTTCCTATCTTCGTCCAAGGTGTAAACGAACCACGAAGCAGCACCTGGAGACACTGGAACAGCTCTCCCCCGCCCTTCTGGATGAGTATCTTCAATGGTTTCGTTCCCTCCCCTTTTTCTACGACTCAGAGCAGTTACGAGCCGTACATGCGGTGTGGGATCCGTCTTCTATCCAACTGCTCCAAGAAATGAAAATAGATGAAACCGGAATCACAGATGAGTTTCTGATCAGCGCGTCCCGCGAGGATCATCCTTATTTTCAGCTCATTGAAACACTCTTAAAAGGCAAAGAAGTTGAACTGCCAGATGGTGTGAAATACCCTGACAAGGAAGGACATATGAGATCAAAGATTCGCACACGCTGGTATATGCATGCATCTGAGATAACGTATAGAGACTTTGCGTTTCCCGCTGTCCCCGGTGTTCCTGATCTGATGATTGAAGAAGGGGCCCTGGAGAATCATCTCACCTACCCAGCCGACGCGCCGCCCCTTTTTATCGGACATTACTGGTTAAGGGATCGCGAACCTCAACCCCTTGCGGAGAATGTAGCCTGTATCGACTACAGTATTGCCAAGGGAGGCTATCTATGTGCCTACCGTTGGAGCGGTGAGAGCGCAATCAACCAGGAGAATTTCGTCGTATTCAGGCCCTGATGTATTCTTCAGGGAAGATGATGTTCATTTTCACGAAACTCTTTTGCGAGTTCTTTTCCGTAGTATCGCCAGTGCCAGGGTTCTGATATATACCCCGTCTCTTCCACGTTATGAGGATAATATGTGCGGACGAAGCCATATTTCCAGGCGTTTTCTTCAAGCCACTTCCCCTGGGGCGTCTGATCAAATTCCCGGCTGAAAGAATACTCTCCTTCGGGATCCACAAGATCAACGGTCAGTCCCAGCTGGTGTTCACTATGCCCCGGTGGCGCGCTGCTTCTCTGGTAGGGGTTTCTGGTCACATTTCTTGTATAGATTCTTTTCTGTGTGTCTCCGGATCGGTAGGCTGAAGTAATGCGAATATCAACTCCCTCAGCGAGTGCTGCTTCGAACATTTCAGTGATTGCTTCTGCGGCGGGTTTTCTAAGAGTGTAGCTTCTCCCCCGCCTCCCGTATTTCGAATCAACTTCAACAAGATCATCGGCTTCATAATCGAGAGGCAGTCCCCACCAGCGGTTGACAATTTCACTACCAATTCTCAGGTTTCCTTCCTGCCGGTTTGCGGGGTGAACTCGATGGAGCCAGTTGCGACATATATAGAAATCCTGACCTTCAGCTGATATCTCGAGCCATTCAAGACCATCCTCGGTTTCCAGAAAGGTGCCTTCAATCGAGGTACCAATCTCGAGGCGGCCAGTAACCTCTCCTTCGAGTGTAGAGGTTGTATAGACGTCACATTCATCACGAAAGACGGTCCATGGACCTGGATCATGGCGGGAAATACCCTGCGCGAAGAGGTTGGTTGAGAGGGATAAGAGTACGATAAGGAAGAGTTTAACGTGTGTTTTCAAATTCAGGTTCCGTGAAAAAATGATCTTAGAGTGTCTGTCAAAATTCCTGTTCGATATAAGCTGGCTGCGAGCACTCTCTTCAGCATCCTGAAAGCCTAGAAATAGAACTCCTATTCCTATGTTTTCAGAATCCTAAACGGTTCACTCTCGCTCACCATCTATTCGGAGATTAATTTTGGTAACCACTCTGGGCAAGAGCTTATCCTGCTTCATTCCCGACGCTGATAATAAATTCATCGATCTGTTCGTAAAGTCTATTCATAATCTCCATGAGATCGTCGAATTCGGAGTATCGATTTCTTGCCATCCAGATTTGCTGATACTCGTTCATTAACGTTCTGCTCTTGCGTATCCAGAGGCGCGCTTCGTCCTTGAGTTCATCTGAAAGGTCTGAACCGGACTCTTTCCAACGGTGCACCAGGAGAGTCTTCTCGCCGAGCAACTGGTGCATTTTCGCTGAGTGGAGATACTCTTCAACAGCTCTTCGCTGGTCTTCCTCCTGAAGAGTGTTCAACGTTTCCTGAAAGATTGCCTCAGCTTGTTTGCCATTTTTGACAAGGCTATCCCCATCTTCTTTTGTGAGGGGGGTGAAGCGTTTCTCACCGTCTATCGGGGCATAAGTTTTAATCCACGTCTCCCTGAATTCAGTTGAGCTGTCAAGAAGGCGTAACCCTTCAGCGATCTGTTCTCCTCCCCTGCCGAAGACCTGTTTCTCCCAGGCAATATCGTACTCTTCGGGAGCAATTGTTTCCGGGTTCCAGGCAACAGAAGTTCCCAGAATAATACCATGGAGTGATCCGCCGAGGGGGTTGAAATGACCGTGATCTCCCCAGTCCGTATTGAGGAGCCCCATGGCACCATATTTCTTGCCTGTTTCAGCGTATTTTCGGATATTAATCTCGGCGTTGTGTATACCGTTAATCAGACGATTCCAACCGCTGGTCCCTGGACAGACGAAGAAGTCCAGGCCAGCATCAGCAAAGAGCTTCGTACTTTCAAAGTTCGTTTTCGCCCAGTATCCCCAGTTAAGAAGAATCGCATCTTTTGGAATCTCTGAGACAAGGTCCTCGTGTTTCTTCACAATGTCGCCCCAGAACATCATTCGTTTTCCCATCTGGTGGGAAAGATCGTTAAGCCATTTCATGTGTCGGAGGTAAAGACGACCAACCCCAATTTCTTCTGCTACCGGGAGAGCTTTTCCCCGCCCAAGATGGTACGTTTCATCAGCGCAGACATTGACAAAGTCAGAGGTAAACAGCGCCGTATAGCTGCGGTGCATCTTCTCCATCAATTCCAGAGCATCGGGGTTCGTGACATCGAGTGTGGCGCCGGTCATTCGATCATTCCAGCTTAAATCTTCCCAATTTCCTTCAAGTTCTATATCAGCCAAATGGCGATACTCTGGCAGTGACAGTGCTCCACCCATGTGCCCGAATGATTGCAGTGAAGGAACAAATTCGATGCGCTGTTCTTTACAATAAAGATCCAGTTCCCGAATGTCTTGTGGTGTCAGTCCGTCGGGATTTTGGGCGATTCGATTGTTAAAGGGAAAGAGGAAGGGGTGTTCAATATAGAGCTGGAACATGTTTGCTTTGTTCAGGGCAAGCAGGTCGATAAGTTCTTTCAAAGTTTCAATGGTGGGGACTTTCCCTCGTGATATATCATGATAAAAGCCACGATACTGAAACTCCGATCCATCTTCAATCGTTCCATGAGGTATCAGATATGTTTCCTCGGCAGCTGCAAGACGGACAGCCTGTCTCAAAGTTTGAAGACCATAAAAGAGACCGACTGGCGTATCAGCTTCGATGAGGACCCCTTCATGATTGACTATCAGTTTATAGACATCTCGAAAACCTTCTTCATTCGCCATTGGTGGAACTTTGGAGAGCTTAATAGTGGGGCTGACTCTTTCCTCCATAAGGAGGCCCATGTAAGGGAGTTTAATTTCCAGCTTATCATCGAAATCCTGCTGAAGTCTTTTCAGAGCATTGAACTCCTGCCCGTGAAGGGGCTCACTGACTTCGATTCCAGAGAGTCTTCTGAGATCAATAGTTTCGGATTTTTCTTCAACGCTTTGAGGGGTGGGTAGAATTTCCTGCCAGGTCATTTGTGCTGCCAGGAATTCTGGGATGGCGAGAAGGAACGATAGCGAAAGAAGATACCTTGAACTCTGGATCCATGATTTAATCATATTAAGTACTCTCCAAAAGAATAACAGCTGGCATTAAATCCATGCCAGCTGTCCAAGTCCACGAAAATGCGGGGGAGGTTCATGATTTGGTCAATTCAATGTTTGCTTAAGTGGATCCGATATTTCGTTCCAGGTTGGGTTGCTGTCCATGGTGAAACGAGCTTTCTCCTCGTCGTTTGTTCCTTGAACAAGAATGCTGGGGACACGATCAATCGACATATCGCGAGCCATTTGCTGGCCTCTTTTCTCGTTAATGTCTACACGAAGCAGAATAAATTCAGATAGAAGGGTTTGTGCTTCGTCATTCGATCGAAAAATATTATTGGTAAGTTCCTGGTAACCAACGCTTGAGGGATTACAGAAGAGATACAGAAGCGGTTTTCCCGATTCATAAGATTTTCTTTGGGCGATAATGGGATCAACCAGCCATTCTACAGAAGAAGCTTCAACTTTCTCTTCATCAGTGATCCATGGAGGAGCCGGGACGGGTGTTTGAGCATTCTTCGACCACATGATTGTCAGGTTATCTGCGTAAACTTTGAAAGGAGCGTTCTGAGGTGAGGAGATAAAGAATCCCGGTCTTAAGTTTGTCAGACTACCGTCGATGATCGGTGAGAAAGTGGTTTGAATTCCGTCTATATAGCAATAGATCTCTTCCTGACCGACAAAGAGAAGCTGGAATCGATGCCAACCACCACTGAGATCCTCTGAAGTCTTAATATCTTCATGGAGATAGATTTTTGCGGATGCTCCTCCATCGGTAAAAGAGAAGTATGCTTTTGAATTTTCGACGGAACCAAGGCGATATAAGTTCCAGATGCTGGCTCCCGTTTCGATGGGCTTGTCATCGGTATCGTTGAACGTAGCGACGGCTGCGCTGTGAGAGGCACTTACGCCTGCGGGAACAAAAATGTCGGCTTGAAAAAGAGCTGCCCCGTTATCACCCAGTAGTTCGCGATTCAGCTTTGTTGGACTGACAACAGAGAGAAATCGCTGTGAGGGTGAGGTGGAGAACTCGATGCCATAATCCCCACAGACTTCGCCTGCGATACCTTGCTTGAGGTCGACGTCTTGAATACTGTCATAGGAAATAACGCGTGTGTTGAACCTTCCTGCCTGGAAGAGATACTGAACTCCAGACTTGAACTGGCCCGATTCGTAATCTTCCTTCGAGTGGATCTTGAATTCTGCCCATGCAGGAGCTGACAACATGCCTGCGAAGGCAAGAAGCATAGATAATCTGATCATATGAATTCTCTCTCTAAAATCGAATTTACGATTCCAAGGGAATTTCATATCGAGTAAGTTGTTCAGGATCAACGAAAAAGCCCCACTAGTTGTGTTTCTCTTTCGACTTGGCTTTTGAGCCCTTCCATGGGAAGGCCTTATCAGTCCTGTTCAGGTTTAGTGAAGGAAAGGGTTTATGAAAAGACAGGTAAAACTAGCTCTCATTCAAATGCGTGTTCAGTGGGGCAATCGGCGTGATAACCTCGCACGAGCAGGAGAGCTTGTGGCAATCGCCGCAGAAAACGGGGCTGATATCGTTCTCCTGCCAGAGGCGATGGATATCGGGTGGACACACCCTGATGCCAGAGATCTTGCTTCCTCAATTCCTGATGGACCAGTGGCAGCAGCGTATCGGACCTACGCCAGGAATTATCAGGTTATACTGTGTGCTGGTCTTACGGAACGGGATGGAGAAAATGTCTATAACTCTGCTATACTCATTTCAGAAGAGGGAGAAATTTTGCTTCGGCATCGCAAGCTCAATGAACTCGAAATCGGTCACAGTATTTACGACGCCGGACAGTCTCTAGAGACAGCAGAGACTGCTTTGGGTAGGATCGGTGTCCTGATCTGTGCAGATGCTTTTGCTCAGGATTACAGCCTTCTGAAGTCCCTCGGGTATATGCAGGCGGATCTAATCCTCTCCCCCAGTGCCTGGGCAACTCCTCCGGGGCACAATCCTGTTAAGGACCCATATGGACTGATCTGGCATAAAGCTTATCAGCCTGTCGCCAAAGATTTTCAAATACCGATCGCAGGATGCAGCAATGTAGGTCCTGTGGTAGATGGTCCCTGGAAGGGATATAACTGTATAGGATCATCTCTGATTTACGGGCCTGATGGAGAATGCTGGATGGAAGGACCTCATGGTGTGAACGCAGAGGCACTGCTGATCGCTGAATTGCCAGTAATTTCACGTCCGGCTCGCGGAGTAGGCTGGGCCAACCTATGGAAATCGTCTCCGACAAATACAGGAGAATAGCCCGCGAGTTATCCTACGCTTGAAACAGGATCGCTCTGGGGAGAGTCACTCTGCAGGATAAGTCGACTCAGCTCTTCAAAGTAAGACTCTCTCTTGTGGATACGATCCTGATTGTTTATGTAATTACTGGCAGCCTGCTTGTCGCTGCTGGAAACCTCGAAGGAGATCCATTCTTCTGACCAACCTGAGAAGCCTGGAAAATTCTCGTTTTCTGTCATCCAATAACTGCTCGAGTTGATCAACTTAGTCATGACTTCATTTAGTGAGAGAGTCGGTGCGACTTTGACGAGGAGATGAACATGGTCTTCAGCACCGTTGAATTGTATCAGCTGACAGTCAAGATTGTGAAGGACGTGCCATAGGTAATTGAGAAGAAGCGGGCGAGATGCCCTGAGAAGGGCCTGTTCCTGCATTTTTGTGGGGATGATGATGTGCTGATACGTTTGGGTAGAACGCATAGCCTTGTCTCCGAACTTTAAGCAACGTGATGTTAACTGAGTCATACCATAACTATGTGAGAACGTGAGAATCTTCACGCGCCGAAAGACTTGTCAAGGTGAAACCCTTTTGTTTTGAGCGCATTCTAATGTTTGTGAGCGTTATTGATTGATTTTCCAGACATCACCGGCGCTGGATGAACCATTTGTGGGATCGTATTAGACTTTTTGCATAGTAGATTATTCGCGAGGTACTTGGCTGAGTCCTCTCGATTTTTTCTGAGAGGTCTATCTTCTAGAATAAAACCTTAAATCCGACACTGAAAGTCCATTCTGGTGCTACATTGCTGTCGGCAAAATTGTGCTCAGCTGTCAGGAAGGTTTGAATCGGTGTGTCGCCCGCTTTGTAGAGCTTTGTGAGTTTTGCTCCCAGAGGTATTGTTGCCCATTCCCCCTTTTCCCAATTGTAGGTGAAGTTCATCTCAGAAGTACCTACGGCCCATCCATCGGGTAAGGAGTAGTTGATGATAGGTTGAACAATGGAAGCATTGATATCTTCTTTGTCATCATTCCCTGCCACGGTGAAGACGTTTTGATTAAAGGCACCCCAGAGAAGTTTGCCTTCCTGGGCAATAAATCCTGCTGCCGGACCTACGGCCCACTTTTCAGAAGCGAGAGCGTCGTCAGTAGCAGTAGGAAGAAGAGAGTCTATACCAACCCCCCAGCGCCCCCAATCTTCATCAAAGACAACCAGATCAAAAATAGAAACGTCACCGATACCTTCTCCTCCGGATGGATTATCCGTCACGAGAGGAACGGTGATTCGTCCGATGTGGTTGAGCTCTCCCGTCGTAAACGGAATGGCAGATCGAAATTGAATAACGCCTGATTCTTCATCATCGAGATTATGAAACTCTGTAACGGCTTTGTATTCAAGCTGGACTGAAGTTAAGGAAGCGGTAGGGTCGTTGGCTGCCTGGGAAAGGTCTTGACCTCCTGTCTGCTCTGAAGACTCCACAGTTTCCACTGATTCAGTGTTGATGGACTCTTCTTGATTGCTTTCCTCATCTGGAGATTGAGCAGAAGCACTCGAAATAAGAACTAGAAGCACGGGCAGGGATATAAGTTTCATCAATGTTCCTTTGGCAGACGCCTAGAATGATAAGGCAAATCCAAGCAGTGGACCTTCAATTCGGTTATTGAAGATATAGTCATTATCGTCGTAGTCTATATCAAGTACACGATAACCTCCATAAACAGAGACCGTGTCGTTGATGAGATAGCGCAGAGTTGCCATCCCATTCCAGCTGAACTCTGAACCCACTCCAAAGCCTCCGACGTCTCCACGCACATTCAGATATAGATCATCAACGATCATGACTCGAACCTGTGCACCAACGACGGGATCAATCCACTCTTCCCCTGGATTGGTACTCATTTTCTGCGTGACGCCTGACTGCGTGGCTTCTACTTCCAGGTCTATTTCAGAGTCCACGTACCTGATCCCCGCAAGCAGGTCGACAATGATGCGGTCAAGAAAGTCTTCTGGTGGTTCCTCATTCCACTTGGGCCCGATAACCTGATAGCCAAACAGGAGGTCTGTCATGAAGGTTGAAATATCTGCATCAACTTCGACTTTGGTGCCATCGGCAAGAGAAGTGTCATCTTCAGTGCCGACTTGCAGATAGTTTAAATCCCAGATGAAAATGAATCTCTTCATTCGAACTTCAAGGTAGGAAGTCAAAACTCCTTCCAGGTACTTGATCACATCTCCAAATTCAGTTCTGGATTCTGAGGAGGCTGAAGACGTCCCGCTTTCACCATCAATTGTGATCAGCCAGACATAGGGAGTCCAAATGATGATCCATTCTTTCTCCTCTTCGCTGTATTGTCTTTCGGTCCTTTCCTGAGCTTTCTGAGTCTGTTCCTGAGACTCGGAAGCTCCTTCAGCTTCTTGTGCATAGACTGGAATAACAGCCAGGGTGAAGAATAAGGTGAAGATTCTCAGGAACATCTGTCCTGCTCCTTAGGAAAGAATTATTTGAACTCAGAGTGTCTAATCCTCAAAAGTTCGCAAGTGAAAAAGCTTTCGTGGGGTTTGTCATGAAGAGTTTTCGTATCTCTCGCTCGGAGAAGCCACTCTCTCTCAGTAGAGGCAGGAGTGTATTCATTAAGTCGCCAAAGTAGCGGAAATCTCCCCCGCGCTCCTCTCCAACTGAATACCAACCTGCATCGTGAGAGATGAGAATCTGATCGAGGTAGCCAGACTTCTTCATTCTCTGAATCAGGTCAAAATGGAGATCTAACGTTTCAGGTGACAGTCCATCATATTCAATCCAGACGCCCTTTTCAGCAGCATCGAGGTGGAGATCGATATTCACTTCGAGATTTGCGTGAACCCAGATGATCCTGTCCGCAGATACTCCTTTTTGGAGAAGAAGTCTGAGAGCTTCTTGAAAGCCTTTACCATCAGGTGCGTGCAAAGCGAGCGTGAGTCCTGTCTCTCTCGAAGCTATAACGCCAGCTTCAAGAGTCTTGACAGCTGTTTCTGGGAGAGGAGAAGCATCTATACCAAGCTTGATTAAGCCAGGTCTGATTTCCGTTCCGTCTATACCATTCTTCCATTCTTGAATCCATAGGTCAGCGAGTTCTTCCGCACTCCTTTCCTCGGTATACCAGGGTAAGAATTGCATGCGTGCTGCAGCATAATAGCCTGTTGGGGTCATAATGTGAATGCCAGTTTTTTCCGACAATCGCTGAAGCAAAACGGGATTTCTTCCAAGGTATTCTGGTGTGCAATCGATCAGCATCCAGACTCCATCTGCCTTGGCTTTTTCAAGGTAGGGAAGAATCACATTGAATGCTTCTTCCTCTTCATACTGCCCCAGGGAAGGTTCTTCCGCTCTGGTAAAATCTACAAGAAGATGTTCATGAGGAAGTACGAGGCCAGGAGTGGTAACCTGTAGAGGACCTTTCACGGTCATCAGGTTGAATACCTCTGCTGGAAGATACTGGGGAATCATCATGAGTGTGATAAAGAGGGGAAAAGACTGAATCCCTCTTATGAGTTCTTTCATCAGATGGTTCATCCTTTATCCTTCAACCCATAACAACAGCAGTGAATCCTTGTGCTTTGTGTCTTTCGAGTTGCGCATGGTACCCGGCACCCCCTTTTCTGCTTGGAAACTGATGTAATGAGCAAGCAAAGAGCTCGAAACTAAGGACATTGAATCATGAGTCAGACGGATACCAACCAGTTAAACAAGTACAGTTCACTTCTTACACAGCAGGCGAGACAGGGAGCAAGCCAGGCGATGCTCTATGCGACAGGACTCTCTGAGGATGACATGAAGAAGCCTCAGGTTGGCATCGCCAGTATGTGGTACGAAGGTAATCCCTGTAACATGCACCTGAATGACCTTTCTGCGAAGGTTGCTGAAGGGATGAAGGATTCAGAGCTGGTTGCACGTCGATTCAATACAATAGGTGTGAGTGACGGAATCTCCATGGGTACTGATGGAATGAGTTACTCTCTCCAATCGCGCGATTTAATCGCGGACTCGATCGAAACAACGATGACGGCCCACTGGTACGATGGACTTATCGCGCTTCCCGGTTGTGATAAAAATATGCCGGGATGTTTAATCGCGATGGGTCGCCTGAACCGACCATCTATCATGATATACGGAGGAACGATCAGGGCTGGGCATCTTGGTGACGAGAAACTCGATGTTGTTTCAGCCTTTCAGGCTTATGGCGCATGCGTAAGCGGCCAGATTACGGAAGAGCAGCGAAAAGGGATCATTCGCAATGCCTGTCCCGGTCCTGGCGCCTGTGGTGGTATGTACACAGCGAATACCATGGCTTCAGCAATTGAGGCACTCGGCATGTCTCTCCCCTACAGTGCTTCTTCACCTGCAACTTCGGAGCAGAAAGAAAAAGAGTGTCTAACAGCGAAAGAAGCGATGCTCAATCTTCTGAAATTAGATCTCAAACCGCGGGATATTATGACGCGCAAAGCTTTTGAGAATGCGTTTGTCGTTGCTGCTGCATTAGGTGGTTCTACAAATGCGGTGCTCCATCTTCTTGCGATGGCGAAGTCTGTGGAAGTTGATTTTACCATCGATGATATACAGAAGTTGAGCGATAAGACACCAATGCTGGCGGATCTGAAACCAAGTGGCGCGTATGTTATGGAGGACCTTCAGCAATACGGGGGCATACCCGGTGTGATGAAATACCTTCTGGAGAAAGGTCACCTTCATGGGGATTGTATGACGGTTACGGGGAAAACAGTTGCTGAAAATCTCGCGGATGTTCCCGGGCTAAGTAAAGATCAACCGATTGTGAAGCCTCTTGAAGATCCTATCAAGAAGACAGGGCATATACAGATTCTTAAGGGGAATCTCGCTCCTGAAGGAGCTGTTGCAAAAATCACCGGCAAGGAAGGTCTCAAATTTACAGGGCCAGCGAACGTTTTTGACTCCGAAGAAGAGATGATCGAAGCTTTTGAGCAGAAGAAGATCAAAAAAGGTGATGTGGTGGTGATCAGGTATGAAGGTCCTAAAGGCGGTCCGGGGATGCCGGAGATGCTCTCCCCTACTGCAGCGATTATGGGTGCTGGTATGGGTAAAGATGTAGCCCTGCTAACTGATGGACGCTTTTCTGGTGGATCACACGGTTTTATCGTGGGTCATATCTGTCCAGAAGCGCAGGAAGGCGGTCCCATTGCTCTTATCAGGAACGGCGATATGATCACGATTGATGCAGATTCAAACTCTCTCACTGTTGACATTGTTGAAACAGAGTTGGAAAAGCGCAGGGAAGAGTGGAAAATGCCGCCTTATAAGGCGACCCGCGGAACTCTGGCGAAATATATTCGTCTTGTGAAATCCGCGTCGGAGGGGTGCGTTACCGACGAAGAATAAGCCTGCCTAATATTTGTCTGTCTGTAATCGTCCCTCTAGACACAATTACAGGGTGACAAATTATGAAAGCTGTTTGTTGTTGGATTCTAATCCCACTTGCTATTTTCCTGGTGGGTGAACTTGCCATTCGAAACTGGAAGGTCTACGGTGATTCCAAAGGCCTTCCAGCTTTAGCACTGGAAGAAGTTGATATTCTGTTTCTGGGCAACTCTCGAGTAGCGGCAGGTATTGATGCTGATCAATTTCGGGAGAAGCTTCAAAAGCGTGGTGGGGAACACTTATCTGAGTTAAAGGGTGTCGTTAATGGCGGGTATGGCTCGACGACAATGTTCCAGTACCTGTTCGCATTGAAAGCACTGGAGAATAAGCAACCTGGAGCACTCCAGGGCTCCTACGTCTTGATGGAAGCTCCGAATGGAATTGGTAGTTGGAATAACCGAGGGGCCTGGACATATAATGATTTCGACGATCGAATGCTTGCCGGACTCCTGAATGATGAATCCTTCGATCGACTCTGGTCGGATAGTGACTATGATCTGGAGTCGAAATTGAGGTTGTCAGTTCTCCATGGCTTTCAGGATTCTGACTTATATACGAAGCGTTACTACTTTCGTATCGGTCTGTTCCGCAAAATGACCAAGTTAATAGAGAATAATGTAATCAACAGGGTAAACAAAGAGCCTTCGAGATCGGTAAAAGTCAATATTGCAGAGGCCGGTGGGATCAGGACGGATAACAAAGCTGTTAATTCATGTCGCAATAGAATCCTTAAACTGAGGGAATCTCTCGTCTCAAGAGCTGATAAGTCTAATCAAATTAATCCCGATCTCTTCATCGGGTCGATCCCGACCAACGAACCGGATTGGGAAAAGTGCTCATTGAGAGAGGTCGTAGAGTACGTTGAAGGAAAGGGAGGTGAATTCGTTTTCTTTCGAATGCCCATTTCAAGTCCACTTCGTGATATATATAATGAAATACTAAGTGAGGATGACTATGGGAGTTTTTTCGAGAATGCGACGAGTTGGGGTGCAGACTATATCTCTGTGAACTATCAGCCGGAAGATGAGAATTACCCTGACTTACTTCACATGAACAGGGATGCTCGACGTAGATTTACTGATGAGCTGTCGGACAGTTTTATATCATACTATAACGAGAAAGAAGGGATCCCCTTCCTTGATCCTGAACACCTTCTAGTCAGTACCCTGGACAATGATAAAGAGAGAATGGTTACGGTGTCTCTAGGCATGACCAATTGACCTCAGGCTGATTAGCGATTGATTTGCGGACTCGGGAAGAGAAACTTTCTGAGTATTGGAATTGAGATGAGAATCCATGGCAAGGCTTGATCATGGCGTTTAACAGTTTTACCTTTGCTTCGTTTTGTCTCATTGTTTTCCCTCTCTATTATTTGTCTCCCTTTCGACTACAAAATATTCTTCTACTTTTTGCCAGCTATCTTTTCTATGGAGCCTGGGACCCTCGATTTCTCTCCCTTATTCTTATTTCAACCTGCATTGACTACTTCATCGGGAGCACGATCGCAAAAACTGAGAATCCGAAGATTAGGTACCGTCTTCTTCTAGTCAGTTGTTTCTGTAATCTTGGAATGCTGGGCTTTTTCAAGTACTTTAATTTCTTCCTGGAGGGAGCTCAAGATCTCCTTTCACTTCTCACAAATCAGCCGGCAGAAACCTTCAGATTGAACATCATTCTTCCTATTGGAATCTCATTCTATACGTTTCAGACAATGAGTTACACCATAGACATTTATCGAGGAAACATGCAGCCTTCTAAAAGGTTTCTCGATTTTGCCCTGTTTGTAGCCTTTTTTCCTCAGCTTGTCGCTGGTCCGATCGAAAGAGCATCTAATTTCCTACCTCAGATTTCGAAACCACGAAAGATCACCTCGACTCGAATTCGAGAAGGATTATGGCTGCTGATCCTCGGCTATTTTAAGAAAGTTGTCATAGCAGATAATATGGCGATCATCGTGAATCAGGTTTTCGAATCAGAGGAAACTCCGGGAGGGATGGCGTGTTTAATTGCTGTCTATGCTTTTGCCTATCAGATTTATGGTGACTTCAGTGGCTACTCAGACATTGCCCGTGGCCTGGCCAAACTGATGGGTATAGATCTTATGAAAAACTTTAATATCCCTCTGCTTGCAACAAATCCTGCCGACCATTGGCAAAGGTGGCATATTAGTTTTTCTACCTGGCTGAGAGATTATGTTTATTTCCCCCTTGGAGGAAGCCGTGGAACGAGAGCCAGAACCTACCGAAATCTTTTAATTACACTTCTAGTCAGCGGGATATGGCATGGAGCGGGTTATCGATTTCTCCTCTGGGGAATCTATCAGGGAATCCTATTGGTTCTCTATCGATATATTTGTCGGGAGCGAAAGTTATTTAAGTCAGAAGCACTCTATATGAAAATCATCTGGCTTGTCGTCTGGTTTCATTTTGCGTCTCTTGGACGGCTGCTTTTCAGATCAAGAGATCTGAATCAGGTCTGCGATTTTATAGGGGCTATACTTACAGATATGCGCCTGACTGTTGATCTCGCAGAACCATTGGCATATCTTCTCTTTTTCCCTTCGATGCTCTGGGCCGTAGAGTTCAGCATGAGAAATGTTGATGACCCGCATACGTCTCCCGCCTGGAAGTATGGTCTTGGTTATATCATTATTTCCATGATGCTATTGGCTATCCTTTTATTTCCAGCACCCGTTAACCAGACGTTCATCTATTTTCAGTTCTAGTATAATTCCGGGAACCCTTTTATTGAAGCAGGACAGAATTGAAGTTGAATTTGTTCTTATAGAAGGGAAAATGTCTTGCCTTGTGAGCAGACGAGTCGTTGTTTCACTCATGATTGTGACAGGAGAGTACACGGAAAGAATACTCATGCAACTCAGGCAGAACATGAGAGGCGTCGATGGCCTTTAATAGCTTAACTTTTGTACTCTTCTGTTTGGTTGTCTTCCCTCTCTATTACTTCTCTACTCTAAGACTCCAGAATTTATTATTACTTATCGCCAGCTATGTCTTCTATGGAGCGTGGGACTGGCGATTTCTTTCACTGATCGTCCTGTCTACCCTGATAGACTTTGTTGTCGGGAAGAAATTGCATCATTCTCAAGATGACAAAGTCAGACGCAAATATCTCCTATTAAGCTGTATCTTTAACCTTGGGATGCTTGGAGTCTTCAAATACTTTAATTTTTTTATCTCGAGTGCTGAGTCTTTGATCGGGACACTCACCGAGCTCCCAACTGAGAATCTGAGATTAAATATCGTTCTGCCGGTCGGAATCTCCTTCTATACTTTTCAAACAATGAGCTATACGATTGATATTTATCGAAGAAAGCTCGAACCAACCACTGACCTTTTGAATTTCGCTCTTTTCGTCGCCTATTTTCCGCAGTTGGTAGCCGGACCGATCGAGCGCGCCTCCCACCTTCTTCCTCAGATCTGTTCTCCTCGCACAATTACCTGGACTCATGTTCGAGAAGGAATCTGGCTCATCATTTTGGGGCTCTTCAAAAAGATCGTCATTGCTGACAACCTTGCGATCATTGCGAATCAGGCCTTTGGAGCCGAAGAAACTCCTAATGGCCTCATCTGTTTACTTGCCATTTATGCTTTCGCTTATCAGATCTATTGTGATTTCAGTGGTTATTCAGATATTGCAAGAGGCCTTGCGAGACTGATGGGAATCGACATCATGAAGAACTTTAATATTCCCTACCTTTCTACCAACCCTTCAGAGTTCTGGCGAAGATGGCACATCAGTCTTTCTACATGGCTACGTGATTATCTCTATATTTCCCTGGGAGGAAACCGCGGCACTGTCAATAAGACCTATCGCAACCTGATGCTGACAATGATTCTAGGTGGTCTTTGGCACGGAGCTGCCTGGACATTCATTTTCTGGGGAATCTATCAGGGATTATTGTTAGTCATTCATCGTTTGACCTGTATAGATCGTCAGATCTTTCAATTAAACCACAAGGTCCTTAAAGCACTTTGGATGATTGTCTGGTTTCACTTTGTCTGCTTCGGCTGGTTAATTTTTAGAGCTGAAAGCATGGAGCAAGTCTATGAGTTCACGATTCATATCTTTACAGATTTCCTTCCCCATCGCGGAGTCGGGGAATATATTGCTTATTTAGTCTTGTTTGTTCCAATGCTCTGGCTTGTTGAATTGTTTATGAAGAATGCTGATGATCCCAGAGAGGGAATTGGATGGAAGTATGGTGTAGGATATGTTGTAATCTGTCTGATGTTGCTGGCGATGGTTCTTTTCCCAGCTCCTGTTCAGCAAACTTTCATCTATTTTCAATTCTAAAGGGAACGAAACGTGAAATATCTACTCTACATTCTCATTCCCTTGCTGCTATTCGGTGGAGCCGAACTTTTTTTTCGTCAATGGAAGATCTATGGAGACGACTATGGCTTGCCCTACCTTGCAGAGAATCCAGAAGAGCAGAATTTTGATGTGCTCTTTCTCGGAAGTTCTCGTGTAGCTGCTTCGATCAATACAGAAGTCTTCGAAGATGTACTGGCCAGGACGTCATCAACTTATGATGATCCGAAGGTTCTGAACTACGGTTTTGGCTATACGACGATGTTTCAGTATTATGCAACGATCAAAAGGATGGCAGAGAATAACGAGGACGCTTTTAAGGGGAAGTATGTATTTCTGGAAGCTCCTGCAGGAATTCCTTTCTGGAACAAGACTTCAGACCCCTGGATCGTCAATCAAAGTGACGTACGAATGGTAACAAGTCTTCTTGATAACGAAACGCTGAATATACTTTGGAAAGAATCTGACTATGATTTCGAGGAAAAAATGAGGCTTTCCCTGCTCCACGCAGGCCAGAAATCAGATTTATATAGTAAGCGCTATTACTTTAGAATCGGAATCATTAATAAACTGGGAGGGATTATCGATAACAATCTTACCAGCAAATCTGATCAGGGGAAAAAAGACGACAATCCCGAAATTGAAATGGATGGAAGCGGAGGAATTCGGACAGACCAGAAGGGTGTTGAGCAAGTACGTGACAAAGTTCTCAGTACAAGAGATCTCTATGTCGAGGATCCCGATAATACCAATCCAACAGACTATGGGGTTCCGTTTATACCCTCATACAAAGCCGATTGGGAGAAATCACGTCTTCGTGATATTGTTGAAATTGTTCAAGAGCATGGGGGAACAGTTGTATTCTTTGAGATGCCCGTTTCCTCCCCGATCCAGGAAATGTATAATCTGGCAGTAACACCAAGCGAATTTAAGACGTTCAAAACAGTGTCTACGAAATGGGAAACTCCTTTGATGAGCACGGGTCTTTTATTTGATGATTCCGATTTTCCCGATCTCCTTCACATGACGAAAGAAGCTCAGTCCAAGTTTTCTGAGGCGCTCGCACGAGAGTTTTCTCGTTATCTTGAAGGTCAGAGTTCTCTCGAATCTTCCAGTCGTAACAGGTCATTTAATCCATGATTTCAGTGTGCAATTCCGGCACAGCACGCCAATCTGCACAGCTGCTTATATCTCCCTTTCTTTGGTGAAAGTACCTGGATTTATAAATAATTATTCCAGGCAATAGTACCTAATTCCCCTTCATTCAATGATCTACGGTCTCCACTCTTTCTCTCTTACAAAGTGGGACTCTGCGTTGCTGATTACACGTGAGCAATCTCACTCGCACGGAGTCCGGACATGAAACAGGGATTTACTCTCATTGAGCTTCTGATCGTTGTTGCAATCATAGCCATTCTTGCCGCGATCGCGGTTCCTAACTTTCTAGAGGCTCAAACAAGATCAAAGTCTTCGGGCGCGCATAGTGAAATGCGGACACTTTCCGTTGCCTTGAACGTTTACCATATAGACACAGGCAAATTCCCTCCCCAGCCAGACATCATTGACACAGGTGAACGACGTATGGGGTTGGCTCCTTTAACAACTCCAATCGCCTATATGACATCTCTTCCAAATGATCCGTTTTCGACAGAAGATGGAAAACTCAGACAGATCTACTACGTTGATATTGCGAAGAACCCTACGTTCCCTGCTGGCTCACGTGACATCAATAAGTACGTGTTAGGATCTGTGGGCCCTGATTCTCAGGACCAATTTAATGATGTTATCAAGGACCTCATTGTGGATGGGTTTACTCAGATCTATGAGTCGGGTATTTACGATCCAACCAATGGAACCTTCAGCCATGGTGATCTGGTAAGAACGAATTGTTCCATGCTTGGTGGAGCAGAATCGAGCAGATGGTAGAAATGGAAACTCAACTTTCGACAGTCAGGTTGCAGGACGAAGATTCCGTTCAGACTGAATTTCAAACAAGTCTCGAAACGACTCTGCACGATATAGAACCCCGAAAAAAGTCGCAGAAATTCTTTGAAGGCAAAGAAGGATATACCTTCTTAAAAGGCCTTCAGGTCGTTGCTGACCAGGCAGATTTTGAAGTTGAGAAAATTATTGGTCAGGGAGGTATGGGCGCTGTCGCGAAAGCAAAAGATCGTAGCCTGAACCGTGATGTTGCCCTCAAATTTGTCACCAACCGAAATAACGTCGACCTTGTTCGCGCACTGAAAAAAGAAGCTGAGCAGGCAGGTAAACTGGCCCACGAGAATGTTGTCCAAGTATATTCGTTTCATACTGTTGGGGAAATCACTTTCTTCGCCATGGAGTTTGTCGACGGAGAAAACCTGAAGCAGAAGGTTAACAGTCCACTCCCTCCGTCAGATAAGCAAGTCCTTCGAATCATCCTCGAAGCTGCTAAAGGCTTAAGAGCAGCTCATGATCTTGGTATCATTCATCGCGATATCAAGCCTGAGAATATTATTATTTCTTCTGAAGGTCGCGTCAAAATTGCAGATTTCGGTATAGCAGCAACACGTGATGAACTGATTAGTCAATCGGGAGTAATTTCAGGAACGATTGGATATATGGCACCCGAACAGGCCAGAGGTGAACCAGCGACACACCAGAGTGATATCTATGCGTTGGGCGCAACGCTCTACTTTGCTCTGACCGGGAAACCCCTCATCGAAAAAACGGGGTCCTCAGCAGAGTTGCTGAAAAAGAATCAGAATGCGGAATTCGACCTGAAGACAGATACTCTCACTAAGGAGATTGCTCTCTTTATTCAGCGTTGTTTGTCTGCTGATATTTCCAGACGACCTCTCGGAGTGGAGAATTTCATCAAAGATCTGGAAAAGATAATCTTTTCTTCTCAACAAACCAGAAGTCAGAGATTTAAGCTTTCTATTCCCGTCAAACTTCGCGGGGCCATCTATACAGCAACAATGATTTTCCTTGGCGCGATCCTTGGAGGAGTGGGGGTCTTTCTCTACAATCAACAAACAACGGTGAGCAAGGCTGCAGTCCTAAGAGAACTTCAGACTCTATCTGATCAACGTGTCTCCTGGATTGAAAGCTCCCTCGACCAGCAGCCGAATGACGCAAAGCTTGCGATTTTGCTCGGTGACATCGAGCAGAGCTATCGTCAACAATCACCGCTGAATGTGGTGAAAGCCATCAAACAAGTTGATGATTTTCGCTCCAGGTAAGACTCTTCAACTGAGATTAATTCGCAACAAAAGGCGAATAGGATCAAATTTCTGCTTGTAATCGTCATTCATGGCGAATAGAAAGCTCTCAGTTCCTAAGGAGGAGCTGCAGATGCCTTTCAATCCACTTCTCACAGACGACGCTATTCTCGAAGAAATAGGTAAGCGCCTGACTCAGAGACGTCTTTCCTACGATCTGACCCAGGCTCAACTGGCAAAAGAAGCAGGTATTTCCAAGCGAACCCTCGAGCGCATGGAAGCGGGGTCGACTTCTCAACTTAATAATCTGATCCGTGTGCTGAGGGCACTCGACCTCATCGAAGGCCTGGAGCAACTTTTACCCGAAGAAGGGCCAAGCCCCCTTCAACTCTTAAAACTCAAAGGAGAAGAGCGGAAGAGGGCCTCATCGCGAAAAAAGGAAGACAAAGAGAGGGATGATTGGCAGTGGGGAGATGACTCATGAACACCATCGCAGAGGTCCGACTCTGGGGAAGTACTATCGGAGCCGTTTCCATTGAAGATGATCAACGTGTAGCCTCTTTTGAATACGATCCTCAGTTCGCACGAAGCGGCGTAGAGCCATCTCCCATCATGATGCCGGTAAAGCGAAGCATCTATCGTTTTCCGGAACTTTCCCAGCGCTCCTTTCACGGGCTCCCGGGAATGCTCTCCGATTCTCTGCCCGACAAGTTTGGTAACGCACTGATTAACGCCTGGCTTGCTTCTCAGGGTCGTACGCCTGACTCCTTCAATGCCGTGGAGAGACTTTGCTATACAGGACGACGTGGCATGGGAGCACTAGAATATAGACCCGCCATTGGCCCTGTTGCCCGACAGACAAACAAGATCCAGGTCGACCGACTTGTCCAACTCGCGTCGGAGATTCTCAGTCAACGAAACAACCTGAAAGTCTCGTTTGAGGAAAAGAAGAAAGAAGAGGCTCTGAAACAGATCCTACGTGTTGGGACATCTGCAGGTGGCGCCCGGGCAAAAGCAGTCATTGCCTGGAACCCACAGACGAACGAGGTACGGTCGGGACAAATACCAGCTGAAAAAGGCTTTGAGTACTGGCTCCTTAAGTTCGATGGGGTCAGCGGAAACAAGGACAAAGAGCTCGAAGATCCGAAAGAATACGGAGTTGCAGAGTATGCGTATTATTTGATGGCGAAGAGTGCAGGTATAGACATTACTGAATGTCGCCTTTTCGAAGAAGCAGACCGACGTCACTTTATGACAAAGCGCTTCGATCGACTTAATGGAGGAGAAAAACTCCATATGCAGTCCCTTGCCGCGATGGCTCATTTTGACTTTAATATGGCAGGGGCTTACTCCTACGAACAAGCCATACTGACAGCAAGGCAGTTGGATTTACCAATGGAGAGCATTGAACAGCTCTATCGACGGATGTGCTTCAACATCATTGCAAGAAACCAGGACGACCATGTGAAGAACATTGCTTTCCTCATGGATAAGAAAGGCAAGTGGTCGCTCTCCCCCGCCTTTGATCTGACCTATGCCTATAACCCTGAAGGAGACTGGACCTCACGACATCAGATGACACTCAATGGAAAGCAGGATAACTTCAGTGAGGAAGACTTCCAGGAATGCGCACGAATTTCCCTCATGAAGAGAGGTCGCTGGAAGACCATCTATCAGGAAGTGTATAACTCCGTGAAACGATGGCCTGATTTTGCCGAAGAAGCGAGCCTTAACTCGTCTATGCGTGATGCAATCCATAAAGGTCTAAGATTGTAAGAATGTTCGAACCCACCCGACATGATCCGGAAAGTGGCTAAGAGGGACTTACCCTGAGTACCAGATTCAGCGAAGAAACTTATTATTCCATTCCCACTCACTCTTGATCTGAATTCAAAAGACATTCATGGGCTCTCAAGAATGCATGCGGTAAGAAGAACGCCCACCTCCGAGGAGATGGGCGTTTGTTCATATGAATCTGTTAGGATGATGAACGTGATCAGTTACTATCACAGGTCTCCACGTTGTCATTGCTGTCATAGGGAAGACTTGCCGTCACACTGTCTACACAGACTGTGAAATTCAAGCGGCCTTTGACCTGATTTGAGGTTATTAGAGTTACAACTCCATTGGCGTCTGTCGTTCCACTTTCCGTGTCGCTGATATCGCCAGTGAAGGTAGCAGAGACCGTCGCTCCCGAAACCGGGTTACCGAGATCATCGAAGATCGTGATGTCTGCCTGAGCTTTCTTCTGACCCTGACCCAAAGCAACTGTGGAAGGAACAATGGACTCCACATGTACATCGGTCGCGGAAGGCGGAGGCGTTGGTGTAGGGGTCGGAGTTGGAGTAGCTGTTGGCGTTGGTGATGGGCTCGGTGTCGGGCTTGCCGTTGGAGACGGTGAAGGCGTTGGGCTGGCTGTTGGTGTCGGCGACGGAGTAGGTGTCGGGGTGGGCGTCGGAGTTGGAGTCGGAGAACCCTTCCATGGCATCGCTGGCCACGGTGCTACACCGCCCCAGGCGTTCTGAAGGTCTGTGAAATAACCAAGAGCCCCCATAGATCCGTGGCGGAACGGCGAAGTGCCAGCGAGATTCTTCTGACGAACGATATCGATCTGCCCGTCCACATCTACACCAGATACATAGGCCTGTGTCGTAACGCCCAGAAGGCGCGTACCTGACCAGGCATTGATATGTGTATCGATACGGGAAGAAAAGGTTGTGTTATTGTTCGTATAGATCTGAGGAAGAACTCCGTCGATAGCTCCACTGCTTATCCACACAGGCCAGTCCTGATAGTTATAGTTGATTGCATCATTGAAGCGTCCGATCGGATAAGCGAGAAGGATATGATTAGAATCAATCGTTGTGATCGTGTTATAAACTTCGCTGACACTGGCTGTGATCTGGTCTTTACGGTACTGAATCCAGTCGGCATCATAAGGATCAGGTGTTCCACTCTTACTATAAGCGGCATTGAATGCAGCAACTGCATCAGGATGATAACCGAAGTCTGTGTTGGTACGTGTGAAGCTTGTCTGAGGATATCTGATGCGATCGAGAATAATTCCATCACAATCATAGTTCATCATGATATCGCCGCAGATGTCTGCGGTGTAAGCGCGAGCCGCAGGAAGTCCAGGGTCGAGCCAGATTCCCTCGGGTTCCTGAGCCGTCGTTTGAACGATGGGATTTCCACCGTTATAGGCGTAGGTAATCCATTCAGGATGCGTATTGATTACATGGTTAGAGCGAGGATCAGAATCAGCTCCGTCAGTCACCAGCCACGCATTCACATAGGCGAACACCTTAAGGCCAGCCGCATGACCTCGTGTTGTGAACTCTTCAAGAACGTCTATGCTACCTGCGGCGGAGTTACGAGGCTCATTATTCGGAAACGTGGAATCTGTCTTGTTTGGAAAGTACGTCGCATCTCCACGATAGCGGGTATGAATCGCGATCGAATTGTAGTTCAGAGAAGCAATCTCATCAACCCATGCCTGGATAGCGGAGGTACTGTTAATCGAATCGAAAACAAGAATACTGGCGAGTCGGATCTCTTCTGGATCGGTGGGAGGGGGAGGTCCGGATCCATCGACTTCGAACTTAACGGCATCAGCGATGACAACTGTTCCACCAGGAGTACTCGCAGCTGCGTCGAGAGTAACCGTATTGCTGCCCGCATTAAAGTTATACGTTCCAAGAGAAACCCAAACCAGGTCGGGACCTGTTTGATCCACCGTTGTTGTTTGAGTGCCACTGCTGGTGCTGAGGGAGTAACTTGCTGCAGTCGCCCTGTTTCCGCCAGCTTTGTATATCACTGAAACTTTATAATCATCAGCAGCGGGTAGATCAACGTTCCAGGTTGCCGTTGCAGAGTTTCCTGTAGAAGTAAAGCGGTAAGTACCGCCGTTATAACCAGGTGTCCCGCTGGTGCTCCAGCCGCCCGTTTCCGTGTAGGCGGGGCTTGCTTCGTCGTTGTCCACAACGATCTCAACAAGAGTAAACCGAACTGCATCCGCAATAACGACCGATCCAGCAGGAGTACTCGTTGTAGCATCAAGAGTGACCGTCTGATTGCCAGAGGCAAAATCAAAAGTCCCGAGAGACGCCCAGGCAAGATCATTCTGGGTCTGATCAATAGTGACCGTCTGAGTTCCACCAGAAGCAGAGACATCATAACTGGCAGAGGTTGCTCGATTACCACCGGCTCTGTATATCACTGATACTTCATAGAGCCCCGCCGAAGAAAGAGCAGCCGTCCATGTTGCTGTTGCTGCATCTCCTGCTGATTCATAGCGATAAGTTCCTCCGTTGTAACCTGCGGAACCGCTGGTAATCCAACTCCCCGTTTCTGAGTACACTCCCCCGCCATCATCATTGTCGATGATGATTTCCTGGGCACTGACCGCCCCGGTGACTAAAATGGATAGACATGACAACACGGCGATGAAGACCTGCCGTGTGGTGACCTTTTCGATCATAGGTTTCTCTCCTGTTTGAATTTTGACCCGCTTTCTATGGTTCTCTCTCTCATCAGAGAAACCTCATGGTTTTCCTGATCTGCGAAAAAACGGGACGTCTGTACAGCTTATCACTTAGAGCGCTATTATGCTCAAGGATGCAAGAAAATTCTAATCTCTACAACTGAGGTTGTTGGGTGGGGCTTCCAAGTATATAGTTGAAAGGATGGAAAGACTCCCAAAACCTATGAAGAGAAGAATGTACTTCATCAGATAGACCCTGTTCCGTATATCGCTTTTATGAAAGATCATTCCGTCCTTTTCTGCTCAAAGTGATCAACACCTAAGCATATCCAATGCTACCGCCTGATCCTTGACATGACTGGGTTTAGAATTTACTTTGTGACCATGGCTTTGGATAAAAACTCCGGAATAGTGCTTCCTGAGAAGCATGAAGAGTTACTCATGGAAGTCTCTGAGACTGAACCCGGGCGGCTCAATTTTCACTCAACCAGCAAAGGTATGAGGAAAGACTATCTCCATACGACGAAGAAAGCGGCTTTCAACATCGGTCTTTTTGCTTTGCTGATTGGCTTTACGAAAGACTGGGGGCTCGCGATCTATCTCAGCTCAATTCTTATGCTGATCGTTCTATTTGTGTGTCTTGGCTTGGGATTTATTTTTGATGCGTTGAGTTACAAGCGAGACAGGCGAGTCACTATCATGACAGAAGAAAAGAAGGTTTCTATCCCCTTCAGCCTTACAGAAGATCTTTTGCTCCCGACCGAAGAAATGTACCTCCGTATAGAAGAGCTGCAGAAAGACAAAGTCCGACGATATCTACTCTATCTCGATTCCAGCAATTCGACCAACCGGAAATTCCCGCTGCGACTCTACGGTCCAGACACGAAAGAATCCGTCAAAGCTTTACAGCAACAAATGATCAAAGTCTTGAACTTTAATGAAAAGGAAACTTGAGATGACTGAACCGAAAGAAGAGAAGAAGCCAGAAATTGTTCCGTCAGGGGATGCTGAGTCCCAATCCGCCTTGCATAAATTTGTCGCGAAGAATTTAGACCTACTTATAGGAATTGTTGCGATTCTTGTCGGTACTTTTGCTCTACTGGCGCCCGACCTCCCGGATTACACAGACGACCCACAGGAACCGGGACTCCTGAGCAAACTCTTTCCATTTATCTTCATCTTTGCAGGAGCCCTGGCTCTTGCAAAATACTTCAGTTCTAGAAGTGAGAAAAACAGTAGCTATCAATCTTAGGCAGGTATCTCAATTCTCCTTCTGCTTCCCGACTCCGTACCCATAAATACAAGGCTGACTAAAACGGAAAAACCCTCTCCGAAAAGGAGAGGGTCTGTTGAAGCGTGCTATGTAACTTGAAAAACTAGTTTACGATAGTAACTTTCAGAGCTTCGGGGCCTTTTTTGCCTTCGCTTGCCTCGTACTGGATCTTTTGTCCTTCTTCGAGGGAACGAAAACCATTCGATTCGATGTTTGAATAGTGAATGAAGAGGTCTTTTCCACCATCTTCAGGGGTGATGAAGCCGAAGC
>CAYTGM010000020.1:0-102257 GCA_964437365.1 uncultured Candidatus Sumerlaeota bacterium | reverse complement strand
ATCTTCCTGAATAGGTTCTGAGGATTGCTGATAGAATAAGAAGTTGTCACCTTCAGGGCTTGGACTATAGGCTATCTGATTTCCACCTGCTGCTGGCACCGGTGGCTGTAAGTCTGCGCCAATTGCGGTCTCGACTTGATCCCCTTGCCATCCTACAAGCCCTTCCATCGTGCTTTGTTTAAGAACAGGTTCTTCAAAGTCACCATTAACCAGTGGGACCACTTCTGCATTAGCAGACGTGGTACCGATGAAGGTAGCTAGAACGACTAAAATCTGATGATGAATGGACATGAGAGAAAGGACCTTATAGATGAATCCCAGAAAGCTTATATGATTAAGTAGCAAGAAAATGCCCAACTTTAAGAGCTATAAAATCCTGAAGAAGACTAAATTATCAAATAAAATAAGATTTATTCAGAAGAATCAACCAACTGGCCCAACCACTCATAGAGCGTCTTTCGCGTAATGCCCAGTTCTCTCGCCACAGCAGATTTATTCCCGCGATGCTTTTTCATCAATGTGGGTAGGCTGGCCTTCAGCTCACTTCTATCATGAGCGGTTGTGATCTGATTGCTTTCATCTCGAAGTATATCTGACATTTCAAAATGATCTGACAGCCATTCCAGTTGAAACGGTTCTCCCCTGCCGAGAATCAGGCACCGCTCAATCGCATTGCGCAATTCGCGAATATTTCCTGGCCAGTCGTGTTCGACAAACGAATCCATTACATGTTTGGGTATAGACGGTGTGGGCACCTCATATCTTCTACAAAGCTCATGACAAATCTCCATGGTGAGTCCAGGAATGTCGTCTTTCCTCTCTCTGAGAGGAGGAATCCGAATCACAACGATACTAAGTCGATAATAGAGATCGAGTCTAAAGGCTCCTGATTTAACAGATTTTTTGAGGTCTTTATTCGTGGCAGCAATGAGACGCACATCCACAGGTATAGTTCGATCGCCCCCTACACGGACAATCTCTCTTTCCTGAAGAACTCTCAACAGGCTTGATTGAACCTCCAATGGAAGCTCACCCACTTCGTCCATGAAGAGCGTTGTCTGATGAGCCTGTTCGAACTTTCCGCGGTGAGTAGAGTGAGCGCCAGTGAACGCCCCTCTTTCATGACCGAAAAGTTCGCTCATTGCTAGACTCTCGCTGATAGAGCCGCAATTAACTCCAACCATTGATTTTCTGCTTCTGCTGCTGAGCCTGTGGATTTCCCGTGCGGCAAGCTCTTTCCCTGTCCCACTTTCTCCCAGTAAGAGCACGGGAGCATCTGATTCGGCTGCTAGACGAATCATGTCAAAGAGACGGTTCATCACTGGTCCCGTTCCGATTAATGAACCGAGCCGATTATGATCCCAGTTTCGATCCGACACTCTACGAAATGCTTTAACCGTTTGTGTAATTAATGGTGCAGCGGGAAACCGCTCGATCGTGCTTCCTCCGATATACCCACAGACTCCAGTACGCTGATAGACAAAAGCACTGTCTTGAGGTAATGTTACAACACCTCCGTAAACAGTAATGTTTGCGTTCTTCCTGATTTTCCTGACGGCTGATTCTATCGATGTAATTTCTTCAACGGCCTTATCCAGATGTCTTTGCTGCTCTTCCCGATCAATCTCGCGCCACCTGGCAAAGCCAAGGTCCACATTAATAAAATCGATTTTTTTTCCTGCAAGGGCGATGGCTTCTTTCTCATTGAAACAGAAACCAATCGTTCCCAACCCGGCTTTCCGCGCTGCAGAAAGTAACTCTACCTCACGGTCGAACCCAACACCTGCTTCTTCAAGGGCTGCGCGATAATTTCCATCTAGAAAGCCGACGGACGGGAAGTTTGTGATCCCTGCCAGCCCGGCTTCATCAACACGACGAAAGAGTGATTCAAAGTGAAGACCAGGGTCTTGAGCACAAACTCCGATATAAGTAGGACAGTTTTGGATACGAGGTAATACGGTCTTAACAGCAGTCTGCCAGGTCAATTCATTAGCATTCGCGAAGGGCATGAGAGCCGCCATGGAACTGCAACCAATTGTACGAAAGAAGCCCGCACTCAGAACCATGAGAAAGTCAGCTCCACCCGCTTCAGCGGCCTGGGCTGCCATACCGCTTCCGACCGCGGCTCCAACGAGTCGAGTGTCACTTTTGATTTTTTTGGCGAGAGATGCAGGAATCATAGATATACAGCCTCTATACGGTTACTAAACAATGCTACCTCTTGAAATGCCAAGAGGAATTGTCTTCCTTTCAATAAGAAATGGCCCTCCCAAAAAGGAGAGCCATCAGGTGAGAGAGGTACGTGTAAGAAGTAAACTTACAAAAGGGATAGATTAGGTTCAGTCAGCAAATTTTCTCTTTCTGCCAACGAATAGAATCGTCCCACTCCTTGAATGAAAGCTTATGCTTTTTCCAATAATATTGAAGATCGTCAGATTCCCAGTTTTCATAAACCTCTTCCCAGGTAGCCACTCCAGCATGAATACCAAGTGACCCTTCTTCGATAACTTCACTGGCAGACTGATAGCGGTAATCTACAGAGAGCCGGATATTCTTATGATTAGTGGGCGTGATAGATTTGTGGATGGTGAGACTTGGAAACATTAATACGTCACCTGTCTTGAAATCATCTTCTATCCATTGATGATCATTTCCACAAAGCTGGGCTGCGAGTCCACCTGCCCCTTCCGCCGGAGCAACAGTCATCAATCCCGCCTTGTGAGAACCGGGGATGACGCTGAGATTGCCTAAAGACTTTGGAATGTCACCAAGGGGCAACCAGGAGGTCCACACATTCTCCGTGCCTTGAATATGAATATGATCCTGATGAGGTGGCGTTGCTTTATTGAAATCTGCTGGAAGCATCAGACGGGCAATATGCCGTGGATGGGGAAGAACTGGTCCGTCAAAAAGGATGTTATAGATATCTATAAGCTTTGGGTGATGCGGAAGCTTATGAAACAGTTCAAGACATTGAATATCTTTGTATGCCTGAGCATGAACTCCTACCCCGGCAGCAGTCATCTTCTCAACGTCCTCATTCCTGATCGCCTCAATATCTGCCCATGCCTCCATCAGTGGCTTTGATTCGTCCACCCAACCATACTTCGCCAGGATTTGAAGGATTTGCTTACGTAACTCCAACACAACATCCTCTGGAAGTAGTTGACGAAAAAATAAGTAACCGTCCTCCCCTGCTCTCTCCCTGAGGAGTCTTGGTTTATCGAGCAGATCACTTGAATCTTTATAACCTTGAATAATTGTCGCCATGAATATGAACCTTATTAGTGATGAATCACGCTTGCGTTGCGTTCAGTATCAGAAATATGGAAAATTACCACAAAATCAATGGACCAGACGTTCAATTAATGGAAAAATCGATCAAGCTCCAAGGACAACAAGCAAATCCTCTGATTATTTACGCCAATTGGTTTCAATTTGCTTCAGGAGAAACCGTTTATCACCCAAGTGTTTCCTCTAGAATGCTTCTCTGGTGCCAATCCGGTAAAGGTAAGGTAACTGTAAACAAGCAACTGGTCGAGCTGACCCCGAGCAGGTTTGCAATCTTGCCCTGGGGCCATTCGATACGGTATCAGGCTGACTTTCGCTCTCCATTTCTTCTAGCAGGAATTCATTTGATTCCTGACCACCTCGAAGAGCAACAGATTGACTTTTATGTTCCCCACTCAACCTCTGATCCTTTGGCAAAGAAGAAAGCGCGCCGTGACAGACCTGAGATCCTCCCGTTGCATATATTTGTGGATGAATGGAAACAACATACGAGACTGAAGAAGCTTGCTGAATACATACTGCTTTACTATGTTAATGAGGAAGTCCAAGTTACAACGCTGAGACACATGGGATCACTCTTTCTTCAAGAAATACAATCCGTTTACTCGTTAGGCTACCTCCAGCACGAAGACTTGCCCAAAGAGCTCTTAAAAATGGTACAATACATTAACGACCATTTGTACCAGCCCTTAAACATCGAGGATCTCATGATCGTGTCCAACCGAAGCTCGGCTACGATCGGGCGCCTCTTTCGAAAGTATTATCAGATGTCCCCTACCGACTTTATCCTTGATCGTAAATTAGAGCAGGCGAAGGAACTCTTGAGGACCTCAGGAGCAAAGGTGGGAAAGATTGCCGAGCAGGTGGGGTTCACCGACCCCTTCTATTTCTCTAAAGTCTTTAAGAAGAAAGTGGGCAAAACGCCGTCGCAATTCCGCCAGGAAGCTGGGCTCCTCTAAATGAAGTTCTGAATGAGCCGATTCACACGCGAGAAGATCAATATCGACATAGATTTCAACGAAAAACCCGTGAATAGTATCATCATAGAAGAAATTCCAAAGCACTACAGGAGACCCACAGCGAATGAGCACAGAAACACTTCCACTTTCGGAGCAGGAAATAGAATACTACCGTGAGAACGGATTCGTTCAGGTAAACGATGCCCTAACTGAGGCAGAAATCGACGAGCTGGCCGACTTAACGGATGAAATGAACGCGGAGATAGAAAAATCGCTCCCGCCTATGGAAGAGCGAGCCGCCTACCAGCAGGTCTTCCTCCAGATTGTCAATGTCTGGCGGAGAGATGAACGATTCAAGAAATTCACGTTTCATAAAGGCCTCGCTGACATGGCGCGTCGTCTCATCGGTGCCGAACATGTTCGCCTTTGGCACGATCACCTCATGACAAAAATGCCGGGAAAGGATGGGAAGCCGACGGACTGGCACCAGGATTTCCCCTATTGGTCGATCAAGCAACCAGGTGCCATGTCTATATGGATTCCCATGCAAGACGTCGACTGGGAAAATGGCTGCATGCATTTTGTGAAAGGATCTCACGACTGGGGAATCAACGAAGTGATTCATCTCGACGCAAAAGAGAAAGAGGATATTTTTGATATCTGTAAGGATCGTATCCCCGAGAAAATTGAGCGTGTTTATGTTCCACTAAGACGCGGCAGTGTGACGTTCCACAACGGACTCACCTTTCATATGGCCGGCAAGAACTATTCTGACAAACCACGGAGAGTGCTATCAATTATCTATATGGCCGACGGCAGTATTTTTAATGGAAATAAACATGGCATCAGTGAAGAAGCAGGATATACAGACGCTGACGCCGGGAAGGCTTTTCAGGGAGAGTTCTTCCCTGTGATCCTTTAAGCTTCGCAAAACAGAGAAGTATATGATAGAACGAGGTTGCTTTCACATTGAAAGCAACCTCATTGTTTTTGAACTTCTGCAGAAATCCAAGTGGTGATTTAGTCAACCAGGAACATATCAAGTTCAACAGGAAGTGTTTGCCCTGATTCGATCGTTACATCATCGATTCTGATTTCGTACGCACCTGAACCAACGCCTGCATCATAATCGGGTAATACGTATAGCGCAAGATCGGAAGTTGCTGTAGTTGACACGGCAATTGCCACATCCTGAAACGCCGACCCTGTGTCATCTGCTGTTGTTGCAAAAGATTGTGAAAAAGCCAGGTCGCCAAAGTTGGTTGTTGCTCCACCAACCGCTGCTGCTATACGGGCTTTCTCAATAGAACCATTGTCTGTGACAACCTTTGCTCTAACAGTAATCGTGTGAACCCCATCCCCAGGAAGAGCCGATGCATAATTCTTAAAGGCTCCGCCGCCGAATCCACCGTCAGATACGACCAGAACACCATTCCCCGACTCATCAGCCTGAGAGACGCTCGTAAAGCCATCGGCAAAGGGACTGTTGGTTCCGGTGATTTTCGCCCAACCGTCTGCATCAACTTCGAAGTCAGACAGAGTGGTGGTCGTCCCAGTTCCTGCAATGGTGAGTGTATTGATTTCAACATCCCATGTTCCAGATCCAACCGACCAATCATTGATGTCTGGAGAAATCGCGGTCATGATATCACCGCTTCCGTCAGCCCGTACAGCAGCCGCGAACCGAACGAAAGCAGAACCCGTATCATCCGCCGAAGTACTTAGAGATGATGACCAGCCAAAAGCTTGATCCCCGAGTCCGGTACTACCTGCTCCAAGACCAAAACACGTCCCATACTGCGGTGTTGCAAGGTTGGGAGCTAGTGTACCAGGGTCCGTTTTAATTCTCATATCTCCAAAAACAGTGATTATACCTGTAGTGGGTGCTCCGCTGTAGACACGGATAGCGCCGCCTCCAAAGCCTCCATCGGTCAGCTCAACAACATCACCAACACCTCCATCAGTAACACCGGAAGTTGCTGTAAATCCATTTGCGAATGTAGTTGGGCCATTGATCGTTCCTGTCCAGCCGTCTGCAGCAGGACCTGAGAAGTCAGACAAGAGAGTCTGAGCTCCGAGTAATGATGGTGCAGCCAACATGGTAGCCAACACCGAAGGTATTAACATCTCTCTCATGTAAATGAGCTCCTAAAGATTTGAATTTGCCATAGGTTCTCTCAATAAACTTGTGGCATTTAAACGATAAGAACGTACAATTCTGATGCATATATGTAAAGAAGATAATAACAAATATTTTACCGGGAATTCAACTACACACAGAACAAACAGATTTGTAGGCACCAATTTTTCCAGATGCTGAATAGGCACAACTTTCGTTGTGCTGGATGCTCGATCGTGATCACTCTTGATGTAATGGGATAGATATACGACCATGTTGGCGCGCGAAACCTACCTGAATAAAGCAATTCTATTTCGTCAATTTTGTGAATTCTGGGAAGAAAATTAAATTTTGGAAATCACAGTTTATTTATTTAAAATTATTTAAATGTTTAAGCTCAACCCCTCGCCCGCCTCGGGATTCCCTGATTCTGAGTACTATCGTTCACCAAAAATTCACTCGCAGCGCTCAGAGAAGAGGCCACGGATTGAATTTTGCACGCTAGCTTACCATTAATCGTTAAGGGGTAAATTATGTCTTCAGAAAATGGGAACACGAACTTTCAAAGGCTTCTCGATGAAATCCCTCCAAATGAAGATTGGGCTGTTAATGCTGTCGAATTGATACTTGATACCGCAGAGAAAGATGGCTGTTCAGATATTCACATAACTCATCGAGCCGGAGAGATTTGGATTAACGGACGTCTGGACGGAAAAATCTTCAACTATGCCAGAATTCCAAACGAATTGACTAATCCCCTCCTGACGCGACTTCGTGTCCTTGGAAATATGTCCACTTTCAAAGGCAATGAACCTCAGGATGGCAGAATCGCCTGGCGTTTAAAGCCTTCAAAAGAACTGATCACACTGCGAATAGCTGCCATGCCCACCATTGGCGGTCATACTGTTTCTATCCGGTTTCCTGACAAGAAAGTGAGAGACCTGAACATCTATACGCTTGGAATGCCAGATGAGATGGTCGAAAGAATTGATGATGTTCTGGCAGGAAGAGAGGGTGGTATTTTTGTCACGGGCCCCAGTAATAGTGGCAAGACAACAACGATCTATTCACTCATGAATCGCCTGAACGAACACGCTGATGGACGCCTTCACTTTATGACCATTGAGGACCCTGTCGAGCGAGAATTGACCTTTGCCGATCAGATCCAGATCAACGAGGCACGAGATCTCTCCTACGACATCGCGCTCCCTTCCGCTTTAAGACATGACCCCGACGTCCTGATGATCGGCGAGATTCGCGATAAGAAATCTGCCGCCGTCGCCATGCAGGCTTCAATGACTGGCCATCTTGTTTTTTCAACTATACACGCGGGGAGAGCCGTCGGGATCTTTCACAGGCTCCTCACACTGGAAGTGGAACCTCATATCGTTGCCTCGGCTGTTTCTGGTGCTATTGCTCAACGCCTTGCAAGACTGCTGTGTATAGAATGTCGCTACCTGGATAAGAAGACAGGCACCTACATGTCCAAAGGATGCAGAAAATGTAATGGTCTTGGCTTTATGTCAAGGTCTGCAATTTACGAAACAATTTTCGTCGATGATAGAATCCAGGATATGATCATGAGTTGCCAGACACCACAGGTTTTACTGGAAGAACTTGAGCGCATAGAAATCGATCGACTGAGCGATCAAGGGACTCGACTTCTCAAGAAGGGGCAGATCAGTCAAAGAGAGCTGGAATATCTTGTCGGACATTAATGACCTCGAGTTTAAGAGATGACCTTTCGCACTTCTTCGCAACTTAGTATTCTAAGCTGCGAAGAATATATTCGTGATTCTCATCTTTCAAAATACCTTAGCGCAAGATGCGAATAGCCGAAAAGGTTTGCCCGTCTGATTCGAATAGGAGCCTCACCATGTGATCGACCTCTGAACCTTCACTGTTCTACGTCTGACGGACGTCTCGAGACGTAGGTAAGACGTAGATAAGACGTCCGTCAGACGTCGGTCACCCGGTGAGGCTCGTGTAAAATCTGTCATATCAGTTGTCAATCCGCGGCTAAGGCACATGAAACCGCTTACACCTATACTCGGTATAAGTTCCCGGTGTTTGATGTTCTTTCATCGAGGAAAATTCTTGTATACACCAGTACATCATAAGACATCACCTCCATCGTTCAATAGTGGCGACAAAATAAATATGCGAATAGATGGTGAGCGAGAGTGGACCATTCAGTATTCTGTAAGCATAGAAATAGTAATGCTATTTCGAGGTTTTCGGAATGCTGATTGGGATTGCTGCTTATATCGGACAGCAATTTTGGCAGACACTATAAAGGCTTGAATCCTTCACAAGGTGTCAGTAAGCAGTTCAGGAGAATTAAATCATATATTTGGGAGGTTTATTTTGAAACAATCACATCAGCTCATCCTTATTCTGGTCATTCTTGCGTTTCTGGCTCTTACAGCTCTCGCAGGGGTTGGAGGACTCTATTATAAATACGGGAATGACATTGAAAGCTTCCTGAAGACCGGTCAGCTCCCTGTGAAGATTGAACCTGAAACCTGGGGGCCTGTCTCACAGAGATTAATATCAAACCCAGAAGACTTTCAAGATCTGGAATCAAAGGGAGCGGCGAACAGGCTTTTAATCTTTCCTGTCTATGATGAAAAGGGTGTTAGAACAAAAGCCTCAACTATACTTCAGCAAAGACTGATCCATGTCTGGAAGGTCTATGCGCCAGAGAATATTTCCACCATACAGTCTCATGTCATTAATAATCATCTTGATAGTATATCTGATTTTCCCGAAGACGGTTCTTCATATGCTCTGGACAAAAAGGCTGAAGAGAATATTCGTCTCTTCTTCAACGCATCACATACTCTTCACGGCACATACAACAAAGATGATGATGAATATACATTGACTTTAGAGCTTCGTCAACCGACCGGAAATACTCAAAATACTTTCACATTTACGGAGGAAGAATGTCTTAGAGCCATTGATAATATTAACAAATGGATTGTTGAGGAAGTGGACGTTGAGCTTACTCAGTTTGAACAAAAGGCTTTAACCACCGCTGAATACCACTACGGTTCTCACATCGATAGTTATGAAGACAGTCGTTGGGATAAACTTCTCGCCTCCGCCGCAGATCCACTTTGGGGAAAGGTTCTGGAAAGTAACCCGGATATCTATACAATGAGAATTATTCGAGCACAGGTCGCACATTACGAAGGTGAGGTAGAGGTGGCAGCCTCAATAGACCCGGGACCTCAATCTGCCGATTGTCATCCAGCAATCAATGTCGAACGGGGAATTCTTCTTCATGCCCAGGATCGATTCCCTGAGGCCTTTCACGAATTCACCCTAGCCATGCTCAAACGACCCGATCAGCTGTATTACAAAGGCTTGTTCATGGTAGACTATATGGAAGACAGATGGAGAAACCACAGTCTTATTGATTGTCTGAAAGCACTTGAGGAACGTGCCACCAAGAATTCTCACTTTCATTATTCGATGGGAGTATATTACAGAGATATAGCCTGGGCTTTCAGAGGGACAGGCTGGGCAAGTACTGTTTCCAACTCGGGTTGGGTGAATTTTAATGAAAACCTGGAACGATCTGAAGAACATTTCGAACAATCGATCCAGCAACATCCTCAAATGCCAAATGTTTACTCCGGTTACTTCAGTACTCTGGGAGGTTTAGGCAAACACCACCGTATCCAGGTTTTACATAATGATATTTTCTCGAAGTACCCCGATGCGGCATCTCCAACAAATGCCTACATAAATTTCGTTCGTCCCCGCTGGGGTGGATCTATCGAAAGCGGCATGGACGTGCTTGATAGAGTTCTTGAGGAGTCCTCCAGTCCATTTGCTTATCGGATTGTTCATGATTTCCACACCGATGAATGGAGAACGATGTATCGCGACGAAAATACTTATGAAGCAACTAAAGCGTATTTTGACCAATACCCAAGAGCAAAAGAACAGTATCGACGTGCTATCGAAAGATGCCTTGAGCATGATGAAATGGGGGATGCATATATTATCGCTTTGATCATGGCCAGTCTAACCTATCAGTCCGACCTCATCGAAAGGATATTTCAGGAGAGGCCCGATGGTCTGGAGAAACACTTCAGCCATGTAGACACAAATTGGGATCGAAGAATATCACACTTTTACACGCAATGGCTTTGGACGAATGCCGAATGGAAAGACCTGTATAACTTCTGCCATGAAGTCAAGGAGAGCGATTCGTACAAGAGAACGCATTCTCCAGACGAAACATGGGAAATGGCCTTCAGCGATGAAGATGAAGCCAGGCTTCATCTTTATGTATCAGCAGCAATGATCGGTAAATGTGAGGAGGCAAAAGAGGTCAGAGAAACAATGGAGGACAAGACTAGTAAAGCATATACAATCATACCAGACCTCCTGATGGGAATAATACCGGAAGACGTCGATCAGGGAAAGAAGTTGCTGGAGAATTCAAACCATGTTGATTTCGAGACAACGCTTTACGAGGCAATCATTGCCTACTATCAGGGGAATGATGCATCTCCCTATTTGGAAGAGCTGGATAATATGGGTGAACAAGATCCCTATCTGGAGTACTACGAATCGATTTTACGAGATCTTATTGAAGGAATTGAACTCTGTGACGAAAAGGTGGAGAGCGAGAAAAAAGTACAGACTACTTCCTCCCTGTAAGTTCATTAAGGTACAGTAGTTCCTTCGCAAGAAGCTCTTTTGCACGCATTCCCTTTGAGCATTGATTACCACAGCTCGTCTCAGAAACAAAGGCAACGACTTCGTCATCGTGCCCGACATGTGGGTCAGAACCTAATGTCACATTCACATCTCCCCCGACTGGGTTCAACACAAGGGGGTGCAACCAGCAAGCCAGAGGCTTCCAATACCAGGAGTGCCTACCATTTTTATCGGCGAGAATCTGAAACATGCATTTTGAATCATTCGTCAGGAATCGACACCTAGTCTGCTGAAAACTTTGCGAGAATTCACTGCAGGCTTCGTAGTGGTCAGATTCCACTGTTTGTGTCTGCCACTCCCCATCGGCCCCGCGAACAAAGGGCATATCCTCTTTATCTATATTGTACAACTTGAAGAATTCGCTGTTTTCCTCGATCACTTTTAAAAGTGTTTCAACTTCGTCTTTGCGCAAGACGGCTCCATCATGGCAACAGTTTCCCTGACAATCCTGAAGTTTACATCCCTTCAATTTGAAGCGGGAAAGTGAGGGGTCTTCATCATAGACCTCGCCTTTACGTTTCAGGTACGAACGGAGCTTGCTGAACCCTGTCAGCTCATCTGGCTTGTGGCGATGTGACAAGTTTAACTCTTTCCGAACGGGGATCATACGTCACCAGTATCTGACCGAGGTTTCTACTGAAAAGGCCGTTATTTTCTTTAACCCATTTCGTTGATCCCCTCTCATCTCTATCATGGTTCAAGCGACGCAGTATTGACTCGAGCTTTTCTTTCCGGAAGGGATGACAATATTGGAATCCGAACTGAAGAATTCGTCGGAGCTTCCAGAACCGTTTTTTTTGTAGCCAGACCATGAATGCTTTGTAGACCTGAAGCTCAGTGTTTACAATACCTTCGTTCGGGGTCATTTTTCCAAGTGAAATACCAATAAGCTGATTCTTTCGCCAAGGTTTATCGAGAGAGTAATCTCTATCGCCCTGGGTTACGAAATTTCCGGCTTTTGTCCTTCCCAGGTATCTATGGATAATAAAACTTTTGTCATCTTTGAGAAGAACGAGCATGTCTCCCGGCTGAATTCGTTCGTAAGAGAAATCAAGATTGATGATAAGGCAATCACCCGCTCGGTAGAGAGGTTCCATGCTTTTACCCTGAAGCTCTGCTCTGGTGATCTTTTCCAGCGTTTCCATTCTATCCTCTGGAGTCTCCAGCCCCATCATTCTTACTGCGACAGTTTGAATTGGAAAATGAAATTTGATTCACGTTGAAGGACCTTGATTTTTACCAGAGTTTAGCCTTGAGCGGCTCATTTAACTTTGTCAGTAATTTCCCTAATATAACCTTCGCACAAGAGCACCCGACCTATGTGCCCCGTTCGAGCAGTTGCCTTCGACAAAGCTAAGGAGTCCACCTTTGGAACCGTTTGCTCTCTCATTATTGAGAGCCGATCGAATTATGATTCAGTGCTGGTTAGAAGTGCAAATGCAAGTGCTCTTTCCCTGTTCGGTTATTCCATTGATGAAATCCGTGGGAAGAATGCCTGGGAACTTTTCGCTGATCACGAAGTAGAAAGAATCAAGGAAGTCCTTCTCAATGGGGAACCGCAGGAGCTTCAATTTGAAGTACACCCGCGTGACAAAGCAGGGGTCTTCATTCCCGTCCATCTGGAGATTCTGTCTCTGGATGAGATCACCGGGACTGGAAGAGCTTTTGTTTGGAATTTTCTGCGGGCGAAAGTGTCCGAGTATTCTCATAAGCGTCAGGAGATTTTCGCGGAACTTGCTCACCGACTAAGTGCTGTAAAGACACGGAAAGAAGCTGCATATGCAATGCTTGATGCAGCCGAGCGTCTGTTCGGTTGGGACGCGGCAGTATTGAATCTGTATCCGAATGACAAAAACTTTACAGATTCGGTTATAAATATAGACCTCATCGAGGGAAAGAAGAAGGAGTTTCCTCCCCTGCCCAGTGAGACTCCGATAAGCCCTATGTCGCATCGTGTGTTAACAGAAGGGCCTTATTTACTGGACAGTGAGGTGCTTGCTGGAGAGCCAAACCAGGGGTTGATTTCATTTGGCGACGAAACTCAACCTTCGAAGTCGGCCATGTATGTACCAATCCGTCGAGGCGAGGACCGTTTCGGTGTTGCTTCAATCCACAGCTATACACCGGGTGCTTACGGGGAGAGTGAGCTTCGGCTTTTTCAGATCCTGGTGGACTATTGTAGTGGTGCTCTGGATCGAACTCAATCTGAAGATCAGCTTCGTCGCCAGGCCCGCATCACGAAAAAGCTGGCGGAGCTGGGTCAAAGCCTTGCTTCTGCGGGAACACCAATTCAGGCTGCCCGGGTGATTGTTGGTGCGGCAGACGATCTCTTCAGCTGGGATTCCTGCTATGTGAGCCTCTATTCGGAAAAAGACCGGACAGAGCAGACGATTCTCGCGTTTGATACGATCAATGGTGAGCGAAGAGAGTTCCAGTCTAATATGGTCCGATCGGTCTTGTCCACTATTACGTCTCGCGTTCTCAAAGAAGGATCTTTTCTTATTAATCGTCGAGAAGCCGAACTGAAATCTGCGCCCCCCGAGGGATTTGGAGACTCAGCCAGACCTTCCGCAAGTCTACTCTATGCGCCGATACGAATTGGGACAAGAAAGGTTGGTATACTCTCCATTCAGAGTTATAGACCAAGAGCCTATAATAATTCAGATATAGACACGTTGCAGTCTCTGGCAGATCATTGCGGTGCCGCACTCGTGAGAAGTTTCGCTGAAATGTCTTTGCGAGAGAGTGAGGAGCGCCTCAGGCTGGTCCTGGAACAAATTCCATCCATCATGTGGACCGTTGATAAAGACCTGAAGTTTACAATGATTCAGGGAGCTGGCTTGAGGTTTTTTCATTCGGGCAAAAAAGAGATTCTGGGCAAACACCTCAGTAAGTTTCTGAATGAAGGGAGCGACTCCGAAATCGTTCTGAAGATGAACAGCAGTGCTTTGACAGGACGTTCCGGCACCTATGAATTCCGTTTTGGAGATCGTGTCTATAACTGCTATGTTGAACCCCTCTTCGACAGCGATAAGGATGTGATTGGATGCATCAATATCGGGCATGACATTACAAAACGTATTAAAGTAGAAGAAGAACTGCGCGAGGCACACGCTGATCTGGAGCGACGAGTGGAAGTCCGTACGGAAGAATTATCGCGTATAAATTCAATGTTGAAACTGGAGGTATTCGAGAGGCGGAAGACAGAAGAGAAACATGCACGATCGCTTTCCATGCTGAAGGCGACACTGGAAGCAACCACCGATGGGATCGTTGCCGTAGACCGCAAAGGCTGCTTAATAAATTGGAACAGTATGTTCCGTTCGATGTGGAGTCTCGGTGAATCAGGGACTCAGTATCTTGAAAACATGGAGTTGCAAACGGTTTTGAACTCGTTCCTCAAGTCTTCTGGTTCCTTCATCGAACAATACAGAGACCTGGTGCGTGAACCTGAGGATGAATTCTCGAGCATTCTTGAATTGAAAGATGGTCGAGTCCTTGAATGCTACTCACGGCCTCGATATTTAAGTGGCGAAGTGGTGGGACGCGTATGGAGTTTCCGTGATGTAACGCTGCGAAGGAAAGCTGAAGAGGCACTGGTACGATCAGAAGAAACGTATCGCCAGGCGATTGAGAATTCATCAGGTGTTCCCTATCGAATGACACGAGGGAAAGAAAGTTACGATTTCATGGGTTCCGGGCTCAAAAAGCTGATCGGGATCGAAGAAGATGTGATGTCAAAGAGAGTCTTGAGCAGCATGATCCGTGAGCGTGTCATTCTGGATCCCCAGTTCAGTGACCATGATGAATACTCGAAGGCTTTTTTTGAAGGGGTTCTGGAGCGTTACCAACTCGATATGAGGATAGAGACCTCTGACGGCCGCAACATCTGGTTGAATGATTGTTCAGTCCCACTGCGAGACGATGAAACGGGTGTTGTAATTGGATCTCTTGGCATTCTTCAGGATATTACGCAGCGAAAGAATGCAGAGGAAGAGTTTCGCTACCAACAGGAGCGCCTTAATCAGGCTGAGAAACTCGTAGCATTAGGAACTCTTGTCTCAGGGGTTGCCCACGAGATTAACAACCCTAATAATTTCATCATGTTGAATGCACCGATCCTTTACGACGTCTGGAAAGACAGCCGTGGAATTCTTGACAAGTACGCCGAACATAACGGCACATTTCTTCTTGGCGGTTTAGATTATGAAGAGGTTGTCGAGGAAGTACCGGGGCTGTTCGAAGGGTTAATCATAGGCTCTCAGCGCATTCAGAGCATTGTTCAGGAATTGAAGGATTTTGCTCGACCAACTCATGAAGGGTTTAAAGAGCTGGTGGACTTGGACTCTGTGATCCGTTCCTCGCTGGTACTTATGAACAACACGATCGAGAAAGCAACAAGCCAGTTTGAGTATATACCGGACAAGAACCTGCCACTGGTTGAAGGACACTACCAGAAAATCGAGCAGGTTCTTATCAACCTTCTTCAGAATTCTTGTCAGGCTCTGACGGAAAAGAGCAAAGCAATACGTGTTAAGACATCGCATCTGGAGAGTGAAGGGTGCGTTAAGATCGAAGTGATGGACGAGGGGATTGGAATTCCAGAAGAGATTGGAAAGCAGATCATGGATCCATTCTATACAACGAAACGTCAAAGCGGTGGGACGGGCCTGGGTCTGTCCATTTGCTCGAAAATAATCCATGATCATCAAGGAATTATTTCATTCGAATCGAAAGAGGGCGAGGGAACATCTTTTATCATTCAACTCCCCGCATTTCAATCCAGTAACGAAGAACATCAGTAAAGGCTAACTATGCAACCAGAGGATTTCTACCCCCCATACCCCGTGATGATTGTCGATGATGAAGAGCAGACTCTACGCTCATGCAAAATCGCTTTAAGAACCAGTGGACTAACAAATGTGGAGACCGTTCAGGACAGCCGACATGTCATTGGCAAAATAGAAAAATCTCCCTACAGTCTGGTGGTTCTGGACTTATCCATGCCTCATCTGACAGGCGAAGAGCTCCTGAAGCATCTCCGCTCTGAGTTTTCAGACCTTCCTGTTATCATCCTGACGGGATACAATGATCTTGAAACTGCGGTTTCCTGTATGAGAGAAGGTGCTTTTGATTACCTGGTTAAACCCGTTGAAAAAAACAGGCTGGTTGCAAGCGTCAAGAGAGCTATACAGTTCAGAGAGCTGGAGCAGGTCAACTTTCAACTTAAGAAGCATCTACTTACTGATGAACTGGAACACCCTGAGGCGTTTAAAGAAATACGTTCAGTTTCGAAAACGATGCGTTCTATTTTCCGTTATGTTGAGTCGATCGCTGTAACCAATCAGCCGGTACTCGTAACAGGAGAAACGGGTGTGGGGAAAGAACTGATGGCCAGAGCGATACATCGGCTAAGTGAAAGTAAAGGGACTTTCGTCCCGATCAATGTGGCTGGCCTCGACGACACTGTATTTTCTGACACGTTGTTTGGTCACCGGAAGGGTGCTTTTACCGGCGCAGCCGAATCTCGTAAGGGGCTCGTTGAATCAGCGGCAGGAGGAACTCTCTTCCTCGATGAAATCGGCGATCTCACGCCAATGTCACAAGTGAAGCTATTGCGATTACTTCAGGAAAGAGAGTACTATCCACTGGGTTCCGATGTTCCGAAGCGCTCGGATGCCCGCATCGTGGTTGCAACAAACCAACCCCTGAAAACTCTCATCAAGGAGGGTAAATTTCGAAAAGACCTCTACTTCAGACTTCAAACTCATCAAGTGATTCTACCACCACTTCGCGAAAGAAAGGAAGACATAGCGGTTATCGTTGAGCACTTTCTGGAGGAGGCAGCAACGAATCTGAAAAAGCCGAAGCCTCGTATTCCTGAACAACTCTGGACATTGTTGAAGAATTATCACTTCCCAGGAAATATCCGGGAACTGGAATCGATGGTCTATGATGCAATGAGTAAGAATCGTTCTGGAGCTCTCTCTCTGGACGTTTTTAGAGAACGAATTTTCAAAGAATCAAAGAGTCAAAGTGTAGATAGCAGCCCCAGTGACGAGTCTGGTGAAAAACCTCAAGTTATCTTCCCGGACCGATTGCCATCTCTGAAAGAAATCGGAGACCTCCTCCTGATTGAAGCGATGCGTCGCAGTGATAATAACCAAAGCATTGCAGCACAAATGTTGGGAGTAACCCAACAGGCCTTAAGCAAGCGGATGAAGAAAATGCGGGAGACGGCAAAGGCTCAGGCTGAAAAAGCTGAAGCATAAAACTATGGTTGTAAGCTTAACCATTGTTGTCCACCATAGAAGGTTGATCTTACACGAGTTAGTATGATTTTCACTTCATCCTACAATTTCTTTTGTTTCGCAGTCGGCCAGAAAAGAGGAAGAAAAAAGAACACTTAAAGCCAGCATTTTCAATAATCCGGAAGACTTTTTATAGTCCCCCTAACAATGGCGAACAATCTGCTTAGTAAGTGGGTGGTAAATGTTCATTTGAACGGATACCATGTCTTTCCCTCTCTACTCTCCAAAAGGATAAGTCTAAGGAGGCCAAAAAGCCTCCTTAGATTTATCGATCATACCAAATCTCAATTGCACCCATATCTTGAAATTACCGCGCCGGGTCAAACCTGACACCTTGACCTGTGGTCAACTGTGAGGATTCTAAACTGGTGAGCTGCATCGGTTTTCTCCAATCTTCAAGAGGTAATTCCTAGAGAGCTTTGACCTACACTGCCCCGATAAATATGATTTCTATTCATAAAAAGAATTTCTTCACAATCTCTGTGTTATTCGCTTTCCTCTTCACGGCAATGAGCACAGTCCGCAGCTATGCTGATGATAGTCAAATCCCGCGGATGAGAGGAAATATTTACGAGAAAGTAGAATTGGAAAAGCCAGTCCAATTCATCATTCAGCCACTGGCGAGTTCTACTTTAATACCTGGTGAAGAAAAACAGTTCAAAATAAGCTTCTCGGGCGCGCCGAAGCCGATTCACATGTTTAGCTCGAGAATCGAATACACGTCTCCCTCGCTTAGCCTTAGCTGGCTGAAACCATCGGTACAAAAAGTTGGGCAGTCGATTGTCATCAGTGATCCATACGTTCTTGAGGAAGATTCCGGTTTGATATGCCGGTCTATCTCGGGAATTTCACTGGAAGGTTGGGAAGATGGAGACCTACTCTTCCTGGGTTTCTCAGTACCCTCTTTGGCGGAAAATGAAGGGTCGATGCGTATCGCTCCACACCCTGCAATCCGGGAGGGCTTGGCTCATGACAGTTTAGAGGAATATCGGACTTACGACTACGAACGACAGTTTGTCTATGACGAATGCCTGAAGATGCCTGTTCTGCAGAATAGTGATGCAGTCCCTCCAGCTGAGTAGATAATCAAACGGCCTGCTGACTTAATAGCCGTTTGAATACGTACATGATGTCCTGAGAGAGTTTTAGCAAAGTTGTCTCACAAGTTGTTTGTGCTTGGCCCCAGTTACTTGATTTGAGCAAATTCCGAAGTAAATCAGTTCAATACTTCAGGAATTATCATGGCGAAACGAGTAGCAACCATCGAATGGTCCGGAAAATTCGTTAAACTTCTTGATCAGACCCTATTACCGACAAAAACAAAAGTCCTTTCCATTCGCGATGAAAAAGCAATGTGGGAAGCTATCAAGATGCTTCGTGTGCGGGGAGCACCAGCAATCGGTGTGGCAGCGGCTTATGGTCTATACCTGGGCGTTGCGAGACAGGAACCGAAGACTCTGAAGCGCGTTAAGAACCTGACTCAAAAAGTTTCAACCTACCTTGCGACTTCGCGACCAACAGCGGTTAATCTATTCTGGGCTCTCGATCGCTGCACATCTCTCATTGATCAATTGGACGACAAGGTAACCGCAAGCGATGCTCTAGCTGTGCTTCTTGAAGAAGCACAATTGATTCAAAGGGAAGATGAGGAAACGTGTAGACTGATTGGGAAGCATGGTGCTCCCCTTCTGAAAAACTGCTCTGGTGTGATTACTCATTGTAACACAGGAGCTCTCGCGACTGCCGGCATCGGAACAGCCTTCGCCGTTCTCTATACAGCTGCAAAAAAGTATAAGTTCACAGTCTATGCAGACGAAACCCGTCCTTTACTTCAGGGCGCAAGACTCACGATGTGGGAGCTGATGAGAGACGGTATAGAGGCACGATTGATCACGGATGGTATGGCAGCTTCAGTCTTAAAAAAAGACTTAGCACAGGCTGCAATTGTTGGCTCGGACAGAATAGCTGCAAATGGAGATGCCGCGAATAAAATTGGCACGATGCCTCTGGCAATTGCATGCAAGTACTTTGGTGTTCCTTTCTATGTTGCTGCTCCATTGAGTACCATAGACCGCACCCTATCAACAGGTGACCAGATCCCTATTGAAGAAAGAGGCCCTGAAGAAATAATCAATTTTGGAAACAAGCCAGTGGCACCCAAAGGCACGAAGACTTTTGCTCCGGCCTTCGACGTGACCCCCGCAAAGTTAATTGCAGGCATCGTAACCGAAATGGGCGTCCTCAAACCTCCGTATAAGAAATCAATCAAAGAGGCATTCAAAAGGGCAGGACTTTAGATCATGGTTCACTATGAGGGCAAGATGGTCACTATCCGAACCTGGAAGCATTCTGACCGAGTGCCTCTTGCACGTATAGCAAACAATCCTCATATTGCTCAGAACATGATGAATTCATTTCCTTCTCCTTACAGTCTGGACGATGCAGATTCCTGGATCGGCCGTTGCCAATCTTTGGACGAAGGCCTTGAGCAACACTTTGCAATCGAGCAGAATGGGAAGCTGGCCGGTGGGATCGGGTTTTTCTCAGGTGCAGATATACACTATCGAACTGCATACCTGGGCTATTGGGTTGCGGAAGACTTTTGGGGGAGAGGAATTGCAACAGATGCAGTCGGCGCAATATTGAAGTGCATTTTCAAAGAGGAGCAGTTTAACCGTTCAATGGCGGGAATTTTTGCATCGAATCCTGCTTCAATTAGAGTTCTCGAAAAAAATGGTTTCTCGAAAGAAGGCACCCTGAGATCAAGTATATATAAAAATAAGACGTACTATGACGAAGTATTGATGGGATTACTACGAATTGATTACGAAAAGCACAAGGTAGAGACAAAAGCTAAATAGTAAAGTCCTTATCATTCTTGACTTGAAGATCTGAGTCCCCCCTCTGCTCAAGCTCTGTATGTGCATTTTCTAATTTATAATTAATATATGGGATATAGAGATCCGGTTCCAGAAGGAAAGAGTCATGTCCTTTTTCTGAATGCACCGTAATGTGCTGATAATCGATTTGATTGGCTTTTAATGCTTCGGCAATTTCTATCTGTTCGTCTGGGTAGAAACAAACATCTGAATTTATTGAAAAGATGAGCCAGTCTTGTGAGTGACACCTTGAAAATGTTTTCCTGATATCTCCCCCGGCAAGCTGCTGAGGCAGGTCAAAACTCTGCCATGTATTCACGATCCTCAAATAGCTGTTGGCATCGAACCGTTTAACAAATTTTCTTCCTTGATGAAGTATATACGATTCTATTTGGTGCTTGAGAGAGTACCCCGAAAGATAATCATCGGGCTGGACGATTGTCTTTCGCGCCCTCGATTCCATGAGGCTCAAGGACACAAAGGTCTTATGGCTGATCATACGTGCTAGGGTCAGGCCGGATGTAGGGGGTTCTGAATCGTAGTATTCACCTCCATTAAAGTTTCGATCCTCCTCGATTGCATAGATTTGTTCGAAATTCAAAGCCTTGGCAAGGACGGTAGCTCTAACACCAGTCGCGATTGGAACAACACATTGAACCCGACGGGGATATCGGCATGCAAGATCGAGGGCGCAGAATCCCCCCATTGAGCCTCCCATGACCGAAAGAAGTGTTTGTATGCCATAATGGTCGAGAATATGTATATTTGAATCAACGATATCTGAAACCGTGGGATAGGGGAAGGCACTTGCAAATGGTTTACCTGTAGAAGGGTTAACGGAAGAGGGACCTGAGCTTCCATAGCACCCTCCCAGATAATTGCAACAAATCACGAAATACTTATCGGTATCGATCCCCTTTCCCGGCCCGACAAAGGCATCCCACCAGCCAAGTTGACAATCTTTGGTCCATAGATCATTTCCAGGACCTTCCTCGTCAAAGCCCGCCACATTCTGGCTTCCACTTAGGGCATGAAATACAAGAATAGCATTCGTTTTCTTTTCATTAAGCCTGCCGTGAGTTGTATAGGCAACGACAATAGGGTGAAGTTTTTGCCCATCGGAGAACTGAAAAGGTTTTTCTTCAGTCGAAATCTCAAGGAATTGAGTTTTTACTCTTACAGTATCTTGAGGTCTCTTCATGAAAGTTGACTATTTCTTTTCCTGTATAGAATCGGGAGGCCTCCCCTCCCCTGCTTTTCTGAAACCGAACGAACTTAACTTGATGCAGCCAACGCTTTATCAAGGTCCTCTTTAATATCATCGATATTCTCGATACCGACCGAAAGTCGGACCAATTCCGGAGTGATGCCACCGGCGGACTGCTGTTCTTCGCTGAGCTGGCTATGAGTAGTCGTTGAAGGGTGTATAGCAAGACTCTTAGCATCTCCTACATTGGCAAGGTGGCTGAACAGTTCTACGTTCTCGATAAACTTTCGGCCAGCTTCCGTGCCACCCTTGATGCCAAAAATGACCATGCTGCCATGACCATTCTTAAAGTATTTCTTTGCTCTTTCATGAGAAGGGTCGTCAGGCAGGCCAGGATATCTGACCCATTCTACTTTAGGATGGCCTTTGAGATACTCGGCAACTGCAAGAGCGTTGTCACAGTGCCTTTGCATTCTTAGCGGAAGTGTCTCGATTCCCTGAAGGAACATCCATGCATTGTCAGCTGACAGGCAGGCACCAAGGTTTCGAAGCGGCACAAGACGCATTCTCAGAATGAAAGCAAGCGCCTGCAGATCACCAAGGTCATGGCCGAATCTCAGCCCATGATAGGAAGAGTCTGGTTCATTGAACAGAGGAAACTTTTCCTGCCCCCAGTTGAAAGTACCACTATCAACGACGACTCCACCAATTGCTGTACCATGACCACCCATCCACTTAGTGAGAGAATTCACAACAACAGACGCTCCATGCTCAATGGGCTTGAAGAGATACGGTGTCGCGAAGGTGTTATCGACAACGATAGGAATGTCATGGGACTTTGCGATATCAGCAACGGCATCAAAATCTGGGATCTGAAGCGCTGGATTGCTGCATGCCTCCATAAAGATCATTTTTGTATTCTTCGTGATTGCTTTCGCAAAGTTCTCTGGATCTTTCGGATCAACGAAGTTCGTCTTTATTCCAAACTGTGGGTGAATACAATCAAACATTGTATAGGTCCCACCGTATAGATCATTGGAGGAGACGATCTCATCACCTTGCTGGCAGATATTGACAGCCGAGTAATGGACGCCTGCAGTACCTGATGCCAGTGCAAGACCCGCCATTCCGCCTTCCAGTGCAGCCGAACGTTTTTCGAGAACATCGCATGTGGGATTCATGAGACGAGAGTAGACATTGCCAAGTTCTTTGAGGGCAAATAGGTTGGCTGCGTGTTCTGTATCTCTGAAGACGTAGGAGGATGTTCGGTGAACGGGAACTCCTCGTGCCATTGTCGTTGGGTCTGGTTCCGCTCCTGCATGTAGACAGGCGGTTTCGAATCTTTGCTGTTTTTCACTCATTGAACTCTGCCTTGATCGAAGTTGTCACTACCATTTAGATGACACATTGAGATCATTGAGATTTCGGGTCTAGGAAAATGAGGACCAAGTGGGCACTGGTGGCACTTACTCCTGCTATTTTAAGCAACGCGCCCGTTGAGAAAAATCTCTCCCAGTTTTTTTTCTGAAGGTAAAGCCTTGAGGTAAAAAATCGAACTTACAACGATGAAGGTCAGAACCCCCTTTAAGTCTCCGTCTGACAGGAAAATGACCGCTCCGGGAAGGAAGGAGGAATCACAGATCATGAAATACATCAATTGATGTTCTCGAGCCACCAGGAGAAAATCACGAGGATTTTCCCTGTAACTCAGCAACTCAGCGTAATGTCTCCCCCTGAGTCTGTCGAAATAATACCAGAGGAGGAAAATGAGGATTCCACCCACAAAGTAGAAGAGGGTTTTAATAGCTGGGTTCAGGGGAAGGAATCCAGAGCCTCCACGGGAAGGGTTAAAGTAGAACTCCTGGATCATTATTGTCATCATCAGGTAGGTTGGAGGAAGAAAAATGACGAGCCTCCAACGACGATGAAGAGATCTCATGATCTTGCTGAATTGATTGATTCTGTCTGAGGATCGATAAGTCTCATTCATCGTTCATGGCTTCTTAGCATTTCTGACGTTATCCCTCTTTTCACATCCAATACCATTTTGCCCATAGAAATCAAGTGGACAGGCCTTGCGGGCACGCGTGGTGCATGGTGAAATGAGAACATAATCTTAGAGGACGCCTTACTGTTGTGACAACATTAAACAAAAAACCAGGCAGATTAAAACTACTGATTTATCTTTTCTGTACTCTTGGTTTCATCATAGCGACGATCGCAACAGGATATCTGATGAGAGATGAGGTTCTTTCTCTCGCAGGACCGGTCAGAATCGTTGTACAAAACAAGAGCGAGACTAAACTGCGATATGACCTCTCATTATCTGATCAGCTTGCAACAATTGAACTCGATCAGGGTGAGAGCGAGGAGGTGCGGTTCAACCCCAAAGAAAGAGCACCTTTTCTCGCTCAGATCTATAGAAAGAGCAGTCTTCTAAAGACGGTAGAATTTGAAAATATTGAACCCGACCAGATTTCTTCATTTCAGCTCACAAGCATGACACCAACAGAAACGATATTCAAGCCGATAGACGAATGAGAATTTATCCCATCCGAAACTTTCTGCTGGGGACTTTTACCCTGCTTGCCATCATCAGTGAAGGTGAAGCCAGATATCTTTCAGGGGGCTATGGTCAGTTTTCCGAGGAATCACAGGCGAGACTTGATCAACATGCTGACATTTTGACTCTGGGCATCAATATAGACTGGCTTACAGGTAGTCATATCGATCCTGATCTCTATGTGCGCGGAATTGATGTCATTGCGAGCTCTGTTCAAAAGGGTGAAATCCCGGGAGCAGTGATTTATGTAGATAGTATTATGAGAACACATTCAGATGGCATACCTCATGGCATCGGTTACCTGATGACTGACCCTCAAAAGCACCGAAACGACTATGACTCCATGTACTATGTGGGGGATATGACCGGCCCGTTGCTGATTACCCCCTTGGTAGTTCAGCTCCTGGGACAAGACGAGTTCTCACTTGATTTGAGATTGGGTGAAGTCTTTTCCGGGCTGGAGTTGGGGACCCTCTCAGAAGTCGATGTCAGGAGCCTGCTTCGCCAGAGTTCGGGGCTGAAGAAAGATGCACTCAAAAATATACCGCGAGAATATACGCCGGAAGAAATCCTCATACACCTGGCTGCTCATCAGGATACAGGTTCGTACGCGCGGAGAGTCGAAAAGTCCTCTGCCAATTTTCTTGTTCTGACCCTTTTGCTGGAACGGTACTTCGAGAAGGACATTTCAAAATTGATCCAAGAAAGAATTTTTTCATTGGTTCAACCAGAGCTCGCGAACTTAAACCAGCCCACAGAATGGTTCTATAAAACGGCGCCAGGTGAATACTCAGAGACTGTCGGAAGGATGCTTTGGGCAGAGCCAGGGGAACCTATCGGGCTTGCCCGCTCTTCTAATTCAGGTTTCACAGGCTTTACGACCAGCGCAAACGACCTTGCTGCTTTTGCTCACTATCTAACCATCTTAATGAGTCCGATTGCCAAATCAGATCCGAGGAAAGAAGGCAAGGTTGCTGAATTTTTTAAGCCAGACGTCGATCTTGAGGAGGGTGAGTTCATGGGATTAGGTTTTGAAGTCGGAAAATATGGGCGCTGGTCATTCGGGTACGATGCAGACTCCGGGTCCAGCTTGTGGATACTACCCGAAAGAGCAGGGTTTATAATCTATCTTTCAAACCCGCACCACCCATCAAGAAAACCATTGAACTGGAAAGACCCTCGAAGAGAAGCCTTGCCTTTGTTCGAGCAGAGTTTGAACGGAGCTTCCAGCAAGGTTGACACCCCTGACGAAAGCTCCGAGTCTGATGCAAATCTCACCCGTGAGAAAAGCCTCCCTAAGTAATCCTACTTATCAACATGATCGCTATCAAAAACCTGAACAAGAGCTTTGGTCCCAAGAAAGTATTGAAGGACTTTAATCTTGAGATACCCAAAGGTGAAACCCGGGTCGTAATAGGTCGCTCGGGGGAAGGTAAGTCAGTTCTTCTCAAGAACCTTTGTGGCCTCATGCAACCGGATTCTGGTGAGGTCTGGGTGGCAGGCAGAAAACTCTATTCTGATCGTGCCGCGATGAAGTATGTCAGAAGAAACGTGTCCATGGTTTTTCAGATGGCGGCCCTTTTTGATTCTTTAACCGTGTACGAAAATGTTGCCTTTTACTGGTTAGAAAATGGTGGTAAAACGAAAAAAGAGCTCGATCGGATTGTTGCAGAACTCCTTCACCTGGTAGAATTACCCAACACTGAAACGCTGCTTCCATCAGAGCTTTCTGGTGGTATGAGAAAACGCGTAGGGCTCGCCCGAGCACTCGCTTCTGAACCAGAAGTAATTCTCTATGACGAACCAACGACTGGTCTGGATCCAGTCACGAGTGAAGTTATCAACGAACTGATTATCAGAGCACGTGAGCATCGGCCCGTTACATCAATTGTCATCACACATGACATGAAATCGGCTTATACAGTGGCCGATCGCATTAGCATGCTCTTTGAAGGGAAAATCATCTTTACCGGCACGCCCGACCAGATGAAAGAAAGTGATGACCCTGTGGTACATCAATTTGTGAATGGGCTCTCTGTTGGTCCAATAACGGCCGGAGAAGATAGTCAGGTACAAACACGCGCTTCGCAGTTCATTGACCGCGAAAGAATAACTCTATAGCTGGTATATCAATATGCAAAGAACACGCAAGAACGAGCTGATAGTAGGTGTTTTCAGCTTGATAGCCATCGGAACGCTCTTCGCCATCACCTTCATCATTAAGGGGAATACAGGAGTTAATCCATATATATTTCGCAGTGAGTTCCCTAATGTGGCGGGACTGGAAATCGCCTCCCCTGTTCTCGTTCAAGGGCTTCGAGCAGGTCGTGTTGTCGATATGGAGCCCGGTCAGGATGAGAACGGCGAACCAACAGTGATTGTCACTTCTAAAATATCAAGAGTCATACCTGTCTATAAAGATGCAGAAGTAACTCTGGCACAGCAGGGGTTTCTCGGAGATATGCGACTTGAAATTGATCCCGGAACCGCAAAAACAGGTGAAATAGAAAAGTACGAGATGATCGAAAGTGTCCCTGCCTTCTCTATCACCGATGTCTTCGGTGATACTGAAGGAATGATTGAAGATGTTAAAGCAACGATCAAAGGAGTCCGAAACATCGTTACCGATGAGGAAAGAATAGCACGGATCGATTCGACTCTCGTTCAATTTGAGGAGGCCAGCACAAGACTTAATCGACTCCTTGAAAAACACGAAGGGAGTATCGATAGAACAGTAACAAATATCGAGGCAATTTCAGAGGATTCACGGGCCGTTGCTGAACAGGCAAAGCAATTAGCCTCTGACGTCGACAGGCACATTGAAAGTATAGGCGAAAAAGCCGACCTGACTATCTCTGAAATACAATCTTCCCAACAAAGAATCATGGTTGATGTGGAGGCTATCATCAAAAATTCGAAAGAGCTCACGGAAAAAGCAAATAACATCGCATCCGAAAGCGAAGCACAGATCAAATCAATCACAGATGAAATCGAGTCCACTTCAAGAAGCTTGAGGACCCTGCTCGATGATCTCCGTGCAGGTGAAGGAACGGCAGGAAAACTTCTCACAGATCCTTCATTATATAATGAATTAAACCAGGCGATCAGCAAGCTTAACTCTCTGATAGGAGCGAGCTCAAACTCCTCAGACCTTTATTCTCTGGAATATACAAACACCACCCAAAAGCAAGAAGAGTAAGGGCCCGTCACTTGAATCCTCGAAAGTTCAACTAGTGGAGAATCGTTACAAAAAAAAAGTATTTGTCCTGCTCGCTCTTATCTTCATCGCACAGGCTTTTTTAACCTCTGGACACTTGATGTCTCCCGACGAAGAGCTGCTCTATCGTACTGCAGAAAGCATCGCTTTCGAAGGTGATACGTCTATACTCCCGCTGGAAGCGAGCATCGCAACGGGGGAACTGTTTCCCGGTGTTTCACCGCAATCAACCTTTGCGACACACGTTACCAGCAATGGTGAATTCTATGCACAATATCTTCCACTTCAACCAATCCTGGCGGTCCCTCTGATCTGGATATCGGCCGCATTAGACTCATCACTTGGACCAGCCTTCGCTCTCCATCTTCCCCAAACAATGACAACTCAATACCTGGCTGACCTGCCACCAGACCAGTTTGCACAAGCAGCATTTCGTCGAGGGTTTGTTGTTCTTTTCTTCAACTCAATAATTACCGTTCTTTCCTGTGCTATTCTATTGAGGATTGTTAGACAACTTTCACTTTCCGATAAGGCGGCTTTATATACGGCGGGCGCCTACGGACTCTGCACCATGGCGATTCCACATTCTCGAACTTTTTTTACGGAGCCTCTGGCGGGACTTTTCGTTTTTGCCGCGTTGGACCAAGTGATTCGATTCTACAAGTCACCACAAGCAACTCCCTGGAAGAGTGTTATCCTTGCCGGGCTGTTCCTTGGATTATCCAACCTCACACGCGTGGATTCTCCTTTCTTTACAGCCGGGTTTGTCATTTCTTTTTTCTTTCTGGAGTCTTTTAAATCTCTGCGCCTTGAATCCTATGATCCGAAGTCAAGGATTCGACTATTCCCCGGTACAATTCTCATGGGTTCCATCGCTTTTGCGTTCTGGATATCTCTTCAGCTCTTCAATGCGTCGCGCTTTGGTTTTGATCCAACTTCAGGATACTCAGATCAAAGTGAGGCTGTGAAGTTCACTACACCCTTGCTGGTGGGTCTCCATGGCCTGCTGTTTTCTTCAGGGAAGGGTCTTTTCTTCTTTTCCCCAGCGCTGGCTCTTGGAGTCTGGGGGTGGATTTCCGTCCCAACTAATTATCGGTGGTTAGCGAAATTTGTTCTTTTCGCCTACCTTCCCTTCTCCATAGCTATGGCCACCTGGCAGAATTGGGACGGAGGATGGTGCTGGGGACCTCGGCACATTTTTCAGCTGCATCTTCCGATTATACTCGGTTTCGCTTTTCTATTCTCCAGGGATTTTAGCTTTCTTAAACGGATTCTAATACATACAATTCTTATTATCTCGGGTCTGGTTCAAATATACGGATCCAGTCAAAACCCACTCGACTATTATCAAGAATACTTTCAAACGTTTGACGATGATACCTACCATACAGTAAACTTAAGAGATCTCCAGAGAATACAAATAGCTCGAGAAATTACACTGGTCCAGACTGATTGGATCGCAAGGCAGGACGCAGACTGGAAAACCAGACACCTTTTTCTGGTCTCACCAGATGTTTTTCCTGCCCCCATGATTGATTCAATCTACATTCCTCAGCATACGCAGTGGGCAACTTATAGAGACATGTGGAGCCGCGGAGTCTGTGACATTTATCTGGTTAACTTGATACGAAGTGATGACGTGTCAGGAAGTGATTCAGACCCGTGAGCGATTTAAAGCAAATCAGAAGAAGACAGCACGTTCGGTGGGGAGCAGGCCTCATGTTTTTTCTGCTTCTCAACATTGTCTTAAAGCTCCCACTTGTTTTCCTCAACCAGGCAGAGTATACAGACGGTGTCCTCCAGGTTACCCAGTTTTCAGATTACCGTGGGATATATCCCCCACTCTACACGGCTCTTGTCTGGCCTTTTTCATTCCTTCTTGGGAATCTATATGCCGCCAGGTTCATCAGCGTTCTATTTAGTTCGCTCGCGGTGATCCCACTGTATTTGATGGCACGAAGAACCTTCGGAATGAGAGCCGCGGTAGGTACTGCCCTGATATATACATTCGCTCCAGTAGCCCTCAGATGGGCTCCGAGGATGATGACTGATGCGACATTTTCATTCTTTTTCTGGTTTTGTTGCGAGCGGATCATAGCAGCCCAGGGATCTGATACGAAAGAGGAACTCAATAGCACGATAATTCATGCATCCATCCTTGGAGCACTTGCAGCTCTCACCAGATACCAGGGTCTGTTGCTCGTCGTACCTGTACTCTTCATCGTCAGCCTGAAATGGAAGCGTCAAAGCTTTCTGCCCCTGAAGGGGTTGGCAGCGGTTCCACTTTTTGGCCTGGTGTTTCTCTGGGATGCCTTCGCGGGCAACATACATGGACAGCAATTTCTCGAGAGATCAGCAGCACTTGGACCTCTTAAGACATTCATCTTCACAGCAGAACCGTTTATTTTAACCTGGCCGTATTTCTTAACTTATCCAATCGCTATACTGGCAGCAATAGGCCTGTGCCTTGGCAGAGGACGCCCGAAATATAAGCTACTCCCGCTCACCCTATTTGTTCTTTCAGTACTACTCATCTTTCAATCACTCTTCGCTTCATTTCAGGAAAGATATTTTCTCCCTCTATTTGGATTGTTCTATATCTGGGCAGGACTTGGTCTGGCAATCATGGATGATCGTTCCAGACGTAAATATCCTTTCTTCCGACCTTACTTTCCAATCATTGCTGTTACTTGGAGTCTGTTTATTTCCTTTATTGTACTGTTTGGAGGGAGGGCGACATTTGGAGACGTCGCAGCAGCCTCTAAGAAAGCGCAAGAGATCATCAGGAATCAAGAGGAGGGGAAAATCTATACAAATGAAATTTATCGCAGAGCTCGCCCGGGACAGCAGACAATTGGAGCCAACAAGGTTTCATTCTTTTCTAAAACTGAGGCTGAATACTTAGTCATCACCGACAACATCCCTCCTTCGCTCAATCAAGGAGATATCATCATCCTGACGAGTAGAGATACGACAGGAAATGAATTGTCTGTACTAAGCACATACTACAACCTTAACCTTATGGAGGAATATGAAGCCACTGTCATTCCTGTATTTCCAGATATTATGACAGACAGATCGATAGAGCAGTCTCCTGTTGCCTTTCTTTATAGATATATACCTCAGACCTTTGTAACCAGGCTGTATAAAGTTGAAGGTCGAAGGTAACTTTTTTTGAATGATAACAATGATTATCGAATATGCAAAAAGCCAGAGGCGACTCATAACCTCCATTTCAATAGCTCTTATAATTGCCCTGTGCTGGCCTTTTAATGGGATACAGTGGGGTGATGGACTTGAACTCGTTGCGGCAGCAAACCATCTTGGAGTAGCACATCCACCTGGATACCAGCTATTTCTCTTTCTTGGTTACTTCTTTTCGTTTCTACCTTTGTCAGAACCTTATTACGATCTACTATTCATGCTTAGACTTTCTAGCATTCTACTTTTCCTGACAGTTGCGAATCTCTTATCATTACTGTGCGAGGTTTCTTCGCCTGAAGGATTCAAGCACAGCAAACCTGTACTTCTCGCAGCTGCAATTATCTTTGTATCACCAGCAACAACACATTTCTGGACTACTGTTGAAGTCTATCTCATGACTTCACTTTTTCTATCTATAACAGCTCTTGTCTCATTGAAAATATACAATTTGGAAGAAAAAAAGACACACTTCTTACCTGTGCTCGGAGCCATCTCACTCTCCATAGCTACTGCGTTCCACCTCACAGCGCTCGCAGCCCTTCCATTACTTATATATTCTATTTGCCATACCTTTCCGTTTCGACAACACAAACAGACACTCTTTGTCTCGCTCCTACTCTTCATCGCTTTGACACTGTTTCTCCTACTGGCACCGCTCCTGTTCAGAGGTTCTCTTCCTGAAGACAGTTACGGCATTTACTGGGGAGCACCCTATAGCTTCTCCAACGTGCTTGAGCATCTTCGGGGAGGTGAATACCGTCAGTTTCTTTTCTTGCGCAACCAGTCAGGAGAGTTCTTTTCCTTTACCGAATGGTTTCAATTATTTCAGCTTAGATTTATTGAGTTCTGTTATTATATTGGTTCCTGTACCCTGGGTTCAGGGAAACTAACCGTTCTTATGGGAATGATCTTTATCATGCTTTCGTTTCTGGGATACTTAACATTCTGGCAATTGAAACGCATGATATCAACGTTCCTGATTCTGGTTCCGGTAGCTCAGTTCCTTTTTCTGACAATGTATAACATACTTGATCCCGATGAGTTCTTTTTCAACATTTTCGTATTTCTCTTTCCTTTTGCTTTCACAGGTACTCTTTTTCTCGTTCACAAGGCATTCGGTAGGGAGTCTCAGCAAAAATCGGCATATGTCATGACAATGATTTGCAGTTGTTTGCTCTTAGCTAGCCTTGCATTTTCTATTAAGGCAGTTATGAGTCCAACGAAAAGACTTCCCGAGATCTGGAAAACAAGACTGCAGGAGGCCTTGCCTGATCAGTCAACACTGTTTACCATAACTGATGCAGACATGTATACAATGTGGTATTTACACTTTGCAAAAAAGGAACAATTGGATACAATCGCGGTTGGAATGAATTTCCAGCGGTTTCCATGGTTCAGATATACTCTTCCATTGAATTCTCCTCAAAGAACAACGATCTCATTCTCTCCATCTGCTCCCTTTCAAGGGCATGATGCACTTCGTCAGTTCATTTCTACATTTAATGAGACAATGCTCGCTCCATCTCTCAAGCAATCAGAAGTATATCTTACACACAATGATTCATCGTTTGATCCTCGAGCTAATCTGGAATTGTCAGAATTATCCAGATACGCTAGAATTACAGAATCAACAGACCTGTTGACCCTTGAAGACCTTGCTTTAATCACTACGAACAAGAAAACTGACGATTTAATTCTCAACTCCCTCCCTGAATTAAAGTATTTGTTCGAGCAGCGGCGTTTTGTAAATGTTCCTCCTCAAAAGCTCTATAGAATAGAATCCTTCGATGATTCCCTGGAAAGATAGGTTGAATGAAAAACAAAGAAGATGTAAAAGACAACGAACAACGAAGAAAGAAAAGTGGACCTCTCTTATCCGTCATTGTTCCCGTATATAATGAGCGTCGAACAATTGATCTTCTCCTGCAGAAGGTCCGTAATGTTCCAATCCACAAAGAAATAATTGTCGTGGACGGGGCGAGCGAAGACGGAACAGTAGAGCTCCTTAAGCAGGAAGAAAAGAAAGAGGACACCCATGTCATCTATCAAAAGAAAAGAAAAGGAAGAGGAAATGCGCTTAAAGTAGGGCTCAAGAAGGCAAAGGGAAAAGTTGTTATTTTTCAGGACGCCGACCTCGAGCTTGACCCTAATGATTACCCTGCTCTTATAGAGCCAATCACGAGCGGGCGTGCAGATGTTGTCTTTGGATCGAGGTTTCTTCGGGGTAAACCTCGGATGACTTTCCTGCAATACTGGGGGAACAAAGTTATAAATTGGAGCGTAAATATACTGTTTAGACCTGAACTTAATGGCGTTTGGGTGACAGATGTCGAAACCTGCTATCAGCTCTTTCGCAGAGAATGCTTTGATGATCTGGATATCAAAAATAATGATTTCGCATTTACCGTTGAGCTCACCGTCAGACTCGTGCAAAGCGATTACCGAATTAAAGAAATACCGATCGCTTACTATCCTCGAGGCCGAGCCGAAGGAAAAAAAATCTACTGGATGGACGGGTTCGTTGCTCTTTGGACACTTATTAAACTCAGATGTGCTACTCATAAAAGATGACCTATATAGACGCTCTTATACTTGGAATTGTTGAAGGCTTAACCGAGTTCCTGCCAGTATCCTCTACAGGACATCTCATTCTAACAAACTCTCTCCTCGGGTTAGAGGGAAGAACAGCAGATTCATTCACGATCGTAATACAGCTCGGAGCAATACTCGCCGTGCTTGCACTATACAAAGATCGTGCAAGAGAAATGATTGAAGGCCTGTTAGGAAAAAGCAAATCCGGTCTCGATCTCTTTTTGAAACTCCTGACAGCATTTATCCCTGCTGTTATTCTAGGGCTTACCTTTGAAGACTATATTGATAAATATCTCTTCAATCCTGTGGCTGTTGCCCTCGCACTTGTTGTCGGAGGAATCTTTATGATCATCGTAGAAAAACTTTATCTCAAACGAGATAAAGAACACCTGTCCGATGGCAAATCCATTGCGGAGCTGACATTTTTTGATGCATTGTTCATTGGGTTCGCTCAGTGCTTCGCTCTATGGCCTGGCACATCACGATCCATGAGTACAATCATTGGAGCGCAACTGCGGGGATACTCCAACCGTGATGCTGCAGAACTCAGTTTCCTGCTCGCCCTTCCCACCTTAGGCGGAGCAACTGTCTATAAGCTCTTTAAAGACCGAGACCAGTTTCTTGAAATGGATGGCGGTTTTCCTCTTATTGTTTTCGGAAACCTGATCGCGTTCGTAGTGGCCTTCGTTGCCGTCAAATGGTTCGTTCAGTTTTTGAATCACCACGGAATGACTCCATTCGGTGTTTACCGTATTCTAATAGGTCTTCTTTTTCTCTTCCTGGCAATGAGCGGCATGATCCAGTTTTGATCCTCATCATTTCGGCAAACCTTCAGAAGGTGTGGGAAGTCACTTGAGTATGTCATCGAAACAGAAGGGATACAGGAGGAAGAGAATTGCCAAAACGTAAGCTGATCACACGTCGTAACTTCTTTTGCCTGACCGGTGCCGGACTACTGGGAGGATTAGCGACAGTTGGCTATACATTCTACATCGAACCATTCTGGTACAGAGTCCAGCACAAACGGCTTAAACTGAAGAATTTGCCCACTTCTTGGCATGGGAAGAAAGTGATTCAGCTCAGTGATTTACACGCCAACGGACCCGTCCCCACAGATTACCTGGTGAAGGCAATTGAACATGTAGCCGCTCTGAAACCAGATGTGATTTTGATGACAGGTGACCTCACGGACTACGCACACCATGAAAATAAAGTGTGTCGCCTCATATATGAGAAAATACCTGCAACCCCACTTGGTACTTATGCCGTTTTCGGCAACCATGACTATGGGCATGGATGGAAAGATATACAGAAGGCTGATAAGCTCGAGTACGATTTGAGAAAAACCGAAGTGACTTTTCTGCGAGATGAAGCGAAGATCATCGACGGGCTACAATTAATTGGACTGGATGATAAGTGGTGCCCCAGGTACTCTCCTCAAAAAGTGCTGAAAAACGCCGATAGAGAGTTACCAACGCTCGTTATGGCACATAATCCCGATACATCCGATGAAGACATCTGGGATGATATTGAGTGTTATACTCTATCCGGCCATACACATGGCGGACAGTGTAAACCACCTTTCCTCCCTCCCCCACTCCTCCCCGTGAAAAATCGAAACTACACGCGGGGAGAATACCAGGTAACCACGAAAAGAAAACTCTATATAAACTCGGGCCTCGGTTTTGTCAGACAGATGCGCTTTAATGTCAGACCAGAAATAACGGTTTTTACTCTCACCTGACCTTTGATGAGAGAATGAACTCGAAATTTGTCCGGTATTTTTAAGAAGAGAACTGGAAACACACCTTTCCCAGGCTACGGTTCATGATCAACAAATTAAAGAGACGAACACATGGTTTTCGATTTTCGGGAACGGATGGAGCCATCATTATCGTGGCGATTATATCCTCAATACTCCTGGCAAACCATGCTCTTGATATCGCCATGCTTGTTTTGTTCGTTACATTCCATTTCTTCCTATTTTGCAATGTCTTTAGAATCAGCAGAAAGCCGGAACTCATCTGGGCTGGTACTTTCATTCTATCTTCACTGTTACTTACTTCAGTAGTGTCATACACGCTCTTTCTTCCCATGCTCATCCAACTTCCTCTCACTGCTTTTCTGATCCACAGGGAAGTGCGCCAGCCATACTATCATGGCATCTTTAGTGAGTCCTGGAACAAAGAGCACCTTAGCTCTTATCTGGAAGGCTAATCCTCACATACACTTGACGAAGAGGTGGTTCTATTCTTCACATTAATTTGCAGATGGACCATTAGCGTTTAAACATAACCGAGGAAAAAGCTTCATGGGTATCGAAACAGCCTACTACATGGTAAACTGGGAAGTACTGAAAGGTGGCGTGGCAGAAACTGGATCTTTGGAATTCTTTTTTGATGCAATCGATGATGACGAAGAAGAGTCTGGAGATGACTCCTGGAAAGAATGGGTGAAGTTACCAGCATATGATCTATGGGAAAACTGGCGTGCAGCTGAATCACTCAAAGCAGAACTTCAACAATCGGCAGAATTGAAAAAATGGGAGCAATATGACCTCTTACTCAAATGGCTCTCCTTTCTTGCTGTGATTCCTGATATTGAGGAAGATCGATTTCTTCCTTGTGGTGACCTCGGTCCACCTTCATCCCTTCACACTGAATACTTGGGTGCCATTAATCCCGTATCTTTAAAAAAACTGTCGAAAGCAGGCGATTTACTTGGGGCGAACCTTTCAACGCTCGAGGAAATAATCGACGTGGCAGAAATTGATTCTCAATCTTCCTACCTGCCGAAGCTCCCCCGCATAATTCGACAATATAAACTTCTCATTACAGAGACCGATTCATGGGGATTCGGTATCTTGATAACGGCTTCTTAGATTTTCGCCTTGATTTCCTTGTGGACGCATGAAACACTTTTTCATCACAGTCTGGCTCCAGGAGGGGACGATGGCTTTTCGATTCACACGTAATTCTCTATTCATCATTTCTTCGATAGTAATGCCCCAGTTGATCGCGGCTCAATACGCTGGTTTCTTATCTGACAGCCGAGGCAGAAGAATCATTGAATACAACCTCCAGACTGGACATCGGGAAGTCTTGAGCGGCCAACTATACGAACATAATATAGTTGATTTCGCCTATCACCCACAGAGAGATTCATATATCCTCGCTAGTGATAGTCGTGGTGCAAATCATCTGTTTGAAGTGAATCTAAAAACCGGTGAAATTATACCCTATCTGATTACTTTCGATCCCTTTTCAATACTTTCCTTTTCAGGGGTATACGAAGTTGCTATCGAACCGACGGGGAAGGTTCTGGTCAAGATAGAGCGGGTCGCATTACTTCGTTACGACCTTGAAACCGGAGAATCAGAATTCATCAGAGAGGCTTTCCCTACCTTCACGGGTGAATCCATTACGGTCGACAAGGATGGATCAATACTCTACTTCGATGGAGCTCAGAGAATCTATCGAATTAATCCTGAAACTTCAGAAGAAGAAATCGTATCATCTGAAATTGAAACAGAGAAGGGCGATGGACCTGATTTCCTCGATATAACTGACATCACTATTGGTGAAGATGGAACCATATATGCACTTCAAGCAACTTCCTTTGAAACACTCCTTTCAATTGATCCCACCACGGGTAATCGCACCCTTATCTCTGGGAGGAGGTCTATAGACGATCTAGAAGGGGATGGACCACTCATATCCGATGGAAGGTCCATGTGCTTCGAAGATTCGAACACTCTAATCATTCTTGATCAATACAACATCTTCCGCGTGAATCTCCAGACAGGAAGTCGGTCATATTTGACGACAGAGTTCCTTCCAGGAGCATTAAATACTTCGCAATCTACCAAAGTGCTGATGGAGGAGCCCGGCATACTCTATATCACCAATGAAGAGGGACCTGCCATCACTGAATTTAACATCGAGAATAACAAGTTTGAGGAACGATGGGACTTTCCTTACATCGGTAGCAACTATCGTTTCTTGAGACCTCAATCTATCGTCTCTACCTATAATGGCGAACTTATCGTAACGGACTCGCAAGGTATTTACAAAATTGACAGATCGAACGGAGTACCAAAGAAAATCGATCTCCAGTTATCCCCTCGTGAACAACAGATCCGAAACGGAGCAAACACCGGACATCTGGCCATTGAATCAGATGACACACTGGTTCAAGGCTATGGCCTGTCCCGGGTTGATCGACTCAACCTGAAAAACTTCACTCGAACAACATTAGAGATCCCTTATCCATCCGAAAGAAGAGGAATTTGTGTCGGAACAGACGGGACAATCTATATACCTGAGGGAGCTAACTGTTCAGGGCAAAAACCAGGACTATACGCCTACCCCACCAATCAACCTGACTACTATATCGACCTGAGCTCACAATTAAAAGAAATCGCGGGGATTGCACCTGAGCCATCTGGGAACATCCTCATTTCCGGTAGATACCTCAGATGTGAAAACTCAGGCATAGACCCCGACGAGAGCATCGTCCTTCGGTTTAACCCGACCACCAAGGAAATCACAACAGTTTCAAGTGTTAATACAGGGACTGGTGATGATATATACCGATCCTCTGATATTGAATTTGGACCTGATGGGTACATCTATATCAATGACGGCGGATATTCAAATATTGTCAAAATTGACCCGCTTACGGGTGACCGTGAAATCGTCGTGGAAAGATCGCTTGATCAAATTAATGATTTTGGCGACTTGAATGTTATACCTCAGAATGACCTGTGTATTGCACCTCCTCTCAGATCTCAAAGAAGCGAAACGAAAGAAGCATCGACCCCTGGGACATATTACTTTCAAGATAATGGAATAGAGGTGAACCTCTCTTCAATTCCAACAACCCTGACACTAACTGTTCGCTCTCATGTGAGACCTCCAATTGCATCTTTTGATGTCAATCCAAGGTTCTGGGAACTCGATTTCAAATCATCCCCTTCTCCAGAAAACACACAAGTGTCTATTCGTTATTTTCAAGAAGAGTTGAATTCAACAGACCTAGCAGAGGGGGATATTTCATTGTATTTTCGCTCTCATCAATCCGATGTGTGGACGGAAATCCCAACTATCATTGAGACAGGTGAAAACGAAGTAACTACGGATGGTATAAACGATTGTCATGGATTCTTTGCCATTGGTCGAAAAGGAATGAATCTCAATTCCCTCTCACTCAATGGCTGGATTCTTGAATAGTTACACACAACGTTTTTGTATTAAGTGGAAAATACGATCCGTTGAAACCTGAAACCACTCGACTCTGACCATTATTTCGCTAGAACTCCTGTGATCTGAACACAGGAGCGTCAAAGATCAACAATCTCTTAAAGTACCCAGGCTCGTTCTATGAAGCTTCTTCACATGGAACTCGTGAGAAGCTTTCGTGGATGCCAGAACTCGATGGATTACGATCGCTGGCAGCCATACTCGTAGTCATGCATCATTGGGTTTTCCTCAATTTCTCGGGAAATCCTTTTTTTGACTTCTTCATATATATCAGCCGGTTTGGATGGGTTGGTGTTGACCTCTTCTTTCTTCTCTCCGGATTTCTCATTTCTTCCATTCTCTTCAGGACGAGAACCTCTGCTGAGTACTTTAAGAATTTTTGGGGAAGGCGAGCCCTTCGTATCCTACCGCTCTATTATGGATTTCTCGCCGTCTTCCTGATAATTATACCTTCTTTTGAATACTTTGACCACTGGAAGTCCTTTGGCAGTTACGTGAAGGGCTCATGGTGGTACTGGGCGTTTCTTTCAAATTATTCAGAAGGGCTGGGCTACACTCGACATCAATTCCTTATTGTATCATGGTCACTTTCCATCGAAGAAAACTTTTATCTGATGTGGCCTCTTATTCTGTGGCGATATAGACCCCCGACGGTATTCAGAATTTCACTCTTCCTCATTCCTTTCAGCTTTCTGACTCGGCAAATTCTCTTATTTCCATTGCACAGTGAACCATTCCTGGTTCAGTGGCAGACCCCATGTCGTCTGGAAGGTCTCTGTATAGGTGCCTGCTTCGCCTACATATACAGATATTGGAATGAGGCAGATTTGAAGAGATTAGGATCTCGACTTCTCAGACTATTGCCAATAACTTTTCTTGGAGTCTTCATCGCAGCCTATTTACATACGATCCTCGTCTATAGAGGCAACGTCCCGACAAAGCCAGATGAGTGGTCTGTGACTTACGGAATCCTCTTTGCAAACCTCTTCTTTGCAAATCTATTTGGACTCATCCTTTTCTCTACAAGAGGGAGTTGCTGGCTCAAGATCCTGCGCTGGAAGCCACTTGCAGATATGGGCAAGTATACATTCTCGCTGTACCTGCTGCACCTTCCACTGTACTATGCTTTGATGACAGGGACAGAACTGTGGGGATCAGGTTTCAGACAAAATCTAACTTTAGACTGGGTTGTGGTCCATCTTACTGCGTTCTTCATTTGTCTGGCAGTGTGCGCAGCTCTATACCATACATATGAAAAACCCTTCCTGAGCCTCAAAAGCTATTTCAGCTACAAGAAGGGTAAAGTTGAAGTTAAAGAAAAGTAGAATATACTATTCGACGGAAGTTTGAGGCAGTGATTCCCGAAGCCTGTGCGATTCCTCTATCATCCCCAGTTTTTCAAGCATGTCTGCATGTTGTTTTCGATCAGGTTCCGGAACTACGTCATCAGGACCAAACCCGTAGAGGTCTTCCATCGAGATATTCTCCATGAGTGTGTCATACCCTATTGTTGACCGTTGTATATATTCTCTGGCATGTATTCTGGCACCTCTCAAGTGGGCTAACCCCAGCTCTGTGAGAAGATATTCTTCTTTAGGCTCTTCTGCTCTAACCTTTATTCCATTGGGCCATTCTGCGATAGCAGTCCCGCTTCCATAGGCCTTATTGACAGCAACGACATGCATGTAGTTCTGAAACATAACAGTTCTCATCACGTAGTCTTCCAGGCTTCCACCGCGAGCGTTTGGCCAAATCAGTATTTCAGCTCCCTTAAGAGCAAGAATCCTTGGAATTTCAGGGAACATGCCATCGTAGCACGTCATGATGCCTACACGGCCAAAATCAAGATCGAAAACAGGATACTCTTCACCAGGAATCATCAGCCACTCAGGGTCAACATCCATCGGTGGCCACCCTCTGTTCGTTGCGCCCACCGCAGGTGAAACCTTAAAAAATCGTCCAATAATATCCCCTTGTCTATCAAAGATCAAAGTTGAGTTTCCAAAATTCCCCATCTCATCGATAACTTCAAAACAACCCACCATCACATATATACTATTCCTCCTGGCCGCTTCAGCGATCATATCTGTCTGAGGCGACGGGACTTTAAACATACCAAGAAAGAGCTCTGGAAATACAACCAGGTCAGCCTGATCAGCACCGGCGCGATCTATATAAGGTATGATAGTATCGGCGGGAAGATTCTCTGGATCAGGGGGATGACCATACCTCCAGGGACTGTTTAATTGAACGGCTGCCACTTTGATAGATTGATGGGCAATTTGCTCTGGTGTAATTGGCTTAACCGTGATTCCCAGATTTTCCTCCATCGAGATGGAAGCTTTAGTAGAGGTTCCGCAGCTTGACAGGGTAAGACAGACAAAGAGCAAAGACAGAACTGTAAACTTCATTGATATACTCCTGATAATTTTATTGATGAATATTAATTATACTTAATCATTAAAGTGTGCCTAATAGTTACAGTAAGCCATGACAATCCTAATCTTGTTGAGAATGGAATCTTGAATAATGCGCCTCGAAAGAACGACTTTGGGATGCTCCTAACGAGAGCAAACCATGAAAGTGCCTTGGAGATTGAAGGTAAAAAAAAGCCTTCCTGCCTCGCGAGAGACAGGAAGGCCAACTTATTCTCCATCCATCTTTGAAAGTTACAATGCTAGTCGAGAAGCTGCCAATCCGTGACGGTGGATGTCGCTGAACCAAGGAGATCGATTTCCTTGACGAGAGAACCACCCTGGCCGTTTCCAGGCCCACGGTATTCGAGAGCCGTATTTGTAACTGAGAAAAATGCAAATTCGACACCGTAAACACCTTCACCGAGGTTAGCAGTCAGGTTGAGCTCACCCCAGGTTTCACCACCACTTACTATTGCACCAGGGCCTCCGAGGATGACTTCACCTACAACCGTATCTGCAGCTCCATCGTCTGTTGTATCAACAGATATGCGTGCATTCAGAAAGATACGTGCGTCTGCTCCTGTGTTTTGCGTATAGATATTGAGTCCTGTAAGGTCAAACTGCCCACCCAGATCATAGAAAAGTGTGCTGACTTGAGCACTACCAGCCGCATCATCAAGTAGTCCATCAAGGTTGTTGGCAGCGTTGTCAGAACCGTCTGTAAAGACGCCGAGTCCGCCAGTAGCGGCTGGATGAAGCCCGATGCCGCCTTCAGTTGGAGTTAAACCATTGAGAATGTCAGAAGCACTTACAGCGACATTGAGTGCTGGCGTAGGCGAGCCCAGGCCTCCCGTTCCGATCTGATCTGTCTGTGATCCAAAAATATGCGCTCCTGGAGTACCGATAAGACCAACTGCAGTGGCATCTTTCCCATCAAGATCATCGATAGGATTTACATACCATTCACTCACATCAAAAGTTGCCGTACCTGCAGTAACTGATGGTTTACGCACTACACGCGTATCGAGGTATTCCCACGGGTCACCAGTTCCATCATCTCCATCGCCGTAAACATCGATTGAGTTGGCAATGACGAGGTCGCCTGTGGCAATAATGCCTACGGTATCGTCGCCGTTATTATTCGCCTGAATATCAACTAAATCTGGAAGAAAACCAAAGGCATTCTGAAATTCAACATCTTCCGATGCGATGACGAATGATTCACCTGGATCCAAGGTTCCTGAGAGCTGGGTAGCAAATTCATACTCCCCAACAACGGTAGGTCCATTTGCAACTTTAGCAAGGTCATAATTACTAAGGTCAACTGCAGATCCCGATACGTTGGTGATCTCGATATACTTTGGGATACCACCCGTTAGAGGTCCATCCATCACTTCTGAGATGATCAGCTGAGCGTTTGCTGCGCCAGCAGACAGAACCATCCCGGCGGTTAAAAAGACTGTTTTTTTGAGCATTCACATTCTCCTGTAATTTGGGCTTTAAAGCAGGGGGGTCTGCCTTAAATATTTTTGAATAACAAAAATCTGTCGCAAATTGAGCTGCTGTAGTCAAGTGCCAAAACCGATTTCAAACCGCTATGATTCTCCAAGGCTCAACTTCTTGTGAAAACAGGGTCACAGTCACCTTGAATCTAATTAAGAAAACCATTCCTTAGTTATTTAAAATCAACAACTTAGGAATGTTCTGAGGGCGTGATTAATAAAGACAAAAACACGAACTATGACATTTTCGTGTCATGGATTCAGCCTTTTGAAATCGGTTACAGATTGCACAGAAAGCGATGATACTCCCCTCCTCGAAACACCTAGTAACTGAACTCGTTCAGCTTCACTTTACCACGAAAAATCCAGTAAATAGAAATCGTATAAGCAAGCACACAAGGCATCCCAATGATAGCAATCAAGAGCATGATACCGAGGGTCTTCTGACTCGAGGCGGCATTGTATAATGTCAGGTTGTTCCCATCCCCTAATGAAGAAATGATCAGGTTGGGAAATATTCCGATCCCAAAGAGAAAGATCAACGCTGCGATCGCACAGCTCGATGATATAAACGCCTGAGCAGGTTTACTGAAGTATATCGACCTCGGGATGTTCGCAATCGCAAGGACATTCAGGATCACAATTCCCCAAACCCATGGAAACCGCTCGAAATTTTCAATCATGGAAGGCACTCTTGTAAGCGTAAATATCGTCACGATGATATAAAGTACAACAAACGCAGCAACTGTATGAACAATCCAGCCTTTCGCCCTTTGCTGCAATTCACCCTCTGTTTTCAAGTAGACATATATCGCACCATGCATCACAAACATACTCAAATTGAAGATGCCAACAAGTAAGGCATAAGGGTTCAGAAGATCGAACAGACTGCCGCTGAATTCCATATCTTCCCCGATGGGAATTCCAACAACGAGGTTTCCAACAGCCACACCAAAGAGAATCGAGGCAACGATACTCGCCACACTAAACGCTATATCCCAGGTCTTACGCCACCATCCCATTTCTTCTTTCGAACGGAATTCAATGGCCGTCGCACGGAATATTAACATGAAGAGTAAGATCATGAAGGGAAGGTAGAAAGCGCTGAATGCTGTTGCATATGCATGAGGAAATGCCGCAAACAACGCTCCCCCGGCAGTCACAAGCCAGACCTCATTCCCGTCCCAGACAGGGCCAATCGAATTCAACATGGTCCGACGTTCTTTGTCTCCTTTCGAAAATAAGTGCAGCGCGCCCACACCCAGATCAAAACCATCCAGGATTGCATAACCAATCAGTAACACGCCAAGTAGAAAAAACCAGACAATTTCAAGATCGATCATTTATCAAGCTCCCTGTTGCGCGCAGATTCGAGCATATCAACCCCAGCTTTTCTGGCTGACATCGCAGCCGAAATATCCGTTTCAGGATCTTCATGTGCTTCCACCTCTTCCGGACCGTGTTTAATCTTCCGGTCAAGCAGATACAGAAACATAGCCAGGAGAAGTGTATAGATAAGGGTAAACATGATCAGACTCGCGAGGACCGCCTCGGCTTTAACTGCCTTTGACACACCATCCGATGTTCTCAACAAACCGTAAACGATCCAGGGCTGACGACCGACCTCAGCAGCAAACCAACCCGCCTGGTTCGCAATAACGGGACAAACAACCGAGAAAACAAATATCCACATCAGCCAGTTCATCTCGAACAGTTTCTTACGCCAGAGCAGGAAAAGCGAGAAAAGCGTCAAACCGATAAAGTACATCCCCAAAGCAATCATGATATGATAAGCCTGAAAAGGAATCTGTACAGGAGGACGATCTTCTTCTGCAAATTGATCCAAACCCATTACCGGAGTCTCGAAATCCTGATGTACGAGAAAGCTCAAGGCACCTGGCACTGCGATGCCGAACTTGACTGTTTCCTCTTCACTATCAGGAATTCCGAAAAGGTAGAGAGGGGTCGATTCTTCAGTCTTATAGACACCTTCGAATGCAGCCAATTTTGCTGGCTGATATTCAGATACAATTTCAGCGCTGAAGTGACCAGCCACAAGCTGAGTCAGAGAAGCCACAGCTGAAATAATAAGTGCGATCGTGAAACTCTTCTTCGCGAAATCAAGGTGCCTCTTCTTGATGATATACCACGCACTGATACTCAGCACAAGAAATGACCCCTGAATAAAAGCGCCTATAAGAACATGCCAGAGGCGCACCATACTGGAAGGATTAAATACAAGTGCCCAGAAGTCGGTAATTTCAGCCCGCGCCATCATGCCTTCACCAACTATATGATAACCGGCAGGAGTCTGCTGCCAGCTGTTAGCAATCACAATCCAGACAGCAGAGAAAACAGACCCCAAGAAAACCATGATCGTTGAGAAGAAATGTACCTTCTTGCTGACCTTATCCCAACCGAACAAAAGAACCGCCAGGAAACCAGACTCCAGGAAGAAGGCGAATATCCCCTCAGCCGCCAACGCCGATCCAAAAACATCTCCGACAAACCTTGAGTAAGTCGCCCAATTGGTTCCGAACTCAAACTCCATTACGATCCCCGTAGCCACGCCCAAACCAAAAGTAAGACCGAAAACACGAACCCAGAATCGTGTCATCTTCTCGTAAACTGGATTACCAGTCTTTAAGTAGAGTCCCTCCATAATCACCAGGATCAAACCCAGACCGATACTGATTGGCGGATAAATGTAGTGAAACATAACCGTGAAGGCGAATTGGATCCTCGAAAGGAGAACAACATCTAAATCCATGGAAATACCCTTCGCATGAAAATCTGATAAAAGATGTCAAAGCATCTGCTCATGACCAAAGGCCGAGACAATCTATTGAGGACTCCTCCCACCGAGGTCAATCGTCAAATGAGAATATTTGCAAGTCCTTATACCTTGATAATGTGCTGTTCGTATAAAACGATCGAGCTAAGCCAAGCCCATATACATGCTTACGAGCTGCTTGCAAGCTGCTTGCAAGCTGCATTCGAAAGCAGGTTACACCCACCTGATAAGAAGCTGAGAACCTCATTGTTACCATATGAGCGCTCAAAGAACCGAGGAGGTTGGTAGCTCATTAATCAGGCACACAAGTTGTCTCAACTTGGACTATGAGGCGAATAATGATACTTTCACTAATGATGGCATTCCTGATTATTGGGTGCAGCTCCATCGACAGGTCAGAGGATGAAGCGAGAGAGGTACAGAGCATCGCCTTCGATAAGGAATCACAAAATAGTTCGATGAATGTTACAGCGAATCCCAGTAAATGGATGTGGGAATATCGAGTTATCATTCTTTCAGGTGATGATCTGAAATCCGATGTTTTCGAGAAACAACGAGTGGAACTGGATGCGCAGGTTCGCGAATTGGAGGAACGCGACATCCTTCTAGTCGAAATCGGCAATGAACGTGGAACAGTCGGAGATAGAGAAATCTCAGAGACTGAAAAAGCGATCATCATTGATAGGTTCGATCTGAACTTATCGCGAAATGAAATCATCCTGATCGGAAAAGATGGCGGGATCAAGCTTCGAGAGAATGTTCCTTATCCCCTCAATCAAATCAATGCTCTCATAGATTCAATGCCCATGCGTCAGGCGGAAATGAAAAGAGGCAACACCTAAGGAACACGCTTATAGGGAGAATATTCAGGCGCGGTGCGATCGAACTCAGCTTTTAATATATACGCCGTATGAGGCGGAACAGTTATACTTGAGGTACCCGAGAAAACGGTGAACTCCTGGCCCGTCAGCTGATCCACGATCTGTGTTCCACTCATCCATTTTGATTCCCGAGGCATCAGAAACTCTGTGACTTCGCTCCCAGTAGGGTTCACAATGATCAAAACCGTTTCATCAACAGAATCAGTTTTTCTCATAAAACCGAAGAGTACCTTTGTGTCCAACTCAACGTAGTCACCAACAACAAGTGCTCGATTTTCTTTTCTGATAGTGACCAGCTTCCTGAACCATTGATAGAAACGATTGTCTTCGGCAACCAGATCCCATCTCATGGGGGCTCTTTGTTCGGGATCTTCGCCTCCTTCCATTCCAAGCTCAACTCCATAATATATACAAGGGGAGCCGGGCAGGGTAAATTGCAGGGCTTGTGCAAGGCGCTGTTGCCAGGGCTCTGGCATAACTGTGCGCAGCCTTGAAGTATCATGGTTGTCCAGCATCACCCAACTGCGAAGGAGAGCTTCATAATTGGAATCCCTGACAAGCCTATCCATGTGCATCTTGGACACACGAGGCTCTACCTGTCCTCTCAGCATAGAGAGGATCAATTCTCTTTGAGTCATGTTCATAACAGCATCGGTGTGCTCGAACCACTCGGGAGGGTAATTCCAGATTTCACCGATCACCAGTGCATCGGATTTGGCCAGATGTGCTGCGTCGGTTAATTCACGCAGGTAATTATATCCGATATCGAAGGCCACATCAAGACGCCAGCCATCAACGCCGTCTCGTATATAGCCTTGAATGAGAGAGTCTGGATCATTCCACAGTCGATCTCTAACCGCTTGTGATTCCAGATTAATCTCTGGAAGGTTGGGAACATTGTACCAGGCTCTATACCCCGCCGGATATTTCGTGTTGATGTAATACCATTCCTGCCACTTGCTCTCGGGGTTTTTCAGTGCTTCCTGAAAATAAGGGGAGGTCCGACCCATGTGGTTAAGCACACCATCAAGGACAAGCTGCATCCCTCTTTCTTCAGTTTCTTCAGCAAGAAATACGACATCCTCTCTGGTCCCATACTCTTCTGAGACTTCAAAGTAGTCCTGGGCGTCATATTTATGGTTCGTATATGCCTGATGGATCGGGTTAAGATAGAGCACATCAATTCCCAACTGGTCGACATAGTCAAGCTTACCGGTTAAGCTGTCAAGATCACCGCCCCAGAATTCAATTTCATGACTCCAGACTTTGACCTCATCCAGTTCCTCGCCCTTTTCGGGTACTTCGTCCCATGATCTCAGCATTTTTGGTGGTACATAAAGATGTTCTTTTGCTTCGAGATTCTGTGAAGGAGCGAAGCGATCAACAATGACCTGATAGACAAGGGCACCGTTTCTCCAGTCTTTCTCACGCTGGTCATAGATGCTTTCTGCATAGACATTATATCCGAATAGAAAAGGGATCATTATCACTATCATCATGAAAAGTAGGATAATACTTCTTATCGTCATACTGATTCTCCGAGGCTGGCTCCAGGAACTAAGACCTTTTACGGTCTATGATGATAAATCATTTACAGTCCAATTACTCTCCGGCCAAGTCATCTTTTCCAGAAAGATTTTGTTAGAGAATCGGGGAATTTTGCACAACCGAGGGTTTTTCCTGAAGATTTAGATGAAACAACCCTCATAAAATTGATTTATTTGTAAATACTTACAAAGTGGAATAATTTACAAGCTTCAACCTTGCAACGGCGAGGCCGGTGTGGAGAGTGCCCGGTTCGTCGCGAGGAGGAGACAATTTCGCGCAAATTACATGATTGTTTCATCAACGCACGGTCATTTGAGAGAATGATTCGCCCGGGCGAGTCATGCATAACAAGGAGAAGAGAATTATGTGTAAGGCATGTAATCTAGACGTAAGTCGACAGGAAGCATTTGCGGAGCAGCTTCTGGGGAATTTGAGCGGAGGGTTTGTTTCCCTCATGGTCTCGATTGGTCACAGAACTGGACTATTTGACGTACTGGCGGAAACGGAAGAGTGGATCACGAGTGCTGATCTCGCAAGTAAAGCAGAGCTCAATGAGCGTTATGTCCGCGAATGGCTCGGTGCCATGGCAACCGGCAGGATCATTGAGGTGGATGCAGGAGGGAAGACATTTCGTCTCCCTGCAGAACACGCTGCATTTCTAAGCCGCCAATCCAAGACTGATAATATGGCAGTGCTTGCTCAGTTTATTGCAGTCCTTGGGGGCGTAGAAGATGAAATAGTTGATTGTTTCAAAAACGGGGGTGGAGTTCCGTATTCTTCTTATCCCCGGTTTCATGAGGTTATGGCAGAGGATAGCGAGCAGTCTATTGTGTCGTCCATCATGGATGTGCATCTCACTATGATTCCTGGAATTCACAAAGCGCTGGAAGAAGGCATAGACGTTCTTGATGCAGGATGTGGACGAGGGAAAGCCTTGAACCTTCTGGCTAAGACCTACCCAAAGAGCCGTTTCGTTGGCTTGGACCTGTCAGAAGAAGCAGTCGCCTTTGCTCAAGCTGAAGCAGAGAGAAACGGCTCAAAGAACATCGAGTTTCGGCAGCAGGATCTCTCTGACTTTCACGATAAAGCTCCAGATGCCACCTATGACCTTGTATTTACACTCGACTCAATCCATGATCAGCCGAGACCGGACAATCTGCTGGCGGGAATATACAAGACACTTAAGGACTCTGGAGTGTACTTTGCCCAGGACATCGACACTTCAAGTAATGTCGCAAAGAATCTTGAAAACCCCATCGCCTCGATGATATATACTATTTCGTGTATGCATTGTATGACCGTATCTCTCGCCCAGAAGGGGATGGGACTTGGAGCTGCATGGGGAAGAGAAAAGGCGGTAGAAATGTTGGAGGAGGCGGGTTTCAGCAATATCGAAATCCGTGAACTGGAACATGATATACAGAACTGCTACTATATCGTTCAAAAGTAGATGCCCCCTGAACGCATCAAATGCTGCCCGGACTTCAAATACCGGGCAGCATTTTTTTTTCAATCAGTAATGTTCGTGGGTATCTAAAGAATTAATCTTGTGATTCAAGAAGGTCGATGATTGCTTCAGCAGCGGCAGATGCTGACGCGGGGTTCTGGCCTGTCACAAGTCTTCCGTCTATCACGACGTTTTCATCATAGTCATCCGCTTTCAAGACCTCAGCTCCTCGTTCTTTCAGAGCAGTCTCGAGAAGAAACGGTACTTCAGAAGTCAATCCAACACTATCTTCTTCACTATTGGTAAAGCCTGTGACCTTTTTTGTGTGGACGAGGAATTTACCATCTGTCAGCTGGACGTTTATGAGTGCAGCAGGGCCATGGCATACGGCTGCAACGACTCCCCCACTTTCGTACACTCCGCGGATTATTTTGTGGGTACCGGGGTCTAATGGAAAGTCCCACATTGTTCCGTGACCACCAGCGAAATAGACAGCTTCATACTCAAGTGGATCTATATCAATAGTTCTTTGAGTGGTTGCAAGTGCCTGAACGGTCTCCAGATCATGCCACAAACGAAGATTGTCTTTATCTTCAAGGTCAAAGGATCGAGGGTCTATAGGTGCAAATCCTCCATCAGGGCTCGCAAAATCAATATCGTAACCTTCGTCCTTGAACTTACTCCAGGCATGGCTGACTTCAGACATCCAATAACCGGTCGCTTTGTCCGAATTACTCATCACGGCAATATTTGTAACGACAACGAGAACGCTTTTCGAATCATCATGACTCTCCGATTCTTTCTTCTCGGCAAAGCCACTTGCAAAGGACATGATTGAAACAAAAAGAACCATAATCAGACGCAACATCATGTATTTCATAGGATCACTCCTTAAATTTATAGTTTAAGTATAACCGATATAGAAAGAAGCATGATCAAGGCCGAGGTTAGTCAGATGATACGTCTTTCATGGATTTCCCGATGTAAACTCCGGTGAATGCTGCTGCTGCAAAGAGTAAAAGCGCTGTGGAGACAGAAAGAAGAGACAGCAAGCCGGTAATGACACCAGCTATCAGGAGAATGAGACCGATCAATGTATTGCTGCAGGAGACGTAGTCCGTTCTCTTGTTACCTTCTGCCATGTCGACAAGATAAGTCTTACGACCAACCCTAACTCCACTGTGAGCAATCCCTAATGAAAAGAAAACCAATGGAAAGAAGACAACTGCGACAGAATACGGTAGCTCAAAGAAACCGGAGAACGCAGCCAGAGCACTGATAAATCCCGCTATACCCATCGATCGAAGCAACACTCCCCTGCTTGACAGGTCTGCCCATTTTCCCCAAACAGGACCGCTGATCATGGCAGCAATTCCATCGACGATCAAGAAAACAGCAAGCCACCAGGAACTTCCTCCGAGACTCTTGTGAGCAAGTGTGATGATATACGGGGCGGCCATACCAGAACCGATGGCAAGTGCACGGACGATAATGAAACTTCGAAGTTGAGCGTCCTTTTTAACCAGACCGAGATTTGAAATACTTTCTTTAAAAGCGTTTGCGTGCTCCTCTGTTTCACCAGGGAATTCCTTCACCGTCGAATAAACGCCCGCTGCAAAAATCCAAAGCAACCCCGCGATAGCAAGGAAGACAACATACTGATGAATTGTCTCCGAATCCGAAGCCACACTATTCACAAACAACGTAACGCCCGCAACAATTGTGAATACACCGCTGGCAGAATTCATCCATCCTTTCAATCTGCCTCGACGACTCTTCGGAATCGTCTTCCCGAGAAGGTCTTTTGAAGTGACCGAACAAAATCCTCTGCAAAGGCTGAATAGACAAAGCAACAGGATAATCCCCCAGCCAGCAACCGAACCAGTCAGATAAGCAGCTATAGCAGCCATGCCCAGTATGGAAAGCCCCTGGCCAATTGAGCCCGCTACCCAGATCCATTTGCGCAAGGCAAGTCTCTGAACCAGAACACCAATGAAGACTTGAGGGAGGAGAGACCCCGACTCACGAATGGGGACGATAAGCCCAGCGAAAATCGACGGTGCTCCAAGAGCTTGAAGAAGCCAGGCAAGTGTTGTTTTCGGAGATGAAAGGCGATCGCCAATTTTCGTAAGGCTGTTCGAAAAGAGTAGACGAAAAAAGTTCTCAGGAACCACTCGGCAGGCGTTCTTACTGATTTTCGAGCAATTGCGCCGTCCTGTCTCACCCACAAGTTTTCTATAGAGTCTGTCGACGATAGGTCTTGATGGATTATTCTGCATAGACAAGAGATTTCAGGGTCGAGTGTAGAGTAACCTACAGGCTTTTGATCCAGAGTACCTTACAGGCCAGATGGAAGATAATACACCCCTTACAGAGAGGTAAATACCTTTCTTGTCGTTCTTATGACCTCCCAAGCAAGGTGAGGGTTTTCAAATTTTGAATGAGCAGTAGAAGAACGAAGGAAGAAAACTGCTCCTGACGCGGCAATCGATTAAAAAATCCCCGAGTTATTTCTTCAGCTTCGGGGATCGATTTATTATTTTGTATGTTAAATTGCGAAGTTAGCTGCTTATTGAATCAATGATATTATTGAACGTAGCACTGGGTCTCATGGCATTGCTGGTCTTTGCATCATCGGGAAGATAATAGCCACCGATATCAGCGGGCTGACCTTGAGCCTCCAGCAGCTCTTTTACTACCTGATCTTCGATTTTCTCGAGCTCACTTGCAACCGATGCAAACTGGGACTTCAACTCTCCGTCCTTAGTCTGAGCAGCGAGTGCTTTAGCCCAATAGAGTGCAAGATAGAAAGTACTACCTCTATTATCGAGTTCGTTTACCTTTCTTGATGGTGACTTCTCATTCTCAAGGTATTGACTGATAGCTTCATCAAGAGCATTGGCCAGGACAGTTGCCTTCGCATTGTTCTGAGTTTCAGCGATGTGCTCGAATGTGGGTACAAGTGCACAGTATTCACCCAATGAATCCCAGCGGAGATGTGCTTCGCTCAAGAATTGTTGGACATGTTTCGGAGCTGAACCACCGGCTCCTGTTTCAAAAAGCCCTCCACCTTTCATCAGTGGTACAATCGAAAGCATACGGGCGCTTGTTCCAAGCTCCAGGATAGGAAAAAGGTCTGTCAGATAATCACGAAGAACGTTCCCTGTGACAGAGATTGTATCAAGCCCCTTACGGACGCGTTCCAGTGTATATCTCATTGCATCTACGGGTTTCGCAACTTTGATCTCGAGGCCCGACAGGTCATGTTCCCTGGTATATTCGTTAACTTTTTTGATGAGCTCTGCATCATGGGCCCTGTTCTCATCGAGCCAGAAGACTGCAGGGCTTCCTGAAGCCTTTGCTCGGGAAACAGCAAGCTTTACCCAATCTTTGATAGGAGCATCTTTCGTCTGACACATCCTGAAGATATCGCCTTCTTCCACCACCTGCTCCAGAAGGACGTTCCCTTCGCCGTCAACAACACAGAACTTGCCATTGGAGGGAGCTTCGAAAGTTTTGTCATGAGACCCGTACTCTTCCGCCTTTTTTGCCATCAAACCGACATTGGAAACAGAACCCATGGTTGCAGGATTAAATTGACCATTCGCCTGGCAATCTGCAATAATCTCCTGGTACATTGTCGCATAGCAGCGATCGGGAATCATCGCGACAGTATCTTGAAGCTCATCACTACTATTCCACATCTTCCCACCATCTCGCACAACAACCGGCATGGATGCGTCTATAATGATGTCACTAGGGACATGAAGATTTGTGATGCCTTTGCGAGAGTCCACCATGGCAAGCTTGGGTCTATCTGCATAGACAGCTTCAATATCACTCTCGATTTCCTTCCTCTTTGCGTCTTCGAGCTTGCCGAGCTTATTAAGAACGTCAGCCAGACCATAATTAGGATTTGCGCCAATTGACTCAAGAGTCTCTGAGTGCTTCTTGAAGACATCTTCGTAAAAGACGGAGACGCAATGACCAAAGATTATCGGGTCCGAAACCTTCATCATCGTTGCCTTGAGATGAAGTGAAAGTAGCAGTCCCTGCTCTTTGGTTTCTTTAATCGTCTTCTTGAAGAATTCTCTTAGAGCCGTGACCTTCATCGCCGAGCAATCAATGACTTCGCCCTTCTGTAATTCGAACGTGTCTTTGAGGACCGTCTGTTCTCCAGAGGTGTCCTCGAAAATAATTCGAGCCTGGGTACCCTCGGAAAGGGTTGTTGATTTCTCGGAGCCATAGAAGTCACTCTCTGTCATATGAGCGACCCGTGTCTGAGACCCTGTCTTAGGCCAGGGCTTCATCATCTGATGCGGATTCTTCTGAGCAAACTTCTTCACCGAAGCAGCTGCGCGTCGATCAGAGTTACCCTCTCTCAAAACAGGGTTTACGGCAGAGCCCAGGACCTTCGAGTAACGGTTCTGAATAGCTTTTTCTTCATCATTCTTTGGTTCTTCAGGATAATCAGGGACTGCGTACCCTTTTTCCTGAAGTTCTTTGATGGCCGCCTTCAGCTGCGGAATTGAAGCACTGATATTCGGGAGTTTAACAATAATCGCTTCAGGGGTTTTTGCAAGAGCTCCTAATTGCTGAAGATAGTCGGGAATTCTTTGATTCTCTGATAACGAATCGGGAAAATTGGCGATAATCCTCCCTGCCAGAGAAATATCTGCCAGTTCGACATCGATATCCGCCATGCTGGCAAAGGCCTTGACGACTGGCAAAAGAGAATGTGTCGCCAGGGCAGGGGCTTCGTCGATCTTTGTCCAAACTATCTTTGCGTTGCTCATACTGTATACCTGAAAAGTAAATTTTGATCGTTGTTCTTGTTAAAGGGTTGTCTGTCCTGTGGCTTGTTCTCGCGTGGGTCAAGCCTCGTAAATTAGATCGGTCTTAATTTTTGATAAAGAGTGGAGACTTCAGAGCAGGAATGGTTCTCCTCAGTCCTCGATCCGAACCTTGTAAACGGTCCCGGCCGCTCCATACTGAAAATCATATCCATCCCCGGTGGTAATGTAGAGTACATTATCGGAATCGATCAGAATATTCTCCGACTTCATTCTGGGGTTCCTGGTTTCATGGGCGAAATTTATCCACGGTTTTTCACTCCCGTTTCTTGCATCATAGATATTCTCTGAATCGGGAAAAAATCGGTGGACCCTCGAGGGTTGAGCGTTCACAATGTATAGTCGACCTTTGGAATCAAAATCCATATCTGTTATATCTGCGGATGGAGCATCATACCCCGCGTAAGGGTCGAAAAGCGCGACCAGTTCAATATTAGGTGGAACTGCAGGGTTACCAGAGTTATCAACTTCCATACGAATGATATGAGATGACGTTCGGCTGGCGATATACAGCCACTCTCCCCGGTGCGCGAGTGCACTATGTCCTTTGAGTTCGATCCATCCAGCATTTCTTGTCTCGATCAAAGCCCCAAGAAGAGGTTCCGATGGCGCATACCCTGCCTCCGGGTTGTCAATGTAGACAGAGAGATCATACCTCACGAGAATGCTGTTGTCCTTAGCCACTGTATAGAGCCAGTTGCCAATTGGAAGCAGGTTATCTGGACCATTTAACCAGCCGTGGGGCGGTTCGTATAGAGCAGGGTCATGATGAGGATAATTCCCCCCTGCTTGAATATCATGACGTTCGACTTCACTCCACTTCATTGTTCTCGTATCAAAACGAAGGATTGCATCAGTCAGGTTCTTGCTGAAGGATCTCTTCTTTCCTTCTGTTCGAGGCATATCGACACCAGAGAACGCACAGATATAAAAGCTTTTTGAGGCTTCATGCCAGCGAAGAACGCAATAAGGCCGATCCGTATAGCGGTCTGATTCTGGTGGCACAGAAGAAGTATCCCAAAGCTCGAATGGAGGAGAAGCGGGAACAGCGAAGACATCTCCATTTTCTTTCACTTCGGTTGAGACTTCTGGATCCTCTGCAGACTGTTGGACATCCTGGTCCACTTTAAAGATCGTACCAGCAAGATCCTCAACGTCAGAGCTGACTCCCCCGGCGCCTCGCACACGCCCTCGACTGAGAACGTAAAGTTCCCCGTTTACGATCTGCAAGCCCCTGGGAAAGGGAGAAACCGTTGTAACTCTGTATATATCCTGGGAAAAAGCTGATTGAGGTGAAAGACTTGTAAGGAATATCAGACAAACCAAAAACTTCTTAAAACGCAACGGACAACCTCCTCGGCATCGTGTTGATGGTGTTAGAAAGTGAGACCCTGATCCGCAATCTCAAAATGATGAATTAAGAGAATAGTTCCTGCGCCAGCAAAAGTATTGACGCGAATGACAGTTCGGTCAGAAATCATGATATCATCTAAACTGGAGTTGGCAGGAATGTTTTCTCGCATCAAAACGGCTTCATTCATTTCTTTTCTTACGGGGATTACCCTGATGGGAAACTTGGGATTTACTGATACCGCAACAACCGAAGTACAAACAGCTCATGTTTCTCTCGAAAAATCAAAAGAGGTCGCCCCCCATGTTTACGGTCAGTTCCTCGAACATATTTACGGCGCCGTTGTTGGTGGTATCAGTGGACAAGTGCTTCGCTCCCCTTCCTTTGAAGAGCAGTCGCTCGATCAGTATACTCAATTTGAACATGTCTGGGGGATGTGGAATGTAAAGAACGATGTTTTAACTGGACACTGGTATGATTGGATTGAATCCAAATCTCAGGTTTTTTTTGGTCCGGAAATAGAAGGGGATTTCGTTCTGGAGTTCGAAGCGCGGAAGAATATACAGGGCTGGCACTCTCTCATCATTGCTCTGAGAGTTCAGGATGACCAAAACCAGTTAAGATGGAATCTCGACAACTGGGGAGGTCTTCGGCCCTCCGCTGCAATTCTAAAGGATGGCAACCTTACCGATATCGATGAGGCTGACGGAGATACAACACTCGAAACCGGAAACTGGTATATCATCAAAATTGAATGCAAAGACAATCAATTCAAAGGCTACGTTAACGAAGAGCTAATCGTCGAATTCAGTGATGAAACCTGGAACAAAGGGCGCTTTGGCATTGGTACCCTCCTTTGTGAAGCATCATTCAGAAACATCGAAATTATGCAGGATGGAGCTGTTATCTGGAGAGATGAACTCGAGCAAAGCAGCAAAGAGATCTCACCCGGATGGAACATCGAGAAAGCTCCTGAGGCTGCAGAAGTCTACTTTGATCACGATTTCCCTGCCAACAGCACCAGAGCGATACGCATAAATTCCAAAATCGGCGATGTACAGATCCAGCAGAATTCAGTTCCGATTCACCAGGGCACAACCTATGAAGGCAGCCTGTGGTTAAGGGGATATACAGAAAAGCTCACAGTCAGCTTGAATGGTCAGGAACAGGTGATCGATGTACTTCCCGATGAGGAAGTTGATGAGTACGAACATGAAGATCACTGGAGAGAAAGGAAGTTTACGTTTCAGGCCAAGGAAAGCACGCCGGACGCAACCTTTGATATTCACTTTCAATCACCTACGAGCATGTCGATTGATCTGGTTACCCTGTTTCCTGAAGAGACGCCGTTTAGAAAAACTGTCTACAATACTGTCGATGCGATTAACCCTTCCTTCATTCGCTGGCCCGGAGGGACATTCTCCGAAAGATATCACTGGAAGGATGGGATAGGGCCCCTCAGGGAGCGTCAAACTGCCGCCAACGGAATCTGGGGTGGCCTTGATCCAAACTTTTTCGGAACTGCTGAATTTATCAAACTTTGTCAACAAACGGGAGCTGAACCCATCATTGTCTTAAATATGGGAGCACACGTTCAGAACGAATACGCTGAGGATTATCTCGAAGCAGCGCTTTCATGGATCGAATACTGTAACGGTGACGAATTCACAAAATGGGGTGCCATTAGAGCATTTCACGGCTATGAAGAACCGTTTAACGTCAAGTACTGGGAGCTCGGTAATGAAGCCTGGGGCATGGGACTGGAAAGATACCTTGATTATATACAGGTATTTTCAGAACGTATCCGAGATCGTTGGCCAGAGATAGAACTTATTGCGTGCGGCAGCGGAGCCTATGATCAGGAATGGAACGAGAAGATTCTAAAAGAAGGTGCTGAATACTTCGATTATCTGAGCGTCCATCATTACTGTCATGACCAGGAGATGGATAAGGTATTTTATGACGCCCATGCGTGGCCCGCCTTTCTGGATAAAACAGGAGAATTGATCAAGAAAAGCGACAATCCCGATGTAAAGATTGCTGTTACCGAGTGGAACCAGCAATCAACAACCTGGAGAACGGGCATCTATGCGGGTACGATTCTCAATGAATTCGAAAAGCGACCTGACCTGATCGAAATGGCATGTCCCGCATTATGGATCAGGGAAGAAGGTGCACCACACTGGGACAATGCATTCATCAACCACGACGGCTATACAGCCTGGACTGCTCCTAATTATGATGTCATGAAACTCTACCGAGATCACCCTGTGAAGAAAACTCTAGAAATTGAATACGAGGGGCCTTTAAATATTTTCGCGGGTATAGATGAGGAGAATCATATTATCCTCAGGGTTGTCAATCCTTCCAACACGAGTTTGCACCTCAATCTCGAAGGACTTTCATTGAATCAGAAAAGACCTATTCGCGGATGGGTCATCCAGGGGGATTCTCCCGATTCGACAAAACAAGAAGGTTTGAGACATAGCGATTTTGATTTTACGGACCCGCTTGTCATTGAACCACTTTCCGTTACGCTCATGAAATTCAGTCAAGAAATGGACCCCTCTATCAACCAGTAAAGTGATATCTCCTTTAATGACTGGCAGTGCAATCCCTCCACTCCACTGTCCCACTCCTTCCTCACGGGGTGACTGATGTCTGTCCGACGTCTTATCTACGTCTTACCTACGACTCAAGACGTCCGTCAGACGTGGACAAGACATAGAACAGAGGGAGGTCATTCGCACAGGCCCCGTGTTTCCGCTTTCCACCAAAAAGATAATCCTTTCGGTGAATATCTGTAAGCCTTTTAATTTCAGCAGTCTCCACTTGAATCCTTATGTAGTCGCTCGATTCCATATCAGCCAAACGGTTCCCTCGAATTTCACTTGATGACACCAGAGGTATCATCGATGATATGATCATGTCAAATGGACGCCGCCTAAAGAATTCTCTTAAACTGATTCGTGAGCAGCTCAAGCTTACACAGCAGGAGCTTGCTGATCAATCTGGACTCTCGAGGTCCGAGATCAGCGCCATCGAGATCGGCCGTATTGTTCCCTCAACGACGGCCTCACTCGCACTCGCACAAGCGTTGCAATGCAGCATTGAAGATATCTTTTCACTTTCAGAATTGAAGACCTCTGACGGCACGGAAACCTGGGCTTGGGACCAGCCATCCACTCGCTACTGGTCGGCGACTTTGAACGAACAGGTCTATCACTACCCTGCTGAGACTCTACCGATTGGGCAGATGGATACCGATGAACAATCGGCAAATTATGAATTGATGAAAAAGACCCTTGTCATTGCCAGCTGTGATCCTGCCGCTGGAATTCTGGCGCGCATGCTTGATGCAAATGGAATACGTTGTCTTGTTTTCGAGCGTACAAGCAAAGAGTCTCTTCAGCTTCTCGAAAATGGTTTAGTCCATGTCGCAGGGCTTCATCTGGGTCACACGCCGGGTGTGAATGCCTCCTACATTAAGGAGAACCTGAAGGGGAACTATACGCTTATCCATCAATGCCTGTGGGAGGAAGGAATCGCCTTTAGCCCAGCCATAAAAGGGCTGCGGATGCGCTCTGAGGTACTTAGAAAACTTCGCTGGGTTGGCCGAAAAGAGGGTTCAGGAGCGCGTCAATGCTCCGATATGCTTCTGGAGAAGCCGAAGAAGCCTCCGATCGGATACAATGTCTATGCGTCGGGACATCGAGCAGTCGCAGATTCTATTAAAGCAGGATGGGCAGAGGTGGGTGTCTGTCTTCGGCTGACCGCAGAGGAATCACGCCTTAACTTTCAAAGCTATATCAAGGAATCTTTCGACCTTTGCTTTTCAGAGAGCTCATCAGGAGATTTACGAGTCATGAAACTTGTTGAAGTCCTGCAATCGAGAGCTTTCAAGACAGCCCTGTCAAAGCTTCCCGGATATGACACATTGACGATGGGAGACACCATCCGTGTCTAGCCGACTGACCAGGCAACTTATGTTTCTTTCCAGCCAGAGTCGACCGTTTCTGATGGTTCTTTGTATCTGCGTTGGCGTGATTTTGTTTTTAGGCTCTACATTTTTAAACTCCTGTGTATCTCAGGCATCAACGGATCAAAAAGAGGAATTAATCATTGCTGTCGCCAGTAATTTTTCAGTTCCGATGGAAGAGATTTGTGAAAGATATACAAAGGAAACCGGGGTTGAAATAACCCTCAGCTTCGCCTCCTCCGGGAAGCATTACGCGCAGATTGTAAATGGTGCTCCCTTTGATCTGTTTTTCTCCGCCGATCAGGAACGTCCGAGGCTTCTTGTAGAGAGTGGCAAAGCGGTCAATGACTCTCAATTTACTTATGCGACGGGACGCCTGGCACTCCTCTCAGGTGATCAAAACGGTGATGCACCAGACTTTCATTCCCTGGCTACGATCACTGAGGAGAAACTGGCGATTGCAAACCCAAAACTGGCTCCCTACGGAGCCGCTGCAAGAGAGGTGATTATAAAGCTGGGACATTGGGACCGCCTGGAGGGAAGTATCGTTCTTGGTGAGAACATTAACCAGGCTTATCAGTTTGTCTATTCAGGTAATGTGGCAATGGGGTTTGTTGCTCTCTCGCAGGCGATACATACAAAGGGTCTCTATTGGGAGGTTCCAAAAGAGCTTCATACACCGATTTTTCAGGATGCCGTTATTGTTCGGGACTCCAAATCATCTCGCAATTTCATATCCTATATACAGTCGGAAGAAACTCAGACGCTTCTTCAAGACTTTGGTTATGGAGTTCCTCATTAATGGGTAGTGTTGATCTGACGGCGTTACTGATTACAGCAAAGCTTGCGGCTATCACAACATTTGTTCTCCTGCTCATTGGAACACCATTCGCCTGGTGGTTAACTCACACCAAATGTCGACTTAAGTTCGTCATTGAAGCAATCATCGCTCTCCCTCTTGTCCTCCCACCAACTGTTCTTGGATTCTACCTTTTACTGGCAATGGGTCCAAACGGCGTCTTTGGACGGCCACTGGAGATGATTGGCCTTCAACCTCCTGTCTTTACTTTTACAGGCCTGGTGATTGGATCGGTTTTCTATTCTCTACCTTTTGTTGTTCAACCAATTCAGAATGCCTTTGCCTCGATCGGGCCAAGACCTCTTGAAGTTGCAGCAACATTGAGGGCCTCTCCCTGGGATACGTTCTGGACTGTCGTTGTCCCTCTATCAAGACCAGGCTTTCTCACAGCCATTGTTCTAGGGTTTGCGCATACTCTTGGTGAATTCGGTGTGGTCCTGATGATTGGGGGGAACATCCCCGGTGAAACTCGCGTCGTGTCTATCGCGATTTATGATCACGTTGAAGCTCTAGAGTATCGTGAAGCACATATTTTGTCAGGCATTCTTCTGGTTACTTCGTTTGTACTTCTCGTTTCCGTATATGCATTGAATAAGAGGTTTCGTCTTTCGATTCCATGACAATTCAGGCAAACTATTCAATCCAGCGCGATGACTTTCAGTTAGAGGTCAAGGTGGAACTTCCATCCGAAGGGGTGATCGCTTTGTTTGGTCCTTCAGGTTGCGGAAAAACCACATTGCTCAGATGTATAGCAGGACTCGAATCACCTGATTCCGGGTACTTGAAAGTTAAAGAAGAGGTCTGGCAAAATGAACGCATTTTTCTTCCATGCCACAAGAGATCTGTAGGTTATGTTTTCCAGGAATCCAGCCTTTTCCCACATTTAAACGTGAAGCAAAACCTTGAATTCGGATACAAGAGAAGATTTCGAAGAGCGATGGGTTATGATTTTTCTGAATTCATCGATAAGTTTGATCTCAAGACGCTACTAAGTAGAAGCCCGGAAACGCTTTCTGGAGGTCAACAGAGGAGGATTGCTATATGCCGCGCTTTGCTCACCAACCCAAGACTTCTTCTCATGGACGAACCCTTAACAGGCCTTGATCAAAACGGTAAAGATGAGATTCTTGTATTTCTAAACCAAATATTCACTGATTTGTCTATTCCTGTACTTTATGTCTCTCATTCCAGAGATGAAATCACCAAACTGGGAGGCCTTCTATTAGAGTATCAGAGTGGTATGAGAAAGGACAATGGTTCTACCATAGATCGTTCGACTCTTCATTACCCTCAGGATTGAGCATTCGGCTAGTCCAGCCCCTTTTTGTAACCTTTCCTTTACAATTATAAACATTTCTCTTGATCAGCTAGCCTGACCAACTTAAAGGTTTAGCTAAGTGGTAAATCTTGCTTTCGAATGCCAGGTGGTAAGTCAGTGTGGGAGGAAATTTGGTTGAGAGGCGTCTCTTCTCTGGCGGGAGAAGAGACCCTGAAAGCCCTCTAGAAAGGAGTTATCTAGACCTGGAAAGTGGATCAAGAAACTGTCAGAGAGCTTTATTCTGATGCGGTCAAATGTAGATAAGTTTTTATCTGAATCGCAAGCAAAATAGACACACCTGCAGTTCTCCATTCAGGGCTGGTCGCCCTTCAACTCCCCCCAACTAAATATCACCTAAATCGATCTCCTAAACGCCGGAGGATATCGAGAGGTGGTTTATTGCCTCTTCAAAAGAGGCAGAAAGAAATGAGGAATATATATATAATGAATGGGAATCTCAACGGAACTATTTCCCTGATTTTGCTGATCACCCTCTTGGCAAGTTTTCGTATTTCACATGCTCAAGAATTACTAACGAACCCAGGATTCGAATCCCCTACTTTGTCCGAAAGCAATTCCTGGTATACAGGTATTCAAGGATGGACACCTCTCAATGGGGCCATCGGGACAACCTACTGCCTAACGTCACAGGAAACCTATCCCTGCCCGGAAGGAAACCAGGTTGCCTGGGTCCCTGTAGATGACGCAGCGATCTATCAGGACACTGTTCAGCTTGTAGCAGGTGAAACGTATACATTCAAAACGAAAGTATTTAAGCTGAGTACAGGTACTAACGACGAGCTTCAAATACAATTGCTCAAGTCAAGCGACGGATCGATTCTTGATCAGGCCCTCTTTCACCCGCCGTGGAATCCGACTCAAGAGGATTTCAACCATGGTCCGCAGTGGACAAACGTCACACTTTCATTCACATACGCAGGCGGTCAGGGACGACCCGCTAACCTCCGCGTCCAATTCATTGGGGACAACTATGCGATTGATGACTGCACGTTATTTACTGGCACTGACCCTGGTGCGTCCGCCCGTGACTATTACATTAGCTCATCATCAGGTAGTGACAGCAATGATGGGTTAACTGCCGCAACTGCCTGGGCAACATTCAATAACATCAATGGTACAAACCTCGGAGCAGGATCGAATGTCTATCTGAACCGCGGTGATACCTGGAACCAGATGCTTTTGCTTTCAGGTGATGGAACAATCGCCGAGCCAATCACTCTGACCTCGTATGGATCAGGAGATCTTCCTCGAATTGTGATGTCTGACCTCGATCATGATGTTTGCGTTCGAATTGAGGATGCAAGTAACTGGCAGATCAGTGACCTTGACTTAAGAACCGGCCGTGTTGGTCTCTTCTTTCATTATGACGATGACTACAATAATGAGAATATACTTGTTGAAGACTGCTACTTTGAAAACTTCCCGGGTATGGATGCCCTTGTTGCTGAAAACAGTTACGATTTCTCGTTTGGTTCCGCCGTCTGGCTTGGCGGACACGTACCAACGAACCCATTAACAGGAACCGTTCTAACCAACTTCACATTAAGAAACAGCAGTTCCCTGGATGCTAATTGTTTCTTTGGGACTGACTTTTATTTCTATGAAAGCAACCGGCAGCGTTTAAGAAATATATACGTTGAAGATTGTGTTGCTGAGAATACTCACATTGGAGCTATCCTCCTTCATCATATCGACGGAGGTCACGTGAAGCGCCTTCGTCTCACGGGTCGTAGCTTTGGATTCACTGATTATGGATCGACAGGCGCGCTTATCGAAGACGTTCAGAATTACCTGATCGAAGACTGTGACTTTGCAGGGATCAATCGGGCCCCGGGCGAAGGCGATGCCTCTGGCTTCGATATCGACGGGAATAATGACAACATCATCGTGCGAGATGTGGTCTTCCATGACAATGATGGTGCAGGTCTCCTGATGTTATCTACAAACGGTGGCAGTATCAATAATGTCATTGAAAACTGTACCTTCTACAACAATGGCATCGATGGAGATCCACGCTGGAATGATAGTCACCATACAATGCTGGTCGTCCCAGGACAAGGAAACCAGGGCGCCATGACAAATTCCGTTGCTTATAGAAACCTTGTGAATGCCGGAATGATTTCCTGGGGCTGGTACGACTTTACTTTCACTGATATGAAGGATTACTGGTGGGAAGTCGATGCACTCCCTTACTTAAAGAAAGACTTTGGCTTCAATACCGCCGGTGATTTCGAAGACTGGGAAGGTTTCTCAAACTGGAATAACCCTACAGTTGCATCGGGTGCACTCCAGGGTAGCTCTTCCTCCAGCACCCCTAAGGTGACTCTCCCCCAGCTGTTCGCAAATACGCATATAACGCCTTATGCCCGCGTGTTGATGAGCCAAACGGCCGGGAACAATGCTACGATCGAGTTTGTAACCGCTACTGACACCGTTTACGATAGCGCTAAGAGCGTTACCTTCCCGATCATCGCTGATGGGACGATGCGAGAATATGTTGTTTATCTCCGCGAAAGCCCAGCTTGTCGCGGTGTCATAACTGGCATGCGTTTTCAACCCACGGACTCTTCCGGGTCTACCATGACAATCGACAATTTCCGTCTAGATGATGGAAATGCTGTTCAACCCTCTGTGCCCGCAGCTCCTTCGAACGTGACCGTGACTGCCAATACTGTCGGAGAATTGAATGTAAACTGGACAGACAATTCTTCAAATGAAGATTGGTTTATTATACAACGTTCTATCGACGGGATTAATTTTAAACGTGTAGACACCGGAGAAAAGAATAGCGAAACCCACCCGAACCTGTTCCTCGACGCCAATACGACGTATTACTATCGCGTAGCCGCAGAGAATATTTCGGGGAGATCTGGCTGGTCAAATATAGCATCAGGTACGACGCTAAGCGAATCTGCCCCTGCAGCACCTATCGACCTTTTGACATTCGTAGTTGATAACACGACTGTTAACCTTGCTTGGACAGATAATTCAACCAACGAGGTTGATTTCGAGATTCAACGCTCTTTCGATGGGACAGTGTTCGAAAAAAGCAGAAGCATCCTTAGTTTTGAGCCTGCGACAACCGGTACATCGGTAGCCCACAACGATCACGGTCTCGCACCTGGGGAAACATACTGGTTTCGTATTGCAGCTTTGAACTCCGCAGGTTATTCAACCTATCTGGGGCCTGCCCAGGTAACGATGTCGGGGTTAAAACAGGCTCCAAGAGAACCTGAAATCCCAATGGCCAGAATGGTTTCAAGTAGCGAAATCCATGTAACCTGGGAAGATGACTCAAGCAATGAGCTTGGCTTCAAGGTTGAACACTCGCTGGATGGAAACAGCTTCAGTGAGATTTCAGTGGAAGCGCAAAATACTGAGTCAACAACCCTATCAGGATTAGCTGCAGGGACGACTCATTACTTTCGTGTCGCCGCGTACAATGCGCAAGGCAACTCCAGCTATACGGCTATTGTAAATGCCACGACTGCTCCAGGTGCAGGACTACCTGCTGCCCCCTCGAATCTCTCCGCAAGTACCGTTTCAGACTCTCAAATTGATTTGAGCTGGACTGACAACTCATCCGACGAAGACAGCTTCATCATTGAACGATCACTTGATGGGGTAAACTTCTCGGGCCACGATATCGTTGCGAGCAATGTCAGTTCTTACTCTGATGTGAACTTGAATGCAAACACGACATACTGGTACAGAGTCAAAGCATCAAACTTAAATGGAGATTCCGGTTCCTCTAACGTGGACAGTGCTACTACTTCTGGCGGAGCAGCGACGACTATGCATGTGAACGCAATCATTCTGTCTAGCCCTGGTATTGGCCAAGGTAACAAGATAGGAGAAGCGAGCGTCACTATAGTAGATGATCTGGGAAATCCAGTGGAAAATGTTACCGTGTCTGGAACCTTTTCTGGTAGCTTCAATGAATCACAATCAGGGGTTACAGACGCGAATGGAGTTGCAACGATTAGTACCTCATCGTCGCAAAAGGGATCTATCTCTTTCTCTTTCTGTGTCGATAACGCAACCCACACTGTTCTGACCTACGACAGTAACTCCAATATCGAAACTTGTGATAATTTTTAGTAACTGTCATTAAACATTGAATCTATCGACTAGACTCCCTTCGGAGGCACCTGCTCTGAAGGGAGTTTCTATATATTCATCGTAAACTCACTTTCACAATTGCCCTTCAACTTCGATACGACTCACTTTGTTTGAGCAGATGCAGGAGGATATCAAAGTTAAACGGGCATGAAGAAGCTTTTCGAAAACCTCAGCACAAGTGATTTTAAGGTCTCACTGCTTCTGCTCATTCCTTTTATCATCTTCTACAATACAGGTTTTCGTACAATAGCAGGTGGAGATTCGCTCGCTCATCTATACGTCGCCTCCAGTCTATGGAACACGGGTGATTTTGAACTGAGTGAGTTTCTTACTGAAACCGAAAGGGAAACTAATCAACTCCCCTACTTTCTTAAGGACGTGAATGGTCAGATAAGAACCATCTTTGCCTTCTTTCCCGGAGTCCTTCTGGCGCCTCTTGGAGTCTTCAGCTTCCTGAGTGAAGAAAGTGGGGTTAGCTATTGGGCGAGTGCGGGAAGAATCCTTAATCTTCTACTTATATATTTCTCTGGAGTTATTTTTTGGATTCTGCTTAAAGAGCGAATCGGTAAGAGGCTCACGCTGCTGAGCCTTATCGCTTTTTGGCTGGCGACGCCGGTTTGGCCTCTTTCGATGAGCTACCTCCAACATCTTCCCAGCATCTTCTTTCAACTTCTCTCTTTGCTTCTCTTGCTTGGAAGAACAGATTTCAATATCCAGAGTAGAAAACCCATTAAGATATACGCTTCCGGTTTGGCGCAGGGACTTGCAGTGCTCTGTCGTTACCAGGTTGCGCTTTCAGCTCTTCCATTTTTTCTTTTGATCTTGTACCTGTTACGTTCTTCGCCTCGAAGGATTGTCCTGTTCGCCGTGGGTGCGTTGGTTCCTGCCATAATTCTTCTAAGCTATAATTACAAGATACACGGTTCTCCCTTCGACACTGGTTATATTGTTTACCCCTGGGCAACGTTCGACGCCCCATTCTTTTCAACGCTCTATGGGTTACTCTTAAACCCGAGCAAGGGTCTCCTCATCCACAGTCCGTGGATGATCTTCATACTGCCGGGAATCGTTAAATGTCTCCGAGACTTGAAAATTCGCCAAGGCAATCAGCTATTGCTGACATACAGTCTGGTTACTTCCGTGCCACTGCTGGTTCTCTATTCATTTTACACGGGTTGGTTCGGCGGTTGGTCCTGGGGATATCGTTTTTTGTTGGATATACTTCCCCAAATGATCTTCTTATCAATCTTTGGATGTGTATTTTTGAATGAGAAAAGAATTCTATGGAGTTGGCTCTTCTCAGGACTATTGATTGTTTCAGCTACTATACAGTCCATTGGTTTCCTCTCATGGGATAACCAATGGCACCGTATCCATGATTTAGGAACTAAGCCCTATCAGAACTGGCTCTGGCAAACTCGGCATTCCCAGGTCCTCTGGCATCTAAAGCGTGGGACTATATACATCGGATCTGGTTCGTATCAGCTGAGGAAGAGCCCTTTTGAACTAAGAGGATTTCATGGAGTTGAGCAGTGGGGAGACGAGAGTGTGGCGTGGACAAATCCCCGTGGGGCCTCCTTTTACGCTGTCGCCGATCAAGTTCCGGCTGAATTGAAGGTTCTTCCTTCGCAAGCGGCTGATCATGACTCACCTTTAGATATCACAATTCTCGTTAATGGTGAGATCCGAAAAACAATAACTGTCGAAGATCAGAGTTGGGTGACAATTCCGTTGCAGGATATTCCTTTTCAACACGGTTATTTGATAACGATTCAAACTTCAGAGACATGGCAGGAACCTGATGGGTTAAAGCGAAAGCTCGGTGTAGCTGTCATTCTACCTTAACGCCTTGAGTTCCTGCCATGCATGACGATTTTTGAAGTTAGCTATCGCTTAAGAATTCAACACGTCCTGTTCCTATATCATAAACAGCACCTTGAATGATCAGGTCTCCTGAATTAACAGCAGAAGAAATAGCATCTCGCTGCATTAAGGAATCAATTTGCTGACGAACATTAATATCGATGGCATTTTCGAGTGATGGCTCGGTTCCATTGGTAACAACGCCACTACGAATGTCCTCGAGAAGCGCCTGGAGATCAGCGGGGAAGGGATTCTCCATATCATCAATCTTCAGTGAACCATCAACCGCCCCACAGGATGCATGACCCAAAACAAGAAGAAGAGGCGTTTTCAGGGCAAGAGCTGCGTATTCTGCACTTGCGACGTTATCCGGACTGGCAACATTGCCGGCGACTCTCATGACAAACAGATCACCCACACCAGCATCGAAAATATGCTCCACTGGAACACGACTATCGGCACAACTAATCACCATGGCATAAGGATTCTGACCTTTACGATGTGATGCGAGTTTACTTGATTCGACACCTTGCCACCTGGTAACACCTGCAAGGAACCGTTCATTCCCCTCCTTAAGTCTATCCAGGGCGATATCCGGACTCATGCTTTCGAGAGGTACTTCCTTTAATGCTTCATATGATGTTTGTTGCTTCGCACATCCTGACAAGAGCGAAAGTACAGCTAAGGTAGAGAGTAATCTCGTCATCTTTAAATTCCTTTTAACTGACTTAATTGAGTACAAAAAAAATGCTTCACTCCTATTATCAATTTTTCTGCCAACAACCTGACACTTTTTGAGTTATTAAAGACTCTTATTCGGTTATGCGTTACCTTTAGCCGCTTTGAAAACTGGTAACAGCTTCATGCTTTTCGGCTCCAAGATTCGGCTGGAACTCTTGAAAATTCATCCGCTTGGTGTTGCGCCTTTCAGCTAAATAATTCTCATAATCCATTGGACTTAGCTTCAAGAAAGGCGAGTACCTTGAAAGAGACAACAGAATACCTCTACCAGAGAATCCCTCTCTCGAAAGCATTAGGAGTTGTTGTTTCAAGCTTTGATTCTCGAGGGGTAGTTCTATCGGTTCCACTTCTCCCTAATCTGAACCACAAACAGACTGCGTTTGGTGGCAGTCTTATTAGTGCAGCTGTTTTGTCAGCCTGGACTTATATATACGTCAAGTCAGGAGAAGAAGGAATCAATGAGGAAATTGTCATTCAAAACAGTTCCTATAATTTCCTGAGCCCTGTGGATGATAATTTTACCGCATTCACCACGTCACCATCTGATAGGGACTGGGAATCATTCAAGAAGACTTTGAAGAGAAGAGGAAAAGCAAGGCTTGTACTAACAACGGAAGTCTTTTGCAAGGATCTTCTGTGTGGGATACATACAGGTTCATATGTTGGAATAGCAAAGGTAGAATAACTGATGCCTGAAAAGATAAACGTGTTAAAGTCTGTACCGTACCTCAAAGTTAAGAACCTCGAAGCTTTAATTCTATTCTATACAGCAGTACTTGGACTTTTAGTCACAGAATAATTGCGTTTTGAGAATAAGGAACGTTTTTGGGTTTCTATGGAAAACGGCGGATGTTCATATATGCTGAGTAGCCTCTCCGTGCATAATCGAACAAGGCTCACCTGGCTGTATGTTGAAGATGTGGATCAGGCCTATCGACAAATTATTCTGGATGAAGGAAAGCCTCTGTCGCAACCACGGAACGAGCCTCATGGATGTCGGGAATTTCTGGTTGAAGACCCCGACGGAGAAATCTATGTCATTTCTCAAGTTATTGAAAAATCGACATAATTTGAGGAAATTGTGAAAAAGAATGTATCCTCCGAATGTGGAAGGACATTTCCTGCACCTTCCTCCACTCCTTGCGAACCAGGTGGGCATTAGTGAAGAACAAGAGACTTCCATTCACGTATTGGGCTGCACTCATGGTAGTCAGCTCACTACTTATTATTACTCTTTTAGTCTATCTAGTTATTTATCTGGCTCTTGTCATTACTGGAGCTGCCTATACAATTGGCATTCCTTATTTGATTCTTACTGAGTTGACAGATCCCGTCTACATGGTTCTTGCTTTTGCAGGGTATGGCATTGGCCTTCTCTTTGTACTCTCTTTTCTACTGATCGGCCTGAAGTCATTCTTTTCGACGAAGTCAGTTGACGAAGAAGTACGCAATAGACTGGACCCCCAAAGAGATGTTGAAATGTACAATCTAGTGGAGAGAGTTGCTTCTGAACTGGGAGCCCCTGCTCCTGCTCAGATTAAGGTATGTTTTGACGTTAATGCATCGGCGTCATTTTCTGATGATTTCTTGAGCTTCCTGAGGGGGAAAATGGCGCTCACCTTGGGTCTCCCATTGATTGAAGTGATGTCGCAAAAGGAGCTTGCGAGTATTGTCGCTCACGAACTCGGCCACTTTGCTCAAGGTGGAGGTATGCGGCTGAGTATACTTGTCAGGCGAATCACAGCCTATTTCGCACGTATCGTTTACGAGAGAGATCATTGGGATGAGGTGTTCCGTCTCGACGCGGAACGATGGGGCGTCTTTATCATCATTCCCTTCTGCTTCTGGCTGATACGATTTATATTCCGACTCTTTATGCGACCATTTGTCTGGTTCAGCCATTTTGTCAGCATGAATCTGTTAAGAGAAATGGAATTTGATGCGGACAAATGTGCTGTATATGTCTCTGGAAAGGAAACATTCAAAAGCAATTTCAGACTCATGTATATCTTAGAACTGGCAAGCCAACATGCACATGAAGACCTCATTCGTCTATGGAGAGAGCAGAATAAGGTGATCGACAGTTATCCGCAGCTTGTGGAAACCGCCATTGGAAAACTATCTCAAGAAGAGCTGGATGAAATTGAGACCTCCATTTCCAAGACACGGACTGGATTATTTGACTCGCATCCTGCCACAGGTAAGAGAATCAAAGAAATAGAGAAACTTGATGATTCACAAATCACATTTGAAGAATTACCAGCCAGAAGCCTACTGAAGGACTATGAAACACTGGCCACAGACCTCACTCAGCACTTCAATAAGCTGATGCTTGGCAAGAACTACAAGAAGGAGAGTATCACGCGAGCAACGGATCTGAGTCAGGAAAGAAAACGTGAGCGCGAGCGCTCTGAATCACTCGACCGATACTTTCAAGGACTATACAGCTATCCCCTTCTTCCAATTATCTTGCGCCTTCCCCCTCTAAGTCCTCCCCATGAGGCTTCTCCCTTAGTCGAGCAAATAAAGAAAGCCCGAGAGAGGCTTACATCTTATAATGATATCTTAAAGGAGTCGCTGAGTGACTACATGACTCACTCTCAAAACATCTTCAGAGCAGATGCTTCGTTGGTTGTGATTAAATGCGACGTTGATATTAAGCGTGTAACAGAGCAAAAAGAACTTCATTCAAAACCATCGTGTGAGGCCTATCTGAGGAAGCAATATATCGCGCGACGCAAAGCAGAAGAAGCTATTAAGGAGTTTGAAAAGGACAGTCAGGACCGCTTCATCAATGCACTGCGACTTTCACTCTTTCCTGAAAATAGAGACAAACTGACGGAAAAAGGGGTCGACCTGCTAAAGCTCCAGAGAAATATGGATGATCTGGCTTCCGTTTCATTTGTTATAGACATGCTTCGCGAACTTGAAGCCCGAGTTGTAACTTTCGCCGTTCTCATTTCGTTTGCGGGAAGAGGTGAACAAAATATATCTCTCAACAACAGACTTCATGAATACATTCAAAGTATACACAGCCAACTTTCTTCCATTACCCTGCCGCTGCAAAACCACGACTATCCTTTCGAACATGCGAGCGGTAAAATCTCTATGGCCCAGTATGCCCTCCCCGAGATGCCACATCCTTACGACCTGGAAGCTGTTTTTAACTCAGCCGACATGATGATTTCTAACATCCATCGGTTATACTTTCAACTGTTCGGCACCCTCGCAGAGACAGCGCAGAAGGTTGAAGAACTCTATGGGATGGAGAAACTACCAGAACCCAACCTTGAGGAAACCACTGATATCCCTGAAAAAGACTAGGTAGTTTAAGCTCTATTCTACCTGAGAAAAATATCAGGGAGAAATGAGTTGTCAGATGTAAGTCTTTACCCCATGTTTATCATCAAATGTTCATTGAAGGTTTTGGTACAGGGATATCGTCCTCAGATATTCCATGAATGTGCCTCTATATCCGCGCCCTCGCGCCTCAAGGAATCTTATTATGAAGTGCCCCCCTTCCATCCTCAAACTGTCCATTGCCCTTGTTACTGTCTTTGGAAATCCAACGCTGACACCAGCGGGAGAACTCTTTCCTCCGGTCGGTCCACCGCAACCTACGATGAAACGACTCGATGAAATTAACCCATCACGTTGCATATCATCACTTCCCTATACAATTTCCGAGCCTGGCAAATACGAACTCTGCGGGAATCTCAATGGAGAATCCAACTCTCACGGGATCACAATCTCTTCCTCTAATGTATCTTTAAACTTATCAGGTTTCACGATCACAGGAACTGACGGGAGTCTCGATGGAATTCACATATCTGATGGCGCTGACAATGTCAGTATAACGAATGGTAGTATCGTTGGGTGGAGTGGTAATGGAATAGATGCTTCCTCTGATTCAAACCAGCGAACATTTGTCTCAGATGTCCTGGTGAGCAGTTGCGCAGGCGATGGCCTTGTATTGAGCAATGGATCGGTAGAAAATTCGTATTTCCTTAGCAATTCCGGGAACGGTTTGAGCATCAAATGTCCAGATGGCTCATGCAGAACAGACTCTGTGAGATTACACGGTGTCACCACCAGTGACAATCGCTCATCAGGTATATCATGCGTTAATCCTCCCCCACTCATCATGGACTCTTGTATATCAAGTAAGAATGATCGGTTTGGCGTATCTATAAGTATGTCTGGATCCGGCGGACGTGCTCAAGATTATAACTCATCAAGAAGTAACAACATCAACGTAATTGGCAATGGTGGTGGTGGTTTTGAGATTCGGACAAGTAGCGGCGTTGACGCAACTTTTTCTCTGACCAACTTTGAGTCATCTGGCAATCAGGGACCAGGCGTCAGGGCTGTTTGCGGAACGACAGATAATGTTCAGGTCAACCTTTCACGCTGCGTGACCAATAAGAACGCGGGAGAAGGACTAAGATTTGAAAACGCACTGATAACCTTGAGCGAAGTATCCAGCAACAAGAATAAAAGTCATGGTCTTTACCTGTCTACTTCATCCGCGAATCTGCGTGCACAGGATTACAACTCTTCCAGAAGCAACAACAGCAGTGCATGTTACTTCGGCGACAACGGCGGCAACGGGGTTTTCGTCCGTGTAGAACCACCCGCCGTTGACCCGGGAACTGACCCCATCGATGTGGAAGAGGTCAGCTTCATTTCATGCTCAATGACAGAAAACGCCAGTGACGGAATCGGTCTCGAGGGAAATGTTTCTTTGAAACTCGATCGCTGTGATGTGTCGGGTAACAGTCAGGTAGGATTGCGAATCACCTCCACAAGTTACAGCTCAGGCTTATCTAAAGCAGATGCTAAGCGCTGTCTATTTAACTCAAACAATGGTGGAGGAATCTTTTGTCCATCAGCGAATGGGACTGTTGATATCTCACTGTCGGACTCAGAGATTTCAAGGTGCGGTCGCGACTCACTGATTGTTTCAGCTGGTCCAAGTGCGACGGAAATGCGTTTGCATGTTGACCGTTGCGTAATCAATGGATCTACTGGAAGCGGAATAACCTTCGACTCAACATTTTCAGGAGGTGACCCTGCTCCTTCATCTTTACTTGTGCGAGACAGCTCCATTGAAAGGTGCACAGGAGATGGCATCTATACAGTAGCTGAAGATGTTGAGATTAGCAGCTCCTCTGTAAGGCACAATGGTGGTAGTGGTGTGGTATGTGAATGCAACCACCTGATCTCTGTGGGTTCAGGCTTCAGCAGCAACGGGAAACTCGGCCTGGATATTGTCTCATCCTTTTCAGATATTCGTGATACCAGCTGCGTATCGAACAGATCAGGCGGTGCTGTTGTTGACTCAAACACATTTCTTGTCTCTTCAAGTTCATTCGTGAGCAATCAGGGACAAGGTCTCCACTGTCCAAAGGGAGGAGGTTCCGTTAAGTCTTGTGTTGTCTCCAGTAACCTCACGGGTGGCATCAGGATTGATGGAAGCGGTGTTGACGTAAGCAGCAACGTTGTTTCAGGCCACAGAAACGCTTCAAATGACTCCGCAGGAATTAGTGTCCATGGAACAGGTAACCGCATTCATGGGAATATGACCAGCAGCAATGACAATGGAGTCGCTCTCTATGCCAACGGCAACCCCGTCTATGAAAGCAGCAGCACTGGTGAGAATCCACTCTACGAAGATGCAGGAGTCAGCAACAACAGCAGCGGGACAAATACGATCGATGCTGCGCCCAATTCACTCAGCATTATCACACACTAGGAGATTACCGATGAGTCGACTACTCCCCAGAATGTTTCTCCTGGCAGCTGCATTGTCACTTTCTTCTTTTTCATTGGTATGTAATGCCCAATCGAATATAGACCCTGCTAAATCATATGCATGGAGCGAGAATTTCGGATGGATAGACCTTCATCCCTCCGATGAATTTGGCGTTCAGGTTGATGATACCTTTTTGTCTGGCTACGCATGGAGCGAGAACGGTGGATGGATATACTTTGGAGGAGGGCCTGAAGATAATCTTACTTATACAAACACAGGAAGCGACCACGGAGTAAACCGCCAGCCTTCTGGTGCCCTTACAGGTTTTGCATGGGGTGAAAATCTGGGTTGGATCAACTTTGACACAAATTCAGTGAGTGCCTCTCAAGTTGTCATCGACAATGAAACCGGAGAATTTAGTGGCTTCGCCTGGTCAGAAAGCGGTGGATGGATTAATTTTGGAGAGGGATACGATCAGGGCCTCAAAGCCCTGATCGATGCAAGCGTCGACGATTGGGCTCTCTTTGAGTAGGAGCCAAGCCAACCAACAGGCCACAGGCCTAATTCCGATTTGATCCACGTATCAGTTGATCGACTGAGAAGCGACCGGGACCAGTAAAGAACAAAACAAGAAAAGGAATCATGTATATAAGTGCAAACTCTTTCTTGGAAAAAGGATCTGAGGCGTGAATCACGAATGCTGCGACGAGCATCGTAAACACAAGTTGTGTGCAGGCAAGCCGGGTGGCTGCGCCAAAAATAACCAGCACGCTGCAAATAAGTTCAGCGAAGATTGCGAGAGCCATACTGATCGGGCTACTGACACCGAGGGGGTCTGGAAAGGATGATGATTTCTCTCCGTAAGCCATTAATTTGGGCCAGCCATGTGCCCCGGCCATCAGCGCAGCTGGTATTACCCTCAAGATGAGAAGTCCGACATCTGAGAGGGTTTTCTCAAGTCCGGCGGTCATGTACTTGTTATATTTTTGTATAAGAATCTTCATCATTTACTCTTTCATTTTTATTTCACACATTAGCGATTATAATACCAAGCCCAGCTGCCTCCGAATACGGTGACCTCGTCACCTGATGTGACAATTCGCCTTGCTCAATTACCCTGAATAATACTCTTTAGGAAACATGATACCTGAATGGATAATAACCATTTTACTTACTTTCTTTGCGGGAGCCGCTATACCTGCTGGTGCACTGATTGCCCGCCATGAGCACATTCGTCCACACTGGCTGGAAAGAGAACTCAAACACAGTATCATCGCTTTCGGCGGAGGAATTCTTTTGTCCGCCGTCGCTCTCGTTCTTGTCCCGGAAGGAATTAAGCATCTATCTATTCTGGAGGTTTCTTTATGCTTTATATTCGGTGGCCTCGCTTTCATGGCTATCGATATAGCAGGTGCAAGAATGAAAGGCTCAGCGAGTCAGCTCATTGCCATGCTGGCCGACTTCCTCCCCGAAGCAATCGCTCTTGGTGCTACCCTAGTCAATGATTTCAGAGCCGGTCTCCTCCTCGCTGTCGTGATCTCACTTCAAAACCTTCCAGAAGGTTTCAATGCCTTTAGAGAGCTACGGAAAACAAGATTAAAAGCAAATCATATTATCGGGATGTTCTGGGCGTTAAGTCTGCTTGGCCCGGTATGTGGAATTCTTGGTTTCTTCCTCCTCAATGACATGCCCGAGATTGTTGGAAGCATCATGGTTTTCGCGGCAGGAGGAATACTTTATCTCACGATGCAGGACATTGCTCCACAGGCAGTCCTTAAGAAGCATTGGGCTCCACCTCTGGGTGCAGTCCTCGGCTTTTTATCAGGGATCATCGCCCATATGATAATTTCATAAGTTCTGCGAAAGGGTAATGAGCCCTTTCAACCGTCCGGTTCAAAATTATGTGACAAAACAATTACAAAACTCTTCTCATTCAGCTCAAAATTCCACGATTTTCTGTTAAACCACATTAAATGAGTCTGAAATTCTCGTTCTACTTGACCAGTCCTTTTTCGATCGTCGTATATTGTAATGTTCGTTTAGAAAATCAATGGAGATCATAACCTATGAAAAGAAGTGAACAAATCCTCGCTGCTATCGCAATTTTGGCAGCAGGGATCTCGCCGTCATTTGCTCAATGGACAAATAATCAGAATGCGGACTACGTTATTGGTCAAAGCGACTTTAAGTCCCCAACGGTTCCTGTCACACCAGATGCCTCTTCCTTAGATTTTGCCTCAGGAGTTGCCATCGATACAGTGAACAATAAATTGTATATCTCAGATTTCGATGATCATCGTATATTAAGATACAGTTACCCAATCACTGGAAGCCAACCAGCTGCTGAAGCTGTCTTCGGGCAGGCCTCTTTCACAGCACAGACTGCAGGAGTAAACAATAATGCTCTTGATGGACCGAGAGGTATCGCGGTTGACTCTACCGGCCGGCTTTGGATCGCTGATTTCAATAATCATAGAATCCTTTGGTTTAACAGCGCTCATAGCGACCCCGCAACGGGTGCAGTTGCTGATGGAGTTCTAGGACAAACCAACTTCACGAATAACTCAGCGAACCAGGGCGGATCTCTTGACGCAGACACTTTGAATTTTCCAAGAGATGTGCACGTCAGTGCAACAGGTGAAGTGTTCGTCTGCGATAGAGACAATGGAAGAGTCCTGCGGTATGACGATCCCATCTCTGCTGGTTCTGGAAGTTCAGCGGACGCGGTATACGGCCCAGCTGATTTCACGACGAGTACCAGTGTCAACTACTTGGGCGTTACCACAATTGGCACCTCACTCTTTGCCTCCTATGGAGCGGGGAGTACTATCTTCCGATTCGATAGTGCCTTCACTGGATCCAGCTTCCCCCTTCCTGGAGATTCGACACTGGGATCGAGCTCGGGCACAACACAGTCTCGCTTCAGTGTCCCTATGGGTCTTGCTGGAGATGATGATGGGCGTCTCTACGTAGCTGACTTCAGCAACAACCGGATCATGATTTTCGACAATGCCACATCGCTTGCCAGCTCACCCAACGCAGACAATCTGCTAGGGCAGGCTCTCTATACAGATAACGGTGCAACCTACGGCCAAACCACTGTTGTTTCCCCTTCATATCTCGATGTGGATAGCGCGAATGGAACCTTGATCATTGGCTCAAACAACGCTCGCGTCATTGTTCAAAATGCATCGACGGCGCTACCTGTTCAGATAGATTCATTCATTGTAGATTAGAAATCAATAGACCTCAGACAGAAGCGATTCTCTCCGAGGTCTATTTTATTCACGTCAATATTATTGCTGTTCTCTTGTGACATAATCAGCAATGTCTATAATAGAATCGCCATTAATATCCAATTCTACCCCACCCACGTTTGATAGCCCCAGCAAGTAATCAAGAATAGAACCTGGAGGAACCTCCGTTGGGGAAGGAGATGGGGACGGGGTTGGACTTGGTGTCTCGGTCGGTGAGGGTGAAGCAGTGGGGCTTGGAGTTGCTGTGGGTGTTGCAGAGGGAGTAGCTGAAGGTGATGGAGAAGGGCTCGGAGTTGGGGTCTCAGTCGGTGAAGGTGAAACGGTCGGGCTTGGAGTCGAAGTTACCGTTGGCGAAGCAGTTACGGTAGGAGTAGGAGACTCTGTCGGGCTGGGTGTAGGCGTATCAGTCGGAGATGGAGACGGAGTAGGACTCTCCGTTGGCGTCGCTGTTGGAGTTGCTGACATCGTTGGCGAAGGTGAAGGGGTAGCAGTCAACGTCGGTGTTGGTGTAGACGTTGGAGATGAAGTCGCCGTCGGAGAAGGCGAAGGCGAAGCTGTAGGTGAGAGAGTCGGACTCAATGTTGGGGTAGGTGTAGGTGTAGGTGTAGGTGTGGGAGTTGGAGTTGGAGACGCAGTCGGTGATGGAGAAGGACTGGGAGAGGGAGATGGTGTTGGAGAGGGCGTCGGAGGGATATCACCTAAAAGGATAAACCGAGCATCACTGCTTGTTGATTCAAAGGTAATCTCTCTGCTTCCCGTCGATTGCATGATTGTATTTAACTCAGACCAGGGACCCGAAAGACTCGGCGCTGAATAAGCAGAGATGCTATTCGCATCAACGCCTGATGCATCAGCTTCAAGATATTCAAGCGTCACATCTGCATTCCACGAACCTGTTCGATCAGTAACCATGGTCCAGACCGGTGGTAAAACAACCTTACCTGCGGGCAGGTTTGTGGCAGCCCCAGACCCAGCTCTATTTAATGACATCGTCGTTAAGGAGTCAGAGCCACTGTCGAAGGCGATGTGAGTCCGTAATGAAGGAGAGTTCGCACCGCCAAACGCTCTAGCCGGGGTGGAACCTGAGGCATGAATCTCAGAAGAAAAAGCCTGCAAAGTTTGCTCACGACCGAACATGATATAGACACGGCTGCCCAGATCAGGGCTGTCATCCGGCAATGATGCAAAAGCAAAGTCAGGATAACCATCTCCATTGAGATCAGTGCTGCCTTCCAGTCCATAACCGATTCGATCAAGATCTTCAGCTCCAACAATTTCGTGCGAAGCAAGATCAACTTCAAGGTCAAGCAGCGAACCATTTGCGGTAGCCTGACCGGGGAAAACGGTCCCGCCATAACTGACCCACACAGCTCCCGGAGAGGTTCTTGAAAGCAAAGAGGCGAACACCGAACCAAACAAGAGATCGCCTACCCCATCCCCGCTAAAATCTGCTAATCCAATAGAATAGCCCCAGTTATCATCACTGCCGGTAGGACCCCAGACTCTAAATTCACCATTCACACCAACCCCATCGGCAAAGTCTATATTAGAGGCGAAACCATCCGACCCAGGGAAGACGATTGCTTCTCCGTCGAGGGTCCCACTTTGCCCACCAAACAATGCGGAGGCTGCCAAATCGTCGATACCATCAAAATTAAAGTCACCAGAAGAAACGGAATACCCGAGACGATCGCTCGCCTTAGTTCCAAATAACCTCGAAACGTCGGGTGTTGACAACCCGGATAGATCAAGGGATCCGGATGTCATTCCGTCTGAATAAGCGGCATAGAGGGTCCCTGCACTTGATCGTGCAAACGGATCATTGCCAACGCCAGAAAACAGAAGATCATCGAGACCATCACCATTAAGGTCCCCGTGAGCAGAGGACCAACCCAGAACATCTCCTCCGGCCTCACCAGTATACCGCAGCTCACCATAACTTCCGGCGGGGTTTGACAAATCTATAACCGAGTCTACCAATGTGGAGTCACCGGGAATTGAGTAAACGACACCTTTGGCGCCGTCTTCCCAGGGAGCACCGATCAATATATCCGCAAATACATCCGCGTTTGTATAGCCGGTTGATAGAGAAAACCCAAACGCGCTTCCACCGCCAGGAGGACGAATACGCGTTTCAGAATAAGTACCGTCCGCATCAGATAAGTCTATCGTACTTCCATGGGGAAGTGTTTCGCCGTATAGAATAATTACTTCGCCAACCTCTCCTGCAGCAGGCGGAACGGCAAATGGCATTCCAATTACCAGATCGTCCACTCCCCCGCCATCTATGTCTCCTGCAGCAAGAGCCTGCCCCAGATAACCATCAACTTCGAATCCCTGAATTCGGGTTCTTGACGAACTATTGGCTAAGTTCAAATCAGCAAGCTCAATAGTTTGATTACTCATTGTTGAGCTTCCATAGACAATATAGACTTCTCCAGCTCTCGATATCGCGTTCGGAGAAGCTGTATAGGCACCCATTGCGATATCATCATATCCGTCATTGTTGAAATCGCCAAATGCGATACCATTCCCAAATGCGGAACCGAGGTTTTCGCCATCTTCTGCGGCTTCAATAACACTCAGCTCCAACGATCCTGTTGTTGCCAGATCGACTTGCTGAGGTATGAGTGGAGGACTTGCCTCTGATGATCCAAGAGACGAAATCATGAGAGTGACGCAGATGAGAAGGAAGACTTTATTTTTCAGCATATGGAAGTTGCCTTTAAAGCTATGAAAGCTCAGAATTGCTTGATCAGAACTCATGCAACTACAACCAGGGGGCTGAGTACACCTGAAAGTTAACAATTATCCACCTTAGCTTTCAAACTCTTCGTTGGCTACATCAAGTGCTCTTTGAAGAACTCGATTGTGCGCTCCCATGCCAGTTCCGCCTCTTCTGGAGCGTAGCGCCCTGTCGAATCGTTGTGGAACCCGTGATTGACCCCTTCATATAAATGCGCTGTATAGGTCGCTCCGACTTCCTTAAGTGTCTCCTCATAAGCTGGCCAGGCTGCATTCACTCTCTCATCGTTTTCCGCAAAATGAATCAAAAGTGGACCCTTAACATTTTTCCGGATTTCTTCGGCAGCAGGTGTACCATAAAAGGGAACACCAGCGTCGAGTTTATCCGGGATCGTAGCCGCAAGCATGTTAACAATATATCCACCAAAGCAGAAACCCACGGCGCCAAGCTTTTCAGTTGTCAACTCATGACCTTCAAGAAATTCGGCAGCTGCGATAAAGTCTTCTTCCAGCTTAGCTCTTTCCATACTGCGCTGCATGGCACGGCCCTCATCGTCATTGCCGGGATAACCACCTAGCGGATATAGAGCATCGGGAGCAAATGCGACAAAACCCTCTTTTGCAAGGCGACGTGCGACGTCCTTTATATACGGATTGAGTCCTCTGTTCTCATGAATGACCAAAACTCCAGGAGCCTTCCCGGTCAAGTTAGATGGAACAACAAGATATCCCTGACACTCTCCATGCCCCTTAGATGATTCAAATTTTTCGTAGGTAGCCTTGATATCGGGATCGTTAAAGTTCACCTGTTCGGCTCTCGCATAGTCAGGCGTGAGAGCCGCTGTCAAAGCTGCCATGCTAAACCCGAGAGCGGTCAAAGTAGCCAGACGAGACATAAACGTGCGTCGGTCGATAAGACCATGAGCATACTCGTCATACCAATCGAATGCCTCCTGAGGGATTGGCCTATCTGATTTCTCCGTTACCAATTCTTTCGTATCCATGGGGCTGACTCCATTTGAACCCGAATGAGTTCATAAAACTGTTCAAGATTTGGGTCATAACAATGTCTCACAAAGGTGATGCTTGAATGATGCCACTATGGTGAGAGGGAACCTGAAGGAAATGACAGAAAACCATCATTGGATTAGAAGAATCTTTCGCTAGCCCTTCGGATCAACGGTCTGTCAGGTTGCTTGGTAAATGCTACAATTCAAGAATTAAAGGATAGAAGACAATGAATAAAACTCTCTCAATGGCATTGTGCTCAGCTGCAATTACCCTGGCAACGAATGCCGTATCTGCAGACATGCCGACCCATGAAGAAGTCAGGGAAGCACTCAAGGAAGTCGTCGCAGAAGACAATGGCGGGTTGGGTCTCAATATGTGGGTGACCATCGTTGATCGAGATGGCATTGTCGAACTGGTTGCCTTTTCAGGTGAGGATCGCGGTGATCAATGGCCCGGCAGCCGTGTTATTTCTGCACAAAAAGCAAACACAGCAAACGCTTTCAGCCTTCCTGGACTCTCACTTTCTACGGCAAATTTATTCTCACCGACTCAGCCGGGGGGAAGTCTATACGGACTTCAGCACAGCAACCCTGTTGATACCTCAGTCGCCTATGGAGGTCCTTCCGAACTCATCGGCACGGCTGAAGACCCTATGGTTGGTCAGAAAATCGGAGGCGTAAATGTCTTTGGCGGTGGTCTGGCGCTATACGATGCTGAGGGAACACTTCTCGGCGCATTAGGTGTCAGCGGGGATACGTCCTGTGCAGACCACAACATTGCCTGGAAGCTTCGCCATGAACTCAATCTGGATAACGTCCCAGGTGGTGTGAGCGCTACCGGCGATGACAATATTATTTATGACATAACTGACGACAAGAGCGCTGGCGGATTCGGACATCCATCGTGCTCTGATGAAGCCGCCAAAATTGCAAAGAAACTTCCTGAAACTCACCCTGTGGGACCGCGGAAAGAAATCTGATTGAGACTAATGGCTCGGGGGGAATGAAGACTATTCCCCCCTCGAGCTGTATATCTATAAATTTATGACTAGCGAAATCAAAGAGTATTCAGCAGGGTGCTTGCTCATTGCCTCGGTGAATGGGCTAAGTCGGGCCCTTCTTATCCGCGTCAGAAAAGAAGAGTTTGAACTCCCGAAGGGACATCTTGAGAATGGAGAGTCTGATCGCGAGGCCGCACATCGTGAACTATTAGAAGAAACGGCTTTGAAGACCCCGGTCCTAATTGAAGAACAACTTCATCAGATTAAATATACCTTCGAGAGTGAGCGAGGCAAAATCACCAAGAGTGTCACCTACTTTTCTGCTAAACCAATTATGGATGAAGCAACAATCGAGTTTGGTGCAAAACCTAAGGGAACAAGAGAGCTCCGCTGGATATCTCAGACTGAAGTCGAGACCATTCCTCTCGTCAATGAAGAGTTAAGAGAAGTCCTAAGGAAATGTTTTAACAGAAAGTAACATCGATTGGGTAGCAGCTCTCAGGATACGAATCAGGAAACTCACTCGCTCTCCATCACGTTAACCCTGACCGGAGACCAGGCCATGCCATCTGGCATTTCATGATCCTTCAACAGATATTGACGATCGTCTAATCCATCCAGATTATAGGTTTGCATGGTACCTTTTCTCGGATCTGTAGCGAAGACTCGATCTTCAACAATGAGAATACCAAAGAACCCAATTTGTGGTGTGCCGTCGCGAATGGGAACTTCTGTCACCAACTCGCGCTTATCGACATCATAAAGCCGTAAGAAGTTAGGAACCTCGCCTGCCGAACTGCCGTTAGGTACAATGGCGAACCTGCCATCTCGTGACATCTCGATTCGACCCGCATATAGTCGCGAATCGATCGTATCAATAATTCCCAGCGATTTAGTATCAATGACGGAAATCGTTTCTTCCATTCGATTAGCGACCCATACAACACTTCCCTTGGGGTGCACTGCGAGCCCTTCTGCTCCAGCTCCCGTTTGTATGACAACTGGATCTTCGTCATGGACTAGATTGATAACGGAGAGTGTCCCCGAGCCTTTGCGACTTGTGACATAGGCTCTAGCCCCATCAGGACTTAGGCGCACCATATGCCCTTCTCGCCCACCGGTAGGATAGGTCTTAATCACTTTACCTGCCTCCAAATCAATGAGACCCAGTTGGTCAGAATCTTCCATGGTAGCGACGGCTCTCATTCCATCGGGAAGGAACAGAGCCGTATGAGGACGTGACTTTGAACCAATATCTATACGCTTCAAGAGTTTAGCTTCACGTATATCAATAAGTAGAAGGTGTTGACCGGGAAGCTCGCCGGTGCCATATTCACTCGTCAGCGCCTGAGTACCATCGGGTGAAACATCTACCTCGTGAGGGATGACCGGGCCGATAGGGATGCGAGCAATCTCTGCTCTTGTAGGGAAATCGATAAACGAAAGGCTTCCGGCTTCTCGGTTGGCGACCAAAAGGGTACCTACCAAAGCCTGAACGGAGTTTGCGTTCAAGACTGAGCAGAAAACGAATAGTAGAAAGCACTTCAGAGAACACTGATGAATCATGACTTTGAAGCTCCTTATTGAGCACATTCAAGCTTAGTGAGCAACTTTGACACCGGAGAAATAACCCAAAATTCGAACACCTGCGAACGTAGCCAACCAGACCCGAGTGCTGATATAGCTGGTTGCTACCTGCATGCGAGCTGCTTACTACTTGCATTCAAAAGCAGGATGGAAGCAGGAGGAATGCAGGCAGGAACGTGGTAGTTGGGGCTGGAAGAACGAGTATGTCCGGTGCGACGAAAGGGAGGATCCGTTTCAATGACACAGAACCTCGTAATAAACGAGTTGAAATGGTTTGAAAAACTGGCTTTGAAAGTCAGTGTCAGGCTGGCGGATTAAACAATCATCACCTGCAGCAAATCTATTTCAGACACTTTTTCCCAGTATTCTCTCTAATTAGAGCAACTGTGCGAGGGAACTTCAGATTTCGGGGTCTACGAACTCGTGGGGGAAGGTGCTTTTCATCTCGGGGTTTGCATCCATCATGACTCTTATGGTGTATGCTCCGTAGCACTTGGGAGGGCTCAGAATCATCCAGTCAGAAACCAGGCTGGCATCGAGGACTCTCTCATCTCCGAGCTGCAAACCAGGTATGTTTTTCGGTTCGTTGCTGCAGGTTGCCGTGATCTTATCTCCGTCAATGGTAACCGGCGTGAACCAGATGTGTTCAAAACCTCCGGTACTTGTCTCCATGGCAAATTTAATGGTAGCCGATTTACTTTCTATCTCCTGCCAGTTCTCTACGAAGAACGGGAAGGTTTCGTTTCCTTTAATCATCGCTGCATTCATTTTCTCGTTCAGCTCAGAAACGACAGCCATGTTTTCGTCGGTTTGAACGACAGCCTCCTCAGGATTCTCCTCGATTAGCTCAACCTGCTCTGGCGAAGGTGAGGACTGTGGTGTGGGAGACTCGGACTCGCAAGAGACGAGGAAAGCCGAAAATAGGATCAGGGTATATATTCTGTATGTCATGCATCCATTGCCTTACATAGTAATAAAGATAAAATCATGAAACCAGAGTTCGCTTACGCTGCAAGTGCTATTCCTGTCATGATGAGGTGCTTCTAAGTGGATCATCGCTATTTCAGGACAAGAATTGATGCTTTGGAATGGTTGAATTCAGCTCTGCGTGGAGGCTCGAAGTTGCTTTATTTCCCATCGTCTTCGTCAACAACGAAACCAATTTGCCTCTTCTTAGGAACAACTTTTGGACTTGTCAGATTCTTAATAGCACTGATGAGAATGCGTATCGATTGATCATGCTCTGAAAGCTTTCGGTCAAGTTGATCGACTTTTTGTGAGAGTTTTTCGTGATCCCGAAGGACTTCTCTCATGGCTACAAATGCTCTCATAATAGCGATGTTCACATGGATCGCAGTCTGACTTCTCAAGACACTTGATAGCATCGCGACCCCCTGCTCTGTAAAAGCGTAGGGCAGAGTTCTTCGCCCACCCCAGGAACTTGAGGTCACAGATTGTGACTTCAAGTTGGAGAACTCTTCTTCCGACAACTGAAACATGAAATCTTCGGGAAACCGCTCAGAATTACGCTTTACCGCCTGATTCAAAACTTTGGTTTCAACGCAATACATCTCAGCCAGATCCGAGTCCAACAAGACCTTCTCGTCGCGAACCAGGTAGATCCGACGTTCGATTTTCTCAAGAGGCAGGAAGGATTGCTTTTTGGTCATGATATGGTATCACAGAAAGATTTGAAGGTTCATCTGTGATGTTCACTCAGGGGTCAAGGCCGGAACCCAACGTATCCCTTTTCAGTGAATTGCTTCGGGTTAATCGAGCCATAGAATTTATTCGAATGGATCACCTTGCCATTATCTAAGGTTAGAGTAAAGCGAAGCTGTGTAGAGAACTGACCCTCATACCTGGGGACATCAAACTCCCAATACTCTCCCCTGCCAAGAAAGATCTGATGGAAACTGTTACCGCAGCCTGAAGCAGGAAGGTATTCGATGGGTTGCCACATGCCCTGCTCGTTGAGCGCCTCCTGAATAATATCTATACGACTGTCAGATGCGTCGAAGACTTGTACTTTGTCTGTACCATTAAACAAACTGAGTTTCATTCCGTTGTACCTGTTGAGGAAAGTACTCTTCACCTCAGGCAATGCTTCAAGGTAGATTTCTTTTCGTGAAGAGTCTATCAGTTGAGAAGCATCCTTCGGAAGATTATCAGAAGCTCCAAAACCTCCGAGAGCCTTCTTATCTTCAATCAGCGACCCCGCAAAACAATAACCTGGAAGCATGTAGGGGAATTCACTGGGAAGTTTTGCAGAAAATCGATGGGTTTCGACATCTGCCAAGAGAACTTCAACTTCTCTCCCATTTGCATTGAGAATATGCAATCCTTCATCAGATATACATATGAGGGTAGACATCCACATGTAAGATGGATCAGTCGAATCAGTTCTTGATACGATGATCAATTCATCTATAAAGTACCTCGCTTCCATTCTATATGCAACCCCATCCTGATGATATGCATAAACAGCTGTCTCATTGATTTCATCAACTAGATGGTTTCCTCGCACATGGTAAAGAGTCTTTCCTGAATCTGATAGATGAAGCTTCGAACAGATTCCGTCAAACTCTGGGAGTTTCACTTGCCACATTGGGAAATCTCTTTTCCCCGCTTCATAAATCGTTGCACGAGATTCAAAGTTTTCAATTTTTATTTCGAACTGGCCATTCGAGTTTTTTTCCCAATCAACCTCTTGGGGAGCCGCCCAAAGTGCGGCGGCCTCCTTGTTCAATAAACTTAGGATGATGAAGATGAGCAGATAGATTAGCTTGGACATATAACTCTCTTTGAAAAGAATGACCGTCTCGTTGTTTTGACACTCTACTCTGAGAGTTTGTTCCTTGGCAATGAATAGCAATTGCATTCACTCATGAACGTAAGCCCAGTTTGCGACGGGTTCCAAACCGCCTCCGTAGCCATAAGCTGGATAGTTCTCTTTCGGAAGATAGATGAACTGATCAAAGCTCATCCCAAACCCACAATTCACGGTTAATATCCATGGATTGCCATTATAGTGCTTAGGATCATCAACGATCCGGTATTCGTAATCAGGATGGTTCCTCATTCCGGTCCCGGGTATCTGATCAATATATTCGGGTACCAGAGATTTCAAGTCGCCTGGAGGATTTCCTTTCTCTTCTGTATAGAGATGAATGGCACCGACAAGTGATTGAGAGCGATGAGCTAACCCCTCAAACTGCAGAATTCGAAGGCGTTTTCCAGTTACCATACCAAGTATGCCACCCATAAGTGCTAGAGCTGCCATCAATGCTGCCGTTCCAGTAACGATTTGCTTATTACCGTCTGAGTTAATTATAAGAGTGAGCAGAAAGATCAAAGCCAGAATGGGAGTTCCGACCAAGCTGATAGATAAAAGTAACATGCAAAGAAAAAGGACCATATGGTTAAGCATCGGGAGCGGAGTCCAACTCAACGTAGAAAAAATGGATGCGGGAAGTAGAAACATCACGATTCCGGAAGAGAGAATGAGTATAGCACAGATGACTATTCTACGTCTCATGCTATTCATTTCTGCTCACCAACCTTCTCCGAACTCGGACTTTCTGTTGTCTCAGATTCTGCTGAAGATATCTTCTTTTGGCGCTCCCACTCTTCACGCCACTTCTCAATGGAGGTCCCTTCTGGAAGTTCTGATCGCAACCACTTTCGGATGACCTCTTCTAGTCTGGAAGAAATGAATTTATAATCATCGCCCCGCGACCGCAGGTCCTCTAACTTATCTATCAAGTGAGGAAGATCCTTTTCCTTTTCGCCGACAATGATCAGTCTTGCAGCAGCATCAGGCACAGCATAGGTGCGAGCTTCTGAAACTATACGCCTATAGTCGGAGACCGTGTCTGGTTCACCCGCTAAAAGTTCTTCAAGAACGTTCTTTTCTACAATCGTTCCTTCCCAATTTAGAAGCGCGTCAACTGGTGTCCTCGGTGAGGGAGGGAAATAGATATAGACAGAAACAAGCATGATCAGAGCGAAAAAAGAGACAGAATGAAATCCCCAATACTCTTTGAAGGACCTGTCCTTGATCGACTTGAAAATGAAGAAGCCCTCTACAATGATACACCAGAATAGAATAGGCAAAAGTATGAAGGGGCCGAGCATGGCAAATCCAAAAAAGAACCCGAAAATGGCCAAAACAATTGCGTTGCCTGCTCCGGGTAGAAGTGAAGGACCGTCGATTAATTTATAGAGAAGAGAGAAGATGACGAACCATAACAGACCAATCAACTCCCACCACAGGATTCCTTTAAAGTAGGGACTTACTAATCCATGACTGCACATGGCACAAGCCTCGGCAAAGACCGGGAGCAGGACCAGCACGGCCAGAAAAGTCCAGCAAACAGGGGAATCTCCTCTTTGCATCTTCATCATGGTCATTAAGACCCGAACCTCCTCGTGAACGTTTGCTTAATCCTCGTGAAAGAATGAGCGCGGGGAATACTTGCCGTCCATCATCTGTTGAGCCCGTTTCAAAGCCCTCTTGCAACGCCAGTGTTCCTCCTCCGGGCAAGTCTTTACCATCAGACCAAAGACATTGATGACATGTTTCTCCCCCAGATTCCAAACCGCAAATATTAGAAGGAGGAGTGCTTCTGCCCTTGAGGATGCGGGATTTGTGGATTTGGTACTCTCTATTGCTTGCGAAAGATATTTCTCCACTTTTTTCTTCTCCACTTTTTCAGAAAGAGCAGCAATATACCAGCTAAGAATAGTGGTTTTCAAATAGTCATCTGCGCATTCAGAAAGAGCTCTTTGGAGTTCCCGTTCAACCTTAGGTGGCACTCCCTCCGTATATCTTACGATAAAAGACAAAGCCTGAGCACGATACAGGGGATCATCGATCTTTAGAGTTCTCGCCAAGGTTTTCGGTGACCATCTATGCATATGAATAGATTTCGGAAGTAGTAGAGTTAAGAATCAGTTGCCACACAATGCTCTCTGATGATCTTGTACGGCTCAAGTGAAACTTGTTTCCGTCATTTCGGCAATTTCAATACACTGCCCATTGGAGATCGCTTTTAGACATGACTTCGAAGAGCCTCAAAAAGCACCAGCAGGATTGGGAAGAGCTAGCAGCCCTGGATCCCATGTGGGCTGTTCTTTCAGCTAAAGATAAGGATATGAGGCGCTGGAATAGGGATGACTTTTATCAAACCGGATTAGAGTTTGTTCAATCTGAGCTCGAGCTTTATGAGTCATTGAATCTGCCAACCCATTTCGAACGGACGCTGGATTTTGGTTCAGGCCTTGGACGTCTGAGCTATGCATGGGCAGATGCCTCAGACAAGGTCGTGGGTGTCGACATTTCAAAGAACATGTTGAGAGCCGCCAGAGAAGCAGCTCGCAGAGACAATTGCGAGTTCGTCCATAACAGCAAGAGTCACCTGAAACAATTCGAAGATGGGTCCTTTGACCATGTCTTTACGGACATCGTCCTTCAGCACATCCCCGACCGCAAGATCATCAAACGCTACCTGTTTGAATTTGTACGAATTACAAAGAAAAATGGAATCATCAGGTTCCAACTTCCTTCTGCATTGCCGGTGACACTCCGATATAAGTATAGGCGTGTACTCTATCACAGTCTCTCGCCTTTCGGCTTTTCTCCAGGCTTTCTTTACACAAAGCTTAAATTGAATCCCATGAAGATGAACTTTATCCCTGTTCACGAAATCGTTGAGCTCCTTTCTGAAAGAGCTGCACTTCTCTCCATCAGAGAACCTCAATCACCATACACAACATACGTCTACATGAAAATATAGCTGCAGGACATAACACCCTGGAACCTGGAGACTGCCATCGGGAGACTTTCTCCTAAACACTCAAAGAGACTTCGAACGGAGCCCCTCAGCCGACTCTCATCGATCTTCGACAAGGCAAACAGTTTCTTCTTGCACACCTCTTCCGACTTGAAAATTCTCTTTTTGGGTTTTGTGTAATCACACCCATTAGATACCACCATTTCTTCTCGAGAGTCCTTGCGATGAAAAACAAATGTTTACTCTCTTCATTATTTCTATTCCTATCATCAACTGTTAATGCGATATCTCCAAATGATTATAATATACTCTCACCAATATCTCTATCAATACCCGTAACAGACCCCGTTGCACTGCCGATAGATTTTACTGGCGATGGAGCAGACGACCTGATTGTATGGTCAGCTGCTTTGTCCGGAGGACCCGCAACATTGTATCTTGTTCCTCGTACCGGAGCTTACTCCTTTGGTGCCCCGGTATCTGTCCCTGCACCAAACACACCTGGGTCCCGTGGTTATCAATTTGACGGATTATCGGGACAGGACCTGCCTCTCTTGCCTGTCTTCGACCAGACCTGGGTTGTGCCTGTGCTGTATAGTCAAAACGGAAACAACTTGGGAGGACTGACATTTTTTCCTTTCACGACCATAACTGCAGCCAGCGAATTTTCGATGCTGGCACTTAATGCTAATGGTGATGCTGCAGTTGATTTGATGGCATCTATCGATGGGAATACTTTTGCAACACTACTTGGAAACGGATCCGGAGGATTTAGTGAAACAGGAAATTTGTTAAGTGCTCCCAATGCAGTCAAAGTATCTCGACCAACGGGTGATTTTCTTTCACACATCTTCACCTTCAGCCAGGTAGATCCTATTAATATGGAAACTCTATTCACCACAGAGATTCTGGCGCGCGAGTTCGTCGGCTCCGATTGGGGAAGCCCAACACTCCTTTCCGCAGAAAACAGCCTTAGTACCTTTCCCTTAACCCTGCCAATAACTTCTGGCGATTTTGATGGCGATGGACGAAATGACCTTTTGACTACAGCCGCAGGCCTGACAATCTATACACAAACAAATGGAGGTCAACTCTCGCCCACTTCAACCTTAATTCCGAATATTCCCGCCGATACTCTCATTGTCGTAGAAGACCTTGATCTTGACGGAGATACGGATTTTGTAGCAGTTGCTTCAGGCGAGACCGGTATCATGAACAACCCCAGTAATGGTAATTTCAATTTCAATGCTTTAGGTGATGGAGTTGGTGGAAATTTCCAGGCACAAGGAGCCGCTGATCTTGGTGGATCTTCCAATGTTGATTTATACCTTGTAAGAAATGCTGCAGCCGATCAGATTGAATTGGTGATTGCTGCCTTCGGAATCGTGATCGCGCCCATTCAGCCACTTGATATGGTTCTCGCAAAAGTTCCTGGAAACCTTAGTTCCGACGCGAATAATGATGGCTTGGTTGATGTTGCCGATGTGATCTTTTAGAGTTCAAACTGAGAGCTGACTAAGAACAGAGAGAAGGGCGTCTTTCTTCCCTTCTCTCTAGTTTCAGTCTTTTTTTCTTCTCATTCATCTGTCGTGCGTTCCATGAAACTTCTAATTTGTTCTGCGATGAATTCACCATCTTCATCGAGTGCGAAATGACCTGTATTCAAAAGATGAAACTCTGCGTCTGGTAGATCTTTGAGGTATGGGTGAGCGCCTTCCGCAGGGAAGATATAGTCGTTGCGCCCCCAAACGATCAACGCGGGTGGTTCATAGATTCTGAAGTATTCCTGCCAGACTGGATAGAGGGGGACATTAGTCCGGTAATCATAGAAAAGGTCGAGTTGAATTTCCTGGTTTCCAGGTCGATCAAGAAACCATTGGTCGACAATCCAGTTGTCCGGGCTGATTGATTCAGGGTTACGTGTTCCGTGTGTATACTGCCATTCAGTTGCTTCAATCTCGAGGAACTTACGCAGTGCATCTCGGTTTTCATCATTTGGGTCTGCCCAAAGATCCCTGATAGGATCCCAGAACTCACGAAGTCCCTCTTCATAGGCGTTACCGTTTTGAATGATAAGTCCAGTAACTTTCTCCGGGCTTCTCTCTGCTATACGGTAGCCAACAGGCGCACCATAGTCCATGAGGTAGAGTGCGTAAGAGTCAAAGTCGAGCGTAACAGTCAGTTTCTCAACAAGGTCTGCGTAATTATCAAATGTATATTCGAAATCATCTCGAGACGGCATATCGCTATGGCCAAAGCCAGGGTAATCAGGGGCGATGACATAATAGTCGCCTGCAAGTTCAGGAATCAAATTGCGAAACATGTGCGAAGAGGTTGGGAATCCGTGGAGCAGAAGTATTCCGGGGTTTTCAGGGTCACCTGCTTGACGATAGAATACCTCAACATCATCGATTTCAATAGTTTTATAAGAAACGACTGGGTCTGATGTTGCGTATGTACCGATTGGAGCAAGAACTGCCAGGCTTGAACCGAATGCTGCTTGGAGAGATGGAAGAACAAAGCTTTTCATGATCGATATACCTTTCGAGTAAGTGAGTAAGTATGTGAGTAAACCAGGAGGGAGTGAGGCAGCCGTTATACGGCCGCCTGCTCAAGTGGTTCTGCTTTCGGAAAGTCGACTTCTGTTTCAGCGACATTATTGACAAAGTTGGTGAAGAAGTTGAGCACGACGTTAGTTGTAACTTCCAGGATCTCTGCGTCGGTCAAACCGGCTTCACGGGCTTTCTGAAGTTGCGAGTCAGAGATGTTTCCGCGTTCGTCTGCGATGGCTACGGCGAGCTCAATGATAGCCTGCTGGCGTGCGTTGGTACCTGTTCCACGTCTAGCTGTCTGTATAGCTTCAGGACTGAGACCAACCATCTTACCGATTGTAGAGTGAGCTGCTGTACAATACTCACACCCGTTAACCTCTGCTACTGCGAGGGCGATCAGTTCTCGTTCCTGTGCGTTAAGTGTGTTACCGGCAGTTCCGCTGAATGCAAGGTAGCTTTCCAGAACAGGTGTTGAAACGGCCATTGTCTTAACCATGTTAGGAACGAGTCCGAGTTTCTTGTTAACCGCTGTGTAGAGCTCTTTTGTATGGCCTGTTGCCTGAGTTTCTGTGATTGGGTTGATGCGTGTCATGTTTCTAATCCTCTTTTCGAGTAAGTTTTTCATCACGTTGCTTGTGATGTTGAGGACTAGTAGTGCTCGGTTTGTGCCACATACCATTTTTCCTTTAGAACATTGAATTTAATAAACTTGGAATATATATTATCGACAACATACAACAACGCATTATCGTTATCCACTCATTTGCGTTGCGTTCTACAACGCAATGTCGTTGCCTGCGGCAACTAGACAAAGGCCAACACTGTGAAACTTGAAACTCTTCAGCCGGTCATGATCGCCGTTACAGAAGAACGGTCTCCCGAACGGGTCATGCAGGCGATCGTCGACGGACTGAACCAGCGCATTGGATACGCATTAACCCGTCTTTGGGTGAAAAGACCGGGAGATCGATGTGAAACCTGCCGATTTCTCTCTGAATGCGATGATCACTCATCTTGTCTACACCTTGTTGCCAGTAGTGGACACTCAAAGGTAGATCCCGAAATAGTATGGGACTCGGTGGAAGGGGGTTTTTCACGATTTCCTTTGGGCGTGAAAAAAATTGGTAGAATTGGTGCGACCGGCCAACCGATTCTCATTGAAGATATGCAAAGAGACAATAAGTGGGTCGCAGATAAGCAATGGGCGAAAGAAGAGGATATCAGGAGTTTCGCAGGCCAGCCTCTTATTTTCAGGGGAGAGATTCTTGGCGTACTTGGTATCTTCTGCCGCAAGGGGATCGATAGCGAGACTTTTGGCTGGCTACGGTTCTTTGCCGATCAAGCTGCGGTCGCTCTTGCCAATGCAAGAGCTTTTGAAGAGATTGAGGCGCTCAAGTCGGAACTGGAAGACGAGAATGCACTTCTGCGTGAAGAAGTCCTGTCGCTGGACCGAGATCGCGAGATTATTGGAAATGGTACTGCTATACAGAATCTGCTCCAGCAGATTGAGCTTGTCTCCCCTACCGATGCCGCGATCTTAATCAATGGTGAGTCAGGAAGTGGAAAAGAGCTCGTGGCGAGGGCTATACATAGACAGAGCCGACGGGCCGAGAAGCCTCTCATCAAGGTCAACTGTGCAGCAATTCCCCGTGAATTATTTGAAAGCGAATTCTTTGGTCATGTAAAAGGAGCCTTCACCGGTGCCGTTCGTGATCGAGTTGGGCGATTTCAATTGGCTGACAGGGGAACTCTCTTTCTCGATGAAGTAGGAGAAATACCATTAGACCTTCAAAGTAAACTCTTGCGCGTCTTACAGGAAGGCGAGTTTGAACGTATAGGCGAGACTTCCACGCGCAAAGTAGATGTTCGAATCATCGCTGCAACAAATCGGAACCTTAAAACTGAAGTTGATGCAGGAAATTTCCGTGAAGATCTATATTATCGTCTGAGTGTATTTCCTGTTAATGTCCCCACTCTTCGTGAAAGGAAAGAAGATATTCCTTCACTACTATCACACTTTATCCAGAACTCTTCTGAGCGCCTTGGGGTTCCGTCCCCAGCCGTATCTCATCATCAGCTCAATCAATTAAAGAATTATGACTGGCCGGGGAATGTGCGAGAGCTGAATCATGTTGTCGAACGTGCCACAATTCTGGCAAGAGGAGGCAAAGCAGACTTCTCCTTTATATTCAAGAATCAACACGCCGAAAATGATCGTGATAACTTCACCCGAACAACTCTAAATGAAGAATCTGATGAGAGCTCTTCAATAAGGAAAGATCGCTCATTGAGAGATCAACAGATAAAGAATATTGAGAATGCTCTACAAGAGGCTGGTGGTCGTATATATGGAGAAGGCGGAGCAGCGGAACTGTTGGGGATTCCACCGAGTACTTTAACTTCAAGAATCAAACGTTGGAAAATCAAGAAGACAGCTAAATGATAAATATTGGATCCTCAATCTTCTTGCGTGCAGCACAAATACTAAGCCTTTCCTTTGTTTCTTCGATGAGTCCAGGAGAAGAAAAGCGAGAAGTTCACCTTGGAATCTGTATTGAAGGCGGCCCGAAATTAGAGGCCTGCCACATTCATGAATTAAAGACTATGGGAACCACGCATATCTCTCTGAATCCCTTTGGATTCATTAAAAATCCACATGATCCCAGGATTCGTCTTTCAACTAAAGAGAATCGTTCACCTGAGTGGCGCTGGTGGGGAGAGGGAGACGCTGGTATCGCTCAATATAGTCGAATGGCTCAAGACTCTGGCATCAAAGTAATGTTACGACCGCATATCTGGATCGGAGACCCATGGAGCGATATCTACCAACAGAAGGTCTGGCTCAGTAGTGTGGACTTTCAGTCAGAAGAGGAATGGAAAACTTTCGAGGACTCCTATCGGATATTCGCGCTGCACTATGCACAACTGGCACAAGATAATAACATTCAATGGTATAGTATCGGTGCTGAAATGACCCGTACCACACAACTTCGACCTGATTATTGGAAAAGACTCATCAAAGAGGTACGAGATATTTACGACGGAAAGCTTGTCTACAGCGCAGAGCATTGGGAAGAACTGGAGACAATATCGTTCTGGAGTGAACTTGACGCTATCGGCATCCAGGCGTACTTTCCACTTACTGAGGAGGAGAACCCTAATCTCGAGGAATTGGTCGAAGCATGGCAACCGCACATTGAGAAAATTCGAGATATTTCTTTACGAGAAAACAAGCCAGTAATCTATACAGAAATTGGATATAAATCAACCGCTGATGCAGCGATTGCTCCATGGGAATGGGAGAGTAGTGCTGAAGTAGATGAGGAATTACAAGAACGATGCTATGAAGCAGCGATTAGAGCTGCTGTTCAAGCGGGTGTGGTCGATGGTATCTATTGGTGGAAATATCATGTTGAGCCATGCAATGAAGCTGGTCAAATCTCACTCAAACCTCGCCCTAAATCCTTTACTTTTCAAGGGAAGAGAGCGACCGAGACGTTGACTAAATATTATAACACTCTTATTAGAGAGGATGGCAAATGACAATTAGCGAACAAAAAGTAGCGCTCGTGACAGGCGGAAACAGAGGCATCGGCCTTGAAGTTGTCCACCAACTTGCGCAATCAGGGATTACTGTCTATATGGGAAGTCGAAGCATTCAGGCTGGACGAGAAGCTAGAAAACAACTCGACGCCGCCTTACCGATAGAGATTGTCAAACTTGATGTCACCCATGACATATCCGTTCTTAAGGCGGTGGACAAGATTTTCTCAACGCATGGCAGACTTGACATTCTGGTAAATAACGCAGGAATCAATTATGATACATGGAACAGCGCATCAGGAGCCTCTATGAAGGACATAAAGGAGACTTTTGAGACAAACTTTTATGGATGCTGGAGAACAATACAAGCTGTCCTTCCGAAGATGAAGAAAAATAATTGGGGTCGCATCGTCAACGTCTCGAGCGGGGCTGGCGCTGTCGCTAATAGCGGAGGAGGTACACCTGGCTATACAACATCAAAGTGTGCACTCAATGCTCTTACCCGTGTTTGTGCAGCAGAAGTCTACTCCGAGGGAATCCTTGTGAATGCGGTGTGTCCCGGGTGGGTCAGGACTGATATGGGTGGGACAAGCGCCCCTCGAACCCCGGCAGAGGGGGCAGATACCATCACTTGGGCTGTGACCTTACCCGACAACGGTCCGACTGGCTGTTTCTTCAGAGATAGACAACAGATCCCCTGGTGAGATACCAAATTGAACCTTTCATCGAAAGGCCGGGTACGATTTCTACTCTCCTTATTCCTTGAGGAGCTCATAGACTCCTCGTCCAAGCTCAGCAAGCATCTCCTCTGACTCATCTGATTTGATCGCGGTAAATGCGCAAAGGATAAATCGGATTTTGCCATCCTCAATGATGGCAGCCTCCGACGTAAAGACATTCCAGGTCCCGCCCTTGGAGTAGACAGTAGCGGAAGAGGGAAGGCCAGCACGAAAGCGACGGTCGTCTCGTTCATCTTTAGCAAGATAACTCTTAATCAATCCGCGACCTTTCCCGCCACCGATGGCTCCACTTTCAACAGCCCAGAGAAAGGTGGCTGAATGCAGTGCGTTCGTCTCTGTTCCTCTAATCTCTGCATATCCTTCATCTTCCAAATCACGCGAAAGATACTTTCGGGTAATTTCCGATCCCTCGCACCCAAGAGCATGCATGAGAGCACTGGCGCGACGCCTATCAACCAGATCTATTGCTTCGTTTGCTGCTGCATTGTCTGAATACTGACTTGTAAGTCTCAGGATTTCAGATACAGTGAAAGGTTCATTGGCTTTCAGGCGCGTACCGCCACGAATATTGTGTTCCTTGACTATAACTTCTTTATCGAGAGTATACTCCCCTAGCGTAATCTGCCGTATAGCTTCTCCAACTACATACATCTTGTATGTACTGGCAGGATAGATGAAATTATCTTCCTTCCAACCAGCAACTCGAATGTTATCAAGATCGCTGAAGTCGACAAGACATATAGATGACCACTCATCTTCATCGTCCGGGTTGTCAGCAGCTGGAGTCATCCGATCCAAACCTGTAGCTTTAACAATCGCGGCCAGCTGTTCACTAAGTTCAACATCCTTTTCAGGAAGAGTCGTCCACTGAACCAGTTCTGGAGGATCGGGAATTTCCATTTCTTGTGGGACCTCCGCGTGCAGAATTGAAGGGGAAAAAAGGGCTGTGATTAACAGAAAGTAGACTCGCGTCATCATTGAGAATCCATCCTTGGAAGAAATGATTCCGAAACTCAGAATGCTCGGTGAATAATGACATGGAGAATTTTCTGTGACAAGGAAATCAAACACTTGAGGCCTCGATAGCGCGGGGTCTGATGGCCTCTTGATGATCGTGTAAGCTCAACAAGACTTATAGAAATTATTCATGGAATTGCGAGTAACCCTCTATGCCTGTGACACCTCACTTTTACCATGGTACAGCTTCTTCTGAAACCAGAGAGAGACACTCACAAGTCCAATCAATACTGGCACTTCCACCAGCGGACCAATCACCGCCGCGAATGCTGCTCCTGAACCAATTCCGAAGACAGCAATAGCAACGGCGATGGCCAGCTCAAAGTTATTACTCGCAGCTGTGAAAGACAGAGTCGCGCTCTTTGAATAATCAGCACCCATCTTCCAGGAAATAAGAAAGCTCACAATGAACATCACAACGAAGTATATCAGCAAGGGAATTGCTATACGTACGACATCGAAAGGAAGCTCTACGATCTTATTCCCTTTGAAGCTGAACATCACAACAATGGTAAATAACAGTGCGATTAAAGTAAGCGGACTGATGCGTGGAATGAAAGACTGCTCGTACCATCCCTTCCCCTTCGTCTTCAAGAGCACGAAACGCGTGGCCATCCCACCAAAGAAAGGAATGCCCAGATAAATTAATACACTCTTCGCAATCTCCCAGATGGTAATATCAACGATGGCTCCGTCGAGACCTAATCTCGGAGGTAGCCATGTGATGAAAAACCACGCGTAGACACTAAAGAAAAGTACCTGAAAAACAGAGTTAAAAGCAACGAGCCCTGCACAATACTCTGTATCCCCCTTAGCCAGATCATTCCAGACAATGACCATGGCTATACAGCGGGCTAGCCCGATCATGATCAGTCCAATCATATACTCCGGATAATCACGCAGGAAGATAACCGCCAACGCAAACATCAGAACCGGTCCAATGAGCCAGTTCTGCACAAGTGAAAGCCCCAGAACTTTCCAGTCACGAAATGCTTCCCCAAGCTCTTCATACTTCACCTTGGCCAAAGGTGGGTACATCATCACGATCAAACCAATGGCAATCGGCAGGTTTGTGGTACCAACACTAAAGGATTCAATGAAGCCTTCCGTGCCGGGTACAAGATAACCAATAGCAACTCCAATCGCCATCGCTGTAAAGATCCAAATTGTTAAATACCGGTCGAGAAAAGAGAGACGACCCTTCGTGGTGGTTGGGCAACCAGGATCGCCCGTTGCAGCAACTTCAGACATCTGTAATTCAGGCCTTTCTATATACAAGAAACTCTTATGCTGAAAAATTGAGAATAAGTTTTGAAATGATTATAGTGATTCGATCCACACGCGTATCTCATTTCGGACGTGTCGATAATGCTCCAACGCTTCCTCTTCTGTCTTCGCGTTCGCGGCAAGTTTCGGCGGGTCGTCGAAGCCGTGGCGAACAACCTTGGTTTTTCCGGGAAAGATCGGACAATTTTCGTCGGCATGATCACAAACAGTATAGACAATATCAAACGTGACTCCATTGTCGAGAAGCGACTGAAGTGTCTTGGACTGTTGGCTTGTTATATCAATGCCTTCCTCAGCCATGACCTTGATCGCATTTGGGTTCTGCCCATGGGCGACAATACCTGCGCTATAGGCTTCAATGGAATCCGACTTCAGGCTCCTCGCGTAACCTTCCGCGATTTGGCTCCTGCACGAGTTACCGGTGCAGAGGAACAACACTTTTGTCCGCTGGCTTGTCTTTGACATAATTCCTCCGGAGAGTAAGATAAAACCTTCTTCAATATTTTGCGATCCTCCCTGATTACCTTTTCCTTACCAGCCTGTTTCGTGAGCCAGGCATGGACATCTCCCGATTCCCGTGGCATCTCATCCTCATTAATGGAATACCACGCCCACCGCCCTTCTTTACGAACGGACAGGAGACCCGCCTGAGCTAGAAGACTGAGGTGTTTTGACGTTGAGGATGGAGCAAGACTGAGAAACTCCTGAATCTGGCAGACGCAAAGCTCTCCGTTTTCCGTGAGTGCACAGAGAATCCTGATTCGATTGAGATCTGCGAGAGCTTTTGTGATTGCGAGTAATTCACGCATGATTGCCACCTACGTCATTTCGTCAATTAACGAAATGAAGAGAGGCCTCACGTCAAGGCATATCTTTCTAAGCACTCATCCTATTCACCAGTGGACTTGACCGCTTGGGGTAAACCAGAAGCATATTCCAAGTGAATAATTTCCAGATGGTTCTCTCCTTCAGCATGATTTCGCCCAGCGACTTCCCAAAGAGGATAGGCGATCACTGCGGCTTCTGCTCCGGGGGGCACCTGGCGAATCCCTTCATACCATCTTAACCCCTCCCCAGGCAGCATTAAGCTTTCCATCATGGCCTTTGGATAACGAAAGTCCCAGGAAGGACTAGCCAGAAAGTGGCGCCGAATCACTTGCCCGGATCCATTCAAAAACCATATCTGAGCATTACCACCATAACCAGGAATCTCTCTTGGTCGTATTGCCGTCTGGGCATATAACATCTCTCCTGCTCGAACTGAACCCAACTGACGAACAAGATGCGGTGACTTAGCTTTCAGATCTGATAACCTGAAGGTCACGCCTTCATCCCTTTCCTTATCTGGTTCCCGCTTCCAGACACCAGAAGGAAGACTTTCCCAGTTTCCTGGTTCAGTGAGTAAGTTTATCGTTGAACCAAGACTAAACCCTGCGGCGCCTCGTACCTCTTCGCCTTCTCCAAGAATCTGAATAAACACTTCGTCTATAAGAAGACCTCCCTGCCCGGTTGGTACTCCCGGGTCATCAAAGACATGAGAGAGTGAGAGACGATCACTCCTCTCACCTGTCGCGAGAACGCCAGTCACTTCGAAGTCCTCATTTTCGTTCTTGTCTAAAAGCGGGAGAAAAACAGGATGACTTCCCTCTGTCTTTATGGCTAGAACCCAGGGTCGAGTAGCTTTCACAGTCCCCCGAACGGTGACCAGGTATTGTTTTCCTTTTTCAAGGTCCACAGCGAAGTCAACCTCTGCTGCATAGTCGAAGATAAGCTGCCCGTCTGTCGTCATGTCAGGGCTGCGTGTATAGTCGATAGAAACCAACGGTAGGCCTAGTGCTGGATCTTCCTCTGTTGGATGGATACGATAGAGGTGGCCTGCTTGAGCAGGTTCAACAGCAGGTGGGAAATAGGCTACCTCCTCACACTCTTCATTCAGAAAAGAAAGGAGCACGGAAGGCATATCATGCCTCCAGGCATGAGCAAAGTAAGTCGGACTTCCAGTAGCCGCCATTCCACGCAAGAGTTCTACTTCAGCGCGCCCGTCATCCTTGCGCTTTTCCCAAGACATGTAGTGAAGAGTATGCTCTTCATTTAGCGTGTCAGCATAAAGCATCCCAAGGTAACCGACATGCCCATGTATATAGACTTGAGCCGGCCCAGATGCATTCTTATTCACCCAACTCAGCTGGGGGCGGAGAGGCATTTTATAGCCTTTGTAATAACTGCTCAATGGAGCGATAGGACCTGCGACTATCATGGCGCAGAACATCCCAAACAGTAAACCTGCTTTAGATTTAAACTGCCTTTGTGAAGAGATGAATTTAAAGAAAGCCGCGACTCCTGTCGCCGTGGCCAGGACAAAGAACGGCTGCATGGCGCAGCTGTATTTTAACAGATAGACTTTCTCATAGTTGATGGCAAAGATAGCTGCGAAGGTTGAGGCGATAGCGCCTAAAGTCAGAATCCCGAACCACGGACGTCTTAAGAAGAGAACCACAATACCCATCGCACACAGCAGGAAGCTTGCGATCGCTCCGAGATACGGGACCGCCCACCCGAACTCGCGAAAATGACTGCTGAAGAATGCAAGGGTAAGATCAACGTTCGGTGTAGTCCCCCACGGGGTGCGAAAAACTGCCTCAACAGCCTTCTCTCGGAGAGGACCGGCATAGAAGTATCCAGCAATCAGAACCATTACTCCCATGGCCAGCATGAATAGACGGGGATACTTGAGTCGCTTGAGAGGAGTGATATAACTGCTTACCAGCAAAAAGCCCCACCTTGACAAACCTATTGAGAGCACGAACCACCCGAGAACAAAGAGTGCAACTGGCGCCGAGGCGGGATGATGGGAAAGAAGCAGCCAGGAGGAAGCAATGGCCCCGGGAATCCCTAGCCATCGATACCACTTGCACTCCATGGCGAGAAGAACGGCGCTTCCGATCAGTGCTGTAGCAAAGAACATCATCGGTGCGTAGAAGCGCGCTTCCTGACTGTATATAAGATGGAATGGCTGAATGAGAACCAGGAGTGGGGCTATGATACCTCCGACTCGACCAAGCAATCGACCTGCAACGACCCCCATCAACGGAATCGTCAACATCCCCATTAACGCCGGGTAAAGTCGCGCCCCTAAAGTGGGATCGGGAACCAAAGTGAGGAACATCTTAACGATGGGATAGAAGAGCCAGTGAGCGGAACCCTGTGGTCGGTTCCAGATGGCTTCGATATACGTTTGGACTTCGTCAAACCAGAGGTCTTCAGAAGCGAGTCCGATGGAACGTGAAACGACTCCTGAAAAAGATAGAACAACAAGCAGTATCCAAAAGACTCTTGGAGTCAAAAACTCGGGATCGTCAAAAACCCGAGGAAGGTAATTCGGTGATTCCATCTTGGGAGACGCCGGAGCAGCCGACTTCTCAGCCCCATTCGCCTTGGCTAATGGCTGGTTCGCACCAGTTCGCTTCTTTTTCTTCCTTTTCGCCAACGGTCGGTTTTCTCCAGGTATCTCGGGCAATGAATGGTTTTCAAGTGCAGAAGATGATGGGTCGATCATTGCAGGGCAAACAAGAGTTGAGTGAAACTCCCGGTACATGATGAATCGGATCCATTCCTCCGGGGTTCTGGGAAATCCGTTCCCCTCGGCTAGGCGGCGCGACAAGTCGTTTGCCAACCACGAAGCTATGAGTATCGAAGTGCTCTACACTTCTTTCTACAGATGAATTTGCAGGTACATTAGAGCACTCGGTATAATTCTTAACTAAGAGATGCGTAGCCCTGATCATGATATGAGGAATGATCGGCAAGTGCCAGATCAGAGAGGGCGCCTTTGCCCTTCTGATGAAGCTGAATCATTACCCAGAGTTGCACCACGCGAGATATAACCGATTGTTGTGGATGAGTGGTAAGAGGCACCCATTTGATTAGGC